>NZ_FPKU01000001.1:0-394882 GCF_900119845.1 Devosia enhydra
CCCCGCCGATAGCGGCAAAGACATGCCGGGCGAGGATGGCGGCATCGGCCGGGGCGCCGGTCTCGTCGATGCGCCGATAGATGCGATCAAGCGCGTTGAGCGCGATCCAGGTGCCCGAGCCCCCATCGTCGATGAGGAGCCCCCGTCCTCCGACCCGCACCAGCGTGCCATCGGCCATGACGTGGAGGCCGATAGAGCCGGTGCCGGCCGAAACGAGGTGCCCCTCGCCCGGGGCGAACGCGGCTCGATAGGCGAGGTCCATGTCATCCGAGCAGCTTACGGCAGAAACCGGAGCGCCCAGATGCAGCGAGAGGATCGCGGCTGCGTCGCCATGCATGGCGGGCCCGAGGCCGGTCGCGCCGATATGGATGCGGCCGACCTGGCCCGAAGGCCGGTGCGCCGCGATGGTTTCGGCCATCGCCTCGAAACGCTGCCGCTCGAGGGCGGCGAAGAGGTGGCCGGTGGCGCCGGGCGTTGCACCGCGTCCGATCTCGAGCCCCTGGGCGTCGAGCGCCACCCAGCGCGAGGCCGTGCCTCCCACATCGATACCAAGGCTGATCATGGCGCGCGCTTCAGGGCCGAGGCGAAGCTGCGGGTGATTTCGCGCGGATTGGTGATCATGGTGCCCACCACCACGGCATGGGCGCCGGCATCGAGCGCGGCACGGGCAAGTTCGGGAGTATTGAAACGGCCCTCGGCAATGACCGGCACGGAGACGCGCGCGGCCAGCGCCGCGATCAGCGCCAGATCGGGCAGGATGGCCTTGGGAGCGGCCGGATCGGTATAGCCCGCCAGCGTCGAGGAGATGAAAGCCGCGCCCATCTGCTCGGCGGCAAGGCCTTCCTCGAGCGTCGAGACATCGGCAAAGACGGGGGTCGCCAGATCCTCGCTCACCCGGCGGATGAGTTCTGCGAGGGGTTCGCCATCGCGGGGGCGGGGGGTGGCATCGAGCGCAACGATATCGGCGCCGGCTTCGACCAGCTCGGCGGCAGCGGCCAGGCTGGGGGTGATGTAGACGGGGAAGCCCTCGGACACGATCTTGGCGATGCCGATGATCGGCAGGCCCGCCGGCATCGCCGCCCGCACATCCTCGGCGCCATTGACGCGCAGGGCCGAGGCGCCGCCCTGGGCGGCAGCCAGCGCCATCGCGCCCATGAATTGCGGCCCGTGCAGCGGATTGTCGGGCCGGGCCTGGCAGGACACGATCAGCGTTCCGCGCGGGATGAGGCTTTCGCTCATTTCACGGCTCCAGATGTCATGCCCGCGATGAACTGCTTTGAGAGCACGATATAGATGATCACGATGGGCGCGGCCGACAGCGTGAGGCCCGAGAACAGCACGCCCCAGTCGGTGGTGTATTCGCCCATGAAGGTGGTGAGGCCCTGCGGCAGGGTCTTGAGATTGTCGTTCTGGATGAAGACCAGCGGGAAGAAGAAGTCGTTCCAGATCGGCACGACGTTCTGGATGCCGGCGATGACCATGGCGGGCCGCACGAGCGGCAGCATGATGGCCCACATGATGCGCGCCTCGCTCGCCCCATCCATGCGGGCGGCGTCCTCGAGTTCATTGGGCAGCGAGCGGATGAAGCCCGTCATGATGAACACCGTCGTGGGCAGGCCCATGGCGGTATAGACGAAGATCAGCGACAGCTGGTTGTTGAGGATGCCAAGGTCGCGCATCAGCATGAAGAGTGGGATGATCGCGAGCTTGAGCGGCAGGGTGAGCCCGGCAAGGAAGAACATCAGGATGAAGCTCGACCCCGTGAAGGCATAGCGCCCGATGGCATAGGCGGCCATGGTCCCCAGCGTCAGGATCAGCACCATCGAGGCGCCGGTGACGAAGAACGAATTCAGCAGGTAGCGCAGGAAGTTGGTTTCGTTCCAGATCTTGATGAAATTGCCGACCTGGGTGAAATCGGGGATCGAGAAGGGCGCCTGGAAGATCTGCGGCGTGGTCTTGAAGGCCGAGAACACCATGATGACGATGGGCGCCAGCATGATGATGGTGTTGGCGATCAGGATGATCTGCAGGAGCCCGTCGCGCCCGAGGCTCGCCAGCATGCCGGGGCGGTCGCCATAGGTCATGGCCTTGCGGCTGGCAGTTGCCGATGCGGTGCTCATAGCTGGATCTCCCGGCGGCGCAGGCGGATGGTCAGCGTCGTGGCAAAGATCGCGATGAAGATGAAGATCAGCACGGCGAGCGCGCTGCCGAGCCCGAAATCCTGCTGGCCCGCCGAGACGTTACCGAAGGCGGTGCGATAGAAATAAAGCCCGAGCACGTCGGTTGAGCCGAAGGGCGAACCATCGAGCCCGGCCATGATGTAGGGCAGCTCGAACCAGTTGAACGCGCCCACGAACAGGAGGGTAAAGACGATCGTCGCGCTCGGGGCCACCAGCGGCCAGACGATCTTGGTGATCTTGACCCACTCGCTTTCGGTTTCCATGCGCACCGCATCGAGGATTTCACCGGGAATGCGCTGCATGCCCGCAAGGAAGACGAGGGTGGGAAAGCCCACCATGTGCCAGGCCTGGGCGGCGATCAGGCCCCAGAGGGCAGTGTTGCCCTGGCCGAGCCAGGGTTGCGCCAGCCAGCCCATGCCGATGCTGCGCAGGCTGATGTTAATCACCCCGAACAGCGGGTGGTAAAAGAGCTTGAAGAGATAGGCCACGATGATGGTGGAGAGCACCACGGGCAGGAACACCGCGATGCGATGGAAGCGGGCCCCCGGCATCTCGCGCCAGAGCGCATAGGCCAGAAGGAACCCCAGCCCGTTCTGCAAGACCATCAGGGCAAAGAACACGATGACGTTGTTCTTGAAGGCGTTGAGCGTCCAGCTGCGATAGGGCTCGACGAAGAGCACGGTGTGGAAATTTTCGAGCCACACGAAGTCGCCGCGCCGCAGCCCCTGCCAGTCGAAGAACGCATAGGCGAAGGCGAGGAGGATCGGATAGACGATAAAGAGCGCCACGAAGGCCATGGGCGGCACGATCAGCAGCGTGATCCAGAGGCCGCGTCCTGTCATCCTGAGTTTTGGCATCTGCGGCTCGCTGATTGCGGGACTTGGCCGGGCGATCGAATGTCGCCCGGACCGGGTTCGGTCGGCCACTCGCCCGGCTTCCCGTTGATGGGAAGGCCGGGCGAGGTTGCGCGCGGCTTAGTTCTTGAAGGGCTCGTACCAGGCCGAAAGACCGGTGGTGAGGGCTTCACCGATGGCTTCGGGCGTGGTCTGCCCGGCAAACAGCTTCTGCATCTCGCCCTGGATCAGCACCGAGCCCGAGGGCTCGCCATAACGGAAATGGGCCAGCATCAGATAGGGGATCGAGGACTGGTTGAGCTCGGCGACCTCGGCCAGGAGCGGGTTGTCGAAGGTAACGCCCGGCACGGTCGAGATGTTGTTGAGCGTATTGGCGAAGGCCTGGCCGAATTCGAGGCTGGCCAGATAGTTCAGGAACTTGATCGAAGCTTCCTTGTTGGCGCCGGCCGCGTTGGCCGCATAGCCGCCGTCGAAATATAGGCCGACCAGCTTGTCGTCCTCGGCGGTGGCGCCGGGAGCGGCGAACATGCCGAGCTCGATCGAGGGGTTCTGCGAGCGGAAGGTAGCGAGCTCATACGAGCCGCCCACGAACATCGCTGCCATACCCGACGAGAAGAGCTGCTGGGCGGAGGGATAGTCGAGCCCGATAAAGCCATCGGGGAAGTAGTCGGCGGCAAGAGCGGCAACTTCGCCGATGGCGTTGGTGAAGCGCTCGTCGGTGAAGTCGGCATCGCCCGACATCAGGCCTTCATAGAAGTCCTTGCCCATCAGCGAGGAGCCGAGGCCGAAGGTCACGGTCTCGTTCTGCCAGGCGGTTGCGGTGCCGTTGGCGAACGGAATGACGCCGGCATCCTTGAGCTTCTGGGACAGGGCCTTGAGCTCTTCCCAGGTCTGGGGCTCCTCGATGCCATTGGCGTCGAAAATGGCCTTGTTGTAGATCACGAGCTGGGTCTGGCTCGCAAAGGGCACCGCGTAGAGCGTGCCATCCGAACGGACGGATTCAGCGGCGAGCGCCGGAGCGGCGAAATCGGCGAGGGCCGGGATCGTCTCGGTCGAGAGCGGCTCGAGATAGCCGGCCGAGGCGACGTTTTCGAGCCCGCCATAGGCGCGCACCATCATCACGTCGGGGCCGGTGCCACCGGCGAGCGCGGTGGAGAGAATGGTGTTGTAGTTGGCCGCCTCGAAGGTCTGGAAATTGACCGTGATGCCGGGATTGGCAGCCTCGAAGGTGTCGATGAACTGCTCATAGGCGGCGCGGTCTTCCTGGCGCCAGCTCCAGAAGCTCAGCTCCTGGGCGAAGGCGGGCAGCGCGATGGCGCTGACGCCGAGCGCCAGGATTGCCTTGGTCACGAAAGTTCTGGTCATGCATCCTCTCCTTGGTGTTTGAGGATCGCCGTTCAGGCGACGAGCCTCTTTCCGTCTTCGGCACTGAAAAAATGCGCCCCTCCGGGCCGCACCGACACGGTCACGGCCTCGTCGGCCGCAAACTGCACGTCCGGCCCGGTGCGGACGCTGACCTGCGTGCCATCTCCCAGCCGGGCATAGACATAGGCGTTGTCGCCCAGATATTCGGTGTAGATGACGCTGGCGGCAAAGCCTTCATCGCCGTCCGTGGCGCGGGTGATGGCGAGCGCATCGGGGCGCACCCCGAGCGTCAGCCTGCCATCCGGGCTCGCGGGCAACTGGCCCGGCGCGACGCTGCCCGCCCCTTCGAGCGTCAGCTGTTCGCCCGCGTGCGTCACCGGGATCAGCGTCATGCGCGGGGAGCCGATGAAGGTCGCGACGAAGGTGTTGGCGGGCCGCTCGTAGAGCTCGCGCGGCGATCCCACCTGCTCGATGCGGCCCTGGTTCATCACCACGATGCGATCGGCCAGCGTCATCGCCTCGACCTGGTCGTGGGTGACATAGATCATCGTTGCGCCCAGCTGCTGGTGGAGCCGGGCGATCTCGAGCCGCACCTCCGAGCGCAGGGCCGCATCGAGATTGGAGAGCGGCTCGTCGAGCAGGAACAGGTCCGGCTTGCGCACCAGCGCCCGGCCGATGGCGACGCGCTGGCGCTGCCCGCCCGAAAGCTCGCGCGGCCGGCGCTTCAGCAGTGGCGTCAGTTGCAGCATGCGGGCCGCCTCGGCGATGCGGGCCTCAACCTCCTGCGGGGTGAGGCCCATGAGCCGGGCGCCGAACGCCATGTTTTCATAGACGTCCATATGCGGGTAAAGCGCGTAAGACTGGAACACCATGGCGATGCCGCGGCGCGAGGGTGCCACCCCGTTCATCAGCCGGCCATTGAGGTGGAATTCGCCCTCGGTGATCGGGTCGAGCCCGGCGATCAGCCGCAAGAGCGTGGACTTGCCGCAGCCTGAAGGCCCGACGAAGACAACGAATTCGCGCTCGTTGATATCGAGGTCGATCCCGTGCAGCACCTGCACGGACTTGAAGCTCTTGCGGATGTTTCTAAGCGAGAGCTGAGCCAAGCCCATCCCCTCCTGATGAGACCATTAAGATACCACTATAAGACCAATTTCCGAGTGGTCAAGGGGCTTGCGTATCCTCTTCCCGGCTTGTGTGGAGAAGTCGGGCACGGGGAGGCGCGAAAGCCCTGCGTCAGCCGTAAGCCCCGCCCGTGCGGGGCTTTACGCAGGCCCCCATCCTGTGGAGTATGCGCGCCCGCCTTTGCGCATTTCTCGACGGTGCCCCTTGCCCCTGATCACGATTGACGACGTCCACGCCGCTGCCCGCACGATAGCCGGACGGGTGCGGCACACGCCGGTGCTCACGGCCGACCAGCTCAAGACGCCGCTTTCGGATGGCGTGGAGGTGAGCCTCAAGCTCGAATTGCTGCAGGTGACCGGGTCGTTCAAGGCGCGCGGCGCGACCAACCGGTTGATGCATCTGGAACCCGCCCAGCTCGAACGCGGCATCGTCGCCGCCTCCGGCGGAAATCATGGCATCGCCACGGCGCGGGCGGGCTTCACCGCCGGAGTGCCGACGACGATCTACCTGCCCGACAACGCCACCCCTGCCAAGATCGAGAAGCTCAAGCAGTGGGGCGCCGACGTGCGCATCGTCGGCTCGGTGTGGCACGAGGCCAATGCGGCGGCGCTCGCCCATGTCGCAGAGACGGGGGCTGCCTATTTCCACCCCTTCGCCGATCCTTACGTGGTCGCCGGACAGGGCACGGTGGGGCTCGAAATCCTCGACCAGGTACCCGATGTCGATGTCGTGCTGGTGGCCATGGGCGGCGGCGGGCTGATCAGCGGGGTAGCAACGGCCCTGCTGGCCTTGCGGCCCAAGGCGCGGGTCATCGGTATCGAGGCCGAGGGCTGTCCGGTGCTGCTGCGGGCGCTGGAGGCCGGCGAGAATATCGGGCTCGACCGGGTCACGACGTCGGTTGCCACCATGGCCTGCGCCAGGACCGAGGATTCGATCTTCGAGATCGTCCGCGACACGGTGGATGCCATCGTGCTGGTCTCGGATGACGAGATGCGCGCCGCCGCCCGCTGGCTGTGGTTCGAGATGGGGCTCGCAGCCGACCTCTCGGGGGCGGCCGCCATCGCTGCCTTGCGCGAAGGCCGGGTGCGGCTGAGCCCGGGCGAAAAGGTCTGCGCCATCGTCTGCGGGGCGGGGCCCGACGCGCTTACGACTTAGGATGGGTCAGCGATCGTCCTGGGCCATCGCTAGCACTATCTCGCCTTTCTCGACCCAGCGGGAGCGGCGCGCAAAGACCACGCGTCCGGCGATCTCCGGAGCGATGTATGCCAGAACTCGGCCGTCGAGCCCGGTAATGGTAGCTGCCGCCTCACCGGCCGCGAGCTGTTGAAGCGGCGCGGCGCGGCAGTCGAGAAAGCCTGAAGCCGGCGCCATGATCGCGGCATCGAGATTGCCGTGCCCCACGAGCCGCAACGGCTCGACTGCCGGGGCAGGGGGCGCGGCCGCGATGTGGCCCAGCCGCGCCATCACCCGGAGGGCGCCCTCGCGATAGGCTTCGATCACGGTCTCGTCGGGGAAGGTGCCGCCATTGGCCTCGACATAGATCGAGGGAATGCCGCGCGCATATGCTTCGCTGAGGGTGCGGCCGGAGGCGGGTTCGCCATGTCGCCAGATCACCGGTGCGCCGAAGGCCTCCGCCATGGCGCGCGCCTCGGCCGCCATCGGGCCCGTATCGCCATAGCCGGCGAAAAAGGCAGAGGCGAGCGCCACTCCGCCTGAGTGGAGATCGACCAGCGCATTGGCCTTGGCGATGACTTCGGCCGCCAGCAGGGCCGCCAGCCTTTCGGTCGGCTTGCCCTCGCTATCGCCCGGAAAGCTGCGCGCGAGATTGCCGGCATCGGCGCGCGATATCCGCGTGCCGGCCGCCACCGCGTCGGGGTTGCACACCGGCACCACGATCAGCCGGCCGGTCAGCGAGGCAGGATCGAGGCCGGCCAGCAGCCGGCTCAGCGCCACGGGTCCTTCCAGTTCGTCGCCATGCACGCCGCCCAGAAGCGCCAGCGCAGGGCCGGGGCGGGCGCCCTCGACCGTGAAGACGGAAATGCTGTGGGCAAAGCCTGCAATGGAATGCTCGCGCTGCGTGATGTTGCTCATTGTCAGCCTCCCAGAACATGCAGGATGTCGTCGGCCCCGATCTCGGCGGCGGGGTGACGGTCGGCCATGACCGAAACGCTCGGGGGATCCTTGAAGCCATGGCCGGTGAGGATGCAGATGGCGGTGCCGCTGCGCAGCCCTCCCTCTTCGGCGGCAATGAGCGCCCCCGCGACGGCAGTGGCGCCGGCCGGTTCGACGAACAGCCCCTCTTCGGTGGCGAGCCGTCCCTGCACGTGGCGGATGAAATCCTCGTCCGCCACAAAGCCGGTGCCGCCGGTGCGACGCGCATGGTCCATCGCCACATCGCCATCGAGCACATGCCCGACCCCGAGGCCGCTGATGGTGGTGATGGTTTCGACCGAGCGCGCCCGGTTCGCGCCGCTGCGTAGCGGGGTGGCAACCGTATCGTTGCCCATGGGCTGCACCACATGCATGGCGGGCGGGGCGGTGCCCGAAAGGTCGGCATAACCGCGCGAGATCGCGACATGCAGCCCGGCGCCGCCGACCGGCACGAAGATGTCGGTGGCCTCCGGCACGTCCTCGGCCAGTTCATAGGCGATGGTCTTGATCCCCTCCATGTCGCGCGGCGCCTTGGCATAGGCGGTGGTGTGGAGCGAGAGCCCCATGGCGGCGACGCGGGCTTCGAGACTGTCCATGGCGCGGGCGCTTTCTGCGGCATCGACGCTCATGCCGCGAACCCGGTAGAGGGTGGCGCCATAGGCCTGCATCTGCTGCAGTTTGCCCGCCGGGGCGCGTTCGGAGACAAAGAGGATGCAGCCGAGCCCGGCCCGGGCGCAGAAGGCGGCGAGCGCCGCGCCCGTATTGCCTGACGATGTGGCGATGCAGCGATCGGCGCCCTCGGCCACCGCGCGGCCGACGGCAAGGCCGGCGAACCGATCCTTGTAGGAGCCGGTGGGGTTGAGGTGCTCGAGCTTGAAGCGCAGATCGGCGATGCCGGCCTTGGGGCCGATCGAGCGGCTCGCGACCACGGGGGTGAAGCCTTGGCCGATGTCGATGCCGTCATCGCGGCCCAGAAGGTCGCGATAGCGCGCGTAAAGCCCCTTGCCCAATCCTCGCCTCCCTCTGCCAAGCCCAGTCGGCAGGGCATGGTGCCAGCGACAAAGGCTGAGCGCGAGGCCCGCGCGTTCCGCCACACGGCACGAACGCACGGGAATGGGCGTGGCCTCAGCTCTTGAGGGTGGCGAAAATGTCCTTGGGCGGGGCGCCGGCGATGTCGATGCTGCTGGTCTTGAGCCAGGCCGGCGGCTGGCCATGGAAGCCGCCCTTGAGCGCGTGCCGACAGCCGCAATCGGCATCGTGGCTGAGCCCTTCGATCGCCGAGGCGATGGTCTTTTCCACGAGGTCGTGCAGGCCCTCGCGATAATAGGCGTCGTTCATCGAGCCGGGGCCGAAATGCACCACGGCGGGGGCCATGCCGGCGCCGAAATTGATCACCGGGGAAATCGAGGCAAAGCACATCTCGGCTTCGCGCGCGAACACGACTTCAGGCACCAAAGGGGTACCGACGATATCGCCGCCATCGCGCTGGAAGGCGCGGATCTCGGCGGGCGTCTCGAAGCGCGGACCTTCGGTGCACACGAACACCCCGCGCTCGATGACGCGGTTGGAGAGCGCCGTGGCCGCCGCGATCAGCTCGCGCCGCAGCCGCGGGCAGAACGGATCGGTAAAGTCCACCCGCACCCAGCAATCGCTATCATCGAACAGGGATTGCGGCCGCACCTTGGTGCGATCGAGGAAATCATCGGGGATGACGATGTCGCCGGGCCGGATGGCCGGGTTCACCGAGCCGATGGCGTTCTGCGAGATGATCGAACCCACCCCAAGCTCGCGCAGCGCCCAGATATTGGCCTTGTGGTTGATCTTGTGGCTGGGCACCGTGAGATTGGCGGAATAGCGCAGCACCACTGCCACCTCGCGCCCGGCGATGGTGCCGAGCAGCACCGGCGCCTCGCCCCATGGGGTGCCGACCATTTCAGTTCGCCGGTTCTTGAGCAGGGCTTCGGAGGCGGCGCTGGTGATGAGCCCGATCGGCCCCTCTGATGTGGCGGTCATGCTGAAAATCCTGAACTGGAATGGGAATGTGCGTGATGGGCCCGGGCACGGGCGAGGGTTTCGGCGGCGTCGATGAAGGTGAATTGGCCATCGGCATAAAGCGTGCGGCCCGCCACCATCACCTCGCGGATGTGCTGGGGCCCGGCGCGATAGACGAGGTCTGACAGCACCAGCTGCGGGGTTGGGGTCATGGGGTGGTCGAGTTCGAGCACCACGAGATCGGCGGCCTTGCCCGGTTCGAGCGTACCGATCTCGTCATCCCAGCACAGCACACGCGCGCCCTCGCGGGTCGCCATAGCGAAGGCTTCGGCCGCCCCTGTGATATTGGCGTTGCCGGTCGAGACGCGCTGCATCAGCACCGACACCTTCATCTCCTGGAAAATGTCGAGGCTGTTGTTGGAAACGGTGGAATCGGTGCCCAGCCCCACCGGCACGCCGGCGCGGCGCATGGCGGGGACGGGCGCGACGCCGCTCGCGAGCTTGGCGTTCGACACCGGATTGTGCGCCACCCCGGCGCCGGTTTCGGCGAGCCTCGCGATCTCTTCGTCATCGAGCCAGACGCAGTGGGCCAGGATCGAGAGGCGATCGATGACCCCCAGCCGGTCGAGATGGCGGAACGGCGTCATCCCATGCCGCTCGCGGATCATTTCGACCTCGATCGGGCTTTCGGCGAGGTGGATGACGAAGGGCAGGTTGCGCGCCTCGGCTTCGGCCTTGACCGCGACCAGCAGGTCCGGCTCGCAGCTATAGGGGGAATGCGCCCCCAGATAGTGCCGCACCAGCCCGTTGCCGGCATGGCGCGCCATCGAGGCTTCGGTCTCCTCGAGCGCCAGCGGCCAGTTCGGCCGGCCAGCCTTGCGCAGCGAGGGAGAGTTGGCGAGGGCGCCCGAAAGCGCCCGCATGCCGATGCGGCTGGCGGCATCGGCAAAGAGCCCTGCGCCGTAGCGCGCGCAGTCGCAGGCGGCGGTGATGCCGTTGCGCACCATCTCCATCACGGCGAGCTCACAGCCGATGCGGTTGTCTTCGAGCGTCAGAACGGAGGTGAAGGGGGCGAGCGAGGCGGCCCATTCAAACAGATTGCCCTCGTCGCAGCATCCGCGCTGCGCGCTCATCCCGCCATGGGCGTGGGTGTTGATGAGCCCCGGAATGACGATCCGGCCATCAAGGTCGCGGCGATCAGCGCCTTCGGCAAGGCTCGCGGGCAGGTCGGCGCGGGGCCCCGACCAGAGCACGCGGCCATCCTCGATCAGCAAAGTGCCATCGGGATGAAAGCCGGTGTCGGTGCCGGTGCAGAGGAAGAGATTCTGGAGAAGCGTTGCCATTGATCAGGCCTCCAGCGCATAGACGCGCCCATTAAGCGCGATGCTGATGGTTTCGCTCGGCGACCCTATGGGCGAGATACGCCCGCCGGAAACCCTGAGCGGAACGTCGTGGCCGGGCACGACGATATCGGCGAGCTCGAGGATGCGGGCGATGCTGCGCGCCGCCGCCGCGGGCAGGAAGGCGCCGGTGGCTTCGCCGGCCTCGGCCTCGCCGCGATGCTTGAGCGCATCCTGCGCCAGCACATGGGTTTCGCCCTGGTGCTCAACCACCAGCGAGCAATGGCCCGCCGTGTGGCCGGGCGTGCGGATCATGGCAAAGCCGGGGATGACTGCGAGCTCGCCGTTGATCAACTGCAGCTTGGAGCGGGCCAGCATGCCCTCGATCTGGTGCACGGGCAGGGCCGCGTCCTTGCCCTGCTGCTCGTAGAAATAGGCGAGTTCATCCTGATGGATGATCAATTCGGCATTGGGGAAGCACTCGACATTGGCGACATGGTCGAAATGCAGATGGCTCAGGACGATGGTGCGGATATCGGCCGGTGCGAGCCCGCGTTCACCGAGCGCCGCCATCAGCGCGGGGCGGTCGCCCGTGGCGCCGGTGTCGAAAAGCGCCGGTCCAGCGGGCGCATCGAGCAACGCCACCGTGCTCCAGCCCAGGAAGCCGCGCGAGGAGCGGCCGGGAAAGCCGTTGAGCAGGATATCATACATGGGCCGGCTCCGCCGCTGCCGGGGCCACTGCCGGATCATAGAGATGGCAGGCCACCTCGTGGCCGGGGGCCAGCGTCAGGGTGCGCGGCTCGACCCGGCTGCACAGCGTGCCGAGGGACGAAGCCTTGGGGCAGCGGGTGTGGAATCGGCAACCGCTCGGGGGCCGGATCGGCGAGGGCACGTCGCCTTCGAGCACGATGCGCTGGCTGCGGCGGGTGGGATCGGGGATCGGGATCGCCGAGATCAGCGCCTGGGTATAGGGATGGGCAGGGGCCGCAAAGAGCCGCGACTTGGGCGCCTTTTCTACGAGCTTGCCCAGATACATGACCCCGATATCGTCCGAGATGTGCTTCACCGCCGCCAGCCCATGGGCGATGAAGAGATAGGACAGTCCCATCTCGCGCTGCAGGCGTTTCAGGAGATTGAGCACCTGCGACTGGATGGAGACATCGAGCGCCGAGACCGGCTCGTCGCAGACGATGAGCTTGGGGTTGAGCGCGATGGCGCGGGCAATGCCGATGCGCTGGCGCTGCCCCCCCGAGAATTCATGCGGATAGCGCGTGGCGTGCGAGGCGGGCAGACCAACCGCCTCGAGCAGTTCGCGCACCCGCTTGCGGCGCGGCTCGCCGCTCAGCGTGCCATGGATGTCGAAGGGCTCCTCGAGGATCTGCTCGACGCTCATGCGCGGGTTGAGCGAGGCGTAGGGGTCCTGGAAGATGATCTGGAGATCGCGGCGCAGCGCCCGCAGATGCCCGCCCCCGGCTTTGAGGAAATCCTCGCCCTCATAGACGACGGAGCCCGATGTGGCCTTTTCGAGCCGCACGATGGTCTTGCCGAGGGTGGATTTGCCGCAGCCGCTTTCGCCCACGAGCCCGAGCGTGCGGCCCTTGCCGATGGTGAGCGAGACGCCATCGACGGCGCGCACCACGAGGCGGCGGCGATCGAAGGGGCTCGCGGCTTTGACGGGGTAGTGCTTGACGAGGTCGCGGACCTCGAGGATCGGGGTCTCGGTCATGCCGGCACTCCCTCAGCGAGCCGCTCTGCGGCAAGAAAGCAGGCGGCCTGCCGGCCGGGTGCGATGGTGAGCAGCGGCGGCTCCTCGGCGCGGCAGCGATCGAAGGCATATTGGCAGCGCGCGGCAAAGGCGCAGCCGGGCGGCCGGTCGGTAGGCGCAGGCACGCTGCCCTCGATGGCGTGGAGTTCCTCCACATCCTCGTCGAGCCTCGGGATCGAGGCGAGCAGCCCCTCGGTATAGGGGTGGAGCGGATTGGCAAAGAGCGGCCGGACTTCGGCCGTCTCGACGATCTTGCCCGAATACATCACCACCACCCGGTCGCACATCTCGGCCACGACGCCGAGGTCGTGGGTGATGAGCATGATCGACATGCCCATCTCGGTGCGCAGCCGGCGCAGGAGTTCTAGGATCTGCGCCTGGATTGTGACATCGAGCGCGGTGGTCGGTTCGTCGGCGATGAGCAGGCGCGGATTGCACGAGAGTGCCATGGCGATCATCACGCGCTGCCGCATGCCGCCCGAAAGCTGGTGCGGATATTCGGTCGCCCGCCGCTCGGGCTCGGGGATGTTGACAAGCTTCAGCATCTCGACGGCACGGGCGGATGCCTCTGCGCGCCCAAGCTTCATATGGGTCACGATGGTCTCGGCGATCTGGTCGCCCACCGTGAACACCGGGTTGAGGCTCGTCATCGGCTCCTGATAGATCATGGAGAGGGCCGAGCCGCGCAGCCGGCGCATCTCGGCTTCGGGCAGCGCGAGGATATCGCGGCCCTCAAAGAGGATCTGCCCGTCGACGAACCGGCCCGGTGGGGTGGGGATGAGCCGCATCACCGAGAGGGATGTGACCGATTTTCCGCACCCCGATTCCCCGACGATGCCGAGCGTCTCGCCCTCGTCCACATGCAGCGAGATGCCATCGACCGAGCGGATGTCGCCGCGATCGGAGGAGAACCACGTCTTGAGGTTGGAAATCTCGAGCAGGGGGGCGCGGGCGGGCTGCATCAGATCAGCGCTCCATCGGAAACGAGCCGCGATTGCAGGTCGCCCACGGCGAGGCGACGCGGCATCACGCCGGCAGAAAGGCTGAGTACGGCGGCGGTGCCGGCGGCCTGGCCCATGGCCATGCCGGGGCCCATCACCCGCACCGAGGCCTGCCCGTCATGGGTGGCCGAAACGCAGCGGCCGGCGAGCAGCAGCCCGTCGATCTCGCGCGGGACAAGGCAGCCATAGGGAACGTGGTAGAAATCATCGCCCGGCAGGTGCAGGCGGATGGTCTCCTGGCCCTGCGCGTGGTCCTCGATCGGCCATGAGCTGCGGCAGATGGCGGCGTCGGATTTTTCCGCGCCCAGAACGTTCTGGCGGGTGAGCACGTGCTCGCCCATGATGCGCCGCGTTTCGCGGACGCCCAGCTGCGGGGCAATGGCATCGACGATCGCGGTCTCGAAGCCGGGTATGTATTTGACGAGGAAGCGCGCGAATCCTTCCACCTGCCGGCGGCCCTCGAGCGTGCCGGCGGTGAGGCTCCAGGGGTCGACGCCGTCGCAACCGGCCACGCGGCTCATGTTGACATGCACCTTGCCCGGTTGCGGGGCCGGCGAGAACGAGCCGCTGATGCGGGGGAAGTCGAACTCACCGCTCTCCTTGACCGCGATCAGCAGCTTGCGGATCTCCTTTTCGGGGAAGGCCATGGCGCGCGGCACATCGACCTGCCCCATGTAGAAGACCATGGTGGGCGCCTGCAGCCGACCATCGTCATCACCCATCTCGAAGGGGGCGCCGGCGCGGGCCGCCACGTCGCCATCGCCCGAGGCATCGACGACGCGGCCGGCAAGGATCGCCTCGCGCCCGCCCTTGTGCTCGACGACGACACCCCGGATCTGGCCATCGGCGACCAGCGCCTCGCAGACGGTGGTGTGAAAGAGGATCTCGACGCCGGCTTCGATCAGCATCTGGTCGAGCACGAGCTTGAAGGCCTCGTGGTCGACCTGGAAGCGGTGGCGATATTTCATGCCCGCCTTGGCCGCTTCGAGCCGGCTCATCACCTCGCGCGGCAGCCCGCCCACAAGGATCTGGTGGGTGGAGTCCGGACCGCAGGTGTAGACGCCGCAGAACACGCCCACCATCGCAGCCGTCGCCGTGCCGCCCAGAAAGCCGTAGCGCTCGACGAGCAGTACTTTCGCGCCGGCCCGCGCCGCAGCGACGGCGGCCATGCAGCCGGCCGTGCCGCCGCCCACCACCAGCACGTCGACCGAGCGGGCGACGGCGAGCGGGCGCGCCGGTTCGGTGATGGTGCCCAGGGCAGGATCGACCAGGATGGCCATGGATCAGTTCTCCACTTGCTTGAGACGCGGATCGAGCATGTCGCGAAGGCGATCGCCCACGAGGTTGATGCCGATCACGGTGATGAAGATTGCAAAGCCGGGGATCGCGGCGACCCACCAGGCATTGGCGATGTAGTTGCGACCCTCGGCGATCATCGCGCCCCAGGTGGGGGTGGAGGGCGGTACGCCCAGGCCGAGAAAGGACAGCGAGGATTCAAACAGGATCATCTTGGCCACGAGCAGGCTCGAGATGACGATGACCGAACTCATGACGTTGGGCAGGAGATGTCGGAAGAGGATGCGCGGGGTAGAGGCGCCGAGCGCCCGGGCCGCCTGCACATATTCGCGCTCGCGCAGCACGAGGCATTCGGCGCGCACGACGCGGGCATATTGCACCCAGTTGGTCAGCCCCAGGACCATGATCAGGTTGAAAAGGCTGGGCCCGAGCACCGCCACCACCGCCAACGCCAGCACGAGGAAGGGAATGGCCAGCTGCACATCGGTGATGCCCATCAGGATGCGGCCGAGATACTTGTCCTCGTATCCGGCAAGGATGCCCATGGTGATGCCGACGACGCTGGAAAGCGCGACCGATGCCACCCCCACCAGCAGCGAGACCTGTGCACCGATCACCAGCCGGCTGAACACGTCGCGCCCCAGCGCCTCGGTGCCCAGAAGGTGGATGCCGCCATTGCGCGCCTCGCTGAAGGGCGGCTTCAGGCGGCCAAGGATGTTCTGCGCAAAGGGATCGAACGGCACGAGCCAGCGCCCGAACACTGCCGCGAAGACGACGATGGCGACGATGACGAGCCCGAACAGCGCCAGCTTGGAGCGGGCGAAACGGCGGAGGAAGGCGAGGAAACCCTGCATGGCTCAGCCCTTCCTCAGGCGCGGGTCGAGCAGCCCGTAGGAGAGATCGACCAGAAGATTGATGGACACGATGAGCACGGCCATGAACAGCACGAAGGCCTGCACCACGGTGAAATCGCGATTGGCGATGGCCTGGATGGCGAGCCGTCCGATGCCGGGATAGGCGAAGATTTCCTCGGTGATCACCGCGCCGCCAAGGAGCGCCCCGACCTGGAGACCGATGACGGTGAGGGTGGGAATTGCCGCGTTGCGCAGCGCGTGGCGGAACACCACCCGGCCCTGCGAAAGCCCCTTGCCGCGCGCCGTGCGCACATAGTCCGATTGCAGCACCTCGATCATCGAGGAGCGCAGCAGCCGCGTGATGATCGCAGTGGAATAGGCCGCAAGCGCGATGGCCGGCATGATGAGATGAGCCCATGTGCCGCGCCCTGATGGCGGCAGCATGCGCAGATGCTCCGAAAAGATCAGGATCAGCATGATCGCGAGCCAGAAGGTGGGAAAGCTCTGGCCGATGAGCGAGACGACGAGCCCGACGCGGTCGAAGATCGAGCCGCGATGGGTGGCTGCGAGGATGGCGAGCGGAATGGAAATGAGGAGCGAGAGCGCCAGCGCCGCCGCAGAGAGCTGCAAGGTGGCCGGCACGCGCTCGAGCACGAGCTGCATGGCCGGCTGCTGGTAGCGCAGCGACTGGCCGAAATCGCCCTGTACCGCCCGCCCGAGAAAATCGAGATATTGCACGACGATGGGCCGATCAAAGCCCATCTGGGTGCGGAACGCGGCGATGTCCTCGAGCGAGGCCTCCGGCGGCAGGAACAGGGCCGAGGGATCGCCGCCGATCCTGATGAGGAAGAAGACGGCGACGCTGACCCCGAACACCACGAGGATCGCGTAAATGAGGCGCGAGGCGACATAGCCCAGCATGGGGATCTCCGCGTGAAGGGCCGGCCCCGCCGGAGGGAGGGGCCGGCCTCTGGCTTATTCGAAGCTGGCGCCGCGCAGGTTGATGATGGAGTCGGTGCGCGGCTCCCAGCTCAGCGTGGCATCGACGGCATAGATCAGCGGGGGCTGAAGCATCGGCAGATGCGGCGCCTCTTCCTTGATGATCGCGCCGGCCTGGGCATAGATGGCCTTGCGCTCTTCGGCGTCGATGGTCTTGCGGCCGGCATCGAGCAGCGCATCGAGCTCGGGGTTCGAATAATAGCTCTGATACTGGCCGGTATAGAGCAGCGGATACCAGACGAGATCGGGATCGCGCCCGCTCCAGCCCGGGAAGATAATGCCTTCGCGGCCCTTGGCTTCAGAAACGGTGGCCCACACGCCCGGCTCGAGATAGTTGGGCTCGACCGTGATGCCGACCTCGGCGAGGAAGCCGATGGTGGCCTCCATGATCTCGCGATCCTTGAGGTAGCGACCCTGGCGGGAGGTCAGCGGGATGGTGAAGCCATCCGGATAGCCCGCTTCGGCCAGAAGTTCCTTGGCCTTTGCCGGATCGTAGGGATAGGGCTCCCAGCTGGCGTCATAGGCGAAGGCGTCGGTGGGCAGGGTCAGTGCGACGCGGGTACCGAGCCCGCCCAGCAGCGCTTCCTGGATGGCCGCGACATCGACGGCATAGTTGATCGCCTGACGCACCAGCTTGTTCTGGAGCGGGCTCTCCTTGAGCGTATCGAAGGCGTAGAAATAGATGAAGTCGCTGCCCTTGGTGACGATCTTGGTGTCGCCCTGGTCGAGCGAGGCCACGTCCTCGGGCGGCACGTCGACGATGAGATCCACGCCGCCGGAGGTGAGTTCGGCGATGCGGGTGCGCACTTCCTTGATCGGGCGGAAGGTGACGCGCTCGATCTCGGGCGCACCGCCCCAATAATCCGGATTCGCCTCGAGCACGACGCGCTCATCCTTGAGCCACTCGACGAACTTGTAGGGGCCGGTCCCGACAGGGGCATTGACCAGCGCCTCGGGGCCATTGGCCTCGATATAGCCGGGCGGCACGATCAACGCGGCGAACGAGGCCTCGTAGAGCGAGAACAGCATGGTGGGGAAGGGGGCGGCGGTCTTGAAGTCGACGGTCATGTCGTCAACGATCTCGACGGACTGGATCGCCGCGATGCGCGAGCGATAGGGCGCCTGGAAGGCCGGGTCGAGGGCGCGATCGAAGCTGAACTTGACGGCGGCGGCGTTGAACGGCTCGCCATTGTGGAAGGTAACGCCTTCGCGCAGCTTGAAGCGCCAGGTTGTGGGCTCGGGGTTGCTCCACTCGGTGGCGAGCGCCGGCTGGAACTGCCCGGCCCCATCCATCGTCACCAGCGCGTCATAGAGCTGGAACATGATGTTGGCGGTCGGGAAGGCCGAATGCTTGGCCGGGTCCATCGTCAGGGCATCATTGGCCTGGGCGATGACGATCTCTTCCTGCGCCACGGCCGGGCCGAATGCGGCGAGCAGGGCGGTGGTGCACAAAAGGGCGCCGGCAAGGCCGGTAGCAAGTCGTCGTTTCATCGGGTCACCTCGGGTTGCGAGCCTGCCTGCCGCCTCGGGCAGCGCAGAGGCTGGGGATGGAAAAACCATTAGGCCGACCGGTTGTCCCGGCTCTCTTGCGTTGCTTGCGACCCTGGCTCATGTCCGGTCCTCCACCAGAGCCAGGGCTGCAAAATCGGTAAGGCCGGGCAGGGCGATCTCAGTCCACGCACCGTCGCGCCTTATGGGAAGAGGCAGGCCCGTCGCCATGTCGAGCGCTTGGGCGAGCGCCATCTTCACCTGCACGGCAAAGCCTGCGAGCGCCATCGGTTCGGCGAAGGGCGAGCCCATGGGCCCTGATGTGTTGATGAGGTGCAGGAAACCTCCGCGCGGATGGGCCATCAGCACGGCCTCGATGCCGCTCATGCCGTGCAGCCATATCGGGGCCTCGCCGGCAGTCTCGCTCATAAGAGCGCCGAGAAGCGCTCCGCAATCTGGCACGCCGGCCCGGCCGAAAAGCGCACCACAGCGCCAGGGCAGCCAGTGGACGACGCCCTCGCCGTGCCTGCGGGTGGCAAGGCCCGCCGGCCCTGGCGGTCCATCTACCGAGGTGAATTCAGGCGCGTTGTTGCTGTAGGGCCCGAGGAGCGGCATGCGCTGCTGCCAATCCTGCGCGAGGTCGGGCGCCCAGAGCGGCCCATCGGCACCGATGAAGGGCAGGCTGCCGAGCCCGAGCGCCTCGGCATCATCGCCCAGCGCGAAATACCCACCTGAAGCATTGCGGGATGCGCCGGGCAGCGCTGGCAGCGCAGCGAGCGCCGGGGTCGCGCGAGGGCTGCCATCGGCATCATGGGCGCCGGTGTCGCCGGTGACGATCAGCGCGCCGCCGCCCGCAACGAAGGCGTCGATGGCAGCGGCGTCCTCAGCACCGATGCAGGAGACAGCGGGGAGGATGAGGAGCGAGAGGCCCTCGATCCGGTCGGCCGTGACGGCGCCCGACGCAAGGATGTCGAGCGGATGGCCGAGCGCGGCGACAAGGCTGAAAAGCCCGCGGAATTCGGCCACATGCCCCATTCCCTGCGGATCGCCGGCCGGCCGGCCCGCATCGGGGCCCCAGAGCCGGCTCGCCTCCGAGCGCAGGATGCCGATGGTCGCTTTCGGCCGGGCCGCGCCGTACCAGTCCGCATGAGCGGCGAGGTGCCGCCCCAGTCGCTTGATCGCGGGCAGGGCCCGGTCATCATCCTGCGCCAGCGTGCCATTGATGGCGGGAATGACGCCTGCGCCATGTGCGGCCGCCTGAATGGCGCTCGCCATCAGCCGGGCGGGCGGCAGCGCCACCTGCCGGCTGGCAAAGAACCCCGAACTCGATTGCACGAGGAGCGGCGAAAGGCCCGGCTTCAGTGCACGCCCAAGCAGCGCTTCTTCAGCCGGCCAGTGCCGCCATGTCGGCTGCGGATCAACCGGGTTGACCACCAGTGGGTTGGAGATCTGCGCGCTCCAGAGGTCGGCGATCTGCGCCATTGCCGGCAGGTTCCAGCCGTCGCGCACATGGTGATAGGGCACGAAGGCAAGGTCGGGGTCGCGGGCATGGATGTGGTCGGCGATCGCCCGGGCAGTCCCTGCGAGAACGCGCTGCCGCCAGCTCTCGTAGGCCGGCGTTCGCGTGCCCTTGGCAGGCACGGATGCGCCGGTTGCCGCTTGCACCTCGGCCTCGCAGCGGGCGCAGAAGCAGCGCGGCACGGTGAAATAATTGAAGAAGAACCCGTCCGGCCGATAGCGGTCGAGAATTTCGTCGAGAATGGCGAAGACATTCTCGCCCCACACCGGGCCGGTGGCGCAGGCCTGCGGCATCTCCCATACTTCGGCGAACCCGCCTTCGGCGTCGCGTACGAGGCTGTCGGGACGGAGACCCTTGGCCTCCGGGCGGAGCTTAGAGAGATCCATCCGCACCAGCGCCCTGAGGCCGGCCGGACGCGCCGCCTCAAGCAGGCGCCCGAGGAAATCGCCCTCGATATGCGGATTGACGGTCTGCCCGTGACCGGCATTCGGATACCAGGCCGAAAAGCCGCCTCCCATGGCGATATAGGTATCGGCGCCCATTTCGAGCGCCTCATCGACCAGCCGCGCCGGATCGAGCCCGATGGCGTCGGTCTCGCGCAAAAGGTGCTGGAAGCCGCGCAGCGGCCGCTCGAAGTGCCACCCGCTCATTCCGCCCGCTCCTTAGCCAGTCGCTGCCGCATGCGGGTTATGGGCCCGGCCATGCGGGCGGCCATGGCGTAGTCGGCTTCGGTGTCGCTGAGGCGGGCCGCTGCCAGCTCACGCGCTTCGGCCCATATGGCAGTCTGGTCGATGCGGCTGGCGCGCCCGGCCTGCATCACCGTCTCGCCGGCCACGAGCACCTGATCGATGACGATCGAAGCTCCCGACAGCACGATCTGCCGCGCCGGATCGAGCAGCGGCACAAGGGCCGGGCTGTCGTGGCGGATGAGGGTGAGATCGGCCGCAAGCCCCGGCGCGATCCGGCCCGTGACCAATTTGAGGCCGATGACGTCGGCGCTGCCGGCTGTCGCAAGGTGCAGGGCGCGGGCAGGGCCCGTCCAGCGCTCGGGCCCGGCGGTAACGAGATTGCCCAGCAGAGCTGCCCATTTGGTGGTTTCGAGAAGATTTGCGCTGTCATTGCAGCAGCAGCTGTCGGTGCCTAGCCCCACCCTGATGCCGCGCGCGAGCATGCCATGGAGCGGGCAGAAGCCGCTGCCGAGCCGCGCGTTGGAAACCGGATTGTGGACGATGCCCGCGCCGGCGTCTGCCAGGCGGTCGAGATCGGCATCACCAAGCCAGATGGCGTGGGCAAAGCTCGTGCGCGGACCCATCAGCCCAATTTCGCCAAGCCGCGCCAGCGTGCCCCCGGGGTGCCGGTCTCCGATTGCGCGCTGCGCTTCGGTTTCGAGCAAGTGCATGTGCACCGGCAGCTTGCGGTGACGGGCGAGCGCGGCGATCCGGTCGAGCAGGTCATCACTGCAACGCTGCGGCGCCGATGGGCCGAGGGCGCAATGGATGCGATCGGATTTGCCCTGCCAGCGCGCAATAAAGCCGTCAGCGATGGCCATCTGGTCGCCGGCGGGCAGGGGACGGCGCCGGCCCCAGCCGGCGATGTCGTCGCCTCCGATGTCGGTCGGGGTGAGCGGCAGCGTCTCGGCTACGGGAATGTCGGCGAGGATCGGGGCCATCACCACCCGCATGCCGATGTCGCGATAGGCGCTGGCGGCGGCATCCAGCACGGGCCCGTCGATATCCGGGGAGACGCGGATATGGTCGAGTACGGTGGTGGTGCCGCTCGCCAGCATCTCGATGGCCCCGAGCATCGCCGAAACATAGGCTTCGCGCGGGCTGCGGCGCTCGCGGCCGGCCGCCGAATGCAGCGACCACAGTTCGAGCGGCAGCAGGGGCGCAGAGGAGCGGATGAGCGTATCGGGTGAATGGAAATGGGCATTGACGAGCCCGGGTACAGCAATCAGCCCCCGCCCGTCGATGACGTTGTCATTGTCACTGGGAGCGATCGAGCCCGGGGCGGCGAGGGCGGTGATGCGTCCGGCGGCGATGGCGATGTCGTGGGGGCGCAGCTGCCACTGGCCGCCCTCCTCTATGAGGCAGTCGATCGCTCTGATCAGACGCTCAGCCATTGCCTCGTTCCGTCCTCCGGGCCCCTCTGCCCGTGGCCCGACACTGGTCCCGTGGCGGGGGACAGGGAATATGCGTTTGTGGAAAGAGTGCTTTTCCACTATGCCGCTTCTCTGAGCGCGGCGACGTGCTGCCGCTTTATTGTGCGGTCTGAGCCGCCCGTTTGCAATTCGACCGGGGAGCGCTACAGTGCCCACTAGCGTCAGCGATCGTCCGGCTTCATGAACAAATTCAATGACATGATCGCCTTTGCACGGGTTGCCGAACTGGGCAGCTTCACGGCCGCCGCCAAGGCGCTGGCGGTGACGACCTCCGCTGTCACGAAAAGCGTGGGGCGGCTCGAGGACGAGCTGGGCGTGCAGCTTTTGCACAGGACGACGCGCGTGCTGCACCTGACCGAGTCGGGCACGGTCTATTACGAGCGCTGTGTGAAACTGCTCAACGAGCTCGAAGAGGCCGAGGCCGAAATCCGCGAGGCCAATGCCGCCCCGACCGGCACCGTGCGCATCTGCCTGCCGCCCTCCTTCGGGCGCACGACCCTCGTGCCGGCGCTGGGCGATTTCTTCGCGCGCTATCCGGGGGTCAAGCTCGAGGTGAACCTTAAGGGACAGACGGCCAATCCGCTCGAAGGTGGCTATGACCTGACCGTGCATTCGGGCCGGCTGGCCGATTCCGGGCTCATCAACCGGCTGCTGATCCGCGGGCCGCAAAAGACGGTGGCCTCGCCCGCCTATCTCGAACGTCACGGCACGCCAAAGCGGCCCGAGGATCTTCTGACGCACAACTGCATCGTGGGCGGGTTCGGGCCGGCATGGCCGTTCCGCAACCCGTCGGGCGGGTCGGATGTGCTCAAGGTTTCGGGCAATCTCACCACCGACAGCGGCGATGTGCTGCGCGAGGCGGCGGTGACGGGGATCGGAATCGCACAGGCGACCTGGTGGATCTTTCGCGAGGACCTGAAGGCGGGCCGGCTCGTCTCGCTGCTCGAACCCTACGAGACCGAGGCCGATCCGATATCGGTGGTGTTTCCAGCCAATCGTCGCGTGCCGGCCAAGGTCCGGGCGCTGGTCGATTTCCTGCTCGAATTGAGCCGAGGCGGCTGAACGGACTGTCAGCGGCCGGTGGTGGCCGCCGCGTAGATCGCATCGACAAGGTCCTGCGCCCGCATCAGGTCTGCGAGCGTGGCCGACTGCACCCGCCGAACGGCGGCAAACTCCGCCATGGTGGCGCCAAAGCCTGCATACTGGGCAGAAGAAGGTGGGCTCGCATGCCGCTCCAGCCGGGCGAAGGCCGCGATGTCGCCGTCGAGTGTGGCGTGCCAGTGATTGACTACGGTGTCGGTCAGGTCCGTTTCGCCGCCGCCCGTGTCGAGCGTTAGGCTGCCGCGATGCGATACCCTGATGATGCCCGAGGTGCCGTGCAGCTCGGTGAACACTTGCGGCGCCACGTCTGCCCTCGTGCCGGAGATGCGGATGGTGCCGGTCACATCGCCCATCTCGACCAGCGCCGCGCCAAAATCATCGGCGTCCTGGCCGGGATGAAAGCGGGTCGCGGCGATGCCGATGGCGGCAGTGATCGGGCGCCCGCAGAGCCAGCTCATCTGGTCGATCACATGCACGCCCTGTACCAGCCACATGCCGCCGCCGGTGGCCCGCAGCTTGTGCCAGTCGCGGCGCTCATCGGCGTTCCAGGGAATGATGCGGCGGCCCTCGACGGAGACGAGATCGCCAATGGCGCCTTCTGCCACCAGCTTTAGCGCGGTGATATGGTGCGGGTTCCTGCAGGTCGATCTCGGCTGCGCGCCAGCTCCTGCTGCTATATCTTACCTAACATCCGACACCGACGTGCTGCGCGATCAGATCCAACGGAATTCGTCAGGCAGACGGTGGGATGACACTGTGGGCTACGATAGCATCACGCTCTTGCCCGGGCGACAACCCGATGTTCCCCGCTGGCGCAAGATCATCCTGGGCGCGAGGGTGC
Organism: Devosia enhydra; assembly: GCF_900119845.1. Taxonomy (GTDB): domain Bacteria; phylum Pseudomonadota; class Alphaproteobacteria; order Rhizobiales; family Devosiaceae; genus FPKU01. The sequence goes on from NZ_FPKU01000001.1 coordinate 24,033, forward strand.
TGATGCTGGGCGCGGATGAAAAAGCCCGACACTGGGCCGGGCTGATCTGATTGAACCGATGGCAACCGGTCAGAACCTGTAGCTGATACCGACATTAGCGGTGGTCTGGCTCCAGCCCGCGTTCACATTGCCATCAAAGGTCGGATAGCTCTGCTGGAGGAACTCGGTGTAACGCACCTCTGCCCGACCGATCCAGTTCTGGGTGAAGGCATATTCGGCGCCCAGGCCAACCGTCCAGCCGACATGCGTTCTGGTCTCGCTGCTGCTCGGGATGGGATCGGACTCATTAAACCCGCTATTGGTCAGTGTGCCATCGGCAAAGGCCACGCCAGCGGTGCCGTAAAGCAGTGCATTGTCAATTGCATAGCCAGTCCGGGCCCGCAGGGAACCCTGCCAGTGGCTCGTCAGTCCCAGCGTGCGGAGCGAGAAGCCTTCACGATAGATGCCTTGGGCACCGCCGCTGATATCGGCGTAGTCGAGGTCGCCCTCGAAACCCAGCACGATGCCGCTCGGAAGCTGATGGGTATAGCCGGCATGAATGCCACCGACAAAACCGCTCATGTCGAAGGCGTCGGCGCCAGGGAAAGGGCCGCCGGGAAAGCCGGGGAAGCTGGGGGCGCTCGGGAACAAACCGCTCTGATCATCAGTCTCGTCGCCCCAGCCATAACCGGCATGCAGGCCGATATATGGGCCAGTCCAGTCAAAGGTGGAAACCGGAGCCGGATAAATCGGGCTGACCATCGAAAGGTCTGCGGCATAGGCGCTCGTGCTCACAGTGAGCGCCGCAAGGGCAAGGTAAATCTTCATGGCAATTGACCTCCTTATGTTATGAAAGACATCAATTAACATAGTGATCAATGAAATGAAGTGACATTTATGTCACCATAAATGCATAAAGTATGAAATTTATTCAAGGCCCATAATGTATCATGCAGATTATATCAAAAAATACCTAGCTATATTGTCACAAAATTGCAGGAAGTGACAGTTTCTGTCGCAGTGTGTCAAAACGATATTGATGAAACTGACATGATGACGCCTCTTCCTTCAATTTCTGTCGGCCACTGCCCCCAGTTCTGGGTGTTATTCACCGCGTGCCCGGGCGTGCTGGATTTTTCGCGCTCGTAGCGAATCGCATTGCCTTGGCCTCCAGCTCCGCTGGTCTAGTCCAGCACGCGACCTATTCTGGTTTCATTGGCGCGTGCAGCTTCGCAACCGATGGCGACAGAATGCGCCAGGAACTCGCTTTCGGTGTGGACGGAATAATGCGGCGGAGCCGCCACGATGGCGTCGGGCCTGGCCTTCACCATCGCCTGCCCGCTGGCCATGAGATGGGCCGTGCCGGCTCCGAAGACTGCGATCAGCACGTGCGCAGTCGCCCCGCCGCCAACCACGAGAATGTCCGCCTTGAGTGAAATGGTCGTCATGGTGTCCGTTCAGAAGTGCGTTGCCGAGGTGCCGCTACGGCAGAACGAGACAGCCCCGCGTTGGCGGGGCTGTTCGGCGTGCTAAGATCATCTTTGGCTGGAGCGGTGCCCGATTAGTCGAGCGTGACCAGCGCCTTGATCAGGCCGGACTTTTCGCGGGCCCAGCGCGGCAGGTCGGCGATCGCGCCTTGAAGGCTCGTGCGATGGGTGACGATCTGGTCGATCGGCACCGCGCCCGAACGCAGCGCTTCGGCCACGCGCTCGAAATCCACCGCAGTGGCGTTGCGCGAGGCGATGAGCGTCATTTCGCGGCGGTGGAAATCGGGGTCCGAGAAGGTGATGGGGTCCTTGACCACGCTCACCAGCACCAGCCGCCCCGTCGCCGCGACATGGTCGAACGCCTTTTCCATCGACTTGCCGACGCCGGTGGCATCAAAGACCACGTCGAAGCCTTCCCCATCGGTGGCTGCCGCAACGGCTGCGTCCATGCCCTCGTCGGCGCGGATGGTGCCTGCGGCGCCGACGATGGCGCCGATGCTGGCGAGCCGTTCGGCATCGCGGTCGAGCAGATGCACCGTGGCGCCAGACAACCGGGCAAAGAGCGCGGCGCCGAGCCCGATCGGGCCCGCTCCGATGACCAGCGCCCGGTCTCCAGGGCCGACGCCGCCGCGCCGCACGGCATGGGCGCCGATGGCAAGGAATTCGACCGCCGCGCACTGGTCGAGATTAAGACCGTTGCCGGAAATCACATTGGTTTCAGGCAGCACGAGATAGTCGGCCATGCCGCCATCGGTATGCACTCCCAGCACCGCGATCCTCGTACAGCAATTGGGGCTGCCCTTGCGGCAGGCGATGCAGGTGCCGCAGGCGAGATAGGGGTTGATGATCACCGCCTCGCCGACGACGAGCGGTGAACCCTCGGGCGCCTCCACCACCTCGGCGGCGAGTTCATGGCCCATGACGCGCGGATAGGCGAGGAAGGGGTGCTTGCCTTCAAAGATATGATAGTCGGTGCCGCAGATGCCCACGCGCCGCACCCGCACCAGAACCTCGTCCGGGCCGCGCTGAGGGATCGCGCGGGTGGCAATGGCCAACTGGCCGGGCTCGGCGCAGACCAGCGCGCGCATGGTGGCGGAAGGCGACATGGGCAACCTCGATTTGACGTCTAACGGGTATAAATGGCTTCGGCATTGGCTGCAAAGCGCCCCGCATCGAGGCCGGTGAGCCGTTCGATGGTGGCGAACACATCACGATAGGCAAAGCCGGGAGCGCTCACCGGCCAGTTGCTGGCGGCGAGCAGGCGGTGGTGGCCGAACTGGCGGGCGACATGAGCAAAAATCGCTGCCAGAGCGGCTTCATCGGGCAGGGTCTGGCCGGGCAGCCACAGCATGGAGAGCTTGGCGAAGGCGTTCGGCAAACGCGCCAGACGTGCAATGCCCTCGTGCCAGACCGGATCGCCGGGATGGGTGAGATCGGGATTGGCCACATGGTCGATGACGATGCGCAGGCCTGTGTGGCGTTCGAGGACGGTTGCGACGGTCGCGATCTGGTGGGGCGCGACCAGCACCTGTATTACTGCGCCGACATCGGCAAGCGCCGCCAGCGCATCGTCCAGCCCCGGCTGGGCGACCCAAGTCTCGGCATCTTCGAGCACGACGGGAAGGCGCAGCCCGAGCCATAGGGGATTGGTGCAGGCCGCTGCGAGCCGGGCCTCGAAATCGGGCACCGCAAGATCGAGCCAACCGATGACGCCGGCCACCACATCGCGATGCGCCTCGGCCACAATCAAGAGCCCAGCGGGTTCGGCCTCGATCTGCGCCGCCGAAACGAGGATGAGCCTCGAGATTTCTGCCGACGCCAGCAGGGGGCGCAGGGCATGCATGTCGAAGTCCGCATCGAGCTCTGGCACGCGCGAGCGGATGCGCACGGGGTGGCCATCGCCGCGGCGCCAGAGATGCACATGCGTGTCGAACCGGCTCATGGCGTTGCCGCGATGCGGGCGAGTGCTTCCGGCGCGATCGGTTGCGCGAGCAGGTCGAGGCAGTCCTCGAGTTCGGCAGGCGATGTCGCGCCCAGAAGCGTCGCCGCTACCCGCGCGTCATCGGCTACGAAATGCAGGGCCGCCGCCCTGAGGCTCGTGCCTTCCACTTCGGCCGTTGTGCGCAGCCGCTGCGCATGCGCCACGATATCTGGCGCTGCCGCGCCATAGTCGAACCGGCCGGTTGCCGGGTCGTCGGCGGCGAGGATGCCCGAATTGAATACCCCGCCCACCACCAGTTGTGCCCCCTGCGCTGCGGCCGCAGCAAAAAGGCCGGCTTCGGCGCGCCGGTCGAGCAGGGTCTGGCGCCCGGCGATCAGCACGGCATCGAGCCGGTGGCGCGCGAGAGTGGCGATGGCCAAGTCGCAATCGGTGACACCGATCCCGATGCCCCCGATCCGGCCTTCTGCCCTCAGCGTTTCGAGCGCCTCCACCGCATCATCGATCGCCTCGGCCGAGGGACTATCGTGCAGATAGACCAGGTCGAGCTTTTCGAGGCCCAGTCGCCTAAGGCTCGCCTCAACCGATGCCCGGATGAAGCCCGCCGAGAAATCCTGCCGCCGCTCGGCCGGTGGCTGTCGCCCGCCTTCGGGAAAGTCGATGCGGTAGCTGGCCTTGGTGGACACGAAGGGCAGGGCGCCGCCTTCAGAAAGGTGACGCTGGATCGCCCGCCCCAGGCGCTTTTCCGACAGTCCGGCTCCATAGAGCGGGGAGGTATCGAAATGGCTGATGCCGCGCCTGAAGGCTGCTGCGAACGTCGTTGCAGCGGCCTCTTCGCCGATATCGGCGAGCCCGAGCCCGGCACAGCCGAGCCCGATGCGGGGGACGGGGGCCATCATCCCTTCACCGCCCCCGATGAGAGGCCGGAGACGATGAAGCGCTGGAAGATCAGCGCCAGGAGGAAGGGCGGCAGCGCCGTGATGACGCCGGCCGCCATGACATAGTCGAACTGGATCGATGCGGTATCGACAAAGCTCGCCGCCACCACCGGCAGGGTCCGGCTGGCCGAGGTGTTGGTAAAGGTCACGGCAAAGAGGAACTCGCTCCACGAGCCCATGAAGGCGAGGATCGCGACGCAGGTCAGCCCCGGCAGGGACAGCGGCAGCAGCACCATGCGCACTGTTTGCCAGCGGCTCGCCCCATCGATGACCGCCGCTTCCTCTAGTTCCACCGGCATGGTGCGGAAATAGGATTGCAGCAGCCAGATCGAGAACGGCAACGTCAGCGCGCAATAGACCGCCACAAGCGCCAGGGGCGTATCGATCAGCCCCAGATTGCGCACGATCAGGAACATCGGGACGACGAGCATGATGGGCGGCACCATGCGGGTGGCGAGATAGACCATCAGCAAGGGCAGCGAATAGCCGAATTTGAGCCGCGAAAAGGTGTAGGCGGCAGGCGTCGCGATCAGGATATTGGCAATCGCCACGCAGATCCCCACGATCAGGGAGTTGACCAGCCCCTGCCGCACCTCGAACACCGCCGGGGCCCGGTTGCGCGCCTCGGCGAGAAATTGCGGGTCTCCGAGGCCCAGCACCGCCATGTAGTTGTCGAAGGAGAGCTCGGACGGCCAGAGTTTGGGCGGCACCGAGAGCATTTCCTGCTCGGTCATCAGGCTCGTCACCACCATCCAGTAGAACGGGCCGAAGAGGAAGATGAAGAAGAGGAGCGCAAAGACCATCAGCAGGGCAGTGCGCAAGGGGTGTTGTCTGGCGCCGGTCATTTGGACATGTCTCCCCGCTTCCAGAGCATGCGGATGTAGAAGATCGAGAGCGTCATGGTGACGAGTGCGATGATGTAGGCATAGGCGTTGCCCTTGCCGAAATCGGTGAAGCTGAAGGTCGTGACATAGGTGAGCCAGGCGATGACGGTAGTGGAATCGCCCGGTCCGCCGCCGGTGAGCACATAGACGATGTCGAAGGTGCGCAGCGCCACCATGGTCTGGGTGATCAGCACCAGAAGCAGCGAATGGCTCAGCCAGGGGAAGGTGACGTACCAGAAGCGCTGGAAGACATTGGCGCCATCCACACGCGCGGCGTCGTAGAGTTCGCCCGGAATGGTCTGCAAGGCCGCCAGCATCACGATGGCGACGAAGGGCACGTGGTTCCACACCTGGGCGATGACCAGCGCCGGAAGCGCGGTGGTGGGATGGGCAAGCCAGGCCTGGTAGCTGTCGATGACCCCGACGCTTAAGAGGATGTGGTTGATGAGCCCGTTCTGCCCCTCGAACAGCCATTGCCAGACGAGGCCGTTGACCACCGGGGGAATGGCCCAGGGGATCAGCGCGATGGCGCGCAGCACGCTGCGGCCCGGAAAGCGCTCGTTGAGCAAAAGCGCCAGAAGCGTGCCGAGCAGAACCGTGGTGCCGATCGAGCCGATCGAGAAGACCAGCGTGATCCGCGCCGCGTTCCAGAATTGCGGGGTCGAGAAAATCTCGATGTAATTGCCCAGCCCGATGAACTCCACCGCGCGGGGCCGCCTCAGATTGTATTGGTGCAGGCTCAGCCATGCCGAATAAAGGATCGGGTAGAGCACCATCACCAGCAGCAGGAGGATCGCCGGCGAGTTCAGCACGAAGGCGAGCAGGGGTTGCGGCTGGTCGCTGGTGCGCCAGCCTCGGGCGCGGGCTGCCATGGCTCAGCCCTTGAGCGTCAGGTAGACGATGGCGCGGACGGATGCCGCCCCTTCGACGGTGAAGCGAAGCCGCTGCCAGGGGCCGATATCCCTCAACGGCATGGTGGCGAGGCCTGCGCCCGACAGCGAGACCGGAGCGGCCTCGTGCGCACACCAGGTCAGCCCCTCGGGCGAGGTTTCGGCGGAAAAGGCGATGCGAGCCCCGGCCGGCGCCTCGAGCACATGCACGAACCAGCGGGCCTCGTCGGCCCAGGCGGTTTCATAAGGCTCGGTGACAAAGCCGTCGGCGATGGCGACGTTACGCTCGGGAACGGCGGTGAATGAACGGCGAAGCATGGTCAGGGCCTCCTTACCAGTCGACCGAGACGAGGCAGGAATCGAGGAAAAGGAAGTTCCTGACATCGCGATGAGTGTGCACGTCGAGGCAGAAATTCATCAGCTTTTCGAGGCCCCAATAGCCGTGCGGATAGCGGGGGACAGGGATGGCGCTGAGGTCCATCAGCTTGTCGTTGACCTGTAATTCGACATTGCGCCCTTCCTTCGTGTCGAAGACGTAGCGCAGATAGTGCCAGTTTATCTTGGTGGGGATCTCGTTGTAGCAGAGGTTCTGCTGGCCATCGGGCACGTCCTCCCAGTCGTCGGGGTGCGAGACGTGGTAATCGGCGACGGCGGGGTTGCCGGCGATCTCCATCTTGGTGGTGGTCTGCACGCTGGTCTTGTACTGCCACTTGCGTACAAGATTGCCGTGGCGGTCGGTGTTCACATAGCGCAGCGCGCAGTGATAGCGCCGGCCATATTCGGCATCGCAGACATCGTTGCCGATGCAGAAATCGCCGAAATCCATGACGCTGGGATCGATATTGCCGTCAAAGGCCTGACGGTCGGGCCGGGGGCCGATCCAGCTTTCCGATTTGAGGGTGAAATAGGTCTCGAACTGCACCCGGCCCGGCTTCACATAGGTCATCCGCTTGATGGCGAGCGCCATGTGGTTGGCCTTGGGACGGGTGGCGAGCTTGAGCGCATAGGTCCCGTCGACGGCGCCATGCGTGCCGATATCCCAGAACGAGAGGTTCGAGATCTGGGGCGGGCGCATGTCGGCGACGATGGTGCGGATCTTGTCCGGGTCCCCGTCGTGATTGCCGACGAGTTCGCACCAGCCATTCACGCCCTCGTCGAAATCGTCGAAGAACAGGATGCGGTTGAGCGGGTTGTAGCGCGACAGGCGTGGGTTTGCGGCAACGAGCGCCTGGCGCATCGCTTCGAACTGGGTCATCGATAGCTCCGAAGGAGGGGCCGGAAGCGCTGGCCGCGCCTCCGGCGATGGTGTCAGCCGGCGGCGAGCTCGCGGGCAAAATCGGCCGAGGCCGTGATGGCGGCGTCGATCGTCGTGGATTTGAGCAGCGCATCCTGAATGTGGGTCATGAAGGCCTGCTCCCATTCGGGATACCAGGGCGCCTTGATGCCCTGCTTGGGCTTGGAGATCTGCGACAGCTTTGCGAAATCGGCCGCATCGCCCAGCGTGATCGACTGGATCAGCGCCTGAAGCTCGGGCGCTTCGTAAACGCCGGGGAAGGGGCAGCGCCCACCCTGGTCGAGCGCCCGCATCTGGGTCAGCGTCCACTGCCCGTCGGCGCCGGGGCCGGCATAGGCGTTGAGCGCCCGCCAGGACGCGTCGGGATTGCGCGTGCCTGCCGCGATGCCGGCGCCGTGGCAATAGCCCACCGCACCCACATCATTGGCGTTAAGGCCCGGAACCAGGGCCATCTTCACCTTGCCGGTCACCGCCGAATCCGGCTTCACGTTGAATTCGGTCAAGGCATACTGGGCCATGTAGCCCGACTTGATCTGGCCGGTGCGGATGCCGGTGCGCGCCACGCCCCAGTCGCGCTGGAGGTCTTCGAGGCTGACGATCTTCCAGTCGTTATAAGCCGCGACATACCATTCGAGGATCGCCTTCATCGGGCTCTCGGGCTTGTCGAAGGCCGGCTGACCTTCGGCATCGAACATGTCGCCGCCCGACGCATAGAGCGTCGACCACAGGCTCCAGAACTGGCCGGCCTGCTTCTTCATCCCGAGGCTCAGGGGATAGGGCTCGATGCCGGCCGCCTTGATGGCCTCCATCTGCGTGCGCAACTCATCGAGCGTCGCGCCGGGCTTTTCGAAGCCGGCCGCATTGAAGGCCTCGGTGTTGTAGGCGAAGCCGAAGGCATCGGCGAAGATCGGCAGAGCATAGAGCTTGCCATCGGGTGCGCGGCTGGCCTCGACATTGCCCGGCGAGGCCGCTGCCAGAATGGCGTCGATGCCCTCCATGTCATCGAGCGGCATCAGCCACTCGCTCTCGGCCCAGGAGGCGAGCTCGGTCTCGGGCACCTGCACCACATCGAGGGGCGTGCCGCCGATGAATTCGGCGATCAGCCGGTCACGATAGCGGGCGAAGGGCGCGCTCGACCATTCGATCGACAGGTCCGGATTGGCGTCGAGGAACTGGTTGAGGCCGGGAATGTCACTGGCCGGATAGCGCTCCCAGGCGCGGAAATTGAGTACTGTGCCGCCGGCGCGACGCAGCGAGGCCGGATCGGCCAGATCCTGTGCGAAAAGCCTGCCGCCGGGCAGGGCAAGCGCGGTGGCCAGGGTGGCGGTGCCGGCCATGAAGGCGCGACGGGTCATTCGCACGGAGCCCGTGCGTCGGGTCGTCTCGAACATTGGGTATCCTCCAGGTGTGCCGCCCCTCCTCGGGCGGCGATCAGCGATGCAGGCTGTTCCGGGGGCGCCGGGTGCCCGGCGGGCCGGTAATCTCGCCCGGAAGGGCGAAGAATTCGGGTCTCTTGGCCTTCAGCAGGTCGTAGCGCGGCAGCACCTTCTCGATATGCAGGTGCATGAGCTGTTCGGCCGCCGCCACATCCTGCGCCGCGATGGCGGCAACGATTGCGCGGTGTTCCTCGATGATCGGCGCCAGCGGGTAGGGGCCGGCATGATCGAGATGCGCAAGCCGCACCCGGTCGAGATGATGGCGGGCCTCATCGAGCACCCCGGCGATGCCGGTGAGGTCCGAAACCACCACCAGCTGGCGGTGGAAATTGGCGTTGAGATCGAAGAAGTCCTCGCGCTGGCGCGATGCGAGCACGCCTTCCTGCTCGGCGATGGCCGCCTCCAGCCGCTCGACATCCTTGGCGCTGCGCAGCCGCGCCGCCTCGGTGGCGACGGCCTTTTCGAGCGAGAGGCGGATGAAATAGGCCGAGCGGATCGCCTGCAGATTGAGGGGGGCGACGAAGGTGCCGCGCTGGGGGCGCACGAAAACGAGCCCCTGTCGCTCGAGCCGCTGCAGCGCCTCGCGGATCGGGGTGCGGCTCACCGACATTTCGGCCGCCAGCGCGTTTTCGGAAATCCGCTGCCCCGGCAACAGCTCCATGCGCACGATGGCGCGATGCAACAGGGCGTGAACCTGCTCGCCGGCAGGCAGGTCGGAGACGGAGATGGCATGTTCTATCGTGCTCATGAGCATGGTGATACACGCCTGTGCACTTGTATGCAAGTATGCATATTGAAGCGGTCGCGTTTGTTCGCGCGCACTCAGTGAGGCGTCAGATCAACATTCGTGAGTTGCGCGATGTGCGCCACAGGGGCGCCCTGGCGCTCGCGGCCAGGAAGCCGGCATCGACACGTTGGGGGCAAGGCGCCGATGCCGGCCGACAGACCGTCAGGTCCGCCGCAGGAGAGGAATACAGGCCAATTTATCCCGGAGCCATCCCGAGGTTGGAAAAGTTTGTCTGTTCACACTCCAAACCAACGCGGCCTAGGTTGTCACGATTCCATGACAACTGACTGTATATGCTGCACTTATCGTTCGTTCAGTGGCTTTGTTGCAGCAGGGCAACAGGGCTTGGATGTGAAACATCGTCCTCCTGAGCGGATTTGCTGGGGGCTTGGCGCTGCATCATCACGAATCGAGCGTCGAGCGCGCAGGGGCTTCATCGCGCAGCTTTCGAGGGGGATGGGTCGGGGGCAATCGGGGACTGCCGGTGATGAGCCGCGCGCCCTTGCGATAGGTCAGCCACTGCCAGAACCAGTTGACCAGCACCACGATACGGTTCCGGAACCCGACCAGATAGCCCACATGCACGAGGCCCCACAGCACCCACGCGAAAAAGCCTTTGACGGCAAACTTGCCGAACTTCCCAACGGCCGCCGAGCGCCCGATGGTCGCCATGGTGCCCCAGTCCCGATATCGAAACGGCCCAGGGGCGGGCTCGCCCGTCATCTCCGCCGCGATGATCGCGGCAACATGGGCGCCCTGCTGCTTGGCGACGGGGGCGAGCGCGGGATAGGGCTTTCCGTCGGGGCCGGTAACCGAAGCCGCATCCCCGATCACGAAAACATCGGGGTGACCCGGCAGCCGCATCTGCGCGTCTACCACAACGCGACCCTGCTTGTCGGCCGCCGCACCGAACCAGCCTGCGACCGGTTCGGCCTGCACGCCCGCGCACCAGAACACATTCGGCGTTTCCACGGTTTCCCCGCCGAACCGCACGAAACCGGGTCCCACCGCTTCGACGGGCGATTTGAGACGCACCTCGACGCCCATTTTCGAGAGCGCCTCGCAGGTATAGGCGCTCTGGGAATCGGTGAAGGCCGAGAGCAGCTCGTCGATCGCCTCGACCAGGATGATGCGCGCCCCGGCAGGGTCGATATGAGAAAAGTCCTGCCGCAGCGTCGCCTTGGCAAGTTCCGCCATCGCCCCGGCCATTTCGACGCCTGTCGGGCCACCGCCCACCACCACGAAGGTCAGCAGCCGTCGCCGTTCCTCGGGGTCCTTGACCGTTTCGGCGCGCTCGAAGGCCAGGAGGATCCGGCGCCTGATTTCGGTGGCATCGTCGAGCGATTTGAGGCTCGGCGCGTGCGCCTGCCATTCATCATGCCCGAAATAGCTGTAGCGCGATCCGGCAGCCACGATCAGCCGGTCATAGGCGACGGGCCCATCGGTGCGCAGGTTAACGAGCCGCTTTTCGAGATCGACCCCCGTCACCTCGTCGAGGAACACCTCGAGCCCCTCCTCGCGCCCGGTGCCAAGCACGCCGCGGATCGGCACGGCAATGTCGGCGGGCGAGAGCGCGGCCGTCGCCACCTGATAGAGCAGGGGCTGGAACAGGTGGTGGTTGCGGCGATCGATCAGCGTCACGCGGACAGGTGCGCTGGCAAGAGCGCGCGCTGCGGAGAGGCCGCCAAAGCCGCCCCCGATGATCACGACCCTGGGCCGCCCGTCTCTGGTGTCTGGAATTGCCTGCATCCTTGCCTCCTTGGCTGGCCAACGCCCCGACGGAAAGCAGCGTTCCCGCCTCATGTGGGATTGCAGGGCGCCTCTCGCCAGAAGACTGGCTTTGCGCTAGCTCATAAGGCAGTCGATCCCATCGAGGCTTTACTTCCATGACCAAGGCGCTCGTCATTCACGCGCAGCACGATCTCCGTATCGATCCGATCTCGTGCGGCGAGCCGGGCCCGGGCGAAGTGCTGGTGGCCATGGCGCGCGGCGGCATATGCGGATCCGATTTGCATTATTATCACCATGGCGGCATCGGCACCGCGATCCGGCTCAAGGGCCCGATGGTCCTGGGCCATGAGGTTTCGGGGCGCGTCGCCGCTCTGGGTTCGGGCGTTGATCATCTGGCGGTGGGGGACCTCGTTGCGGTCAACCCCTCCTCGCCCTGCGGCCGCTGCACCTATTGCCGCTCGGGCCTCCCCAACCACTGCCTCGAAATGACCTTTCTGGGCTCGGCGATGCGGTTTCCGCATGCCGATGGCGGCTTTCGGAGCCAGATGGTCGTGCGCGCCGAAAACTGCGTGCCGGCAGCCGGTCTTTCCCCCGAGGCGGCGGCCATGGCGGAGCCATTGGCCGTGTGCCTTCACGCGCTGCATCAGGCTGGCGACATCGTGGGCAAGCGGGTGCTCGTGACCGGTTGCGGACCCATCGGGCTGCTCTGCGTCATGCTGGCGCGCCGGCTGGGCGCCGCCGAGGTCACTGCTACCGATATCGGTGAAACAGCGCTTGAACGCGCTCGTGCACTTGGCGCAGATACCGCGCTCAATGTCGGGCTCGATCCCGACTGGCAGGCTCGCCATGCTGCACGCAAGGGGCATTTCGATGTCCAGTTCGAATGCTCGGGGGCCCCGCAGGCGCTGGCGACCGGCGTGGCCGTGCTGCGCCCGCGCGGCATCATCGTTCAGGTCGGGCTAGGCGGCGATATCGTTGTTCCGCTCCAACAGATCACGGCCAAGGAACTCCAGCTGCGCGGCTCCTTCCGGTTCACCTCCGCTTTTGCCGAAGCCGTGGCGCTCCTGCGCCGTGGCGTGCTGTCCGTGGATGGCATGGTGACCCAGCACTTTGCTCTCGACGATGCCCGAGAGGCTTTCGAGACGGCATCGAACAGAAACATCGCCAACAAGGTGCAACTGGTGTTCGATGCCTGAGGCCGCTCAAGCAGCATTGTCGGCCAGCCCTCTTGCGTCGTCCTCCCTGATCGCTGGCGGGAGGCTGCCGGGAGCCCGATGAAGTCGCCGCAGATCGAGCTCCGTCATCTGGCCAGTTTCGTCTTGGCCTGCCAGAACGCCACGGTCACCGAAGCGGCGGCGGAGCTGGGCGTGTCGGCCTCAACCCTGTCGGTGGCCCTGCACACGCTCGAGCGCGAGCTCGATATGAAGCTCTTCCAGCGCCAGGGTGGCTGGCTGCGGCCGCTTCCCGCCGCGTTCTGGCTCTTCCAGCAGGCTGTGGCGCTGCTGCATGCCGAAAGCGCCGCGCGACATGCGCTGGGCGCAGATGCGCCGGTCGCAGCACGCCTCCATGTCCACCTCGATCTCAGCTTCACCATCGGCCGGTTTTCCAAGGCCGTGAGCCGCACCATCGAGGCGATGCGTGTGCTCAACCCCGCGCTGGCTGTGGATTTCGATTTCCGTGATGGAGCCGATCCTGCGCCGGCAGCGGGGGCGTTCGAGATCGATCCCGAGCCGCCGCGTACCGTGCTGGAGATCGGCTATTTCGCCCCAGGCAGCGATCCCATCGCCGGCGAAGGCTGGGCAGAGGGACCAAACCTCTCCCTGCCGCTGATCGCCGATCGCTGGGTGGTGGTGGGTGCGACCGATGCCGAAGCACGGGGCAGGGATGGCGATGGCCCGCTTCTGCTCGTCCGCATGCGCCAGACCCTCAGCGACCAGGTGACCCTGCACGCCCGCCGCCATGGCTTTGCGCAGCGCCTGACGCCGATCGATGCCGAACCGGCCGATCTGGGCGAGCGCCTCGCTGCCAATCCGGCCGCCCGCTTCCTTCTGCCCCAGAGCATGCTGGCCGATCGCCTCGGGCTGGGCCGCACCCATGTCGCTCCGCTCGATCCGGCCCTCTCGAGCCTCGTTTCGGCCCGCTGCCGCGGTGGCGATACGGCGGCGGCGCGTCTGTTTCTCGATCAGTTCCGCACCGCCCTTTTGGGCACCGAAGCCAATGCCGCCTTCGATCCGGTGCTGACCATGCGGCAGGTGCGGGCCTTCACGGCGATCGGCAAGGCCGGCGGCATATCGGCGGCGGCGCGCAATTCCAATGTCACACAGCCCAGCCTCTCCTCGCAGGTCCAGCGGCTGGAAGAGGCGCTGGGTCGGCCGCTGTTTGCGCGAACCCGCACCGGCATGGCGCTTTCGGATGCCGGGCGGACGCTGCTGCCCTTCGCCCTCGATCTCGAGACGCGGCTCGAACGCATCCTGCGCGCCTGTAAGGACGTGGCGGCCCACACACAATCGGCGCTGGTCATCGGCATGTTGCCCAGTTCCGGCCATGACAGCGCGATGACCGGCCGCGTGGCCGCAGCGCTCATCGCCCTGCGCGCCCAGAACCCGCAATGCCGGTTGCGGCTGGTCGAAGGGTCCAACCTCGCTCTGCACGAAGCCGTGCGCGCCGGCGCGCTCAACCTCGCCATCGTCGGGGCGGTGCAGGGCGGCCTGCCGCATCTGGCGCTCGGGCCCAGCGAACGCCTGTCCGTCATCGCCCATCCCGCCCTGGGGCTTGCCGCGCGGCTCGAAATGGGGCTGCGCGAGGTGTGCGCGCTGCCGCTGGTGCTGGGGCCGCGCCATCTCAGCATTCATCGCGCCTTCGTCGAAGCGGCCTCGGCTGCCCGCCTCGCGGTCAGCCCGGTGATGGAGGTGGGGTCGCTGCCGCTCGCGATCGCCATGACCCGGAGGGCGCCGCTCGCCACGATCCTCCCCGCCTCCTCAGTGCGGCAGGATCTCGAGGAGGGCCGGCTCACCGCTACCCGTCTCGGCGATGATTTCGGGCTCGGGACACTGTCGATCATCTTTTCGGGCGAGCGCAGCCTCTCCGACAGCGAGCGGGCGCTCGTCCGGGCCCTGACGGAGGCCTTCGCGCGCCCGGCGAGCCCCTGAGCCGCCGGATTTCGAAAACTCCTATCGCCCAGTTCGGAATTTCCGATCTATCCGCCTCCCGCCCCCCGGTTGCTAGTCTGAGGCATCGGCGAAAGGGCAAGTCCCCGAGCCAGCAAGCGCCCCAGGGGACGGCACGCATGAAGATCGAGCGCCTCACCGACCAGTCCTGCCGCAGCATCCTTGCGCGGCTCGACCAGCGTGGCGACCTCCTCACCCTCGAGGAGCCGGTCGATGCCCATCACGAGGTCGCCGCCGTGCTGTCGCTCGTCGATGCGCGCCGCGCCGTTAGGTTCGCGAGCATCAGGGATCATGAGACGGGCATTTTCGCCGGCATCCTGTCCGATCTCGATCGCATCGCCATGGTGCTCGGGGTTCCTGCTGCGGAGATCCAGGATCGCCTGATCGCGTCCATATCGCGTCCGGTGGCCCCCCAGATCGTCGAGGCCGCGCCGGTGCAGGAGGTCGTGCGCCATGACAACGTGCTCTCCAGCCTTCCCGTGCCGTGGTTTTTTGCCCGCGAAACCGGCCCCTACATCACGGCCGGGCTGATCGTGGCCCGCGACCCCGAAACCGGGCTCGGCAATGCCTCCTATGCCCGTCTCAAGGTACTGGGCCCCTCAGAGGCGCTGATCGGTATCGCGCCCAACCATCATCTGTCCATAATGGCGCGCAAGGCCGCCGCGCGGGGCGAGACGCTGCCCTTTGCCGTGGTGCTGGGCGCGCACCCTGCCATCCAGCTGGCCGCCTGCTTCTACCTGGGGTTGGGGGACGACGAAATCCACTGCGCCGGTGCGCTGCTCGGCGAACCGGTCCGGCTCGTGAAGGCGAGGACCAGCGACCTGCTCGTTCCTGCGGAGGCCGAGATCGTGCTGGAGGGCGAAATTCACGCCGATGACATCATCGTCGAAGGTCTCGTCTCGGAATATCACGGCATGTACGAGGATTACGGCACCGGGGTGCGCGCCACCTTCGGGTGCCAGACCCGCCGCGCCGACGCGATGCTGCAGGTCATCGAGCCTGGCTATCACGCCGAACATCTCTATCTCGGTGCCGTGCCGATCGCCGCGAGCCTGCGGGCTCAATTGGCCCGGGTCATCCCGAATGTCGGACAGGTCGCCGTGACCTTGTCGGGTTCGGGGCGGACCAATGTGGTGGTGCAAATCGACCGGCCGCGTCCCGGCCAGGCCAAGCGCGCCATGATGGCCTGCTGGAGTGCCGTCAGCATCGTCAAGAACGTCACGGTCGTCGATGTCGATATCGACCCCTGGGATCTCGCCGCCGTCGAGCTCGCCAAGATGAACCGCATGCGCGCCGAGCGCGACGTGCTCATCGTGCCGGGCATGAGCGCCGATCGTTCCGAACCGCAGGAGGAGCGGGGCATGGTCACCAAGACCGGCTACGACGCAACCTGCAAGCCGGGCGACCGCAAGGAGGGCTTTGAGCCGGCCCTGCCGCCGCCCGAGGCGATGGAGCGCATGCGCGCGCTTCTGACAAAGCATCATCCGGAGCTTGGGCTGTGACCGGGCGCCGCTGCCTGTTCGCGCCGGACGCGCCGGCGATCGAGGCCGGGCAGACCCGGTCCGCGGAGTGGTTCGCCGACGATCCGAACCGAGAGGGACGCTGACCGAAGGGCTCGCCGGCGGTTCTCCGCCCGATGATGCCCCCGGCCGGCCTTGTACCAACCGGTGCCCCTGCAACCCAGGGTGCACGAGACTGGAAAGAGAGGGTTCCATGACTACGCTTACGATCAAGGCCCGGTCGGGCAACGGTACGTCGCGATCCGCCATGCTGGCGGCTGCGGTCTGCCTCGCGCTCCTCGCCCCCACGGCCGCGCTGGCCCAGACGCCCACGAGCGGCGGCACGATGACCATCATCAATGGCTCGGACATCCGCAGCTGGGACCCCGCCATCACCTCGGGCACCTTCCCCGGCGGGCCGATGGACGTTCTGGACGCGGTTTATGGCTTCATCGTCTACGTGAACGACAAGGGCGTCGTCACGGGCGGCATGGCCGAAAGCCTCACCTCCGAGGATGCCATCACCTGGACGCTGAAGCTGCGCGAAGGCGTCAAGTTCAGCGATGGCGTCGCCTATGATGCCGAAGCGGTGAAGTACAACTGGGAACGCGTTGCCGACCCGGCCACCGCCGCGCCCTCACAGGCCTTCGTGGCCGGTTGGGCCTCGGGCATGGAAGTGGTCGATCCCCTGACGCTCAAGATCACCCTGCCGGCGGCCAACGCCAACTTCGCCGCCCAGATCGCCGAACTGGCCCCCTTCATCGCCTCGCCCGAGGCGCTCAAGGTCGCCAAGGAAAAGTCCGAGATCAAGCCGGTCGGCGCCGGTGCCTTCCTCCTCGATGCCTGGGACCAGGACGTGTCGGTCTCCATGAAGCGCAATCCCGACTACTGGGATCAGCCGCGCCCCTATCTCGACACGCTCAAATTCGCGATCATTCCCGAGACCAACGCCCGCATCGCCACCGTCGTGCAGGGCGGCGCCACGATGATGGCGGGGTATCCCTATCAGTTCGGCTCGAATGCCGATGCGGATGGCGTTGCCACCAAGCAGATCCCCATCCGCGGCATCAACCGCGCCTATTTCAACCACACCAAGGGCGTCTTCTCCGACGTGCGGGCCCGCGAGGCCTTCTACTCGGCCATCGATCGCGGCCGGCTGATGCAGGCCTTCACGCAGATGGAAGGCTTCACGCCGCCCGTCTCCTATTTCGGCACCAGCTCGCAATATTACGATCCGGCCTACAGCCTGCCTTCCTATGATCCGGCCAAGGCGCAGGAGCTGATCAGCGCACTTGCCGCCGACGGCAAGCCGTTCGAAGTCAAGATCGTCACCTACACCAACTCCGACCTTAAGCGCCTCGCCGCCTATGTCCAGCAGGTGATCTCGTCCTATGAGGGCGCCTCGGCGACCATCGAGGAGGTCGATCAGGCCAACCTCATCGTCAGGTGCAAGCAGCAGCTCGAATTCGACCTCTGCGTCGAAGGTGGCGTTCTGGTCTCGAACGGCGCCGAGCCCAACATCTCGAACCTTCTGCGCTCGACCGGCAATTTCAACTGGGGCCAGTACAACAACCCCGAAATGGATGCCGCGCTCTCGGCTGCCGCCAGCACCGTCGATCCGACCGCCGTCAAGGCCGCCTTCTCGGACGTGCAGAAGCTCGTGGTGGAAGACCTGCCGCTTTACATCTTCGGCGAGCAGACCCGCTACCTGCTGCTGCGAGACAACACCGGCGGGGTGGTCAACTCCAATGGCGGCATCCTGCAAAAGCAGTTCCTCTATGTCTGCGACGCGCCCTGCGTCGAATGACCGCCTGAGCCCTTCAAGCATCGCCTTTCGCCCGGCATCCTGCGCCGGGCGGAAGGTCACCTTCTCCTCACGCCGCCAATCCTCGCCATCGCGCCCCGGAGCCTTTCCATGATCGACAAACGCCCCCGCAAGACCTTCCGCGAGGTCGTTTCCGCAGGACAGGTCTTTACCCCCTGCGTGTGGGATTGCTTCTCGGCCCGCGCTGCGGAACTGGCCGGTTTCGAGGCCACCCTGCTGTCGGGCGCCGCCCTGGCCTACTCGATGTGCGGCTATCCCGATCTGGGCCTGCACAACCAGGAAGAACTGGTCTGGGCCACCGACCGCATCGCCGATTTCTCACCCCTGCCGCTCATCATCGATGCCGATGACGGGTTCGGCGACATCGTCCACGCCTATCGCACCTGCCAGCGCCTCGCCAAGGCCGGCGCCGGTGCCATCCTGATCGAGGATACCCCCAACGAGCGCGGCTTTGCCCGTTTCGGCCGGGCCATGGAAGCGGCGACGCTGGCCGGCAAGGTCGATGGCAATGTGCCCCATCCGGTGATCGATGCCGATCTCTGGCTGGCCAAGATCAAGGCCTGCATCGAGGCGACCGAAGGCACCGATTGCGTCATCATCGCGCGCAGCGAATCCAAGCTCGAAAAGGGTCTCGACGACGCCATCGAGCGTTGCGTCCGGGCCGCCGAACTGGGCGCCGAGATGACCTATGTGCATGGCCTGCGCACCCTCGAGGAATGCCGCAAGGTCAACGACGCTCTGCCCGGCTGGAAGATGTTCGGCGATGTGGCCACCGTCAACGGGGTGCCCTTCGTCACTCTCGAGGAGATCGCCGAACTCGGTTTCAACCTCGTCACCATGCACTATCTGGAAAAGGGCTCGATGTACGGCATGATGGATTATGGCCGTCACGTCTTCTCCGAGCGCAGCACCTATTATGCCGACAGCCACACCATGGGTGGCCTGACGCCCGAAGAGCAACGCGCCATCCTTGGCCGCGATGGCGGCTGGCTCGATGCCGAGGAGCGCTGGAAGGCGCTTTGACAGGCAAGGCGAGCGGCATCGGCAGTCATCTCGAAGGGCAGGGGAGGTCATCACATGCGTAGTGCCGGATCGACCTATCTGCGGGCCGCCGGAACCCGGCTGCTCGCCGGCATCCCCGTATTCGTGCTCGTGACCTTCGCGGCCACCGCGCTCTCGGACCTGATGCCCGGCTCTGCCGCCCAGACCATTCTGGGCGAAAACGCCACACTCGAGCAGATCGCCGCGCTCAATGCCGAATATGGCTACGACCGCCCGGCCGTCATCCGCTATCTCGACTGGCTGGGCGGCCTTGCCCGAGGCGATTTGGGCTATACGCTCTTCTCGCGCCAGCCGGTCGCTGAGCTGCTGGTCAATCGCGCGGCAGTGACCTTCGAGATCGCGTTGCTTGCCATGCTGGTCTCCCTGCTCCTCGCCATCCCCCTCGCCATGGTTTCGGCGGCGCGCGCCGGCGGCCTGGTGGATTCGACGCTGAGCGCAGTCACCTCGTTTCTTCTGTCCATTCCCACCTTCGTCTCCGTGGTGGTGCTCTCCTACGTCTTTTCCATCGTGCTACGCTGGCTTCCGGCCACCGGATGGGTATCGCCCTTCGTCGATCCGCTGGGCAATCTGATGTTCGTCGCCCTGCCGGTTCTGAGCCTTTCGGTGCACCAGTCGGCCTATTTCTTTCGCGTCGCCCGCAGT
Source organism: Devosia enhydra (assembly GCF_900119845.1). Lineage (GTDB taxonomy): Bacteria > Pseudomonadota > Alphaproteobacteria > Rhizobiales > Devosiaceae > FPKU01. Next base: position 43,593 of record NZ_FPKU01000001.1, read on the forward strand.
CAGTTCGCCGCGACCCTGCAGGAGGATTTCGTGCTGGTGGCGCGCGCCAAGGGCCTGTCGACGAGCTACATCATGCTGCGCCACGCGCTGCGCCCATCGCTGCCCCAGGTGCTGACGGTGCTCGGCCTTTCGATGACCTTCCTCCTCGGCGGCTCGTTCATCGTGGAGAGCTATTTCGCCGTGCCCGGTATCGGCTGGACGGTCCTGAATGCGGTCAAGAACCATGATCTGCCCGTGGTCCAGGCCATCCTCTCGCTCACCGTCGTCATCTTCGTGGTCGTCTTCATCCTCGTCGATCTCGGCTATGCCCTCATCGATCCAAGGGTGCAGGCCACATGAGCACACTCGAGGCCCATCCCGTTTCCGCCGGTGAAAAGCCCCTCGCGGCCCCGCGCCGCTTGCGCTGGCCCAGGCTCACGCTGGCCGAAGCCTTCTCCTTCCTCTTTCTCTTGCTTCTGATCGCGGGCGCCATCTTCGCCGATCGCATACCCGGTCTCGTGCGCCCCAATTTTCCCTATGGCGATTTCTCCCGGCCCCCCGAATGGTCGATCAACGGGCTTTTCGGCACGGATGGGCTGGGGCGCAGCATCTTCTCCCGCATCCTGCATGGTGCGCGCGCCACCCTGACCATCGTAGGCATCGCGACCCTGATCTCGCTGGGCTTCGGGCTGCTCCTTGGCATGCTTGCCGGCTATTATCGCGGCATCATCGAGCGCTTCGTCGATCTCTTCGCCAACACCGTAGCCGCGCTGCCCCCGATCCTGGTCATCCTCGCCCTGCTCACGGCGACCGGTCCCTCGGTCACCACCATGACGCTCGCGCTGGGGTTTCTCGAGATCGGCACTTATGCCCGCATCGCCAAGGGCGGCGTCATCTCGCAATATGACCGCGACTATATCCTCGCCGCCCGCGCGCTCGGGGCCAGCGATGCCCGCATCCTGCTCCGCGAGATCCTGCCCAATCTGATGCCGACGCTGGCCGCGCTCGTTCCGCCTCTGATGGCCGGGCTCATCATCACCGAAGGCTCGCTCAGCTTCCTGGGCTATGGCATCGCGCCGCCGGCGCCGAGCTGGGGCGGCATGATCGCCGATTCCACCGACCTGTTGAGCCGCTTCCCGCTGCTGATCTTCGGGCCGATCCTCACCATCGTCTGCACCGTCTTCGCGCTCAACACCGTCGGCGACTATCTCTCGCGCCGCATCGACAGGCGGGAAAAGCAGCTATGACGGTCCCGTCCGACATTCATCCGCTGCTCGCGGTCGAAAATCTCTCCTGCGCCGTGCCGGGCCCGGCGGGTGCCATGCGCATCCTGACCGATGTCAGTTTCACCCTGCCGCATGCCACCGCCCTCGGCATCGTAGGGGAATCCGGGGCGGGCAAGTCCATGCTGGTCAAGACGATCATGGATATCGCGCCGTCCCGCGCCGCGGTCACGGGCGCGGTGCGCCTCGATGGCACGGCCCTCCAGAGCCTTGATACCCGAACCCGTCGCACCACGCTGGGGCGGCGCGTCGGCATGGTGTTCCAGAACCCGATGACCTCGCTCAACCCCTTCGTGCGGGTCGGCCGCCAGGTGGAAGAGGCGAGCCGCAAGCATCTCGGGCTCGATCGCCGCGCCGCGCGGGAGAAGGCGATAGCGCTGCTGCGTGCGGTCGGCATTCCCGATGCGGCCGAATGCTATCACGGCTTTCCGCACCAGTTTTCGGGCGGCATGAAGCAGCGCATCATGATCGCCACGGCGCTCGCCTGCGATCCCGAGCTGCTGATCGCCGACGAGGCGACCACCGCGCTCGATGCCACGGTGCAGAAGGATATTCTCGACCTGTTGCAGACGCTTCAACAGCGCCGGCGCATGTCGATGATCCTTGTCACCCACAATCTGGGCGTCGTTGCCGGCCGCACCGACGAGGTGATCGTGATGTATGGTGGCCGCCTCGTCGAGCATGCGCCCACCGAGCGGCTTTTTGCGTCGCCGCGCCACCGCTACACCGCCGCGCTGCTCTCGGCCATGCCGCGCATCGACCAGCCGGCTCATACCCGCCTCGCCACCATTCCCGGCCAGCCCCCCAGCCTTGCCCATCCCGAACCCGGCTGCCCGTTCGCGCCACGCTGCCCGGCCGCCATCGATGCCTGTCGGGCCGCCATGCCGCCCATGACCGTCTCCGCCGATGGCCGGCACCGCTTCGCCTGCCATGTGCCGCTTGATGCCGGCATATCGGGCGACGCGTCGGTCCGCCAGCCGGAGGCCGCAAATGTCTAGCGACGCTCCTTCGGTCACGTCCGCCGGCGATCTCGGCTACCTGCGCGATGACGCCGCGCTCAAGGTGCGCAACCTGACCGTGTCGTTCCGGCGTGGCCAGAAGATCTTCAACGCCGTGTCGGACGTGTCGTTCGATCTGGCGCGCGGCGAAACGCTCGGGCTCGTGGGCGAATCCGGGTCGGGCAAGACCACCATCGGCCGGGCGATCCTGCAGCTCGTGCCCGCTCATGGCGCCGATCTTGGCGGCGCGATCACTTATGAGGATGACGATCTGGCGACGCTCTCACGCGCCCAGATGCGGCTCATGCGCCGGCGCATGCAGATGATCTTCCAGGATCCGGTGTCCTCGTTCAACCCGCGCCGCAAGGTCGTCGACATCGTGGGCGAGGGCCTCGAGATCCAGGGCATGCCACGCGACGAGCGCCGCCGCCGCGTCGATCAGGCGCTGGCCGATGTCGGGCTCAGCCGCGCCATGGTCGAAGGGCGCCGGCCCTACCAGTTCTCGGGTGGCCAGTGCCAGCGTCTCGCGATCGCCCGCGCCCTCGCGCTCGGGCCAGATATGATCGTCTGCGACGAGCCTGTCGCCTCGCTCGACGTCTCGGTTCAGGCCCATGTCATCAATCTGCTGCAGGACATCCGGGCCGCGCGCAATCTCGCGCTGATCTTCATTTCGCACGACCTTGCCGTGGTGCGGAATGTCAGCGATCGGGTCGCGGTGCTCTATATGGGGCGCATGGTCGAGATCGGCCGGGCCGACGATATCTATCGCGCCCCCGCCCATCCCTACACGCGCCGCCTGCTCGATGCGATCCCCGTGCCCGACCCTGCGCGCCGCATTCCGGCCGGCGAGGGCGGTGCCGAGCCGCATTCCCAGCTGGCCCCGCCCTCGGGATGCCGCTTCCGCCTGCGCTGCCCGCGCGCCGATGCGCTGTGTGCGGAGGTGGAGCCGCAGCTGCGTCCCATGGCTCAGGGCCAGTACGCCGCCTGCCACCATCCGTTGCCAGAGTTAGGGCAGGGCAATTCGTCCCGGCCCGCCGCTCTTTCCACGCCAGCCTGACGAGGACCCCATGGCCGATTTCGATACCCTCATCCGTGGTACGCTCGTCACCGAAGCCGGCACGATCGAGAACGGCTACATCGCCATCCGCGACGGGCTGATCCGGCTCATGGGCACCGGCGACAGTCCGGCCGCCGGCGAGGTGCTCGATTTCGGCGACGCCCTCGTCCTGCCCGGCGCCATCGACCCGCAGGTGCATTCGCGCTCGCAGGCCGATCAGGAGGACTTCATCTGGTCCACCCGAGCGGCAGCCGCCGGTGGTGTCACCACCATCGTCGACATGCCCTATGATGCGGGAAAGCTCATTTCTACCCCGCAGATGCTGCTCGAAAAGGCCGAGAGCGCCGGCGCCCAGGCGCGGGTTGATTTCGCACTCTACGGCACCATCAACGCCGCCCACGGCACCGCTCATATCGCCGGCATGGCCGAAGCGGGGGCGGCGGCATTCAAGTTCTCGACCTTCGAGACCCATCCCGAGCGCTTTCCGCGCATCGCGACCCCGCTCCTTTACGAAGCCATCGCCGAGGTCGCCAGAACCGGCCTCATCGCCGGGGTGCACAACGAGAATGACGAGTGCGTGCGCGCCTTTTCGGCAGCGGTGAAGGCGGCCGGCATCACCGATTATCGCGCCCATGGCGCCTCGCGCCCGCCCATCGCCGAAACCCTCGCCATCGCCGAGGTCTACGAGATCGCGCGAGCCACCGGTGCCGCCGGCCATATCGTGCACTGCTCGGTGGGGCGCGGCTATGAGCTCGCCGAGGCCTATCGGGCCCAGGGCGTCGATGCCACCATCGAAGCCTGCATCCACTATCTCGTGCTCTGCGAGGAGGACGATGTCTCTCGCCTCGGGGGCAAGGCCAAGTGCAATCCGCCGATCCGTGGGCGGGCCGAGCGCGAGGCGCTCTGGCAGAAGCTGGCGGCCGGTGCGATCACGGTGGTTTCGACCGATCACGTCGCCTGGAGCCTTGCCAGCAAGTCGCACAAGGCCATGCTCGACAATGCTTCGGGGATGCCGGGGCTCGAGGTGATGACGAGCCTTCTGCTCGACGGGCTGACCGAGCGCGGTCTGCCGCTCTCGCACGCCGCCCGGCTGATGTCGGGCAATCCGGCACGATTGTTCCGCTTTTCTGACCGCAAGGGCGCGCTGGCGCCGGGGCTTGAAGCCGACATCGCCGTCTATGCCGAGCGGCCTCGCCTCTATGATCCGGCCGAGAGCGGCAACACCGTCGTGCACTGGAGCCCCTATGAGGGACGTCTCATCCGCCACCGCCCCATCGCGACCTTCCAGCGCGGGCGCATGATTTTCGACGGCAAGACGGTGCTGGCGGCTCCCGGCGACGGCCGGTTCGTGCGGCCCACCCGCGCCGCCAGGCTTGCGAGCGAGGCCGCCTGATGCACGCGCACCGCCCGCTGCGCATCGATCGCGCCGCTTTCGCTGCCGACATCGATGCCCTTGCACAGATCACCGAGCCCGGCCGCCCGTGGACGCGCCGTTCCTTCTCTCCGCGCTTTCTTCAAGGGCGCGCCTGGCTTGCCGGCCGTTTCGCCGAGGCCGGTCTTGAGACACGCATCGATGCGGCCGGCAATCTCATCGGCAGATGGTCAGCCAACAATCCTCATGCTGCGGTGCTGATGACCGGTTCGCATTCCGATACCGTCCCTGATGGCGGCCGCTTCGATGGCATTGCCGGTGTCCTCGCCGGGCTCGCCGCCATCCGTGCGCTGCGTGCTGCCGGCTACGACCCGGTGCACACGTTCGAACTCGTCGATTTCCTTGCCGAAGAGCCCAGCGAATGGGCCCTCTCCTGCATCGGCAGCCGCGGCATGGCGGGCGCTCTCTCTGCCAAGGACCTTGCGTCTCTCGGGCCCGCCGGCGAGAGCCTCGCCGCTGCGATCGACCGGGTTGGCGGATCAATTGCCCGACTCGACAGCGCCAGGCGCGACGACATTTTGGCCTTTGTTGAACTCCACATCGAGCAGGGGCCGGTGCTCGAGGCCGAAGGCGATGATATCGGCATCGTCTCGGGCATTGCCGGCATCGGCCGGGTGCGCGCCCGCTTCGAAGGGGTCGCCGGCCACGCCGGGACCCAGCCCATGCACATGCGCGCCGATGCCGGGCTGGCGCTTTCGCGCTTTATGCTCGCGCTGCGCGATGCTGCCCGCGCCGTGATCGGGGTGGGCCATTTCACCGCGACCGTCGGGGTGGCGAAACTTGAACCTGGCGGTGCCAATGTCGTGCCCGGCGCCGCCGAGGCCATCGTCGACATCCGCGCCGAGGACGATGGCGCCATGGCCGGCTTTATCGAACATCTCGCGATCATCGCCGGGGAAGCGGCCGCGGCCGAAGGGTGTCGGGTTGCCGCGCTCACCGAAATCAGCCGGACCCGCGCCGTAGCGTGCGACGCCGCGCTGCGCGATACCATCGCCGCCGCCGCATCGTCCGTGTCCGCGACCACGCGGCCGCTCGCCTCGGGCGCCGGCCATGACGCGGCTTTCATGGCCCGGATCGCCCCCTCCGCAATGCTCTTCGTGCCCTCACGCGATGGTGCCAGCCATTGCCCGGAGGAATGGACCGACCCCGAGGCGCTCGCGCTCGGCGCCGACGTTCTGCTCAACGCCCTCATTCTCCGCGACCAGGCCCCTGCCGGCGCGGACCTCAATCGTCTCCCGAAAGGACGCCAGTCATGACCGCCATTGTTTTCGACGGCGACAGCCTCACCATCGATGATGTCGTGCGCATCGCCCGCGAGGGCGCCAAGGTCGCCATTTCCGACGCAGCGCGCGCCGAGATCATCCGCGTGCGCGACTATATCGACGAGAACTGGCTGACCGAGAACGCGCCGCCGACCTATGGCTTCAACACCGGCGTCGGCAAGCTCAAGGACTACGCCATCTCGCAGGCCGACAACGACCGCTTCCAGAAGAACATCGTGCTCTCCCACTGCTCGGGCATCGGCGAGCCGGCCTCCATCGAGATCGTGCGGGCCATGATGGCGGTCCGCATCAATGCCTTCTGCCTCGGCGCCTCAGGATTGCGCATCGAAGTGGTCGATCGCCTCGTGGCACTCCTCAATGCCGGCGTTCATCCGGTCGTGCCGATCCAGGGCTCGGTGGGCGCATCGGGCGATCTTGCGCCGCTCGCCCATATGGTTTCGGTGCTCATCGGCTATGAGGAGGCTGAGGCCTACTACGAGGGCGTGCGTATGCCGGCCCGCGAGGCGCTCAAGAAGGCCGGCATCTCGCCGATCGATTTCGATCTCAAGGCCAAGGACTGCCTGGCGCTGATCAATGGCAATTCGCTCTGTGCCGGCATGGCCGCGCTCAACCTTTTCGATGCGCGCCGCATCATGAAGGTGGCCGACACCGCCGCGGCCCTCAGCCTCGAGGCCATTCGCGGCGAGCAAGCCGCTTTCGATGCCCGCATCCATGCCGTGCGCAAGCAGCCCGGCCAGATCGCCGCCGCCGAGAATGTCCGCCGTATCACCGCCGGCAGCCGGCGCACCAGCGAGGCGGCCCGCGCCGTGCGGCTCGAGGACGACATCCTTCACCCCGTCCACACCGCCCGCGTGCAGGACCAGTATTCCTTCCGCTGCATGCCGCAGGTGCACGGCTCGTGTCGCGACCAGCTCGACCATTGCTGGACCATCGTGACCCGCGAACTCAACGCTGCGACCGACAATCCGCTGGTGTTCTGGAATGATCGCGGCGGGCTCGAATTCATGTCGGGCGGCAATTTCCACTGCGAGCCGCTCGGCTTCGCCATGGATATCCTCGCCATCGCGCTGATCGAGATCGGCAACATCTCCGAGCGGCGGCTGTTCGCGCTCTGCGACACCACGCTCAATTACGGGCTGCCGCCGAACCTCGCCGGCAAGCCCATCGGGCTCAATTACGGTTATGGCATCATCTCCACCGCTGCGGCGGCCGTGACGTCGGAAAACAAGACGCTGGCCTACCCGTCGGTTGCCGATACCATCCCCACCAAGTCGAGCCAGGAAGATCACGTGTCCATGGCCGCCTGGTCGTGCCGCAAGGCTCGCCAGGTGCTCGACAACATGCCCAAGATCATCGGGGTGGAATATCTGCTCGCCGCCCGCGCCATCTTCCTGACCCAGGAACCGCTCGGCCGATTTGCTCTCGGTGCCGGCAGCGCCGTGGCCTACGAGGCGCTGCGCAAGAGCGTGCCCTTCACCCAGGAGGACAGCTACATGCAGAACCAGATCCGCCCGGCGCTCGAGGCGGCCCGCTCGGGCAGCGTGCTCGATGCCGTCGAGGCGGCCATCGGCACGCTGAACTGACGGGGCAGAACGAGGTAAAGGGACCGCCATGCTCGAAGCGCTGACCGCTCCGCCGCCCGACAAGATCCTGTCGCTCATGGACCTCTTCAGGGCCGATACACGGCCCGAGCGGATCGATCTGGGCGTCGGGGTCTATCGCGACGCCCAGGGGTTGACCCCCATTCTCGATGTGGTGCGACGCGCCGAGGCGCGCCTCGATGCCGCCGCCACCACCAAGGCCTATGTGGGGCCGGCGGGCGACCCGCGCTTTGTCGAACTGGTGCGCGACCTGGCGTTTGGGTCCGACGCGCCGGTCGATCGCCTGCGCGGCATCCAGACGACGGGCGGGGCAGGGGCGCTGCGGCTGCTCGCCGGGCTCATTGCCCGCGCCCGGCCGGGCGCAACCGTTCACCTGCCCGATCCCACCTGGGTCAACCACGCGGCTCTCCTCGCCGATGCAGGGCTCAAGCTTTCGCGCTATCGCTATTACGATCCGGCAACCGGCGGCGTCGCGCTCGAAAACATGCTCGAAGACATCGCCGCGATGGCCTCCGGCGATGTCATCATGCTGCATGGTTGCTGCCACAATCCCACCGGCGCCGACCCGAGCCGCGAGGATTGGCAAAAGATCGCGGACGCCATCGCCGAACGCGAAATCTTCGCCTTCATAGATCTCGCCTATCAGGGCTTCGGAGACGGACTCGAGGCCGATGCCTGGGCAACGCGCCTGCTGATCCGGACGCTGCCGCAGCTTGTGGTTGCCTACAGCTGTTCAAAGAACTTCGGCATCTATCGCGACCGGGCCGGGGCAGCCTTCATCCTCGCCCGCACGCCCGCAGAAGCCGATATCGCCCGCGCCCAGCTCACCGTGCAGTCGCGCATCGCCTATTCGATGCCGCCCGACCATGGCGCGGCCCTGGTGCGCGACATTCTCGCCGATCCCGCATCAGCGGCGCTCTGGCGCGCCGATGTGGAGGCGATGCGCAACCGAATCGCATCGACCCGCGCTGCTCTTGCTGCGGCACTCGTTTCCCTCGGCCATCCCGGGCTCAGGGGGCTGGGCGCCCAGAAGGGCATGTTCTCCCTGCTCCCGCTCACTCCGGCTCAGGTTGCCCGCATGCGCGAGACCTTCGGCATCTACATGGTGGATGACGGGCGGATCAACCTGGCGGGATTGCAGATTTCTCAGATTCCGGTGCTGAAGCGGGCGCTCGAGGCCATACTGTAGAGGGCGCCGAGCGGCCCCTCCGCAAATCTACCCATGTGGCGGTGTCGCCACAGCATTGCGTCTGGCACATGCGAAAACAGCCCTTATGACGCATTATGACGATCGTCGGCATGGACATGTTAAGGGGTGTCTCCTATTGTCCTTCATTGGCTGGGCATGTTGAGAGGTCTTCCTGTGGCACGGGCGTTGGGATTGGCGGCGGGTTTTGTCCTGTCTTGTGCGGGGCTTCTGGTTGCGGTCAGCGGTGCTCAGGCTCAGGCGCTTTCGGATTGCACCTGCGTCACCGGCCTTTCCACTGCGCCCAATGGCGGGGTCATCGGGACGGTGTCGGGCTCGGTCTATGTTCCGGGCTCCAATGGCATCGTCCTCGTCTCGTCCAATACGGCCATCAGCACGTCCTCGGAATTCTCGACCGGCGACAGCTCGCTGGCCAGTTATTCCATCGGCGGCTGCTCGGCCACCGTGGGCGCCCAGGTGCGCGTGCTGATCTCGGTCGTTCAGAACAACATCTGCGTCCAGCATGTGGACGAATCCACGGCGCCGCCGCTGGTTGACGGCAATGGCATGCCGCTGATCATCGCGGGCGGTGCGGTCGCGGCCGGCGGCGCTGCGGCAGCCCTCGTCTTCGGGCTGGGCGGGCTCAACGTTAGCAGGTAGGCCGTCGCGCCGGCGCGGCCGGATGCGATGCAGGGCAGGTCGGGCGCATCGTCGCATTGCAGCAAGAGAACGGCTTCATCGACATCCACTGTCATCTGCTCTTCGGGCTCGATGACGGCTCGGGCTCGATCGAGACCAGCCTCGCCATGGCCCGCATGGCGCTGGCCGATGGCACCGAACTGGTGCTCTGCACCCCGCACATTACCCCCGGCATCTATGACAATACCGCCTCCCGCATCGATGCCGCGCTGTCAGCCTTTCGCCAGGATCTCGATGCCGCGTCGATCGGGCTTGCGGTCGCTATGGGCGCTGACGTGCACATGGCGCCCGATCTGCTCCCCAAGCTCCGCGCCGGTGAGATTCCGACCCTTGCCGGGTCGCGATACTTCCTCTTCGAGCCGCCCCATCATGTGCTGCCCCCGCGCATGGAGCAGTTGCTCGCCAGCCTGCTCGAAGCCGGCTACGTGCCCATCCTCACCCATCCCGAGCGTCTCTCCTGGGTCGAGCAGCATTACGATCTCATCCGCCGGCTCAGCGCCATGGGCATTCCCATGCAATTGACGGCCGGTTCGATCACGGGCCGGTTCGGTCCACGCATCCGTCAGCTTTCGGAGCGCATGCTCGACGATGGCCTTGTCGACATCATAGCGAGCGATGGGCACAACCTGACGAGCCGGCCGCCCAGCCTTTCGGCCGCTCACGCGCTGGTCGCGGCGCGTCTGGGGCAGGCGGAAGCCGATGCGATGATGCGCCTGAGGCCTTCTGCGATCGTCGCGAACGCGGATTTGCCGGCCCGGCCCGGGCCGTCCTCAGATGCGCCACAAAAACAGGGCAGGCAGGCCGGCTGGGCGGGCTGGTTCCGGCGGGGCGAAAAGGGTTGAGCATGCGTGCGTTCGGCAGGTTGGCGGCTTTGATGCTGCCTTTGGTTGTGGTGCTGGGCGCCTGTTCGGGCGCTTCGCAGATGGCGCGACCGGCCGCGAGCGTCGAATCGCCCGAAATTGCCGCGGGCCAGTCCCTCGGCGGCGGCTTGCGCACGGTGGCGAGCCTCCCCAACCCCGTCGATTCCTCGGGTGCAGCGGTTCAGCGCATCGCCGCCAATGACGTTCTGGCCATCGATGTCTTCCGGGTCGACGAGCTCGACCATCAGGCCGAGGTCGACGGTTCGGGCAATGTGACGCTGCCGCTGATCGGCAGCGTGCGTGCCGCCGGGCGGACAATCCCCGAATTCCAGGCCGATCTGAAGCGGCTCTATGGCAGCCGCTATCTACAGAATCCCGAGATCACGGTCTCGATGAAATCTTCGGCCGGCCAGCGGGTTACCGTGGATGGCGAGGTGCGCAGCGCCGGGCTTTACCCCACCGGTGCCAACACAACGCTGCTGCAGGTGGTGGCCCTTGCTGGCGGGCTCAACGCCATCGCCGATCCCTCCAAGGTCTTCGTCTTCCGCGATGTCGGCGCCGAGAAGCTGGTTGCACAATATGACGTCGCGGCTATACGCGAGGGGCGCAGGCCCGATCCGCGCATTGCCGGGGGCGATGTAGTGGTGGTGTTTGCCTCGGGGATTAGGATCTTCGGGCAGAACCTGCGCGAAGCCCTGGGTCTGGCTTCGAGCGCCTCGGGGCTGCTATTGTAACTGTGAGGTCCTGGTTCAGGGCGGGGCGGAGTAAAGAGTGCTGGATCGGAACAATTCGAGCGGGCAGCAGGTCCCGGCCTTCCGGGGCCAGGGCGGGGCTGTTGCCGGCTACGATCCTGCACTGGACCGGCGCGGCTATGGCGAACTGCCGGTCGAGCCCGATGAGGGTTTCAACCCCCTCAAGCTGCTCCTTTACGTCGTCAAATATCGCTGGCTGATCGTCATCGCGCTGGCCATAGCCCTTGTGGTCGGCGGCGTCGTCACCCTGATGCAGACGCCCAAATACCGCGCCACCGCGCGGGTCGAGATCATGGTTCCTTCGGCCCGCGTGCTCGAGGATATGGACGTTGTCGCCCAGTCGAGCGACATGCGCACCTTCGAGACGGCGCGCGAAAAGCTCAAGAGCCGCGACCTTGCCCGCCGCGTGGTTTCGCAACTGGGCCTCGCCTCGGATGCCAGCTTCCTGTTCCCGGCGCCGGATTTCTCGGTCGGCAACATTTTTGCCCGTGTTTTCGGCAGCGCCCCGCGCGCTTCCGTCGATGATTTCGGTGCCGAACAGCGCGAGGCCATCGCCGTCGCCAATCTCCTCGCCGATCTGGATGTCGCGCTCGTGCGCGGCACGAGCCTGCTCGCCGTCTCCTTTGCTTCCACCGACCGGGAGAAGGCGGCCGCGATCGCCAATCAGGTCGTGCGGTCCTACATGGACCAGCAGGTGGATCGGACCGTCGAGACCTCGGTGCTGGCCCGCCAGTTCATCGAGGAGCAGGTGCGCGATCTCAAGCAGCGCCTCGAAAGCTCCGAGGCTGAGCTCGTCGCCTATGCCCGTTCGGTCGGCATTTCGTCCACGGGTACCGATGGCTCGCTGGTCAGCGCCAATATCCGCGAGATCAATGCCGGGCTCTCGGAGGCGATCCGCGAGAGGCTCACCAATGAGCGCATCCTTGCCCAGGCGGAATCGGGGGGCGCAGGCGCCCTGACGCAGGTGGTCGAGAGCGAGACCATCCAGTCGCTCCAGACCCGCAAGGCCGGTCTGCAGGCCGAGTACCAGCAGAACCTGACGATCTATAAGCCCGATTTCCCGCAGATGCGCACCATGTCCGCGCAGATCGCGGAGATCGACCGGCAGATCCAGGTCGCCATGGCCGCCATCGTCGCGGGAATCCGACTCAATTACGAAGGCTCCGTCCGCGCCGAGTCCGACCTTCGCGCCAAGCTCGCCGAACTCGAGCAGGCCCAGGCGGATTTCCAGGACAAGAACATCCAGTACACCATCCTCCAGCGCGAGGTGGAATCGAACCGGACGCAGTATCAGGCGCTGATCGGCAAGCTCAACGAGTTGACGGTGGTCTCGGAGTTGCGCCGCGCCAATATCGAGGTGGTCGATTTCGCGGTGACCCCCGGCTCGCCCTATGCCCCGAGCATAGCGCGCAACCTCCTCATCTTCCTTGGGGTCGGGGCGGCGCTCGTAGCCGCGCTCATCTACCTGCTCGAGTTGCTCAACAACAAGTTCAACGTTCCCGATCAGATCGAGGCCGACCTGCAGCTGCCGGTTCTGGGCATCATCCCGCTGATGCCGGGCGATCTGTCGAGCGTTTTGCACGATACGCGCTCGCCGATATCGGAGGCCTATCGATCGCTGCGCACCTCATTGCAGTTTGCCGGCACGGATGGCGCGCCCAAGACGCTTCTGGTCACGAGCGCCGAGCCGGGCGAATCCAAATCCACATCGGCGGTCAAGCTGGCTGAGGAATTTGCCGCGATCGGCGTGCGTGTCCTCATCATCGATGCCGACCTCCGCCGGCCGACGCTGCACCGCCAGTTCAAGATCAACAATACCACCGGGCTCACCAACCTTTTGACCAATACCGTGGCGCAGGAGGACAGCAATGCCATCTTCAAGCCCACGGAGGTCGAGAACGTTACGCTCCTGCCCTCCGGACCGATGGTGCCCAACCCGGCCGATCTGCTCTCTTCCCACCGCATGGGCGCGATCATCCATGCCTGTGCCAAGGCCTATGACATGGTGATCATCGATGGTCCGCCTGTCCTCGGGCTCTCAGATGCGCTGATCCTCTCCCGCCTCTCGGAAGCCACGCTGCTCGTGGTTTCCGCCCATCAAGTGCCGCGAAAGGCCGCGCAGTCGGCCTTAAAGCGCCTGCGCTCGGCGGGCGGTCATATCATCGGTGCAACCCTCAACAAGCTTGACGTCAAGCGCGTCGAGTACAGCTATGCCTACAGGAACATGTACAGTTCCTATTACGGCTATGGCGGCGAACAGCCCAAGCTGGAGAACAAGGAAAGCCAGGAGGACAATGCTCTCGCCGCTCGCATTACCCGTCAGGCTGAGCGTGTTCTTGGTCGCCTGCGCGCTTATCGTCCCAAATGGCGTTAGCCAGCTGCTGCAACCGGACAATCCGGCTGCCGCGCTCACGGTAAATCCCTTCAATGCCGATGCCGGCATCGCCGCTATTGCCCGCGCGCTCGCCGCGTCAGAGCTTGCGCCGGGTTCGCTGGAGGCGCTGCGCGGCACTGCTGAGCGGACGCTAGCCGCTGCGCCCGGCGATGCTCGCGCGATGAGTGCGCTCGGCGCCGTTCTCGAGCGCGAGGGCGATCGGGACGGAGGCTATGCCCTTTTTGAACAGGCACGCGCCATCTCGGCTACCGAGATCCATGCCATCCTGCGGCTGCTCGATCGCAGCCTCGCGGCGGGGGAGCATGCCGAGGTGCTCGATCTCATCGATGTCGCGCTTCGTCGCTGGCCGTCCTACTGGCCGCAACTGGCCGAAGTCCTCACCTACATGGCTGGCACGCCGGATGGCCGCAGCGAGCTGGCCGACCGCCTGGGGCAACGGCCGCCCTGGCGATCCTCGGCCCTGCGGCATCTGCTACGAACCGAGGCGGGGTTGCCCATGGTCTCCGCCCTCGTCGGCGCGGAACTGGCCGCAGGGGCGCCTGCGGATGCAGGAGACGTCAATGCGGTGATCGCCGCGCTCGTGGGGCGGGGCGCCGTCGCTTCCGCCTACCAGCTCTTCATGGCCTCGCTCTCTCCTGAGGAGCGGAGCGTTGCCGGCTATGTTTTCGATCCCGGGTTCACCCAGCCGGCCGGCCGGTATCATTTCGGCTGGAGCTTTCGCCAGGGCACCGGTGCTGAGATGCGCCTCGGGATCGACGCTCCGGGCTCGGGGGGGCTCCTCGTGCGCTTTCTCGACAGTCCCGCTCGGCTCGGTGGCGTGGCGCAGCTGCTGCGGCTGCCGACCGGTCGATACAGCCTCGCCATGGAGGCTGATGCCAGCCAGTTGCAGGCCCCTCGCGGCCTCTATTGGCGGCTTGCCTGCGTAGGCGGCCGGCAGGGGGAGCTTGTTCGGCTGGCCGCCGAAACCGGCAGCTATGCCGCTCGGGCGAGCGAGGTGACATTCGAGGTGCCGGCCACCGATTGCGCCCTGCAGCGGCTCAGCCTTGAAACCGGCGTCGAGACCGACAGCTGGCGCGACCGCTATTCCGGCAGCTTCTCCGTGAGGTCCGTCAGTGTCACGCGCCTCTGATCCCCCCAGCGCCGTGGTGCCGTGGAGCGCGGTTCTCTATTGCGGGCTGGTGATAGCCTTGGCGCTGGTGCTGGGCGGCGGCACTGCGAAGGGCCTCTGGAGCGCCTTCGTCATCCAGCTTGCGGTCTTGCCGCTGATTCTCGTCACCGACTTCCAGGCTGCGATCCGCCATCTGGGCCGGCTGGGCACTGCCGTGCTGGTGGGCACCATCCTCATCTTCGCGCTTCAGCTTCTGCCCCTCGGTCTCGTCGATCATCCTTCCGTCCCCGAGGCGGGGTCTCTCACCCTCGGCATGGGTCGAACCCTCGATAGTCTCGCCTTCATGCTCGCCGCTTTCACCATGCTTGTGTTCGCAACCGGGCTCTCGGAAAACGACCACAATCGGCTGCTGCGCTTCTTCTTTCTCGGGCTGGTCGTCAACATGGCGGTAGCGCTGGTGCAGTTCGCCGCCACGCGCCAGGTCGTGATCGGGCTGCTGCCCTACGAACCGGTCGCAGGTTTCTTCGCCAACCCGAACCATTTCTCGTCGCTGCTCTTTGTGGCCATTCCGTTCGTTGTCTATCAGGCGGTATCGATGCAGCGCGCCTGGGTCGCTGTCCCGGTCGTTGCCTTCGTCATCTTCATCCAGTTCGCGGCCGGCTCGGTGGCGGGCATCTTCATCGCGCTGGGCTGTACGCTGCTCTCCTTTGCCGTGCTCGCACCGATGAAAGGGGTGGCTCGAGCCGTTCTCGGGGCGGCGGTTCTGCTCGGGAGCGCAGTGCTGCTGCTCAACCCCGGCAATGTCCTGGGTCTGCGTCCGGACAGTGCGCTTGATCGTCCGGCGATCTTCGCCACTGCCTTCGAGGCCGCTCTCGCCAGCCTGCCCTGGGGTTCCGGGTTCGGCACCTTCACCCTGGCCTATCCGAGGGTACAGTCGGCAGACGAGTTCTTTTCCGAAGTCGTCAATCACGCCCATAATGACTTTCTCGAGCTGTTCATCGAGGGCGGCATTCCAGCGCTGCTGTTGATGCTGGCCTATGTCACGCTTCTGGCCTGGCGCGTTCTTTTGAGACCGTGCCTGCCCATCCAGCGCGCCGCCGCCCTCGCCGTCCTGTTCGTGCTCGTGCACACCCTCGTGGATTACCCCCTGCGCACCATGGGTCTTGCCATGGTGTTTGCATGGCTCAACGCCATCATACTGTCGCGTATGGACGCGATGGTGCCGACTGTGGCGATAATGGCAGACGGCGACGCTGCCCAGCAACCGCGACAGGGCGATGAGCGTGTGCGCGCGCTCGTGAGAGTCAATTAACGGGTTGACTGGTGCAGAATACACGGCATTGTGCTGCCCTGACGGGCGATGTCCACCGTTCTGCTTAAATATTAGGCGGACCGGTTGCGCCGCTCGTCAAGGGGCTGGGGTCATATATGGCTGAACTCTCGGGATACGGCGCGGCCGACCTCCCGCCGAAACCTGCTGGCGCAGCGCAATTGTTGCGGCTCCGCTATCAGTTTCTGGGCGCGGTCGTGCTGGCGGTCATCGTGCCCGTGGCACTGCGCTGGGGCTTCTATTTCCCCGGCTGGCTGCAGGATGTGCAGGTCAACACCGCCGCCGGCTCGGCTCTGGCCATCCTTTTCGGCATCATCATCATGCACCAGATGGAGCCGCTGCCCGGCGTCCGGCGCGCTTCCTATATCGTGCCGGCGATGATGTTCGCCTTCGGGGTCGTGCTGCTCATCTTCTTTTTCGCGCGCATCGACTACAACCGCTTCCTGTTCCCCGTCAGCCTGGGGATCGCCATCGTCTGGCTTTACCTGCTGCAGGTGGCCTTCGGGCATCTGGCGAGGCCGCGCCTGCTCATCGTCCCCGGCGGTGATGGAGCGACACTTCTCGATGTTCGGGGGGTCGACTGGGCCATGCTGAGCGAACCCCGACTGAGTGGGCTGCGCTGCGATGGTATCGTTGCCGATCTGCGCGCCGATCTGCCGGAGGACTGGACCCGATTCGTTGCCGATGCCGTACTCCAGGGTGTGCCGGTCTACCACGTGCGCCAGGTGCAGGAATCGCTCACCGGTCGTGTCGAGATCGCCCATCTGTCTGAAAACACTCTGGGTTCGCTCAATCCTGCGTCCATCTACATGCAGTCCAAGCAGCTGGCCGACTGGCTTTCCGCGTTGGTTCTCCTGCCGTTGCTCCTGCCGCTCTGCGCGCTCCTTGCCATCGCGATCAAGCTCGACAGCAAGGGCCCGATCCTGTTCACCCAGAAGCGGATCGGCTTCCGTGGCGAAGTCTTCACCTGCTACAAATTCCGCACCATGCGCATGGACGATGCCGCCCCGGTGGCCGGCAAGGCTGCTGCCGAACGGGCCATGACGCGTGACAATGATCCGCGCATCACCCGTATCGGTCGCTGGCTGCGACCCTGCCGGATCGATGAATTGCCCCAGGTGATCAACATTCTCCGTGGGGAAATGAGCTGGGTTGGCCCGCGCCCGGAAGCGGTGCCGCTGTCTGAGCTTTATGCGCGCAAGCTGCCATTTTACCAGTATAGGCACATCGTGCCTCCTGGTATAACCGGATGGGTCCAAGTCAATCAGGGGCATGTCGTGGCAGTTGACCAGGTCCAGGAAAAGCTGCATTACGATTTCTATTACATCAAGAACTTCTCGTTCTGGCTCGATATGCTGATCCTGTTCCGTACCATCGGTACCGTCATCACCGGCTTCGGTGCGCGTTGAACCAGACGGCTCAACAGAGCTGACGGCCGGCAAGCCCGGTTGGCACGTCGCGCGGGGGTTGAGGCCCGCAAGTCAAGAGAGGGTCCGACGAAAGGACCCCGTATCGAGTTCGGAGGCAAAACCGATGGATATCAGCCAGGCACCGCTTGCTGGGGTGTTCGTCATCAAGCCGCAGCGGTTTGAGGACGAGCGCGGGTATTTCAGCGAGGTCTGGAACCGCCATCGGTTCGAAGAGGCCGGCCTCTCCATCGACTTCGTCCAGGATAACCAGTCGCTGTCGCGCCGGTCCGGAACCGTGCGCGGCCTGCATTATCAATTGCGCCCGCACGCACAGGACAAGCTGGTTCGGGTCGTCCACGGGCGCATCCTCGATGTCGCTGTCGACCTGCGCCGGGACAGTCCGACGTTCGGGCGCTGGTTTGCAATCGAGTTGTCCGCCGACAATCAATTGCAGCTGCTGGTGCCCAAAGGCTTTGCCCATGGCTTTGTGACGCGCGAACCCGATACACAGGTGGCCTATAAATGTTCTCATACTTATGCCCCGGCATCTGATCGTGCGATACGCTATGACGATCCGGCCATCGGCATCGATTGGGGGCTCGGGGCAGGCGAGGCCATTCTGAGCCCCAAGGACGCCGCCGCCCCGCTACTGGCCGATGTCGGCGAGCTGTTTTGACAGGGACGAGACGATGAAGCTGATCGTGACGGGAGGCGCGGGATTCATAGGCTCGGCGGTGGTGCGCCAGGCCATCCGTGCCGGGCATTCTGTGGTCAATCTCGATGCGCTCACCTATGCCGCCTGCCTCGACAACGTCGCTGCGGTGGAAGGATCGCCCCTTTATGCCTTCGCGCAGGTCGATATCCGCGACGCCGGTGAGCTCGAGGCCGTCTTTGCGGAGCATCGCCCCGATGCGGTGATGCATCTGGCGGCGGAAAGCCATGTCGACCGGTCGATCGATGGTCCCGGACGGTTCATCGAAACCAATGTCAACGGCACCTTCAATCTGCTTGAGGCATCGCGTCGCTCGTGGCAGTCGCAGGGAAAGCCTGCGGGCTTCCGCTTTCTCCACGTGTCGACGGACGAAGTCTATGGTTCGCTCGGGCCCGAGGGGCGCTTTACCGAGGCGACGCCTTATTCGCCCAACAGCCCCTATTCGGCCTCCAAGGCCGCTTCGGACCACCTCGTCCGCGCTTGGCATGAAACCTATGGGTTGCCGACGCTGGTGACCAATTGCTCCAATAATTACGGCCCCTTCCATTTTCCCGAAAAGCTCATTCCCGTCGTCATTCTCAAGGCGTTGGCGGGCCAGCCGATCCCGATCTATGGCCGGGGTGAGAATGTGCGTGATTGGCTTTTCGTCGAAGATCATGCCGATGCCCTGTTGACGGTGCTCGGCAAGGGCGAGCCCGGACGCTCCTACGCCATCGGCGGGGAGAACGAGTGCAGCAATCTCGAACTGGTCGAACGCATCTGCGCCATTCTCGACGAGGCGGTGCCCGATGCGGCCCCTCATGCCCGCCTCATTACCTTCGTGGCCGATCGGCCGGGTCATGACCTGCGTTATGCCATTGATCCGACACGCATTCGCACCGAATTGGGCTGGGCTCCGCGCCACGGTCTCGAAGAGGGGCTGAGGGCGACCGTCGCCTGGTACCTCGATAACCGCGACTGGTGGCAGGGCCTGTTGTCGCGCCAAGGGGTCGGCCAGAGGCTTGGGATTTCGGGATGAAGGTGCT
The DNA here is from genome assembly GCF_900119845.1 of Devosia enhydra. Classification (GTDB taxonomy): domain Bacteria; phylum Pseudomonadota; class Alphaproteobacteria; order Rhizobiales; family Devosiaceae; genus FPKU01. The sequence continues at coordinate 62,702 of NZ_FPKU01000001.1, forward strand.
TGTCTTCGGACGTAGCGGGCAATTGGCCAGCAGCCTGCTCGCGAACGCGTCGTCCTGGGACGTGACTGCCCTCGGGCGGGACGAAGCGGATCTGCTCGATCCTCGGCGTGCCGGTTTAGAGATTGCGCAGAGGCGCCCGGATCTGGTCGTAAACGCGGCGGCCTATACGGCAGTCGATCTCGCCGAGCGCGAACCGGATCTCGCCTTGCAGATGAACGCTGAGGCGCCAAGGTGTCTTGCCGAGGCGGCGGCGGCGGTCGACATTCCATTCGTGCATGTGTCCACAGACTATGTCTTTGATGGCGCAGGACAATTGGCTCATCGGCCGACAGACCCCACGGCGCCCCTCAATGTCTATGGCCGTACCAAGCGTGAGGGCGAACTGGCCGTCGCAGCTGCGGGAGGACGGTTCTCCATTCTGCGGACGTCATGGGTCTTTTCTACGTACGGGCATAATTTCGTCAAGACGATGCTGCGGCTCGGCAAAGATCGGGCCGAGATCAAGGTGGTTTCCGACCAGGTGGGCGGCCCCACCGAGGCTTCCGACCTGGCTGCCGCGGTGCTTGCGGTGGGCGCTCGCCTGCGGGACGGGGCCCCCTCGGGCATTCACCATTTCGCCGGCGCGCCGGATGTCAGCTGGGCTGATTTCGCGCGGGCCGTGTTTCGCGAAGCGGGGCTCGCAACGCGCGTCGTGGACCAGTCGGCGGCGGAGTATCCTACGGTGGCGCGGCGGCCGTTGAACAGTCGGCTCGACTGTTCGAGCCTGCTGGACGTTTATGGGATCGGACGGCCGGATTGGCACGAGGGGCTGCGGCGGGTCGTTGCGCAGTTGGGAGAAAACGGATGACGGGGCAAAGGGTTAGTCCGAGCGAGGGTACGATCGGGCGCAAGGGGATCGTGCTGGCGGGCGGAACGGGCTCGCGGCTGCACCCGATCACGCTTTCTACTTCGAAACAACTGCTGCCAATATACGACAAGCCGATGATATACTATCCGATCAGCGTGCTGATGCTCGCCGGCGTACGGGAGGTCGCGATCATCACGACGCCGGAGGACCAGGCACAGTTTCGGCGCCTGCTCGGCGATGGCAGCCAGTGGGGCATGGCCTTCACCTACATCATCCAGGAGAGGCCCGAAGGACTGTCGCAGGCCTATATCCTCGCAGAGGATTTCCTGGCCGGATCGCCATCGACCATGGTGCTGGGCGACAACATCTTTTTCGGCCACGGCCTGCCGGAACTGCTCGCCCGTGCCGATGCCAACGGCCTTGCCGCCACGGTCTTCGGCTACAAGGTGGCCGACCCAGAGCGCTATGGCGTGGTGGATTTCGACGCGGAGGGAAAAGTCCGCGCGCTGGTGGAAAAGCCCAGCATTCCGCCCAGTTCCTATGCCGTCACGGGACTGTATTTTCTCGATGGCACGGCGCCTCGGCGGGCGCGGTCGTTGAAGCCCTCGGCACGCGGGGAGCTGGAAATCACCGACCTTCTCGAAACCTATCTGCGGGAAGACAATCTCTTTGTCGAGCAAATGGGCCGCGGATTTGCCTGGCTGGACACCGGCACTTATGCCAGCCTGCTCGATGCAGGCAATTTCGTGCGCACGCTGTCGCAACGCCAAGGCATGCAGACCGGCTGCCCGGAGGAGATCGCCTTCAACAAGGGGTGGATCGACGCGAATGCGCTGCGCGTGCAGGCCGCCCGGTTCGGCAAGAGCGATTATGGACGGTATCTTCTTGATCTGGTTGATTGATCGCTGCCCATTCGGTCGGTGCCCCATGGCGTGGGCGGCCTGACCGGTGCTGCCCTATTGGCTCCTGTTCCTGATCCCAGCCTATGCCGCGCTGCGCGAAAGGCCCGGCCAGCACTGGCACCTTCGCAGGCAGCCGCTGTTGCTGGGCGCGGTGGCACTGCTGGGCCTGATGATCGGGTTCCGCTATCAGGTCGGCGGAGACTGGGGCAGCTATATCGCCTATCTCTACAGCGCCCAGTTCATGGGGTTCCTTGATGCGCTCATGGCCCGGGACCCGGGTTACATCCTGCTGAACTGGCTGGCATCGAACAGCATTAACGAGATCTGGCTCGTCAACCTGGCCTGCGGCCTGATCTTTTCGATCGGCCTCGTATCCTTCGCCCGGACACAGCCGCGCCCCTGGTTGGTGATCGCCGTGGCCGTGCCCTATCTTGTCATCGTGGTGGCCATGGGCTATAGCCGGCAGGGTGTCGCGATCGGGCTGACGATGCTCGGGATCGTCGCGCTGGTCCGCGATCGCTCGACGCTCAAATTCATTCTGTGGATCGCTTTCGCGGCAAGCTTCCATCGCAGTGCGGTAATGCTCGTGCCGATCGCGGCCCTATCCATGGGTCGTGGTAGGTATTGGGCAGCCATTTGGGTCGGTATTGCGACAATTGTGCTCTATTTTCTGTTTCTCGATGACAGCGTCGATTCACTTGTGTCCGGCTATATTGAGGCGGAGTATCAGTCGCAGGGCGCCGCTATTCGAATTGCGATGAATGCACTGCCCTCTGCCATGCTGTTGATCTTCCGCAAGCGTTTTCCCTTCCTGCCGGGGGAGTGGTTGCTCTGGCGGAATATGGGTCTGCTTTCGCTGTTCTTCGTTGTGCTGCTAATAGTATCGCCATCGTCGACGGCGGTTGATCGCGTGGCGCTTTATCTCATTCCGGTGCAACTGTTTGTGTTGTCACGACTGCCCGATGCGTTTCCGTCACGGCGGGCGGGCGTTGATCCGATGGTGTTAATGGTTGTGCTCTACTCGGCGGCCGTACAGTTCATCTGGCTCAATTTTGCCGGACACTCGAGTGCCTGGGTGCCGTATCAGCTCTATCCACTGGTGTAGGAGCAGAAGGACTTGGTGCAACCGTATGATCAAAAGGACGCTCAGCCGGCTCTAAAGGTGGTAGGTCAACGTCCCGTGCGCGTGATCATCTCGGCCAACACGTCGTGGAACCTCGTCAATTTCCGGTCATCGCTGATCCGTGTTCTGATTGCGCGTGGCTATGAGGTGATCGCGGTGGCGCCGCGTGACAAGTATTCGGACGCCTTGGTGGCGCTGGGGTGCAGATATATTTCGGTCGAAATGGACAATAAGGGTACCAACCCTGTCCGTGACCTCGCGTTGACGGCTCAGTATCTGCGCATCATGCGGCGGGAGCGGCCCGACCTGTATCTCGGTTGGACGATAAAGCCGAATATTTATGGATCTCTATCAGCGCGAGCAGTTGGCGCAGCATCGATAAACAACATATCGGGCCTTGGTACCGCCTTCCTCCATGGGGGGATGATCCAGGCGTTGGTGAAGGCGCTCTATAAAATAGGGCTGATTAAATCGGAGCGCATACTATTTCAGAACGACGAAGACAGAAGCATATTTGTTGCGGACGAAATTGTGGAGGCGGGCAGATCGATAACAATACCGGGGTCCGGTATCAATCTCGATCACTACGAGCCACAGTCCCTCGGCGCGCGTTCGGGCCAAGGCGGGCCGGTTTTCCTGCTGATCGCGCGCATGCTCCGCGACAAGGGGGTGGAGGAATTTGTCGAGGCGGCACGGCAAGTAAGGGCGGTAATGCCCGCTGCCCGGTTTCAGCTTCTGGGGTTTCTCGATGTGGAGAATCGCACCGCCATAGCCCGTTCGACGGTGGAGCAATGGGTTGCCGAGGGGGTGGTTGAATATCTCGGCGTGACTGACGATGTGCGGCCCTTTATTGCCGCATCCGATTGCGTTGTTTTGCCCTCTTACCGCGAGGGGACGCCCCGGACGTTGCTGGAAGCGATGGCAATGGGCCGACCGCTGGTGGCTACCGATGTGCCGGGCTGTCGCGAGACGGTGGATGATGGCGTAAATGGCTGGCTGTGCAGGGTAAAAGACGCGGCTGACCTCGCGGAAAAGATGCTGCGGATGGCCCGGGCATCGCCCGAGTCGCGGGCGGAGATGGGGCGGCAGAGCCGGCTCAAGGCCGAGCGGGAATTCGACGAGCGCATTGTGATCGATGCCTATCTTAAAGCAATAGACGAGGCGATGGCAAAGAAGGGAAATAAAGCGACGGGCGTGCCTGATGTGGCATGAACTAAAAGAGCCGATCGTTCGGCTGCTCGACCAATCTCGCGATGCACTGCACATCCATTTCGGCCTGATCATATTTATCGCTATACTGGTAGCTTTGCGACGGCACCCGAAGGCGGCGCTCATCGCCTGGTTCGGCGTGCTTGCAGCGCAGGTGGGGAACGAAGCACTTGACCTGCATGACTGGTTTTTCTGGACGCGTGGCTGGAACTGGCGCGATGCATTGCGCGACAGCCTGTTGACACTGATCTGGCCCACCGTGTTGCTGGTGCTCATTACTGTGGAGAAGCGCCGCAGGCGCGGGGATTGATGTCGATGAAATTCCGTGCGGATGGGGTGGGGCGCACGCATGGATAACGTGATTTTCGTCGTTTCCCGAGTGGCGGGCACATTTCTCAAGGTCGAGACGTTGCTGCTGCTGCTGATTGTGCTGGCGGCTATACTTGCGTTTACCGGGCGGCGACGCGCAGCCGGATGGCTGGCCGGCATGAGTGCTGTGCTGCTGCTTGTGCTGGGCATGCTGCCGATTGGCGATCTGCTGATGCGCCCGCTCGAAGCCCGCTACCCCGCTCAGCCGGTGCTCGACCGGGTCGATGGCATCGTCGTTCTAGGCGGTGGAGAGGATCTGACGGCAACCCGCTTCTGGGGCGTGCCCTCCCTCGGCGAAGCGGCCGACCGGCATGTGGCCGCTGCGACGATTGCCCTGCGTTATCCCGAGGCGCGGATCATCTTCAGTGGCGGCTCGAACCGGCTTCGTGACCTTGGCGGCGCGGAGGTGACCGAGGGTGCGATCGCACGGGCGACGCTGACGGGGCTGGGCGTGGCGCCCGAGCGGCTGGCGGTGGACGAGACGGCGCGCAACACCACCGAGAATGCGCGCTCGGCCCTTGCGCTGGCCGCGCCCGCGGAGGGAGAGGTGTGGCTGCTGGTGACGAGCGCCTTCCACATGCCGCGCGCCATGCAGAGCTTTGCCGCCGCCGGCTGGCAGGGGATCGTCGCCTATCCGGTCGATTTCCGCTCTTCCAGCTTTGTCGATGGCATCGACTGGCGACTGGCGCGCAACCTCATGCTCATCAACTCCGCTCTGCGCGAGTGGATCGGGCAGCTAGCCTATGCGGTGACGGGGCGCTGAGGAGCTGTCGTCCCTCCGGGCGCTCTGCTATTCGGCCGCCTCGCGCGTGACATCGGGGCCATTGGGATCGCCGGGCAGGGTTTCGACCTGCAGATCGGGGAAGGCGACGATGCGCTGGCCGTGGAAATCGGTGCGCACCACGATGAGCCCGCGCTCTTCGAAATAGCTCAGCAGCCGCCGCGCCCGGGAGGCCGAATGCGTGCCGTAGATGCGCGCAAGAGTGGCATCGGCCGGGCAGGGCAGTCCGCTGACGGCGGCCTGGGCGAGGATGAGGAACACCGATTGCACATCATCGGTGAGCCGTTGCGAGAGCGCCAGGGCTTCGGCCCAGAGCGGGCCCTGGGCGATCTCGTCATCGACTTCGGCGCGGGCGATGGCGAGCCGGCGGCGGAACGCCGGCAGCGCAAGGGGCTCGCCTGGCACGCGATGGATGCGGCAGCGCACGAGGAAATCCTGATAGAGCACGGCAACCGAGCGGAAGCCGGCATCGGGATCATCGAGCAGCTCGCGCATGACCTTGTCGAGCATGGCATCGCGCTCGGCCGCATCGATCTCGGGAAAGAGGGTCTGTGGCGCCTCGATCTCGGGGGGGCGGGCGCGGCTCAATTGCGCGAGGATATCGGCGGTGGGCGTGACCACCGGCTGGGGCGGCGGGCGACGAACGGGCTGGCGGAGCTCGTCTGCGGCGGCGGTGAAGATCAGCGCCTCGACATCGACCGGCGCATCGGGCAGCGGCTTGAGCTTGGGGCTCGACGAGCGCGCCGAGGTCTCGACCGGCCCGATGGTGATGGGCAGCGGCCGGCGCGACAGGGCCGGGCCGAGGGCGACGAAATGCCCCCGTGCCAGATCGCGGAAGGTTTCGGCCTGGCGGCGATCCATGCCCAGGAGATCGGCGGCGCGGGCCATGTCGATATCGAGAAAGGTGCGGCCCATGAGGAAGTTGGAGGCCTCGGCCGCGACGTTCTTGGCCAGCTTGGCCAGCCGCTGCGTGGCGATGACCCCGGCCAGCCCGCGCTTGCGGCCGCGGCACATGAGGTTGGTCATGGCGCCGAGCGAAAGCTTGCGGGCTTCGTCGGAGACTTCACCAGCCACGGCGGGCGCGAAGAGCTGCGCCTCGTCGACCACCACCAACACCGGATACCAGTGATCACGATCGGCATCGAAGAGCCCGCCCAGAAAGGCGGCGGCGCAGCGCATCTGCTGCTCGACATCGAGGCCTTCGAGATTGAGCACCACCGAAACGCGATGCTGGCGGATGCGCCCGGCGATGCCGGTGAGCTCGGCCTCGGTGCGCTGGGCATCGACCACGACATGGCCGAACCGGTCGGCGAGGGTAACAAAATCGCCCTCGGGATCGATCACCACCTGCTGCACCCAAGGCGCGCTCTGCTCGAGCAGGCGGCGCAGGAGGTGAGATTTGCCAGACCCCGAATTGCCCTGCACCAGAAGGCGTGTGGCCAGGAGCTCCTCGAGATCGAGGGAGGCGCCCGCGCCTCCTGTGGCCGTGCCCATATCGACGGCGATGTGCATAGGCGATTCTGGTCTAGGAACGGTTCAAGCGGATGCCATAGCACGGACGGGCGCGGCTGTGGGGGCGCGGGGGTGGATTACCCACAGGTGATGGGGGGCTTGTCGGCATCGAACTCGACCGACCTCACGGTGATCAGCGCCGCAAGGCGCGTCTCGAACTGCGAGGGCGGGGCAGTGGATCAAGAGAGGGTCCTTTCTTTTGCAGGAACGACGCGGGGCTTGGGGAGGGTTGGGGCAGCCCGAACCTCGTCCTTCGAGACGCCCCTGCGGGGCTCCTCAGGATGAGGTTCTCTGCAAAACTCATAGGAGCCGAACCCCTCATCCGGTCCTTCGGACCACCTTCTTCCCTCAGGGGAGAAGGGAAGGGCGGAGCCATTCGAGCAGAAGGCAAGGGGCCTTTGCGCGCTGATCTCTCGCTCCCTCTCCCCTGAGGGGAGAGGGTTGGGGTGAGGGGGTCGGGCTCTCGGCCTAGCACATGATCTGAACCCCTCATCCGGTCCTTCGGACCACCTTCTCCCCTCAGGGGAGAAGGGAAGGGCGGAGCCCTTCGAGCAGAAGGCAAGGGGCCTTTGCGCGCTGATCTCTCGCTCCCTCTCCCCTGAGGGGAGAGGGTTGGGGTGAGGGGTTTGGGCTCTCGGCTAAGCTCATGATCTGAACCCCTCATCCGGCCCTTCGGGCCACCTTCTCCCCTCAGGGGAGAAGGGAAGGGGGGCGGGGCGGATTGCGGGGAGGGCTCGAACCTCGTCCTTCGAGACGCCTCTGCGAGGCTCCTCAGGATGAGGTTCTTCGTGACATCCTCGGCCTACCGCACCGAGTGCATCGCCAGTTCGGAGAGGACTTCGAGGGTGCGGTCTTCCAAAGGAAGGGCCCCGCCATTGGCGTGGGTGGCGAGGACGGCGTCGCGTTCGATGATGAGGGCTTCGATCTCGTTGGCGTAGGCGACTAGGATGGCGGTGAGCCAGCGGTTGAGGAGGTAGGAGGGGCGGGGCATCTGCATGTCGAAGCGTGCGACGAGGGGCAGCGTGGTTGCCGCATCGGCGAAATCATCGCCGACCACCCAGCGGTTGACGGTGAAGAGCCGCAGGAGCCGGCCATCGGCATCGACGCCGATGGCGCAGAGGTGGTGGATGGGGCCCGCGGGACCATCGGGCCGCAGGAAGCAGTGGAAATGCCCGTGCTCAGCCGACCCCTCGCTGGCCGGATGGCAGTGGTAGAACCACTGGGAATTGCTTGAAGGATCAAAGACATCGCCGGGCGGGAAATGATCCCAGGCGGCGATGCTGGAGACGCCCGCAAACAGCTCGGACAAGATCGTGAGCCCGCGCTTGGCGAGGATGGCCTCGCAGAAGGCGATCTCCCTGAGGGCCTGTTCGCGGGTCTCCGACATCAGCCCGGAACCGCGAGGTCCGGCGCCTCCTGACCCTCGGGAAGGGGGCGCGGGGGCGGGGGAGGTGGAGCCAGCTGCGGCGCGGCGGCGGGCGGCGTTGCCGGTGGCGGAGTTGGCGCGAGGCGCTGCGGTTCGGCCGCGGGCTGAGCCGGCGGAGGCGGGGGCGCGAGCCGGGTTTCTGCCGGTCGCTGCGCGGGCGGGGGCGGGGGAGCCGCAAGCGTCGGGGCGCCGGCCGCGCAGGGGGCGGCGGCGGGCGGCGGCGGAGCGGCCATCATCGGCGCGCCGGCGGCGCAGGGTGCACCGGCTGCGCAAGGGGCCGCGCCCGCGGCACAGGGCGCCGAACCCGAGGCGGCCGCGACCTGCGCGGTGGGGCGCGGCGGCACCGGATTGGTCAGATGATCATAGGCGATGGCGGCGGTAGAGACGGCGAGGGCCGCGCCGAAGAGCAGGGTGTTGCGCGAACTCATTTCTTGGCGAACCCATCGAGACCGAAGACAGGCCGGAGCCAAACGCCCACGAACGACCCCACGAAGGCGGCGGCGAACCACAGCCAGCCATGCAGGCTGCCCGTCGCGATGCCGGAAAACAGCGCGCCGATATTGCAGCCGAACGACAGCCGCGCGCCATAGCCCATCAGCAAACCGCCGATGATGGCGGCCAGCAGCGAGCCCAGCGGCAGGGCGGCCTTGGGCGCGAACTTGCCGGCGAGCGAGGCGGCGATGCCGGCCCCGAGCACGAGGCCGAAATCCATCACCGACACGGTATCGGCCAAAACGGAGGAGTTGAGGGCCTGCGCCTGGGCCGGCCAGGTCCAAAATTCCCAGCTCGCCACATCGATGCCGATGGCCTGCGCGATCTTGGCGCCCCAGAGGCCGAAGCCATAGGTGATCGACCAGGGGTGACCGGCCGTCAACAGGGTTGCGATGTTGAGGAGCGCGAGCACGAGACCGGCGCCGACCATCGGCCAGGGCCCGAGCCACAGCCAGCTCCAGCCGGGACGGGCGGGCACGGCCTCGGTCTCGAGATTGCCATGGGCGCGCTTTTCGATGACGGCGGTGATGAGCGCCACGAGCGCCAGCCCGGCAAGGGTGAGAGCGATGGAGCCGGAAATGCCGAGCTCGGCCCCGAGGCTGATGGTGCCAAAAGAGGGCTGCTGCAGCCAGAAGGGCAGGTGGGCCGTGCCGATGAGCGCGCCGATGATGAAGAACACCAGCGTGACCAGCATGCGCGACGACCCGCCGCCTACGGTGAAGAGCGTGCCCGAGCCGCAGCCGCCGCCCAGCTGCATGCCGAGCCCGAAGATCGCCGCGCCAAGCAGCACCGAGAGCCCCACGGGTGCGACGGCGCCCACCATGGCCTGTCCGCCGATAGTGCCTGCCGCGACCAGCGGGATCATGGCGATGGCGGCGACCCCGATCGTCAGCATCTGGGCGCGCATGCCGCGCCCGCGCTTTTCGACCACCATGCGGCGCCAGCCGCCGGTGAAGCCGAACGAGCCGTGAAAGAGCGCCGCCCCGAGCCCGCCCCCGATGAGGAACAGCGCGCCCTGCCGCAGATCGACGAGATTGGTGATGAGGAAAAAACCCGCCACGAGCACGCTGGCGGCAACGATGAGCGGCCAGCGATCGAGCGTGACCGGTGGCAGGAAACGGGGCGCGGAGGCGGAAATGTCGGTCATGATATCCGGGGACGCTGGTCTTTTAAAAAGCTATGGATGCTGCGCCTTTTGAGCGCAACATCCAAGCGTGACCGGGCTGGAAAGCCTCGGGCTTACTGGATCGGACGGGCCGGATCGGCCGCCCATTCGGACATCGAGCCATCATACATGGCGGTGTTCTTGTTGCCGGCCACTTCGTGCAGGCCGAACCAGGCGATCGAGGCCCAGTGACCGGTGTTGCAGAAGACGATGTTCTTCTCGTCGATGCCGAGCGACAGGCCCTCGGCGATCGCCGCGATGGTCTCGGGCTGCGCGAAGCTGGCATATTCGGCGCTGTAGAACTTGGAGTGCGGGATGTTGATGGCGCCCGGAATGGTGCCTTCGATGCGCACGACCGGGCTCTTGGCCTTGCCCAGATACTGCTCCTCGGGGCGGCCATCGACCAGCGTGACGCCAGCAGTCAGCGCCGCTTCGACATCGGCGGTGGTGGCGCGCAGCTCTTCGCGAACCGCGACGGGGAAGGTGGTGGGCTCGGGGGTCGCGGCAGTGGCGACGCGCTCGCCGCCCTGGGCATCATACTGGCGCCAGCCGCCATCGAGGATCGAAACCTCGTCATGGCCGAGATATTTGAAGGTCCAGTAGACGCGGGTGGCGCCGCCGAACTCGCTCGAATCGGTGCCCCACGGCACGATCACGACATGATCGTCGCCATCGATGCCGAGCCCGCCGATGAGGCTGGCGATCTGCTCGACGGGCGGGATCTGGCCCGGCACGCCCTGGACCTCGGTGCGCCAGCCGGCGGAGGCATAGGGGGCAACGACGGCATCGGCGATATAGGGCAGGGCGCCCAGATCGGTCTTTTCGATGTTGTCGCGAATATCGAGGATGACGACATTCTCGTTGCCGGCATTGGCCTTGAGCCATTCGACGGTGACGAGGGGGGTGATTTCCTGGGCCATGACCGCGACGGGGGCGGAGACCAGCAGGACGGCGGCGGCAAGGGATGCAAGACGCATAAAAAAAGCTCCCGGATGGATTGGCGATATGTCTACAGGATGGTGTGCCCGGACGCTAAGCGTAGCCATCCAATTGAAGGGAATTTGAAGAAAAAACCGCATCGCGGGGAGGGCTTGGCTGGAAACGGCGTTTCTGGGGGGTGGGTGGGCACTCTAAACGGAGGGCCCTGCTTTTGCGGGGACGACGGAGGGGGGCGGCGTCTGTGCCCGAACCTCGCCCTTCGAGACGCGCCTTTGGCGCTCCTCAGGGTGAGGTTCTCCGTGCGGCTCCCCAGGGTGAGGTTCTCCGTGGGGCTCCCCAGGGGGCTCCTTGCCTATGAGGTTCTCTCTATCAGGCTTGGGTATGAAGTTCTCTCCATGAGTTTCGAACGGCCTCATGGTGGGGAGCCTCGCAGAGGCGTCTCGAACCACGAGGGCGGGGAACGCGGGGTGCGGAGGCAATTCCGTCATGGCCCGAGGGAGCCGGCTTTGGTAAGGAGCGGGTCCCGTCTGGCCGGTGCTCATGCTTGCAAGTCTCCTTACCGTACTGCCCATCTTCGCGCTGGTCGCAACCGGATGGCTCGCGGCGCGCCTCAAGGCGCTGGGGCCCGAGGCGACGCGGGAGCTCAATCGGTTCGTGGTCTATCTGGCGCTGCCGGCGCTGCTGTTCGGGATCATGGCGCGATCAGAGCCGGCCGAGATCTGGCAGCCGGGCTTCATCCTCGCGTTTCTGGTCGGCACGGGGATCGTGTTCGGCCTCGTGCTCTGGCTGCGGCTGCGGCGGGGCGAGGGGCTCGCGGCAGCGACGGTGGATGCGCTGAGCGCGAGCTATCCCAATACCGGCTTCATGGGGTTTCCGCTGGCAGCGGCGCTGTTTGGCGAGATCGGACTGGCGCCGACGCTGGTTGCCGCCATCCTCACCGCCTGCGTGCTCTTTGGCTTCGCGCTGGTGCTGATGGCGTTTGCAAAGCGTGACAGGCAACGCTCGCCGATCCTGGCGCTGGTATCGGTGCTGAAAAGCCCGTTGCTGGTGGCGCCGGCGCTGGGGGCGGTTGTAATGCTGTCGGGCTGGTCGCTGCCCGAGCCGGTGGATGATTTCGTGACGCTTCTCGGCGCGGCGGCTTCGCCTTGCGCGCTGGTTACACTGGGGCTGTTTCTTGCGCAGAGCCAGGGTGCGGGTGCGGACGGGACCGGGCGGCGGATCGGCGAGATCGTCGGGCTCAAGCTCATCGTGCAGCCGGCGCTGACCTTTCTGGTTGCCGGACCGATCCTGGGATTACCGGCGCATCTGGTCGCGCTGGCGGTGATTCTCGCCGGACTGCCGACGGGGACGGGGCCCTTCATGCTGGCCGAACTGCATGGGCAGGGCCAGCGCATCGCGGCGGGTGCGCTGCTTTATTCGACGCTGGCCTCGGTGCTGCTGCTGCCCCTGCTGATGGTGGTGCTGGGGGTGTGAGGGGCTTCATCCGACCCCGGCCCTCCCCGTCAAGGGGAGGGGCGCTGACTGACGGGCCTTTGGCGTCAGATCGAGATCGGCAGGCGATAGAAGCGGGCGGCGGTGACAAAGAGCATCTGGTCGCGCTCCTCGGGCGTGTAGCCCGAAACCAGCCGCTTGAAGGCGTTCCAGAGGACCGGATAAGGCACGAACTGCCGCTCGACGGGATAGTTGCTCTCGAACATCACGCGCGCGGGGCCGAAAAGGTCGATGACCGTGTGCGCGTAGGGAGCCCAGAGTCTGGCGAGCTCTTCTGACGATGCGGGTTCAGGCCGGTTTCTGAGATCAAAGCCGCCGCGCTGGGCGCTCATGCCGCCGATCTTGACGAAGATGTTGGGGCAGGTGGCGAGGTCGCGCAGGCCGTCGCGCCAGAAGGCGAAGGCCTCGTCGCGCCGGCCGGCATAAGGTCCGCTGCCCAGAATGCCGCCGAGATGGTTGAGCACGATGCGCTGGAGGGGGAAGGCGCGGGCCAGCGCCAGAAGCTCGGGAAATTGCGGCTCAAAGGCCGTGGCGTCATAGGCGAGATCGTGCTTGGCGAGGCAGGCAAAACCCTCACGGAAACCGGGGCTTTCGAGCGTGCCGGGAACGATGGCGAGGTCCGAAAAGGCGAAGGCCGGATCGGGATGGTGCCAGGTGAGGTTGCGGATGCCGCGCACGCGCCCGAAGGCCATGTGGCGCTCGAGGATGTCGGCGACGCGCGCGCCCAGCCGCAGATCGACAAAAGCGACGATGCCCGAGACAATGCCGGGCGGGCAATAGAGCCCGCTGGCGGCCATGGCGCCATAGCCGTGGAGGAATTCGGTTTCGCCCAGCGATGCAAGCTCCGGCGGCCCGCTTTGCCGGTACATGGTGCCGGGCTCCAGCCCCTCGCGCATCAGGGCGCCGGCTTCGACAGCCACCGAGGCGATGATGTTGTGGCCTGTGAGGAGATCGGCGAGGAACTCATCGAAGAGGTAGCAGAAGCGTCCGGCGCCGGGCACCGGACGATCCCAGAAATGATGATGGGGGTCGCAGATGCGCTGGCCGGGATCGAGGATCGGCTCGCGCCGCAGCGCGAGCCAGTCGTCATCGGGCAGGCCTAATCCCGGCATTGATGAGGGCTCCAGTGGCCTATGAAAGCGCTTTAGGCGCTGCCGAGCTTGCGGGCATCGTCATTGTCGTTGACGAAATCCATGTCGAGCTCCAGCCCGAGCCCTGGCAGGTCGGGGATGTGCATATAGCCATCGACCGGCACCGGTGCGTTCTTGAAGACGTGGGCGGTGACCTCCTCGAACATCAAGAGGCGCTCGAGGAAGAGCGAATTGGGCAGCGCGGCGACGAGATGGAGGTGGATGTTCTCCATGGCGTGCGGGGCGAACTTGATGTTGAAGGCCTGGGCGATGGCGCTGGCCTTGAGCATTTCGGTGATACCGCCGACACGCGCGCCATCGACCTGGAGGATATCGACGGCTTCGGCGGCGACGAGGTCGCGCACGCCGAACTTGGTGTATTCATGCTCGCCGGTGCCCAGCGGAATGTCGGTGCCGCGCTTGAAGCGGGCAAGGCCTGGGATGTCGTCGGCGAACACCGGCTCCTCGAAGAGGAAGATGTCGTATTCGCGCACGCGGTTGGCCGCCTGGATGGCGGTGGCCGCATCCCAGCAATTGTTGGCATCGAGCAGGAGCTTGATCTCGGGCCCGACGGCCTCGCGCACCTTGCGCACGCGCTCGGCATCGCGGCGCGGATTGGTGCCGCCCTCGACGCCCACCTTGAACTTGATGAAGGAAAAGCCGCGCGCGACCATGCCCTTCATCTCGTCGACCAGCTGGTCGTCGTCGTACGAGGTCCAGCCGCCGCTGGCATAGACGGGCGCCTTGGTCTGGTTGCCGCCGAGCAGGCGGTAGAGCGGCAGGTTGACGATCTTGCCCTTGAGGTCCCAGAGCGCGATGTCGATGGCGCTGAGCGCGCAATACATCAGGCCCTTGCGGCCAACGCCCCGTAGATAATGGAAGAATTCCTGCCAGATGGCTTCCGTCTCGAGCGGATCGCGACCGATGAGCTTGGGCGCCATGTTGTTGAGGATGAGCGCCCGCGTCGCCTCGCCACCCACTTCGTGATAGGTGACCCCGATGCCTTCGAGCCCCTGATCGGTGGTGATGCGCACGATGGTGTAGCCGATCGTCTCGACCTTGCGGGTCGCATCCGCGAAGCCGCCGGTGATCGGGTGGGAGACGAGATGGACGTCGATCTTCTTGATTTTGTGCTGCACTTTGGGCGCGTATCCGGGATTGTTGCCGACCATTCGGGATGATGTCGCTGCCCTGAACTTCACGCTCTTGCGTGCAAGGCAGTCAGACAGATTTTTGCGTTCGGGGCTAGACATTTGCCGCATGAGCAGCGAATGTCAACGCGTCTCCGGCGATCCAAGGCGAAAAATCCGGCGAGGCTGATGAAGATGTCAGGCAGGTTCAAATGAACGAGCGCATCGAGCGGCCGGGCGACCAGCTGGTGCAGCGCATCGTGGACCTCGTGCGCCGCAAGGGCATCGGGGAGGGCGAGCGCATCCCCGGGGAGACCGATCTCAGTGCCGAACTGGGGGTCAGCCGGCCGGCGGTGCGCGAGGCGCTGATGTCGCTCGAAGCGGTGGGCATGCTGGTGTCGCGCAAGGGCAGCGGGCGCGTGCTGCAGCGGATGGATTTCGGTGCTGTGCTGCAGAAGGTGGCCACCCTCGCCCCCCTCGACGACCGCCGGATGCTGGAGCTGCTCTCGATCCGGCAATTGCTCGAAGTGGGGTTTCTCGCCGAATCGATCTCGCGCATGACCCCGCAATCGCTCGATGCGCTGGGGCGGGTAACGGCCGAGATCGAGGCCAAGGCGGCGCGCGGCGACTATTTCGCCGAGGAGGACCAGACCTTCCACCTGCTGCTCCACAGCGGGCTCGAAAACGCGGTGCTCAACGGCATCCTGTCGCTGTTCTGGACCAGCTACAGGCGCATCGACCCCGAACGGATGTCGCACTCGCAGCGGCTGGACGAAACCGCCGCGCATCACCGGCGCATCCATGACGCGATCCGGGCGGGCGACGTGCGGCGGGCGCAGCATCATCTCGACCGGCATTTCTACGACACAGCCTATGTCATCGCCAACACGCCGGGAGGCGGCGAGCCCGACGGCTGACGACCCGGACGACCTCGAACCGGTCGCTCCCCTCTCCTCGCGCCAGAGCCGGCGGCGGGGTTTTCGCCGTGACGTAAGCGCTATCAAGGGGCTGCGATAGCTGCGCTGCAAACCTGTTGACAGCCCTTCAAAACATGCCGTAGGAAAAATGTAAGCGGTTCCAATTTGGCTTTCCAAATGGTCGCTCTTGCTGATGGGAGGAATCATGCGCTTCAGGAAATTTGCCCTTCTCGCCACCACGGCCGCAGTGCTCGTGGGCGCCGGCTCGGTGCGTGCGGAGGACGTGGAAGTTCTGCACTATTATACGTCGGGCGGTGAATCGCGCGCCGTCAACGTGCTCAAGGAAGACCTCGAGAAGATCGGCCACACCTGGGTCGATTCCGCCATTGCCGGCGGCGGCGGCGCCAATGCCATGACCGTGCTCAAGACCCGCGTCATCTCCGGCAACCCGCCCAAGGCGGTGCAGATGCGCGGCCCCGCCATCCAGGACTGGGCCTCGCAGGACGCGCTGGTCCCCCTCGACGCCGTGTCGGGCGATTGGGACAATCTGCTGCCCCCCGCCATTGCCGAAGTGCTCAAGTATGACGGCCATTATTATGGCGTGGTGAACTGGGTCCACCGCGTCAACTGGATGTACATCAACAAGCCGATGCTCGACGAAGTCGGCGGCACCGTGCCCACCACCTGGGACGAATTCTTCGCCGTCGCCGACAAGATGAAGGCCGCCGGCCATACGGCCATCGCCCATGGCGGCACGCCCTATCACGACGCCGTCTATTTCGAAGGCATCGTGCAGTCGATGGGCGTGGATTTCTACCGCAAGGCCATCCTCGAGGGTGATGCCGAAGCGCTGAACTCCCCGACCATGGTTCAGGTCTTCGACATCCTGCGCAAGTCGACCGAATATTTCGACGACGCCACGCAGGGCCGTCCGTGGAACCTCGCTGCCGCGATGGTGATCGAGGGGCAGGCGGGCTTCCTGTTCATGGGTGACTGGGCCAAGGGCGAATTCAGCGCCGCCGGCAAGGTGCCGGGCGTCGACTATATCTGCGCGGTGCGCCCGGGCAATGAAGGCATCTTCACCTTCATCGCCGACGGCTTCGTGTTCTTCAAGCAGAATGGCGGGGAGGCCACCGAAGGCCAGCTCGAACTCGCCAGCCTGATCGCGAGCCCGGACTTCCAGCTGCGCGGCGCGCAGTTCAAGGGCGCCATCCCCGCGCTCAACACCGTGCCGGTGGATTCCTTCGACGACTGCTCCAAGAAGGCCGCCGCCGACCTGCAGTCGACCGCAGCCAGCGGCGGGCTCGTTCCCTCGCAGAACCAGGGCACGACCGAAGCCGTGCTCGGCGCCATCCGCGACGTGGTGACCAACTTCATCAACTCCGACCAGGATTCGGCCAGCGCCGCTGCCGATCTCGCCGCTGCCGTGCAGGCCGCGAAGTAAGCTTGGAAACCGCGGCGCGGGGGCTGTTCTCCCGCGCCAGTTTCTGGTCGATCGCACAGGTCGCGGGCCGTATCTCCGGTCCGCGGCCATTCCGGCGCCTCCTGCGGGCAGGGTCTTGCAGGCAGGGTGTGGCCGGCACTCTCATGGAGCGAACTGGTGGCTGACACGATCCCCGCCGATGCGGGTCTGCGCAAGGGGCTCGCCCGGCCTTCGCGCGCTTCTGTTTGGGCCGATAAATGGATCCCGCTGGTGGTGCTCTCGCCCAGCGTGGTGATCAGCCTCATCTTCGTCTATGGGTTCCTCGCCGCCACGGCGGTGCTCTCGTTCACCAACTCCACCCTGATGCCGCGCTATGTCGGGGCCGGCTTCCAGCGCTATATCGACCTGTTCTCCAATTCGGTGTGGTGGACCTCGGTCGCCAACCTGTTCTGGTTCAGCGTGCCGTTCATCGTGCTGAGCCTGGGGCTGGGGCTGCTGCTCGCCATCCTGATGGACCAGCGCATCAGGGCCGAAGGCGCGCTGCGGGCCATTTATCTTTATCCGCTGGCGCTCTCGCAGATCGTGGCCGGTACGGCCTGGCAGTGGCTGTTCAACCCCGAATACGGCATCCAGAACACCGTGCGGGCGCTCGGGTTCACGAGCTTTGAATTCAACTGGCTCAACGATTCCCGCATGGCCATGGCCTGCGTGGTGATCGCGGCGGTGTGGCAGTGCACCGGGTTCGTCGCGGCGCTCTTTCTCGCCGGCCTGCGGGGGGTGGACGAAGAGGTGATCAAGGCCGGCATGGTCGATGGCGCCTCGATGCCGGTGATCTATCGCCGCATCGTGCTGCCGGCGATGTGGCCGGTGTTCTTCTCGGTTCTGCTGCTTTTGACCCACCAGGCGATCAAGACCTTCGACCTCGTAGTGGCGATGACGGCGGGCGGGCCCGGCACCTCCACCTGGCTGCCCTCCTACTTCATGTACAATTTCTCCTTCGAGCGCGGCCGCATGGGCGTGGGCGCGGCCTCGGCGGTGATGATCCTCGTGATGGTCGTCGCCATCCTCATCCCCATGATGTATCTCGAGAAGCGGGCCCAGAAAAATGCGTCCTGACAAGCTCGTCGCCCGGATCGCGATCTATGCCGTGCTCGGCTTTTTCGCGCTCATCTTCCTCGCCCCGCTCTATGTGGTGCTGGTGACATCGCTGAAGACGCTGCCCGAATTGCGCGTCGGCACCATGCTCGCCCTGCCGCAGGGGCTCAATTTCGATGCCTGGGGCAAGGCGTGGAGTTCGGCCTGCACGGGCGCAGCCTGCAACGGCCTCCAGCCCTTCTTCATGAACTCGGTCTATATCGTCATCCCCTCGGTGATCATCTCCTCGATGATCGGCTCGATAAACGGCTACGCGCTGGCGCAATGGCGGTTTCCGGGCTCGGAGATCATCTTCACCGGGCTGTTGTTCGGGTTCTTCATCCCGTTCCAGGCGATCCTTCTGCCGGCGGCGCAGTTCCTGGGGATGCTCAAACTCGCAAATACCATCCCCGGGCTGATCATCATCCAGACCGTCTATGGCATCGCCTTCTGCACCATGCTGTTCCGCAACTATTACGTTGCCATGCCGCTCGAGCTGGTGAAGGCGGCGCGGGTGGACGGGGCCGGGTTCTTCCGCATCTTCTGGCGCATCTTCCTGCCGATCTCGCTGCCGATCTTCACCGTCTGCGTGATCTGGCAGTTCACCCATATCTGGAACGACTTCCTGTTCGGTGTGGTGTTCTCGGGCCCGGAATCGCGGCCGATCACGGTGGGGCTCAACAACCTCGTCAACACCTCCGAGGGCGTGAAGGAATACAATGTCGATACCGCCGCTGCCCTCATCACCGCGCTGCCGACCCTGATCGTCTACATCATCGGCGGACGCTACTTCATTCGCGGCCTCACCGCCGGCGCCGTGAAGGGCTAGGGCGCACGCCCAAGCCCCGCCGCGCCCAACCAACGCAGTTGGCAGCCACAAGACTGCCCGAGGACAAGAGCATGACCGGTCTTTCCATCCGCAACGTCCACAAGAGCTATGGCAACGTGCCGGTGCTCAAGGGCATCAACATCGATGTCGCCGAGGGCGAGTTCCTCATTCTGGTGGGCAGCTCGGGTTGCGGCAAATCCACCCTGCTCAACATGATCGCCGGGCTCGAAACCATCACCCAGGGCGAGATCGCCATCGGGGGGCGGGTGGTCAACGACCTGCCGCCCAAGAGCCGCGACATCGCCATGGTGTTCCAGTCCTACGCGCTCTATCCCTCGATGACGGTGCGCGAGAACATTTCCTTCGGGCTCGAGATCCGCAAGGTCGCCCCCGAGGAGCGCAAGCGGATCGTCGAGGCGGTGGCGGAATCGCTCCAGATATCGCACCTGCTCGATCGCAAGCCGCGCCAGCTTTCGGGCGGCCAGCGGCAGCGCGTGGCGATGGGCCGGGCGCTGGCGCGCGATCCGACGCTCTTTTTGTTCGATGAGCCCCTGAGCAATCTCGATGCGCAGCTGCGCATCGAAATGCGTTCGGAAATCAAGATGATGCACAAGCGCACCGGCAAGACGGTGTGCTACGTCACCCACGATCAGGTCGAGGCGATGACGCTAGGCGACCGCATCGCGGTGATGAAGGATGGCGTGGTGCAGCAGCTGGGGCGGCCCCAGGAAATCTATGACGCGCCCGCCAACATGTATGTTGCGGGCTTCATCGGCGCGCCGCCGATGAACTTCATTCCCGGCACGCTCGAGGGCGAGGGCTCGGGGCTGGTGATGAGCATCGATACGGGCGCCGAACGCCGCCGCCTCGCCCTGCCGTTCCGCCCCGCCGACGTCAAGGCGCGTCCGGGCCAGAAGGTGGTGCTGGGCTTGCGGCCCGAGCGCATCACGGCGGCCGGCGCTTCAACCAGCGATCCGCTCAAGGTGCGGGTGGACATGACCGAGCCCACCGGGCCCGATACGCTGATCTACGCAACGCTCAACGGCAAGCGCACGCTCTGCCGCGTCCAGCCCTTCGCGGCGCCCAAGGCCGGCGAAGCCATCGCGCTCGATTTCGACCTGTCGCGAGCGCTGCTGTTCGATCCCGAAAGCGGCGCGCGGCTCGATGGGGGGCTCGCGGGCTGAGGCCAGGGTGGGGCTGGCGGGGGGCATTCGCTGTCTTCGCGGGAATCCCCTCGGTTGCCCCTGCCGGGGCCTGCGTTTGCGAAGTGCTTGCGGGGGAAACTGGATTCCTGCTGGCGCAGGAATCACGCCGTAGGTGGGTGAGATAGCGGCTCCTTCTGGCCCTCTTCATACGGGGAGGGACTGGGCGAGGGGGGCCAGCGATCTTGCGTGGGGCAAGGCCCCCTCACCCGGCGCTGCGCGCCGACCTCTCCCCAAGGGAGAGGTGAAGGAGGCTCCGCTGAGGATAAGGCATTGACGCCGTGGGTGGGCGGAGGCTTTCCCTAGGGATCAGCACTGCGAGGCAGGCCAGATGCCATGAGAGGTCCTCACCCTGAGGAGCCCCGAAGGGGCGTCTCGAAGGGCGAGGGCCGCTTGCACGCTGCGGCCCGCCCTCGTGCTTCGAGACGCGCCTTTGGCGAGCCGTCCGCGCATAGCGCTCATGGCCTTGCTGCGCTCCGTTTGCCGCCAACGGCCCGCCCTCATGCTTCGAGACGCCCCTACGGGGCTCCTCAGCATGAGGGCTTGTTTCGATCCGGGCCCGCGATGGCGATCGGCCCCTTAAATCTCAGCCCTGGGGGCGGCGGTGGAGCCGCGGATGATCAGTTCGGCGTCGATCCGCTCGGGCAGGGTGACGTCGTGGCCTTCGAGATAGTCGACGACGTAGCGGCCGAGCTTTTCGCCGATGGTGCGGGCCGGGATGTGGATGGTGGTCAGCGGGGGATCGAGATGTTCGGCGAGGTCGACATCGTCGAACCCCACGATGCTGAACTCCTCGGGGACGGAGTGGCCGGAGCGGCGCGTCTCGATGAGGGCGCCGGAGGCGAGATAATCGTTGGCGCAGATGACGGCGGTGGGGCGGGGGCTGGTTTCGAGCAGCGCCCGCATGCCCTTGCGCCCCGATCCGATGGTCCAGTCGGGCACCGAGACGAAATGCTGCGGCCTCACCGCAATGCCGGCCTGCGAGAGTGTGTAGGAAATGCCCTCGATGCGCTGGCGGATGCGATCATTGCCCTCGAAGGGGCGGGTGATGACGGCGAAATCGCGATGCCCCAGATCGATGAGATGCTGGGTGAGCTTGCTCATTTCGACGAAATTGTCGAAGCCGATGCAGTTGGGTCGGCCGTAGCGGCCCGAGGTGTAGGCGATGACGGTGAAGATGCCCTGCTCGTCGAGCATGGAAAAAAGCTCGGGCGGATGATCCTCGCCCATCATGATCATGCACTCCACCCCCTGCTGGATCATCTTGGAGACCTGCGACACCGTGCGCTCGGCATGGTGATAGGGGCGGCCCAGGAGCAGCGTGTATCCCGAATCGCCAAGCGTGCTTTGGAGCGATTCCAGCATGGCGGCGATGGTCTGGTGACCGAGCGTGGGAATGAGCGCGCCGACGGTGCGGGTGCGGAGCGTGGCGAGCGCCTGGGCGGCGCCATGGGGGATCCAGCCCAGCTGCTTGATGGCCGCATGCACCTTTTCACGGGTGCGGGCCGAGACGGTGTCGGGCGCGTTGAGAACGCGCGAGGCGGTGGCGGTCGAGACATCGGCGGCGCGCGCCACATCCTCGAGCTTCACCCGGCTGGGCGAAGATCGCCGGCTGCGCTTCTGCCTTGTCTTGTCGGTCGGCTCCACGCAAATGCCTTTCATCACACTGCAGAGTTTGCAAAGATCGCCCGCCGGGCATCAGCACCCTAGCAAGTTCAGCCCTGGATGCGAAGCGCTTTCATCGCGGCGCAGGCGGCGCCGAAGCCATTGTCGATAT
This sequence comes from Devosia enhydra, assembly GCF_900119845.1. Classification (GTDB taxonomy): domain Bacteria; phylum Pseudomonadota; class Alphaproteobacteria; order Rhizobiales; family Devosiaceae; genus FPKU01. Next base: position 84,500 of record NZ_FPKU01000001.1, read on the forward strand.
TGACCGCGACGATGCCGGGCGCGCAGCTGGCAAGCGCCGAATGCAGCGCCACATGCCCGTCGCGGCTGACGCCATAGCCCACGGAGGTGGGCACGGCGATGACGAGGCCGGGCACGAGACCGCCCAGGACTGAGAACAGCGCCCCCTCCATGCCGGCCACGGCGATGATGACGGAGTGGCTGCGGATGACCGCGATCTTCTCCATCAGGCGCCAGAGCCCGGCCACACCGACATCCTGAATGACCGGCGCCTGCCAGCCCGAAAAGGCGAGCGTGCGCGCGGCTTCAAGCGCCACGGGCGCGTCAGAGGTGCCAGCGGAGACGATGCAGATCGGGCTTTCCAGCCCGTTTGCGGGGGCGCTGCCGAGGATGGCGGTGCGGGAGACGGGATCGTAGTCGAGGGCGCCGGGTGCAGCGGCATTTAGGGCGGCGAACTGCGCCGCCGTCATGCGGGTAAAGAGCATGCGTTCGCCGCGCTCGAGTGTCTCGGAGAGGATGCGCGACAGCGCTGCGACAGACTTGGTTTCGGCCAGCACGGCCTCGGGAATGCCGGTGCGCGCGCCGCGCCCCCAGTCTCCGGTAAAATCGTCCGACATCATGTCTCCAAGGCTCGCCGCTGGCCTGTGGTTTTGAGCGCTTCCAGCACCGCATTCAAGCCAAATCCATGCTCAGGCGCTGGACAAAATGGAAGCGCTTACGTAAACCGGTCGCTGCGCCGCCGTGGCGCCGGATTTTCGGGTTGCTGCCATGTCATCGAGCCCCAAGGGGATGCGCAAGGGCCTTGCCAATTACGGCGATGCCGGGTTCTCGCTGTTTCTGCGCAAGGCCTTCATCAAGGCCATGGGCTATTCCGACGATGCGCTGGACCGGCCCATCATTGGCATCACCAACACCTATTCGGGCTATAATGCCTGCCATCGCAACGTTCCCGACATCATCGAGGCGATCAAGCGCGGCGTGATGCTGGCGGGCGGGCTGCCGATCGACTTTCCGACGATCTCGATGCACGAGGCCTTCTCGCACCCCACCAGCATGTTCACGCGCAACCTGATGTCGATGGATGTCGAGGAAATGGTGCGCGCCCAGCCCATGGATGCGGTGGTGCTGATCGGGGGCTGCGACAAGACCGTGCCGGCCCTGCTGATGGGCGCGGCCAGCGCCGACGTGCCGGCGATCCTGACCGTGACCGGCCCGATGATCACCGGCAGCCATCGCGGCGAGCGGCTCGGCGCCTGCACCGATTGCCGCAGGCTCTGGGGCCAGCATCGCGGCGGATCGATCGGCGAAGAAGAGATCGAGGAGATCAGCGGCAAGCTGGCGCCGGGGCCGGGCACCTGCATGGTGATGGGCACGGCGAGCACCATGGCGCTCTGCGCCGAGGCGATGGGCATGATGTTGCCGGGTGGCGCGGCGATCCCCGCCGTGCATGCCGACAGGCTGCGCCATGCCGAGGCCACGGGCCGGCGTGCGGTGGAAATGGCGGCTGCCGAGACCGGCGTGCGCCCCACCGAGATCATGACAAAGGCCGCGATGCGCAATGCCATGCGCGTATTGCAGGCGGTGGGCGGTTCGACCAATGGCGTCGTGCACCTGGCGGCGATTGCCGGGCGACTGGGCTTTGACCTCGATATGGAGGATTTCGACCAGATGGGGCGCGAAACCCCGGTGCTGGTCGACCTCAAGCCGACGGGGCAGGGCTATATGGAAGATCTGTTCAAGGCCGGCGGGCTCAATGCGGTCTTGCGCAACATTGCCCATCTGCTCGAGACCGACTGCGTGACGGTGAGCGGCCGCACGCTGGCCGAGGATATCGAAGCCGAGCCGATGTGGAAGCAGGATGTGGTGCGCCCGCTCGACAACCCCATCCATTCGGGCGGCGGCATCCGGCTGTTGCGCGGCAACCTTGCGCCCAATGGCGCGATCATCAAGCAGGCCGCGGCAACCGCTTCGCTCTTGAAGCATCGCGGGCGGGCGGTGGTGTTCACTTCGCTCAAGGACCTCGCCGAACGGGTTGACAGCCCCGATCTCGATGTGAAAGCCGATGACGTTCTGGTGCTCCAGAATGCCGGGCCCAAGGGCGCGCCGGGCATGCCGGAATCGGGCTATCTGCCGATCCCCAAGAAGCTTGCGGCGCAGGGCATCAAGGACATGGTGCGGATTTCGGATGCGCGGATGAGCGGCACGGCCTTCGGCTCGATCGTGCTGCATGTGAGCCCCGAGGCCGCCGATGGCGGGCCGCTGGGGCTGGTGCGCGATGGCGACATGGTCGAGCTCGATGTCGAGGCGGGCCGGCTGCATCTCGATGTCAGCGACGAGGAGCTCGCCGAGCGCCGAAAGGGCTGGGCGCCGCCCCCGCATGAGGATGTCGAGCGCGGCTACAAGCGGCTCTATTTCCAGCAGGTGCTGCAGGCCGAGCATGGCTGCGATTTCGACTTCCTGCGCAAGCACCCGCTCAACACCAAGTCGCTCTAGGAGGCCGGGATGCCGTCCGTCGCTTTTCCGCCGATGGCATTCGGCTTTCTCGAAAAGGTGGCGCTGCCTCCGGTGCGCCGGGTGAAACTGGCGCAAAAGGGCGGCGAGAGCATCGCCGATGTGGCGGGCACCGTGCGCGCGGCGGTGCTTGCCAGTGCGCGGCTCAAGGCACTGCCCAAGGGCAGCGAGATCGCCATCGCGCTTGGCAGCCGCGGCATTTCGAAAATCCCGGTGATCGGGCGGGCCATCGTCGATGCCGTGCGCGAGCTGGGGCTCTCGCCCTTCATCGTGCCGGCCATGGGCAGCCATGGCGGGGGCACGGCCGAGGGGCAGGTGGATGTGCTCAAAAAGCTCGGCCTGACCGAAGACGCGCTCGGCGCGCCGATCCGCGCGACGATGGATGTGGTGGATCTCGGCGCAACCCCGCAGGGCGCGCGCTGCAAGTTCGACGCCAATGCGGCAAAGGCCTCAGGCATCATCGTGGTCAACCGGGTGAAATCGCACACCACATTCGACCGCGAGATCGAAAGCGGGCTCGTGAAGATGGTGGCGGTGGGCCTGGGCAAGGCTGAGGGCGCCCGCTCGGTGCACCGCACCGGCCCGACGGCGTTTCTCGACGTGCTGCCGGCGCTGGCCGAGGTGGCGCTCAACGCCGCGCCGATCGCGCTCGGCATCGCGCTGGTGGAAAACGCCAAGAAGCAGCTCGTGGCCATCGAGGGTGTCGCGCCCGAAGACTTCTTCGAGAGCGACAAGCGGTTGCTCAAGCTCGCCAAATCCTTCATCGCGCGGCTCCCCTTCGGGCGGATGGATGCGCTGGTGGTCGAGCAGATCGGCAAGGATATCAGCGGCGCCGGCATGGATTATGCGGTGATGGGGCGCGCCGATCTGCGCAGCATTCCCAACCCGCCCGAACCCTTCGCCGCCCGGGTGACGGTGCTGGGGCTGTCGGAGGCCACGGGCGGCAACGGGCTGGGCATCGGGCTGGCCGATTTCACCACCATCGATGTGGTGGACAAGATCGACCTGCAGCAGATCTACATGAATTCGCTGACCTCGACGCTGGTGGAAAAGTCGCGCATCCCGATCGTTCTGCGCAACGATCTCGATGCGCTGCGGGCGACGGTTTCGACCAGCTGGTCAAGCGATGACCTCTCGACGCGGCTCTGCTTCATCCGCTCGACGCTGCATCTCGAAGAAATCCTGATCTCGGAAGCGCTTTTGTCCGAAGTCGAGGCGAGCGGCCGTGCCAGCGCCATCAGCGAGCCTTTCGACCTGCGCTTTAGCCCCGAGGGGCGGCTTCTGAGCCGCGCCTATGCCAGCGACGAAGCCTGAGGGCGAAGGAGCACATCATGACATTGCGCGTCGCCATCATCGGCTGCGGCTGGGTCGCCGGTTCGCAGATGAGCTTCGGCTTCGACCATCTCAAGGATCGCTACAGCGTCGCCATCGCCTGCGACAGTGATGTGGGCAAGGCGCGGGCCTTTGCCGACACCCATGGCATCGCGGGCATTGCGACCGATTATGACGCGGTGCTGGCCGACCCGGATATCGAGGTGGTCAGCATCTGCACCCCACCCTCGCTGCATCATCCCATGGTGATGGCCGCGCTCAGGGCCGGCAAGCATGTGATCTGCGAAAAGCCCTTCACCAGCTCGCTCCGGCTCACCGACGAGATCATCGCGGAAGAGGCGAAGGGCAGGGCGCGGGTGATGCCGATCTTCCAGTATCGCTTCGCGCCGGGCATCCAGCGCATCCGGCAGATCCTCGAAACCGGCATTGCGGGGGCGTGCTACATCGCTTCGGTCGAGACGGCCTGGAAGCGCGGGGCGGAGTATTACGCAGTGCCGTGGCGGGGCAAGTTCGCCACCGAAATGGGCGGCGTGCTGCTGACCCAGGCTATCCACATCCACGACCTGCTGCTCTATCTGCGCGGGCCGGCGGCGGAGGTGAAGGCGTTCAAGACGACGCGGGTCAACCAGATAGAGGTCGAGGATTGCGCCGTGGCGGCGGTGCGGATGGAGGACGGGTCGCTGGCCTCGCTGACCGCGACGCTGGGCTCGCAGCGGCCGGTGACGCGCATCCGGCTCTGCTACGAGAACCTGACCATCGAGCGGCAGTGCTTTGATGCCGAGGCGCCCAAGCCGGGCGAGGAGCCTTGGATCATCGTGCCCAAGAACGACGAGATCGCGGCCCGCATCGCGGCGATCCCGATCACGCCGCTCGAGCACACCTCGTTCGCGTACCAGTTCGCCGCCTTCCACGATGCCCTTCGCGATGGGGGCGAGATGCCGGTGAGCCTTGCCGATGCGCGCCGCTCGATGGAACTGGTGACGGCGCTTTATCATGCCTCCGAAACCGGCGAGACGGTGAGCCTGCCCATCGGCGCGGATCATGAGCGCTATGGCGGCTGGATCACGCCCAACTCCTACAGCCGCTATTCAACCGCAGCGTCCCAGATGCGAGCCGCAAATGGACTTTGACTATATCATCGTGGGCGGCGGCACGGCCGGCTCGGTGCTTGCGAGCCGGCTTTCGGCCAACCCGGGCAACAGCGTGCTGGTGATCGAGGCGGGCGAGGATACAGCGCCCGGCCGTGTGCCGAGCGAAATTCTCGACAGCTTTGCCGGGCTTGCCTATCTCAACGACCGGTTCCTGTGGAACGATCTGCGGGTGACCACCGAGCAGCGCTCGCACAACCGGCCCGAGATCGTGCCGCGCCAGCGCAAATACGAGCAGGCGCGGGTGCTTGGCGGGGGCTCCTCGATCAACGGGCAGTTCGCCAATCGCGGCGCCCCCGACGATTACGATGAGTGGCAGACGCTGGGCGCCAAGGGTTGGACCTGGACCTCGGTGCTGCCCTATTTCCGCAAGCTCGAACGTGATTATGATTTCGAAGGCCCGCTGCATGGCAAGGACGGGCCGATCGCGATTTCGCGCATCTTCCCCGATCTCTGGCCCGAGCACGCCAAGGCGATGGCGCGCTCGCTGGAAGCGGCGGGCTACCCCTATCTGCCCGACCAGAACGGCGAGTTTGTCGACGGCTACTATCCGGTCGCGATCAGCAATGTATATGACCGAAGGGTTTCGGCCTCGATCGGCTATCTGACGCCCACCGTGCGGGCCCGGCCCAATCTGCGCATCCTCACCCGCACCGAGGTTTCGGGCCTCGTGATGGAGGGGCGGCGCTGCATCGGGGTGCGCGCGGTGGCAGGCGGGGCGGAGACAACCTATCGCGCCCGCGAGGTGATCGTTTCGAGCGGCGCGATCTATTCGCCGGCGCATCTTTTGCGCGCGGGTATCGGGCCGGCGGCGGAATTGAGGGCGCAGGGCATCGAGGTGCTGCATGACCTGCCGGGCGTCGGCAAGCGGCTGATGGACCATCCGGCGGTGGCGATCGCCGCCTTCATCAAGCCCGAGGCGCGCATCAACGGGCTGACGCGGCGGCACCTGATGCTGGGCGTGCGCATGTCGTCGGGCCTCGAGGGCGTGCCGCGCGGCGACATGGCCGTCTCGATCTCGACCAAATCGGCCTGGCACAAGGTTGGCGACCAGCTGGGCACGGCCAATATCTGGGTCAACCGCACCTATTCGGATCGCGGCGAGGTCAAGCTCAAATCCACCAACTGGCGCGACCAGCCGCAGGTGGATTTCAACCTTCTGGCCGACGAGCGCGACATCGTGCGGCTTGCCGCCGCCTTCCGGCAGATGGCGGCGATCATCCTGTCGCCGCTGGTTGCGCACGCCATCTCCGATCCCTTCCCGGCAAGCTACAGCGACAAGGTGCGGCAGGTGGCGGCGATAACGCCCAAGAACCGGCTGCTGACCAGCATTCTCGCGCGGCTGCTCGACGGGCCGCCGGCCTTGCGCAGCTTTCTCATGAAGACGCTGATCCTCGAGGGGGCGCCGCTCGAGGTGCTCTTGAGCAACGAGGCGGAGCTCGAAGCCTTCGTGCGCCGGGCGGCCGTGGGCGTGTGGCACGCCAGCTGCTCGTGCCGCATGGGTGCCGACACCGACCCGATGGCGGTGGTGGGCAGCGATACGCGGGTGCGGGGCGTCGATGGCCTGAGGGTGGTGGATGCTTCGATCTTCCCGACCATTCCGCGCAGCAATACCAGCATTCCCGTGATCATGGTGGCCGAGCGCGTCGCCGATCTCATCCTTGCCGAAGACGCGGCAAGACGCGCCGCCTGAGGGCGGCTTCAAAAGCCTCCGGCCGTGCGGGCGGAGGCGCTTCATCAATGCGCCGGACCGGCCGGGCTCCCTCCGAGCCCGCAGGGGATCGGCGAGGAGGACGACATGGCCCATCTGGCTCTCCCCGAGACCCCGCGCGGCTTTTCCGCGCTCATCGATGGCCGCTTCATCGCGGCGAGCGAGCGCGAGGCGATCACGCGGGAAAACCCGGCCCATCGCCGCCCCGTCAGCCTCTATCCCAAGGCGACGCGCGAGGATGCGCAGGCGGCGCTGACCGCCGCTCGTCGTGCCGCCGACCAGCGCGTGTGGTCCTCGCTCTCGGGCGCCGACCGGGCACGCATGCTGATGCGGGTGGCCCAGCTCATCGACCAGCACCGGGTGGAGTTGCGCGAGATCGAATGCCTCGAAGTGGGCAAGCCGATCGGGCTCGTCGACCGCGAGATCAATGGCGCCATCGCGCATTGGGAGTATGCGGCAACTCTGGCCCGGCACACCTATGGCGACACCTATGATCAGCTCGGGGGCAACAGCCTGGCGCTGGTGTTCCGCGAGCCCGAGGGCGTGGTCTCGATGATCACGCCGTGGAATTATCCGCTGCTGATCCTGAGCCAGAAGCTGCCCTTCGTTCTGGCGGTGGGCGGCTGCGCGGTGGTGAAGCCAAGCGAATTGACCTCGGGCACGGCGCTGCGGCTGGGTGAACTGATCATGGAGGCCGGCATTCCGGCCGGCGTCGTCAACATCATCGCCGGCACGGGCGTGGACCTCGGTGATCTCATCACGCGGGCGCCCGAAGTCGACATGGTGACCTTCACCGGCTCGACGGCGGTGGGCCGCATCATCGGCCGCAATGCCGGGGAGACGCTGAAGAAAGTCTCGCTCGAACTGGGCGGCAAGGCGGCCCATATCGTGTGCGCCGATGCCGACCTGACGCTGGCGGCCGAAAAGGTGGCGCTGGGCGCGACCCGCAATGCCGGGCAGGCCTGTGTGGGCGGGCACCGGCTGCTGGTGGATGCGCGCATCGCCGATGAATTCGTCGAAGCGGTGGAGCGCGAGATCGGCAAGCTGGTGGTGGGCGATCCGCTCGATCCGGCGACCACGATGGGGCCGGTGGTGAGCGCCCAGCAGTTCGCGCGCGTCAACGGCTATATCGCGGCCGGCAAGGCGGCGGGGGCCGAGCCCTGGCAGATGCAGGCGCGGCCGGGCGTGCCGGATGGCTATTTCGTGCAGCCCACAGTGTTCACCGGGGTGGCCGACACTATGTCGATCGCGCAGGAGGAAATCTTCGGGCCGGTGCTGTCGGTGATGCGGTTCACGAGCCACGACGAGGCGCTGCGGATTGCCAATGGCACCGCCTATGGGCTTTCGGCCGGCGTCTGGACCCGCGACATGGATACGGCGTTCTCCTTCGGGCGCGGGTTGAAGGCGGGGACGGTGGAGGTCAACACCTTCCTTGCCGGGGCGCCCGAATTGCCGTTGAGTGGACATGGCGACAGCGGCGTCGGCCATGAGCGCGGGCGCTTCGCCATCGAGGAGTTCACCAAGCTGCGCACCGTCCAGATCCAGCTCCAGCCGCCACGGGGATGAGGTGACAAAAACCCCTAGGCTCTCGGCCATCCATCTCGATGCCGTGGGCGGCATTGCCGGCGACATGTTCGTGGCCGGCATGCTGGATGCGTTGCCGCATCTGGAGCGCGGGGTGATGGCTGACCTCGCGGCGCTGCTGCCCGCCGAAGCCGGGCGGCCGGTGCTGTCGGTGGGAGAGAGCGGCGGGCTCAGGGTCAGGCGATTCGGGCTCGAGGCGGCTGGGCACGCGCATCATCACCATCATGGGCATGCGCATGCCCATCACGATCATCACCATGGCACCTCGTTTGCGGCGCTGCGGGCGCGGATCGCCGGGGCCCGGCTTTCGACCGGCACGGCGGAGGCGGCGATCGGCATCCTGACGCTGCTGGCCGAGGCCGAGGCCAAGATGCATGGCGTGGCGATCGAGGCGGTGCATTTCCACGAACTGGCGGACTGGGATTCGCTGATGGACGTGGTGGCGGCCGGCAGCATCGTTGCGGCGCTGGGGCCGGTGGACTGGTCGGTTTCGGCGCTGCCGCGCGGGGCGGGGCTCGTGAAGACCCAGCACGGATTGCTGCCCGTGCCGGCGCCGGCGACGGCCGAACTGCTTGCGGGCTTTGCGCTGCGCGACGACGGCATTGGCGGCGAGCGGGTGACGCCGACGGGGGCGGCGATCGTGAAATTTCTCGTCGATCCGGCTCGGGCGCCAGTCTCCGGCCGGCTGGTCGCGAGCGGCATGGGCGCGGGGACGCGGACGCTGCCGGGCATGCCCAACATCCTGCGGGTGCTGGGCTTTGCGGCCGAGGCGAAGGTGGCGGGCGAGAGCGTCGTCGTCATCAGCTTCGAAATCGACGACATGACGGGCGAGGAAATCGGCATTGCGGCCGAGCGGCTGCGGGCGACCGAGGGCGTGCTCGACCTGGTGCTCGTGTCCGTCGCCGGCAAGAAGGGCCGGCCGGCAACGCAATTCCAGCTGCTGGTGCGTCCGGGTGACGAGGATGCGGTGGCGCGGACGTGCCTGTTGCAGACCTCGACGATCGGGCTGAGGCTGCGGGAGGAAAAGCGGATGATCTTGCCGCGCAGTCTCGCTGGTGACCCGGATGCGCGCATCAAGCGGGTGACGCGGCCCGATGGCAGCGAGACGATCAAGGCCGAAAGCGACGATCTGGCTGTTGGTGACACACTGGCCGAGCGGCGGGGTCTGGCGCGGCGGAGGGAGGGGCAGTGAACGAGCTCGACCCCATCGCCGCAGCCGAGGCGCGGCTTGGCGCCGTGCTCGACAGGCTCGGGCCGCTGGCGATTGCCGTCAGCGGCGGGGTCGACAGCATGACGCTGGCGTTTTTCGCCCATCGCCATGGGGCGGAAATGGTGCATGCCCTTTCGCCCGCCGTGCCAATGGCCGCGACCGAGCGGGTGCGCCGGCATGCCGTGCGGCTGGGATGGGCGCTGACCGAGACGCGGGCAGGGGAGTTTTCCGACCCCGATTATCTCGCCAATCCGGTCAATCGCTGCTTTTTCTGCAAGGCCAATCTCTACGACCGGATCGCGAGCCTCACGACCCGTACCATCGCGTCCGGTGCCAATCTCGATGATCTGGGCGATTATCGGCCGGGGCTGCTAGCAGCCGCCGAGCGGCGCGTGGTGCATCCGCTGGTCGAGGCGAGGATCGACAAGAGGATGGTGCGGGCGCTGGCGGCGCGGGCCGGGCTCGGCGATCTTGCAGAACTGCCGGCCCAGCCCTGCCTATCGAGCCGCGTGGAGACGGGCATCGCCATCGATGCCGACGATCTGGGGTTTATCGACCGGGTGGAGAGCGCGGTGCGGGGGCTGACGGGGGCGAGTGTCGAAACGCGCTGCCGGATCACCCATCAGGGCGTGGTGCTGGAACTCGACCCCGATGATCCCACCCATGCCGACGCGGCGGCGGCTGCGATGGCGCTCACCGCCGAGACCGGCCGGCGCTGGGCCGGCACGCGCCCCTACAAGCGGGGCGCGGCCTTTTTGCACAAGACCTGATCAGGCCGCGATGGCGCGGAGCGCATCGAGCGCCGCGACGACTTCGGGGGCCGGCTCCACCGCAACCAGAGGCGCGCGGACACGGGCAAAGCCGGGCTGGCCGTGGCGATAGCCGGCCAGTGCCTTGACCATGGGCACCACCGGATGGCGCGCCACGGCGTGGTAGAGCGTCTCGACCGCAGCAAAGATCGCGTCGCTGCCCTCGGCGCCGGCCGAGAGCGCAGCGAGCTGGCGGGTGGCGAAATTGCCATGGCCGGAAATAGCGCCCGCGCCGCCCATGGCGAGGGCCTGGGGCAGGAAGATCTCGTTGCCCACGAACACTTCGAGATCGGGGAAGCTCGCGATGGAATTATGTACATGGCCCCAGTCGCCGACGCTGTCCTTGAGCGCGGCGATGACGGGGCCGTGCCGATCCCTGAGGCTGCGGATGACCTTGGGTGCGATGGCGACGCCGACGACGCTGGGGATATCGTAGAGCGTCACGCGCATCCGCGAATCATCGACGGCATCGATGACCTGGCTCAACGCCGCCTCGATGCCTTGGTCGCTGACGCCCTTGAAGAAGAAGGGCGCGATGACGAGCGAGCGCTCGACGCCCTGTGCCAGGGCATGGCGGGTCAGCTCCACCATGTCGGGCAGGGCGGCGGCGCCGGTGCCGACGACGAGCTTTTCAGCCGGCGTGCCGGCGGCGAGCAGGCCTTCGAGGATGGTGCGGCGTTCGGCGACGCTGAAGGACTGGCCTTCGCCCAGTGTGCCGAAAAGCACGATGCCCTCGGCGCCATCGGCGAGGGCGGCCTTGCACAGCATGTCGAGCGCCGCGACATCGCAGCTGAGATCGGCATTGAGCGGAGTGATGGTGGGAACGAACAGCTTGCCCATGGGGGCTCCTTGATGGCGACGGCTCTGGCGGTTCAGGCGACGCGGTAGCGGCGCCAGGCCTCTTTTGTGAATTCGACGCCATGGCCCGGGCGGTCGGGGACGACGATCTCGCCATCCTTCACCAGCAACTGGTGGGTGAGGAGATCATCCATGAAGGGGTAGAACTCGACAAAGGTGGCGCGCGGCAGCGAGGCAGCCACATGCACGCTCAGGACCGACATGAAATGAGGTGCAAAGCCGATGCCGAAGCTGTCGGCGACATGGCCGATCTTCATGGCCTCGGTGATGCCGCCCACAAAGCAGATGTCGGGATTGACCACATCGGTCACCCCCTCGCGGATGAACGGCATGAAATCACGGCGCGAAAAGACGTGCTCGCCCATCGAGAAGGCCATGGGAAGGGCGGAGCGCAGGCGGCGATAGCCCTCGATATCCTGCGAGAGGATCGGCTCTTCGAGCCAGAAGACGTTGAGATCGGCGAGCCGCTTGCCCAGCCAGAGCGCTGCGGGCAGGCTCAGGCGCTCATTGGCGTCGCACATGATGAGCGGCTCGGGCCCGATGGCCTCGCGGACGGCGCGCACGCGGTCGACATCGCGATCGGGCTCGCGGCCGACGCGGATCTTCACCGCCTTGAAGCCATCGGCGATATAGCCGGCCGAGAGGCTGACGAGATCATCTATGGGCAAAGACGGGCTGGCCTTGCCGCTGCCATAGCAGGGGATGGTGGCCCGCGACCGGCCGAGCGCGCGCGAGAGCGAGAGGCCGGCCATGCGGGACTTCAGGTCCCACAGCGCCACGTCGATGGCCGAGATCGCCATCGAGGCGATGCCATAGCCCAGCCGGTGGGTGAGGTGGAAAAGCTCGGCATTGATGGTCTCGACCTCATGGGCTTCGCGGCCCTTGAGGCGGGGCACGAGGATGTCGTCGAGCAGCGCCTTGACCGCGCCGCCCCCGCCATGGTCGGAGGTGAAGGTCCAGCCCGTGCCGGTCTCGCCCGAGCTGTCCTCGAGGGTGACGCCGATCAGTTCGAACTCCTCGTCGGCCCGTTCGGCCGCCGCGCGGTTCGAGGGAAAGCGCAGCATCCAGCTTGATGCCTTGGTGATGGTCATGAGCGGACCTTCCGGATGGAGTTTGCGTCAGTCCCTGAGCGCGACGGTGCGCGAGGGGTCGAAGACGAGGGTGACGGGCTCGCCCTTGCGGGCACGGATGGGGGGCGTCGACTGCACGCGCAGCTCGATTTCGGGCGCGGCATCGAGGCGGACGAAATAGTCGACGAGCCCGCCGGTGAAGATGGTGTCTCGGACGGTGCCGGTGAGGCTGTTCATGCCGGGCGCAATGGCGGCGCCGGCCCCGAGCACGGTGATTTCCACCGGGCGCACGCAGATCTTGAGGGGATCGCGGGCGGTCTCGATGGCGCCGGCGGCGGCGCGGATGGGCTGGCTGGTGCCGAGGCGCCCGACAAGGCTCTGGCCATCGCGGGAGGCGCCCGAGAGCGTCAGGATATTGGCGAGCCCGATGAAGGCGGCGACGAATTCGGTTTCGGGCAGGCTGTAGATCGTGGTGGGATCGCCCGACTGCACGATCCTGCCCTCGCGCATCACCGCGATGGAATCGGAGAGAGCAAGCGCCTCTTCCTGGCTGTGGGTGACATAGATGGCGGTAATGCCGAGCCGCTGCTGCAAAGAGCGGATCTCGAAGCGCATCTGCTCGCGCAGCACCGCGTCGAGATTGCTGAGGGGTTCGTCAAAGAGCAGCGTGCGGGGCTCTGAGGCGATGGCGCGGGCGAGCGCGACGCGCTGCTGCTGGCCGCCGCTCAGCTGGCTCGGATAGCGCTCGGCGTGGCTCGGAAGGTTGACGATATCGAGAACCTGCCGGACCTTGTCGGCGATCTCGGCCTTGCCGAGCTTTTTCTGCGCCAGCCCGTAGCCGACATTCTGGGCCACCGTCATGTGCGGCCAGAGCGCGTAGGTCTGGAACACCATGCCCATGTCGCGGGCCTCGGGGGGCAGCATCTGCCGCCCCTCCGAGAGCACGATATCGCCCGAGCGGATCGAGCCGGCCGAGGGGGTCTCGAGCCCCGCGATCATGCGCAATGTGGTGGTCTTGCCGCAGCCGCTGGAGCCTATCAGCGAGACCATGTGGCCGGCCGGGACATGCAGGTCGATTCCCCGGACGGCGTGATAATTGCCGTAGGTCTTTTCGAGCCCGAGAAGATGAAGGTCGTGCGCCTGACCCTTGTGATGTGCGCGGTCCTGCGGTGCCATGCCCGTCATCCTCTCAGTGTCGATCAGCGGCCGAAGGCCTTGGCGAACTCGGCCGTCTGGGCCTCGCGATTGGCGGTGACGAAGGCGGAATCGACCGGCACGATGTTGATCTGGTCGAGCGGGGTGCCGCCCGGCAGGGTGTAGGTCACATCGTTGCGCACCGGCGCGCAGCCCAGCGCATCGGGCATCACGCTCTGGCCTTCGACGCTGACGACGAAGTCGAGCCAGGCCTGGGCGGCTTCCTTGTTGTCGGAGCCGGCGAACATGGCGAAGGCCGAGATTTCGCCAGGCGAGCCTTCCGGCGGCCAGACCAGCGCGGTGGGATCGCCGCGACGGGCCGAGGTCTGCCCGTTGGCGAGCAGCTGGATCCCGATGGGGCGTTCGCCGCTGGCGGTCAGGTCGCGGATGGTGCCGTGCGAGCCTTCGAGCCGGGTGCCATTGGCGGCGAGGGCCGAGAAGAACTCCCAGCCCGAGCCGGCGACGTTCTGGGCCGGCAGGTACTGCGTCTCGAACCAGAGGAAGGAGTGCACGGACTGCGAGCTGGCCGGATCGGCCATCGCCACCTTGTCCTTGTATTTGGCATCGGTGAGGTCGGCCCAGCTCTTGGGCGCGTCGGCCGCGGCGATCTGGTTGGTGTTGTACTGGATGAGGTAGGGGTTGACGCAGGCCGGGATCACGAGGTTCTCGGCATCGCGCAGCGCCTCGCGCACGCCATCGAGACCGGCAGGGGTGTACGCCTCGAAAGCCGTGTGGCGGGACTGCAGCGCGTTGATCGAGGCTTCGTTGAGGCCCACGACGTCGGCGCGCGGGCTGTTGGCGCGCATTTCGAGCTCGATGGTGGAGAGCAGCTCCTCGCCCGGCTGCACCGAGACTTCGACGGTGACGCCCGGATGGACCTTGTTGAAGGCCTCGATGAGCGGGCGCATGTGCTCGTCGGGATAGGCGGAGTAGATCTGCAGCGATCCGCTCTGGGCAAGCGCCGGCGCGGCTGCGAGGGCGGCGAAGGCCGCGAGCGCGGTGGTGGTCAAGAGGCGAGACGTCATCATTTCACTCCCTTTGGTTTTTTAGTCCGCGTGATGCGGGTCAGGCGAGTTGCACGCCGCGTAGCAGGCCCGAGCGCCGGGCAAACCATGCGGCGAGACCGAACAGCACGCCCACGACGATGAAGATGGACATGCCGAAAGCGCTGGCGACCGCGAGCCCGCCATTGCCGCTCCAGATGCCGAGCAGCGCCGTCGACAGGGTCTGGGTGCCGAAGCCACGCAGGATCACCGAGGCGGAAAGCTCGGGGATGGCCATGATGAAGACGAGCAGCCAGGTGTAGACGATGGCGGGCAGGATCAGCGGGGCGGTAATGCGCAGCAGCGTCTTGAGCTCGCTTGCCCCGAACACCCGCGAGGCTTCCTCGAGCTCGGGCGCGATCTGGAGCAGCGTGGTCTGGCTGTTGCGCACCCCGAGCGGAATAAAGCGCGCGAGATAGGCCACGAGCAGGATGGTGGGCGTGCCATAGATGCCCAGCATGTTCATCGGCCAGTTGAGGTAAACGACGATGAGCGCAAAGGCGAGCGCCGTGCCCGGAATGGCGAGCGGCAGGATGGCGAGATAATCGAGCAGCGCCCGGCCGCGCGCCTTGACCCTCAGGATCACGTAAGCGACGACGACGCCCATCACCGCGACGAGGGTGGCGCTGGTGGTGGCGAGCGTGAGGCTGAGGGTGGCGGCCTTGAGGATGCCGGGATCGGTGAAGACCACGCGGTAATTGTCGAGCGTCCAGTTGTCGCCCGAAAAGCCGTTGCCGATGCTCTTCATCAGGGAGGCGGCGGTCATCGCGCCGTAGGGAATGACGAGCGAGACGACGCCATAGACGAGCCCGAGCGCGGTCAGGAGGTGCGTGCCCCAGCCCAGATCGATGGTGCGGGCGCCAAACGACTTGCCGCCCAGCGTGCGGTAGCGCTCGACATGGCGCACGGCCCAGCGCTGGATGAAGAGCGCGATCAGCGAGAGCCCGATCAAGACCATCGCGGCAACCGAGGCGGTGGCGAAATTGAGCCGCACCAGCGCGTCGCGGATGGCGACCGTCAGCACGTTGATGCCCAGCATCTGCGGCGGGCCGAACATAGCGAGGCTGGTGGCGAAGGCGAGGAGCGCCCCCGAAAGCATGGCGGGGCGCATCAGCGGCAGGGTAATGTCGCGCACCGCCCGCAGGGCCGAAGCGCCGCGCACGCGAGCGGCTTCCTCGAGCGCCGGATCCATGTTGGTGAAGGCGGGCACCAGCGCGAGGAAGACGAAGGCGACGCCATTGGGCAGAGCGGTGAGGATGAGGCCGCCGAGCGAGAAGACGTTGAGCGGCCCCGATGCGCCCTCGATGCCGAAGGCGCCGCGGATCAGCACGTTGAAATAGCCCACATTCGGGCCCGCCAGGAGGATGTAGCCCATGGCGAGGAGGAATTCGGGGCTGATCAGCGCGATGATCATGGTGGCGCGCACGAGGCCCTTGAAGCGCATCTCGGTGCGGGCGACCCCGAAGGCCAGCGGCCCGCCGATGAGCAGCGACAGCCCGGCGATGCCGACCGCGACAAGCAGGCTGTTGAGCGTGGCGGTGAGCAGGGCGCTGCTGGTGAAGAAGGCGGCGTAATGATCGAGGCTGACGCCTTCGTCAAAGACGCTGCTGATGACGATGACGCCGACCGGCAGAGCGACGAGAAAGAACAGCCAGAGGATCGAGACGAACCAGGCCAGCCAGCCCCAGTTGACGGCAAAGCGCTGCGAGCGAGCCGGAGGATCGGTTCTGAGCGTGCCGGTCGTCATCGGGGATGCGGTTCCTTCCCTTGCCTTCGCCTTGCGTTGGTGCGCAGGAGAGCGCCGCAACATGTCAGACAGATTATCCAAGTACGCATATTGATTTGCGGCTGTCAGGCAGGTGTAGTCAACAAAATTGGCAGTTCGAGGTCAATAGGCGCTGGTAGCGTTATCGCCGACTATTTTTACTGAGGTTTTCTGTCTTACAGCTTTACGCGGGTGAGCAATTGCTCGCTCGATGCCGCGACGGCCTGCTGTGCGGCAACGAGCACCGGGACCATGTCGAGCGCCAGCACGAGGCCGGGGGTCATGGTTTCCCCGCGCGCCCGGGTCTCGAGCAGTTCAATGATGGCGCGGCCGAAGGCGCCGACCCGGTCATAGAGCGGACCGGTGAGGGCCAGCCCCTCGTCTTCGGGGCCGAATTCATAGCGCTCGTAGAGCCGGCCGGGCGGGGAGTCATGGCCGATATCGATGCGGGAGGTGGCGCCGTTCTCATGGATCAGGTCGAGCCGATAGGTGCCCTGGGCGATACACTCGCCGCTGATCGAGGCCACGGGCCCGAGCACGCTGAGGAGGGGTGTGAGGGTGTGGGCCCCGACATCCCAGAGCGTCGCATCGGGAGCCTTGCGCCAGAGCGAGCCGGCATAGGGGCTGTCGGCCTGCTGGGAAACCGACTGGAAGGTGACATAGCCGCTGCGTGGGGCAGCCGCACGCGCCCGTTCGATGAGCCCCGCGGTTTCAGGGATGTGGCGGCGGGTGAGAAAGCAGGTGCCGGTGACACCGGCTTCGGCGATGGCCTGCCGCAGGCTCTGGGCATCGGCAATGCTCTGGGCGGCGGGCTTTTCGAGGATTACATGCTTGCCCGCCGCGATCGCGCGCAGCGCCAGTTCGGGCTGGAGCGCCGGCGGCATGGCAAAGCTGACCGCATCGACCTCCGCCAGCATTGCGTCGAAATCGGCGAAGGCGCGGATGCCAAGCGTGTCCGCGAGCAGTTCGCGGCGTTCGGCATTGCGGCCCTGGACCCCGACCAGCGTGACCCCGTCCGCCCGTTGCAGGGCCGGCAGATGCACGGTGCCGGCCCAATGGGCGGTGCCGCAGACCCCGAAGCGCAGGCCCGCCACGATCAGCGCACCGGCCGGAGGGTGGCGATGAGCCGCCCGAGATCGGGCTCGGCCTCGATGGCATGGACGATCTCGATCGCCTCGCGCGCCGCCTTTTCGGAGATGACGGTGCACATCAGCTCCATCGCCTTTTCATGCACCTGCTCGGTGGTCATCGGGTTTTCCTTGCGGCCGAGCACATGCAGGCCCTGGGCGGCGGAATAGGTCTGGCCGCCGCAATCGATCTCGACGCGGGCCTCGAAGCGGTCCTGGCCGGGCTCTTCGTCAAGGAAAGTGATGCGCTTGCCCATCGCGAGGATCGCCGGATCCTGCATCTTGGCGACGTCGTGCGAGGCATCGAAATTCAGCCGGCCCTCGACGAGCGTCGCGGCCATGCAGTGGCGCAGGTTGAGGTCTGGCATGCGGTTCTTGTCGCCGATGACCTTGTACCAGTCCGAAAGGTAGCGGATGCGCACGGCTTCGACGCGCGAAGCATCAAAGCCCGGGTGGGCCATGATCTCTTCCACCGCCGAGAGCGGAGCGGCGATGGGGAAGCCGACGGAGTATTTCTTGATGTCGGTTTCGAGGATCTTGTAGCGCGTGCCGAGCTCGTGGAGCAGCCGCTCAGGCTGGGTCTTGGGCGAGATGGCCTCGAAGAGATTGCGGTCTGAGGGATCGACCACATCGCCGCTGCCGGTAAAGCCCGAGGCGACGAGGGCTGCCGCCTTGACGCCATTGCTCGCCGGCATGCCCGCAAACACATAGCTCTTGAGGGTGTGGGCATCATCGAGCCGCCAGGTGGTGAGGCCCGAGGCTTCCTGCGCGAGATAATTGAGCAGAATGCGGAAGCGCTCGGCATCGAAGCCCATCAGCGCGCCCGAGGCATAGCCGGCCCCGAACAGCGGGCCATAGCCATGGCAGGAGAGCGAGGAGCGGGCAAAGCTCATGGCCGGCGACAGCGCCTCGCCGAAGCGGATGGTGGTTTCGTAGCCGAGGAATACCGCGTTGAGGAAATCGCGGCCGCTCGCCTTCCGCCCTTCGGCAACGGCGAGCGCCGCCGGCAGCACGCCGCAGCCGGGATGGGTCTGGCTGGTCTCGTGGCTGTCGTCGGATTCATCGGCATGGGCGGCCATGCCATTGGCGAGCGCCGCATCGATCATCGAGACCTTGATGTCGGTGGCGATCACCGAGGCCTCGGCGCGGCTGCCGGTGGCGGCAGCATAGCGCTGGCCGGCAATGCCCGCCTCGAGCGCGGCGCCCGAGACGATGGCGGCGATGCTGTCGATGATGTGGATCTTGGTCTTGAGCACCACCTCATCGGGTAGTGTCGCGCTGCGCGTCTCGGCGGCAAAGGCGGCGAGGCGGTGGCCATGGGCGAGGGGCATGGTCATTGCGCAGCCTTCCCGGACATCTGGCCGGCGATGAAGAGGCCGATATCCATCGTTTGAAGATCGGCCGCGACCCGGACGGGGAAGGGGATCTGCGAGAGCACGTGCTTTTGAAGCTCGATACCCGGCGCGATGGCGAAGAGTTCGAGCCCGTCCGGGGTGAGGCGGAACAGGCCACGATCGGTGACATAGGTCACGGTCTTGCCGGCCGCGAGGGCGCCCCTGGCGTTGAAGGTGATCTGCTCGACATCGGGCACGAAGCGCTGGATGCGGCCTTCGGTGGTGACGGCGAGGCCGGTTTCGCCCAGATCCTCGACCAGCCCGCCGGTGGTCAGCGTGCCGCAGAAGAACAGCGTCTTGATGCCATGAACGATGTTGATGAAGCCGCCGCAGCCGGGCAGCATCCCGGAGAACTTGCTGACATTGACATTGCCGTGCCGATCGACCTGCCCGAAGGAGAGCACCGAGACGTCGGGGCCGCCGCCCTCGTAGAAGTGGAAGACCTCCTGCTGCTCGAAGATCATCTCGAGATTGCGCGAGACCCCGCCCACCTTGGGCCAGCCACCCATCGGGCCCTGCTCGACGGTGAAATAGATGTCGCTGCGGCCGGCGCGACGGGCGGCCTCGGGCACGTCATACATCGGGATGCCGGCGCCCAGATTGACCATTGCGCCCTGCGGCAGCCGCTCGACCACGGCCCGGGCGACGAGATCGCGCGGCAGGTTGCGATCATCGGGCGGGGCGAGTTCGGCGCGGGCGGCCCCGGTGATCACCGGATCCTGCTCGTCTTCCCACGGCTCGGGGGCGACCACCACGGCATCGACGATGGCGCCCGGAATGAGCCCCATGCGCGGATGGATGTCGCCGATATCGACGAGGCGGTTGACCTCGGCGATGACGATGCCGCCGCTGTTATGGGCCGCCAGCGCGCAATCGAGCACGCCATGGCTGAAGGCCTCGCGATCGAAATAGAGATTGCCGCGGCTGTCGGCGGCGCTGGCCTTGACGAGCGCCACATGCACGGGCTCGCAGGGGTAGTAGATCATCTCGTGGCCGGCCAGATCGACCACCGAGCTCATCGGGGCGCTGGCGGCGGCGTTGACCCGGCCACCTTCGATGCGCGGATCCACATAGGTACCGAGCCCCACGGGGGTGGCGAGGCCGGGGCGGCCAGAGGCCTGCGCGCGCAGCCATTGCACGATGGTGCCCATGGGAAAGTTGTAAGCGGCAAAGGCGTTTTCGGCGATGCCGACATTGAGCTCGTGGGTGGAGGAGCGGCTGAAGCTCGAGACGATGATGCGCCGCATCAGCCCCTTGCGGGCCAGCCGGTTGAGGCCGGTGGTCATGCCGCCCTTGCCGCCGCGGCTGCGCTCGATCATGGCGGCGGCGATGACGGTGAGGTCGCCCGGCGCGCCCTCGGTGGCGAAACGCTCGGCCACGGCGGCGATGATGCTCTCGGGCGCCACGCGATAGCCGCCCCCGGAAATGGCGATGGTGGCACCGGCGGGAACGAGGCGCGCGGCCTCCTGGGCATCGACGATCTTCACGTATCCCTCCTGGCTGGCTAATAGGGTCTCGACAGGGCAGGGCGGACGCGTCCACAATTCCCCGGCCAGCGCTATAGTAACCCGTTACTGTAGCGGTTACTGTCGGTCAAGGCTTATCGGGCGCCAGGGTTTATCGGGCAAAGGGTCCACATGGACGAGACGGCACCACCAACACGCAGGACGGGCTCAGGTCGCGGGCGGGCGAGCGGGCGCGTCGGCATCCGCGACGTGGCGCGCGATGCCGGTGTGTCGGTGGCAACCGTATCGCGGGTTCTGGCCGATGACGGCTATCCGGTGTCGGAAGCGTCGCGGCGCAAGGTGCTCGAATCGGTGGCGCGACTGAATTTCGTGCCCAACGACCTGGCGCGGGGGCTCTCGCAGGATCGCACCAACACGGTGGGCGTGATCGTGCCTAATCTCGCCAACCTCTATTATGCCCGGGTGCTGCTGGGGGTGGAGGAGGTGGCGGCGCAGAACGGCATGTCGATCATCTTCTGCAACACCAACCACAACCTCGCCAATCGCGAGCGCGACATCAAGCTGCTGCTGCAAAAGCGGGTGGATGGCATCATCATATGCGGCAGCGGCACCGATTACGAGAACAGCGCCGGCCGCCTCGCCGACGGGCCGGCGCCCTTCGTGGTGCTGGGACGCAACGAAAAGCTCGATTATCCGGCGGTGCATGCCGACAACCGGCGCGCAGGATATACCGCGACCCGGCATCTGGTCGATCTCGGGCACACCCGCATCGCCTTTCTGACCGGGCCCGAGCGCTGGTCGGACGGCAATGATCGGGTGGCGGGCTACAAGGCCTGCCTCGCCGATCATGGCCTCGATTTCGACCCGGACCTGCTGATCCGCTGCGATTTCGCCGAGCAGGATGCCTATGAGCGCATGACCCAGCGCGGACACGCCGGCATGGGCTTTTCGGCCTGCCTTGCCGGCAATGACCGCATCGCGCTCGGCGCCATGGCGGCGGCGATCGACCTGGGGCTGCGCGTGCCGGAGGACCTGGCCTTTGTCGGCTTCGACAACATTGCCACCAGCCTCTACATGCGCCCATCGCTCACCACCATGGACATGCCGGCCCAGCGCATGGGCGCAGAAGGCATGCGGCTGATGCTGCGCATATTGGCGGGAGAGGCGGTGCCCTCGCGCACCGTGTTCGATGCGGCGCTGCTCGTGCGGCAATCCTCGGGCGGCCTGCGCTAAACGATCTTGACCGGGGTTGGCGCGAGGGCGTATCCAGTAACCGGTTACTATCGTTTTCCGAGGGGTTTTCATGTCGAGCGCCTTGCGCAGCGGCGTCATTCCGGCGCCCGTCATGCCGTTCAATCTCGATGCGTCGCCGGACTGGCCGACCTTCGAGCGCTACATGGCCGAACTGGTCGAGGGTGGGGCGAGCGCCATCGCGGTCAACATGGCGGCCGCCGAAGTCACCTCGCTCGAGCATTCCGAACAGCTCGAAGCGGTCGAGCGCACGCGCCGGGTCGTGGCAGGCGCCGTGCCGGTGGTGGCCGGGCTGGTTGCGACCTATACGCAGGGCGCGGCCAATCTCGCGAAGCGCCTCGTCGATGCCGGGGCCGAGGGCCTCGTGGTGTTTCCGCCGCTGCCGACCTTCAGCTCCAAGCCGATCAAGCCGCAGATGATTGCCGACCATCATGCCGGCATCGCGGCGGCGGTGGACGTGCCGCTCGTCGCCTTCAATACCGGCAACGCCACCTACCCCAAGGGCACCATCAAGGCGCTGGCCGAAATCCCGACCCTGGTCGCGATCAAGGATGCGGCGTTCAACATCGAGCTCTCGGCCGAGATGGTCGATGAGGCCGCCGAAACCGACGGCCGCATCGTGGTGATGACGGGCAACGACACCTTCATCGTCGAGGCGCTGCTGCTGGGATCGCCCGGCGCGCTGATTGGCTATGCCGGCACGGCGACGGCCGAACTCGTCGCCATGCAGCGCCACGCGGCAGCGGGCCGGGCCACCGAGGCCTATGAGATCTGGGGGCGGCTGGGGCCGCTCGCCCGGCTGATCTGGAGCGCGCCGCTGCGCGATTATCGCCCGCGCATGAAATACACCCTGATGCGGCAGGGGGTTCTGCCCAACATGGTGACGCGCGCGCCCCAGCCGGGCATCGAGCCGGCCGACAAGGCGGCCATCGACGCGCTGTTTGATCGCTACGGCTATGCCGATGCCCGCTATCGGCCGCGCGGCCGGGCCTGAGGAGACTGAAGATGGCAGACCTTTCCAGCCACATCCGCCTCGAGCATCTCGAGGGCCATGTCGCGCTCATTCGCATCGAGCGCGCCGAAAAGCGCAATGCGCTGCACAGCTCGATGGTGATCGAGATCGGCCGCATCATCACTGCGCTCGAAACGGACGAGACGGTGCGCGCGGTGGTGATCACCGGCACCGAGCAGATCTTTGCGGCCGGCGCCGACATCAAGGAGATGCTCGAGCGCGGGCCGGCCGGCACCTCGAACAATCCCGACCGCGTCGCCGCCTGGCGCCGGATCGAGAATTTCTCCAAGCCCATCATCGCGGCGGTGAACGGCATCGCCTTCGGTGCCGGCAGCGAGCTGGCCCTGACCTGCGATTTCATCATCGCGGGCGATAATGCCCAGTTCGGCCAGCCCGAAGTGAAGATCGGCGGCATGGCCGGCGATGGCGGCACGCAGCGCCTGCCGCGCAAGATCGGGCCCAATGTCGCCTCATACATGCTGATGACCGGCGACCCGATCGGGGTCGAGCGCGCCTACCAGCTGGGGCTGGTGGTGGAAATCTGTACGCCCGACAAGACCGTCGACCGGGCGGTGGAAATCGCCCGCACCATCGCGCTGCGGGCGCCGGTGGCGGTGCGCAACACCAAGGCCTGCATCCGCGTCTCGGTGGGCGCGACGCTCGAAAACGGCATCGCCTTCGAGCGCGATGCCATCTGGCGCAATGCGATGACCGACGACAAGCTCGAGGGCATGCGCGCCTTCACCGAAAAGCGCGCGCCGGTGTTCACCGGCAAGTAAGGCGCTCGGCCCATCCCACACGTCACAGCCGCCGGTGCGATGCCGGCGACTCTTTTTTCTGCGGGCGGCTCAGGCGGCGCTGAGCCTGCGCGCCTTGCCGCCGCGCTGCCGCTTGCCCGGTCTGGCGACCGAGAGCGGCGGCGGATTGAGCGCGGTCGCAGCCGCGCCGTCGAGATGATCGAAGACCCAGAAGGGCTTGATGCCGTCATGCGGGAAAAACCGCGTCGGCCATGAGGCCGCATCAGGCAGCGCCACCGCCGCGTCGGCCACCCCGCTGCGCTCGCGCAGGGCGGCGAGCAGCGGGATGTAGCGCTGGAGGTCGAAGGGATCGTCCTGCGGATAGGGCCAGGGGCCAGTTGCAAGCTGCGGCACGAGCCAGGCGAGAGCATTGCGGAGCTGGCTCGTTTCACCATCACCGCACGCCCAGAGATCGCAGCCCACCGTCTGCGCCAGCCGCGCCAGATTGAGCCAGCACTGAAGGTTGAAGGCGGAGTAGTGCGCGCTCTGGGTGCGTGCCAGCTCTTCGGGCTGGCTGCCATCGGGCGAAATCTGGCTCAAGAGCCGGGCCCGTGCGGCGCGCAGCGTATACGAAAGCGTCTTCATGTCGCCCAGATAGAGCGCGATGGCGGCCACCTGCAGGTCGTGGGCGGTGCCGTGATTGTTGCGCGAGGCGCGCTCGTCCTGCCCCTGCTGGCTGGCTTGGAGCCAATCGAGATAAGCCCTGAGCCAGCCGCGCAGCCCCTCGCGATCCTTAGCCGGCAGGGCGCCATCGGCATCGAGCAGCCGCACGGCATCGAGGAAGAAGTAGAGGTCCTTCATTTCGATGATGCCGAAGCCGAGCCGGACATCGGACGGCCGCTCCGGCATCCACTGGGCATAGAGCAGATGCGGGTTCATCCGCGTGTCCGGATCGATGAACCAGCGGTGGATGAGCCCCCGGGCATGGCCAGCGAAACGCTGCTCGCCCGTCACCCGCGCGGCGAGCGCGAGGAGGATGGTGTCATCGAAGAGCCGTTGCAGGCGCGTGCGGTCGTAGCGCTCGCTTTCGGGGCTATAGAGTTCGCTGCCGGGTATGCGCTCGCCATCGCGGCGCACGAGCGGCAGGCCGTCGGCGCTGTCGGGATTGGGCCACCAATAGGGTGCGGGGTGCCAGTAGTCGTGCCGGTCTCCGCTCGGGGGCAGGCTGGTCTTGTCGACCACCGCATAGGGGCCGCGCGCGAGCGCCTCCTCGGCGGCGGAGACGAGAGCTTCCCGCCATTGCGCGGCCACGGACCCCGCCGGCGCCTCGGCCAGGCGGACGAGGCTTTGCGCGTCATAGGCAGCAAGTGCGGCTGGCTGCCAGCGGCGCTCGAGGGCCATGCAGTCGAGCATGTCGAGGGTTGCGACGATGGCTTCGTTGCGCGCCCCTTCGCGGCCCGACTGGCTGGCGCGCGTGCCCGCTTCGAGCTCTGCCCGGCCCGAATCGAGCCGTGCCACCCAGCCGGCCCGGCCGAATTCGGCCCCGCGCTCGCTGGGGGTGGGGCGCGGCAGATCCCATTTGTCATCGCGCGCCTGGTCCCATGGGCCCGGAATGCCGAGCCGCCAGAACAGCGACACCTTGGGGCGCCGACCATAGGGGTAGGCTTCGTCGAAGGCCTCCTCGGCATCGCGGCGGAAAATGAGCTGCGGCTCCTCGCTGGCCTCCGCGAAAAGGTCGCGGGTGAGGGCAAGCGTGTTGTCGGTCAGCCGCGCCATCGGGGTGTGGAAATATTTGAGATAGGGCCGGGCCGCGATCTCCGCGACGAGCCGATCCCAGGCCGATTGTGACAAAAAGCAATTGCCATCCCAGGGCAACACCCATTTGGCGCGGCCCCGCCCGTCGGCGAGGGCGGCATTGCGGGCGCCATTGTTGTTGATGGCATAATTGATCTTGTGGCGCCTCAGCCGGGCTTCGAGCCGCAGCCTCAGGCGGGCGGAAATCTCGGCCATCTGCGGGAAGAGCCAGGCGGCGGGTTCCTCGAAGCCGGCAAAATCCCAGTCGGTCGCCTCATAGGCCTGCCAGTCGAAGGGCAGGTGCAGATAGGGCTGCCCGGCATCCTCGAGAACCCGGATGATCGCTTCTTCGGCGCCCCGGTCGACGATGCGATTGACCACCCAGCGCTTCTGGCAGCCGGGGAAATCGGGCTCGTGATCGAGGATGAAGCGCACATTGCGCAGCGATTGGCCATCGGCGTGGCGAGGATGGAGATCGTTGCCGATGATGCGATAGAGGGCGAAGGTGTCGGGCGCCTCGGCAAGCCCGCGCATCGCCGCTTCCGACCGCAGCGCCGCGATATCGGGGGGCGGCATGGGCCGGGCGGGAACCACCTTGCGCTCCCACCGCCGGTCGGCGGCGCTGCGCTCGGCGCGGAAATCGAGAACCTCGAGCCCGCGCACCAGCGGCTCGAGCGCGGTCCCCGACAAATCGATGAGCCGGCTTGCGCCCCATTTGTGCCAGCGCGTCAGAAAGCGCTGCCGGAACTGGGCGCGGGCGGCCGGATCGGCGAGGTCGAAGGGCGGGAAATATTCGGCGATATAGCCTTTGGCCCGAAACGGCGCCATGTCGGCACAGTCGGTGAAAAACACCGGCACGAAGCCCTGCGACTGGCTCTGCTGGCGGGCCACCTCGTCGATGCCCAATCGCAGCGCCCGCCCATCAACGCCGAAAAGGCCCACCACCGCCACGATGGCATCGGGGTGGGGCTTGCGCCGCGACCAGCCGACCAGCGGCTGAAGCGGCTTTTCTGAGCCGCCGAACGCCGTCCAGCCCGGTGGCAGGGGCGGCTCCATTTCGGGCAGCGGCGGCGCGCTTTCGGGCCCGAAGGCAACGAGCCGCGATGCGCGGCCTTCGCCCTGATGGGCGGCAAGCGCCTCGAACATCGATTGCAGGGCGCGGAAATGGCTGGCTTCTAGCGCCGTGGCTGCGGGGGCACGTTTCTGGCTCACTCTGTCCTCCAGAGCCCGGCGATCGCGGTGGCGGCCTCGGCGGCGCCATTGGGCCGGGCCAGCGCGGCGCAGTTCTGCGCCATCACCTCGCGGGCCCGCCGATCGAGCAGGACAGCGCAGATGCTGGGCAGCAGCGTCAGCTGGTCTTCGGCCAGATCGAAGCCCGCGCCCTTGTCCTGCGCAAAGCCGGCGCGGGCGCGCTGGTCATCGAGCGCGGGATGATCGGCGGCGAGGAATATGGTGGGCAGGCCAAAGGCGATGGCTTCGTGGAAGCTGTTATAGCCCGCCGCCGAGATGGAGAAATCGAAGGCGCGGGCGTGGCGGCTGAGCGGAAAGCCCGAGACCACGAGAGTATCGGGCCAGAGCGACAGCGGGGCACGCGAATTGGTCCACTCCGCGATGGCGATCTGCAGGCCCGGAAAGCCCTTCAGCACGCGCACGACCGCATCGATGAGCTGAATGACGTCGCGATGGGCTCCGGCGCCCAACTGTACGAGAACCGCGGGGCGGGCGGGATCGAGCCCCAGCGCGCGGCAGGCGCTGTCGCGATCGCTAAGGTCGCCGGCATCGAGCAGGGTGATGGGCGGCACTTGCAGGGCCTCGTGCCGGCGCGCGGCGGTGGGCCCGGTGTCGCGCTCGGCGGCGATCTCGCCCGGCTCGATGATGAGATCGAATTCGGAGGCCGCATCGAGATGGGGCGAGGCGATGCGGTTCATGCCACGGCGCACCCAGACGAGCTTGCAGGGCGGCTGCGACAGGGCGGCGCCGACGAGCCCGGGCGCGGGATTGTTGCCGTCAAAGACGACGGCCTGCGCATCATGGGCATGGATGAGCTGTTCGAGCTCGACGCGCAGCCAGCGATCCCACAGCCTCGGATCGGCGGCAGTATCGGACAGCGAGGGGATATAGTCGGCGTGATGGCCGAAGCCGCGCAGGATCGGCAGGGCCTGGGCATGGCTGGCAAAGACCGGCCGGAAGCGGTTTTCGGCCCGGTTGGCGATGGCCAGGAGCCGGGTGACGTGGCCAAGCCCGACCCCGTTGGAGGGCAAAAACAGCACACGCGGCGGAGATGGCGCGGTGATCACGGCGGGACGGGCCGGCGCCAGCGTGCGGCCGAGGAGGCGCGACAGCCTTTCGGCATGATAGAGCGGCGGAAAGGCCAGGGCGCCGGCCTGCCGCGCCTGCTCCAGCCGGGTCGGCAGTTCGGGCCCGGCGAGTGCCGCAGCGAGGGTTTCGGCCATGGCCTCGGGCTCGCAATAGAGCGGACCCTCGCCCAGATGCAGGCGCAGATGCGGCCGCGTCACCACCAGCCGGCCCTTGGCGAGCGCCGCCCCGATTGCCGCATCGGGCACGGTTTCATTGGCCGGGGAGGGGGCGTAGACGAGGGCGTCGATGCGCTCGAGGAAGCCATCGAGCCCCATGTCGCCCCGATCGATGATCCGCCAGTTGGGCGGCAGCATTTTGGGCACGAGCGCGCCGGGCGGTCGGCCATGAAATGTGATGTCGACATCCACGCCACGGGGCAGGGCGACGGCCAAGGCTTCGGCGGTCTCGGGCCAATGGCGGCGTCCGCCGAAATCGACGAGCCCGATGGTGAGCCGGCCGGTCCTTGCGCGTGGGGCGGGACGATCGGCATCCGCGATGACGGGCGGGCGCCAATCGATCTCCTCCATCGGCACGGGCAGGCCGAGTGCGGTGAGTTCGGCGCGCACAAAGCGGTTGGTGGGCACCCAGATCACACGGCCACGCAGGAGCCCGAAGAGACGCCACATATCGGCCGGTACCGGCGCCCGATCATGGATGAGACAAACCGTTTCGGCTGAGAGGGCGGCCAGCCCCTGCCGCGCCAGCGGCGACAGGCTGCCCAGCGCCATCGGTGCATGCACGACCAGCAGCCGCGCCTCCACCGGTTGGGCCGGATCGACGACGACCGCCAGTTTTTCGCGCACGGCGCGCTGGATATCGGCCGAAAGGGGCCGTGGCGGGCCCTCCGCCCCCAGATGCAGGAGGCCGGTGGCAAGGCCGAGTGCTTTCTGCGCCCTGCATTCAAAGAGCGCGCGCAGCGCGGTATCCCCGGGTGCGGCAAAGTCGGCGGCGATGATGACGTCGAGCATGGCCGGCCCCCCAAAGACAGGCGCAGCCGGCGTTTCAGCGCCGGCTTTTCTCCGCACGTGCGATGGCGGCTCTCCGCAGCGCGGGGAGAGCGACCCTCGTCACGCGGCGATGCAGGCGCTGGTCAGTAGGGCGCGTTGACGTCGAAGGCGAGGCGATCCTCGCGCCGGCTCGGCGGCTGCGACAGTTCCACGATCCGGCTCATCAGCATGGCGAGGATCGGGCTGTCCGGATCGGTGGCGCGAAGCATCTCGAGCTCGGTCTGCAAATCGACGATCGAGGCGGTGCTTTCGATGCGCTGCTGCGCGGCGGCTATGGCGTCCGCCGGGCTCTCGATGGCGCTGGCGGCATCGATGCCGGCGGCCATCATCAACGCAGCGAGTGCTGCGCTTAGCTTATGCTTGCGATCCATGATCATCCCCCAACCCTGGATGAACGTTGTCATAGCGTCACAGGTGTTAACGAAGGCTTAAAGCGGGATGGGGAGCCCGCTGGCGTAGGGCACTGTCGCGGCGCGATATCGGGGGATTTTGCGAGGCCGGGGGGTGGGCTCGCGGGTGCCGGAACGGGAGGGGCCGTACCGGCGTACTGTCTTGTAGCAGCTCCGGCAGAAGCGCTGGCGCCTCTGCCGGACAGACTTGAAACGCGGCTTAGAAGTGGAAGTTCAGGCCGGCCTTGACGGTGTGCACGTCGAAGCTCAGCGGATAGTCCTGGTCGTAATGGTCGACCGCGCCGAAATTGGCATAAAGATATTCCGCCTTGAGCGAGATGGTCTCGGTGATCATCTTTTCCACGCCGGCGCCCACGGCGAAGCCAACATGGGTTTCCGCGCTGTCATCGTCGAAATAGTCGATGAAGAGCCCGGCGATGGCGACGCCGGCGGTTCCGTAGACGAGGTAGCCATCGAGATCGACGCCGACCCGGCCGCGGAGGGTGCTCATCCACGAGATCGAGGCGACATAGTCTTCGTCATCGAGGGCGCCGTTGAACAGATAGGGGCCATTGACCCCGGTCCAGGCGATGTCTGCCTCGAGGCCGAGGACAATGCCGTCCATCTGGTAGTTGACGCCGGCCTGCGCGCCGGCGATCAGCCCCGACATGTCCCAGGTATAGCCATCATTGTCGATGTCGATGGCCTCGCCGAAGCCATAGCCGACATGCACGCCGACATAGGCACCCGACCAGCTGCTGGCCGGAGATGTCGGAATGAAGGGCTGCTCGGGAATGTAGAGATCGGCGGCGAAAGCCGACGCCGTCAGCGCAGCGGATGCTGCCAGTGTCATGAGCGCTCTAGAAGCGAATCGCATTCGTCGGTCTCCGGAAAACAATGGAGCAGCAAGGCCATGCGCTCCGGAGCCCTCGATATGACGGATGTTATACGGGGCAGCATTGTGGTCGCGCTGTGTCGCTTCGGCCACAATGGCGGCGCGGGGCGGGGACGGTCAGGGCAGGGCGGCGAGCACCTGGATTTCGACCTTGATGTCGGGCAGCGCCAGACGGGCCTCGACGGTGGCCCTGGCCGGGGTATGTCCGGGCATCACCCAGGCATCCCAGACCGCGTTCATCTCGCTGAAGGTCGTGATGTCGCTGAGCCAGATATTGACCTGGACGAGGTGCTGCTTGCTCGTGCCGGCGTCGGCGAGCAGTTCATCGATGCGCTTGAGGATGTCGCCGGTCTGCTCGGCGACGCTGCGATCCTTGCGGTTGGCGGCGGTCATGCCCGAAAGATGGACATTGTTGCCGTTGATGACGATGCCGCTCATGCGCGGGCCGACATGGATACGTCTGATGGTCATGTGTGAAGTCCTGAAACGGTGCAGGCGGGGAGGGGATCGGAGGGTGTGGGCCAGCTCGCGACCCGGCCGCGATCACGGCGGGCGCGCTCTGCCACGGGGTCGGGAACCGGCACGGCATCGAGCAGCACCTTCGTATAGGGGTGGACGGGAGCGCCGATCACCTGCGCCGTATCGCCCAATTCGAGCATCTGGCCGCCATACATGACGCCGATGCGGTCGCTGAGTTCGGCGACGACGGCGATGTCGTGGGCGACGAGCAGATAGGCCACGCCGAGCTCGCGCTTGAGCTCGCCGAGCAGGGCCATGATGTCGCGCTGGATGGAGACGTCGAGCGCCGAGACGGGCTCATCGAGCACCACCAGCCGTGGCTCGAGCATCAGGGCCCGGGCAATCGCGATGCGCTGGCGCTGGCCACCCGAAAACTCGTGCGGAAAACGATCGAGGGCGGAAGCAGGGAGCCGAACCTGATCGAGCACGCGCCGCGCGCGCTCGGCCACGGCACGCCCGCCATGGATCTGGGCCGGTTCGGCCAGAAGCTCCCGGACCGTCATGCGCGGGTCGAGCGAGGCATAGGGATCCTGGAAGACGACGGACATGTCGCCGCTGGCCTTGAGCCTCGCCTTGGGTGCCGCGAGGTCCTCGCCCGCGAAGATGACGCGGCCGGCGCTCGGGGCAAGAAGGCCCAGAACCGTATTCAGAAGCGTGGTCTTGCCCGATCCCGATTCCCCCACGATACCCAGCGTCTCGCCGGGCATCAGATCGAAGGAAACGTCGCAAAGCGCATGGATGACGCGGTCGCTGGCCGACAGTGTCTTGCTGCGCGGGCGCAGGAAGTGGCGCGACAGGCCCTCGAGGCGCAAGAGCGGCTCGCCCGCGCGTGGGAACGCGCCCTTACTGGCAACCTGGTCGAGCCGCGGCGCAAGGCTCAGCAGCCGCTTAGTATAGTCATGCTCGGGGGCGGCAAAGAGGTCGCGAACCGGCTTTTGTTCGACGATGCGACCTTCGCGCATGACGGCGACCCGGTCGGCCACCCCGGCGACCAGCGCCAGGTCATGGGTGATGAACAGCATGGCGGCGCCCGTCTGCTCGCGCGCGATCCGCAGGCTGTCGAGCACCTGGGCCTGCACGGTCACGTCGAGCGCGGTGGTCGGTTCGTCGGCAATGATCAGTTCGGGCTTGTGGATCATCGCCATGGCGATGACGACGCGCTGGCGGATGCCGCCCGACATCTGGTGGGGATACTGGTCGAGCCGGCTTTCCGGATCGCGGATCGCCATGAGCGCCATGAGCTCGGTGGCCCGCCGCCGGCTTTCGGTGCGTGAAATCGGCCCGGCGACCGCCATCGTCTCGTGGAACTGAGCGCCGATGGTAAGGACCGGATTGAGGCTGGTGGACGGATCCTGCAGGATCGTGGCGATGCGCCGGCCGCGATAGCGGCGCCATTGCGCGAACCCGAGCCCCGTCACATCCTCCCCATTGATCCGGACCCCGCCGCTGGCCTCGGCGCCGACGGGCAGCAGCCCTGCGATCGCAAGCGAGGTCAGCGACTTGCCCGAGCCCGATTCGCCGACGAGCGCCAGAACTTCGCCGCGCGCGATGTGCAGGGTGATGCCATCGACCGCCGGCCGCTCCACATTGGGGAAGGTGACGCGGAAATCGGTGATGTCGACGACGGCATCGGGCCGTGTCGCCGGCACTGCCGTTCCGGCTTTTGCCCGCGTCCGATGGGCGACCAGCGGATTGGTGGGGGCTGCCTTGGGGTTGAACGCATCGCGCAGCCCCTCCCCGACATAGTTGATCGAGAGCACGATGAGGATGATCAGGATGCCCGGCGCATAAAACAGCCAGGGGCGCGTGAGCACGGCCGTCTGGGCGTTGGAGATAAGCAGGCCGAGCGAGGTATCGGGCGGCCGGACGCCGAAGCCGAGGAAGGAGAGGCCGGTTTCCGACAGGATGGCGACGCCCACGAGCAGTGCCGTCGAGACGATGATGTGGTCGGCGACATTGGGGATCATGTGGCGCGCCATGATGCGCACCGGCCCCGCGCCCATCACCTTGGCGGCCTTGATGAAGGGCATTTCGCGCAGCGAGAGCGAAACGCCGCGCACGAGCCGCGCCACCGATGTCCAGAACAGCGCGCCCAGAACCAGCGACAGGCCGAGCCACGAAACGCCGGAATCGCTCATCGCATTGCCGAGGAACGCGGCCAGCGCGATGGTGGGAATGGTGAGGACGAGGTCGACGAGCCGCATGATCGAGGCATCGACGAGCCCGCCGATATAGCCTGAAATCACCCCCAGCACGGTGCCGATGAGGCTCGCGATGAGGGCGACGGTACCGGCGATCAGCAGCGATTGCTGCAGGCCGCGCATGGCCATCGCCAGCATGTCGCGGCCCAGCGTATCGGTGCCCAGCGGATGCGCCCAGGATGGCGCCTGCGACAGATCAGGGGTGATTTCGGCATAGCCATAGACCCACCACATCGGGCCGAAAACCGCCACGGCGACCAGCGCCAGGAGAATGGCCAGCCCGATCATCGCCATGGGATTGGCGCGGAAGCGGCGCAGGGCCATGGCGAAGCGCGAGCGGGAACGGGGCGCGGAATCAGGCCTGGCCATAGCGCACCCTGGGATCGACGAAGGCATAGACGATGTCGGCGAGGAGGTTGAACATGACCACGGCGACGGCTGCCACGAGCAACCAGGCCATGACGGCATTGGCGTCTCGATTGGCGATGGATTCGAGCAGGAACCCGCCCATGCCGCGCCACTGGAACACGGTTTCGGTGATGACAGCGCCCGAGAGCAGGGCCGGCAGATCGAGCGCGACCACGGTGACGATGGGAATGAGCGCGGGGCGCATCACATGGGCGCCGACGATGCGGTTGCGCGAGAGCCCGCGCAGCACGGCGAAGCGGACATGGTCGCTCGAGAGCGATTCGACGACGGCCGTGCGCTGATAGCGGCTCCAGCTGGCGAAGTGGATCATGGTGAGGGCGATGGTGGGCAGGATGAGGTGGCCGGCCATGTCCAGCATCAGCGGCAGGAACTCCTTTGGCGCCGGCACGGAGATGTCGCCGACAGTAAAGAGGATGCGCGCATTGGCCATCCTGTTGACGACGATGCCGCCCTGCTTGAGCAGCACCGCCAGCCAGAACGAGGGCAGGGCGATGAGGATGAAGGCGGAGGTCGAGATGAGGTGGTCGGCGATGCGATTGCGATAGAGCGCGGCAATCGTGCCGGCGATGAGCGCAAGGATCGTCGCGATGACGATGGCGGTGGTGACGAGGCGCAGCGTGACGCCGACCCGGGGCGCCAGTTCGGCCCCGATATTCTGGTTGGGCTTGACCGAGGGGCCGAAATCGCCCCGCACGACGCCGCTGAGCCAGGTGAGGTAGCGCACCGGAATGGGCTGGTCGAGGCCGAGGCGCGCTTCCTCGGCTGCAATGACGCTGTCCGGAACCGGCGGCTGCCGGTCGCGCAGCTCGCCGAGCGGGTCGCCCGCCAGGGCGACCAGCGTGAAGACCACGAAGGTCGAGACGAGGAGGATGGCGAGGCTGTTGACGAGCCGTCGGCCGATCAGGGCAAGCATGGCATTCTCCTCGTCATCGGATGCGGATCAGTCCGCCTGCACAGGGCGGATGCGGCCCCAATGCCACCACGGAATGGAGTAGTCGAGCTGGTCGGCCCAGCCGAAGAAGCGCTTGGAGCGGGCATAATAGGTGCCGTACCAGAGGAGCGGCACGAACTCGCAATCGCGCTGCCAGATGGCCTGCAACTCCTTGTAGGCTGCTCCGCGCTCCTCGCGGGTCAGTGCCGTACGCCCCTTCTGATAGGCGGCATCGACATCCTTGTTGTGGTGCAGGCCCATATTGTTGAGGCCGGTCGAGGAATATTTGGTCGCGGTGATCTCGATGTCGGGCGACATGGTGCCGCCCACGATATAGAGGTCGAAATCATGCTCGCGGCGAATGCGCTTCGACCATTCGACCGCCGAAAGCCCAGCATACTCGACCGAAAACCCGACCTCGGCGAGGTTGCGCGTGACGATCTCCGCCAGTTTCTTGTGGCCGTAAAAACTGTCCATGTAGAACATGCGCAGCGTGCCGCGCGAGCCGGTCGCATCGCGCACAAGGCCGCTGTCGTCGAGCAGGCGGTCGGCTTCAGCCACATCATGGCCCGGCGCCTTCGCGTCCGGGTTGAAGGCCCATTCGACGCTGCCCAGCAGATAGTGATCCCACG
This sequence comes from Devosia enhydra, assembly GCF_900119845.1. Classification (GTDB taxonomy): domain Bacteria; phylum Pseudomonadota; class Alphaproteobacteria; order Rhizobiales; family Devosiaceae; genus FPKU01. Next base: position 118,855 of record NZ_FPKU01000001.1, read on the forward strand.
CAAAGCTGACGCCGGGGTCGGTGATTTTGGCGATATCGGCGCGGTTGACGGCGCGGGCGATGGCCTCACGGCGGCGCTGGTCGGCCCAGAGTTCGCTTCCGTGATTGAAGTCGAGAAGCGCCATGCCCGGGCCCTTGCCCTTCATGACCTCGACATTGTCCGCGCCCTCGACGAGGTGCAGGCGATCATAGGTGAGGGTATCCTGCGGGAAGAAATCGGCTTCCCCGCGCACCACCATTTTCACGCATTCGTCGCGATCGGGCTGGATCTTGAGGATCAGCCGGTCGATCTCGGGCTGCGGACCCCAATGGTTCTTCACCTTTTCGAGGATGATCTGCTTGCCCTTTTCCCATTCGACGAGGCGGAACGGCCCCGAGCCGACGGGCTTGAGATTATAGGGGTTCGTGTCCCAGTCGGTGCCCTCGTAGAGATGGCGGGGCAGGATGTGGGAGAAGATGAAATTGCCCAGCTGAACGAGGAAACCCGAATTCGGCCCGGTGAGGTGATAGTCGACCGTGTAGTCGTTGACCGCCACGATGTCCTCGACATCGGTGAGGAACATGGCGCCGGTATAGCCCATCTTCTTGGCGTGAAGGTGGGTATAGACCACGTCATGGGCGGTCATCGGCACGCCATCCTGCCAGCGTGCCGCCTGGTTGAGGTGGAAGCGCCAGCGGCGCGCACCGTCCAGCATCTCCCAATGGGTGGCCAGATCGGGATACGACCCGTTGAAATTGTACCACTCGGTCAGCACCATACGGTTGTAGATGTTGTTGCAGACGAGGTAGCCGGCGGTGGCGGTGTAATTGCGGTGCACGTCATTGAAATGCACCGCGTCATGGGGCGTCGCCACGACGAAGTCGATGGTCATTGAAAGCTCATGGACTGAGGGAAAAGCGGGAGCAGGACACCTCCCGCTCCCAGGTCAGGATCAGTTGGCGGCCTTGAGGCCCCATTCCTCGACATTCATCGTCGTGCCGTACTTGGACGGGTTGACGAAGATATTGGCGTAGGTGTCCGAATAAACGGCAATGTTGGTGATGGGGAAGAGCGGCACCACGATGCCGTCGGCGAGGAGGGCGCGGTCGAGTTCGTTGGTGAGGCGGGCCGTTTCGGCTTCGTCGAGGGTGACCGAGATCTGGTTGATCAGATCGTCCACTTCCGCCGAGGAATAGCCGAAATAATTGCGGGCGGCGCCCGTCTGGTACCACTGGGCCAGCGAGAGCGCGCCCAGATCGAGCGCCGTGGCCGTGGTGTAGATGTCGAAATTGCCGGCCTGGGCCTCGGGGGTATAGCGCGAGCGGTCGGCGGCATCGATGGTCGCGGTGATGCCGATCTTAGCGAGCTGGGCCTGTGCCAGTTCGGCGAGCTGCACGCGGATCGGATCGGTCGAATAGGTGAGGATCTCGAGATCGCGCACCGGCTTGCCATCCGGCCCGTTGAGCTTGCCATCCACGAGGGTGTAGCCCGCCCCTTCGAGCAGCGCGATGGCTCCTGCGATGTCACCCGTGCCAACGCCGGTCGCGCCGGTATTGTCCTCGAGTTCGGCCTGGCCGGGAATATAGGCCGCGCTGGTCATCGGCACCGTGCCTTCGACATACTGGCCGACGGTGCGGTTGGTCATGTCAGCGATGTCGAGGGCCTTGGTGATGGCCTGGCGCAGCACTTCTTCGCCCATCACGTCGCCGCTGGCCTTGAGGCTGAAGTGGTAATAGGTCAGCGTCGGCCCGATCGCGACGGTGACGCCGAACATCTGGTTGACCTGCTCGACGGTATCGAGGGTGGCCCCGCCATAGACGGCATTGATCTCGCCGTTTTCGAGCGCCGTGATCTGCTCGCTGACCTTGGCGATATAGCGGAAGCGGATGGTATCGAGATGGGCCGGGTTGCCATACCAGGCGGGGTTCTTGACGAGGTTCATCACCACCCCGTCCTCGTAGCTTTCGACCATGTAGGGGCCGCCCGAAACGGTCGGCACGTTTTGCGAAAGCCCCTCGTTGAACGAGGTGGCAAGGTCGCCATAGCTCGCCGCCACATGCGCCGGCAGTACGAACGGGAACAGGGTCTTCCAGGGCGCGAACGGCTTCTCAAAGGTGACGCGGACGAGCTTGCCGCTCTCATTGGTCTCGATCGAGGAGACGAGGTCGTAGCCCTGTGTGAAGGCGGCCGAGCACTCGGCGCAGGCCCGCGGATCCTGCACCTGCTGGGTGTAGCGGAAATCCTCGACCGTGATCGGCGTGCCATCGGACCAGACGGCTTCGTCGCGGATCACATATTCCACCACCATCGGATCGGTGCTCACCACCTCGGCCGAGACGAGGAACTGGCTGTTGAGCGTAACCGCCGCATCGGTGCCCGTCAGGAACGGATGCGGATAGAGCGGCCATTGCTGCTGGCGGTTGGTGGTGATGTCGCCGGTGGCCGAAACCGGGTTCCAGTTCGGCGGGGAATTGGTCGAGGCGATGATCAGTTCGCCGCCCGCCGAGACGGGCACGGGCTGGGCGAGGGCAGGGGCGGAGAAGGCGGCCAGCGCAAGCGTCAGGACAGCCAGCGAGCATGATGTACGGGCAGATGACAACGGAGCTTCCTTTCCCCAGAGGCCTGGGAAATGCGGTGGAACAGGCGGCGGAAGGCCTGTTTCGTGGCCCCTCAGCGCAACATCGAGGCTAGACCTTGCCTTTTGTTTTGGTCAATATAACTATGTTCATAAACATAACATCTGGATGAAGGCGGCACATGCTGGAACGGATCGTCAAGCGCGTGCCCATGCGCAACCCCAGGGCGCTGAGCCGAACCATCATGGAGATGGTCGCCGAAGGGGAATTGTCGCAAGGGATGCGCATGCCGACCGTGCGCGAAGTGGCCGATGCGCTCGGCATGAGCCCGGCCGGGGTCGCGGCCGCCTGGCGCGAGCTGGTTGACTGGCGGGTGCTTGAAACGAGGCGGCGGGGCGGCACCACCGTCCTGGGGCCGGCCGTGCCGCGACGGGCCACCCGCTATGACGTGATGATGAAGGCCTCCGAGGGCATCCCGCTCAATATCGGCCATCTGACGCCCGACAAGACCATCCTGCCGCCGCTCGAGCGCGCCTTTGCCGCCGCCCTCGGCGATGCGCGCGTGCATGACGCGGCGCCCGACCCGATCAGCCAGAGGCTGCGGGAAGCCGTCGAGCCCAACTGGCCGTTCCAGCCCGGTTTCATGATGGCGACCCATGGCGGCATCGCCGCCGCCGAACTGGCCCTCCAGACCTCGGTGCGTCCGGGCGACCGGGTCATCGTCGATGCGCCGACGGTGTCCCGCATCCTCGACATTCTCGAAGCGCTCGGCGCCCGCGCCGTACCGGTGACCTATCGCGAGGGCGGGCCGGATCTGGGAGAACTGCGGACCGCCTTGGCGATGCGGCCGGCGGCCTTCGTCTATCAGCCGGTCGGCAACCACCCGACGGGCTTTTCGGTGACGCCCGAATGGATCGGCCGGGCGGCCGATCTCCTCGCCGAAGCGCATATGCCCATCATCGAACTTGTCCAGGCCCCGCTGATGCATGCCCAGCCCTGGCTGTCGCTGGGCACGCGCCTGCCGCGTATCGTCGTGCACGTGCATGCCTACAATTTCTTCACCGGCACCGATCTGCGCGTCGGGGTGGCCGGGGGCAGCAGCTATTACATCGATCGCATGTGGCAGAAGCTGACCTTCTCGTCGGGCTGGGTCAGCCGCATCCTGCAGAATGCCCTGGCCTTCCAGCTGACCGACGCCACCGCCCTTGCCGAACTCCAGCGCTATGTCGACACCTGCCGCAGGCGACATGCCGACATGCTCGATAGCCTTGCGCGCGTCGGCTTCAGCCTGCCCAGAACCGATGGCCCGACGATCTGGCTGCCCGTGCCCGACGAATATGTGGTGACCAACCAGCTCTCGAGCCGGGGCATCGTCGTGCACCCCGGCAGCTATTTCGCCCCGGCCCCACTCGACATCGACCACGTCCTCATCAACGGCTCTGCGCTGGGCTCCCAGCAGACCCTGGTCGCCGAAACCATCGGCTCAATCGTCTCAGCGATTGTTCCGCGCGGACGATGATGCGGGGGTGAGGAGGGACACGGATTGGGTGAGGGGGTAGGGGGCGGAATGGATGAGGGGGGCGGTGAGGTCGCATCGCGGCGGCTGATAGCGCCTAAAACGGCGCGCCGCAACTCAGCCATCAAAAGGAGACGAGCAATTACAACGACTTAGGGAGGATTGGCTGGGGAACCTGGATTCGAACCAAGATTGACGGAGTCAGAGTCCGCCGTAGGCGATTGATTTATAATGCTTTTTTTTCCAATTCGGCTGAAATGGGCCGTAATCATTTCAATGTGTTACGGCCAAACTCCCAAGTGATAATAAGATCGACGCAGCCTAGATCGACAGGGTATGTTCTAATAAGAGACGCGGAGGACGGGGCCGCGACAATCTTCCTTCCTACGATGCGCAATGGCCGCGCACAGCGAAGTGGGTGATGCGGCAGTTTTGCGGGTGTCCCCTTAAAGTTGCGACTGAAGCGCGGAGCGTATGAACCGATGACCGGGGAGGCGACCGTCAAGCGCGGCCCGTGCGACGATTTGCGATGAGAATGCATATACAAATCTTTAGCTCAATGACGGCGCTACAGGTATGTAGCCTTTGCACTGTTTGAGCCTAGAGGACGAGCATGATCCGGAAGTTGTTAGGGAGGCGTCGGCTGAAGGAAGAGGCTAAGATGGCCCCTCTGATGTCCGAACTAGCCCTCAGGGCCTTCGAGCAGAAGATATTTGAAAAATACTTGCCGGACTATGCTACAGACGATATTTGGGACGACCAGTTCGCTGCCAATTACTTGGATCCGATCCGAAGCCTAATCGTTGCTCGCGCCCAGAAGTGGGAGGCTGAAATTGCTAAGTTCCGCGAGTTACAAGGCCAGGTCGACGATCAGTTGCGATCGTTAAAAATTACTACTTGGAAGAGCCGCATGCCCGGGAAGTTCGACGAGATATTTGAGGCAATGAGAGCTTCCTCAAAATCGCATCTCGAAGCCCAGCGGAAATTCCGTGAGTTGGACCGCGATGGTCTCCAAAATTACTACTGGGCCGAGGCGGGTAGCCTGCTGCGCTTCATTAACCTCGAGACCTCCATCGCAGACCGCCCGTACGACACAGTAGAGAGGAACGGGCAGGACTATTATAAATCCAATTCGTTCATCGTCGATCGTGTCACCGCCGTCGTCGACATGATGGAACTCGCGTGCCTCACACACTTTGCGGCGAGCAGCCCGCCCCAGCCTCCTGGCGACTTGGAAGTGGATCACCCTGGGCTGCACACCAATGACTACGACAATGTGCGTACAGAATACCCCCTGTTAGAGCAGCTTGAGGCGTTAGTGAAAACCCTGCGGGTGCTAGTGAAACAAGAGGAAGACCTCTTCTGGCAGACTAGAGGGCTGCAGGTCGTCCGTGATAGCGCTCATGGCCTCTACGAGCTGTTCTCCCTGCACAAGTTTCCGCACGATGTATCATACCGCTCCTACGACTCCGATCATGAGCGGCTACTGTACCCGACGACTGTTTTCCCCGCCAGCCAGAAGCGAATGATGGATATGGCGGGCGTCTGCGGCGCCGTGCGGGAGATCACTGAGCGCATGTCTGCGCCGCATGCCGCCATGTTCCTCCAGACTCTCACGTATCTAATCTTGAGTGCTATCGTCTCGGGTACCCGTCGATCGAGATTTCCGGCGGTCGCGGCGTTCGGGTATGTGCAGGCAGCAGAGCGTGGATTGGGGCTATCGATTATCGGGGAGGTTGTCGACGAGGAGTTCGCTGGCCGCCTAAGAGCTTCATTCCAGGCATTGAACCATAGCTGGAATGAACGTGACAACGACGTCCGCTTAGCGGAAGCTTACAAGGTGGCCATGGACATGTTGCCTGACAAACCCAAGGTTTACGTCCGCTGATAGCCGCAGCTTCAAAGTGATCCAGAAGCTCTTGATTGGCGCTCAAAGGTGAGCCGGCAACTTTACCCATTAGTAGAATCGGCTGACTCGGCAAGGCACGATTGTTGATCGCCCGTGAGACTTGACCCAGTAGGCCGAGATTTTCCATCGAGATTTTGCACGCCGAAACACAGCCCTTAGCCCTCAAGGGCATTCACAAATGTGGCCCTCACGGCATTGCACTACGCAAAATGCGTGGCAGCGACAATCAGGCCGCACAGCAGAGTCACCGTAACGACGATCTTAAAGTAGACCTGTGCAGTGAAGTGCTGCGTGCTGGGCTGATCCCCACCTGCAGCCGTTACGCTCCGGTGCTGGCTGATCTCTGGCTGGGCCATGCGCATGATTGGGTGCGGTGATCGCGTCGTCTTAGCTGCAGATGGTTTCTCCTGCCTGCGCTGTCGTGGCCTCGGTCGGTCGCCCCCTTCGTCACCGGTCTCCCCGACCGCTCCCACGAGTTGCCTTTGCTCCTGACGCATTCGATAATTCTCACCCAAACATCAGTTTGTTTAGAGCCATGATTGTCGATAATGAAAGTTCTGGTGCCTGAAGACGTGCTTCAGGCCTTCGCCGAGCCAGACATGATGACCTAACAGGCCTATTACAACGTCATCTCTCGGAGGCTTGGGACGCGGAAACGCTCTACAATCCTAGAATCTACGCGCAGGCGAGGACAGGTCCTAGTGAGACTGTGCATTCGTCCGGTCCGAAATTGATGTTTATCGATCAATTGGGGGCTCGGTGCTACACAAATTTAATCCTCGATGCGCGAGTTGTTGACTGCCACACGCGTCACAGCTCAGTTCCAGAATCTGAACGTCAGGCGATGCAATGATTTGCATGCACAAGTGCTGCGACATTTTTTCTCCCCCAAACAGTCACAGAACAAAGGTTACAAGCTCATTGAACTTGAGCAGGTGCTGGATGCATATCAGTTCGAGCAGGCCTACCGCATCAACAGGGCATTGTTCGTTATATCGTGCGAACATCGCACCGGTACAAAACAGACGAGGCCCCCGGCCGCATGTCGAGGGCCCGGTTTACATCTAGAAGTGGAAGTTGAGGCCGGCCCGCACGGTGTGGAACGCGACGGCTGAACTCAGCGTCCCGTCAATCGAACCCTCTCCTCCACCACCGCCGAGAAGCGTGCCCGAGACAAGTTCGGCCGTGCCAAGATCGACATAGCCATATTCGGTCTTGAGCGAGATCTGGTCTGTAACGGCATATTCAAAGCCTGCGCCCACAGTCCAGCCCCAGAGGTCGTTCTCAACGCTGCCGATTTCCGTGCCAAGAAGGCTGATCGCAGAGGTCGTCTGCCCGTAGGCCACACCACCGGTGACATATCCAAGGAACCGGTCATGGGTCATGCCAGCACGGGCCCGCAGCGTCCCGTACCAATTGAGGTCGGTCCCTGCACTTAAGAGATCGGTTGATACGGGTGTGTCGATGCTGGCGGTAACGGTGCCGGAGATGGAGCTGGCCTGGATGTCTGCCTCGATGCCGAGGAGAATCGATTCAGACGCCATGAAGTTGTAACCGGCCTGAAGTCCTCCCACGAAGCCGCCAGCCGTCAGGTCCGCGCTGCCCGTCGCCAGAGAGATAACGTCCCCGCCCTCTAGGGTCTCAGGATCGAGGCCTTCCCCGATTCCCAACGGCAGATCATCGAGGAACTCTTCCTGCTCATCGATGTCGAGGTCCTCAAAGCCGTCGGGCACGATCAGGTCGATGCTGACCGGGTAATTGAAATTGCCACCGCCATAGCCAGCATTAACCCCGACATAAAAGCCGGTCCAATCATAAGCCGCCGGAGCTGGAGCGATCGGATTGTAAATTGGAAAATCGGCAGCCATTGCTACTGAGGCGCTCATCGCCAGTGCAGTTGTTGCCATGAGAATGGTCTTCATCAGAATCCCCTTTGCCCTGAAGTCATCGGACTTTCTGAATTGGATCACATAGAGTCAACGCATGGGATGAATGATAGCGTTACCCAATTTGATTTGTGTCGAATGTGCAACGCCATCTATGAACAAATAATATCCAGCCTGCTGTCGGGGTTGGGAGACGATCGTTGAACTGGCCCAACCATCGCCTTGGCTGCCTCACTTCGTGCGGGCATTCCGCGGAGCGTCAAGTGCGCTTACGCACGTCGATCGAAGTGCGCCTCCTAGCTGAAAATCCCTAGCAGCCCCGCGGCCGCTGCAGCGTGCTGCCAAGCGCTGAACCCCGTGCAACTGCGTTCTTGTTTTGTTCGAATTTCTCGCCCATGCTGAAAGGAATCGTTGTCCGGAGACTGCATGTCCCTCACCGCCACTCTTGCACCCCACCGCATGCCGGTAGCGATCTCGACGCTTATCAGCATGCGCTTACCTATGGTTGGGCGCACAGTGCATGCAGGCTTTCCGTCGCCGGCCGATGACTTCATCGAGGCTATGATCGATCTGAACCAGGTGCTGGTTCAAAATCCTGCCGCGACCTTCCTCTGGCGGGTGGTTGGCGACTGCATGATCGATGTGAAAATCTTTCCAGGCGATGTGGTTATCGTCGACCGATCCATTGCACCCAAGCACCGCTCGATCGTGTTGGCGATCATCGATGGCGAGCCGACGCTCAAGCGCCTCTACCGACGCGGGGGGCTGCTCGTCCTGCAAAACGAGAACGCCAAACTGCCGCCATTCCTGATTTCAGCGGGAACAGAGGTGTCGGTGTGGGGTGTGGTCACGGCCACTATCCGAGATCTCAAGAAATGACAGCCTTCGCATTGATCGATGGCAATTCTTTCTACTGCTCGTGCGAACGGGTTTTCGATCCCAAGCTCGAAAGCCGGCCGGTAATTGTGCTCAGCAACAATGATGGTTGCGCGGTCGCCCGCACCAACGAGGCCAAGGCCCTTGGTATCAGGATGGGCGCGCCCTACTTCAAGATACGGTCACTGTGCGAGCGCGAGGGCGTGGTGGCGCTGTCGAGCAACTATGCGCTCTATGGCGACATGTCTCGCCGCATGAATGAGATCTACGAGACCTTCAGCCCTAGGACAGAGGTCTACTCCATCGACGAGACCTTCCTCGACGTCACCGATGTTCCGCCTGGCGATCGGATGCCATGGGCCAAGGACCTAAGCGCAACGATCAGGCGCTGGACCGGCATTCCAACCTGCGTCGGCATCGGGCCTACCAAGACCTTGGCCAAGCTCGCTAACAAGGCGGCCAAAAAGCTGAGCGATGGCGTTCTGGACCTGACAGATCCCGATGAGAGAGCTCGTGTCATGGCCAATTTTCCCATCGGCGATGTCTGGGGCGTTGGGCCGGCTAACCAGATCAAACTGGGCTCAATCGGCATTGCGTTCGCCGACCAGATGCGAGATCTCGACCCGCGCCGAGCCAGGGAGCTGATGACGGTTGTTGGCGAGCGCATCGTCTATGAGCTCAACGGTCAGCCTTGTCTGCCTCTTGAGGACGTGCCGGCGGTGCGGAAGGGGTGCGCGGTGACCCGATCCTTTGGCGAGCGGGTCACGACCAAGCTCGCCATGGAACAGGCCGTGGCTGGCTACGCCACCCGCCTGGGCGAGAAACTGCGTCGGCATGGTCTGGCCACCGACCATGTCACGGTCTTCATGCACACCAGTCGGTTCGCAGACAACGAACCCCAGCGCAACGTGTCAATGACCGTCGACCTCCCCGAGGCGACTAATGACACGTTGCAACTCATCAAAGCCAGCCGCAGGGCCGTCGATCAGCTCTGGAGATCTGGCTACCGATATAGCAAGGCCGGCATCATCACTGATGACTTGGTCCGGCCAGCGGACCGTCAGCGCGCCCTTTTCGACACCCTCGACCAAGACAAGGCCAGCAAAATTATGCAGGCGCTGGATGAAGCCAACAGACGATGGGGGCGGGCGACGGTGTTTCCCGCTGCCATGGGCGTCACACGCACCGCATTTTCAACGAAATTCGAGCGTCGGTCACCCCGATATACGACACGATGGGAAGAGCTCCCTCAGTGCCGGTAAGATGCTGTTCCCGGACTATGGGCTGGTTCTGCGACCTGCGGCGTTGGTGTCATGGGACTGAGCCATGATCTGAGCGTCCCAAGCCGCCAGAAACGCCCGCGCTGCCTGATGCTCTTCGGGCGTCGCCTTGGTCCAGTCAGCCTTGACCTTAAGGACCTGATAGTCAGGCAGCAGCTGCCGGATCAATTCGTCATGTGCGTCCATCTTCCTTGCTCCCTCTTGCGACGATCATCCGGCTGCTGTCCGGCAGGGGGCGCTGCAACCCTTTCGCCTCGGGCCACGCCGCTGTCATCCAGGTTTTGCGCTCGGCTTCGGACGTCAGGATCACCGGCATGGCCTTGGGATGGATCGGCGCCACTTCGGCATTCGGCTCTGTCGTGAGAAATCCGAAGAGGTCGGCCACATATCGTGCTCAGGTTCATCTGCGTGATGGCGACGCGAGGATTTTCACCCGAAACGGTCATGATTGGACCGCGCGGTTCGGTCGCCTGGCCGAGCGTCTCCGAGGGCTGACCCTAGAAAGCTTGATCCTTGACGGAGAGATTGCCGCCCAGACCAGAATTATAAGGTGGCTTGTGAGGTGGCTGATCGACAGGCAGATGTGAAGCGACAGAGTTCCGCACCGGCCAGCCGCAGCAGGGCAATCCACCGGTTGACGGCCCGCCAAGTCGAGACCGCTGCGGCAGGTCAAGCCTAACCGTCCACACAACATTCTATCAATGCCGTTCCAGCTTGGTTCCACTGGCTCCCGGGCGATCGTGCCCTCTAACGACTCGATCCTGCGGGGTTTGGGAACCTCTCCGGTAGGTCTGAGACCAGTTTCCACACCTGAATGGGTGGAGGTTTCTTGATACCCCCCCCGGGGTCACCTCACACCCACACATCACCCCCCCCCATAACACCACGAACGCGCGCCGCGCGGTCGGGCGGTTTGCTCAGTGACGCCGCGATGTAGATCCACACCAGGGTCGATCTGGATGTCGGAGAGAGGTTGGTGTTAGCGGGCACGCTTCCGCGCCCGCTCTACTCCCGGCAGCATCCCATCGGGTCCTCCGCCGCGCTGCGGACCGATGGGCGCGCCTGCGTTCAAGCGGGCCTGGAAGCGAATGGGTAAGGAAGCAGTGGCTAGGAGGCACCAGGATCCCTCTGAGGCACCTCGGTCACGGGCGCCGATACCAACGCCATCCCTTTTCTTGGCTCTGAACCAAGGAAAGAAAGCCTATGTACCTCGCCTTTGATACTGAAACGACAGACCGTCCGCGCTACCACCTCGCTCTGACCCATCCCTTTCGACCTCATCTGGTTCAGTTTGCCGGGATCGTATTCGACCAGCATGGCTATGAGATTGACCGACTCGTCACGCTAGTGAAGCCGGGACCAGGCGCACTGATGTCTGTTGCAGCGCATCAGGCTCACGGCATGTCGATCGAGCAACCGACCAGTCTCGTCCTCGAGCTGCTTCAGCCGCCGCATCTCCGTCGGCAGCAGCCCGTCGAACTTCTTCTCGTAGTTGAAGTAGGTCGCCTGGCGAATCCCGCCCTTCCACAGATCTCGGCAACCGGCACGCCCTTGGCCCCCTGCTTAAGAATGAAGGCCTTCTGTGCGTCCGAAAACTGCGATGCCTTCATCGTTCTCCGCTCCTTCCAGCCCCAACAAGCTTGTGCGGAAACTCTACCTCACACCGGTCCAATTTCCTGGGCTCGGATCACTGACCTCCTGTGACACGTTTTTCCCCATCACTGGCGGAAAAGGTCCTTGATGCGCTTCCGAATGCCCCAACCGAGCTTTCTTCTGCCGACCCACGCATAGAATCGATAGAGGGCCATTCGCATGGGCGAAACAATCGGACCGCCTGAAACGGGATCGGTCCTAGCGTCGGGCTGGTATGTTGAAGCCGCGTGTGTTGATCGACCCTGCAATCGTCGGAGAGCGCCAGCGATGCGACTTCTGGTTCGGTGGAAATGCCAAGGGCGCCAACCGGCATCGAGCGCCGGAAGAAGCCGGAGATCAAAAAGCCAATACCTGCCCGCCAAATAGGCGCAAACGAAGCCTCCGATAATCCCGCGAAGCGCACTGACGTGAAGGCGATAGCCCCCCGCAGCTTTCGCCTTCAAGGACCGATATAGCGCGTCTTCCTTCTCGACGGTTGTCCGCAGGGTAAATCGGTCCTCCATTAAGCGCCGTCCATTGGCGGCAAGGAGTTTGGCTTTCTCGCGGTCCGTCAAGAGCTCGAGGATTCCGCGAGCAAGGTCAGGAGGGTCCGACGGGTTCACGACTACCCCGGTCTTCCCGTCAACCACGCTATCCACCAAACCTCCCACACGAGTGGCGACGATAGGGCATTCCATGAGTAGAGCTTCTATGGTGCCCCCGAGATTTTCGCTGAGCGAGGCTTGCACCGTCACATCAAGGCTCTTGAGGATGCCGGGTATATCGGAGCTGTAGCCAAAGAACTTGATACTGTCGTCCAGTCCGAGTTCCCGAACCAGGTTCTTCATGTTCGAAAGGTGCTGCTGCCCGGGCTCACCCCAGCCGGAGCCCACAAAGACCAGCTTGGCGTTCGGGACGCGCGCTAAGATAGCCGGCATAGCATTGATCAAGTCGGCCTGGCATTTAATGGACCGGCCGTGAGCTATCGGAGGTGTCCAACGGTTGGCCCCTAGCTCAGCGTAGAAATAGGCCACCATGCCGATGAGGGGAGTGTCGTCCGGCCAACCGTACTGCTCCCTAATCGGAACCGCCTGATGGCCATCAGGATCAAATTTGGTTTCGTCAGGGCCATAATAGATGAGCTTGAGGCGATCCTCCTCGACACCCATGGATTTGTAGATGGACCGAGTGAACTCGCAGGACGGGATCAGGGCGGTTTCCATCCATTGGGTCGAGCCATCGATCCACTTTGACGTGTAAGCCTCTAGGTGAAACGGGCCAGCCACCATGGACAGACGAACTGGCACATCAGCCAACCACGCTGCGAAACGTCCGATGACCATCGAGTGAAAAAGATGGGTTTGCACGATGTCGAACCGCTCACGCCGAAGCAGGCTGGCCAAGCGCAATATCTTCTTTGGCAGGGCGAAGAGATCAGATGAACTGAGATACTCGAAGTCGGCAACAAGAACCGGAATTCCCGCGGCCTTGAACCTGTCCACCAGTGTGCCGGCATCTCCGTTCAGGATCACTGAGACGTCATGCCCGAAGCGGTCTCGAAGATCCCGAAGCTGTTCATAAACCCAGATGCCGCCTTCGGTGGTCGCAGCGATGTGACAAATGCGGAGCTTGTCGCCTGGGGGCGCGCTGGGCCTAGCATCCGAGTCGACGACATCCGTGGCGTCTGCATTTTGTGATAGCGACATGAGATCCCATCGGCTCGGCTCAAAGTGGAAAAGCTATAGCAGCCTGGACGATTTGTCTTGGCGTTAGGCTTATCGGCTTGCTGATGCTGAAACGATGGATTTTAGTCCTCGAGGGATTGGTGGCGCGTCATTCACCCGTTAGCTGCATTAGAAACGACCGGCCACAGAGCTAGGCCGTGGGAGTGCTAAGCCTCGTGAAATCGCAACGGGAACAAAACACCTCGGCCCGCAACTCAGACCGCTGGATTGAGCGAACCCTCTGGTCCGACTTGGCAGTGCTCTACAGGCAGAGGAAGCTCGCATGGTCGCTCTACAGCGCAGAGGTCGCTGAGATGCGGCGTACGTCAGGCCTAGGGCTGTTCGCCCCATTCGTTTCCGTCATCGTCTACACCATCGTTTTGGGAAGCGTAATGGCGCTCGTTTTCGGCGAGCGGATAGATGTCTTCATTCCCTTCTTCGCCATTTCCTTCCCAATCTGGCAAGCTATATCATCCGTGGTGTCGGAGGCCGCCTACGCGAACGAGAAATCGGCCCGGCTGCTGTCCTTCCCTAACCTGGCGGTGTCCCTTGTTCATTTGGTCTCGGCCTATGGGCTGGTTATCAACCTTGTACTGAAGCTTGCGGCTGCCTCTCTTGTTGTCGCAATTATTTCGCCCGCCATTCTGCTCAACGCAAACTACCTTGGTGCGGCTATTGGAGTTCTTTTAACGTCGGTGGCCGTGATTGCTTGGGCGGTGCCGCTGTCGTTCATTTTTGACCGGGTCCGGCTGCTCCGTGGCCTGCTCCCGCAGATGCTTATGGCCATTTACCTCATTACCCCGATACTCTGGCAGCCTGAACGTCTAAGCGCCCACTCCCTCGTATATGAGCTGAACCCCGTTTATCATTTGGTGGAAGCCATCAGAGCTCCTCTGCTCACCGGCTCGATTCCTTTAGGCTCAATCGCGGCTTGTGCAGGTACCGCCTTTGTAGGCTTGCTCGCCTCCGCACTGACCTTCAGCCGCAATCGACGACAAATCATCTACGGATGGATCGCGTAACGGTGGAGCCAAGGCCCGACATCGCTGTGGAAATCCGCGGATGCTCCGTGGAAATTCCCTTGAAGGGTGTGAACGCAAGTTCGCTTGACGATGAACGGTTGGTCGTCAGAGGGCGCCAAAGCTTCCTGCTGGCCCTCAACTCCATCGATTTCACCATGAGGCGTGGGGAGCGTGTTGGCATTTTAGGCAGCAACGGGAGCGGAAAGACCACGCTTCTACGGCTGATCAGCGGATTGCTGCCGGCGGATAGCGGATCAGTCCGGGTCAGTGGAAGCGTTCGTCCGCTGATCACAATCGGAGCTGGAACCTTGCCGGCGCTGACGGGCAGGCAAAACGCCAAGATGCGGTATGGCTTGCTGGAACTGAGGGCGACCACCCTGGCCGAATACGTTTCAAGCGTGGAGAGTTTTGCCGAACTCGGCGGCTTCTTTGACCTTCCTGTCGGCACCTACTCGCCTGGGATGCTTAGCCGACTCCAATTTGCCATGAGCACGATTGAGCCCGCTGATATCCTAATCCTCGACGAATGGCTGGGCGTCGCAGACAAGGACTTTCACGACCGTGCTAGAGAGCGGCTTTTGAGGTTTGCCGATCAAAGCGAGTGTCTACTGCTGGCCTCGCACGACGAGAGACTGCTCGATGAACTAACCACCCGCAAGGTGGTACTTGATCGCGGCCGGCTAATTTCAGACACCATCTAATGGTCGGCGGGTAGTGGCAGACGCATTGCTTCGGCCGCCGGCGTCGCCAAGTTGCACCCCATTGGCTTCCCACGCGGAGTGCGAAATTCGCTGTTGGAGGCGTATTGTTCCGAAATACTAGGTGGGCAGCCGATCAGTACCTTGTCGTCTCCCGAGCCATTTTTGAAACGTCGGGTCAAATGGGTTCGAAGCCGCTATCGCGTCGCTCTTCTCCTCGCCGTTCCCCCATTACATTTATCCCGCAATTTCCCGTCGGCCTGCCTGAAGCTCCCTCACACACTTCAATGGCGACGGACAAAAGGCGCGTTCATGTCGCCACATCCCTCATCCCTTCGTGTCGTCAATCCCAACCACGGTCCCCTCGACCCGCCGCCTGATCCTGTCGTTCATGCCCGTCGTTGCGCTGAGGCTGCTCCGATCAATAAGCCTTTCTGGATCTGCCCGGTCAATGAGCCGGTGATCTACCCCATGCTGGCTGGCATGCCTTAGGTCTCGGCAATCGATCTGGCGCTAACGATGGCGCGCGCCGCAAAGAATCATCATCCCGGTGTGAAGGTGCTGACCACCGACCCCGTCGTGGGTGTTGACGACAGGCAGTTCGCTGCGACGGACCGCCTTGTTGCTGCCGGCCTCGTTGATGTCGTGGGGGTTAACTACTACCCGCATACGGCCCGCACCTCCCTTGGCAAGGTCCTGCTCAATACCTGGCGCCGGTACGGCAAGCCAGTGATGGTCGCCGAGACCAGTTAGCACGACGGGCATCGGGAACAGCATCGACGCTTCCCGGGTTTCAACAAGGCCCACTGGCTCCAGCATGTCCGTGCCGCGGTAGCACTGCGGCCAGCACGGGAGCTCACATCGTCGGCATGTGGTGGTACCCGATCATCGATTGCCCGCCTTGGAATCGGCCCGGCTCGCGTGACCGGTGGAGCCATGGGCTGATCAAGACAGACGGATCAGTCGAGCCGGCCCTTTCCTCCGAGCTGGGGCAAACCCAGCGCCACCAGAGCGCGGCTTGATGCCGAACCGGTCACCTGCCTAGCGCATGGCCTCGACTCCCTCGAGCCCGTCAAGCGCTCCGGGACTGGCGGCGGCAAAAGTTTCGTCCGGTAATCATCAATCCGGCCGGGTAAGATTCGGCGGGTCGCTCGCGGGGAATGTCTGTTCGAGTTCGGCGTCCAATTCATCATCAAGGGCTTTGCGGTTGAGAATCTCTACACCGGTAGCAGTAATGAATGGACCGCCTTCATGCTGCTCAACAAGACCCATAGAGAGAAGTTTTGCATACACCATGGGGTCAACTTCCACGGGCTTGGCTGGGGCATCGAAGCGGGCAAGGGCCTCTGCTTCCTCTTCGGTCAATTCGGTCATCATTGCTCTTTAGGCAGTGGAAACATACAGCAGGCCCTACAGTTGCCATGGGCTAGGGGGGCCACGGAGAGCCTACATTCATGACGTCCGGGTCAAGGGCCGGTCCCCTACTTGGTCTGAGCCAAAGCCTGAGGCAATGTGTGCCGCTCAGTTCTCTACTCGCTGAGTGTCCGGGGGATGTGCTTCCAGCCGATCGAGCGTCTCGCCGGAACGGCGGGCTACTTCCGGGTTGTAGCGGTGATCTGGGGACGTCAACTCGTACCCGCGCAGCTCATCAACGGTTATGCCTGCCGCAGCGGCAAATGCATCGGGCTCCATGCCCAATGACAGCCGGCGGTTATGGTCACCCCTGGGCTGGCGTTCGGCAGGGCTCACAGGAATCGACATGTCGGCCTCCATCTTCTGATGCTTGAACAAGCCTCAAGCGACGGAAAAGTTTCCCGTTCGTCGGTGCTGAAAGTCCTTCTAAAAGGGCGCCGAGTCGACCTGCTTGCGGCGTTCGCCGTGAACCAGCGCGAGGAACGCGGATGGGTGAGGCGCCGCTCGCCCTTTTTATACTCTCCAAACGTAGCGTCAGCTAAGGGACTAGATTCGAGCAGCTCTATTTTTGATGCGGCGCTGGTGCGTAGGGCAGCAACGGGAACGTGCGATTCGCATGGACTGACGATAGGCCTGTTAGCGCGGCAAGGTGAGCCGGCGTGGCAGGAATCGGCTAGGACCAACCTAGGGTAATCCGGCTCTGCGAGCCCGCTTGGCAAGGTTTCGGAACAGAAAAGCCATGCGTTCAACAGCAAAGCCCGCCATACACATGACCTGCCAGCGGGCATTGTAATCGTTCTCGGCCCGGCGGCGCTTGAGCATAATGTTTCCTATCGTTATCTCGTTAGAGCCTGCTCGAACTTGCGGATGATGCCATGGCCCACCACGAAGCGGTCCAGACGCGAACTGCGATCTGTAGCTAAGCGGGAAAGTGCCGACGCGGTAGTCTCTAGAGGTTCGAAAGCAAGATCGGACACTTGTCCTTTGCCTCAGCCTCTCACTCTCCGAAAGCTGTACCGCGGGTTGCTCAGACTATCAGCACCTCACGGAGCAAAAAGACTGCACTACGTTGACCAGCGGCGGCGGCGGGCAAGCGGAGATCACGGCGCTCGCCCAAGGCAGCAAGGCCGTCTAGCAATTGGCTGCGGCTCTCGAGGCAATCAACAGGCTGGTCGAGAAAGATCTGGGCGAGGGCAAGAGCATTTGAGACCGCATCGTCTGGGAGGTCGAGCAGCTGCATCAGGAGGTGCGAAACCTGGCCGAGCGGCTGAGGCCCCACTGACCGGATATGGAGCAACGAGCGCACGATTAGGTTTCTAACGCTCCAACCGGGCAGTCACCTTAAGCTGGCTTCATGACCACCTTGATGCAGCCATCCTTCTTGTCCCTGAAGGTTTTGTAGAGCTCTGGGCCATCTTCGAGCCCGGCACGATGGGTGATGACGAAAGTAGGGTCCACCTTGCCTTGCACCACCATGTCGAGCAGCGGCTTGAGGTAGCGGTGGGTATGGGTCTGTCCAGTCTTGAGCGTCAGGCCCTTATTCATGAACGCGCCCATCGGCACCTTGTCGAGAAACCCCACATAAACGCCCGGCATCGAGATGGTGCCTCCCTTGCGGCAGGCCATGATCGCCTCGCGCAGTACATGCGGGCGGTCGGTGCCCAGCATCATCGCCTTCTTGGCCGCGTCGAGCAGGGAATCGGGGGAGGCATCGACATGGGCCTCGGTTCCCACGGCGTCGATGCAGCGATCCGGGCCCCGCCCGTCCGTCATCTCGAAGAGCATCTCGGGGATCGAGACCTCGTCGAAATTGAGGGTTTCAGCGTGCCCGTGCCGCTCGGCCATCGCCAGCCGCTCGGGGACATTGTCGATGGCAATCACCCGGCCTGCGCCCAAGAGCCAGGCGGACTGGATGGCGAACTGGCCCACCGGCCCACAGCCCCAGATCGCCACCGTGTCGCCCGGCTCGATCTGGGCATTTTCGGCGGCCATGTAGCCCGTGGGGAAGATGTCTGAGAGGAACAACACCTGCTCGTCGGTCAATTCGTCGGGCACCTTGATCGGCCCGACATTGGCATAAGGCACGCGCAGATATTCGGCCTGCCCGCCGGCATAGCCCCCCAGCATGTGCGAATAGCCGAACAGCCCCGCCGGAGCATGTCCCATGGCCTTGCGCGCCACATCGGCATTGCGGTTGGTGCGATCGCAGAGGGAGAACATGCCCTTCTGGCAGAAGAAGCACTCCCCGCAAGAGATGTTGAAGGGCACCACCACGCGATCGCCGGGCCTGAGGTTGGTGACGTCACGGCCCACCTCGATCACCTCGCCCATGGTTTCATGGCCCAGCACGTCCCCGGATTCCATACCGGGCATGAACCCGTCATAGAGGTGAAGATCGGATCCGCAGATGGCGCAGGCCGTGACCTTTATGATCGCATCATTGGCGTGGAGGAGTTTGGGGTCGTCGACGGTATCGAGGCGCACGTCATGCTTGCCGTGCCAGCAAAGGGCTTTCATCGGATCGGTCCTGGAAGGTTGTCGGTGTGAACCAATCTCGCTTGGGCGCGCTGGTTCCAGAAGGAACTGGCCGCTCCTCTGGGTGTTCTCCGGGCGAGGCCACAAGGAGACCGACCATGACCGGCACGGAAAAATCCCAGCGCGACGCGGCATTCCTCGCCCAGGAATTCGACATGCCCGCCACCGATGCGGCGGCACTCGTTAGCGGAAATCCTCGCGAGGATGAAGAGACACAGGCCCTTGCCGACGCGGTTCGAGAGGTGCGCGATCCGCTCGAGGGAATCCCGACGCCCGAGCCCTCGCACACACAATTCATTGCCGACAGCGACGAGGACGCGCTCAAGCCCGTGCTCAGCCGCCGTAATGACCGGCTGGGCGCTGGCTGAGCGGCGAAGAGACGATCACAAGCCGCAGCGACAAGCAGTAGCGCCATGAGCACATATCGCAGCGGGAAAACGCTTCGCGACAGACTAGGATCGGCAGCGCGGGCAGCGTGGACCGTTCCGGAGGGCATGCTGTGTGTCGGAAGTTGCAGCTCAGCGTTGGTCGAGGAAACGCCCGCCGCCTCGGCATCCGTGCCCACTGGCGCGACGGAGGGATGGGAGAAATCAACCTTGTCCCCGATGTCATCCTGCCTAATGGTCTTGCCGGATGAAGCTCATTCGGTAGGCGTGATTCCGGCCAACGGTCGGTGGCATCGGTGACGTTCGCCTTTCATATCTGCGTCGACATGCAGCGCATGTTCGCAGAGGACACGGAGTGGCACGCCCCCTGGATGGCGCGGGTAGCTCCGGCAGTGACCGCACTGGCGGAAGCGCACCCCTCCCGAACCGTATTTACGAGGTTTATTCCGCCCGCGCGGCCCGAGGAGAGCATGGGGGCATGGGAAGACTATTATCGTCACTGGCGATCGATGACACGGGAAGCGCTTCACCCGGAGCTCCTCGATCTGTTGCCGGCCCTCCAACGGCTGGTGCCTCCGGCGCGCATTTTCGACAAGCCGGTCTATTCGCCCTGGCACGGGGGTCGGCTTCACGAAGGACTGAGGCGACAGGGCGTCCGGACGCTGGTGGTAACAGGAGGAGAAACAGAAGTCTGCGTGCTCGCAACTGTGCTGGGCGCCCTTGATCTGGGATACCGCATCGTTCTGCCGATCGATGCACTTTGCAGTTCCGCCGACGAAACGCATGACGCCATGATTAGAATTTATGAGAGCCGCTTCGGGCTGCAAGTCATTACCACGACGACCGACGTCCTGCTCGCAGGATGGCCGGACTAGCGTCCAGCTGGTCTGTCAGGCATCGCGCTCTGCCTCGATGGTCCGGGCGACCAAATGCCGTTCGTCTTCGGTCAGATGATCAGCCGCAGCCAGGATATCGCCCGGCTCCTTGCCAGCGACAATTGCCTGTCGTTCAGGCTTTTCGCGCCCCACCTGGGTTGCCAGAGCGGCGAAGTCCGTCGGGCCATGGGAATTATTCAGGCCAGTTCGCAGAAGCCGGATTGGGAAGCAGATGGCATCGCGATGCGCGTCCGAAAGATCGCGCGGTTCCGCCAATGCCGAACTCTCGGCCTTGGTCAGAGCATCCACGAGGACTTGGCGTGGCAATGCGCCGTTATCGACGAGCGCCCGGCAGATTCCGTCCAGAGCGAGGCATAGCCCGGCCAGCTGCAGGTTAGCGGGGCCCATTTCTTCTCTCCTCGTCCTTAGCATCGCCGGGGAAACGCGCATCTCCGCCATTTTGTGGGGGGCGGGCGCCTCCGGGACGACGTTCGCGATAGGGATGCTCCTCATCTGATGGATGCGGGTCGAACGGCAACTTCCCCGCACGGGAAGTGTTAAGCGGTGCTGTGTGGGGGGCGGAGGCGGGAACCTTAAGCTTCACGATGTTGACCTCTTGCTAGCGACTGGCTGCCTGAGCCCGCAGACCGACGTGCCAGGCCAAGCTCAACCTCGACGTGGCACCCACGTTCCATCGGCGTCGGTTCATCCATGCCGCTGATCGCAGACGCCCTCGTATCGCGACGTCCTGTCCATCGTTGAGAAGGAACGAGGTGCACGGAGGGAGGTTGGCTCAGAACCTCACATTGGAGTGCCTCGAAATGTTTATGCGTGTCGACCGACTTATCACGGAACTTCCGCCGCCGGCCCAGCAAGACCCCAATGCTGCCGCTGCACTGCAGGAGCTACTTGGAGGGAAGTATGGCGAGATGTCGACGCTCGGAAACTACATGTTCCAGAGTTTCAATTTCCGCAGCAAGGACAAACTGCGCCCCTTTTATAGCCTCGTGGCTTCAATCACTGCTGAAGAGCTTGCCCACGTAGAACTCGTGAGCAACGGCGTCGCCATGCTCAACAATGGACCTGATAAGCCCGCCGCTGACCGGAAGCCGGGCGGAGACATTTCCAAAACCCCTCATGAGGCCATGAAGGATATCCGCCTCGCTTCCGCTTTTCTGTCGAATGGTGGCGGCGCAACGCCCGTCAACGCCAATGGGGTTTCGTGGAACAACGATTTTGTCACCACCACCGGCAATGTCATCTTCGACCTGCTGCACAACTTCCATCTGGAATGTGGTGCTCGCCTTCATAAGCTCCGAGTCTACGAGACCGTCAGCGATCCAACCGGCCGGGAGGTCTGCGGCTATCTGCTGGTACGAGGTTCTGTGCACGCCCATTCGTATGCCCTCGCGCTCAAGAAGCTGACCGGCGTCGAGATTGAGAAGATGCTGCCCACCCCTAATATCCCGCTCGCCAAGATTCCCGAGTGCCAGAAGTACCTAGATGAGGGTTCGCACCGACGTCTCTACACTTGGAGCCTTGAGGATTACCGCGAAATTTCCGGCATCTGGTCCAATGACGAAGTGGCGCTCCCTGATGACCCTCCGGGAGCCCTAGAGGTGATCGAAGGCATGCCCGACGGCGGCAAGATTCAGCAGCTGGTCGGCGTACCGTCAGCTTTCACGCCGGACTATGCGCCCGAGGAATTCTACGAAATCGCGGCTAAGCTGTACAAAGCTTCGCGCTGAAAGGGTTGGCGGGGCGCGGCGGCAGTGCAGCCGTGCCTCGCTGCTTCAAGGCTAGACAGGCGCGGAACTCTGACAGGCGGCGATGAAGATTGCGACCTTCAACATCAATGGCATCAATCGCCGGCTGGACAACCTGCTCGCCTGGCTCAAGGCCGCTGAGCCTGACGTCGTTTGCCTCCAAGAGCTCAAGGCGCGCCAAGAGCAGTTTCCTACATCTGCTATCGAAGCGGCTGGCTACGGCGCGATGTGGACGGGTGAGCCGCGGTGGAACGGCGTGGCTATCCTTGCTCGAGACGCGGAGCCGATCGTCACGGCGACGTCACTTCCGGGCGATCCTGCCGATCGGCAGAGCCGGTATATCGAAGCAGCCGTCGGCGGGATCCTCATCGCTTCGCTCTATGCTCCAAACGGCAATCCGAGACCCGGGCCCAAGTTCGATTACAAGCTGGCATGGACCGAGCGGCTGATGTCGAGGGCTGCCGAGCTGATGGCAATGAAGCTTCCGGTGGTGCTGGCCGGCGACTTCAACATCGTGCCAGAGCCGAGGGACATTTACCCGACCCGTTCCTATGACGAGAACGCTCTCGTGCAGCCCGAGAGCAGGGCCCTCTATCGGCGCCTGCTCGATCAAGGCTGGACCGACGCGCTGCGCAAGAAGCACCCCCGCGAGACGATCTACACCTTCTGGGACTACATGCGGCAGCGCTGGGAACGGGACGCGGGACTGCGCCTCGACCATCTGCTGCTGAGCAAGCAGGTCGCCCGTCGCCTGGTCTCGGCCGGTGTCGATCGGGACGTCCGCGGCAGGCCGGGCGCCAGCGATCATGCGCCCGCGTGGATCACGTTGCGTTCGTGAGAGCGATTTTCCTTTAGTCGAAGTGGTCGCTGCCAACGTAGTCGATGCGGTTTCGGAAAGGTAGTTCTCGAACTCGCCGTGCTCGGTGCGGAGGAACTCGCGGCAGTAAGTGAGGTTGGGGTGACGCACCCCGTTTGGCCTCGGAGCCCGTCATGCCGCTGCTTGCTATATTGCGATTTGCCTTTGCCTTGTTCTCGGTAGCCGTCTATGGCGCTTCAGCTTATCTGCTGTGGCAATGGTACCAAGGCGACATCGTACAGGTCGAGGGTGCTCTGATCCGCACCCGGGAAGACTGGCACCTCTGGGTTGGCCTCTTGCTGCTCGCTTGGGGATTGAGCGGCAAATTTCTCTGGCGCTTCATGCTAGCCAAGCCGGATCAAGAGGAGCCCACCAAGGCCCAACACGGTGTCGGCAGACAGATCGCCAGCAGTACCGGAAGCAGCCTCTTCGTCGAAGAAGTGGGCCCGGAAAATGGCCCGATTATCATCTTTACGCACGGTGCGGCCTGCAACAGCACGGTCTGGCAATACGCTAAACGGCAGCTCGCTGACCAATTTCGACTGGTTCTCTGGGATCTGCCCGGGCTGGGGCGCTCCATCGCGGTTTCCGGGCAGCCTCTCGGCCCAAATCACTATGCGGCAGACTTGGCCGATCTCCTGACCAGCCTTGGCCAGCCTGTTGTCCTCGTGGGGCACAGCATGGGCGGGATGACTATCCAGACTTTATTCGGCGATTTCCCTGCCTTAGCAGATCGCTACGTGCGAGGGGCCGTTCTAGTTAACACGACATACACGAACCCGCTCAAAACGATGATCTTGCCGCGAGTGGCGCAGGCTATCCGCTTCCCCCTTATTGAACCTCTGTCACGGCTCGCAATCGGGCTTCAACCACTGGCCTGGCTGTTCGCTTGGCAGAGCTATTTGAGCGGGTCGGCTCATATTGCGAGCAGATTCGGTTTCGGGAAATTCGTTACACGGAGCCAGCTTGAGCACGCGACCATTCTGTCGACGCGCAACGCGCCTGGAAGCATTGCGCGTGGTAACCTCGACATGTTCCGTTGGGATGCTTCAGCGACCCTGCACGGCCTCAATAAACCCACGCTGGTTCTCGCGGGAGAGCTGGACATTGTAACCAAGCCTAACGCCAGCGTCGTGATCGCGACCACTGCCCCTCGGGCGCAGCTTACAATTATCGCAGGCGTTAACCACATGGGCTTTATGGAACAGTCGCGGACATACAACGATGCGATCGCGGCCTTCGTGCGATCGCTAGGATGAAAGCCAGACGATAAAAAGCCTCCTTTGACATGTGGATGGGCGTTCGCCGCCTATTTATTTGATTACTGTAATGAACTTGGACTTAATAATTATATAATTCGTAATTCTTCTATTCGAATCGATCTAGTAACGCCATTTCTATGGCGTCGCGAATTATTTGGGCGCATAATTGTCCGTCAACCCGCCTTGCATGTGCTGTTTAATGTAAAGCCGTCTTTGCCAATGCTTCGACTCTTGCGCTCTCGATGGTGGCGCGGATCCGAGACGCTGTCGAAAAGGCCAGCGTAGGGGAAGCGCCGGGAAGTATGATGCAGAACTCCTCACCGCCATAGGGTCCGACATAATCGGACTCGCGAATGGCACTTTTTAGATGGCGGCCCAGGCTAGCCAGAACTGCGTCCCCCGTGCCGTGACCATAGGTATACTTGATGGACTTGAAGTGATCGAGCTCGACCATTAGGACTGCGAAATTGGTCTGATATTTTACCGCTTCTTTGATCTCCAGTTGGGCGATGCGCAAATCGTGGGTCTATTCAGCGTCCCAGTCAGTGGGTCAATCGACGCCTGTCTGCGCAGCTCAAGGTGATGAATTGCCAGAGCGGCTAAGCTCTCAAGGCTGGACAGCTGTTCGGGCGTCAGTGATCGGGGATTTGGGTTGAACACGCACAACACGCCGAGTGGATAGGCATCGGAGCTGGTTAGGGGAACGCCTGCGTAGAACCGCACCTTTGGCGTGTCGAGCACAAAAGGTATTGATTTCCGCCGAGAACTGACCCGGGATTTCCACGGAGAAGTGACCCGCCTCTAGGTATGTTTCGGGTCGGGTTTGATGGTCAAGGTTCTGGCTTTCTCCTTTGTGGCTTTGGGATGGTGAGCGGAGCTGTTCTTGAAGCGGAAGCTGTCGTTTCCGGTTTCGAGGATGTGGCAGTGATGGGTCAGGCGATCGAGCAGCGCGGTGGTCATCTTGGCGTCGCCGAAGACGCTAGCCCATTCGCTGAAGCTGAGGTTGGTGGTGATGACGACGCTGGTATGCTCGTAGACCGGCTCAGCAGATGGAATAGCAAGGCTCCACCTGAGGCACTGAACGGCAGGTAGCCCAGCTCATCGAGGATGACGAGGTCGGAGTGGGCGAGCCTGCCGGCGATTTGCCCTGAGCGCCCCTGGGCTTTTTCCTGTTCAAGCGCATTAACCAGCTCGACGGTCGAGAAGAACCTGACCCGCTTCTGATGATGCTCGATGGCCTGCACGCCGATGGCGGTTGCGATATGGGTCTTGCCTGTGCCGGGGCCGCCGACCAGGACGATGTTGTTGGCCTGCTCGAGGAAGTCGCAGCCATGCAGCTGTCGCACCAGGGCCTCGTTGACCTCGCTGCTGGAGAAGTCGAAGCCGTTGAGGTCGCGACAGGCTGGGAAGCGAGCGGTCTTGAGCTGGTGGGCCGTGGACCTGACGTCGCGTTCGGCCGTCTCGGCCTTGATCAGTTGCGACAGGATCGGGATGCAGGCTTCGAAGGCCGGCGACCCCTCCTCGGTGAGTTCGCCGACGGCCTGGGCCATGCCGTGCATTTTGAGGCTCTTGAGCATGATGACGATGGCCCCGCTGGCAGGATTATGACGCATGATGCACCCTCCTGAGGGCATCGTATCGTTCGACATTGGCTTGGGGTTCATTAGTGAGCATCAGGGCCTGGGGGGCATGTATGGTCGGCGGCATGATGGATTTACCGTCGACCAGGCGATGCAGCAGGTTGAGGACATGGGTCTTGGTTGGAACGCCTGTCTCCAGGGCCATCTCCACCGCCAGGAGCACGGCATCCTCATCGTGCTGCAGAACCAAGGCCAGGATGTCGACCATCTCGCGGTCACCGCCCGGCTTCTTGAGCAGGTGCTGCTGCAACGTTCTGAAGGCCTCGGGCAGCTCGAGGAATGGCGCGCCGTTGCGCAGGGCACCGGGCTTGCGCTGAACCACGGCCAGGTAGTGCCGCCAGTCATAGACCGTCTTCCCCGGCTGATCATGTGAGCGGTCGATGATGCGGCGATGCTCGCAGATGACCATGCCCTCGGCCGCGACCACCACTCGATCGGGATAGACCCGAAGGCTCACTGGTCGATTGGCGAAGGATGCCGGGACGCTGTAGCGATTACGCTCCAGGTGAACCAGGCAGGTCGGGGTGACCCGCTTGGTGTATTCGATAAAGCCGTCGAACGGACGGGATGCCGGCATCAGAGCCCGCAACTCCTCGGCCCAGAGATCAGCGATGGCGCCCTGCATCTTCCCGTGCGGCGTCTGCGCCCAGAACTCTTTGCATCTGGATTCCAGCCAGTCGTTGAGGGCGGCCAGCGATGGAAAGCGGGGCGTTGGTTGCCAGAGCCGGTGACGAGCATCCTGGACGTTCTTCTCGACCTGTCCCTTCTCCCAGCCTGATGCCGGATTGCAGAACTCGAGCTCGAACAGGTAGTGGCTGGCCATGGCCAGGAAGCGAGCGTTGATGTCCCGCTCCTTGCCGCGACCGACCTTGTCGATGGCGGTCTTCATGTTGTCGTAGATGCCGCGTCGGGGAACACCACCCAGTACCCGGAAGGCGTGATTATGGGCATCGAACAGCATCTCGTGCGTCTGCAGAAGATAGGCCCGCAAGACGAAGGCCCGGCTGTAGCTCAGCTTGGTATGGGCCACCTGCAGCTTGGTGCGTTCATTGCCGATGATGGCCCAGTCCTCGGACCAGTCGAACTGGAAGGCTTCCCCTGGTTCGAACGTCAGCGGCACGAAGGTCCCGCGCCCGGTCGTGTTCATCTCCCGCTGCCGATGGGCCTTCCACTCCCGGGCAAAGGCCGCCACCCGGTTGTAGGAACCGCCATAGCCCAGGCTCACCAGGTCAGCGTGCAACTGCAGGACGGTCCGCTTCTGCTTGCGGGGCTTGTTCGCCTCGGTCTTTAGCCACCCCGACAATCGGTCCGCAACGGATCGAGCTTGCTCGGCCGATCCGGAACCTTGAACGCGGGCTCGACCGTGTCACTGCGCAGATACTTGCGGATGGTGTTCCGGGACAGGCCGGTCCTGCGGCAGATCTCCCGGATCGATAGATGCTCTCGAAAATGCCAGCGTCGGATAACGCTCAACAATGCCATGTCGATCACTCCACGCCCCCGCTCAAACCACGAGGGGCTAGGGTCACACATGGGTCAAATCTCGATGGAAAAATCCCAGCCTGCTGGGTCAGTTCTCAGTGGCAATCAACACGATCGCCTCCTGCAGCATCTCCTTGTCCGGCGACAGGTCCGCCCACAGCTTCCGCAGCCGGCCGTTCTCGGCCTTGAGCAGCTACAGCCGCCGCATCTCCGTGGGCAGCAGCCTGCTCTGCGCAGGCTGCATCAAACCGCAGTTCCCAAGTCCTTAGCCAGGCGCACGCCGGGGCCTTCTCCGTTCTCGGGGATGAAAATGACGCCGGCAGCCTCAAAGGCGGAGCGGATCGAGCGGATTGTGCCTGTGTGGCCCGCAAGCTCCCCCGACATAGCCTCGAGCCTACGTATGGTTGGCTCGGATATTCCTGAGCGCTCTGCCCTAACTGCTCTGAGTGCCCTCGCGGGCTTCTGCTCTTGATCCGCCAAGCCTTCGAGCCCCAATGCGTCTCCTGCTCCCGCTCCTCCGCCGGGCGCTTCCAGTGGGCTCAGGGCAAGGGTAAGGGTAGGGGCTCATTGTCGCCAGTGTCGCCATCCTGAATTAAGCCATTGAAAGATAATGTCTATTTTAGGTCGATTTCCGTATTCGGCTGCGAAACTTCCGTCTTCGGCACTCCCGCAATTTCTCGCCGGCCGGACTGAAGCTCCTTCACACCCGTCAATGGTGACGGGCGAAAGGAGCGTTCATGTCGCCAGATCCTACCGCACTTCGTGTCGTTCATCCCGACCACGATCCCTCCAATCCCCTCGACCCACTGGCGCTGGGCGCGCTCGAGGTCGTGCCCCTGGTGCCTGAATAGGTACTGGCACGGCACAAGGTGCTCGTGACCAACGATAGCCGGTTTCGGGCTGCGGCTCGTCTGCTCCAGGGGCTCTGGCGCCGGGATGTTCCGGCGTGCAAGTTTGACCCCGTGAGGCTGGGGATCTACGAGCAAACCTCGGTCATCGTCACCACCAACCTGGCATTCGGCGAGTGGCCCACGGTCTTCGGCGACGCCGAGATGACCACCGCGCTCCTCGATCGGCTCACCCACCACTGCGACATCGTCGAAACCGGCAACGACAGCTAGCGCTTCAACAACCGCGCCTGAAGCCAATCCCGCTGATCCAACCCGGCTGCGCAACCCCGACCAGCTTCGCCAGGTCGGATCAGCTCATCGCCGTCAGGGGGTCAATATTGCACGCCGATCCGGGGTCAAACTTCAACGCCGTTTCACAGCCCCGAACTGTCGTACTGAACGGCCATGTGAAAAGTGCCGGGGTCGATCGTGTAGAAATCAGAGCGCCATGGCGCCGACTGCGCCGCCACGCTGCCAAGGGCGATGAATACGGCTGTCAGAACGAGGCGCATGCGATAGGCTCCTTGCAGTTGCTGCTATGGGACGCCGCGAGATCATAAGAGCTTGACCGGGGTCTTCAAGCCGAGCCTATTGTTGTCCAGGCCATGCGGAGCCGGCAATAGGTGATCGACCTGACTCCGTCCAACCTCTCTTTCATGGCGGTACGCATCTCCGGCCATTCGAACACTGCACAAGACGCACTCACGGCGCGAATCGGCGAAGCCCCCACTACCATCCGGACCAAAACCATGCCGGCATGGGAGGATCTGATGACCTTGTCCTACATAAATGCTGAGCGGTTTCGAGCCCGGTTTGAGGGTGTGCCACTGTTCTCGACGGGTTCGCTGCGGGGCGATGTCGAACAGCTTTATGGCGTACTGTGGCATGTGCACCGGGAACTCCTGGGCGAGGAACACCCATGGTCGTATCTCGATGTCACCGACCCGATAGAGACGATCCGGCGCATCGCTGCTCATGTCGAGTTGGTCAATGCCGAGCTTCGGCTGCAAGGATTTCGTCCGCCTGACGTGGATTTCTGGGCTGATCCCTTGGGCCTGGTCGAGCATAACGCGCGCTTTCTGGCATCGGTCCGAAAAGTTGTGGCCGAGCCTGACCGGGTATTGCACTGATGGCCAGATGCAAATCACGCATTGCGCGGGAAGGTCGAGCGAACCTTAACCCCTGCCTGAAAAAAAATTAGGGGACCGCTCCTGCAATCCTGCTGAGGTGGCTCGAGCAGAGTGCTGGGGCCGGCCGTTGCTTCCTCATCATGCAGTGCGGTGACCAGCCAAAAGCCGAGCTCGATGCGGCGAGCGGCGAAGTCGGCTTCAATGATGCCCATGATACCCTGACCGTCATCCGCACTGATAATACAGCGAGAAAACAGCGAGCATGTTTGGGGCTCAACCGCCCGAAGCGTAGCAAATCTTCGAATGGGCGCGCGGCTATCCACGGCATGAGCGGCGCTTGGTAAGGCCGCAGGTAAGCTAATCGATGTTCTGAACAAACCTCTCTAGACTGGCTCATTGCATTGAACAATCGCGGAAGTAGGTTCGCATGCAGCGCAAGATGGCCAAGACGCTCCCGACCGATCGGCATCGCGTCGGGGCAGCGTTCGCCGAGACCCGCACCGGAGCCTTCTATGGCGCCTGGGCTATATGGCCGGGCTCGGCCGGGCGGCCAAGAGGATCGCCGAGGAGCTGGGCGGGGAGGTATGCCCCGAATACATCAACGCCACGCCGCGGCGGTGGGGCGTAAGGCGCAACCGGCGACACACCTTCTGCCAAGTGCCGCTGACGCACCAGCAGCGCAATGCAGTGGAATATCCCGTCGAGAAAGCCGGCCTGAGGCCCGAGGACTATCTGCGCAAGGTGATCGCCGACGCGGTGGTGCCCGCTTGACCCGCAAGCTCTGAGGCCCCGAAAACTCTCAGCAAGGAAGTGTGCCGCTCAGTTCTCTACTCGCTGAGTGTTCGGTGGATTTGCCTCCAGCCGATCGAGCGTCTCACCGATACGGCGGGCTACTTCCGGGTTGTAGCGGTGATCTGGGGACGTCAATTCATACTCGCGTAGCTCTTCAAGGGTTATGCCTGCCGCCGCGGCAAATGCATCGGGCTCCATGCCCAATGAGAGCCGGCGGTTATGGTCACCCTTGGGCTGGCGTTCGGCAGGGCTCACAGGAATCGACATGTCGGCCTCCATCTTCTGATGCTTGAACAAGCCTCAGGGGACGGAAAAGTTTCCTGTCCGTCGGTGCCGCAAGTCCTTCTCAAAGGCCGGCCGAGTTCGACCGTGCAAATGTAGCTGGCGTCAAACCGCCGTGATCAGGTTCTCGTCTGCCGTAGAGAAGGAACCCAAAGCTCGCAAACGGTCCTCGGCCAGAATATCCACACGCCTTCCGTCCCAGTTCAATAGCCCCTTCTGGCGCAGGACCTGCAAGGTGCGGTTCGTATGAACTGCCGATAAGCCCGTGAGCGCGGCAAGGTGCGCCTGCGTGGCAGGAAACGGGAAGGACCAACCTTGGGCAATTCCGGCTCTGCGCGCCCGCTCCGCAAGGTTAAGGAACAGGAACGCCATGCGTTCAATTGCAGTGCCCGCCATACACATGACATGCCAGCGCGCGTTGTCATCGTCCTCGGCCCGCCGCCGCTTGAGCATCATGTTTCGGATCGAGTTGTCCCGGTAAAGTCTGCTCAAGGCGGCGCGATCGATCACCAGCACGGACGCCGAGCCCATCGCCGCGACGGCAAAGGCATCGTCATCTCCGGTGCGGGGCGGAGTAATCATCTCACCGCGCGTCGCAAGCCTGGTGATAACCCAGCGCCCGTCGCTCAGCGTAGCGTATTGATAGACCCAGCCATCACACACTAGGTGAAGGTGATCCTGGGAGAAATCTTCAAGGTCCTCCCCGCCCTCCAGTTCCCTGAAGCCCACGGCGGCAGGTCTCAGCATCTCCAGCGCCGGGTCGGACAATTCATCTCCAAGAGCGCTGGTGAGAATGTCTGTCTGCATTCCTGTTCCACTCCTTACGCGTCCGCACGCAAAAAATAGGCTTTCGCTTGAACGTATACCCCCCCGCCTAAGTTGCTCTCACGAGCAGGGGGTCGAGGATGTCCACTTAGTGAGTACGGCAAATGTCTAGATACTACTTCAAGTTTAGCGCCCCTGAAGATTCGACCTTTGAAGAGGTTGAAGTCGAACTTGCGGATGATGCCATGGCCCGCCACGAAGCGGTCCAGACGCTAACTGCAATCTGCAGCGAAAGCGGGAGAGTGCCGACGCGGCAGTCTCTCGAAGTTCGAAAGCAAGATCGGACGCTGGTCCTTTGCCTCAGCCTCTCACTCTCCGAAAGCGGTTCCGCGGGTTGCTGAGATTATCGGCGACCTCAGGGGAGCAAAACGACTGCACTGGGTTGACCAGATGCGGCGGGAGCGAGCGGAGATCGCGGCGCTCGCCTTGGTCAGCACGGCCGTCAAGCAAGTGGCCGCGGCTCTCGAGGCGATCAACATCGCCATGATCGAGCAGAACAAGCTGACCCGGGAAGGTCTGGGGGAGGCGAGAGCATCTCCGACCGCGACGTCCGTGAGGTCGAGCAGCTGAATCAGCAGGTGTTGACTCGGGCTGATAGGCTGAGGGAGCGCTACAGCCGATTACTTTTTCTTCATCGCCTGGGCTAGTTCGTTGGCCTTGTCACGGCTGCCCCCGGCCTGCTGGATGACCTCCCGCGCATCTGCAGCGCTAATGCGGTGCTTTTGCGCAAAGTATTTCACCTCATACTGCTGGTTCGCCGCGACGCGCTGGCGATCCTGCCCGCCAATTTTCGATTTATCGTCAGCCATGATGTCCTCCTGCTACTGCGCGCTCAAACGCTCGGCAAGGCAGAGGGTTCATGCAAGCTGGCTTCACCTTTGCATAGGGTGCTTCGACCCCTCTCTAAATGCTGGGTTGCCCCAGCCACTGGCGAGTATTCCTGCGGCCTTGGCGGCCGCTTCAAAGGCCTCGCGGGCCTCGACTTCAGTGGCGCGACCTTCCTGGGCGGCGAGCAGCACTTGCGCCGCCTTAAGAACCTTCTTTGCCACAGTGCTGTTGCGACCTACCTTGGGCCAGTCAATACTCAATAGACATTCTGCCGCTTCGCGCACGCTGGTGACGTTGCGGATAAGGCCGAGCCTGCCCAACTTGATGGATACGGGTAGGTTGAATTGGTAACGCATGGCCGAGACAATCTGGCTGCCGCCAATCAGTTCCGACCGGCCGTTGCGCTGCATTCCGCGCTTCAAACTGACGATCGAGCTCCTCGAGACACCGGCGGGCCGCCTCCCGCTGTTCGGGCGTCGCACTACTCCAATCTGCCTCGATCCAAATAGCCTCGAGATCGGGCAAAAGCCGCCGCAGGCGATCAAGCTGCTCCATCTTCCTTGCTCCCTCTTGCCACCATCCTCAGCGAACCGTCAGGCAACGGCCGCTGTAGCCCCGCTGCTTCAGCCCATGGCGCTGTCATCCATGCCTCGCGCTCGGCGTCCGTCGTCAGGATGACGGGCATGGCCTTGGGGTGGATCGCGCCAACCTCGGCGTTTGGGTCAATGGTCAGAAAGGCATAGAGGTCGGCCGTTACCTCGCCCTCGGCCTTTTTGTGGGTGGAAGTCCACGCGCGCACGTGAATGCCGGCAAAAAACGCCAGAGGTCGGCTATCGTCTATTGCGAACCAAACGACTTCTTTCCTGCCGTCAGCCAAGGTCTCATATTCCGAAAAACTGGTGAACGGCACGAGGCACCGGTTGGCGGGGCCCAGCCAGCGGCGCCAGTGCCGGCTCGCGACATTGCGGACATTGGTGACGCCGGGATCGGTTGTTCTGCCCTTTAAGACGAACTGTGGCGAGGGCAGCCCCCAACGCGCTAAGGCCAGCTCCCTTCCCTCTGGCGCGTTCCGCACTATTGGAGCGGGGTAGTCGGGGAAGATGCCTGGCAGCGGCGGGAAATTGCCCATGCCCTTCGAAATCCGAAAGGCGCGCGCTAGGTCGACAACAGCCTGCTGCGTCGTTGTCAGCGAATAGAGATTGCACACAGGCCCCTCCCGCAGAAATCCCCGCCCTCTTGGCTGAGCCTATCCTGTCAGCAGTTCCATAGGGAGACGGAAATGCATCTGGTTGTTGCGGCAATCATAGACGCCATGGCTTCATGGCTCGGGCACCTGCTGTCCCGATGGCTGGCGGGATCTGCGCGGACCGAGGCGCTGGACCGCCGGCTTAAGGTGCTAGCGCTTCATCGGCGTCTGCAACAGGCCGGCATCGGGTTAGATGAACTGGACAGACTGGAACCGCGACTGATAGAGAAGCGGCATGAAAGCGACTGTCGACCGCCTGTTAAATTACATGCGGAGCGATTATGCCGACGAATGCGAAAGCATGGTCTGCGGCATCTGGAGTGCCAACGGTCAGATTGAGCTTCGATGTGGCTTCACGCTCCGCTGGGATCACGAGCTGCGGCAGCGCACGTACCGCATACCAGCCGAGAGCGCTGCGACGGACCTAGAGCGGGCGCATCTGATTGCTGCCGCCTTCGCCAGTTGGCGGTCGGAGATTGAGCACGTTATCGTCGGCTTTCGCGATCGCCCGCCCGTTCCGAGCGACCACGAGTGATGGCGGGACACATCCGTCCTCGCGCCCAATGGAACTGCGCACGATTGGCATGTTGACCCGCAGTTCGTTCCATTGATTGGCCATTCCGTGCTGAAAAAATAAGGAGCCGCCTGAACCACGCCAAAAGCCCAGGTGCTGTGACCCGCTCCGGATTTCAGTCTTCGAGGATGTTAAGGCCTGCGATGCGACGCAAAAGAGGCCGCTGGCCGTCATTGCGATACGCAGATTTTGCGCAAATCAACTAAAGGAGCTTCTCGAAAGGCCCACTCGCTGACGGACATGGCGCCGATGCTCAAGCTTCGGATGTCCCGCAGGTCCATTTTCGACGTGGGGCCGAGCCGCTGTCTACCGCCTTTCGAATGTTGGACCGGCACCAGCCTCAGCCGGGGAGCGAAGTTGCGACCGCGCTTGAAGGTGCACCTGGGAAGCGCAAACGCTTTCACCGCCATTGCTGCAATAGGGTCGATACCCGGCAGGGTTTGAAGCGGCGTGAGTCATCTCCACACCGAGTTTCGCGGCGGAGAGTTTTCACCAGCTCAGCGATTTGGGAGCTCAACCGCGCAATGGGCCCGAGGTGGATTCGGCAATCCTACCCCGTTAACAGCCCGTCCCCGGCTGACCGCCTTCGCTCGGTAATTGGTTCGAGAGCGAATGCGCAAATTTGCTGCGGCTCGGTTTGAGCTGTTACCATCGGGTGACCATGAGGAGCTCAATCCTTCCGTGTGACGCTTTGAGCGTCTTTCAATATCTGGTCGAGCTCTACGCATGTGGTCTGCTTGAGCCTCGTCAAGCCGATGCGAGAGGTCATCTCGACGGCCAAGTCTCCTGTGCTTTTCGTCCGGACATCGATCGCCAGCCTGAGCTTCTGCCGGTAAGGTGCTTGAATTACCGCTAGCCCACAGACTGTCCCCCCGCCTAGCCTTACCCTGATCATCGTCGCGTAGCTCCCATCACCGTCACCGGGATGCCATAGACCTCGCCGTAGTTCTTCGGCGGCAATGTCTGCTTTTGGCGCAAGGTGCCTTGGCGCGGTGCCTCGCCGACGTCCACTTCTGGGTAGCGGTCATCCCAACGGTGACGGCTGCAATGGAGCGCATTGTCGGTTTGGCAGTTGCTGACCCCATTGCGTTCTCGGTGAGAGCTGACCTAGAAGAAGACGTAAAGCCAGTCGCTGGCGGTTTGCTAGTGAGCTCTCGCGTTGGCCCGTCGAACCAGCTCATCATCTCTTGATCGACGCCTGTGACCGGAGATTATCGCCTCTTCGGCCGTTTCGAACGCCGGAACCTCCGGCGAGATGGTCTATGATCTGATGATCGCGGCCGTCGACCGTCGTTTCCAAGGCCCTTAGGGTTCCACGCCGGCCTGAATGGCTCTCCGACAACGGCACTGCCTATATCGCCAGGCAGACCCCACAGCTCGCCGCGGCCTTCGGCATTGACCTGCTATTCACCCGGTTCGAACCCCGCAGAGCAACGGCATGTCCGAGGCCTTCGTCAAAACCTTGAAAAGGCACACGCCTCAACCGTTATCCTCGCAGACGCCGACACCGTACTAACCTTGCTGCCCGAATAGACGACTACTGCGAGGTCCACTCGCAATCCGCGCTCAAGTTCCGCCAATCGCGCGAGTTCCTACGCCTCAATGCCTGAAACCCAACCGCCCACTGTCCAGTGAACAGGGGCACTCAAAGGACCGATCGTATTTTCAGTCGCATTTATCATTAGTAGCCTTGCCTCAATCCTTGCGATGAGCAGTGGCACAAGGCAGGACTTTACATAGTATACGACTGCGTCAAGTTTCATGTAACGCGTCCGCTGAGCGATTCCCCGACGAGGAAGCTCGGCTCGGGAGAAGCGCAAGTTTGGTATGGACTGATGGATAGTGAGGTATCTCTTGGGGGAGGTGATACCCTGGCATTGCTGAGGCCACTCGATGCCGCTGAGGTTCGATTACTCGCGGACGCTCAGCTCTCGGACCTTCGGGATTTCGCTCGTTCTGAGAGGGTGCACGCGGTCGACGGCAAGAGCGATACACCGCTCCACATTGCCGCCCGATGCGGCAAGCTGGCCCTCTGCGATCTGCTAATACAACATGGCGCCGACCCGAACGCAAAGAACGCGCTTGGAGAGACGGCAGCTCAAGTCGCCGCTGTCGAAGGGTATCTGGACCTTTCGGAGCTGCTTCAGGCGTTGGAATCCGATGTCCCTGAGGATCAATCCGAACCGCCTGCCGAAAGATCTGTCGAGGACCATCGACCGGCGGCATTACCAGAACTTGAGTTGACGTTCGAGGCAGAAGCGGACCCCGAAGTCTACCGAACGTCGTCTCCGCCGGGGCTTGAAGAGCCGTCTCAGGCACCTTTCACTCCTTATTCCGGCAATCAGGTGGTCAGTGGAGAGGTCGACTGGAACATCGACCTGGCGCCCGCCATAGTGGACGGCGACGGCATGAAAGTCGTCGCTGCCAAGCCTGGTTCGGACGCGCCAGCTGACGACGAGTTCTTGGTTACGCAAATGCGTGGCAAGAAGTCGAAAAAGACCGCCACCTTGCCGGTCGGCACTCGGATGTCGGTTGATGCGACCTACGTGCGGCAAGTGGCTCGAGATTTCCTCGAATGTCATCGAGTGCAAGAAGCGGATGTCGAAGCCCTTGTTACTGCATGCAGCGGCAACGCCGATGCCGACGACAGCTGGAGGAATGCCACCTGCATCCTGGAGGCCGCTGGGCTGGAGCTGGTCGCCGAAAACGACCCAGCGCTTTGGGATGCGCCCACTGTCGTTGACGCAGACGAGCTCGAGGAGGCCCTCGCATCTGCGCTGACCAGGAACAGCCAGTTGCCCGGTCGCGGGCGATTCCGCATGGACCGTGCGGATCAGGAGGCGCTCTTGACCCCCATGCTGCGTGCCAAGGATGGCCTTCACTTGGCCCTTGTCACCAGCAGGGAGGCCGTTCGCATCATCCTCCAGTTCGCCGAGATGGTCATGGCCGGGCAACTCAAGTCTGAGTACTTCACCTTGCTGGCGGTCTACCCGTCCCGTGAAAACGACCCAGGAGTAATGTTGCTTCGGGAGGTTTCCGAAACACTTCGTTCTATATCGGCCGCACACCTTGAGATCGAAGGAAAGCGTCGGCGGCTGGCGATCCAAGGCGTCGAGAAGCTGGACCTGAGTTCGGTCTTTTTCCAAGCCTTGGGCAGGCACCTGTCTGGGCAGCCCGGTCAGGAAGAGATCGCGAGGAACATTCACCAGCTGCTCGGCGATTTGGAGACAATCACAGCCAAACTGATCGACGCTCATTTGCCCTATGCCCGGCGATTTGCGTCGAGGTACGCTGAGGAGGGCGAGGACCTGGAGGACGTCTTCCAAGTCGCCTTCACGGGCCTGCAGAAGGCGACACGGCGCTTCGATCCGGAACGCGAGACTCCCTTCTCACTCTATGCCACTGCCTGGATGCGGCAGACCATAAGCCGGTGGCGTTCCGACGAACGCTCGATGATCCGCATCCCGGTTCATCGGCATTCCGACCTATCCGCTCTTGATGACGCCATGGATAGGCTCTCCAAGCTGCTCGGTCGAACCCCGACCAGTGCAGAACTGGCGGCCGATCGGGAATGGAGCGAGTCTCAGGTCGAGAAGCTGCTCTCGGTGCCAAGGGTTCAAGTCGAATGGGAGGAGATCGGACACGATTGGGGTTCCGTTCCTCCCCCGCAGGAGGCCTACATCGATCAGGTGCAAACAGCCGATGTAATAGCGGAGGCTCTTTCGGAACTGGACCCGCGACAGGCCGATATCCTTCGGAAACGCTTCGGTTTTGACAGTGGCGTTGAAATGACTCTTGAGGAGGTGGGTCAGATCTACGGCGTCACGCGGGAACGCATCCGTCAGATCGAAGCAAAGGCGTTGCGGTTCCTGTCCAACGCTGCCCGGGTGCGTCGCCTTCGCGCATTGGTAGGGATGTGATCATGAACGTCCGCAACGTCCCACCTCACGCCAGCACGATGTTCGAGTCCTTGCGCGGCCTAGGTTACAGTCCAGCCACCGCATTGGCAGATCTCATCGACAACTCGATCGCTGCGCAAGCTTCCGAGGTGGACGTCCGGTTTGAGTGGCAAGGTCCGAAGAGCTCGATAAGGATCGTCGACAATGGCGTCGGCATGGACGACGCCACATTGGAAGCCGGAATGCGGCTGGGAGCGAGCGATCCGCGCGCAAATCGCGCTGCTTCAGACCTTGGCCGCTTCGGTTTGGGTCTGAAGACGGCGAGCTTTTCACAGGCGCGCCGACTGACGGTAGCAAGTCGGCGAAAAGGTGGTGCCATC
This sequence comes from Devosia enhydra, assembly GCF_900119845.1. Classification (GTDB taxonomy): domain Bacteria; phylum Pseudomonadota; class Alphaproteobacteria; order Rhizobiales; family Devosiaceae; genus FPKU01. The sequence goes on from NZ_FPKU01000001.1 coordinate 157,014, forward strand.
GTATGCCTGCGGTGGGATCTCAACCTGCTCGACCAACCAGGCAGCCAGGCCCCATGGCCCTTGTTCGAGGGGCCGGCGCCGGGGTCCGAGGCCCTTTTGTCTCCCTTGGAGACTATGGAGCAGGGCACGATTGTCTTGTGGGAGGATCTCGATCGCGTCGTCACCGAAGGATTCACGTCCACCGACATGATCGAAATGATCGATGCCGTGGAAGCGCATCTGGCAATGACCTTCCATCGGCTGCTTGAAGGCGAGGGCGAGCCGTTCCGCTTGCGCCTCAACGACAGAGCAGTGCGGCCTTGGAATCCCTTCCTGATTGGGCATCCGGCAAAAGCTTGGGAGAGCGCCGAGTTCCGGATACTTCACTCACCGGGCACCTTGGTGCAGTGCCACGTGCTGCCGCACCGAGACATGCTGAAGCCCGCAGAACAGGAAGCCGCCGGCGGGCCGGGCGGCTGGACCCAACAGCAGGGGTTCTATGTCTATCGGAACAAGCGCCTCCTGATGGCCGGCGGATGGCTTGGAATAGGTGACAACGGCAAGACATGGGTGCGCGATGAACCTCACCGCCTGGCCCGAATTCGCCTCGACATTCCAAACAGCGTCGATGCCGACTGGAAGATCAATGTCTTGAAGTCCACTGCCAGTCCGCCCGTCCGGTTGCGCGCTCAGCTGCGCAGACTTGCGCTGGAAACTCGTGAGACCGCTCGCAACGTGTTCGCACACCGAGGCCACATTTCATCAGCCTCCGGCGGCCGATCGGACGGCGTCAAGGATGCATGGCAGGTGAGGCGCTCAGCGAACGGAACCTCCTATCGCATCGCTCGGGACAACGATCTCATCGCCTCGGTCCTCGACCGCGCAGGACCGTTGAAGTCGGACATCGTCGCAATGCTGCGACTGATCGAGGAGACCGTGCCGGTTCAGCGTATCTGGCTCGACACTGCGGAGGACAAGGAGACGCCTCGGACTGGCTTCGCTGAGGCGCCGACCGAGGAGATCCGGGAGACGCTCGTCGCCATGTTCGAAGCCTTGGTCCGCTATAGCGGGCTGACTGAGGAAGAGGCCAAGCACCGCCTTCGCAGAAGTGCTGGTTTGGAGCGCTTCCCAGAACTCATTTCATCACTCTCGCTTACGGATATTGCATGAACCAGAGAGCATTCGACTCCATCCTTTCGATGGCTCAAAACATGCTGCGCAGGGCTTCGGAACGCGAGCAGTCTCCCATCACGCCCGAGATGATCGAGCGCGAGCTGAAAAAGCTTGAGCTGGTGGCGGCCGATGACTTCGATGAGATCGATCGCGACGCTCTGGTCGAGGAGCTGATCCGCCGATCGAGCCGAACGGTCGGAGAGAATGCAACCCTATTTAGCGGTGAGGACCATGTCCCTTGGCTGAATGCCGATCGAAAGAAGGGATGGTCATACTGGCGCAGGTACTCCGAATACATGGAGACGCGACTTCCGTGGACCGCTCTCGATGCTCTGGACGTCGCGACGGACGAGGTCTTGGCGCAGCTCGAGGATCCGCTGCGTGAGGGGGCCTGGGATCGTCGAGGCTTGGTCGTCGGCCACGTCCAGTCCGGCAAGACGGGCAACTACGCCGGCCTGATCTGCAAGGCAGCGGATGCCGGGTACAAGATCATCATCGTGCTGGCCGGCTTGCACAATAACCTGCGTTCTCAGACACAAATCCGTCTGGATGAAGGATTTCTTGGGTTCGCCACCATCTCGGACGGCGACGACCTTCCCGCGGTGGGTGTCGGGCTGATCGACTCCGACAGGTCGATCCGGCCGAACGCTGCCACCAATCGCAGCGACAGCGGGGACTTCAATACCCAGTTGGCTGCCAGAATGAACGTCAGCCCGGAACAACGGCCATGGCTCTTCGTCATCAAGAAGAACAAGACCGTTCTCGAGCGGCTGCTGCATTGGATCAGGAACCGGGTCGCGGATCACACGGATCCCGTCACCGGCCGAAAGCTGGTCACGAACCTGCCATTGCTCGTCATCGATGACGAGTCCGATCACGGGTCGGTCGACACGGGCGAGGATGTTGTCGATGAGAACGGCAACCCGGACACCGAGCACCAGCCCACAACGATCAACCGGCTGATACGGTCGGTGCTGCATCACTTCACGCGCAAGGCATACGTCGGGTACACGGCCACGCCCTTTGCCAACATCTTCATTCACGACAAGGGCGAGACGGAGGAGCACGGGCCTGATCTCTTCCCTTCGGCCTTCATCACCAATCTCGCCGCGCCATCGAACTATGTCGGCCCGGGGCGCGTCTTCGGATCGTCATCGGCGACGCCCGAGAACCTGCCGCTGATCCGTCCCCTCGAGGACAGCGAGTTCCAGTCCTGGATGCCGCAGAAGCACAAGAGCCACTGGCGCCCCAGGTGGAATGGCGAAGACCGCATACCGGACTCCCTAGCTGAGGCCGTCCGCTCCTTCATCTACGCATGTGCCGTGCGAAAGCTACGAGGGCAGGGCGCCAAGCACTCCTCCATGCTTGTTCACGTCAGCAGGTTCACTGCCATTCAGTCGACCGTCGTCAATCAGGTGGCCTCGTATGTCCAGGACCTGAAGGGGCGTTATTCGCGGTCGATCGACCTAGCGTCCGTCGAGGACCTTATGCGACGCGAGTACGAGAACGTCTTTCTTCCCGGTATGGCCACCATTCGCGCCGTCTTGGTGGAAGGGGAGAACCTGAAGGATTTCGCATGGAGCGATATCCGCTCAATCCTTCCCGACGTGATCTCCGACATTCGGGTACGTGAGATCAACGGCACGGCCAAGGACGCGCTGGACTATGCCGACAACGAGGCTACGGGGCTCAAGGTCATTGCCGTTGGCGGCGACAAGCTTGCCCGCGGCCTCACCCTCGAAGGGCTTTGCACCAGCTATTTCCTCCGGACCGCGAGGATGTATGACACCTTGATGCAGATGGGGCGGTGGTTCGGCTATCGCGATGGCTATCTGGACGTCTGCCGGCTCTACACGTCCCTGGAGATGATCGAATGGTTCGGGCATATTGCGGACGCTGCTGAGGAGCTTCGGCAGGAGTTCGACAACATGGTGGCAGCTGGTGCCACTCCGAAGCAGTTCGGACTACGCGTCAGATCTCACTCGGTCCTCACCATCACGTCGCGCGCCAAGATGCGCAACGCCAAGGCCATGCAACTGACATATGCCGGCGATCTGCTTCAGACCATCGTGTTCCCCAACGACCCGACCCCACTGCAGGCGAACTTCTATGCGGCCGATCGCTTCTTGTCTCGATTGGGAGCGCCTGTTGACCTGAACATGCAGGCGTATCGGCCGGAGGGACAGCGTTGGAGCGGGTATCTTTGGCGCGACGCGGGCTCGCTGGACGTCATCACCTTCCTGCGCGAATACCAGACGCACAGCGCCAGCTTCCGCATCATGAGCCCGCTGATCGCTGACTTCATCGAGGAGATGAACAAGGATGGCGAGCTGATCAACTGGACGGTGGCGCTGATTGGCAAGGAGGGGGAGGCCGATCGCAGTATCGCCGGCCATCCCATCACCATGCTCGATCGGAAGAAGACGGTCGATCACCCCGACAGGTACTCCATCAAGACCCTGATCTCGCCTCGCGACCAGGCAATCGACCTTACCGAGAAGCAGTGGAATGCCGCCTTGGCCCGCAGCCAGGAGACTTGGCGGAAGGGCGACGCGGAGCGAAACGAAGGCAAGGAGCCGCCGAAGGAGCCGCGCGGCCCGGAGATTCGTCGCGTGCTGGGCGATGGCCATCCCGGAATGGATGTACTGCCACGGCGAGACCGGGGCCTTCTCATGATGTACCTGCTCGACCCGGACAAGGCAGATGTGCCGGTTCTGCGAGGCGGGCCACCTGTTGCAGCTTGGGCGCTCAGCTTCCCATCGAGCACGTCGACGCGGACGGTCTCCAATTCGAAGTACATGGGCAATAGCGTTCTTTGGGGGGAGCTGAATGGCTGGGTGGACTGAAGACGGTCTCGCGACGGCATGGCGAGCATTGGCCAAGCAGGAATCCAATGAGGATTGGCGGTTCGTTCATCTGACGTCGCTCGGTGAGGTCTCCATCGAGGCCGGTTGCCATTTCCCCGCCGGCCGCGAGGCCCTGATCGTCGCGTTTCCGAGGGCTTGGGCGATGAACTCGGCTCGCCTTCCTGAGGGGGCCGGATTCGATGTCGTGCTTGTCACGGACAAGGCGGTCTTTTCGGGGCATACGGCCATTGCACTCGTTCGACGTGCGGAGGGAGCGCCGGCGATCTTTGCAGCGATGACAGTCAATGTGCTGCGCGCGCTCGAAAACGTGACCAACGGTAAGTCACAGGCCATCGTGGACACCTTCATCGACCGGGTGACCGAATGGCAGGCATTCATGGCGCGGCGACACCGCCCGCTATCATCCGAAGCGCAGGTTGGCTTGATGGGTGAGCTATGGATGCTGAACCGATTGCTCGACTCGTCGCTCGGCGAGGATGCGCTCCGCTGCTGGCAAGGGCCCATGCGTGCGGCCCAGGACTTCCACATCCGGGGTGGCGCCATCGAAGTGAAGAGCACAGCAGGGGGTGGCGGGTTCCTCGCACGCATCAACAGCATTGAGCAGTTGGATACGGACCGGGCGCCCCTCTATCTTGGTGCTTTGCGCTTCGAGGAACGCGATGACGGTCAGTCCTTGGTCGACGTGGTGGCCCGACTTCGAGACCGACTGACCGAAACGGGTCACCGTCGTGCGTTCGACAGCCTTCTGCTGATCCTCGGTTACCTCGATGAGCACGCGCAGCATTACGGTCGCGTACTCGCCCTCAAGGAAGCGGGCGCCTACCTCGCCTCAGATGAGATGCCCCGCCTGCGGCGCTCGAATCTCCCCGCCGCGATCAGGTCGGCCGCCTTTGTCCTCGACCTGGACGCCCTCAATGTACCGCTACTGACCGTTGTCGACGTTCTCAACGCATTCGAATTGAGCTGATCATGAGCCTGCAGGACTTCCATCGAGACTACCGCTCCGACGTTCTGGCGACTGTGGTCGAGCGTGTGGCATCTGACGAAGGGCCGTTCCCATCGGAGGAGCTCGTCTTCGCCGAGATGGTGATGGATCACGTATCTCAGGTCGGGATCAGCGAAAGCCCGACGATCTGCCATTGGAACGGAACTGTCGGCAATGCGAAGCTCAGGATCACGGGCTATTCTCTTTCCGCGGACGAGACTGCCCTCGACCTCTTCGTCACGCATTATTTCGGATCGGACGAGCTGATCGAGCTCAGGGATAGCGAGGCCGTGGCCACAGCAAGCGAGGGCGTGAAGTTCCTTTTGAAGGCCGCGGATGGGAAGCTCGAAGCCAAGATCGACCCGACACATCCCGTAAGGGGCCTTGTCGCGACCCTCAGCTCCCGCTGGGGGAGTCTCGATCGATTGCGTGTTTTTGTGCTGACCGATGGCGTGACCAAGAGCAAGCGCTTCGCCAGCAAGGAGGTGCAGGGCAAGATGGTGACCATCGAGGCGATGGATATCGAACGCCTGTTCCGACACACCGATGGCAAGCCCCGCGATGAGATTGCCCTCAGCCTCGTTCAGTCGATTGGTCGGCCACTCCCTTGTGTCCACGTCCCCGACCCGGATGCTGACTACGAGTACGTGCTGACAGCCATCCCCGGCGTTGTCATCCGCGACCTTTACCTCAGGTTTGGCTCGCAACTCCTTGAAGCGAATGTCAGAACATTCCTGGGCACGAAGAAGACAGTGAACAAGGGGATCATCGAGACCCTGAAGTCGGAACCCGAGCATTTTCTCGCGTTCAACAACGGCTTGGTTCTTGTTTGCGATGAGGCGGACTTCGAACGGACGGAAGACGGCAGTCGTGGGTTGTCGTTCCTTAAGGGACTGCAGATCGTGAATGGTGGTCAAACCACGTCATCGGTCTATTTTGCCTCCCGCGATGACAAGACGCTGGACCTGAGCCACGTGATGATCCCCGCCAAGATCATCATACTCAAGGGGAGCAATGACGATGCCCGCGAGAGGCTGATCAGCAATGTCTCAAAGTATGCGAACAGCCAGAACGCGGTAAAGCTCTCGGACCTCTCGGCCAACAGGCCGTTCCACGTCCAGCTGGAAAAGCTCGCCAATGAGACCTGGTGCCCTGATGGATCGACACGCTGGTTCTATGAAAGGGCCGCGGGCGCCTACAACGTCATGCTGCTGCGAGATGGAGCTACGCCGGCACGGCGGAAGAAGCTCCAGGAGATCGTTGCCCCCAAACGCAAGCTGAGCAAGACAGACGTAGCCAAGTATCTGGAGGCTTGGCGAGGGAAGCCAGCACAGGTGGCCTATGCCGGCGAGAAGAACTTCGCAGCGTTCATGTCTGCACTAGACGAGAATCCAGCTCTCGTCCCGAACCCACTTGATGCAAGGTGGTACAAGGGGTTGATCGCGAAGGTCATCCTCTACAAGGCCGTTGAGCAGATGATCAAGACGAAGGAGGCCAAGGAGATCTTCCGTCAGGGCTGGGTCAACATCGCCACCTATGTGCTGGCGGTTGTTGGCGACCGCTTGGGGGATCGCCTGGATCTCGAGCAAATCTGGCTGGAGCAGGACATCTCCCAGCCGTTCCGCGAGTTGCTCTGGGACTGGGCGCTTACCGTCAACGCCGAGTTCGGCCGCATCGCACCCGGTCAGCAGATCTCCGAGGTGGCAAAGCGGACAGCAGTCTGGGATGAGATTCGGGCGGCAAAGTTTGCTGGTCCTAGTCCCGGCATCCCCGAAATGCGCCAGCGTCAATTCGCCTGATCCCTACGCGGGGAGCAGCTCTTGGCAGACGGCTTTAGCCTCCGATTCTTTCGGGTCGATCGCGCCGTAGATCAGTGCCGCGATTTGGCGCGCGAGGAATGGCGGCACAGCATTGCCGACTTGGACGTACTGCTCCGTCCTGCTTCCCATGAACAGGTAGTCGTCGGGGAAGGTCTGCAACCGCGCTGCCTCTCTGACGGTCAGGCTCCGACACTGAAGGGGGTCAGGGTGGATGAAGTAGTGGCCGTCCTTTGAGATGTGGCTTGTGACGGTCGTTGACGGTTCGCCGGCGAGCTGCACCCGGAAGCGATCCTTGAACATGCCAGTGTGCCAATTCTTGTGGTTCGGGACCAAGCTCGCGGGAAAGTCCTCGGCTTTGGGGCTCGTTCCATACTCTTGGCCATAGGCCGCCACGAACAAGTAACGCCCAAGGTCCGACAACATGTGCCCGCGGGTTTCATGCTGGGCGAGAGTCTTCAGCTCAGGTCGCTCGATCCATTGCTTGAGCGCATCGTTAGAGTTGCCGTAGCCCGCCGGCAATGAACGGTCCGCGCGCGCAAGTGACTTGCCGTCAGCAAGCTGTCTTGAGATGGCTCGCAAAGCGCGGGCAAAGTCCACCTGTCCGGAGGAACCTGCTAACAGTAACGACGCCGCGGACTTCACGGCCGCATGCCATTCCTCGAAGCCGTCAGCGCGGCTGAGGCCGCTTCGCAGTTTGGGCAGGTTTCCAATAGCCTCGCTGACATTGAGAGGCGTAGCCACCTCTATTTCGGCATTGGCCATATGCCGCGCTACGTCTGAACGTATCCCCACGATGATCACGCGGTGCCTTCGCTGCGGCACGCCGAACGCTTCTGCCCGGACGATGAAATCGGAAGGCCGCCGGGCCGCCTTCAGTCGAGCTACGCCGTCGGCGACCCGGATCGCCCTGAGCTCGTAGAGGCCCTTGCCGTGCCCGCCTACCGAAGACAGGTCCTCCATGAGCATCTCGAACACCAGACGGCTTTCGACGGTGGAGGATAGCATGCCCTTGACGTTCTCCATCACGAAGACCGCTGGGCGAAGCCGATCGAGCACTCGGATGTACTCTCGGAAGAGGTAGTGGCGAGCGTCTTCCTCGGGTACGTAGCCGATCTTTCCTCTGGATCGCGCTCGACCGACAAGTGAGTAGGCTTGGCAGGGAGGGCCGCCGATCAGGATGGTGTCATCGAAACCTCGGCGTAGCCTGTCAATGGCCTGATCGATGGCTTCTGTGGCCTCTTGAGTGCCAAGCTCGAGACGACGAGCCTCTCGGGACGCATTCATGAATGCCGTGGGATCGACTTCTTCCCAATCAGGCTCATTCCGTGCGCCAGCGTGGAAGTCGATGAAGTCCTTCGGGAGGCGGCCGTGGCGGACCTGATGATCCCGCAAGAAGGCTCGCAGGCTCAAAGTTCGGTGAGCCGAGGCCTCCTTTTCGACCGAGATGCCTATATGGAACGGCGACCGGCCGGCTTCCCTGTAGGAGGCGAAGCCTTCCCCGAGTCCGCCGGGGCCGGCGAACAGATCGACGATTCCAAAGGTCTGGGCCACAATTGATTCTCAGAATTCCAAACCACGTATACCAGCTAGACGATCGGAGACCAGGTAGGCCGTGGCCGACATAGTGGACAAGGCGACCAGATCCCGGATGATGGCCGGGATCAAGGGTGGCAACACCAAGCCAGAGCGGGATCTTCGCGCGGCCCTGCACGCTCGCGGTTTCCGATATCGACTTCACGCCAAGAGCATAGTTGGCCGGCCCGATCTCGTTTTCCCGAAGTACCGCGCGGTCGTGTTCGTCCACGGCTGCTTCTGGCATCGCCACGAGGGCTGTCGGTACGCTACGACGCCGGCAACCAGGCCGGAATTCTGGGAGGCAAAGTTCGCAGAAAACGTCGCTCGCGATGCGCGTGTCCAAGCGGAATTGCTGAGCTTAAGTTGGCGGGTTGCCACTGTGTGGGAGTGCGCCCTTAAGCGGCGTGCTGAAGTCTGTATGATTGCAGACCAGATCGCGCTTTGGCTCATCTCTGTCGATGCTGTGATTGAGGTTGGGGCATGAACCCAAGCGGGTGCTGTTTTCTTGTGCGCGCCGCCGAGTCCGCCGCGGTTGACTGTCGGCTGCGCCTTCTGGATTGACCCCCCCGGGATTTCCAGCCAATCGTTGCAGATGGAATGGTTGGTGGAATTCGAGGGCGAACAACGCCCGCTGCAGACGATCTGGACCCATGAGGCGGCCTGCATAATCGGGCCGTTGAAGGCCACCGTGGAGAACGCGTTGGGCGGCGCTGCAGACCTAGAGGAACTAGAGGGCTTGAAGATCATCGTGTATGTCGAGGAGACTGAGACGGGGGCCGAGTGGGGGTTCAAGTTCAGAGGTCCAGCTGCTGCCGTCAACTATGCGATCTATTTGGTAGGACGTTCGTCGCCCGTTATCGACTTCAGAAATTAACGGGTCGGCACACTCGTGATCATCAAGTTTAGCAGGACTGTACGCCCAATACTTCTTGCTGCAATGCCTTACAGATCCGAATCTCACCCAGACCACTGGTATTATGATCACGGTTGCGATGGGGCGAACAGGGCACCACCAAAGGCGAGCAGCAATATGACGAAGAGGGGCATTCCAACATCGTGCTCGCCGAGGTGAAGCGCCCCGCTCCAGAAGTCGACAAAGGGCAAGAGAGAGGTGAAGGTGATCAACCATCTCGGGGACGAGGTGATGAAGGTGGTGGGGGTTTAGCGGTGAAGCAGCCAAACAATGTGAACGCACTGAGTGAGTTTGGACGGGTCCGACTGTCCAAGACCTTCTTCATGCGCGATTTCCTGTTTTCCGACATTGCCGCAATCCACGGGTTCAACAACGTGCCCGACGATCCCGACCTCGCGATCGCTGCTGGAACCAAGCTCTGCGAAGAACTGCTTGAGCCATTGCAGGATCGGTTCGGGCGTATTGCGATCCGCTCAGCTTACCGCTCGCCTGAGGTCAACGGCTTCGGCAATGTGATGCAGAAGGAGGGCAAGAGCGGCTACACGTGTGCCGACAACGAGTCCAACTATGCGGCCCATATCTGGGACCGCAGGGACAAGGCAGGGCGCATGGGGGCCACCGCCTGCATCATCGTCCCGCGCTTCCATGATCAGTTCTCGGCTGAGGGCGACTGGACGAAGCTGGCGTGGTGGATCCACGATCATCTTCCCTATTCATCGCTGCATTTCTTTCCCAAGTTCTGGGCCTTCAACATCAGCTGGCGAGAGGATCCGGAGCGAAGGATCGATAGCTATGTCGCGCCGCGAGGCTGCCTGACGAAGCCCGGCACGCCCAACCATGAAGGCAGCCATGCGAAGGAATGGGCCGGCATCGAGAGTGCCATGATCGCATGACGCTGCTCTATGCCGCCACCTTCACCAAGGCACTCGACCGGCTAACGGCCGCCGAGCAGAAGCAGGTAAAGATCACCGCGTTCGACCTGGCACAGGACGAGAGCGCCAATGGCATGCAATTGCACTAAGTGGAATCGGCGACGGGATTCTGGACCGCCCGCGTCAGCCAAGACATCCGCATCGTGCTGCATAAGGGTGGCGAGCCGATTGCATTTCACCCACATAGTGGTCGATGAAGCGCAGGACCTGTCCGTCGCCCAGGCCCGGTTCCTAGCTGCGATCGGCAGGGCAGAACGGCCGGACGCGCTGTTCTTCACCGGTGACCTCGGCCAGCGCATCTTCCATCTGCCATTCTCATGGGCCCGGTTGGGTCTCGACGTACGAGGCCCAGCCCACGTGCTCAAGGTCTGCTACCGCACCTCGCACTAGATCCGGAGCACGGCCGATCGCCTGCTCGAACCAGAGATCGCGGATCTCGATGGTAATGAGGAGAGTCGGCGTGGCACAGTATCAGTGTTCGATGGACCGGAGCCCCTTGTGCGGTTGTTTCCCGATGAAGCCGCCGAGACCGCAGGGGTGGCAGAGTGGCTGCGAGCCAGGCGGGACGAGGGGATGGCCGAGCACGAGCTCGCCGTCCTAGTTCGCGGGCAGCAGCAGCTCGGTCGCGCACGTGCTGCCATGAAGGCCGCCGGCATCGAGGTCCGAGCCATCACGATGCACGACGCCAAGGGGCTTGAGTTTCGAGCGGTAGCTGTGATGGCGCTGGATGACGACGTCCTCCCTGACCCTGAGCGCCTTGCCGGCGTCGGAGACGTCGCCGACATTGCCGCCCTCCAGGACACCGAGCGCCACCCACTTTATGTTGCTGCAACTCGCGCCAGGGACCGCCTCATGCTAACGGGTGTGGCCCCAGGATCGGAGTTCCTGGAAGATATTCATTAACGCGAATAGGCTGCTACCGCCTTGATGGACATGCAGCTGGGCGAGGTGTTTCATGGCAATGATCCCCTTCCCGAGAGTTTCAGATGTCCATCGGAGAGACGTGCACCGTGAATTCCAACGGTTATAGGCGGCAGATACACCGGCGGTCGCGCGATTCGGGGCACCCCCTGCGCTCGGTGAGAATTCGACGGTGCCGACCTTATTATAAAGTTAATCTCGCCGGGAATTATTTCGATAATGCAGGTGCCGTAAACATTTGGATCGTTTGCCCGCCCTTGGGCGCATACCGCGACCGCAGGTGATAGTTGTGGCCGGTTTCGTCGCCGATCGTCAACGAACCAAGACTTTTGCTTGCCGGCCACCCACCGGGCTGAACCAGAATGGCAAATGCCTCAACCCTGCTGGTCTCGATGGGGCCGGTCGGATAGCTATTCGGCTGACCGCTGGCTCGACGCGCCAGCCGTGATGCAGTTAGAGGCAGCGCGGCTCAGCCGATAAAAGACGCCATGTGTGGTTTGGGGAAGGGTAATTGGCAGGGCGTGCATCCGCACATGAACCATCCATAACCGACGACATTATCGGGACGATTAACTAGAAAAACCTGTGCGGGGACATTCCGTAAATCATAACAATAATCATTTTCTAGATAATCGTTGGCCTCGGAAGCTAGGGTTTCGAAGTGTCACAGCTTCAATTGGCGCCCTTTTCGAGCCTCGTCGTTGACCCGAGGTCCAAGCCTTCACCTGAGTGTCCGAGGTGCAACTTCCGTGGGCCCGTTATAGATCTGGGTCCTAGTGCGTGCCGAGTCTGGCAAGCTCCACTCACGGCAGTGGTCAAAGCTCCAATTGGCGATCGGCTTCCACCGGGCTCGACACTGACCTCCACTCTCATGGCTATAAAGGGTATGCCTGTCCTAACAGCTGAAAGTGACATGCCGAAGCAGTGATATGCGCTTTCAGACCGTTGACAGACAGTCCCTCGATACTGGGCAAGATGGTGTGCCGCTAGCTTAATTTTATATTGATTATAAAGTTAATCGCTATGGCATTAACATCAATAATATAAATACGTGTAGAGCAGAACAGGCGCAACAGAGCATATACAACCTTGGTAAGGTTCTGCCGTTTCCGCTCGAAGATTTGATGTATCCCACTTTACAATCGTCCGCCTATCGGGGTATACACATTCACTGTCTGCTTCGGGGAACACCCACCCCCTACCTCTGCCGTTTCCATCCGCATTTGCTCTAAGGTCACCCTTAGAAAAAATAAGGGGGAAAACGACGGACGGGCGAAGCTATTACAGAATGAAGAGAATAAACTCTCATATGAATAGAGATGATCAGATTGGATCCAGAATGAACCATGGATCAAGAGCTCAAGGTAATTAGCACTCTATCTTGAAAATCCTTATATAAGAATCCTACCAATATATTTTATAACAATTATCAAATATAATCCCCTCGGATGAGCTTCCCTGGTTCCATCCTTCAGGCAGGCCCACGCGCATTAACAAGATAATGACGTAAGATAATCGGATATCGAATTATGCAGATTATATTATCTATATAATCGCATCGGGTATTTTTGATATATAGGTGCCAGAGGCGGCATCTTTTCCTGGTTCCCGTTGGGAGGGTAGTATTCCGCGTGGTCGGAGTAGGGTTATCAGATAATGGTGTTGCCAGTAATTCGCTGGCCCGTATAACCAACCATACCCCTTCAGCTCACGCTATCGCGCCATGCTCCCTCCCGCTGCGCGGATCGGTCGAGGCGCTTCGCGCTCGCTGAAGGGGTATGGTTGGGAAACTGCCCCGACCAGCGAGAGAGGGGGGTCACCAATGGGATGCCTGTATCATTAGTGACAAGAGTGTATGGCGTCTTGCTTCCTGGTTCCCACAGAGAGGGGCTGCTGCCCCTTTATTATGAAGATAATGACGTAAGATAATCGGATATCGAATTATGCAGATTATATTATCTATATAATCGCATCGGGTATTTTTGGTAGCTACCTCTCAGTTCAGTGTTCACACCGGTCACACCCGCCTTTCTTCGTCCACCCCCCGGGGGTGACCGCATGCCAACGAGCACATCCCCCCACCTTTCTCACTGGCTCCACTTGGCGCTGTGCGCCTTTTGAATGATCTCGAGAATGAACTGCCCCTCGACACACCGTGTCTCGCAGGTACCCAGCGAGCCGGCCCGAGCAGGTTCATCGCCTCGGATTTTTGACGGCGCCGTTCCTCGAGCAACCTCGGCAAGAATCTATCGGTTCGAGCAGATTCTGAGGTTGAGCGTCATGGTTCTCTCTCGCTCGTCGCTGCGAGCTCCTCCCCACGGTCCTACGCTACGCTTCGGACCGTGGGGCTTCGCATCGAGGTTGTTGGGAATATTGGAGAGGAGATGGCGAGCTGTCTTCCTTCTTGGTTCCCGTCGTAAGCGACGGACCGGTTTCCGGCCGCCAACTCTCCTGGGACCGCGAGCAGATAGGCAGGTTCATTCCGATCAACTTGAACGGCCGAGGGTGCAGTCCAGTGCCAAGCGAGCCACAGCGTGGCATTCGTCGGATGCCTGCGTTCCGATAATGCCACGGTAACCCTGTCGACTCGGTTGCGCACATCGCCTTTGCCTACAGCACTAGAGATTCGAAACGTTTAAAGTCGGGCGTTCGTCGATGTAATGTGCCGAGGTCGTGTTGTTGGCTGGGTAGCTCCACCAGGCAGCGACGGATCGGATATATTTGCATGCAGTCGTAGTTCTGACTACGCTTAAACGGCCGGCTCAATCCTTGGATCAAGCTGGCTCGTTGACGGACCAATCGGTAGGCGCAGAATCGGTTCCTACGGATACCGGGGGGAGGGTCTTATGAAAGCTCTGAAGTGGGTAATGATCGCCAGCGTTTGGCTGATTGTCTTCGGTGCTGTTTTCGCACTGAGCGGTCGGGATACAGGTGGAGCCGTAGTTAAAAGCGTTGCGACGTACCTGCCTATTCTCCTCATCGCTGCGGTGCTTTACGGGATCGTCGCAGGCGTGAAGAAGCTCGTCAGGCGCTAACTCGAAAATTCCTCCCGGCTATTCGAGTTGCAGCATCTTAGCGACCTCGGACGATGTGTACCCCAATCGTTTCTGTCGTCCTGTCGTCGCGGCCGGGCCTTGATCCGCCGTTTCAGCCTGTTCCGCTGATACAGGCCCATCTCCTAGCAAATGATAGATTTTCTTGGTGGTCACGTCCCAAGGCGCCCTGCCGACCCGGGACCAGCAAGGCTGATTGACTGACGGGTGAACGCAGAGAACGGGGTAAGCCGTGGAGCGCAGGGGGCTAGGGATAGAATGTCCTGTCAGACCCCGCCGATCCAGGAAGGCTGCCGAATACCGGCTGCCGGCAGCAAAGGCAGCTTGACGAACAATAAGCTATTTGTACCGATGAACGGCAGCTGGAGAGAAGAATGAACATCAAGACCGTTCCCAACCAAACCGACATAGACATTGAAGCGAGCCAGACGCTTGTCGACTTCGATCGGGCTGCCCGCGAATTGGCGGCCAATGTCCTTCGCCTCGTTGCGGGTGGGGGACGAGCCCATGGATTATCAGAAAACGTCGATAATCTTTACGATGCGATCGATCGCTACCACAAAGTCCACCACGCCTACCCTAGTCAACACCAGTGGAACCAAGCGCTCAACGTGAACGCGGCTTGGTTTGAGCTGAATTCTCGTGGAATCGATGAGAGCCTCAGCCCCGAGAACATGGACGAGCGCCAACGGTTGGCCTTCGACCGGGCCATCGCGATATCCGGCATTCGCGATGGCATGCTGCAGATGGCGGCATCTATGCTCATGCACCAGATCCCACAGCAGGCGGCTGGCGAAGCGAAGTTTTACGAGAACTTCCATCATCTGATTGATCTGCAAGAAAGGTCCCGCGACCACCACCATCGGCTACCGAGGCAGCGAGGGGAAAACGACGGCGGTCAGGCCAAATTGCGGCGCGCTTTAGAGGGATCCAATAATGCGAGGCCCAAGAAACGCAAGGCTCCAGCGAAGCCGAACCTTGATACTTAGGGTCCGAATTCTCTCCGCAGACTTTCAGCGTTGATCTTCTCTCGGGTCGAGGCTGATTCGATGTGCCCCACCGGTGGTGGGCGGCTTTTCTGCCCTTGAGCGTCAAAGCCCCCACCTTAGGCCAGTACAAACTTGCCACCGTAGGGGACGCGAGGCGCCGCCACCCCGAGCGCGCAGCGCGAGGGTGAGCGAGCGCTGCAGCGATACCTGTAGATGGCGACATATGGGGTGGTCAGGGATGAAGACCATCCTCTTCCGCGGAGCCAAAGAACAGACCGCTGGATCTTTTCTTGCTATCTCAAAAAAGAGCCGGTCCCACTACCGAGATAATCATCATGAGATAATCCGTTGGGCGGGTCCGTGATAGCTGTCTGTCGTAAAATGTCCACACCTTGGTGGGGCTAGGCACTTAGGCGCATGAACTCGCGTTGTGAGCGGAGTTTGAGTCCGCCGTAGGCGATTGATTTACATTTCTTTTTTTCCAATTGGGCGGAAGTCTACCCCTAATCATTTCAATAGGTTACGTCAAAACTCCCAAGACATAACAAGCGCAGCTCGGATCGACGGGATATGTTAAAACCGAGGGAGCCTCAGAACACGGGCTACGGCAATTGCCATACCTAAAGTTGGGCAATTGGCCGAGCACAGCCAAATAGGACGATGCGCAAGTCCGACGGCTGCTCCCTGAAGATGCGACTTGAACGTAGAGCGGATGAAGCGACTATCAAGGAAGCGACAGTCAAGCGCTTCCACTACGACCGTCACCACCAGTTCCACACGTATGACCACAGCTACGCTCAATCCAGGTGCTACAATGCGCCTGCGCACTTTGCCTAAGGGCGCTGCTCGAGCGGTTGCTAGTTGCCTAAGTCTTGGCGCCCGAGCAGAGTGATATCTGATGGTTCGAAGAAGGGGAGGGTACCATGACCGCGGGACATCGACTTCGCCACATCACGTTGGCTACCGACCTCACGGCGCGAAGCGATCGGGCGACTGAACGGGCCATCCAGCTCGCAGCCCAGTTTCAGGCCAAGCTGCTTGTGGTGCATGCAGTGGAAGCAGCAGTGTCCGCTATCTGGGACGGCGGCCCGTCTTGGCGCCGTGCTCTGGACCTGGCCGAGATGGCCCGGCGTCGCCTGTTCGGGGACCTGCCTTTAAGCCAGAGCGTGGATATCGACGTCGTTGTGGAGCGGGGTGACCCGTTCGAGGTGGTGCTGCGCACTTGCACGGATGCCGGAAGCGATCTGTTGGTGACGGGGGTAGCGCGCGAGGAAATCTATGGAAGCAGCCGCGCGGGTCGTATGGTCGAGCAACTCGCTTCGCGGGCACCCGCACCCTTGCTCGTGGTCAAGCGCAAGGCTGCCCGTCCGTACCGAAACCTTCTGATCGCGATCGATCTCTCCCCCACTTCGGCGGCGGCGCTCCATCGTGCCCGCCAATGGTGGCCGGGCGTCGAGCAGACACTCTTTCACGCCGTGGATCTGAGCTATGCTTCGCTGATTGGCGACCTCGAAAACACACGTCGGTCCGTCGAGGACGGCGCTGCGCGGACCTGCTGGGAATGGGCGAGTGCCGAACTGGGTGAAGAGGAAGCGAAGGCAGTGGCCGTAATTGCCGCCTATGGCGAACCGTCTTCCCTTATCGGCCAGTTCGTCTGGGAAAAGCCGGTCGATCTGGTGGTGACCGGTACGGAGCGGAAGGGCATCCTGTCCCGGGCGCTTTTGGGCAGCGTTGCGGCAGCCGTCGTGGAAAAGGCCCCCGCCGATGTGCTCATCGTCCCCACCGAGAGCGGCTGAATATCGGCGATTTCCGGTCGATCTACCCAGGGCCCGGTGGGAAGGCATCGTCAGCCACGGCATGCGGGGCTGTCTTCGTTGCAGGGGTAATCTTCATAGCTGCTCACCCCCTGCGGCCCTTTGCCGGGCCGATATGAGGTTCGGCCCGAGGCGTGCCCGCACGCTACAACCACTGCACGCTCAGGGCCCGCAGCAGGTCGGTACGGCTGATCTGTCCCGCAAAGCGACCCTCTCGCATGACCGGGAACCGGCGATAGGGGCTGGCGATCATCACCTCGCAGGCGCTGACGAGGTCGAGTTCGGCGTCGAGCACATGCGGGTCCGGCGACATGTAGTCGGCCACCGACCCGCCCCACTGCTTGTAGTAGGAGGCACTCAGCGCCGCCTTGAGACAATCGCGCTTGGAGAGCACGCCGACCAGGTCGCCCTCGCCATCAAGCACGCAGGCCCCCGAAACACCAGCCTCGAGCAGGATCGAGACGGCCCGGACGATTTCGATCGTCGGAGCAAGGGTGACGAGATCGGTCTTCATCACGTCGCCGACGCGGGCGAGATCCGTCTGGGTCATGGCCGATCCTTCGCCCGGTCGGGACAGGCCGCACAGACACCCTGGCAGGCAATGCCGCCGCAGGAGCCCTTGAGGGCCGGACGGCCGAACAGCACCCCGAGTGCGAGGGCCAGCATGGCGAAGGCAACAAGGAGGATGGTGGCGAGGATTGTCGACATGACTTCTCCTATGAGCTGAGGGCCAGCCAGGCCGGGCTGGCCTGCGCAATCAAGCCTTCTGCCGGGTCGCGCAGCAGGAAGAGCACGGCAAGGCCATCCGCATGGGCGCGGGCGAGGCCAGTTTCAGGGCCCATCACCATCATGGCGGTCGCGAGGCCGTCGGCGGTCATGGCGGAACGGTGCGCGACACTGACTGAGGCCACTCGATTGAGCACGGGCTCGGCTGTTCCGGGGTCTATCGTATGGCTGTAGCGACGGCCGTCCACCTCGTAGACATTGATGGAATCCCCAGAGGTGGCGATTGCCAAGTCCGAAATGGGGAAGGAGCATGCCACGCCGCCACTCTGCGGATTGGCGATGCCGACGCGCCAGGCTGGGCCATCGTTGACACTGCCGGCGAGAACTTCGCCGCCGATTTCGATGAACATGTCGCTATGGCCGAGCCGGCGGAGCCTTGCCGCGACGGCATCGACCGCATGACCCTTGGCGATGCCGCAAAGATCGAGTGACATGGCAGCATGGGCCTTGCCGACACGGTCCGCAATGCAGGTCAGCCCCTTGTAGTTGCCACCCCGCTCACCGTGCATTGGCCCGAATCCGTAACGGCCGACCAGTGGCCCGACTGTCGGATCGAACGCCCCGTCGCTCCAGGCTGCCAGCCGCAGCGCTTCGGCGGTGACAGAGGCAAAGTCACGGTCGACGACATGAGATCCGGCGGAGGCCCGGTTGAACCGGGAGAGTACGCTATCGGGGCGGAAAGGGCTCATCGCGGCATCGATGCCAGCGAGCGTCTCTGCAATGGCTGCGGGCTCTTCTGGCCCGATGCCACGCGGAAGGGTCACGGACCAGCCCGTGCCAAAGGCCCAGCCCGAAAGGCGCACCGCATCGCGTGCGCCGGCCGAGGCGGGCAGTGCTGCGACCGTCGTCATGCCAGCGAGGCCAAGCAGGAGGTTGCGTCTGGTGATCGCCATGGTCAGATCCCGAAATCGTCATAGAAGATGGAGTCCGCCTCGACCCCGCAATCATCGAGCATGGCGCGCACCGCCTCGATCATCAGCGGCGGCCCGCAAAGGTAGTACTCGCAGGCTTCCGGTGCCGGATGGTCGCGAAGATAGTGATTGTAGATCACGTCGTGAATGAACCCCGTGGCTCCTTGCCAGCCGTCGCCGCCGACAGGATCCGAGAGCGCCGGGGTCCAGCGGAAATTGCCGTGGCGATCGGCAAGATCGTCCAGTTCATCGCGATAGTAGAGCTCGGTCTGCGAGCGCGCGCCATACCAGAAGCTGATCGTCCGGCCCGTGGCGAGGCGTTCGACCTGATCGAAGATAATAGCGCGCAGCGGCGCCATGCCGACCCCGCCCCCGATGAAGATCATTTCCCGGTCGGTGGCTTGCGCGCCGAAATGGCCATAAGGCCCGGACAGCGTGACGGTGTCGCCGGGCTTGCGGGCAAAGAGCCACGATGAAACGACACCGGGAGGCGCTTGCGGCACGGCCGGGGGCGGGGTCGCAAGACGGATGTTCAGGACGATCAGCCCTGAGTCCCGCGGGCGACTGGCAATGGAATAGGCGCGGGAAATCGGCGCCTTGCTGCGCGCAACCAGCCGATCCAATCCCATGGCCGTCCATTGCTGGCGATGGCCGTCAGGGACATCGATCCGGGACAGGGCCAGTTCGTAGGCCGGTGCGGCAACCTGGACGAAGCCACCCGCCTTGAACGGGAACGGCTGTCCCTCGGGCAGGGCAAGGACGATCTCGCGGATGAGCGGCGTCAATGCGCTGACCGAGACGACACGGCAGTCGATGCTCTCAATGTCCATCATCGCTTCGTCGACGGTGACCGAGACATCGTTGCGAACCACGACCTGGCAGGCGAGGCGCGCCCCCGAGCGCAGATCGGCCACGCTGAGCCGTGCCTGTTCGGTGGGCAGCGCCGCTCCGGCGCCCGTCACGCCCTCGACCCGGCAGAGGCCGCAGGTGCCCGCGCCGGCACAGGCCGATGGGATTGCAACGCCGTTTTCATTGAGGATGTCGAGCAGCTTTCGATTGGCCGAACCGGCGATTGGCATCGTGCCGTTGACGGTGATCGTTATCGACCGGGCGGGCAGGAGCAGATCTTTGGCGCCATGGAGCAGCAAGGCCAGCACCACCAGGAGCAGGCAGACGAAGAGGAGACCAAGGCCCACATCGATCATATTGCCCGCACCCCGGCAAAGGCGGAAAACCCCATGGCGATGAGGCCGGTGACGATGAAGGCCATGCCCAGCCCCTCGAGCCCGCGCGGTACGTCAGCATAACGCAGCCTCTCGCGCAGGGCCGCGAGGGTGACGATGGCGAGGGCCCAGCCGACCCCGCTGCCGATGGCGAACACGGCGCTTTCGGCAAGGTCGTACTGCCGCTCCGCCATGAAGAGGCTGCCCCCGATGATGGCGCAGTTGATGGCCAGAAGGGGCAGGTAGATGCCGAGCGCGCGGTGGAGGGCGGGAACGTAGCGGTCGAGCAGCATTTCGAGCAGTTGCACCAGCGCAGCGACGATGCCGATGAAGGTGATGAGCCGCATGAAGCGGAGGTCGGTCCCCGGCAGTCCGAGCCAGCCCAGCGCATCCGCACGCAGCAGGTGTTGGTACAGCAGATGGTTGAGCGGAACGCTGATGCCCTGCACGATGATGAGCGCAATACCCACCCCGATTGCCGTATCGATCCGCCGTGACACGGCCAGATAGGTGCACATCCCCAGAAAGAAGGAGAGGGCGAGGTTTTCCTCGAAGATGGACCGCTGGAACAGCTCGATCATGGCTGCACCTGCCGCGGCTGCGCAAGCGGAGAAAACTCGGGGGTTTCCTGCTGGCCGGGTCGCAGGCTGCGAATGGCCCAGACCAGCAGCCCCAGGATGATGAAGGCGCTGGGCGCCAGAAGCATTAGCCGCATAGGCTCGTACCAGCCGCCATCGGCGACCAGCGGCAGCACCGGCAGCGCCAGCAGTGTGCCAGATCCGAAGAGTTCGCGGATGCTGGCCACGACGAGCAGTACCAGAGCATAGCCTGCGCCGTTGCCGAGCGCATCGAGCATGGATGGCACGGGTCGGTTCTGGAGGGCAAAAGCCTCGGTGCGCCCCAGCACGATGCAGTTAGTGGCAATCAGGGAGACGAAGACCGACAGGCGTTGGCTCATCTCATAGGCGAAGGCCTGCAGCAGCTGATCTGCGACGACCACCAGCGAGGCGATGATGGTGATCTGCACGATGAGCCGGATCGCGCTCGGGACATGATGTCGGATCAATGAGATGATCCCCGCAGCCAGGGTCAGCACGACGATGAGTGCCAGCGACAGGGTGAGCGCAGTGGCAACCGAGGTGGTCACCGCAAGAGCCGAGCAAATGCCCAGGATGTGCACGGTGACGGGGTTCTTGTCGACCAGCGGGTCGGTGACGATCCTTAGACTTTCAAGCATCATGGGTCCTCGTTCCGCATCGCATCGAGCCAGGGGCCGAAGCCTTTCGGTCCGAGCCAGAAGTGGATCATGTCCGTCACCGCATAGCCCGTGACCGACGCCCCCGAGATGCCATCAACCTCCGTTTCGTTCCCGGCCGATCCGCGCACCACCTCGATGACGATTTCGCCGTCGCGGGATAGCGATTTTCCCGCCCATTGCGCCTGCCACGCCGGTTCGGCGATGCGGGCGCCGAGGCCGGGCGTCTCGCCCTGCTCGTAGACGGTGAAGGCGGCGACGGTGGCAAGGTCCGCTTCGAGTGCCAGATAGGCCCTGATGGTCGACTGGTAGCCATTGCCATAGACCGGCAGGACAACGAGGGCGCGCTCGCCTTCGCTCCGGACGACATAGGCCTGGGCGAAGTTCTCGCGCCGCCCGATGCCAGCCAGATCCTCGGCGCGCGCCAGCGCCGTGCTGGTCGAGGGTTCCGCTGCGACTGCGGCCTGGTCGAAGCCGGCGGGGTCAAAGCCTTCGGCGATGCGCCCCTGGTCGAGATCGATGATCACCGCCTCGACGGCGTCGGCCCCTGCCTGCGCCAGTATGGCGCCAATGCCCGGCAGTCCCGCCAGCATGGCGCTCATGCGCCCCTGTCTATCGGCCTCCACGTTGACGGCGATCAGCGGACGCAGCAGTACCGAGGTGGTGGAGATGCAGAACCCGCAGATGACGGCGACGATGAGGGCGATGCCGACGGTCTTGGTCCGGTCTGAATTCGGGCGCGCAAGGAAGCGCCGCCAGGGGTTTTTGAGCTCAGCCATGGCGCCTCGCTCTGCGCGCAGCGTTGAGGGCCACGACAAGCTGATCGATCAACGGTGCAAAGATCGCTGCCATCAGCGTGGCAAAGACGAGTGCGCCCAGCGCCGGGCCTGCGCCGAGAAACAGCGCGACGAGCAGCCCGAAAAGCAGCCCATATCCGATGCGGCCCCAGTTCGTGGCGGCCGAGGCAACGGGGTCGGCAACGAGCACCAGCAGCACGAGCCAGAAAAGCCCGTCGGCGGGCAGAGCCACAAGCGCCTCCTGGTTCCACAGCCAGCCCAGTCCCATGACCATCCCGACGGCCCCCGGCAGGATGCGCCAGTTCGCATGACCGGATCCCACGAGCAGCAGCAGCGCCGGTGCCAGCGTCCAGAGCGGCAGGGCGATCCCGGCGCGATAGCCTTCGGTCGGAAACGAGAACATCAGAAAGGCGAGAGCCACCACCCCAGGGTGCAGAATGTTGCGCCCATGTCCCCCGAATACGAGAAGCCCGATGACGATGCCGAAAGTACCTCCGAGCACCAGGTGCCAGATCGGCGTCGCTGCGGGCACGAGAAGCGCAATCAGGAGGGCCATGGCGAGGCCTTCGAGGCCGAACCTCTGGCCGCGCGCCCGGGCGAACGCCACCTGCCAGACAAGCGCCACGGCGCCGAGAACGGTGCAATGGCCGATGATGGCCGTGCCTTCGCTGGCAAGCCGGTAAAGGAATGGCAGGAGGAGTGCGGCCAATACCGCCAATTGCCCGCGCAGGAGCGGATGCAGCAGGATTTGGACGAGGCGCGAACCGATCATCGTTCTGCCTCGAGCTGATCGAGCACCTGGCGGAGCATGCGACCATATTCGCCGCCACGACCATCGACATGGCCGAGAAGCGCGAGGTCGTGCTCGGCAAGCTCCAGCGCCCCGAGGCGGCGTGCCGTCTCGACGTCCCCGACACTGATGGCGCGGAGAAACGGAACGGCCAGGACGCCGGGAGGCGCGGCCCGTTCATGCAGCGCATGGGGCACGATCGCGCCGTTGCCGCGCATCAGCCAGTCGGCCGCCCTGGTCGCAAGTCCGCGCCGTTCCGGGGCGGGGGCGTGCCGCAGCACGGAAACCTGCACGTCGCCCCGTGCCAGATGCCGCCCGATCCGGCCATCGATCGGCGAACCCGACATCAACCGGACGGGGGTGGCGGGCAGCCGACCTCGGGTCAGTTCGTGCAGATCGGCGCCCGGCACCGTCTCGACCAGCATGGGCTGGTCGATCCCGTCGCCAGCAACCCCGACGATCCGGCGGGTCCAGATCGTGCCCTTCGCCAGAAGGTGGCCGAGCGCGATGACGTCCTGATATCCGATATGCCAGACTTGGCCGCCGGCGCCCACCGGATGGAGACGATGAATGTGCGTGCCCACAAGACCGGCCGGATGGGCTCCCGAGAATGCTGCCGCCGTCACGCCCTCGGGCGTGGGCAGGCTGGCACCCGCCGCATGGCAGAGATAGGTTCGGCCGGCGCTGAGGTGCTGCAGCGCCGATGCCCCCCGGTCGAACCACTCGGCGCGCGGCGCGATAATCGCTGCCGGATCAGGCGCCAGAGGACGGGTATCAATCGCGGTAATAAAGAGCGCATCCGGATTCTGGTCCGGGCGCGGCACGGCTTCGAAAGGTCGGGTGCGCAGGCAGGGCCATATCCCGGCCTCGATCATCAGCGCCACGAGGCCGGGGCGGTCGAGCGGGTCGGGACTGGCAAAGCGCCGTTCTGCGTCGCCGCCCGTTGCCAGGATCAGGCGATCCACGCCCCGACGCGCGCCGCGAACAATGTCGCTGACGACCCCCCCGACAGGGGCCACAATGCGAATCTCGGGACGCTTCCTGTCCGTGATCAGGAGGTCGCCGGCGGCGACGCTGCTGCCTTCGGTGACGTGCAATGCCGGACGCAGGCGCGGCACGTCGGCGCCGAGCATCCCGCAACTGCTCACGGCGATGCGCGTTTGCTGCCCGTAGGCTGCAGGCCCGAACCATGGAGTCAACCCGCCCGAAATTCTAATGGTCATGCCGCTCCCAATGGAATGTGCAGTGCGTCAACATAGAGAAGTCCAGCAGAGCCGTCTTGATCGAAATCAATTCCCAGCGCCGGACAATGCAGTAAGGTCGTTTCTTCGGCCAGGTCGTCTAGAAACATGCGGGCGCTGTCCGCAGTCAATTCCGGAGACAGAAATGAATTTGACGCTTCGTCCTCCCGCTTCGAGCATCTCCCTTCTTAAAATTGCGCTGGTGTGCGCGGCGACGTTTGCCGCCCTGTCGCTGCCCGCCTTGGCCGACGGCGCCAGCGCGCTCCCCCCCGGTCCCAAAGAGGCGCTGGCGGAACAGGTGGGCGGCGATGCGGATGCGCTTGGCGTCCTTCTCGGCCAGACGAATTCGGTCGAGGCCTGGCAGGCCCAGTTGCAGGGCGATGCCGCCCCTGCCGTGATTGCCGCCCTTGGCGACTATCTCGCCCGGATCGCGCCCATAGTCGTGGTTGGCGATGTCGGTTCGGTCATCGCCACATTGCCTGCCGATGGTAAGCAGCTTTTTGTCGAGAACTGCCTCTCCTGCCATGGTGGCGACACGTACTTCCTCAAGCAGGACAAGGATTTCGAGGGGTGGGTCGCGATCTTCGACGCCCCCTATCACCGGCGCCTGCTGACAGGCGAAGGCGAGCGCGAGATCTTCGCCGGCTACGCTGCCGCCACGACGCCTCTGTCACTCGATCCCGTTCCCGAAGCGCTGGCTGATCGGCCGTAGCGATCGAAGGCCGCAGCGGCTGTTTCGAGGGCCATGGCTGCTGGATGAGTGTCCAAGAGCCCGCGTCAAAGTGCCTGATCAATCCACTGGTGTTGATCCAGATCAGGGATCGGCTCCGGTGGCGTGCGATAATGCGCCGAAATCACGGAGGTAACTTATGCAAGTCGATGTGCTCGTGCCTGTGCTCATGTATCCCGATTTGCCGACCCTCGACAGCGTCTCCGCAGGTGTACGCATGGGGCGGCTGCTGGGCCAGGGCGCCCAGGTGCTCCTTGTTGAAGCCGTGCTTCCCCGGCTCGAAGGGCACTGGGGTTCGAGGCTGGTCGGCGTCTCTGGGATGGCGGCCGAACTGGAGGCCAAGCAGCACGAAGGCGCTCAGGCGCTTCGTCAGCACCTGGAGGCGCAGGCAACGGTGAAAATGGCTCAATTGAGCCAGGCTCAAATCCTGCAGGCAGTATCGGTTGCTGCGCGCACGCACGATCTTGCGGTGGTCAGCGTCGAGACCAGCCAGGCTCGCGAGCTCGGTCAAACCCTGGTTTTCCAATCCGGCAGGCCGGTGGTTTTGGTTCCCGCACAAACCGACGCGTCACGGATCGATCGGATCGCCATCGCCTGGGATGGAAGTCGGGCTTCGGCGCGGGCCGTGCACGACGCCATGCCGTGGATCCGGAAGGCGAGTTTCATCACCATCGTGACTGCATTTGACGACAAGGCCATCGGCCGGCAGACGATTGATCATCTCCAGGCCTATCTTGGGCGCCACGGGCTGGAAGCGTATGCCGAAGATGTTTCCTCCGGCTCGAATGCCGTCGGGACCAAGCTGCAGAATGGAGCGATACGGCACGGCGCCGACCTGTTGGTGATGGGCGCTTTCGGCCATAGCCGGATCCGCGATTTCGTCTTGGGAGGCGCCACCGAAGAAGTCTTCCAGGAGACAAAAATTCCAATATTAATGTCGCATTAAATGAACAGAGACAATTTATTTTGTCTAATTCGCTGCAGGATATGACGAAGACGAGTTAAGTTGGTCAGACTGCCCTAGCAAACTCGAGCGGTGTCCCTTCGGTTTGAATCGCTTGGGATTCCCATCTGGCGCGAGTTCTGATTCAGGATTTATGCCGGGATCATGAGGTCTGCCCGGGTGCCGCGTTTGCTTAGTCTGGACCTTCGCCATCGGGTGGTCGCCGCCGTCGATGGCGGAATGTCGTGCCAGGTGGCCGCCGCGCGGTTTGGCGTCAGCCCGCCGACATGATCATATGATCTGAGCCTGATCTGAGCCCAGGAAACTGGATCGTTTTGAGGTGGAGTTTTCCGCGCTAGCCTGTTGGGGCTGGAGGGAGCGGAGAACGATGAAGGCATCGCAGTTTTCTGACGCACAGAAGGCGTTCAATCTGAAGCAAGGCGCGGATGGGGTGCCGGTTGCGGAGCTCTGCCGGCGGGCGGGGATCAGACAGGCGACCTACTTCAACTGGAAGAAGAAATACGACGGGCTGCTGCGCACAGAGATGCGGCGGCTGAAGCTGCTCGAGGACGAGAACGGCCGGCTGCAGAAGCTGGTGGCGGACCTGTTGCTGGACAAGGAGATGCTGCAGGAGGTGATCCGCCGAAACTGTGAGGCCTGGTCGCAAACGCGAGCTGGTGGCGCAGCTATGCCGGGAGTGGGACGTGTCGATCCGTCGGGCCTGCGGGGTTCTGGAGTTCGACACCTCGACCTACCACTACAAGGCGCGCCGCCGCGACCAGGCCGGCATTGAGGCTCGGATCAAGGATATCTGCGAGACGCGGGTTCGATATGGCTATCGACGTGTGTACGTGCTGCTTCGCCGGGAAGGCCACGACATCAAAGAGAAGCGAACCCGAAGGATTTACAGCGAGTTAGGCATGCAGCTGAGGAACAAGACGCCCAAGAGGCGGGTGAAGGCGAAGCTTCGCGAGGACCGCCAAGACGCCATCGGACCGAACGATGTGTGGGCGATGGACTTCGTCCACGACCAGTTGGCGACCGGGACGAAGCTGCGCATCCTGACGGTGGTGGACACCTTCTCGCGCTATGTGCCCGTGCTCGATCCACGGTTCAATTATCGGGCCGAGAATGTCGTCATTGCCCTCGACGAGGCCTGCTCGCGGATCGGCTATCCTCGGACCATCCGGGTGGACAATGGTAGCGAGTTCGTCTCACGGGACCTTGACCTATAGGCCTATGTGCATGGGCTTACGCTCGACTTCAGCCGGCCAGTAAGGCCTACCGACAACGCCTACATCGAAGCCTTCAACGGTCGCTTCCGGGCCGAGTGCCTGAACGCTCACTGGTTCCTGACCCTTGTGGACGCGGCCGAAAAGTTGGAGGCTTGGCGCAGATACTAGAACGAGGATCGGCCTGACGGGGCGATCGGGCACAAGGCCCCGATCTCGTTGACTAATCACGGCGGTATCACCAGCCCGCCGACGTGATCATAGCCGGAAAACTCTACCTTCCGGCGGTCCGGCGTTCGGTCTCGGATCACCCCCTTTCACGTGTCGGACCGGCACGAGCCTCAGCCAGGGAGCGAAGTCGCGAAAGCGCTTGAAGGTACACCTTGGAAGCGCAAACGCTTCCACCGCCATTGCTGCAATAGGGCCGATACCCGGTATGGTTTGAAGGCGGCGTGCTTGTATAATATTGCTATCCTGAAAATCCATTATATGAAAATATTAAGCAATATTTTTATATAATCATTATCTAGATAATGCCTCTTCCTGGTTCCCCTCGGGATGGGATTGGTATCGCATTATAAAGATAATATTATCTAGATAATATCAGTCTGCATTGGATATATAGCGTCTCCGAAAAATGCAAAATCGGACGCATTATGAGGAAAATATTAAGAGAACATATCCGTAAGATATTGTCCATTTATGCCCGGTAGGCAGTGAAGGATCATCCAATCATCCCGTGGTTCAAATCCGGAAGTGATCTGTGCGATTTCCTCAGGATCAGAGTTTAAGGATGGTTTAGATTTGTGCGGCCGAATCGCCTCTATATCCCAACCATATTCCCCCATCTCGCGCTCTCGCACCTTGCTCCCTCCCGCTGCGCGGTCGGTCGCGGCGCTTCGCGCTCGACGTATGAATATGGTTGGGGTGACTACCCCCATTTTTGGGGAGAGGAGGGCGGGTGGGTTACGGGTGAAGAACCCGTACCGGCAACAAAAGTTGCCGTCAAGTAACAATCGACAGACGTACCAAAATTGCTTCGGTTATATAGAAAGTTATAATACCTGATGTTATCTCCATAATGCCATCTGGCATTATGGAGGTAATGTATATTCATAATTGCATCGAATAAAATCAGGACGTTAGCCTCAGCCCTGCGCTCACACCTAAAGTCCCACTTTCATTCGAATACCCCCCCGGGAGGTGGTGAGCACACCTCTAAGCACACCCCCACCTTCTCCTTGGTTCCATTAGGCGCTGTGCGCCTTTCGAATGTTTTCGAGCATAATTGTCCCTCGACGCACCATGTCCCGGCAGGTTCGCAACTGGCCTGAGATGCCGGTTCATCGCTTCTGGTTCTAGACGCCGCCGCTTCTCGCACAACCTCGTCGGATAGCTATCTGTCGAAGAAAAGTCGCTGAGTGTGAGCGTCTTGGTTCCTCACTCGTGTGTCCCTTGGATTGCCCCCGCAAGCCGACGCTTGCGCCAGACCTTAGGAGGCACTTCGCTCCGAGCTGGGTCGAATAATGGCTTTGGGGAGGGAGGTCATGTTGCTTCTTGGTTCCGTCGATAGACGACGGTGAGGGTTTCGGCCGATGACTCCTGAAACGGCTGCAGATAGGCAGGCATTATCAGTTCATTTCACGCGGCCGAGCGTTGAGCCCCGTTGGCCGGGTCGCACACATCGGCACTGTGAAGGCACTGACAATCAGAAACGCTTATGGTCGGGCGTTCTACAATGTAGTGTGTCGTGTTAGTTTCGTCGTCGGCCAACTGTCCCGGCAGGCCAGGCAGATCCAGGAATAAATATGTCACGGGCCCTCGTAAGCGAAGGAAGCTTGACTACGCATAGGCTGTTTGTGCTGATGAAATAAGCCCGGAGGAAAGAATGAGCAACAAGGCCATGCCTAATCTATCCGACCCAGACATCGAGGAGGATCAGACACTAGCCGATTTTGCTAGGGCTGCCCGCAAGCTAGCTGCTAACGTCCTCCGCCTCGTTGCCGGTGGGGGAAACGTCCATCAACTGGCTGAGAACGTCAGTAGCCTTTATGATGCAATGGACCGCTATCACGACGTCCACCACGCATACCCCAGTCAGCGTCATTGGAACCAGGCGCTCGACGTAGACAAGGATCGGTATGAGGTAAGATATCGTGGGGGCAATGAGAGTCCTGGCTTGGATAGCGTGGACGAGGGTCAGCGATTAGCTTTCGACCGGACGATCGAGATATGTGGGATGCGCAAAGGCCTGTTTCAGATGGCCGCAGCTATGCTCATTCAACAGAGGCCACAGACGGTCGCTGGCGAACAGAAGTTTTACGAGAACTTGCGCCTTCTGGGTGATCTGGAAGAACGAACCCGCGAGCATCACCAACCGTGTTCCAGATCGTGACGGAATGCCAGTGACCAATCAGGTCTTTGCAGTGCCCTGCGTGCCGGACCAGCTGGGAACGATAGGCGTGTGATTGCGCCGTGAAGCCACAGGCACCTGTAACAGGCCAACGGGGATGCGCTCACCACTATGGTTTTCAAGCTACTGCGCGTCATAAAAGCCCACCCGGCTGAATGCTCTTATGAAGGAGCTTTGGGGGGGCAACTTTCTGGTTCTCGCTCTGGGCGCCTTTCGATCGGGAACAGTTGGATTGAATGAAGAGCGAGCCCGACTGGGTCACCCAGCGGCAGCGCATCTAATCGACCGTGAAACTCATAGGCGCCCGCCGACCACAAAAGCTGAGCCTTTGTTTTGACTGAGCCACTCTGGGATTTCCAGACGCTGTTTGGTTTTAGCGGCCATGGCCGGTTGTTCAAGTTCCGCGCAATACGTTGCCTCAGCTTCCGCTGGCGGGACGTTTCCAATGTATTTGAGGAGGCGTCGGTGATTGAACCAGTCGACCCATTCGAGTGTGTTTAACTCGACAGCTACTGTGCTTTGCGAAGGTCCACGCCAATGGACTACCGGGGCCTTGTAGTAGGGTTGATGTTTTCGGCCAATGCGTTGTCGCAACCGCCCCCTACGCGGCCAACCGAGGGCTCGATGCCGGCCTCGGCAAGGTGGTAGGTGTAACGGATACTCACGCATTGCCCGCCGCGGTTCAAATGATGAACCAGCCCGCCATGGACGGGACGTCGCTTGTGTATGCCCCGCTCGAGGGCGTCAAGGACGAGGCTGGCACGGGCAGGGCGACTGACCCGAAAGGCCCACGATATAGCCGGACGTAGACATCGATCTCTACGGCCACATAGGGAAACCCAGCCGACGTTGCCACGTAAGTCGAGACTAAACCGTCCTGACGCCATAGACCGGGGAGTTCTTGGCAAAGACCGGCATAATCTCAGGTTTTAGAGCTTAATTCCGCCGGGCACGATCTGACAGCCATGAATGATCCCAACGTCGGGCCACGTGCTCATGATAGGTGGACAGGCGATCGGCATAACCCGGCAGATCGGCTCGACCCCATAAGCATTCCGGTGCTCATCAATGAAGCCAGTCACCGCTTGACCGGGCGGTCGAGCTTCGCCTGGGCGAAATATGTGGAAGATCAGCGCAGGATCTTGTTAGGCTGTCGCTACTCCCTCTTGTCCCAGGGACTTGTGCTTCTCGGCCATATCCGTATTCACGCTCTGGCACGCTATCGACCTCGGCCTTTTTGAGTTGGTCGTTGAGGTTATGGGCCGAGCACCCGATCTCGCCAGCAACCGATACCACGACTGCCCAGCGGGACGTGCGGTCCTTGCCATGCTCCTGCTCGATCCGCACCGCTCTGGACCGGACCTCGCTCGAAACGCCTTCGTGGTCGGGCTGGTCATCCTCCATCCTACTCATGAGTTGGAGCCTTCGGCAAAGCCGGAGCGGTTCTCAACGCTGCTCCGAGATCACTTTGAAAATGGGGCTCAAGCGACATTTTCCAGAACCTAGCAATAACCTAAAGCTTAACGGGTTTCCCCTCCGACCTACAGAGCCGAATGAACGCCATTGGCCCGCGATGCTATTAGATTAAGTGCTGCGCCACATTCGATAATCAATTTTGATTATTAACTGATAATTGTCGTGAAAAATATGGCGTACATTATTCGAAAATGCGTCTGCGGCTAAAGCCCAGCTGAATTATTCCCTGCGGGGAATGCACACCTCGTCAGCTGATCACATCTCCACTCTTTGTTTTGGTTATGCAGCGTCGAGTTCCCGCTAAGAAGGCTGGTGGTAGGAATTTGCTGTAAGCCAAGCGAAAGCCGGTCAGAAAGAATCCATAAGCAAGTAAATAGGAGGGTATATTGAATGCTAATACGTTTGAGAATTCACATAAAGGGGCTCGTCATTGACTGCACACCACAGAAGATTTCGGTGGCAGGAGTGACCCCTGAAGTCGTGGGGAGCGTAAGGGCAAGGCAAGGCGACCTAAATGCTAAGCGTCTACTTTCTAGCCTATGTGGCAAAGCGATGCCTAAATTCCGCGGCGCCTACCGCATTCATCAGCCGGTCGCCGAACCGAGGATATATCAAGGCAGGAGAGGTCAATGAACGACATGAAAGACCCCGCCGGAACGCCCCGGACCAAGTCGCTGTTTCATCCGCACGGCATGGAGAGGACGGCATCCGGTTCATCGAACGAGAGGCAGGCGCCTTCGATGGATCCGGTCGCTGACACGGTGCCGCGATTGATCTTCTCCGGTAGTGCTGGAGATAACGGGGAGAGCGAACACGATCTCGATGGCCTGAGCATGGAAGCGCTGCAGACGCGCAGGGCAGAAGTGGAGCGAAAGATCCAGGAGAAGCGGGAGGCCGACAGGCGTGCTGCCATCGATCGGATCGTCACGCTGGTAAATACCCACAACATTCCCGTCGACGACCTCGTCCAAGCGCTCGGCGGCTTGAAGCGCAGGTTGGGACCTGCACCTCAGAAGTATCGAGATCCTGAAACGGGGGCGACTTGGTCGGGCCGCGGAAAGGAACCTCTTTGGCTCCGCGGCAAGGATCGAACCCAGTTCATGATCACGTCTGAGCAACCAACCTAGCAACCTTTTGGAAAGCCCCCGGACGATCTCCGGGGCTTTTTCTGCATTATTCGATCACTCGGTTGGCCGACCGCGAGTCGGGATAACGCGCGACACCTTTCCGGCGGCGAGCATGTTCCATGAACGCTGCCGCTTCGTCAAAGCATCCGATGAAGGGGGGCAACAGCAGGTCGAAGGCCCGCTGCTAAGCGGCGGGGCTTGATTTGTTCGCGGAGTACAGGGCTGCGATCGGTAAGAACGTCATCTGCCAATAGGCCGACAACATCCGTTCATAAACGTCACAATAGTTACATTTTTTTATTGAACTAAAGCCGTTTATGTGATACGATTGCAGGTGGAAAGCTGCACATACAGAGAAATGCGAGGATGTGTATTGTATAAAGGTTGTAATTGTAATTTCGTTTTGCGCCGTTGCTCCCTTACGATTGCCATCGAGGCGACCCGCAAGCTGACGTGCTCACGCCTCCCGGCACCTCGCCATCCGATGCGCAATCCGGTGCTCAGTCGGACAGCGATGGTGAGGGCAATCCATGGCTAAGACGCAATCGTCCTTCCGCGAAGTTGATGTCAGGCGTGCAATCGGCGGCGCAGTCTCCGCAGGATTGCGAGTGCATCGAGTAGAGATCGATCCGGCCACGGGCCTGATTATACTGACAACTGGCACTTCAGAGGCAGCTCCAACATCCGAGCCAGTCGATCCTCTGGACGCGTGGATTAAGGTGAACGGCAGTGGCAAGGCCTAAGGCAAACTCGAAGAACCCCTTCAAGGGTCTGAACACGGTCCGATCTCGAACGGCCGATGGCAAGGTGCAAATCTACTACTACGCGTTCAAAGGCGGTCCGAGACTGCCTGACGAATACGGCACAACGGCTTTCATCGCAGCATTCGTTGCCGCGACAGAGGTTAGGGACCGGAAGATGGCGGCTGGTCCCGAAGTCATGCTCTCCCTGTTGAACGGGTATCAGAAAAGCGCTGAGTTCGCGGTACTCGCTGACCGGACCAAGTCCGACTACATCAAGCAGATCAAGAAGATCGAGGAGAGATTTCGCGATTTTCCCACCTCCGCCATGTCGGACAAACGCACCCGAGGGATCTTCAAGTCGTGGCGAGACGAGTTGGCCAAAAAGTCACTGCGGCAGGCCGACTATGCCTTTACCGTGCTTGCGCGTGTCCTGAGTTGGTCGCTCGATAGGGGCATGATCGATGCCAATCCCTGCGAGAAGTCAGGGCGTCTCTACCGTGGTGAACGCTCGGAATCGATCTGGACGATCGACCACGAGGCTGCCTACTGGACAGGGGCCCCGGCGCACCTGCACCTCCCGCTGCTTTTGGGGTTGTGGACCGGCCAGCGCGAAGGCGACCTCTTGAAGCTGCGCTGGAGCGATTATGACGGAACCCACATTCGGCTTCGCCAAAGCAAGACCGGCAAGCGCGTGACCATTCCCGTAGGCAAGCCGCTCCGGCTCGCACTCGATTCTCTCAGAGCAGAGCGGAAGCCCAAAGAGCTCGATGTCATTCTTCTGAACACGCGGGGCAAGCCCTGGACTGGAAACGGTTTCAGCTCCTCATTCCGAAAAGCCACATCTCACTGTGGAATTGAAGGTCTAACGTTTCACGATACGCGGGGTACCGCCGTTACCCGATTGGCACTTGCTGGCGCTTCGGTACCTCAGATTGCTACCTTCACCGGTCATTCGCTCAAGGACGTGGAAGCAATCCTCGAGGTTCACTACCTCAACCGGGATCCGCGAATGGCTGAGGACGCACTGACGAAACTGGAAGCTCGCGTTGCCGTCACCGCATCTTAGTGACAGGCTCAAACGGGAGACGACTCCCAAAAACTTCCCCAAAAGCCCGTTTTGTTCAGGAATTCGCGAAAGGCCAGAAGCAAAAAAATGCTTTTCGATCAGGCAGTTAAAGAGTGGCTGGGGAACCTGGATTCGAACCAAGATTGACGGAGTCAGAGTCCGCAGTTCTACCGTTGAACTATTCCCCAGCAGGAACGGCGGTATGTGCCGGCGTTCCGGGGTCGCGGGCGGTGGGCCGCTGCGACGGGGTGCCTTTTAGACACATTCGGCGGAAGGATCAATGCCTTTTGGTCGATAATTGCACGATCGGGTGTCTGCCGGCGCAGTCCATGGGCTGGGCAGGACCATTGTCCCCGCATTGATTGGCCGGACGGCGGCGAGGGCAGGGCGGAACCAGATCGGGTCTGGCGCATTGAAATCGCAGCCGACATGAGCGTCGTTTTTCCGCAGCCGGCCCTTTCTAGAGTTTCCGCCTCGCACCCTTTCACATGTCCACCAAGGCATGATGGAGCCGATGATGGTTGCTGCCGCTCTGCCACGATCTCTTTCCGGTTTCGCGCTTCTCGGCCTTTTTCTGGCCGGGCCGTCACTGGCGCAATCGAGCCCCTCGCCGATCGGGCAGTGGGAACTCGCCAATGGCGAGCAGCGCTACAAGGTGAGCTATTGCGCCGATGGCAAGAGCCTCTGCGCACGGCTCGTATGGCTGCATCCTAAGGCGCGGACGCCTGAAAACCTTAAGCTCCTCAACACCTTCGTGGTGCAGAATGCCGTGCCGGCCGGCGAGCGCGGCTGGCGCGGCACCGTGACCTATGAGGGCAAGGCCTATAACGGCGAAGTGACGCTGGTGGGCGAGGGCACGATGCGCGTCAATGCCTGTTCGGGCATGCTGTGCCAGAGCTTCAACCTGCGCAGCATCTGACCCCCGGCGCGCGGCCGGACGGCTGCGCCAGCCCATAGACCCCCGCGTCGCCTTGACTTCGCCCCACGGCTCCGGCAAAGCGCCCTCCAACACTGCCCCGGCAGGCCTGCGACGGATGGTTGCAGGATAGGCCGGGCAAACAGAGGGGGTGCGCTTGGGCAAGACCGCTTTCACCTGTCCCGGACAGGGCAGCCAGGCCGTGGGCATGGGCAAGGATCTGGCGGATCGCTTCCCCGAAGCCCGTGCCGTCTTCGACGAAGTCGACGACGCGCTGGGCGAAAAGCTCTCGACCCTGATGTTCGAGGGCCCCGACGAGACGCTGCGCCTGACCGAAAATGCCCAGCCGGCGCTGATGGCGGTGAGCGTTGCGGTGGTGCGCGTGCTCGAAGCCCATGGCGTGCGGCTCGCCGATACCGCCGACTACGTCGCGGGGCACTCGCTGGGCGAATATTCGGCGCTTTGTGCGGCAGGCAGCTTCAGCCTCATCGATGCGGCACGGCTCTTGCGCATCCGCGGGCGCGCCATGCAGCAGGCGGTGCCGGTTGGCGAGGGCGCCATGGCGGCGATTCTCGGGGTCGACATGGCGACGCTGCGCGAGATCTGCGCGCTCTCGGCGCAGGGCCAGGTCTGCGACATCGCCAATGACAATGCCCCCGGCCAGATCGTGATTTCAGGCCATGCCGCCGCCGTCGAGCGGGCCATGGGCCTCGCCAAGGAGAAGGGCGCCAAGCGCGCGCTGCCCCTGCCGGTGAGCGCGCCCTTCCATTGCCGGCTGATGCAGCCCGCTGCCGAGGCCATGCAGGCCGCTCTCGCGGAAGCCGCGATCAAGGCGCCCGTGGTGCCGCTCGTTGCCAATGTCACGGCGCGCCCGGTGAGCGACCCCGACGATATCCGCCGCCACCTCGTGGCACAGGTGACCGGCATGGTGCGCTGGACCGAAAGCGTCGGCTGGCTTGCCGGCGAGGGCGGGGTGACGCGCCTTGTCGAACTTGGCTCGGGCAAGGTGCTGAGCGGGCTCGCGCGCCGCATCGCGCCGGATGCCGAGGCCGTTTCCATCGGCACTCCGGCCGATATCGATGCCTTTCTCGCCAAGCCAGACCAGCAATAAGGAACAGGCCAGATGTTTGACTTGACCGGCAAGCGTGCCCTCGTCACCGGCGCCAGCGGCGGCATCGGCCGCGAGATCGCCAAGGCCCTGGCCGCGGCCGGCGCCAGCGTCGCCATCACCGGCACCCGCGTCGATGCACTCACCGCCACGGCGGGAGAGATGGTGGGCAAGAACATCATGATCCCGGTGGATCTTTCGAGCCGGGATTCGGTCGACAAGCTCGTGCCGCAGGCCGAAACGGCGCTGGGCGGGCTCGACATCCTCGTCAACAATGCCGGCATCACCCGCGACAACATCTTCATGCGCATGAAGGACGAGGAGTGGGACAAGGTGCTCGAGGTCAACCTCACGGCAGCCTTCCGCCTGTCGCGCGCCGTGCTCCGGGGCATGATGAAGCAGCGCCATGGCCGCATCATCTCGATCACCTCTGTGGTGGGCGTGGGCGGCAATGCGGGGCAGGGCAATTACGCCGCCTCCAAGGCGGGGCTCATCGGCATGTCCAAGTCGCTGGCCCAGGAAGTGGCCTCGCGCGACATCACGGTCAACACCATCGCCCCCGGCTTCATCGCCTCGGCGATGACCGACGAACTCAATGACAAGCAGCGCGAGGCGATTCTCGCCAAGGTGCCCGCCGGGCGCCTGGGTACGGCGGCCGAAGTCGCAGCCGCCACGCTCTATCTGGCGAGCGACGAAGCCAGCTATGTCACCGGCCAGACCATCCACATCAATGGCGGCATGCTGATGATCTGACCGGTGCCCGCGGACCTCTGCGCCAAAGGGCAAGACAAAGCCCCTGAACTGTGTTAGGTCGCGGCGAATGGAGGTTCCGGGTCGTCTTGCGAGGGATGGCAAGCGCGCCTAAAGTCAGTCTGAGCCACGGCCCGCAAGAAAGCGGAACACTCCCGGCGGCCGCGCATTCAGGCACTCGAACATTCTGCTTTGTTAACAAGGAAAGCCAAATATGAGCGACATCGCTGATCGCGTCCGCAAGATCGTGGTCGAACACCTCAATGTCGATGCGGAGAAGGTCACCGAAAAGGCCAGCTTCATCGACGATCTGGGCGCCGATTCGCTCGATCAGGTCGAACTCGTGATGGCCTTCGAAGAGGAATTCTCGGTCGAGATCCCCGACGATGCCGCCGAGCAGATCCAGACCTTCGGCGACGCCGTCGCCTTCCTCACCAAGGCCGTCGGCTGATCGCCGGCCCCTGTTGATCGGCTGAACCTGATGGAACTGCGCCGCGTTGTCGTCACCGGCATGGGTATCGTCAGCCCCCTGGGCTGCGGTATCGAGCCGACCTGGGCCAATATTCTCGCGGGTCGCAGCGGCGCCCGGCGCATCGATGATTTCGAGGTGTCGGACATCGCCTGCCAGATCGCACATCGCGTGCCGATCGGGCCGACGAGCGAGGGCAAGTTCACGGCCGACGACTGGATGGACGTGAAGGATCAGCGCAAGGTTGATCCCTTCATCGTCTACGCCATGGCGGCGGCCGAGCAGGCCATCGCCGATGCGGGCGTGGCCCCCAGGACCGAGGCGGAAAAGGAGCGGATCGGCACGCTGATCGGCTCCGGCATCGGCGGGCTGGGCGGCATCTACGATGCCTCCATCACCCTTCACGAGAAGGGCCCGCGGCGCATCAGCCCGTTCTTCATTCCCGGCCGGCTGATCAACCTGGCCTCGGGCTATGTTTCCATCAAGCATGGGCTCAAGGGCCCCAACCACTCCGTCGTCACCGCCTGCTCAACCGGGGCGCATGCCATCGGCGACAGCTGGCGGCTCATCGCCATGGGCGATGCCGACGTGATGGTGGCGGGCGGCGCCGAAAGCTCCGTCAACCGCATCGCGATGGCGGGCTTTGCCGCCTGCCGCGCGCTCTCCACCGGCTTCAACGACCGTCCCGAACAGGCGTCTCGTCCTTACGACAAGGATCGCGATGGCTTCGTGATGGGCGAGGGCG
Organism: Devosia enhydra; assembly: GCF_900119845.1. GTDB lineage: Bacteria > Pseudomonadota > Alphaproteobacteria > Rhizobiales > Devosiaceae > FPKU01. The sequence goes on from NZ_FPKU01000001.1 coordinate 194,756, forward strand.
CCGGCGTCGTGATCCTCGAGGATTACGAGCGGGCCAAGGCCCGCGGCGCCAAGATCTATGGCGAAGTCATCGGCTATGGATTGTCGGGCGATGCCTATCACATCACGGCCCCGGCCGAGGATGGCGATGGCGGGTTCCGGGCCATGCAGGCGGCCGTCAAGCGGGCCGGCATCAGCCCGGCCGAGATCGACTATATCAACGCCCATGGCACCTCGACGCCGCTGGGCGACGAGATCGAGTTGGGGGCGGTCACCCGGCTTCTGGGCGATGCGGCATCGTCTGCCGCGATGTCCTCCACCAAATCGGCCATCGGCCACCTGCTGGGCGCAGCCGGCGCAGTCGAGGCCATCTTCTCGCTGCTCGCCATGCGCGACAACATCGTGCCGCCCACCCTCAATCTCGACAATCCCTCGGTCGAGACGGTGATCGACCTCGTGCCGCACAAGGCCAAGCCCCGGACCGTGGACATCGCCTTGTCCAATTCCTTCGGGTTCGGGGGCACCAACGCGTCGCTCATCTTCCGCAAGGTGAACTGAACGCAAACCGACGCCGGCCCGACCGGCGTCCTGGTCTTTTCAACCGGCACAAGTGCCCTGCCGGCCTTGCTTTTGCCGATTTGCCTGAAAGAATGCCGCCGCTTCCACGGGAGCGCGGTTCGGGAGGATTTGGTATGAGCGACAGCGAAGGCCGCAAGACACGCAGGCGCCGGTCGGGCTTTCTCGATCTGGTCAACGCGGTTCTGACCCTCGTCGTCATCGGCATCATCGCCGCGGTTGGCCTGATGCTGTTCTTTGCTCAGCAATTCTATGCCCCCGGGCCCGAACGCGAGGAAACCGCCTTCACCGTCGAGCGCGGCAATGGCCTCCAGGTGGTGGCGGCGCGGCTCGAGAGCGAAGGGCTGATTTCCAACCGCTTCATCTTCCAGTTCGGCGCCATGGCGCTGAAAAAGCAGGGCGAGCTCAAGGCGGGCGAATTTCGCATCGCCGCCGGCGCCCCGATGGCCGATATCCTGCGCGAGCTGACCGAAGGCCGCCCGATCTTTTACGGCGTCACCGTGCCCGAGGGCTTCACTGCCTGGCAGGTGATGGAACGCATCAATTCCAACGAGACGCTGGTGGGCGAGCCGGTGGCCCGGCCGGCCGAAGGCAGCATCCTGCCCCAGACCTATACTTTCGATCGCGGCACCGAGCGCAGCGCCGTCCTGACCCAGATGCAGGAGGCCATGGCCGCCGAGGTGGCCCGCATCTGGGCCAATCGCGCCCCCGACCTGCCGATCTCGAGCCCCGAGGAAATGGTGGTTCTCGCCTCGATCGTGGAAAAGGAAACCGGCCTTGCCACCGAGCGCGCCCAGGTTGCCTCGGTGTTCGTAAACCGGCTGCGGCGCGGCATGCGGCTCCAGTCCGACCCCACCATCATCTATGGCATCACCAATGGCGAGGGTGTGCTGGGCCGCGGGCTGCGGCGCTCCGAGATCGAGCAGCGCACGGATTACAACACCTACCAGATCGACAGGCTGCCCCCGACCCCCATCGCCAATCCCGGTCGGGAATCGCTCGAGGCGGTCGCCAACCCCGCCGATACCGACTACCTCTATTTCGTCGCGGCCGGAGCGGTGCCGTCCGACGGGCACATCTTCGCCGAGACCTATGCCGAGCATCGCCGCAACGTGGCGCGCTACCGGCAGATCGTGCAGGAGGCTGCCGAGGCCGCCGAAGCGGCTGCGGCGCGCGATGCCGTCGAGGCCGAGGAAGCTGGCCAGCCGGCGCCGCAGGGCCAGTAGCGCGGGGCGGGGAAAGCCGTCTCTGGCGGCTTGACCGCGCCGCCCGGTTGGCGCAATGAGCCGGTGCCGCCGGGTCGGGCGGCATCAGCTTGGGTGAAGTGAGCCATGGAATTTCCGCGTCGCGGCGTCATGCTTGTGCTGGCCTCGCCATCGGGGGCGGGCAAATCCTCGATTTCGCGGTCGCTGTTCGGGCAGGACCCCAACATCAAGCTGTCGGTGTCAATCACCACGCGGCCGCGCCGCACTGACGAGATCGAGGGCAAGCATTATTACTTCGTCGACGTGCCGACCTTCGAGCGCATGCGCGAGGATGGCGAACTGCTCGAATGGGCCCGCGTCCACGACAATTACTACGCCACCCCGCGCGCCAAGGTGGAAGAGGAACTGGCCTCGGGCAACGACATCCTGTTCGACATCGACTACCAGGGCACGCTGCAGCTTTACGAGAAATGCCGCGACGACATGGTCACGGTGTTCATCCTGCCGCCATCGATCAAGGAGTTGCGGGCGAGGCTCGAGCGGCGCGCGCAGGACAGTCGCGGCACCATCGAGCGGCGGCTCAAGAACGCGCGCATCGAGATGGACCATTATGACGAGTACGACTATGTCATCGTCAACGAGGACCTCGAGAACTCCGTGCAGCGGGTCCGCTCCATCCTCGCGGCGGCCCGCCTCCAGCGCCGGCGCCTCAGCCATTTGGACAGGTTCGTCAAGGGCTTGCAGGATCAGATCGATTCAATCTGAGAAGTGCCGGCTGAGACGCTTAGCCGCTTAATCCTCTGCGAGAACTCTCTCGCTTAGCCGGTAGCGGCGTTTGGCGATGGCCTCGACGTCGTCGCGATTGTGCGAGACGAGCAGCGTCGCCCAGTTCCGTTCGATGGTGAGCCTTTGGACGAGCGCACGGACGCTTCCCCGCGTCTCATCGTCGAGCGCAGAGAAGGGTTCATCGAGCAGCAGCAGCGGGCGGTCGCGCAAGAGCGTGCGGGCCAGCGCCACGCGCTGCCTTTCCCCGCCCGAGAGTGCCGCCGCCTTGCGGGCATCGAGATGCCCGAGCCCGACTTCGCCGAGGGCGGCGCGGATGGTTTCCCGCTCGCCCTGTCGCGCCCGCGGCAGGCCCAGTGCCACGTTCTGCTCGGCAGAAAGATGATCGAACAGCGCGTCTGACTGGAAGAGGATCGAGAGCGGCCGCGCCTCGGGCGGCAGTGGCACGAGGTCGACGCCGTCCATGGTGAGCCTGCCAGCCTCTGGTGTGAGAAAGCCGGCGATGAGGTCGAGCAGTGTCGACTTGCCCGAGCCCGAGGCTCCGCTGATGGCGGTGACGGCGCCGCGCGGAGCCGTCATCGAAAAGCGATAGGGCAGGGCATCACGGCCATAGCCAAAGCGCAGATCCTCAAGCACGAGCATGGACGAGCCTTTCTGCCAAACGGGGCAGTACCACGAAGGCGATGATGGTGCCCATGAGCATCACCGCCGCGATGGCCGCCGCATCATTGGTGCGATAGGCGCCGAGCGCGCGCAGCATCAGCAGCGGCAGGGTCTGGAAATCCTGCGTGCCGAACAGCGCCACCACCCCGAGATCGCCCAGCGAAAAGCAGAAGGCGAGCGCAAAGACGAGACCTGTGTCGCGCCCCAGAAGTGGCCATTCCACCCTCAGCCATTGCAGCGTGCCCGAAAGCCCGAGCGACCGGATGAGCCGGCCCTGGCGCTCGGCAATGGCGGTCAGCGGCGGCCCGAGCGTCGCGATGGCGAATGGCAAAGCGAGGAGCGCGTTGGCGATGACGACGACGACCGGCGCCGCCAGGCCCGGCGCGATGCCGGCCTGCCGGACGAGGAGGAAAAAGCCCAGCGACAGGACCACGGCGGGCACGGCCAGATAGGCATAGGCCGGGGCGGTGACGGCGAGCCGCCCGATCCGCGATCCCATCGCCGCCCGCCCCATGCCGAGCCCCAGCGCCAAGGCGAGGGTGAGGGCTGCCGAGACCAGCCCGATCGCCATGCTGGTGAGCATCGCCTGCCAGAACTGCGGGCGGGCGAGCAGCGCCGGAAGGCCTTGCGTCAACCCATCGACCAGCACCGAGAGCAGCGGCAGGCCGAAGCCCAGCGCGCCCAGCGCCAGCACGAGCCATTGCAGCAGCCGCGCCATGCCGGCCTCGGGCCAAAGCTGCGCGTCGCGCCCCCCGCTGATCGCGGCCGGGATCGGCGCGAGCGCCGAGGCGCCGATGATGATCGTGCCACAAAGCGCGATCTGGATGAGCGCGAGGATGACGGCGCCGCGCAGGTCGAAATCGAGCCGCACCGCCGAATAGATCGCGACCTCGAAGGTCTGGTTGGCCGGGCCGCCGCCCAGCATCAGCACGATGGGAAAGCTGGTGAAGGCGAGGAGGAAGACGATGGCGCCCAACCCCGGCAGGGTGCCGCGGATCGCCGGCCAGTCGATGAGACGGAAGCGCTGAAGGGGCGAGAGGCCAAGGCTGCGGCCGGTCTTGAGCCGGCCTTCGGGTATCGCTTCGAGCCGCCCGAGCAGGATGCGGGCGCAAAAGGCCGCATCGAGGATGACATGGGCGAAGACGATGCCCGCGAGCCCGAAGACGGGGAACTCAATGCGCGGCAGCCCGAGCGCCATCAGCCCGCCATTGATCCAGCCCGCCCGGCCCCATACGGCGAGCACGCCGAAGGCCACGACCATGCCGGGCGTCACGATGGCGGATGCGAAAAGCCCCACCAGCAGCGAGCGGCCGGGGAAGCGCAGCCGGTCGAGCGCCCAGGCCAGCGCGATGCCGATGATCAGCGACAAAATCGTGGTGAGGCTCGCCTGCACCAGCGTCATGCGCAGGAGGCTGAGGATGGTGCCCGGAGAGATGCGCGTCGGGGTGCCATCGCGGGCTGCCATCAGGATGGCCACGAGCAGCAACGCAACGAGGAGCGCAATGGCGATGCCGATGCCGGCACCTGTGGCGCGTCGCAACGGGCGATGCGGCAGGTGCCGGGGGCTAATGGGCGATGCCGGGATCACGAGGCGTCCGGCGCATCCAGCGCGTCGAGCGCATGGCGCGCCGTGCCATGGCCCTGCGCCGCCGCGAGCCCAAGAAGGCGGCGCGCTTCATCCCTGTCCGAGGCAACCCCGGCGCCGTCGCGATAGAGCATGCCGAGCCGGAACTGCGCTTCGGCATGGCCCTGCGCCGCAGATAGCCCAAAGAGCCGCGCCGCCTCGGCGAAATCGCGCGGAACGCCATCGCCCCATTCATAAAGGAAGCCGAGCGCCGCCTGAGCCTCGGCATCGCCCTTGGCTGCGGCGAGGCCGAACCAGCGGCCGGCCTCGGCGATGTCCTTGTCCACCCCCAGCCCTTCGCGATAGGCGACGCCCAGCGAATAAAGGCAGGCTGCGTGGCCGAGATCGGCGCCCTTGCGGAACCAGCTCAGGGCTTCGGCGTGGTCGCGCGGCACAGCCTTGCCGACGGTATGGAACACGCCCACCACGTAATGGGCCGCTGCAAAGCCCTGCTCGGCCGACTTCATATACCAGCCGAGCGATGCCTTGAGGTCGCGGGGAATGCCCTCGCCATACTGGAGCAGCGCGCCACAATAATATTGCGCCCGCGCGTCCCCGGCTTTGGCGTGCGGCTCGAGAATGCGCATCGCCCGGTCATGGTCCTTGGACTTGTAAGCGGCGACGCCGGCCTCGACGTCAGGCCGCGCGCCGGTCAGCCGGCCAAAAATATCCCTGATGCCCATCCGTCCTGCGCTCCAATCCGTCACCGATCCATAGCAGAACGCCGGCGCCGGCCCATCCCTTTGGTGGAGGGGCCGGCGCACCGTCTCAGCGCAGGGCCTCGAGCGCGGTGTCGATCCAGGCGCGGCTGTTGGCCGCGATTTCGGCTTCTTCGACCGACAAGACCTTGGCAGGCTGGGGCTGGGCGGTGAAGGCGGGGTCGAGCGCCGCGAGCGGCACCACAGGATACATCCAGTTGGTCTCCGGGATCACCGCCTGCCCTTCGGTGGAAACGAGATAGGCGAGGAACTGGCGCGCCAGATCCTGCTGGTCGGAGCTTGCCAGAGTTCCGGCCAGTTCGATCTGCGGCAGGTGACCTTCGGCAAACTCGGCATAGGCATAGCTGTCATCGCCCTCGGAGACGGCGTGATACGCCGGCGAGGTGGTGTAGGAGAGCACCATGTCGGCCTCGCCATCGAGGAAGAGCCCATAGGCCTCGGACCAGCCACGCGTCATGGTGAGGATATGGGGGGCGAGCCCGGCCCAGATCTCGGGGGCGCGTTCGCCATAGGCCGTTGCGATCCAGATGACGTGGCCAAGCCCGGGCGTCGAGGCGCGTGGGTCCTGGATCACCACCTTGAAGTCGTCCGGCAGCGCGATCAGCTCCTCGAACGATTTCGGCGGGTTGGGCGTGCGCGTCGTATTGTAGACATAGGCGAAATAGCCATAGTCGAACGGCAGGAACAGCGGGTCGGTCCACGGCTCGGGCAGCACCAGCGCCTCGGCCGGAACGCCATGGTCGACGAAGAGCCCGCTTTCGCGCGCCTCATGGGCGACGGCGGTATCGAGCCCGACAATGACATCGGCTGTCGTTGTTGTGCCCTCGAGCTGCACGCGGCGCAGGGTGGAGATGGCGTCGTCGGCGGTAACGAAGCTGAGCGTGCAGCCGCATTGCGCCTCGAAGCCGGTCCTGAGCGCGGGGCCGGGGCCCCATTCGGCCGCGAAGCTGTCATAGGTGTAGACGGTGAGTTCGGGCTTCTCCTGCGCCAGGCCCGGCAGGGCGAGGGCAGGGAGCACCGCAAGCGCAAATAGCATCGGCTTGACCATCGGGGTCATCCTCGGCGTTGCGGTCATCTTACGGAAAGGGCGTGCCAATGGTTGGGAGCCCGCGCCGGGCTCCGCCATCTCGAACTTCCTCCGCCAGCATGACCTGGTTCAGGTTCCATGGGTTTTTCTCAGCGCCGCAACCTGCGGCGCACCCCAGCGAGACGCAAAAGAAGTGGCGCCCATGGGCCGCAAAGTCAAGCCGAGGTCACCGTCTCGCCCGATCAACCTCGCATTAGCCTTGTGCGCCCCAAGCGCTGGGGAGAAGGCCGTCATCGGTGGCGAAGCGGGTTTCGCGGCGTGGGCGGGCGGTGTATCGGTCGAGCCACGCAGACGTCCGGCTGAGCGGGCGGGTATCGGGACAACGGGCAGGGTCGTGACTGAGGCACGCCAGATCGAGCTGGAATACAGCGGACTGCTCGTGGTGGTGGGGGCCGGCGATGTCGACCTCGCCCTGCTTGACGAGCTCCGCGCGGCCGGCGGCAAGATCGTCGCCGCCGATGGCGGGGCCGATATTCTCGAAGGCGCCGGTATCGCGCCCGAAGCCATCATCGGCGATTTCGATTCGGTGGCCGATCCCTTCGGCTGGCTCGGGCGCTCGCGGCTGATCAAGATCGCCGAGCAGGACACGACCGATTTCGAGAAGGTGCTTTATTCCACCCGCGCCCCGGTTACGGTGGCGCTGGGGATGACGGGCGGGCGGCTCGACCATACGCTCGCCGCGCTCGATGTGGCGGGGCGCTATGCCGCCGAGCGCTTCATCATCATCGTCGATGCCGAGGATCTGGCGCTGGCGCTGAGCGGTCCCTTCGGCCACGAGGTGGCGCCGGGCGAGCGCGTCTCGGTGCATCCGCTGGGCCCCATCCGCTTTCGCCGCTCGACGGGCCTCAAATACGCGCTCAACGGCCTGCAGCTGGCGCCCGTCGGTCGCGGCGGCACCTCCAACAGCGCCACCAAGGGCGCCTTCACTGTGGTGCCGGAGGAAGACGAGACGGCGCCCTGGCTGCTGATCCTGCCGCGCCGCTACCTGATGGGGCTGATCGAGCGGCTACTGGTTCTGGCCTGAGCCCACGAGCCCATCGAGCGCCTTGGCAAGGGCAAGGAAGGTCGCTACCGGCAGGTCCTCGGGGCGCTCGTCGCCCTTGAGCCCCGCCGCATCGAGCAGGGCCGGCACCGGCGCCCCGGTGCTCTTGAGGCTCTGGCGGACCATCTTGCGGCGTTGTCCGAACGCGGCGCGCGTGACCGCCTCGAGCCGCTTGACCGGCACGTCCCGCGCCTCGGGGCGGGGAACGAGATGCACGACCGCCGAGGTCACCTTGGGCGCTGGCGTAAAGGCGCTGGGAGGCACGGAAAAGGCGATGCGCGCTTCGGTACGCCAGCCGCAAAGCACGCCCAGCCGGCCATAGGCGTCATCGCTGGGGGTGGCCACGATGCGCTCGGCCACCTCGCGCTGGAACATGAGCGTCAGGCTCTCCCAGAAGGGCGGCCAGGCCTCGGTGGCGAGCCAGCCGGTGAGGAGTTCGGTGCCGATATTGTAGGGCAGATTGGCGACGATGCGCGTCGGGCCATCGGCAAGCGCGGCCATGTCGGTTTCCATCGCATCGCCCGAGATCACCTCGAGCCGGCCGGGATAGGCTGCAGCGATTTCGGCGAGCGCCGGCAGCGCCCGCTCGTCGCGCTCGATGGCGATGACCTTGCGGGCCCCTTCGGCCAGCAGTGCGCGGGTCAGGCCGCCGGGGCCGGGCCCGACCTCGATCACCGTCTTGCCATCGAGCGGTCCGCCGACCCGCGCGATGCGGGCGGTGAGGTTGAGATCGAAGAGGAAATTCTGGCCCAGCGACTTCTTGGCCGAAAGGCCATGGGCCGCGATCACTTCGCGCAAGGGCGGCAGGTCGTCGATCCGGGCCATCAGGCGGTCAGCCTGTGGGCCATGCGGATGGCGGCCAGCATCGAGGCGCTCGACGCCTTGCCGGTGCCAGCGAGATCGAAGGCCGTGCCATGATCGGGCGAGGTGCGCACGATGGGCAGGCCCAGCGTGATGTTGACGGCCGCATCGAAGGCGACGGTCTTGATCGGGATCAGCGCCTGATCGTGATACATCGCGATCACCGCATCGAACTGCCGCCAGCGCGGCAGGTGAAAGAGCGTGTCGGCGGGCAGGGGGCCGGTGACGTCGAGCCCCTCGCGCTGCAGATTGACGATCGCCGGCCCGATGATGCGCTGCTCCTCGGTGCCCATGGAGCCGTCCTCCCCGGCATGCGGGTTGAGCCCGCTGAGCGCGAGGCGCGGCGTCTCGATGCCGAAGCGGGTGCGCAGATCATGGGCGACGGTGCGGCAGGTGGCCCCGATGAGCTCGGCGGTGACGAGGCCCGGCACGCTCGAGAGCGGCACGTGCACGGTCAGCGGCACGACGCGCAATTCGTCATGGGCCAGCATCATCACGCTCTGGCGCTGCGGCTGGTCGGGCCAGCAGAGGGCGGCGAGGAATTCGGTGTGTCCGGGATGGCGGAACCCGGCGGTATAGAGCACGGACTTCTGGATCGGCGCGGTGACGACGCCGCGACAGGTGCCGCGCAGCGTCGCGAAGGTCGCCTGGCTGATCGCCTCGACCACTACATTGGCCGAGAGCGGGGTCGAATCACCGGGCTTGTCGGGCACAAGCCCTGCGATATCGGCGACGGGCAGGGCGTTCGGAAATGTCTCTGCGGCGGCGTCCGGCGCGGCGGCGACGAGCGCGATGTCGAGACCCAGTCGCTGCGCCCTTGCCCTCAGAAAATCGAGATGGCCATAAACGATGAAGGCCGGCAGGCCGTGTTGCTGGCGCTCGGCGTAAAGCCTGAGGATCAGGTCCGGCCCGATGCCGGCCGGCTCGCCCATGCTGACCGCGAGGGGCTTTGCACCGGTTGGGTTCATCGTCGCTTGGTCCCCTTGCTCATGCTCGAAAAGCAATTGCCCCGGAAGCGATGTCCGGGGCAATCGAAAAGCGTCGGCGCGACGGCTCAGTGGTAGACGATGCGGGCCTGCTTCTTGAGGTCGGCCATGTATTTTTCGGCCTCGCCCTTGAGCTGCTCGCTGCCCACTTCCTGGCGCAGATTGTTCTTGATGAAGGTGGTGTCCTCGGCGACCGTCTTGGCGCAGACGGCCAGCATCGAAACGCCGCTCTCGGTGGTGCGCGGCTTGGTGATGCCGCCGACATTGAGGCCCGCCAGTTCCTTGGCGAGCGCCTCGGGCAGCTGCGTGGCGTGGCGGCGGCCCATGTCGAGCACGGCGGCATCGCGGAAGTTCAGCGAGGTCTGCACCGCCGTATCGCAACCCTTGTAGGCCGAGCGATAGCGGTTGGCCTCCGAGGTGCGGCCCGAGGCCTGGCCCGGCGTGCCCACGAAGATCACTTCCTTGAGGATATAGTCGAAGCTGTTGGCGGCGTTGACGCGCTGCTCGGCCCGCTTGTCGAGCTCGAGATCGGAGATTTGCACGCGCGGGATGATGGCGGCCTGCGTCACCTGTCCCCAGGCGATATTGGCGCGCAGCCGGTCTTCCAGCGTCGATTTCGGCACGCCGCGGCTGGAGAGGATCTTGAGCAGATTGTCGTAGCTCTGGCGAATGTTGCGCGCCACGTTGACCATGGCGTCATTGACCTGCTTGTCGGTCACCTCGATGCCCAGCCGCTTGGCTTCCTGCAGCATGATGGCTTCGTTCACCAGCTCGTCGCGCGCCGCGGTCTGCCCGCTCTTGCCCTCGAGCTCGAACAGCTTGAGACGCTGCGATATCTGCACATCGGTGATGGCGCTGCCATTGACCGATACCTTGACGGTTGCGGCAAGGGCGGCCGTAACCGGAGCGGCCGCCAAGGCCACGGCGATGAACAGTCCCAGTGCCAGGCGTTTCATGTCAGTCATCCGTTTCTAGTGCCCCGATGCGGGGCCATGTTGGCAACAAATGCGGCCAAATTCGGTGTCGATGCACCGCAGGCCGCCTTCGTGGTCGATCACAGTGCTTATCACCCCGGCCTCGCGCCGCAAGGCTCAGAAGGCGAATTCGCCCGCCGGACCCTTCAACTTGAAGACAACGCCCGCCTCGAAGGCGGTGGGGGTGGCCTTGGTGTTGAGCCCGTAGACGAGGAAGCCATCGTCATAGACCGCCCCGGCGCGGGCTTCGAGCCATGTGCTGTTGGCGATATCCCAGCCGACCGAACCGGTGAGGCGCCAGTAATCGTCGAGCGGAATGCCGAGCCGGCCGATGACCTCGTGCTTGTCGGTGAGCACGCCCAGCGCGGCCTCGGCGGGGAGGTAGACATAGTCCGCCCCGAGGGTCCAGCCATCCTGGGCGAAAGCGACAGCAAGCGCGGCGCGCGCCACCGAGAGATCGCTTGTATCCACCTGCAGCTTGGCGCCGCCCGAGATCGGACCCAGCGCACCCTTGGCGCCCAGCACGGCATAGGAGGCCGCGTCCCCGAGGCCCGTCGCCGCGCCGGTCTGGGCATGATCGGCGATGCCGAGCCCGTTGACCCCGGCGAGATGGAAGCTCTGCCCGGCCATGAGCTCGATCCAGCCGCCATTGGCAAAGCTCGCTTGGTAGCGGCCGCCGATATTGGCGCGCAGCCCGGTCTCCTGCCGGTCGCTTCCCGAAAAGCGATTGTAGGAGAAGAGGTTGGTGTCATCGAGCACGAAGCTCTGGGCATTGTCATTGGTGATGCCCACCGCCGTCTCGTCGCTGCCGCGATAGACCAGCTGCGCGATGGGTTCGAGAAGGTGCGAATCAAGCCCGGCATGGGCAATCAGCGGCCAGCGCACATCGATCGCCGCGATCGGGGTTGCGCTCAGCAGCGACCCGTCGGCGGGTGCGGAGGCTTCGCTGCTGTCGCCCTGATACATCGCGGCATCGGCGCGCAGGCCCAGATAGGGCGTGACCAGAACGCCGGCGGGCGCGATGAACTGCTTCTGCCAGGCCGCTTCGACGCTCAGATGGGTCTTTTCGCCCTCGAGCCCGAAGACGTAGTCGACCGCGCCACGGCTGGTGGCCTGGTCGGCCTCACGCCGGACATTGATGAGGCTCGAGCGCACTTCGAGCCGGCCCATGTCGTTGCCGAGCTCGGTGATGGTCTCGTAGCGCGCATTGGGCAGGGTGGTCGCCTGCTGGTTCTGGGCGGATTCGCTGACATTGCCCAGTTGCAGGAAGTCCTGCACCCGCACATCGGCGAAATGGTCGGCGCTCACATGGGTGGCGTAGACCTCGTTGACGATGCTCGAGGCGTCGGTGATGTCGTAGTCGCCGAGATAGGCAGCGTCGGTAAAGGCTGTGTACGACCAGCCGGCCGTCCAGGTCTTGACCGGCGTGAACTTGCCCGTGCTGCGGATCGCCCCGCGCCAGTCGGTATTGCCCACCCCGCTGAAGGCCGATGGATCGAGCTGGTAGATGCCCGAGCCCGACACCTCGAATTCGCCATAGCCGGGCACCCGCTGGGTCCATTCGGCACCCATCCAGAAGCCCTGCCGCGACATGAGGGTGGGCAGCAGCAGCACCTCGGCATTTTCATCGATGGCGAGGAAATAGGGCACGGTGAGCTCGACGCCGCGCGTGCCGGAATAGTCTAGGCCGGGCAGGCGGAAGCCGGTACGGCGTGGCTGGCTGGGATCGGGCAGCGACAGCCAGGGCAGCCAGGCGACCGGGATGCCGAGCAGTTCGAGCGAAGGCTGCTCCATCTCGACCACGCCGCGCTCCTTGAAGCGGGTCATCTCGGCGGCCTTGACCTGCCAGCCGATGCGGCGCCCCTTGGTATCGATGCAGAGCCCGCAGGGCGAATAGGTCGCCTCGGTCAGGATGGTCTCGAGCTCGCTCTGGTGGTCGGCATTGTCGGCGGTGATGATCGAGCCGTCTTCGTTGACCAGCGTCATCGCCCTGATGGTGGCGCGCTTCATCTCGCCTGCGACCACGATCTCGTCGCCGATATAGACGGTGCCCTGCGGGTCGCGCACCACGGCGCGCCCGGTGAGCCGCATCTCGCCGGTGCGCTGGTTGTAGACCAGCCGGTCGCCGGTCAGGTCATAGCCCGAATAGCGCATCGCCACATTGCCCGAGGCGGTGATGATGTCGGCCACCCCGTCATAGGAGAGCATGTCGGCTTCCACCGCCGCCTGCCCGCCCGGGGCGGGGGGCACGCGATCGAAGAAGCCCGGCGGCAGCAATTGCGCCAGGGCGGGGGATGCCGTCATCGTCGCGGCAGCCGCGACCGACAGCATCAGGGCCATGAGGCCCGTCAGCGAACGCTGTGACAACGCAGAACTCCTGTCACGCCGCCTGATCATCGTGCGCGCCCGTCTTCCTTGTGAAGCAGGATCGTCAACCCGATGACGATCGCAACCCCCGCCGGTCCAACCGCAGCCAGGAGAGGATCGAGCACACCTGCCGATCCCGCCCTGTCGGCCATCTCGGTGATCACGAAAACCACAAAGCCGAGCACGACGCCATACAATACGGCTGCGCCATATTTATTGGTCCTTCGATAACCGGCGGTAAATGCGAAGGCAATGAGCAGTGATCCGGCAAGCAGAACCGGCAAGGATAAAAGTCGCATCAGCCGCGTGGCCATGGCGCTGCGCAGTTGCGGATCGGTGATCTGGGTCGAGAGCATGCCCGAAAGCTCGAAGATCGTCAGATCCTGGGTCGAGGCGAACTTGGCCAGCATGTCGGCCGGCGTGGTCGTGGTGGGCACGGCCAGATCGCTGACGGTCTGGGGCTGGCTGCCGGCGCGGTGAAGGGTGGCTGTTTTAAAGAGCCATGCCCCATCGACGAGCCGCGCATGCGGCGCTGTGATGCGATCGGCCAGGTTTCCCGAGCGGGTAAAGACGCTCACCTCTTCGACCTCGAGCCCCGAACGATGCGGCCGCGCGGCCGAAAGCACATAGCTCAGCCCCTCGGCCCGCTGCTCGAGCCACAAGGTGCCATTGGCGCTGATGGCGCCGGTATCCTGCGGCAGGCTGAGGGAGAGGGCGCGATTGACCTGCACGGTCACGACATCGACATAGACCGCGATGGCGATGCCGAAGATCGCCGTGGCCAGAAGCGGCCAGCGCAGCACCGTCCAGATCGAGATGCCGGTGGCGCGGATCACCGTCAGCTCGCGCCGCGCCTGCAGGTCGAGAAGCCCGATGATCGCCCCGATCAGCACCGTCACCGAGAGCGTGCGGATCGACCAGCGCGCCGCCGAGGTCGCGATGGCAAGAATCGCCATCGGCGCCCCGCCGATGCGGCTCAACTGCTCGAAGCGCCAAGTGTCGAGCGATTCGGCGAGCGCCACGAGCCCGTAGATCACCGCGATGGTAACCCCGATGCGGCTTGCGAGGCGCTTGAGCACCAGCCAGTCGATGCGGCTCATGGGGCGCTCCGCTTCAAGCGCATCGGGCGCAGCAGCTGGAGCTTCCACACCCACATGCAGATGGCGACGAGCAGCAGCACGAGGCTGCCCGAAAACGCATCCCACGGGCGGGGCACGGGCAAAACCATGTTGAGCCCGCGCTCGAAAAAGGCGAGCAGCAGGATGCCGATTTCGAGCGGCAGCTGTCGCCGTGTCCGCCGTCCATGCGGAAAGGCGGCGATCGCCCCGGCCAGTAGCCCGAGCCCGATGACCCGCAGCGCCTCGGCCGAGCGCCGAAAGATTGCTTCGACCGCCGCCGGGCTCAGCCCGCCGTTGGCGGATGCGGCGGCCAGAAGGGCAGGGGTTGCGGTTTCGGCCACAAGGTCGCGGTCTTCTACCGCGCCGGTCAGCCGGTCCACCGCCATATCGTAGCGATCGAAGGCGACCTCGGAATATTGCCCGGTCGCCGTCATGTATTGCAGCTTGCCCTCGCGCAATTGCAGCACGTAGCCGTCCTCGTCCATGCCCACGGTCGCCTGCGCGGCCACATAGGTGCGCCGCTGCTCGGGCGAGCGCGCATCGTCGGCAAAGAAATCGGTGATCTCGCCATTTCCGGCCCGCCCGCCGATCACGACGGTGACCCCCGGCGCCACTTCGACGAATCGGTTGGGCAGCAAGGTCCGCCCCACGAGATCGGCCGCGATGGCCGCCGACCATTCGTTGATGTTGCGATTGGCGACGGGCTCGAAGATGTGGGTGAGCACGAGGACCCCCAGCGCCCCGCCGCCTATGGTCATCAGCAGCGCCTGGAGCAGCGCCGGCACCCGGGCGCTGGCGTGGATGATGTGCAGCTCGTGGCTCGCCTGGAGGCCGCGCAGCGCCCGCCCGATGCCGATGCCGAGACAGACATAGAAGAAGACGATCATCAACGGCGGCAGGGCCAGCGTCGCCTGTCCCAGGAGCGTCAGGATGTTCTGTCCGCGCACCGCCACGAGATCGAAGATGCGCAGGCACTGGATGAGGTACAAAAGGAAGATCGCCACGGCGAAAAGCTGCGCCGTGTCGCTGGCAAAGAGCCGGGCGAGATAGAGCGGCAGGCGCTTCACGCACCGGCTCCGGGCGCGCCGCGCCGAATTGCCCTCTGACTGAACCCCGCCATCGCCCGCCTGCTGCCCGTTGGAGCGGCAGCATCGGCATCTGCGGATGGGAATTCAACCCATGCCGACGCCCCGTCCACGCATCGCTTGAAACTGTTGCGGGATTGACGCGGCCAATATTTGCACCAAGTGTTGCAGGGCGCCGCCCGTCTCCCTCCGCGGCATCCCCAGCAAGGCAAAATCCGAAGATGGCCCAGACACTTTCACTCGCCCTCGCTCCTGTCGCAATTCCGGCCGAGGGCGCGCTGGTGCTTTACGTCGGCGAGGAGCGCGCGCCCGAGGGCCGGGCCGCAGCGATCTGGGCCGAGACCGGGCTCGACTGGGCGAAGGTCGTCGCCGCCTCAGGCTTCAAGGGCCGCCAGGGCCAGGTGATCGACATCGTCGCCCCGCATGGCCTTGCGGCGGACCGGCTCCTGATCCTGGGCAGCGGCAAGCCGGTTCAGGGCCAGCCCGACCCGACCGCGTGGAGCGATCGCGGTGGCTCGCTGATGGGCAAGCTGATGGCGGCGCGCATCGCCCGAGCCGCCGTGCTGCTCGAGGGGCCGGAAGCCGGCGCCCCGGCCATCGGCGAGATCGCCGCCGGCCTCAGGCTGCGGCATTATCGCTTCGACCGCTACCGCGCCGCCAAGCCCGATGCCGGCCCCGACGCCATGACGGTGACCCTGATGGTGCCCGAGGGCGCCGATCTTGCCGCGCTTCAGGCCGCGATCGATGATCGCATGGCGGTGGCCGAGGGCACGATCCTCGCGCGCGATCTCGTCAACGAGCCGGCCAATGTGCTGGGCCCGGTGGAATTTGCCGAAAAGGCCGCCGCGCTCGGCGACCTCGGTCTTCAGATCGAAGTGCTCGACGATGCCAGAATGCAGGCGCTGGGCATGAACGCGCTGCTCGCGGTGGCTCAGGGCTCGCGCCGGCCGGCCCGCATGGTGATCATGCAGTGGAAGGGTGGCGACCCCGGCGATGCGCCGCTGGCCTTTGTGGGCAAGGGCGTAACCTTCGACAGTGGCGGGCTCTCGATCAAGCCGGCCGCCAACATGGAGAACATGAAGGGCGACATGGGCGGGGCCGCCGCCGTCACCGGGCTCATGCAGGCGCTCGCGACGCGCAAGGCGAGGGTCAATGCCGTTGGCGTCATCGGGCTCGTCGAGAACATGGCCGACGGCAATGCCTTCCGCCCCGGCGACATCATCCGCGCCATGTCGGGCACCACCATCGAGGTGATTTCCACCGATGCCGAAGGCCGCATGGTGCTGGCCGACGCGCTCTGGCACACGCAGCAGGCGTTCAGGCCGCGCCTCGTCATCGATCTGGCGACGCTCACCGGCGCGGTCCTCGTTGCGCTAGGGCAGGAATATGCCGGGCTCTTTTCCAACGACAACACGTTGTCGGCCCAATTGGCGGCTGCCGGTCTTGCGTCGGGCGAGAAGGTCTGGCGCCTGCCGATGGGTGCAAGCTACGACAAGATGATCGAAAGCCGCTTCGCCGATATCAAGAACACCGGCGGCCGCAATGCCGCCTCGATCACGGCGGCACAATTCCTTGCCCGTTTCGTCAAGGATGTGCCCTGGGCCCATCTCGATATTGCCGGCATGGCCTTTGCCGGCAGCAACAGCGAGACCAATACCAGCTGGGGTCCCGGTTTCGGCGTCGCGTTGCTGGACCGTTTCATCCGCGACAATTATGAAGGCTGACCGGGGCAGCCTGCTTGGCTGCCGCAACCACAGGGGGTGAGGCCGGATGGCGATGCTGTTCTACGTTCTGGGCTGGATCGGCACCGGCCTCGGCGTGCTGATGACCGGCATCTCGATGGTCTCGACCATCATGGCCATCCGCTGGAGCGAGAGCAATCTGGGCTACGGGTTCGCGGAGCTGCTCATTCGCGCCGCTCCCGCGCTCTGGCTGATCCTGGGCGGCCTCTTTGTGCTCGCCATCGGCCGCATCCTCGCACGGCTCGACGAGATCGCCCTCAACACCGCTGTTCGGACGCTTGATGACGATCCCGGCTTCCCCGAGCGGGAGCCGGACTATTGACCGAAATCCTGTTTTACCATCTCGAGACGCGCCCGCTCGAAAAGGTGCTGCCCGTGCTGCTCGAAAAGACGCTCGAGCGCGGCTGGCGCGCGGTCGTCGAAACCGGCAGCCCGGACCGGGCGCGGCTGCTCGACGACCTGCTGTGGACCTGGCGCGACGAGAGTTTTCTGCCTCACGGGCTGGCGGGTGAGCCCAATGAAGCCCATCAACCGGTGCTGATCGCCACCGGGCCGGACAATGCCAATGGCGCCAATGTCAGGTTTTATGTCGACCGCGCCGTGCCGCGCGAGGGCGGGGCCTACCAGCGCATCGTCTTCATGTTCTCGGGCCACGATCCCGACGCCCTCGCCGAAGCCCGCGCCGCCTGGAAGGCACTGCGCGATGGCCACGACCTCACCTATTGGCAGCAGGACGCCGAGGGACGCTGGGTCAAGAAGGCCTGAGGGGGAGGCTCGTGCGCGCGCGGCAATACGCCAGTCTATCATGTCGTCCCTGCAAAAGCAGTGACCTCTGTTTGCGAATGCGCGCCCGGTAAACGGAGATTCCTGCTTTGCGCAGGAATGACGCCGAGCGCGCGTCGCCTCCCGAGGCAAATCCACCCTCATCCTCGGCAAAGCCTAGCGGACGAGGGTGGGGCCGTGGCTTAGCCGACCAGTTCTTCGTCCTTGAAGAAATACTTGATTTCCTGGGCAGCGGTCTCGGGGGCATCCGAGCCGTGCACCGAGTTCTCGCCGACCGAGAGGGCGAAGAGCTTGCGGATGGTGCCTTCGGCGGCGTTGGCCGGGTTGGTGGCGCCCATGATCTCGCGGTTCTTGAGGATGGCGTTTTCGCCTTCCAGAACCTGCACGATCACCGGGGAGGCGATCATCTGCTCGACCAGCTCGCCAAAGAACGGGCGTTCCTTGTGGACGGCATAAAAGCCCTCGGCCTGGGCGCGGGTCATGTGGATCTTCTTGAGCGCGATCGGGCGAAGGCCGTTCTCTTCGAACTTGGCGATGATCTGGCCCACGAGGTTGCGGCGAACCGCGTCCGGCTTGATGATGGAGAAGGTGCGTTCGATGGCCATGCCGTGCGTCCTTTTCGAGCGATGATGCTTTGGGTTGAAGGGTGGCGCCTTGTATCGTCGGGGCGTGACGGAGGCAAGACGGCGGATTATCCTCGCATGGCGTTGTCTCGCCCCAAGGTATTTGCCACCCTGGGCGTCGAACCGCAGGCAAGCCCGAAGACAGGGCTCGATCGGGGAACTCCATGCGCCTTCCATCCAAGCGACATCTTGCGCCGGTTCTGGCTCTCCTGCTCTCGGCCAGTCCGGCCCTGGCCTGGACGCAGATAAAGACGGACGAATTCGTCGCCGCCACGCAGCTCGATGCCGACGAAACCTACATCCTGTCCTATTCCTGCGACATGGCGTTCGGCCTTTACGTTCTCGCGATAGAGACGGGCGAGCCGTGGGATGCCGAGGCCGAATACCAGGAGACGGTGGAGGTGGTGTTCACCGTCGATGGCACCGCGCTCGAACCGGTCGCCATCCCGGTTACCGAACTCGGCGGCAATATCGGCCTGATGCTGACCGAGATCGATGACGGCTTCGACATCGTCTATGACGGGCTCCTCGCAGCCACCGCCCGCATCGATGCCAGCCTTCTCGACACGACGCTGACCTTCGACGGTTCGGAAACGGCCCCTGCCTTCGACGATGTCGATCTGATCTGCTGGGACGAATGATGCGCACCCGCCAGCGGACCTGCCTTGCCCTCATCGCCCTGCTTGCGGGCTGCATGCCCGCCGCCGCCTGGACGGTCGAGGAGAGCGAGGGGTTCTTTTACACCTACCAGCCCGATGAAACGGGCGAGTATTATCTCACGCTCGATTGCGATATCGACTTCGGCTTCTATTCGATCTCGATCGAGGGCAGCGAGCCCTGGGAGCCGACCACCAGCTACGCCCCGCAGGTGCCGACGCGCTTCATCGTCGATGGCACCCCACTTCCTGAGACTGTGCTGCAATTTACCAACGTCGAGAACACCGTCGCCGTGATGATCTCCGAGGCACAGGATGGGTTTTCGGAGCTGCACGAGGCGCTTGCCGCTGCCACCGCGACGGTTGACGTGAGCTATTTCGACAAGGCGATGCGCTTCGATGTCACCGGCATCGCGGATGCCTTCGCTGCCATCGATACGCTCTGCTGGGGGTAAATGATGCGGTTTCATTCAGCAATGAGTGTCGTCGGGCTGCTGCTCGCCGCCTCGGCAAGCCCGGCTCTGGCGTGGACGCTCGAGAACAATGTCCTGGTCGAGATCGCCACCCAGCGCGATCGCGATGACCGGCTGCGGTTCGATGTCGCCTGCGACCAGTCGACCGGCGAGTTCTGGGCGCAGCTGACGCTCGACGAGAGCTGGGCGGAAACGACGCTCGATCCCGAGGAGAAGGTCGCGATCAGCTTTGCGGCCTCGGGCGAGAGTTTTACCACCGAGGCGTTCAGCCTTGTCGACGATGGCGGCATGGTCGCGCTCAGCCTCGGGGATTGGGACGATCCCCAAGCGCTGCAGTCCGTGCTCGTGATGCTGCAGACGGCAAACGATACGCTCGACGTCGGCCTGCTCGACATCGAGGCGCAGTTTCCGGCCGCCGGGTTCAGCGATGCGCTTGAGACCCTCGTGGCCACCTGCTGGGGATAAACCCGCCGGCCGGTTTCGCGGAGCTCTATTCCGTCTTGGGCTCGGCGCAGCCTTCGCTGCCGGCGATGGCGGTTTCGCCCATCGCCTGTACGCTCTCATCGGGGTTGAGCACGGCGACGGCGAGGCTCTCGGGTCCCTCGGGCACCGCGACGGCGCCTGACCATGTGATCGGCACGATCTGCATGGTGCACACCTCGGCGGTGGAAACGGTAGCGAGGCTGATGTCGTACGCGCCCATTTCATCCTGCCCGACCGTCATCTCGCCGGTTTCCTGGCACGCGCCGCCCTCGAAGGTCAGGCTCACTGCAACGCGTTCGGCATCGAGCCGGCAGGCTGAAAGATCTGAAAGCGCCGCTGCCTCCTGCGCCATGGCGGTGCCGCCGGCGAGCACGAGGGCGAAGGCTGCGGAGAGCAGGCGGGTGGGCAGGGGCATTGGACTTCTCCATTCCAAATCTATATTGGCTGGCGCCTGAACCAGACCGAGAATAACGGGAACGCGCGTCCGCACCGGCGGATGCATTGATGCCATGCTGACCATCACAAACCTCACCTACCGCATCCAGGGCCGCGAGCTGTTCGAGGGCGCGAGCGTCGTTTTGCCGACCGGCTCGAAGACCGGCTTCGTGGGCAAGAACGGCACCGGCAAGACCACGCTCTTCCACCTCATCCAGGGGCATATCGGGGCCGATTCCGGCTCCATCGAATTGCAGCGGCGGGCTCGCATCGGCGCGGTGGCGCAGGAAGCGCCCGCCGGCGACGAGACGGCGCTCGATGTGGTGATGGGCGCCGACACGGAGCGCACCGCGCTTCTGGCCGAGGCCGAGACGGCGACCGACCCGCACCGCATCGCCGAAATCCACACCCGCCTCGCCGATATCGATGCGCACACCGCCGAAGCGCGCGCCGCCACCATCCTCAAGGGCCTCGGCTTTTCCGAGGAGCGGCAACTGGGCCCCACCCGCAATCTATCGGGCGGCTGGCGCATGCGCGTGGCGCTGGCCGGCGTGCTGTTTTCCCAGCCCGACCTGCTGCTGCTCGACGAGCCGACCAACTATCTCGATCTCGAAGGCACGCTGTGGCTCGAGAAATATCTCGCCACCTATCCCTACACCGTGTTCATGATCAGCCATGATCGTGACCTGCTCAACAAGGCGGTGAGTTCGATCATCCATCTCGAGCACCGCAAGCTCACCTTCTACAAGGGCAATTACGACACGTTCGAAACCACGCGTCGCATGCAGATGGAGCTCAACAACAAGAGCCGCGAGAAGTCGCTCGACCAGATCGCGCATCTGCAGAAATTCGTCGATCGCTTCAAGGCCAAGGCGACCAAGGCCAAGCAGGCCCAGTCGCGCATGAAGATGATCGAAAAGCTCAAGCCACCGGCGGCGATGTTCGACGAGCATTCGGCCCCGTTCCGCTTCGAGCAGCCCAAGGTGGAACAGCCCACCCCGATGATCACGCTCGAAGGCGTCTCGGCCGGCTATGACGGCAAGCCGGTGCTGAGCCGGCTCAACATGCGCATCGATCCCGATGACCGGCTGGCGCTGGTGGGCGTCAACGGCAATGGCAAGTCGACTTTCGCCAAGCTCCTGGCCGGCGATATCGCGCCGCTCGGGGGCCAGCTGCGGCTGGGCCGCAAGCTCGAGATTGCCCATTTCGCCCAGCACCAGATGGACAAGCTCAAGCCCGAATGGACCCCCCTCGAGCACGTCGCCGAGCTGATGCCGCTCGACAACGAGGCGCGTCGCCGCTCGCGACTGGCGCAGATGGGCCTCACCACCTCGCGCATGGATACGCTCGCCAAGAACCTCTCGGGCGGCGAGCGCGCCCGGCTGCTGATGGGTCTCATCACCTTCGGTGGTCCGGGCATGCTCATCCTCGACGAGCCGACCAACCATCTCGATATCGACAGCCGCGACGCGCTGGTGCATGCGCTCAACGAGTTCGAGGGCGCCGTGCTGATCATCAGCCATGACCGCCACCTGATCGAGGCCACCTGCGACACGCTCTGGATCGCCGAGGGCGGCACCGTGCGCGAGCTCGATGAGGATCTCGACAGCTATCAGCGCTCCATCGTCGGCCAGTCGGGCAGGGCCTCGGGTTCAGCCAGCGGCCCGGTTCCGGCCCAGCCGGTCGACCGCAAGGCCCAGCGCCAGGATGCCGCCGCCCGCCGCGCCGAGACCGCGCCTTTGCGCAAGAAGATCAAGGACGCCGAGAGCAAGCTCGAGCGGCTGCGCCGCGAAGTGGAAAAGCTCGACGTGCTTCTCGGCGACCCCAAGATCTATGATGGCGCGCCCGAACGGCTCATCCACGTCACCAAGGAAAAGGCCCGCTTCACCGCCGAAGCCGCAGCGCTTGAGGAAAGCTGGCTCGAATGGAGTGCCGAACTCGAGGACGCCGAAAAGGCCGCGTGAGGGGGCCTCGCCCCCGTCCTTCGAGGCTCGGCTCCTGCCGCGCACCTCAGGATGAGGGCGAGGCCGAAGAGTGTTCAGCCCTCATCCTGAGGCGCCTTGCGCAGCAAGGCCTCGAAGGACGAGGGCCTGCCGCGGACGATAGGTATTGACCGGGAGCCACCCATGCCGCAGTTCAATCGCCTCTGGCGCTTCGTGTTCAAGGCCGCGTCGCGGGCTGAAAGCCAGGATGGCGCCGAGATGGTGGCCGAACGCCTCGGCATCACCCTGCCGCCCGTCAAGCCCTACGAAGTCGCCGACGAGTGGATGACGGACGAGGTGGAGATCGTCGAGGCGGCCGACGCCGCGACGCTTCTGGGCGCAACCCTCGCGCTCTCGGGCCGGCTCGGCAACAGCTGGATGGTCGAAAAACTGTCCGGCTTAGAGGATGACGGCAATGCCTTCGGCACCTTCAACCCGAAGGCCGGCAATGCCTCGAGTGTCCCCGAACTGATCTGGGGCCATTTCGAGATCTGGCCGGCGTGAGGCTTTTGTGGTCGGGACCTCATGGTGAGGTGCTTTTCCGGCCCTCCTTCGAGGCTCGCTGCGCTCGCACCTTAGGATGAGGCCGGAAAAGCCTCGAACCACGAGGCCCGCCGCGCCGGACTTGCCACCCAGCTTCATCGCCACTCGATCCCAACCGCATCGCCATCCCGTCGTCCCCGCGAAAGCGGGAATCTCTGTTTGGTTCAGCGGGGACGCAAGTGAAACAGGGATCCCTGCTTTCGCAGGACTGACCCTCTGCTAACGCGCCTCCCTCAATCCCCCTCATCGGGAATGTTGAGCAGGTGCCCGCAGGCCTTGCAGTGAACGGCGTCGGGCTCGTGGCGCTGCAGCCCGCATTGCGGACACGGGAAGAGCACCTTGTGCGGCCGGAAGATCGCCTGGGCCAGCCGCACGAAGAGCGAAATGCCCACGATCATCGCCACGATCGAGGTGAGCTTGCCCAGCGTGCCGGGCAGGGTGATGTCGCCAAAGCCGGTGGTCGTCACCGTCGCGACGGTGAAATAAAGCGCATCGACATAGCCTTCGATGCCCGATCCGGTGCGCGCGAACACCGTGTAGACGAAGCCCGTGACCACGAAGAGGAAGGTGAGGAGGTTGACCACCGCCTGCACCTGCTCCTGATAGTCGCCGAACCCGTATTTGCGCAGAGGCCGCCACAGGAACCCGCTCTTGGAGAGCGTCCAGAGCCGCAGGATTCTGAGGAAGCCGAAATTGGCCAGCCAGGCCGGCGCCAGCAGTGTCGCCAGAATCACGAGGTCGACGATCACCGTCGGCTGCCGCAGCCAGCGCAGCGGATCGGTGGCCGCCAGCCCGCGTGCCGCAAGGTCGGCGATCAGCAGCAGCGCCACGGCATAATCGATGAGAATGAAGCCCGGCGCGTCGCGCAGAAGCGGCGTTGCGATGAAGAAGGCGAGGATGGCGATGTCGACGAGCAGCACCGCCGTCTGGAAGCGCAGTGCGCCCGGCGAGTGCCCGTGATAGAGCAGGCGCAGCCTGTTCCGCAGCCTCTCGATGCCAGTGACTTCAGTCGGTTCGGCCGATTTGCTCATGCGGTCTTCATAACGCCTCAGGATGTGCTGCACCAGCATCGCGGAGGCTGTGGCGATTGTGCAACGCAAGCTTCACGAATGCCTGAAGCGGGCAAAAATGTGATGGAACCTTGCCGCGTTTGGCCTAACCTCATCTGCGTCGGCAGGGGGCCGGCATCCCAGATTTATGTCCGGTTGCGTCGCCGGTTCTCGATGGAAGGTCACGTGTCCGCCATGCCATTCCGCATGTCCGAAGTTTGCGCCGCACTCACGCTGATGATCGCGCTCATCGGCGCCAAATATTTGCCGATGCTGAGCTTTCTGCCGCTGTCGCAGATGGCCGGCATCACCGCTTTTTCCTTTGCCATCTTCCTCGCCCTGCGTCTTTACCAATACGAGCTCGCCCAGCTCGATAGCTGAGGCCATGCTGGCGAACCGGGCCCGGGCGCGCTAAGGTCGCGCCCGTTAAGTCCTCTTCCGGTCCGCCATGAACAAGCCCCTCCTCGCCCGCTCCGTCTGCCCGCATGACTGCCCGTCGGTCTGCGCCCTCGATGTCGAGATCATCGATAGCCGCACCATCGGGCGCGTGCGCGGCGCCAAGGACGATCCCTACACGGCCGGCGTGATCTGCGAGAAGGTGGCGCGCTATGCCGAGCGGATTCATCACCCCAACAGATTGACTCAACCCCTTCGCCGCATTGGCAAAAAGGGCGAAGGCCGGTTCGCGCCCATCAGCTGGGACGCGGCGATGGACGAGATCGTCGCCCGCTTCCGGCAGATCGAGGCCGAATGGGGCCCCGAGGCCATCTGGCCCTATCATTATGCCGGCACCATGGGCCATGTGCAGCGCGACGGGCTCGACCGGCTGCGCAATGCCATGGGCTATTCCCAGCAATACGACACCATCTGCACCGGCACCGCCTGGCCGGGCTATATCGCCGGCACCGGGCTTCTGGGCGGGGTCAATCCCGAGCAGATGGCCGAGAGCGACTGCGTCGTCATCTGGGGCACCAATCCGGTGCATACCCAGGTCAACGTCATGACCCACGCTATCCGCGCCCGCCGCGAGCGCGGGGCAAAGCTCGTGGTCATCGACATCTACCGCACCCCTACCATGGAGCAGGCCGACATGCCGCTCCTTCTGCGGCCGGGGTCCGATGGCGCGCTGGCCTGCGCGGTGATGCATGTGCTTCTGCGCGATGGTCTCGCCGACCGCGCCTATATGGCCACCCACACCGATTTCGACGCCGCGTTCGAGGCGCATCTTTCCACCCGCACGCCCGAATGGGCCGCCCCCATCACCGGGCTTTCAGTCGAGGAGATCGAGGCCTTCGCCCGGCTGGTCGGCACCACCCCGCGCAGCTTCTTCCGGCTGGGCTTCGGCTTCACCCGGCAGCGCAATGGCGCAATCAACATGCATGCGGCGCTGTCAATCCCCGCCATGACGGGCGCCTGGCAGCATCGCGGCGGCGGCGCCTTCCACTCCAATTCCGGCACCTGGAAGCTCGACAAGCGCCTGCTGACCGGCGCCGATCTCGCCCGCACCAGCGTGCGCGAACTCGACATGTCCGAGATCGGCCCGGTGCTGACGGGGGACGAGAAGGCGCTGTTCGGCGGCCCGCCGGTCAAGGCCATCTTCATCCAGAACACCAACCCCGCCAATGTCGCGCCCGATCAGACCTTGGTGCGGCAAGGCTTCGAGCGCGAGGACCTCTTCACCGTCGTGCATGAGCAGTTCATGACCGACACGGCCCGCTATGCCGATATCGTCCTGCCCGCCACCATGTTCCTCGAACACAATGACTATTACACCCGCGGTGGCCATACCCGGGTGCTGTTCGGGCCGGCGCTGGTCGAGGCGCCGGGCGAGGCGCGCTCCAACTTTGCCGTCATCAACGAGTTGCTGGAGCGTCTCGGCGTCTCGCACGAAACTCTCGGGCTCACCGATCGCGAGGTCGTGGCCGAAACCTTTCGCGCCTCGGGCTATGGCGATCTCGAACCCATCGCCGCCCAGGGCTTCATCGATCGTGAGCGCCCCGATGCCGAGGCGCGCTTTGCGCAGGGCTTCGCCTGGCCCGACCGCCGCTATCGCTTCCGCCCGGACTGGCCGGCGGTGGCTGCGCTCAAGGCCTATCGCTGGGCCGGCGAGCCCTCCCAGATGCCGGTCTTCCCCGATTACTGGGACGTCAACGAAAAGACGGACGCCGAGCACCCCTTTCGGCTCGCCACCAGCCCGGCGCGCGCCTATCTCAACTCCTCCTTCGCCGAGACCCCCGGCAGCAAAAAGCGCGAGGGCGATCCGAGCCTGCTCATGACCTCCGCGGACGCCGAGGCGCTCGGGCTGGCCGAAGGCGCGGCGGTGCTCGTCGGCAATCATCGCGGCGTGGTCGAGCTGACGCTGCGCCTCTTCGATGGCATGCGTCAGGGCGTAGTGATCGCGGAAGGCATCCAGCCCAATGGCGCCCATCGCGGGGGCAGGGGCATCAACACATTGATCGGGTCCGATCCGGTCAAGCCCTTCGGCGGCGTCGCCTTCCACGATGCGGCGGTGTGGATCAGGCCCTCGGCGGCACACTGATCGCCCTCGGCGGGACGCATGGCAGACCTGCGTCGCCGTCGCCGTTGACACGGAGGGCCTGCTGCCCCATCTTGGCGGCAGGTTGCTGACGCCTGCCGCTCGCCGGGTATGACCCGACGGTGAAGCTCAGCCGGCAGATTGCCGCTCCCCCGAGATCGCTCTTCCTTTGCAAGGCGCATCACGGCAAGGCGAGCCCCGTGACGAAAAGACGCCTCGCTGATGGCAAGAGGTTCACCATGTCTTTTTCTCTCGATACCCCCAGCCCCGCCACGCTCAAGGCCGAGGCCCGTGCCCTGCGCGCCGAGCGCGACAAGGCCGGTACCCCCATCACCCATTCGGCTGCGCTCGAGGAAGTGGCGCACCGCCACGGTTATCGCGACTGGAACACCGCCCATGCGGCGCTGCCCGATCGTATCGCCACCCCGGCGCAGGTCGGTCAGCGGGTCAAGGGGCACTATCTCGGCCAGCCCTTCACCGGGCTCGTCATCGGTCTCAAGCTTTTGTCCGACCCCAATTATTTCGAGGTCACGGTGAAGTTCGATACCCCGGTCGATGTCGCCCGCTCGACGCTCTTTAATGCCTTCCGGCACCGCGTGGTCGCAACCATCGACATCCATGGCGTGTCGCCGGCCAAGACCAGCGACGGCAATCCGCACATGCGGATGCGCCGCGCCTGACGCCTTCTCGCCCGGCCTCTTCGTGTGGAGGGGCCGGGTTGAATTCCATCGTCAGTTACCGATATAGCCTGGGGCGAGCAACCTCCGGAGATTTCCCCCGTGACGACACAGACCAAGCCGATCGACGTCTATTTCTTCCCCACCCCGAACGGGAAGAAGGTCACCATGATGCTCGAGGAGCTCGGCGTGCCCTATGTCCTGCACGCGGTGCATATCGGCAAGGGCGACCAGTTCAAGCCGGAATTCCTTGCGATTTCGCCCAACAACAAGATCCCCGCCATCGTCGATCCTGAGGGTCCGGGCGGCGAGCCGATCGCGCTGTTCGAGAGCGGCGCTATCCTCAAATACCTGGCGCAGAAATTCGGCCGCTTCTATCCCACCGATCCCCGCGAGCAGGCCAAGGTGGATGAATGGCTGTTCTGGCAGGTCGGCGGCTTCGGCCCGATGCTGGGGCAGAACCACCATTTCGCACTCTATGCGCCCGAAAAGATCCCGTACGCCATCAAGCGCTATCGCGACGAGACGCACCGGCTTTACGGCGTGCTCGACAAGCAGCTCAAGCGCCAGAAAGAGGCCGGCTTCGACTATGTGGCGGGCGATTATTCCATCGCCGACATCGCCATTCTCGATTGGTCGAACGGCTATGAGCGGCAGGGCATCGACATCGCCGAATTCCCGCATTTTGCCGAATGGAATGTCCGCCTCAATGCCCGCGAGCCCATCGCGCGGGCCAGCGCCGTCAAGCTCGACGAGGCCGGCAAGCTCGATCTGGGGACCGACAAGGATGCCCAGTCGGTGCTGTTCAACCAGCGTTCGCTCTGATCACTGCTTTGCGAGCACGGGTGCGGGTGCGATCACCCGCGCCCATTCCTGTTCGAGGCAGATGACATAGAGCGCGCAGCCCTTGAGCTTGATCCGGTCGGCGTCCACGACCTCGACCGATCCGCCATAGGTGTTGCCGTGCTCGGGGTGATAGACCTCGCCATCGAAGCGCCAGGGGCTCGCCGTGGGGCTGAGCCTAAGGATCTGCAGGCCCTGGATCGGCCGGCCACGCAGCGCCGGGTCCTTGTTCATCATGTCGGTATAGTTGGCACCGATGGCGGTGAGGTCCCCGCCATACTGCTTCATGATGTGCTCGGGCACCACGATCTTGCTGATGAGCCCGCAATAGCCCTGCGGGCAGGCGATGATGGTGATTTCGGACCCGTCCGCCGTCGCCCAGGTGCCCTCGATCATCGCGGGCGGTTGGGCTGGTGGGCTGCCCGGCAGGACAGGGCTCGGTACGCCCTGCGCCGCCGCCGGCGAAGCCATGGCCAGTGCCGCCACGGCGATGAGCATAGTCACGATCGATCCAGCCATAGCCCGCCTCTTTGTCCCAAACCCTGATGACAGGCTAATACGGCGCGGGCATGCGGCTGGACGCGATTCCTTTGCCGCGCTTCATCTTGGGCGCCGGCCGCGGCAATTCTGCATCACTGCGGCTGAATGTCAGGCCGCCTGAGGCACGACACAACGGCCCAGCGACGAAATCACGAGGCCTGGGCCGGCGCGCTCGGCAAGGCCGAGATTGCGCAACTGCTCGCAGATTTCCTCCGAAACGCGAGCATTGGGGCTGTTGGCCATATGCAGCAGCGCCCGCCGCTGATCAGGTGTCAGGGTGGTCCATTCGATGAGCATGAAATTGTCCTCCGCGGAGGCAGAAACCTGCTCACGCGCAGAGGGTTCCCCTAGATCTTGCGCCCGAGCCCGATTGTTTCGAGACGGCGCCGGAGGGCCATCGCCTCGCTCCGGAAGGAGAGGTCGGGCAGGGGCGTCGGGGCCGCGCGCGGCAGCCACCAGCGGGCCGCCACATACCCCTCGCGCAAGGCGCGGGCCTCGGGCGCATGCCGGGCGTAAAACCACCACTGACCGGCAAATTTCGGAGCAAGGATGCTCTCGTCGCGCGGCAGCAGCCAGGGCTTGCGCGGGCCGGTGAAGTGGATGATTCCAGGCTTGCGGGCTGCGGCGTCGAACAGTGCGCGGCTCGCAGCGTCGGCCCGCCGCCGATAGGCGTAGCCGAACCCCGTCGCCATCAGGTTCCAGCGCAGGTCCAGCCGGTGGATGTGATCGGGGAGCACTGCATTGAGCACGCATTGGTCGGCATAGATGAGCTCGGTGCTGAAGCGCTCGAGATGGTCGCGCGCATGATCAGCGAGACCGAAGGCGCGCAGCCTGTCGAGCTGCATCAGCATCACGCCCGAATTGACGTAATTGAGCGGGCCGGACATCGGGTCGAGCCCGAGGATCTCGGCGCAATAGTCCGAGAACGTCCCGCGGAACCGCCCGACATCGAAGACGCCCCAGCGCTTGAGATTGCGGATCGGTATGTCGGTCGCCATCCCGATCATCGCCGCGCCGAGATCGAGATCGAAGAGGCCCGAGACGTCGTCGCGCACCAGCACGTCGCCATCGATATAGAGCACCCGGCTGAATTCGGGCAGCAGATCGGGCAGCATCAGCCGCAGCAGCGTCGCCGGCGGCAGGGTGGTGATCAGTGGAAAATGCGCAAGGGGATTGGCGACCGGCCGGATCTCTACCCGGACCCCGCCATGATCAAAGCCCGCGAGCCGCTCGGCCACCGCATCCATCTCGCCATCGAGCAGGATGATGTAGCGGATGCGCCGACCTTGGGGTGCGTGGGCGGCGAGCGACGTGGCGATCACACCGGCCTGTGCGAGCAGCCGGTTGTCGATGGTGGAGGCGACGACGATGTCGCCGCCGCCAAGGGATGAATCAGCGCTCAGGCGCGGCGCGCCGGACCCGAGCGCTGGCATGGATCAGGCCATGGCCTTCTGCAGATTGGCGTCGACGGCATCGAGGAAGCCGAGCGTCGAGAGCCACTTCTGGTCCGGCCCGACGAGCAGCGCCAGGTCCTTGGTCATCTGGCCGGCCTCGACGGTGTCGACGCAGACCTTTTCGAGCGTCAGCGCGAACTTGGCCAGTTCGGCATTGCCGTCGAGCTTGGCGCGATGGGCGAGGCCGCGCGTCCAGGCGAAGATCGAGGCGATGGAGTTGGTCGAGGTCTCCTTGCCCTGCTGGTGCTGGCGGTAGTGGCGCGTCACCGTGCCATGGGCCGCCTCGGCCTCGACGATCTTGCCATCGGGGGTCATCAGCACCGAGGTCATCAGCCCCAGCGAGCCGAAGCCCTGCGCCACGATGTCGGACTGCACGTCGCCGTCATAGTTCTTGCACGCCCAGACATAGCCGCCCGACCACTTGAGGGCCGAGGCCACCATGTCGTCGATCAGGCGATGCTCGTACCAGATCTTGAGGGCATCGAACTTGGACTTGTATTCGGCGTCGAAGATCTCCTGGAAGATATCCTTGAACCGCCCGTCATAGGCCTTGAGAATGGTGTTCTTGGTCGAAAGGTAGCACGGTACCTTGCGGTTGATGGCGTAGTTGAACGAGGCATGCGCGAAATCGCGGATGGATTCGTCGAGGTTGTACATGGCCATCGCCACGCCCGAACCGGGCGCCTTGAACACTTCGTGCTCGATGACCTTGCCGTCTTCGCCGGTGAACTTGATCGTCAGCGTGCCGGCGCCGGGGAAGCGGAAATCGGTGGCGCGATACTGGTCGCCGAAGGCATGGCGGCCCACGATGATCGGCTGGGTCCAGCCCGGCACGAGGCGCGGCACGTTCGAGCAGATGATCGGCTCGCGGAAGATCACGCCGCCCAGGATGTTGCGGATGGTGCCGTTGGGCGACTTCCACATCTTCTTGAGCTTGAATTCCTCGACGCGCTGCTCGTCCGGAGTGATGGTGGCGCATTTCACGCCCACGCCATATTCGCGGATGGCATTGGCGGAATCGATCGTCACCTGATCGTCCGTCCGGTCGCGGTTCTCCATCCCGAGATCGTAATATTTGAGGTCGATATCGAGATAGGGATGGATCAGCTTGTCCTTGATCGCCTGCCAGATGATGCGGGTCATCTCGTCGCCGTCGAGTTCGACGACCGGGTTGGCGACTTTGATCTTGGACATGCTGGGGCTCCCATGCGACGATTTTCTGGCCGATTGGCCGGGCTCGCGCCCCTATAGCATCGGCATCATCGCTGGCAAAGCCGCGTGCGCTGCTATTTCGCGGGCAGGGTGGCGACGAAGGCCAGCGCCCGGTCGATCCAGTCGGCAAGCGCCGCCTCATCCTCGATCGCTTCGGCGTCCACCATCACGAAGCCCGACATGGTCTTGTCGCCCATGGTCATCAGGCGCACACCCGGCCGGGCCAGCGCCTCATCCTGCCCGGCCCTGCCCACGCGCACCATCAGGTCGCCGCTCTTCATGGGCGCCACCACCATGTTGCCGTCGCGCATGAAGGCGATCGAGCCGAACATCTTCTTTTCGGCAAGGCCCGGCCCCTCGCCCAGATGGGCGCGGATGCGGTCGGCCAGATCGATGAGAAGGCTCGAAACCACCGCGATCCTGTCCCCTTTGCGGCGAGCGTGGCACGGCTTTGCGGCAGCCTGCAAGAGCCTGACCGCAGGGCCCGATAAGGGGCATTTTATTTTCCCAGCGCCGCGGAACCGGCCGTCACCACCTCCGTTGTCACCTCGGGCTGACACGAGATGCGGGAGTGGCGTGATGACCAGGGTGGAAGTATTTCCTGTCGAAACCGAACGTCTGGTGCTGCGGCACCTCGAGATGACCGATCTCGATGCGGTGGTCGCCTATTTTCTCGCCCCCGATGCCCAGCGCTACCTCGAAAGCCGCGTCCACGATCGTGCCGATGTGTCGGCGGCCCTCTCCGCCATGTCGCGCCAGCGCTGGCTCAGCCGCCCCGGCGATGCGGTGATCTGCGGCATCGAGCGCAGCGAAGATGGTCGGCTGGTCGGCCAGGCGTCCCTGCGCTGGACCGACGCGACCGCCTCGCAGGCCGAGCTGCGCTTTATCATCGCCCCTGATTGCCGCAATGCCGGTCTCGCCACCGAGGCCGTGCGCGCCATGGTCGATGCCGGCTTCAACGACTTCCAGTTCCACCGCATCTTCGCCCGCTGCGCCGGCCAGAACCGCGCCGCCGCCCGCCTGCTGCGCGGGCTGGGCATGCGGCTTGAGGCCCATTACCGCGAGCACGCGCTTTATGACGGCGAATGGGACGAGGAATTGCACTTCGCCGTGCTCGACCGCGAATGGGCCCGTGGCCCCGCCGTCCGCGCCCTGCCGGTCATCCAGCCCGATACGCGGCTGACCGCCTGAGCCGCTGCCGCCCCCGGGCGGCCGGCTTGATCTTTGTGCGTGGCCGGGCTAGCTGCCTGCCTCACAGGCAGGGGAGACCAGCATGGCCGGCACCGACACCACCCAGTCCATCGTCTATCGGCCGAGCCCCGCCATCATCCTGTGCGAGCCCCAGCTGGGCGAGAACATCGGCACGGCGGCGCGGGCCATGGCCAATTTCGGGCTCTGGGACCTGCGGCTGGTCAACCCGCGCGATGGCTGGCCCAATGAGCGGGCCGTCGCCGCCGCCTCGCGCGCCGATCACGTGCTCGACAAGGTGCGCGTCTTTGCCACCACCGAAGAGGCGGTCGCCGATCTCAGCCTCGTCTTCGCCACCACCGCCCGCCGTCGCGACATGCAGAAGGAAGTGGTGGGGCCCGAGGAGGGCGCGCGCCGCATCATCTCCCATATCGGGGCCGGAGCCGGGGCAGGGCTCCTGTTCGGCCGCGAGCGCTGGGGGCTCTATAATGAAGAGGTGGCGCTTTCGGATGCCATCGTCACCCTGCCGGTCGAGCCGGCCTTCGCCTCGCTCAATATCGCCCAGGCGGTGCTGATCCTTGCCTATGAATGGCGGCGCCAGAGCGATCTGGGCGAAGCCCTGCCGTTCGGCGACGGCCGCGCGGAGGCCGCGCCAAAATCGGAACTCATGGGCCTCTTCGAGCATCTCGAGGGCGTGCTCGACCAGACCGGCTTCTTCACCACCCCCGACAAGCGCCCCAGCATGGTCAACAATCTGCGCACGGCGCTGACCCGCGGCAGCTTCTCGAGCCAGGAGATCCGCACCCTGCGCGGGGTGATCTCCTCGATCGACCGGCGCCACGAACGGCCCAATCCCAACCGGCAGAAGCCCGAGAGTTGACCAACTAGTCTTTGACGGCGGCGCTGCGGCATGCGATTGCCCGGTGCCTCCACAGAGTCTTCCGATATGTTTCCCTCTACTCGCGGTGCCGACGCCGGCAAGATCGCGTTCACCTACCTCAATTTCCGCTTCTTCTGGCTCACCACCCTGCTTGTGAGCTTTGCGGTGCAGATCATGTCGGTCTCGGTGGCCTGGCAGATCTACGACATCACCGGCAATGTCTTCCTGCTCGGGCTCGTAGGGCTCTGCCTCTTCCTGCCGGCCCTCGTGCTCATCCTCGTCACGGGGTTGACGGCCGATCGCTTCAACCGGCGCGGCATCATGGCGGTCTGCCTTGTGATCGAGCTCGGCTGCGCGCTCGGTTTCCTCATGTTTTCGAGTGCGGAGGAGCACGAGGTCTGGCCGATCTTCGTCATCCTCGTGATGCTGGGCACGGCGCGCGCCTTCTGGAGCCCGGCCGCTCATTCATTGGCCCCCAATCTCGTGCCGCCCCAGGCGCTGGCCAATGCCATCACCGTCAATGCCTCGGCCTGGCAGTTCGCCTCGATCATGGGGCCGGCGGCGGGTGGCCTCCTCTATGGCGTCGCGCCGGCCGTCGCCTTCGGCACGGCAGCGGCGCTGCTCTGCTGCGCATTCGTCTCGGTGCTGATGATCCAGAAGCCGGCCCAGCGCGAATCGCACCAGGCCACGAGCCTCGAGACCATCACCGCCGGCTTCCGCTACATCTTCTCCAACAAGGTGGTGCTGGGCGCCATCTCGCTCGATATGTTCGCGGTGCTGATGGGCGGGGCGGTGGCGCTGCTGCCCGTCTATGCCAAGGATATTCTCAAGGCGGGGCCGGAAGAGTTGGGCCTATTGCGCGCCGCGCCGGGCGTCGGCGCCATCGTCATGGCCATCGTGCTCACCCGCTTTCCCATCCGCGACCATGCGGGCAAGATCCTGTTCCTCTTCGTCGGGCTCTTCGGCGCCTTCACCGTGCTTTTCGGCGTTTCCACGACGGTCTGGATCTCCATTCCCGCCCTGGCGCTGGTTGGGGCCGCCGACATGGTCAGCGTCACCATCCGCGAGACCATTATGCAGCTCTGGACGCCCGAGGCGGTGCGCGGGCGGGTGAATGCCGTGAACTCGGTCTTCATCGGCGCCTCCAACGAACTGGGCGAATTCCGCGCCGGTACGGTGGCGCATTTCATCGGCCCGATGCCGGCCGTGGTGATGGGCGGGGTGGGGGCCATCATCGTGGCTGTGGTATGGAGCCGTATCTTCCCCGGCCTGCGCAACCAGCGCAGCCTCGATGCCAAGATGGTGGCGGACTGACGGGGTGGAGCGGGTTGACTTTCCAGCCTTCCGCCCGTATCACCCGCCCACCTGACGCTCCTTTTGGAGCCTCGGGCGCACCCGGGATTGCCTGAACTCATCCGAGATCAACGAGCAGTCTGTCGGCCCCGCCAGCGGCGGGGCAGAGGAGGGCGCGGTCCAGCCAACGCTTTAGAAAAGGACACGCGATGTCGAAGCGCCATAATGCCAAGTACAAGATCGATCGTCGTCTTGGCGAAAATATCTGGGGTCGTCCCAAGTCCCCGCTCAACGCCCGTGCCTATGGCCCCGGCCAGCACGGCCAGCGCCGCAAGGGCAAGACCTCCGACTATGGTCTGCAGCTGCGCGCCAAGCAGAAGCTCAAGGGCTATTACGGTTCGATCACCGAAAAGGCCTTCAAGCGCCTCTACACCGAAGCCGCCCGCGTCAAGGGTGATACCGGCGAGCGCCTGATCGGCCTGCTCGAGAGCCGTCTCGATGCCATCGTCTACCGCGCCAAGTTCGTGGCGACCGTTTTCGCGGCCCGCCAGTTCGTCAGCCACGGCCATGTTCTGGTCAATGGCAAGCGCGTCACCATCCCGTCCTACCAGGTGCAGGCCGGCGACAAGATCGAAGTCCGCGAGCGTTCGCGCCAGCTGGCCTTCGTGCTCGAGGCCACCCAGCTCGCCGAGCGTGAAGTGCCCGACTACATCGAAGCCGATCACGGCAAGATGACGGCCACCTTCGTGCGCGTTCCGGCCCTGTCGGATGTGCCCTATCCGGTGCAGATGGAACCCAACCTCGTCGTCGAATTCTACTCGCGCTGAGTGCTGCGCTGCCGGTTGCGGCAGCGTTTGCAGGAGATCGGGGGCAATCGCGGAAACGCGGTTGCCCCTTTCCTTTTGAGGCTCGCCTGCCTGCCGCCCTCGAATATAGCCCAAAAGAAAACGGGCGACCCGAAGGCCGCCCGTTCCCCAATGCAGTGACGATGTCGACCGATCAGAACGAAAGCTTCAGGCCCGCGTCGATGATGCTGGCGGAGGCCGAACCGGTGTTGAGGTCGCTGTCCTCGTCGACCAGGCTGACTTCGCCCGTCGTCAGGTAGCGATAGCGGCCGGTCAGCGCGATGTTGTCGGCCACGTTGATGCTGACGCCCGCACCGACCTGGGCGGCCCAGGTGGTCTGGGTATCATCGATCGACTCGGTGGTGAACGCGAAGTCGGCGTCGACGGACACAGCGGCGGCACCGATACCGGCGCCGATGAACGGGGTCACGCCGCCCAGGTCGATGCCATACCAGGCGTTGACCATGGCATAGGTGATCGAGGCAGTGCCTTCGACGTCGAGGTCGTTGCCATCATAGACGAGGCCGTTCGCCGCAGCGCTGAGATAGCCGACCTGGCCTTCGACCGACAGGCCGTTGCCGAAGGAATAGCCGATGGCGCCATCGACGCTGTAGCCGGTATCAAAGCTCATCGAGCCGGGCGTGTCGCCGACGCTCGACACGAAGTCGAAATCGTTCAGGAAGGCGGCGCCACCGAAGATCGAGGCGTAGAAGGCACCCACCGAAGCGGGCTCGCTCATCATCGGCGCGACGGGCGGCACATAGAGATCGGCTGCAGTGGCGGTACCGGCCAGCAGTGCCATGGCGATGATGGAATAACCGAAGGTCTTCATTGGGAGCCCCATTGATTCGTAAGGCCCCAAAGAGGCGCCCGAAGCGCGTCGCGGTCAAAACAAAAAGTCCGGTTCACCGCATTGGCGACTCCCCCCGTGGCAGCCCTGCCACACCGCTCTTCCCGGAGCCATCGGGCACGCCTTCTCCTGCCCCTCGCCGCAACCGCACTGACGCGAAACGTGCGTCCTGCTCGCGTCCGACCCCGGCGGTTACATTTTGGTAAGCCTCGGCGCGGCCCCTTGCGCTCGCTTGCGTTTTTTGTGACGCATTGACGACGTCCACAGCCGGCGCCGCCGCGGAGACTGCCATGATCAAATCCTTCTTTGCCAACCGCAAATGGGCGCCATGGGCCTATGGGGGCGGGCTGTTCCTCATCCTCTCCATCTACATCCAGGTGCAGTTCACGGTCTTCGTGAACAGCTGGTACGGCACCTTCTACGACATGCTGCAGAACCCGGCGGGGCGCGACATGTCCGAGTTCTGGAATGCCATCTTCGGCTGGAATTTCGAGTGGGTGACCTGGTTCGGCTTCCTGCCGGTGCCCGTGCCGCGGGCCTTCTTCGTCATCGCCATTCCCTATGTGATCCTCGCCACCGCCACGAGCTACATCACGCGCCTCTATGCCTTTCGCTGGCGCCAGGCGATCACCGAGGATTACATCCCCCGCTGGCGCAAGGTGGAGCACGAGATCGAAGGCGCCTCCCAGCGTATCCAGGAGGATACGCAGCGGTTCGCGCTCATCGTGCAGGGGCTCGGCCTTGCCATCGTCCGCGCGATAATGACGCTCATTGCCTTCATCCCCATTCTCTGGACCCTCAGCGCGCAGGTCGACCTGCCGGTCATCCGCGACATTCCCGGTTCGCTGGTCTGGGCGGCGCTGGTCATCACGCTGGGCGGCATGGTGATCTCGTGGTTTGTCGGCTATTTCCTTCCGGGCCTCGAATACAACAACCAGAAGGTCGAGGCGGCCTTCCGCAAGGAGCTGGTTTATGGAGAGGATGACAAGGTCAATCACGGTCAGCCGGAGACGCTGTTCTCGCTCTTTACCGGCATCCGCATCAACTACCACCGGCTCTATCTGCATTACGGCTATTTCGATCTCTGGGCCAATCTCTATTCCCAGGTGACGCTCCTGACGCCGCTGATCATGATCGGGCCAGGCATGATGGCCGGGGCGGTCACCTTCGGCACCTTCCAGCAGGTCTCGAACGCCTATGGCCGCGTCGATGGCGCCATGTCGATCATTCTGGACAACTGGACGACGCTGACGGAATTGCGCTCGATCTGGAAGCGCCTGCACGAATTCGAGGACAATCTCGACCGTTTCGACACCGGCCACGATGTGGGCGATGGGCTGCCCGAAGCCAGCCCTGCCCAATAGAGCGTTTCAAGCAGAGGTGGGCACCGGTTCAACGAAACGGTGAAAAGCTTCGGTTTTGCTGTATAAGCGGGGCGCGCCGGCCAAAGGCGCGCCCCTTGCATTGCGCGCCTGCGATAAAGAGCTGCCATGAACGAGATCGCCCCCATCACTGCCGATGCCGAAGACCTCTCGGGCGGGCATCCCATGTTCCGCGATGCGCCATCGAGCGTCGGCTTCAACAAGCTGCGCAAGCGGCTGGTGCGCAACACGCGCGAGGCGATGGATCGGTTCGGCATGGTCAGGCCCGGCGAGCGCTGGCTGGTTGCGCTTTCGGGCGGCAAGGACAGCTATGGGCTCCTCGCCGTGCTGCTCGATCTCAAATGGCGCGGGCTGCTGCCGGTCGATCTCCTCGCCTGCAATCTCGATCAGGGGCAGCCGAACTTTCCCAAGCACATCCTGCCCGAATTCCTCACTGCCAATGGCGTGCCGCACCGCATCGAGTATCAGGACACCTATTCGATCGTCACCGACAAGCTGCCGGCGGGCGCCACCTATTGCTCGCTCTGCTCGCGGCTGCGGCGCGGCAATCTCTATCGCATCGCGCGCGAGGAGGGCTGCTCGGCTTTGGTTCTCGGCCACCACCGCGAAGACAGCCTCGAAACCTTCTTCATGAACCTTTTCCACGGCGGCAAGCTCGCGGCCATGCCCGGCAAGCTGCTCAATGACGAGGGCGATGTCGAAGTGCTGCGCCCGCTGATCTATTGCGCCGAGGACGACCTTGCGCGCTTTGCCGAGGCCATGGCCTTTCCCATCATCCCCTGCGATCTCTGCGGCTCGCAGGAGGGGCTCGAGCGCAACGCCATGAAGGCGATGCTCGACGACATCGAGCGCCGCATGCCCGGCCGCAAGGACGTGATGATCCGCGCGCTGGGCAATGTCCGCCCCAGCCACCTGCTCGATCCCAAGCTCTTCGACTTCGCCGCCCTTGCCGCAGGAGCCGCCTCGTGATCACGCCCGATATCCTGCATCTGGCCGACATCCTGCGCGATGCGGCCCGGGCCGAGATCCTGCCGCGCTTCCGCCGCCTCGAGACCGCCGACATCAAGCTCAAGACCGAGGCCATCGACATGGTCACGGCCGCCGACGAGGCCGCCGAGCGCATGATCGCCAAGGCAGTCGCCACCTACGCCCCCGATGCGCTGTTCGTGGGCGAGGAGGCGGTCGCCGCCGATCCATCCCTGCTGCAAAAGCTCGCCGAGGCCGATCTCGCCATTGTCGTCGATCCTGTCGATGGCACCGCCAATTTCGCCGCCGGCGTGCCGATGTTCGCGACCATGGCCACGGTGGTCAAGGCGGGCGAAGCCATCGCCGGCATCATCTACGATCCGATGGGCGATGACTGGGTGCTGGCCGAGCGCGGGGCAGGGGCGTGGCTGCGCCGGCCCGATGGCTCGGGGCATCGCCTTGCCGTCGCCGAGCCGCCGGCGCGCCTCGATCGTATGGTGGGCTCGCTCTCGGTCGCCTTCCTGCCCGGCGATCGGGCCCGCATCATGGGCAATGCCGCCAAGGCCCGCGTCATCGCCAATTATCGCGTCGCCGGCCATGAGCACCGCCTGATGGCGAGCGGGCATCTGCATTTCGCCATTTTCGGCAAGCTCACTCCATGGGACCATCCGGGCGGCGTGCTCATCACACAGGAGGCGGGCGGCCATGTCGCGCGCTTCGATGGCTCGCCCTATCACTTGACCCACGAGTCGGGTGGCCTGCTCTCGGCGGCCTCGAAGGCCTGCTGGGATGAGGTGGCCGCCGAAATCCTCAGGGCCTGACCCGCGCCGCCTCGCCGCCCTCGCCGAACAGCCGGCCACGCTCGGCAAAGAGAATGCAGACTAGCGCGAGCGCCCCACAGACGAAATAGCCCGTCGCGGTCGGGGTCACCGTGCCGTTGAACTGCTGGCCGATGATCGTGCCGATCACCGCCCCGCCCACCGTCTGCGAAAACCCGAATACCGAGGAGGCGGTGCCCGCCACGGCGCCCAGCGGCTCCATGGCAAGCGTGTTCATGTTCGAAAGCGACGTGCCGAAAAAGAACATCACGGCCACCAGCAGCACGAAGAACGTCCAGAAGGGCAGGAGGCCGATAACGCTCAGCACCGTCCACACGAGGCTCAGCCCCGTATAGAACAGCATCGACACATGGCTGATGCGGCGCATGCCATAGCGGCTCACCAGCCGCGAATTGAGAAACGCCGCCACCGCGAGCATGCCGGCCATGCCCGCAAACGCGATGGGGAAATAGACCCCGAGCCCGTAGATATCGACGAAGATCTGCTGGGCCGTAGTGATGAAGCCGTAAAGCGCGCCGAAGACGAACATCCCCGCCAGCCCGTAGCACAGCGACTGCCGCGTGCGCGCCACCAGCACGAAGCCTTCGGCGATGACCTTGGCGCGCAATGGTCGCCGGTTCTCGGGCCGCAGCGTTTCGGGCAGCCGCAGCCAGGTCCATACGAGCACCGCGGCACCCAGCAGCATCATGAAGAGAAAGATCGTCTGCCACGGCCCGGTCAGCAGCAGCACCTGCCCGATCGAGGGGGCGATGATCGGTACGGCCATGAACACCATGAAGGTCAGCGACATGATCTCGGCCATGTCGCGGCCCGAATAGCAGTCGCGCACGATGGATTGACCGATGACGCGCGCCCCCGCGCAGCCCACCCCCTGCAGGAAGCGCATCGCGAGCAGCGTCTCGAAATCATTGGCCAGCGTCGCGCCCAGCGAGGCCGCCACATAGACCACCATGCCGATGATCAGCGGCATGCGCCGCCCGAACCGGTCCGAGAGCGGGCCGATCAGCAATTGCGTCGAACCGAGCCCGATCATGAAAGCGGTGATCACGAAGTGACGGTCGTTTTCCACCGTTACGCCGAGGCTTTCGCCCATATAGGGCAGGGCGGGCAGCATCACGTCGATGGCTAGCGCGTTGAGCGCCATCAGCGCGGCAATAAGGGCAATGAACTCGGTGCGGGAGAGACCCCGCGCCGGGTTTGAAAAAGTCGTCATCAATGGCTTTCCATGGGCGCGGGGGGGGGGGGAGGGGAGAAGCGCCCTGCAATGGGTGTGAACATGAACCGCCCGGACTGCCATGGCAAGCCGGAGAGCCCTTTTCGGCGTACGCCCGGTCAGGCGGGACGCGGCAGCGCCGCGCCGAAGCCTTCATCCTTGCGCTCGCGGATCGGCAGGTGCAGGGCCGCCGAGCCCAGGCCGAGCAGGATGCCCAGATACCAGACGAGGTTGTACGAGCCGGTCTGGTCGAACACGAACCCGCCCAGCCACACGCCCATGAACGAGCCGAGCTGATGCGAGAAAAACGCGATGCCATAGAGCAGGCCCATATAGCGCGGCCCGAAGAAGAGACTCACGAGCCCCGCCGTCAGCGGCACGGTGGAGAGCCACAAGAGCCCGATCACCGCGGCAAAGACATAGGCGGTAAGTTCCGAAACCGGCAGGAACACAAAGAGCGCGATGGCCACCGCTCGGGTAAAGTAGATCGTCGCCAGCATCATCTGCTTGGGCAGCCGTCCGCCCAGATACCCCGCCGAGAGCGAGCCCACGATGTTGAACAACCCGATCACTGCGATCGTCCAGCTGCCCGTTTCCGGGCTCAGCCCGCATTGCACCAGATAGGCCGGCATGTGCACGTTGATGAAGGCGATGTGGAAGCCGCAGACGAAAAACCCGATCACCAGCAGCCGGTAGGACGAAAAGCGCCAGGCGCTCCTGAGTGCTCCCAGAAAGCCCAGATCGACATCGGCCACCGACCGGGCCGCCGTACCGCGCAGCGCATAGCTCAGCGGCAGCAGCGCCAGCAGGATGAAGGCAAACAGGAACAGCGCCTGCTGCCAGCCATAGGCGGTGATGAAGCCCTGGCCCAGTGGCGCAAAGAGGAATTGTCCGAAAGAGGAGGCGGCCGTGGCGATGCCGAAATAGAGGCTGCGCTTTTCGGCCGGCACGCTGCG
The DNA here is from genome assembly GCF_900119845.1 of Devosia enhydra. Classification (GTDB taxonomy): domain Bacteria; phylum Pseudomonadota; class Alphaproteobacteria; order Rhizobiales; family Devosiaceae; genus FPKU01. The sequence continues at coordinate 236,267 of NZ_FPKU01000001.1, forward strand.
CCCGAAGGCGGCCATCACGATGGAAAAGGACGACACCGAGATCGCCACGCCCACCACGATGCCGGCCGTGAGCGTGAGCATGCCGGCATCGGGCGACAGCGCCATCAGCGCCACGCCTGCCGCATAGAGCAGGATGCCGCCGGCCACGACGCGGGCCGTGCCGTACCGGTCGGCCACGGCGCCGGCAAAGGGCTGGGCGATGCCCCAGGCAAGGTTCTGGATGGCCATGGCCATGCCCCAGCCCTCGCGGCTGATGCCGAGGTCGCCGGCCATGGGCAGGGTAAAGAGCCCGAAGCTCGTGCGGATGCCATTGGTCACCGCTGCGATGAGGCAGCCGGCTATGACGATCGCAAGCAGGGGGATGGCGGCAGAGCGGCTGGCGGCGGACATGGCATCATCCTTTTGGGATGATCTTTGTATGCCCGCCGAACCGGGGCGAAAAGCGAAATCAACTGATCCCGCCCATCACCGAAACTGATGGATCAGGCGGTCTGCTTGACCGCGATGCCCTTCTCGGAGAGGAAGCTCTGCAGCTCGCCGGCCTGGAACATCTCGCGCACGATATCGGCGCCGCCCACGAATTCGCCCTTCACATAGAGCTGGGGAATGGTCGGCCAGTTGGTATAGGCCTTCACGCCCTCGCGCAGTTCCTGGCTTTCGAGCACGTTGGCGCTGCCATAGTCGATCCCGAGATAGTTGAGGATCTGCACGACCTGGCCCGAAAATCCGCACTGCGGAAAGTCCGGCGAGCCCTTCATGAACAGGAACACGTCGTTGCTCTTGACCTTGTCGTCGATGAAGGCGGTGATGTCGCTCATGGGAGAACCTTTGGGGAAAACCGTTGGGAATAAGCCTGCCGGAAACGAGACGGGCCCGTCATCGCGCGCCTGCATCGTCTTTGGCCGATAGATAGGTGATGAATAGGGCCGTGTCGAGGCTCCGCCCTATTCTCCGGCACCCGGATGACGGCCGGCGCGGGTATAGGACACCCAGGCATAGACCCCAAGGGCACCAAACACCAGCGCGGGCCAGATGAAGAAAGCGTAGAGTTCCATAGGCTTACTCCAGTTTTCCCAATAGTCTCACGGCAAACAGGTGGATGATGAAACCCACCACACTCCAGAAGCCGCACGCGGTGGCTACCACAAGGAAGTTGATCGAGCTCATTTCGATCGCTCCTATAGATAGGCCAATTGCAGGCGTTATCACAGAGGCTACAACGCTGCTCGAGCCGATGGCGTTCAGGAAGCCCGCGCGCAGTTTGAGTTGCTCGGTTTCTGCCGGGCTCATCATCTCACCGCCGCATTACGCCCAGGCCGAGCAGCACCGCATCGGGGATGCCGAGATCGCGGATCACGTCGGCATGCCGGCGAAAGCCGCAGAGTTCGCGCTGCACGAAATAGGCCCACACCGCATTCCGGCTCGCCGCCAGCGCGACTGGCCGGTCAGCCTCGGTGGCAGCGGCGAGCGCCGCAAGCGTGGCCTTCACCTTGGCGTCGGCCGCGCCCATCGAGCTGGCGCGTTCGGCCATGATCTCGGTCTCGATGGCCTTGAAGCCTGCCTCGGGCTTGACCGCCTGGATCAGCTCGATGGAGTCGCGCAGCGACATGGATCGGCTCAGGCCGGCGCGCTGGTCGTCAACGCCAGGGCATGCAGGGCGCCGCCCATGTCGCCCGAAAGCGCGTTGTAGACGAGCTGGTGCTGCTGCACGCGCGTCTTGCCGCGAAACGCTTCCGAGACCACGGTTGCCGCGTAGTGGTCGCCATCGCCGGCGAGGTCGCGGATATCCACCTGCGCGTCGGGCAGGGCGGCCTTGATGCGACGTTCGATTTCGGCTGCGGCCATCGCCATGGTCAGTCTCCGGCTGGTTTCAGTCAGCCCGAGATATGGCACGGGGGCCGGGGGGCTTCAATAGAAGGCCGGTCAAAGCCGCAGTGCCTATTGCCGCGGCGCCGCGCAGCATTCGGCATCGGCGCGGGTCGAAAAATTGGCGATCATGAACGCGATCGCGGTTTCCGACTCTTCGGCGATGGCGAGGTCCATGAGGCATTCGAAGATATAGGTGCGCCCCTGGTCGGCCGCCTCGGCATGGGCGATGCGCACCGGAAAGCCGAGCGGGGATTGCTGCGCCTCGCCCTCGTAATAGAGCGCCGGCCCGCTCTGGAAATCGCGCGTGCCGCTCTCGGTCACGGTGAAATCGGGGAACTGTTCGCGCCAGGTGGTTTCCACCGCGCCCTTGTCGAACGCCGAAAGCGCGCTCTCGGCCGTCCAGCCCTCGGCCTGCCCGTCGGCGATCATCACATCGCACTGGATGGGCGCCCCATTGTGCTGCAGCGTCAGCACGGTCACCTCGTTGCCGTCCTCCACCTGCTGGAACGACTGCGGATAAATCGCCGTGAAGGGCCGCGTTTCGAGCACGCCGCGATCGATATTGACCGTCACCTCCTGCGCGAAGACGGAGCCGGTGGCGCCAATAAGCGCAAGAACGGTAACGATGGGATGACGCATGGCACGAAGGCTCCGGAGGGCGGGATATCGAGGGCAGCGCCAGACGCCGCCCCGCGCTGCCGGGTTCCGATGGCCGATCGGCCCGCGATCAGGCGCCCATGAAGCGGGGGAACCAGCCTTCATGAGCCTCGCGGAGTTCGGCCACGGGAATCGACCGGGCCTCGCCCAGCGTCAGCGCAGTGCCACCGGTAACCCCGATCCAAGGCGCAAAAAGGGCGGTGGGCGGCAGCAGCTCGTCGAAGAACCGGTCGACATCCGATCGCCGGATGGTGATCACGTAGCGCCCTTGGTCTTCCCCGAAGAACCAGGGCAGCGGATCGAGCCCGTCGAGCTGGTTGATGCGGGCCCCGATGCCCGAGGCCATCGCCATTTCGGCCAGCCCCACGGCCAGCCCGCCATCGGAAAGATCGTGCACAGCGGTGGCGATATTGTCCCCGATCAGCGCGCGGACGAAATCGCCGGCCTTGCGCTCATGGGCGAGATCGACCTGGGGCGGGGTGCCTTCGCGGCGATCGAACAGGTCGCGCAGATAGAGCGACTGGCCCAGATGCCCGCCGCCATCGCGCCGCCCGCCAATGAGGATCACCGCCTCGTCCTCGGCCGCAAAGCCGATGCGCGCCATGCCGTTCCAGTCTTCGAGCAGACCCACCCCGCCGATCGTGGGGGTGGGCAGGATGCCCTTGCCATTGGTCTCGTTGTAAAGCGACACATTGCCCGAAACGATCGGGAAATCGAGGGCCCGGCAGGCTTCGCCAATGCCCTGGATGGCGCCCACCAGCTGGCCCATGATCTCGGGGCGCTCGGGATTGCCGAAATTGAGATTGTCGGTGGCCGCCAGCGGCAGAGCGCCGGTTGCCGTCAGGTTGCGCCAGGCCTCGGCCACGGCCTGCTTGCCGCCCTCGACGGGGTCAGCCTCGCAATAGCGCGGCGTCACGTCCGAGGTGAAGGCAAGCGCCTTGGTCGGGTGCCCCTCGACCCGCACCACCCCGGCATCCCCGCCGGGCCGCTGCACCGAATTGCCCTGGATCAGCGTGTCATACTGCTCGTAGACCCAGCGGCGCGAGGAGAGCGAGGGTCCGCCGATGAGCCGCAAAAGCGCATCGGCGATATCCATCTGCGGCACGTCGTCGGGGCGCAGGGCGGGCTGCTTGCGCGCCGGGCTCCACGGCCGGTCATATTCGGGCGCCTTGTCGCCCAGATCCTTGATCGGCAGGTTCGCCACTTCCTTGCCCTGCCAGAGCACGCGGAAGCGCAGGTCGTCGGTGGTCTTGCCCACGGTGGCGAAATCGAGTTCCCACTTCTCGAACACCGCGCGCGCCGCCGCCTCCTTTTCGGGATGCAGCACCATGAGCATGCGCTCCTGGCTTTCCGACAGCATCATCTCATAGGGCGTCATGGCGGTTTCGCGCACCGGCACGGCGTCGAGATTGAGCTCGATGCCGAGATCGCCCTTGGCGCCCATTTCCACGGCCGAACAGGTGAGGCCGGCCGCGCCCATGTCCTGGATGGCGATCACGGCGCCGGTCGCCATCAGTTCGAGGCAGGCCTCGAGCAGCCGCTTTTCCGTGAACGGGTCGCCCACCTGCACGGTGGGGCGCTTCTCGTCGATATCGTCGCCGAATTCGGCCGAGGCCATGGTGGCCCCGCCAACCCCGTCGCGCCCGGTCTTGGCCCCGAGATAGACCACCGGCAGGCCGACGCCCTCGGCCTTGGAATAGAAGATCTTGTCGGTATCCACGAGCCCGGCGGCAAAGGCGTTGACGAGGATATTGCCATTGTAGCGGGCGTCGAACTCGACCTCCCCGCCCACGGTCGGCACGCCGAAGCTGTTGCCATAGCCGCCGACGCCCGCCACCACGCCCGAGACGAGGTGCCTGGTCTTTTCATGCTCGGGCGCGCCGAAGCGCAGTGCGTTCATTGCCGCGATGGGGCGGGCGCCCATGGTGAACACGTCGCGCAAGATGCCGCCAACCCCGGTCGCCGCGCCCTGATAGGGCTCGATGAAGCTCGGATGGTTGTGGCTTTCCATCTTGAACACCACCGCCTTGCCATCGCCGATATCGACGACGCCGGCATTCTCGCCCGGTCCCTGGATGACGCGCGGGCCGGTGGTGTGCAGCGTGCGCAGCCACTTCTTGGAGCTCTTGTACGAGCAGTGCTCGTTCCACATCGCCGAGAAGATGCCGAGCTCGGTATAGGTCGGGGTGCGGCCCAGAAGGTCGAGGATACGCAGATACTCGTCCGACTTGAGGCCGTGATCGGCGACAAGCTGCGGGGTGATCTCGATATGGTTGTCGAAGCTCATGGGGTCGTTCCGGCTCCCGCCGATTCCGCTGCCGAAGGAATTGGCCCCTCCTTATCGCAACGGGGCTCAGCCTTAAACGCCAAAACGGTCAGGCCGGCACTCTTTTGCCCATCAGGCGGTCGAGCCCGATGACGATGAGCGAGAGCACCGAGAGGAACACCACCATCATCAGCGCATTGAGCCCCACCTGCCCATAGCCCAGCCTGTCGGCTTCGAGGATCGGATAAGGATAGGCGCCCACCAGCGCGCCACGCGCCATGGCGTAGAGAAAATAGACGAAGGTGGGCAAGAGCATCATCGGCAGGTCCTGAAGCCGCAGCGTCCCATGCCGGTTGAAGCCGATCCACCACACGATGAACAGCGTCGGCGTCACGTAATGGAGGCCGATATCGGCCACCTTGAACAGCCCCTGCGGGTCCCAGATCGGGGCGAGCACGAAATGATAGAAGATCATCACCATGGCGATCGCCGCCGCCAGCATGCCGCGCGTCTCTGGACGCCGGAACCAGCTGAGCCAGCGCCAGTCCGTCACCTCCGACCCATAGGCCGCCACCAGCGCCATGTTGGAGAGGATGGTGAAAAAGGAAAAGAAGAACCCCAGTGCGCCGGGCAGATCGTCGTCTAGTGCCAGCCGGGCCGGAATGGTGAGCGAAAACTGCAGCACGAGCAGAGCAAGCCCGAGGAGACATCCGGAAAGCGCAACCACTCGACCCGCGCCCAATCTCGTCTCCCCGTTCAGGCCTTTTGTTTATCGCGCCCCAGAAGCCTGTCGGCAAGCACCAGCAGCACGCAGAACACCGCGACCGCAATGACGATCACACCGGCCCCGATCGCCACCTGCCCATAGCCGCCGATGCGCGGATCGAGCAGGTCATAGGGATATTCGGAAACCATGGCGCCACGGATCAGCACCAACCCGAGATAGACGAGCCCCGGCACCAGCATCAGCGGCACCTGTTTCAGCCGCAGCCCGCCATGGGGCGCAAACATCGCCCACCAGCCGAGATAGAGCAGGGGCGACACATAGTGCAAAAGCACATTGGCCGCCGCCAGCGCTCCGGTGAAGGTAAAGAGAGGCGCCAGCATGAAGTGGTAGTAGACCATCACCAGCGTGATGTTGCCCGCCATGGCCGCCATGCCCAGCGGCGTGCGGAACCAGCCCAGCCACCGCCACCCGACCAGCGTCCCGAGCCAGACCAGCGCCAGCCCCAGATTGCTGAGATGGGTGAAAAAGCTCCAGAAATGCACGAACATCGCCAACGGGCCGAGCGGCGCCGGATTGGTCGGGCTCGCCACCATCATCGCCGGGGCGATGACGGAAAAATTGAGCCCGAGCCCGATCACCGCCACGAGAATGCCGGCAAGCGCCCAGATGCGACCGAACCCGTCTGGCATGGCCGGTCTCAGGCTGCCTTGAGCAGCGCCTCGAACAGCGGCCGCCCATCGATGCCGCCATGGGCGTTTTCGATGAGGTTTTCCGGGTGCGGCATCAGCCCGAGCACGGTGCGCCTGTCGTTGAACACCCCGGCGATATCGTTGCGCGAACCATTGGGATTGGTGCCCTGGGCATAGCGGAACGCCACCTGGCCCTCGCCCTCGATTCGGGCCAGCGTCTCGTCATCGGTGAAATAATTGCCGTCATGATGGGCCACCGGGCAGCGGATCACCGCGCCCGGGCGATAGCCCGAGGTGAACACCGAATCGGTGTTTTCCACCGAGAGCTTCACCTCGCGGCACACGAAGCGCAGCGAGGCGTTGCGCATCAGCACGCCCGGCAGCAGCCCGGCCTCGGTGAGGATCTGGAAGCCGTTGCACACGCCCAGCACCGGCACGCCGGCCTCGGCGCGTTCGCGCACCTTCTGCATGATCGGCGAGCGCGCCGCGATGGCGCCCGAGCGCAGATAGTCGCCATAGGAAAAGCCGCCGGGCACGACGATCAGGTCCGAGGGCGGCAGTGCGTCGGACTGATGCCACACCACGCGCGGCGGCTTGCCGCCGATGGCGGTGAGCGCGGCGATCATGTCACGGTCGCGATTCGAGCCGGGAAAGACGATGACGGTGGCGTTCATCGGCACAAGCCTTTCGTGGGCGGGGTTAGGGGATGCGCCCTTTGACCAGCCTTGGCCGAAAAAGGCAAGCCTTGGGCCGCCTTTTGCCAGAACTCGCGACTTATTGCGCCGGCTGGCGCTGCGTCCGGGCCGCGATGTCCTGCCGGCTCCCCGGCGTGCCCGGAATATGGGCCCAGGCCGGCCGGGTAAAGAGGAACCGGCCGATGCCGGTCTTTTCGGTCAGCCACCAGAGGATGAGCGGGGAGACGATGGCGACGGTCATCACGATGGTCGAGAGCAGCCCCACATCCTCGATGATGCCCAGCCGCACCAGAACCGTACGCGTCACCGCCATCGGCAGGGCGAAGGCCAGATAGACCACGATCGACTTGCCGCCGAGCCAGCGCAGCCAGTCCATCGCCGGCACCCTGGCGAGCAGCCCGGCCGAAACGCAGAGCGCCGCCGCCCCGGCAATCGCCAGTACCAGATGCAGCCCCGGCAGCCCGGCCAGCCCCATCTCGACATGGTCGGGCATCACCCGATGGCCGGGTGAAAAGACCAAGAGCCCGTTGATCACCGCCCAGGCGGCGAGCCCGGCCAGCGCCAGTCCCACGCGCCCCTGCGCCTTTTCCACCAGCGCAAAGAGCATCGGGGCCAGCGCGTAGCCGGCATAAAAGAACACGAAGAACTCGGCGAACTGGTCGATCACATAGGCGCCGGTGTGGATCGGCGCCATCTGCAGCACGGCCCCCAAGGTCAGCACCGCCCAGTGCGGCAGCCTGAGGTCATGGGCTACCTTGCTCGCCACTGCCACCACGGCCAGCATGTAGATGAACCACAGGACCCCATAGGGCTCGATCACCGCCCAGGCGAGATACTCTGCCGCCAGCACCGGGTCGCGCTCGCCCAGCCCGACCTTGAACAGGATGTGGATCACCGCCCAGACGACGTAGAAATAGAAATAATGCACCACCCGCCGGTCCGCGAAGCGCGGCCACGGCCGGTCGATCACCTGCGAGAGGAAGAGCCCCGAGATGAGAAAAAACTCGGGCATGCGGAAGGGCGCCGCCCAGCCGATGACATAATGGAGATAGCCCACCCCGCCGGTGTCGGCCCCGACCCCGAAGGCCGAATGCATCATCACCACGAGGATGATCGAGAGGCCCTTGGCCATATCGACCCAGCCCAGCCGCTCGCCACTGCCCGTCATCGCACGCTCCTGCTCGATAGGAGCGGCACGATAGCAGCTTTGCACGCGGCAGGCTGCATCTGCGACGCGAGAGCCTTAAGCGACATGCTTAACGCCACGCATTTGAAGCAGATGCAACGAAAGGATCGAGGAGGCCTCGGCCCCAATCAGACGGGAACGGAGGCGTAGGCGGCAAACAGCACGCCGAGCGAGAGGAAGAACAGAACCGAGAGGGAAACGGCTTTGAGCATGATCACAACATGGAGATCGGGCCGCACGACGCGGCACCGGCCAATCATAGGGGAAAGGAATTAAGGGACGATTTCGATCGCGTAATTTTCGATCACGGTGTTGGCGAGGAGTGCCTCGCACATGCGCGTGAGGTCGGCCCTGGCGGCCGCTTCATCGGTACCTTCGAGCAGGATGTCGAACACCTTGCCCTGGCGCACCGCGCCGACCCCGGCAAAGCCGAGGGATTTGAGCGAGCCCTGGATGGCCTGACCCTGGGGGTCGAGCACACCGGCCTTCAACGTAACGGTGACGCGAGCTTTCATGGCGCGCGCTATTGCACGAGTCGCGGGCCGGTGGTCAATGCGTTGTCGGTTTCCACGAGGATGCCGAGCCGCTGCGCCACTTCCCGATAGGCGTCGACCAGCCCGCCGAGATCCTCGCGGAAGCGGTCCTTGTCGAGCTTGTTGCGAGTCTTGATGTCCCACAGCCGGCAATTGTCGGGCGAGATTTCGTCGGCCAGAACGATGCGCATCACATCGCCCTCATAGAGCCGGCCGCACTCGATCTTGAAGTCGACGAGCTGGATGCCGACGCCCATGAAGAGCCCGGTCAAAAAATCGTTGACGCGGATGGCAAGGCTCATGATGTCGTCGAGCTCGGGCGGGGTGGCCCAGCCGAAGGCGGTGATGTGCTCTTCGGAAACCAGCGGATCCCCGAGCGCATCGTCCTTGTAGTAGAACTCGATGATCGAGCGGGGCAGGGGCGTGCCCAGCTCCAGCCCCAGCCGCTTGCACAGCGAGCCGGCGGCGACATTGCGCACCACCACCTCGATCGGGATGATCTCGACTTCCTTGATCAGCTGCTCGCGCATGTTGAGCCGGCGCAGGAAATGCGTCGGAATGCCCATGCCGTTGAGTCGGGTGAAGATGAACTCCGAGATCCGGTTGTTCAGCACGCCCTTGCCGTCGATGATCTCGTGCTTGGCGCCATTGCCGGCAGTGGCATCGTCCTTGAAGTACTGGACGAGAGTGCCGGGCTCGGGACCCTCATAGAGGTCCTTGGCCTTGCCCTCATAGATTTTCCGCCGACGGTTCATCAGAGCTGCCCAATGTCGATGTGGGGGGTGTGCGATTGCGCCGTTTCATGCGCCAAAAGACTTCCACAATGCAAGCTCTTTCCGCGCCGGTCCCCTCGGGGCGCTCTGGCGCGGCCGGCCCTGCCGTTGATTTGGGGCCTCCCCTCGCTTATGTCGAAGGCGGAACGATGCTGGCGCTGCCGCGCCGGCCAATGGAAGCGGAGACGATTATGGTTGGTTTTGACGACCGCAAGAAGGGCCAGGAAGCCAAGTTCGCCCATGATGCGGAGCTGCGCTTCAAGGCAGAGGCCCGGCGCAACAAGCTCCTGGGCATCTGGGCTGCCGAGCTGATGGGCCTTTCGGGCGATGCCGCCAAGGCCTATGCCGCCGAAGTCGTGGCCGCCGATTTCGAGGAAGCCGGCGACGAGGACGTCTTCCGCAAGGTGTCCGCCGACATCAAGGCCAAGGGCCTGTCGATCGGCGACGACGTGGTGCGCCAGAAGATGGACCAGCTGCGCGAAGTCGCCCGCGACCAGGTGCTCTCCGAAGGCTGATGCCTCAGCGGGGGCGCACCGCCGCCCCCGCCAGTTCCGGCACGTGGAAAAAGGCCAGTGCCTGCTCCTCGCAGGTCATCGCCATCACCGTGCCCGTGGCATCGAAATCGAGCCCCTTGGGCCCGCCCTCCTCGATATTGCTGCGGCCCTTTTCGAAGGTCGCCTCATCGAGCACGCGATACAGCGCCGTCGCATCGCGCGGGCCGGCCCAGTTGCCGTCCGCGCTCTCGAACCGTGCGAGAATCGGCGCCCCGGCATCGGCGACATAAAGCGTCTTTCCGTCGGGCGAAAACCTCAGTCCGTGCGGATAGCTTACCCCGAAGGCGCGCCCATCGGGCTCGCGATTGCGGTCGAGCCTCAGCCTGCGATCGTAGATCATCACGCAGCGCGTCAGATGGCTGCTGACCGCGATCCAGCGCTGGTCGGGGCTGACCGCCACGCCGTCCGGCACGAGCAGCCCGCGCTCGATCACGATGCTTCCGCCGCCCGGCCGGATCGCGCTGCCCTTGAGCGACAGCGGATGGCGCGACACCCTGTGCTTGTAATTGTGGCAGACGAGCAGTTCGGCACTGTCGGGCCCGGTCCTCACCACCGCCACCGATCCGGGGGAATGTATCGCGCTCAGAAGGCCTGCGCGCCCGATCACGGTCTTTGGCGCCCGCGTCATCACGCGCTCTCCCTGCTGGCGCCCCGAGATATCGAAGAGGCTGACAAGCCCTTCCCGGTTGGCAACGACCAGCGTGTCCTCGTCGATGAAGTCGAACCCATGCGGCGCCTTGAGCCCGGCCGGCGAGCGCAGCTCGACATAATCGTTGATGCGCACCACCGGACGCTCGCCGCGCCGGTCGATCACCACATCGAGAATGAAGCACGAGGCATGGGCATAGCCGGCAATGGCGATGCGGTTGTTGCTGGGCGAGAACCGGATGTCCTCGGTCCGCCCGATCCGCTCCAGAGCCTCGCGCGCGATCGCCGAAATCTCGAGATCGAGCGCGGCGCCGAGCGCGTCGCTTATCGGCAGGCTCGGCTTGGGCGGCGGCGGGATGGCGAACATGTGGGGTCTCGAAAGAAATCGGGCGACCTGTGCTATCGCCCTACTGACATCCGCCGCAATATCGGCTGAATGTGCCGACCCAACATCGCCACCATGTGTAACAGGCCGGGCACAGGGCGGCACACCTAAGCCCTCTCCGCACCCGACTCACATTGGAGCAAGCGCCGGCAACAGACTGAGCCGGCGGCAGGATTTCAGATCCGCTGCATCAGCCGCGTCAGCATCATCAGCCCCTCGGGCCACGGGCCGTGCCCCGATGCGGCGTTGATGTGGCCCGCGTCATTGGCGAAGTGGATTTCCGAGCCCCAGGCCGTCGCCATGTCCACGGCCCGCTCCACCGAGCAGAGCGGATCGTTGGTCGAAGCCACAAGCAGCGAGGGGAAGGGCAGGGGGTCGCGCGGCACGGGTCCGAAGGGTTTGGAGGCCGGCGATATCGCCTCGCCCTCATGGTCGGGCGGGGCCACCAGCAGCGCCCCTTTTACCTTGGTGTCCTTGATCCGCTGCGCGGCATGCACGGCGGCCGAAACCCCGAGCGAATGAGCGATCAGCACTACCGGCCGGGTCGACATCATGATCTCGTCGAGGATGCGCCCGGTCCAGTCATTGAGCTGGGGCCGCTCCCACTCCTCCTGCTCGACCACCCGTGCGGTACCGATCCGGCCCGCCCAGCGGCGCTGCCAGTGGTCGGGGCCCGAATTGCCGCGGCCGGGGAGGATGAGGATGTCGGCTTCGGCCAGTCTCATGATTTGTCTTCCCGCGTGCGATAAAAGCCCGCTTCCCAGCGCGTCATGCCGGCCGCTTCGTAAAAGCCCACAGTGTCGCGCTCCGAGAGCAGCGTGAACCCGATGCGCGGGCCCAGGAGCCGCCAGCAGGTTTCGAGGATGCCCCGGCCCACCCCGCGCCGCTGCGCGCTCTCTTTCACCGCGAAATCGGAGCAAAAGCACACCCAGGCATGGTCGGTCAGGCAGCGGGCAAAGCCGAGGATCTCGCCATCTTCCCGCGCGGTGACGATGAAGTTGGCGCCCCGCAGCATTTCCTCGAGCCGGTCGAGATTGTCCACCGGCCGCTTGTGCCGCATGGCGCAGTTGCGCAGCACCTCGGCATAATCTTCTACGCGAAGATCGTTCTCCTGCGCGAAAACGATGGCCATGCTAGGCTCCGAACACGCGGGCAAAGATCGTGTCGACGGCCTTGAGATGATAGGCATCGTCGAACATTGCGTCGATCGCTTGCGGATTCAGTTTCTCAGCGATTTCCGCGTCGGCCTTCAAAAGGCACGCGAATTGCCCGGTCCGGTTGCCGCGCATCTGCCACACCTGCATGGCGTTGCGCTGCACCGCCGCATAGGCCTCCTCGCGGCTCATGCCGGCCTGCGTCAGCGCCAGAAGCACGCGCTGCGAGTTGTGGAGGCCGCCGAGCAGGTCGAGATTGCGCTGCATGTTCTCGGGATAAACGAGCAGCTTCTCGATGACGCCGGCAAGCCGCGTCAGCGCGAAATCGAGCGTTACCGTCGCATCGGGCCCGATCATCCGCTCCACCGAGGAGTGCGAGATGTCCCGCTCGTGCCAGAGCGCCACATTCTCGAGCGCCGGGGTCACCATGCCGCGCACGAGCCGCGCCAGCCCGGTGAGATTTTCGGTCAGCACCGGATTGCGCTTGTGCGGCATGGCCGAGGAGCCCTTCTGGCCGGGCGAGAAATATTCCTCGGCCTCGAGCACCTCGGTGCGCTGCAGATGGCGGATTTCGGTCGCCAGCCGCTCGATCGAGGAGGCGATGACCCCGAGCGTCGCAAAGAACATCGCATGCCGGTCGCGCGGGATCACCTGCGTCGAAACCGGCTCCACCGTGAGCCCGAGCTTGTCGGCGACATGGGCTTCCACGCGCGGATCGATATTGGCGAAGGTGCCGATGGCGCCCGAAATCGCGCAGGTGGCGATCTCGGCGCGGGCCGCTACCAGCCGCGCGCGGTTGCGGTCGAACTCGGCATAGGCCTGCGCCAGCTTCACCCCGAAGGTCGTCGGTTCGGCATGGATGCCGTGGCTGCGCCCGATTGTGATAGTGTGCCTGTGCTCCATCGCGCGCGTCTTGAGCGCGGCGAGCAACCGGTCGATATCGGCGATGAGGATGTCGGCGGCGCGGGCCAGCTGCACCGACAGGCAGGTGTCGAGCACGTCCGACGAGGTCATGCCCTGATGCAGGAAGCGCGCCTCGGGCCCGACGATCTCGGCCACATGGGTCAGGAACGCGATGACGTCATGCTTGGTGGTGCGCTCGATCTCGTCGATCCGCTCGACGTCGAAGCTCGCACCGCCCGCCTTCTCCCAGATCGCCGCGGCGGCCGCCTTGGGCACCACGCCCAGATCGGCCAGCGCGTCGGTCGCATGTGCCTCGATCTCGAACCAGATGCGGAACCGCGTTTCGGGCGACCAGATGGCGGCCATTTCCGGCCGGGAATAGCGGGGGATCATCGCTCAGAAGCCTTCCGTCATGAAGCCGTGGCCGGCACGGGGCCGGCGGCGTAGCGCACCAGCCGCTCGTGCAGCGTGCCGGTATGGAGTTCGAAGAGGTGGTTGTCGGCATCGTGGAAATAGAGCGAACGGCCTTCCCCGTCCACCCTCGGCCGGCTTTCCTCGAGGTCGAGCCCGAGATCGGCGATGCGCTCCCGGTAAAGCTCGAGATCGTCTTCGGCAATGCGGAAGGCCACGTGGTTGTAGCTGCGCTGGGGCAGGGGCTCGCCCTTCATGATCGCGACCCAGATATCGTCCTCGCCCACGAGGAAGAATCGCTCCTCGGAGACCGAAAACGTCGCCTCGCCGCTGTCATAAATCTTCCGCGCCCCCAGTACGCCCGCCAGAATTTCTTCCATCCGATCGAGATCGGAGACGATGAAGGTCATGTGGCTGAGCCCGCGCGGCTGCGGCACCCGCTCAGGCATTGATGGTGCTCCCGGCAGTGCGGATCGCCGCGATCCGCCCCGCATAGGTCCGCGCATCATTGCCGGCATAGACCGATGAGCCCGCGACCAGCACGTTGGCACCCGCCGTGATGATGTCGCCGGCGTTCTCGGCCGTCACCCCGCCATCGACCTCGAGCAAAATCGGCCGCCCGCCGATCAAATGGCGCGCCTGCCGCAGCTTTTCGAAGGTCTGGGGGATGAATTTCTGCCCCCCGAACCCCGGATTGACGCTCATGATCAGCAGCAGGTCGATATCGTCGATGACATGTTCGAGCGCCGAGACCGGCGTTGCCGGGTTGATCGCGGCCCCCGCCTTCTTGCCCTCGGCGCGAATGGTCTGGAGCGTGCGGTGCAGGTGCGGCCCGGCCTCGGCATGCACGGTGATGAGATCGGCGCCGGCCTTGGCGAAGGCGGCGACATAGGGGTCGACCGGGGCGATCATCAGATGCACGTCGAAGGGCTTTTGCGTCTCCTTGCGCACCGCCTGCATCACCGCCGCGCCGAACGAGATATTGGGCACGAAATGCCCGTCCATCACGTCCACATGGATGAAATCGGCCCCTGCCGCGTCGATAGCGCGCACTTCCTCGCCCAGCCGCGCGAAGTCGGCCGAAAGGATGGAGGGGGCGATGAGGATCGGGCGTGCGGACATGGCAAGGCTCCGGGGAAAAACGCTGCTGCCCTTTAGACCCGCCGCCCCGCCTGCCACAAGGGGCCTTTGGTCGAGGGCGATTTGCCGTTCACGTGCTGGGGAGCGACCAGAGCAGGCATTGCGCTTGCCGCCACAAGGGCTACAACGACGCCCGACGGAGGCGCGCGCATGGATGGCTTTTCCTTCTGGCTGGTGTTCGGGGCCGGGGTTCTGAGTTTCCTCAGCCCCTGCGTCCTGCCGCTCGTGCCGCCCTATCTCACCTATATGAGCGGGGCGAGTTTTGATCAGCTGCGCAGCGATGGCGCCACCGCCGGCCTCGTCTGGCGCCGCAGCGTCGTCACCTCGCTGTTCTTCATTCTCGGCTTCTCGCTCGTCTTCATCGCGCTTGGCGCGACGGCCACCGCCTTCGGCCAGCTCTTCCGCCAGGCCCTGCCGATTCTCACCCCCATCGCCGGCATCGTCATCATCGCGATGGGGCTGCACTTTCTCGGGGTCTATCGCATCGGCCTGCTCGATCGGCAGATGCGCCACAATGGCCCGGGCGTTGCCAGCGGGCCGGGCGGCGGGTTCCTGCTGGGTCTTGCCTTCGCCCTGGGGTGGACGCCCTGCATCGGCCCTGTCCTGGCCGCCGTGCTGTCGGTCGCGGCCGGGCGCGAGACCGCGTGGGAAGGGGCGGGGCTCCTCGCCATCTATTCGGCCGGGCTTGGCGTGCCGTTCCTCCTGGCCGGGGTCGCCATCGGACCCTTCCTCACCTTTTTCCAGAGCTTCCGTAAACATCTGGGCATGGTGGAAAAGATCATGGGCGGGCTGCTCGTCATAACCGGCCTGCTGTTTGTCACCGGCCAGTTCACCCGCATCTCCTTCTGGTTCCTCGAGACCTTCCCGGTGCTGTCCACCTTCGGTTGAGCCCGTCTTAACCCTGTTATTTGAAACGTGGTATTGTTGGTCGACTGACCGATACATTGTAAGTGTGCTTAGGGTCTCGACCGCTATGGTGGCGGCATGGAGGATCTCTGCATGCAGCACGACCCGAGCCTTGCCGCGCGCGGCAGCGCGCCCGCTGCACTCACTCCGCGCTTCCGCCGGCTGGCGGGCTTCGCCGAGGCCGAGGCCACATGGCGCGCGCTTGAGGCCAAGGGCGGGCTCGTCTCTCCCGGTCAGAGCTTTGATGTCTGTCGCCTGTGGTGCGAAACGCTCGGCGTGCCGAAAGGCGAGATCGTGCTGCTGCTCGCCGAGGCCGGCGACCAGCCCCTGGCGCTTTTGCCGCTGCGTCGCATTCGGGTGCGCGGCACGCATGTGCTCGGGTGGATGCTGGGCAATCATGTCGGGGCCAATGCCCCGCTGCTCGATCCCTGCCGCTTCGGCGTGCTCTCGTCCGAGGCGCGTGCCGATCTCTGGGCCGGTCTTGCCCGCCTCAGCGGGGCGGACCTACTGTTCCTGCGCGACATGCCCATCGAGATGCCAGACCGCCTGGTGCTCGAAGCCGAGCTTGGCTCCACCGTGCCCTCGGATACGCTCTATCGCGCCCATTTTTCGTCATTTGCCGAAGCCGATGCCGTGCAGCGTAACAAATCCCGTCGCAAGCACGATCGTCAGCAGGGCGACAAGCTTGCGGCGCTGGGAAGCGTCAACTTCGAAACCATCGCCAATGGCGATCCGGAATTTCCCCATGCGCTCGAAACCCTGTTCCGGCAACGTGCCGAACGTTTCGCGCAGATGGGCATCTGCGATCCCTTCGCCGAGCCTGGCATCCGCGCTGCCTATGCCGCGCTTGCTGCGCCAGGCTCGGGGGTGGATGTGCGCATGGCGCTGCTTCGGCTCGATGGCGAGATCGTCGCGGCCCGCTACTGCATCCATAGCGGCGCGGTGTGGTACTGCCTCATCTCCTCGATGAGCACCGAGCCGCGCCTGCAGCCGGGTTCGCCCGGCAAGCAGTGCCTCCTCAATGTCATGCAGCGGCTCTTCGAACAGGGCGAGGCGGTGCTCGACATGGGCTCGGGCCTCAACGACGAAAAGCGCCACTGGTGCAACGAGCAGATCCAGCTTGTGCATCGCTATCTGCCGGTCACGGCCAGGGGCCGGCTGCTCGCCGCCGGCCACCGCCAGGTCAGCGCGCTGCGCCGCCTCGCCAAGGACAACGACACGGTCCGCAGTTTCGTCTACCGGGCCCGGGCGGCGCTGGCCCGCCTCAGGGGCCGCTCATAGCAGCTTGAGGCTGCGCAGCGATGTGTGGCCCGATTTGCCGATGATCACATGGTCATGCACGGTAATGCCGAGCGGCCGCGCGATCTCGGTGATCTGCCGCGTCATCTGCACATCGGCCGATGAGGGCGAGGGGTCTCCCGAGGGGTGGTTGTGCACCAGCACCAGCGCCGTCGCCGACAGCTCCAGCGTGCGCTTGATCACCTCGCGCGGATAGACCGGAGTATGGTCCACAGTGCCGGTCTGCTGCACCTCGTCGGCAATGAGCCGGTTCTTCTTGTCCAAAAACAGGATGCGGAACTGCTCCTTGTCCTCATAGGCCATGGTCGAGCGAAAATAATCGAGCAGCGAGGACCATGAGGAGAGGATCGGCTTCTTGAGGTCGATCTGGTCGCGTGCGAACCGCTGCGCCGCCGCCTGGATGATCTTGAGGTTGGTTACCGTCACGTCGCCCAGCCCCTTGCACTGGGCCAGTTGCGCCGGCTGCGCCGCGAAAACCGCCGAGAACGTGCCGAATCGCGCCAGCAGGTCCTTGGCCAGCGCCTTGGTGTCGCGCCGTGGGATCAGCAGCTGCAGCACCAGTTCGAGCAGTTCGTAATCGGCGAGCGCCTGTTCGCCCGCCGACAGAAAGCGCTGCCGCGCCCGTTCGCGATGCCCCAGATAATGCGGGGTCGCTTCGTTCAGTCCGTCCGCCTCAGCCTTGTCCCCCCGCGGCATCGGCGTCAGCGCCGGGCGGAGAGCGGATTGAACAGCCCCTGGGGCGATGCGGTGAAGATCTCGCATCCGGTTTCGGTGATGCCGATCGAATGCTCGCACTGGGCCGAAAGCGTGCGGTCGCGCGTCACCGCCGTCCAGCCATCGGGCAGGATCTTCACGTCCGGTCGCCCGAGATTGATCATCGGCTCGATGGTGAAGATCATGCCCGGCTTCAGCATCACTCCGGTGCCCGGGGTGCCGAAATGCAGGATGTTGGGCTCGTCGTGAAACAGCTGCCCCAGCCCGTGCCCGACGAAATCGCGCACCACGCTCGTGCGCTCCGCCTCCGCCAGCGTCTGGATCGCGTGGCCGATATCGCCCGTGGTGTTGCCCGGCCTTGCCACGGCGATGCCCGCCGCGAGGCAGTCATAGGTCACCTCGATCAGCCGCTCGGCTTTCCGCCCGATCTCGCCCACCGCATACATGCGCGAGGAATCGCCATACCAGCCATCCACGATCAGCGTCAGGTCGATATTGACGATATCGCCCTCGCGCAGCGGCCGCTCGTCGGGAATGCCGTGGCACACCACATGGTTGATCGAGGTGCAGATCGAATGCCGGTAGCCCTTGTAGAACAGGGTGGCCGGCACCGCGCCATGGTCGCGCGCGAACTCATAGGCGATGCGGTCGAGGCTGGCGGTGGTCACGCCCGGCTTCACATGCTCGACCAGCAGGTCGAGCGCCCGCGCCGTCAGGTTTCCGGCCTTGCGCATGCCGGCAAAGCCCGCCTCGCCATGCAGCGGGATCACCCCGGAGGTGCGGCGGCTCTTGGTTTCGGCATCGACATAGGTGATCATTGCGCGCTCCGGCTGTTGGCCCAAAGGTAGTCGCTGCCTGCCGCGATGAAAAGAGGCGCCGCGCCGTCCATTTCCCCTGCGACGCCGCCATTCTTGACCTTTTCGGGCCGGGAAGGCATTGCATGGAGCCACCGTCATCTCCCGAGCCCCGCACCGATCATGAGCGCGCCCGATACCGTCACTGCCGGCCTCATCGTCATCGGGGACGAAATCCTCTCCGGTCGCACCAAGGACGTCAATATCGGCACCATCGCCGATTTCTGCACCGAGCTGGGCATCGCTTTGACCGAGGTGCGCGTCGTCTCCGACGTGCATGAGGATATCGTGGATGCGGTCAACGCGCTGCGCGCCCGCTACACTTATGTCTTTACCACGGGCGGCATCGGCCCCACCCATGATGATATTACCGCCGATGCCATCGCTTCGGCCTTCGGCGTCGCCCTGCCGATCAATCCCGAGGCCCGCGCCATGCTCGAGGCGCGCTGGGCCACCACCAATACCGAGGCGACCGAGGCCCGGCTGCGCATGGCCCGCATCCCCGAAGGCGCCGACCTCATTGTCAATGCCGTCTCGGCGGCGCCCGGCTTCCGCATCGGCAATGTGCATGTCATGGCCGGCGTGCCCAAGATCATGCAGGCCATGCTCGAATCCATCGCGCCCACGCTCGAGGGCGGGCGCCGCATGCTCTCGGTCACCATTGCCTGTCGCGTGGGGGAGGGCGCCATCGGCGGTCCGCTCGGGCGGCTCCAGGCCGAGTATCCCGACGTCAAGATGGGCTCTTACCCGCAGATGGGCACCGGTGCCGTCCATACCGAGCTGGTCTTGCGCTCGCCCGATCCGGACCGGCTGGCCGTGGCCGCCGACGCCGTGCGCGCCATGGTCTCCGAAGCGCATCGCGCCGCCGGCCTGCCCGCCGCCGACGAACCCTATTGATCCTGTTCCCCCCGTTTTCCGAAGGACCTCCGAGAGTGAACCAGAGCGCGCAGAAAAATTTCCCCGTCACCTGGGACCAGTTCCATCGCGACAGCCGCGCGCTGGCCTGGCGCCTGCAGGGTCTGGGGCCCTTCGATGCCGTGGTAGCCATTGCCCGCGGCGGCCTCGTGCCCGCCACCATCGTGGCGCGCGAGCTCAATATCCGCGTGGTCGAGAGCGTTGCGGTCAAATCCTATGACCACAAGAACCAGGGCGAGATCCGCGTGCTCAAGGCCGTCTCCCCCGAAATCCTCGAGAAGGACCGCACCGGCCGCGTCCTCATCGTCGATGATCTGGTCGATACCGGCAACACCGCCCGCGCCGTGCGCGAGATGCTGCCCAACGCCCATTTCGCCACTGTCTATGCCAAGCCCAAGGGCCGCGACCTCGTTGACAGCTTCATCACCGAAGTGAGCCAGGACACCTGGATCTTCTTCCCCTGGGATCTCGACGTCGCCTATGTGCCCCCCATCTCCGGCGGCACCGACTGACCCTAAGCGTCGCGCCCCACCCGGGCGCGACAGCCACCCTTTGCGGGCGTGGTGAAATGGTAGACACACGGGACTTAAAATCCCGAGGGCCTGGCCCGTGCGGGTTCGAGTCCCGCCGCCCGCACCACTTCAGTTGTCATCAGATGATCGCGGCCGGCGCTCGATCTCGAGCCTATGGCTCTGACGCTGAGCCTTCAAAGGCCCTCATCCTGAACTCGCCCCGGCCCTGATCCTGACTTAGCCTCCTGCCCTCATCCTGAGCCCGTCGAAGGACGAGGGCCGCCACCCCGGTACAAGCCTTCCCGCCGGCGCAAGCATAATTTCTCGCCGGTAACGTCGCTCAAGCGCGGCAATCCCGCTTGGGTGCTCGCAAAACTGCTGCCAGCCTCGCGAGATCGGCACAAGCGCCGGCTCTCGGGGAAAACTCTTATGCGCCTAAGGTCTTTCAGCCTCGCCTTCGTCCTGCTGCTCGGGGCGATGTCCGCCGCATCGGCGCAGTTTCCCGTTCCCGGCATCGATTGTCGGCTGAATGCGGACAGCTCAGCGCTCTCGATCGTCGCCAGCAATCCCGGTGGCCAGCGCTATCAATGCATTGCCCAATGCAAATATTCGGTCAAAGGCAGCCCGGCACTGCTCACGCCGGACTGCACGCGGTTCAACCTCGCCGCCGGAACGTCCGAAAAGACCGTCTGCAGCGTCAAGGGCAACGGGCCGGGGCATTTCACCCGCATCGAGCCCTCCGGCTACACATGCTCGCCCTACTGATCGGCACCAAACCGAATCATCGCTGGCGGATCGGCGCGGCCTCTGGCACACTGATGGATGCGGCGGAACATGTACCGCCTTGCTGGCGCCGGCTGTGACCTCCCGGCCGGCGCTGGCAGCCGCATTGCTCTAGCGCGATGCCACCGATCCTGCCCCGTTCCGGCGCAAGGAACGTGCCCCGCTTGACGCCCATGCCTGCGTGCCGCCCCATGCCGCCTCCGCCCCTTGCTCCGGATCGCGCCCCGTGAAGCTCTTCATCGCCGCCATCGGCACCGAGACCAACACTTTTTCGCCCATCCCCACCGGCTGGGCCGCCTATCGCGAAGACCTGTTCGTGCGTCGCGATGGTTCGCTCACCTCGCCGCACTGGTTCGCCGGTCCCCTGCGTGTCTGGCGCCGGGCCGCCGAGTCCGGTGGCCATGAGGTGATCGAGAGCGTCGCCGCCTTCGCGCAGCCTGCCGGGCCCACTCGCGCCCGCGTCTGGGCCGAGATGCGCCAGATGGTGCTCGACGATCTCGACGCCGCCGGCACCCCCGACATGGTGCTGCTCAACCTGCATGGCGCCATGGTCGCCGAGGGCGAGGATGATTGCGAGGGCGACCTGGCCAGCGCCATCCGCGCCCGCCTGCCCGGTGTGGTGATCGGGGTCGAGCTCGATCTCCATTGCCACATCTCGGACCGGCTGGTCGCGGCCGCCGATATCGTCGTCACCTACAAGGAATATCCCCATACCGATGTCGATGCCCGCGCCGCCGATGTCTACCGGCTCGCTGCCGCTACGCGCTCGGGCGCGATCCGGCCGGCCGTGGCGGTGATCGATTGCCGCATGCTGGCGGTGTGGCGCACCCCGCGCGAGCCGGTGCGCAGCCTCGTCGATGCCATGAGCGCCGCCGAAGGGCAGGGCGGGGTGCTCTCGGTTTCGTTCGCGCACGGCTTCCCCTGGGCCGATGTGCCCGACGTCGGGGCGCGTGTCATCGCGATTGCCGATGGCGATCCGGCGCTTGCCGACCGCACCGCCCGCGCCTTCCAGCAGCGCATCTGGGATCTGCGGTTCAAGACCCGCGATACGCTCCTCACCCTTAATGACGCCATCGGCCGCACGCTTGCGCCCGAGCCCGGGCTCACCATCTTCGCCGATGTCTGCGACAATGCCGGCGCCGGCACCTCGAGCGATGCGACCTTCCTCCTCTCGGCTTTAGTCGAGGCGAGGGCGCGGAACGTGCTCACCGGCCTGTTCTGGGACCCTGTCGCGGTGCGCCTCTGCTTCGAGGCCGGGGAGGGCTCGCGCCTGCCGCTGCGCATCGGGGGCAAGGTCGGACCGTTCTCGGGCCAGCCCGTCGATCTCGATGTCACCGTCCGCGCGCTGGCGCCCGAGGCGTCCCAGACCTACGGCACCGGCCGGCAGGCGATGGGCGATGCGGCGCTGGTGTCCGCCGATGGCATCGATGTCGCGCTCATCAGCCTGCGCACTCAGACCTTCCACCCCGATGCCTTTGCCGCGCTCGGCGCCGACATCCGCGCCTATCGCTCGGTCTATGTGAAGTCGGCCCAGCATTTTTCGGCCGGCTTTGCTCCGGTGGCGGAGCGAATCCTCTATGTTTCGGCAGGCGGTGCGGCGGATCCCGATTTCGAGAGGATTGCCCTGCCGCGCGCCGGCCGGCCGCTCTGGCCGCTGGTGGAGGATCCATTTGCGGGGAACTGAACCATGCTCCTGAAGCGCGAGGTGCTCGAAGCCATCAAGGCCGGCGAGATCGACCTGCAGTTCCGCCGCTGGAGCCGCCCCAGCGTCAAGCCGGGCGGCACGCTCAAGACCAAACTGGGCCTCCTCGCCATCGGCCGCATGGACGAGATGGCGCCCGAGGATGTCACCGAGGCCGATGCGCGCCGCGCCGGCTTTGTCGACCTTGCGGCCTTCCACCGCTGGCTGTTGACGATGAAACAGGGGCCGATCTTCCAGCGCATCGAGGTGCGCTATCTCGGCGAGGCACCGGAGCAAGAATAAGACGTTTCCCTCAGGAACTTCGCTCGGGAGCACCGCGTTGTTAGCAAATACAACAACAAGGGAGCCTCAAATGCATAAGGACGAAGTCAAGGGCGTTGCCAAGCAGGCCGGCGGCGCGATCAAGGAAGCCGCTGGCAAGGTCACCGGCAACGAGCGCCTCGAAGCCGAAGGCAAGATCGACAAGGCCGAAGGCAAGGTCCAGCAGAAGGCAGGGCAGGTCAAAGACGCAGTCCGCGACGGCCTCAAGCACTGAGGCTGGCGTCGCCAGCGAGTCCTGACCCGACAAGGCCGTCCGCAAGGGCGGCCTTTTCTTTTTCGCGGTGGCTGGCCCCAACCCCATGCGTCATTCCGGCGAATGCCGGAATCCAGTTTCGATTTCAGCAGCATGCGGAAGCCAGCGCCCGTGGCCAAGGCCCCCTCACCCGGCGCTCGCGCGCCGACCTCTCCCCCGAAGGGAGAGGTGAGGAGCGGTCATCCACATCCCGAGACCCTGAAACCCCCTAACTCTCCCCCAGGGAGAGGTGGGGAGGGGCCGTCCACGTCCTGAGGGAGAGGTAAATAAGACCACCAAACGCCTCTAATGCGCGGCCGAGCCCCTCCTTACCTCTCCCTTCGGGGGAGAGGTCGGCCGCAGGCCGGGTGAGGGGGTCTTGCCGCTTGCGCCTCAGCTAGACCCCCAGCCCACATTGCCCAACGCCCCGCTCTGCCGTAACCTCGCGTCCTGCGGGGTGCGTCTCAAGGGGCTGATCAATGTGGGACTTTTCGATTCCGCGGTCGCTGTCGCTGATGGGGCAGACCCTGCCATTCATCCTTTTCCGCATCATCGTCTATGCCGGCATCGCCATCGCCTATGTGCTCGTCACCGGCGTAGGGGCCGGCATCGGCTGGGGCGTGGGCGCGTTCGGTGATGCCGATTTCCAGGGCGCCTCCACCTTCTGGGGCGGGGCGATCGGCTTGGGGCTCACCGCCGGGGCGCTTTATTTCGCGCGCGAGTACATCCTCTACATCGTCAAGGCCGGGCATATCGCCGTCATGGTCGAACTGCTCGATGGCGGCAGCGTGCCCCAGGGGCGCGACCAGATCAGCCACGCCACCGAGGTCGTGAAGGCGCGCTTTGCCGAAACCCATGTGCTCTTTGCGCTCGATCAGCTGGTCAAGGGCGTGCTGGGGGCCATTATCGGGCTCATCCAGGGCATCACCGCCATCCTGCCCATCCCGGGGCTGCAGAACATCGTCGGGCTCGTGCGCGCCTTCCTGCGCATCGCACTCGGCCTCGTCGACGAGATCATCCTCGCTTATGCCATTCGCACCCGCTCCACCAACCCGTGGGAGTCGGCACAGACGGCGCTGGTGCTCTACACCCAGAACTACAAGACCATGCTGCGCAATGCCGCCTGGCTCACCCTCATCACCTGGGGCCTGTCGCTTGTGGTCTTTCTCGTCATGCTGGCGCCGGCGGCGGCCATTGTCGCCCTCATCCCCAATGCCTGGTCGGCGGGCGGGCTGGTCTTTGCGCTGATCTTTGCCTGGGCGGTCAAGGCGGCGCTGATCGAGCCCTTCGCGCTGGCCTGCCTCATGCAGGCCTATTTCCGCACCATCGAAGGCCAGGCGCCCGATCCCGCGTGGCATTCGCGCATCTCGTCGGTCTCGGGCAAGTTCCGCCAGCTGGGCGAACGGGCCGTCGGCTGGGTCGGCGCCCGCAGGCCGTCGGGCTTTTCCACGGTCCGTCCGGGCGGCGCGACGCAGTGAAGGAGGTTCGGCTCGTCCTCGATTTCCGGCTGGTGGCGCGCGGCTATGCGCCACTCGTTGTCGATGGCCAGCTGACGACACTCGCCTTCTGGGGCTTCCCGCGCGATCTCAACCGCCGGCTCGAACGTCTCAACCTGCTCTATGATCGGCAGGTGAACTGGAAAAACCTTGCCGATCCCACCTGGCACCTGAGCGAGCGCGACCGGCGGGAATTCAACGCATTGCTCGATATCGTGGTCGCCGAGCTTCTGGGTGAACTCGGCGGCGCCTGGGCGCTGGTGGTCGATACGCCCTATCTCGCCCCGGCGGCGGAGGACGACAGCCGGTAGTGCAGGCGCACGCAGCCCGGGCCGCTGGGCCGCGCCGAAACGAGTTCGACCGTCGCTGCGAAGCCGGTGGGCGGAAACAGCGGCACGCCGCCCCCCAGCAATTCGGGAATCACATAGATCTCGATCTCGTCGAGCGCGCCGCGTTCCATGAAGGCCATTTGCAGCCGCCCCCCGCCCAGCATCCACGCATCCCCATCCGGCAGCGCGCGCAATTCGGCGATCAGCGCATCGATATCGGAACGCGCGATGATATCGACGCCCTCGGGCGCCGCGAGGGCACGAGAGGTGACGACATAGACGCGCTTGCCCTCATAGGGCCAGGGCCCGCCCTCGCGGATCAGCCAGTCATAGGTGCCCCGGCCCATCACCAGCGTCCTGATGCGCGCCAGAAACAGCGCGGGGTCATCCTCTCCGAACGCCGTGGTATCGTATTTGAACAGCCAGTCGAGGCTGTCGTTCGGGCCGGCGATATAGCCATCAAGGCTCGCCGCGATATATCCCAGGATCCGCGCCATGACCCACACTCCTTGCCAGGATCGGTCCTGGATATATATAAACGAATGATCGTTTACAATAGAGGTCCGCTTGCCCCGCCCCCGCTCGATCAGCGATGAAGCCCTTCTCGATGCAGCCCTCGGCCTGATGGCGAGGACCGGGCCGGAGGGGCTGAGCTTTGCCGCCCTGTCGTCGGCCTCAGGCCTTGCGCCGGCGACCCTCGTCCAGCGCTTTGGTTCGCGCGATCGGCTGATGGAGGCGGCCTTGCTGCGCGCCTGGGATCGGCTCGATGCCGAAACCGCCGCCGCCGACGCGGATTGCCCCGTCACGCCCCAGGGCGCCGTGGCACTTCTCGTCCGGCTCTCCGGCGCGCCGGATGGGCCCGATACGCATGGCGAGGGGCTTTTGCTGCTGCGCGAGGATTTTCGCCGCCCCGTGCTGCGGGCACGGGGGGCGGCATGGGGCACGGCTCTGGCCACGGCGCTCGGCCGACGCATCGCTCCGGGCAACCCCAAGTCCGTGGCGCTGGGCCGGCTGATGGCGAGCCAATGGCAGGGCGCGGTCATCTGGTGGGGGTTTTCCCGAACCGGCACGCTGGCCGAGACAGTCTCGGCCGAGCTCTCCGCCTGGCTCCGCCTCACTGCCCGCGCTTGAACGACCTGAGGTGGTCGACGGCCTTGACCGCGCGCGTCGCAAGCGTTTCCACCGGCTCCCGCACATCGAGCACGAGTACATTTTCGATGGCCGGATCGGGTTCTTCGAGGGTGGCGAACTGGCTCTCGAGCAGGCTTTGCGGCATGTATTCGTGCTGCCGTCGCGCCATGCGCTCGGCGATGACGCTGCGATCGCCCTTCAGATAGACAAAGAGGATCGGCTCGCCGGCCTTTTCAACGAGGTAATCGCGATAGCTCTTCCTCAGCGCCGAGCACGCGCCGACCGCCGCGCCCTTCTGCCCCGCCGCCTCGTGCAGCGCCTGCGCCAGCCTTTCGAGCCAGGGCCAGCGATCGGCATCGGTGAGCGGGGTTCCCGCCCGCATCTTCTCGACATTTTCGGGCGGGTGATAGCCGTCGCCATCGAGGAACGGCAGGTGCAGGCGGCGGGCAATGGCCTTGCCCGTCGTCGATTTGCCGCTCGAGGAGACGCCCATCACGATGATGAGGCGCGCCGCCTCAGACCGTCGCGGAGAAGGCGCCGTCGACATAAAGAATGTGTCCGTTCACGAAGCTTGCCGCATCCGAAGCGAGGAACACGGCCGCCCCGCCGAGTTCGGAAGGGTCGCCCCAGCGCCCCATCGGCGTGCGCCGCTCGATCCAGGCGTTGAAATCGACATTGGCCACCAGCGCCTCGTTCATCTCGGTGCGGAAATAGCCCGGCGCGATGCCGTTGACGTTGAGCCCGTGCTTGGCCCAATCCGTCGCCATGCCGCGCGTCAGATTGGCGATCGCCGCCTTGCTCGCCGCATAGGGGGCGATCGAGGGGCGCGACACATGGCTCATCAGCGAGCAGATATTGATCATCTTGCCGCGGCGCCGCGCGATCATGCCCTGCGCCACCGCCTTGCCCACGATGAAGGCCGAGGTCAGGTTGGTCATCATCACGCGCTCGAACTGGGCGAGCGGAAAATCCTCGAGCGGGCTGCGATGCTGCACCCCGGCATTGTTGACGAGAATATCGATGGGCCCGATCTTGTCCTCGCAATGGGCGATGGCCTCGTTCACGCTCTCCTCGCTCGTCACGTCGAAAGCGAGCGCCGAGACCTTGCGGCCGCCTTCGGCGAGCCCGGCCGCGGCGGCGCCGAGCGTCTGCTGGTCGCGCCCGTTGAGTACGATTTCCGCGCCGGCGCCGGCCAGCGCGGTGGCAATCGCCAGCCCCAGGCCCCGGCTTGAGCCGGTCACCAGCGCCCGGCGCCCGGCAAGGCTGAATTGTGCGAGCGTGTTCAAGGCAGATCCTCCGGAAAGCGCACCCGGCCCCTGGCCGTTGGCGCCATTGGTAAGGGCCCCGGCGATGCGCCGCAAGTCCGCTTTAGGGTGGCAATCCGTCTGATCCCGTGCCAGAAAGCGGCCCATTCGACTTCGTGCTGAAATGGAATTGCGATCATGGCATCTGCCGATATCGGGCTTGTCGGTCTGGCGGTGATGGGCTCGAACCTCGCGCTCAACATCGCCGAAAAAGGCTACACCATCGCGGTCCATAACCGCACGGCCGCCCGCATCGATGATTTCGTCGCAGAGGCGAAGTCCCAGGGGCTTTCCGAGCGTGTCGTGCCGGAGGCCGATCTCGCCGCCTTCGTCGCCTCGGTCAAGCGTCCGCGCTCGATCATCATCATGGTCAAGGCCGGCGCCCCGGTCGATGCGATGATCGCGCAGCTGCTTCCCCATCTCGAGCCCGGCGATGCCATCCTCGAATGCGGCAATTCCCTTTATGCCGATACCGACCGTCGCTTTGCCGCGCTCGAGCCGAAAGCCATCGGCTATCTCGGCGTCGGCGTCTCGGGTGGCGAAGAGGGGGCCCGCCACGGCCCCGCCATCATGGTGGGCGGGTCCGAGGAGCAGTGGCACAACGCCCAGCCCATCCTCGAAGCCATCGCCGCCAAGTTCAAGGGCGAGCCCTGCTGCGCCTATCTGGGGCGCGGTGGCGCCGGCCATTTCGTCAAGACCATCCATAACGGCATCGAATATGGCGACATGCAGATGATCGCCGAGGTCTATGGCGTCATGCGCGACGGGCTGGGCATGAGCCCCGCCGCCGCCTCCGAGGTCTTCCGCAAATGGAACGAGGGCCCGCTCAACTCCTATCTCATCGAGATCACCGGCCATGTTCTGGCCGCCATAGATGAGGAAACCGGCACGCCGCTGGTCGATCTCATCCTCGACAAGGCCGGCCAGAAGGGCACCGGCGTCTGGTCCGCCATCGTTGCCCAGCAGCTGGGCGTCCCCGCCACCGCCATCGAGGGCGCGGTTGCCGCCCGCTCCATCTCCTCGCGCAAGGATGAGCGCCTCGCCGCCGAGGCCGTCTACGGCCAGCGCGGCGGCGGCTCCGTCTCGGTTTCGCTCGAAACCCTTGAACAGGCGCTTCTGGCCGGCAAGATCGTCTCCTACGCGCAGGGCTTTGCCGTGATGGCCAAGGCCTCGGAGGACAAGGGCTGGAACCTGCCGCTCGCCACCATTGCCCGCATCTGGCGTGCCGGCTGCATCATCCGCTCGCGCTTCCTCGATCAGATGTCGGCGGCCTATGCCCGCGGCGAAGCCACCAACCTGCTGATGGTGCCCGATTTCGTCTCGGTGATGAAGGCCAGCCATCCGGCCCTGCGCGAGGTCGTCGCCGCCGGCGCCCGCGCCGAGTTGCCGCTGCCCTGCCTCTCCGCCGCACTCTCCTATTTCGATGCCTACCGCCAGGGCCGCGGCACCGCCAACCTCATCCAGGGCCAGCGCGATTTCTTCGGCGCCCACGGCTTCGAAATCCCCGGCCGCGGCACCAACCTCCACGGCACCTGGCCCTCGACGTTGGGAAAGTAGGACAGAGCAATCCACCCACGGCGTGATTCCGGCGAAAGCCGGAATAACATCGTCAGTGGGGGGCGGCTACGTGTCTGGCTCACGCGCAAGCGGCAAGGCCCCCTCTCCCGGCCTGCAGCCGACCTCTCCCCCAAAGGGAGAGGCAAGGGGTGCGCGGGCCTCGGGATGCGGGTCGGGCCCTCTTCACCTCTCCCTTTGGGGGAGAGGTCGGCGCGTAGCGCCGGGTGAGGGGGCCTTGGCCACAGGCGCTGGCTTCCCCATTCTGCTGAAATCCAAACCGGCTTCCGCCATTCGCCGGAATGACATCGCGATCGCGGCCAGCATCGCCACCCCCAGACGTCATCCCCCCTCACCGCGGCGTAACCGTCTCCGCCAGCCACCAGGTCGTACCCGAGCCATCGCGCACGCCGCCGCGGCGGTCGCCATCGCCCTTGTCATCGAGCGGCTGCACCACTGTGCCGCCCGCCGCGAGTGCCCGGGCGAAGGCGGCGTCCAGGTCGGGCACGTAGACATGCAGGTTGATGGCGCCGGCGCCCGGCGCTTCGCCCAGCATCACGATGGTGTCGTCGATGCGGATTTCGCAATGCCCGATGCGACCGGCCGCGGTGCGGTGCACCATCAGCGGGTCGGCGCCGAACACCGCCTTGATGAAGGCCAGCGCCGGCCCGGCATCGTCCACGATGATATAGGGCGAGAGCGCGGTATACCCCTGGGGCTTGTAGCTCACGGCGTCCTCCTCAATAGACGGTGGTCAGCACTTCCACTTCGCGCGCCTGTCCGGGCTGCACCTGGAACTGCCGATTGAACACCTGCTCGCCGCGCTTGGCCAGCACCAGATAGTCGCCCTCGGCCAGAACCGTGGTCGGGAAGGCGCCGATCGCGGCAAAGATCGTTTCCCCGTCCTCGGTCTTGATCGTCCAGTCGATATCGGCGATGGCCTCGCCGCCCGCCTGCGTCACGAGCTTGAACGACACCTGCGCCGCCTGGTGATAGAGCGTCGCATCGGTGAGCTGGCCCGGCTCCACCCGCAGGTCGGCCCGCACCACCGCGTTGATGTCGCCGAAATGCGAGACAACGTGATAGGTGCCGGCGTTCAGCGTCACCACATCGTTGGGCGAGAGGTTCTGCGCCACGATCCCGCGCGATGTCTCGTCATTCTCGTTGAAGATGTCGAAGCGCAACAGGTTGATCGGGATCGGCACGTCGCCGCTGATGGCCGCGTTGAGCCGCATCGCTCCCGCATCGAGAATGATGGCCTTCTCGGTGTTCTCGCTGCCCACTTCGAGCGGCTCGCTGGCCTGGGCGCGCCCATAGGCGACATGCACCACATAATTGCCCGGAGCGAGCTTGAATGTGCCTTCCGGATCATAGGAGCTTCCGGCCAGCTGCAATTCGCCCTGCTGGTTGGTGCGCGTCTCGAACACCCGCCAGATCAGCCCGTCATTGATGGGCCGGCCGCCATCGGTGATCATGGCGCTGAGCTTCACATCCTGCAACGTGGTCGCCACGGCGCGGGCGGCGTCGGTCGCTGTCAGCGCGTTGCGCAGGCTTGCGGGCGCCTGGCTCTGGGCCGGATCGGGAAAGGCGGCAAGCGGCGCGGCGAGTTCGGGCGAGGGGACGGGCTCCACCGGCTCCTGCGGCGAAATCTCGGCCGGCACCGGGGCGGGCCGAAAGCTCGGCCAGGGCGCGGGCATCACCTGGTCCTGCGCCAGCGCGGGCAGGGCTGTAACGAGCGCCAGCGCAACCATGGTCGCGCGTCCCGGATGCCCCCCACGAAACCGCACCAGGCAGCGCAGGGCGTCGCCGAAAATTCGGCTGGCGGACGCGATGGTGAGGGCGCTGCGCGGTGAGCGGCTCATGACTCGTCGGCCTTTCTGTCGATACCCCTGACAAGCGCTCGGTAGCGCTGGATTGCGGAAAAGCTGTGTCATATGCAAAGCCATGCGGCAAGCTGCCGTTCCCGCCTCGAGGAGTTCCCATGCCCGCCGATCCTGCACTGCGTGATTACCTGCTCACCCGGCGTTCCGTCGGCATGGCCTTCCTGCGCGATCCCGGCCCCGACGCGGCCGAGCTCGAAACCCTGCTGACCATCGCCACCCGCGTTCCCGATCACGGCAAGCTCGCGCCCTGGCGGCTGGTGCTGTTTTCGGGCGATGCGCGCGCCGAGGCCGGCAACCGGCTCGCCGCCTTGGTCAAGGCGCGCAATCCCGCCATCGACGAGGCGGCCCTCGATATCGAGCGGCGCCAGTTCCTGCCGGCGCCGCTGACGGTGGGGGTGATCTTTTCCCCCAAGCCGGTGCCCAAGGTGCCCGAGCTCGAGCAGCTGCTTTCGGCCGGCAATGTCTGCTTCAACCTCGAACACGCCGCCAATGCGCTGGGCTTTGCCGCCTCCTGGGTCACCCGCTGGTTCGCCTTCGATACCGAGGCGCAGGCCCTGCTCGGGGCTTCCGCAGGCGAGCGCTTCGTGGGCTTCGTGCATATCGGCACGCCCACCATCAAGCCTGACGATCGCGATCGTCCCGCGCTCGAGGCCGTGGTCTCGCACTGGCAGGGTTAACCGGCCGTTAACCTTGCTGCGCCATTGGTTAACGCTGAGTTTATGAGCCCGGGTCTCGTCCTTGCCGCCAGTATCGGGGGCAGGGCGCCCGGTCTGCAGCGGAGACGTCATGGGCGTGACCCCGATTTCGGTGCCCCAGGGCATCGCCCAGGTCATCGACCGGGCCGGCTCCAGGAATGGCGTCGATTTCGACTATCTGTTGCAGACCGCCATCCGCGAAAGCAG
The DNA here is from genome assembly GCF_900119845.1 of Devosia enhydra. Taxonomy (GTDB): domain Bacteria; phylum Pseudomonadota; class Alphaproteobacteria; order Rhizobiales; family Devosiaceae; genus FPKU01. Next base: position 267,694 of record NZ_FPKU01000001.1, read on the forward strand.
CCTCGATCCCTCCGCCAAGGCCCGCACCTCGTCTGCCACTGGCCTCTTCCAGTTTCTCGAAGGCACCTGGCTGCAGGTGATGAAAACCGAGGGCCCGCGCCTCGGCTATGCCAAAGAGGCCGCTGCCATCAGCGTTGATCGCGAGGGCAATTATATCGTCGCCGATCCGGCGCGCCGTCGCGAAATCCTCGATCTGCGCAAGGACCCGGCAATCGCCTCCGATCTCGCGGCGGCCTTCACCAAATCCAATGGCGACTATCTGCTCGACCGCTTCGGTCGCATGCCGAGCCCGGGCGAACTCTATATCGCCCATTTCCTCGGCGCCCGTGGAGCGGCCACCTTTTTCGAGGCAGGCCTGTCCAATCCCGATCAGAGCGCGCCGGCGCTTTTTCCCCGCCAGGCCGAAGCCAATCGCTCGATCTTCTATGCGGGCGGCAAGCCGCGCTCCATCCGCCAGGTCTATGAAGTGCTGGTCGCCAAGCACCGACCCGACGACGCCGTCGGGGCAGGGGCACCGAGCCCGACTTTCGTCGCCCAGCAGATGGCGGGGCCCGTCGCCCGAGCCATGGCGGTGCCCCCTCCGGCGCCCGATCTCATCCCGTCCCGGTTCGGTCCCGACGACCTTTCTTTCACCGCTCTGTTCTCGACCGAACCGGCAACAGCCCCGCGGCCCCTGGTCGTTCCTGTGACTTCATCGACACCCCACACGAATCCACACGAGCCGGCACAGTTATTCTCGAGATTTTACGTTCAGCCTCAGCCGGATGAAGGTAAATCATCCCCTTAAGGGCATGGTGAACCGTTCCTTAAGCCTTCGCGCCTAGCCTTGAAGCCGTTGTGCGGAGTGCTTCATGGTTGCCTATGCCGATTTCGTCGCGCTGAGCGGATCCAGTGGCAGCGACGCGCGGGGACAAGCCGCGCATCTGGCTGCCCAGGCGTATAGTTTCCACTCCGGTCCGGCCGACGAACAAGCGGCGCTCTATGCCGCGCTCATCGGATTTCTCGATGATCCTTCGGTCCGCGTGCGCGCGGCCCTCGCCTATGGCTTGCTGCATGCGCCCGCCGCGCCACGCCCGATCCTCCTCGCGCTCCTTCACGATTCTCCCATCATTTCGAGGGCGATAGCGCAATATTCCCCGGCCGTTCTCGATGCCGATCTGCTGCCGCTGGTGCCCGATGCCGACCTCGCCATGCTGCTCGCCATTGCCGAGCGGCCCGCCATCGGCCCCCGCCTTGCCGAAGCCCTCATCCGGCGCGATCAGCGTCCCGTTCTGGCCCGCCTGCTGGCGCGCCGTGAAGTTCGGCTGTCTGCGCAAGTCTTTGAAGACATTGTCGAAAAGCATGCCGATGATGCCGGGCTGCGCGGGCACCTGCTCGATCGCAACGACCTGCCGGCCTCTCTCCGGCTCATCCTGATCGACCGCTCGGTCGCAGCCATTGCCCGGACCCGCATCGTCTGCGGCGCTATCGCGCCAAGGCGGCTCGAGCGGCTTTTAGGCCAGTTGCGCGATGCTGCCCTGACCAGTTTGGGCGAAGCCGAGGCAGGGGCCGGCAGGGCGCCCTATGCCGTTGAAGCCATTGAACAAAACCGGGTCTCGACGCGGGTCATGCTGCACGCCGTCATCCATGGCCGGGTGCTGTTTTTCGCCGATTGCCTCGCCGCGCTCGCCGAATCACCGCGCACGAAAGTGTTCTCGATTCTCGAATCGGGCAGCCGGCCGGTGCTTCTGGCGCTGCTGCGGCGCGCCGGCCTGTCGCCCAATGTCGCCAACCTCTTGGCCCGGCTCGTTTTTCTTGCGCGCACCGCCGATCTCGCCGACGATGTCGCGGCCCGCCACTACGTCGTCACCGCCCTGACCGAAGAGCTCATCGTCGACCATGCCGGCGACATCCCCGCCGAACTCGACGCCGCCTTCACCTATCTCTCTGAACAGAATGTGGTTTTGGCCCGGGCGGCCGCACGTGGCGTGCTCGCATCCTTTGCCGCCGAAGATGGCGCGCACGTGCTGCCGGTTCTGCCCGCAGAGCCGCGCATGGCCTTGCCGGCTGCCTGAAACATCAATTTAATCAGGTGGTTAGTAGCGGAACTGTTCGCTCAATACCCGCTCCTCCAGGCTGGTGCCCGGGTCGAACAGCAGCGTCACCCGGCAGTCCCGCCGTTCCCGGATCGTGACCTCGCGCACATCGCGGATTTCGACATTGTCGGCCACGGCATTCACCGGCCGCTTCTCGCCCTCCAGCGTCCTGAAGCGCACCCGCGCATCATTGTGCAGGATAGCACCGCGCCAACGCCTTGGACGAAAAGGAGAAATCGGCGTCAGTGCGAGGAGCGGAGAATCGATCGGCAGGATGGGGCCATGCGCCGAAAGGTTGTAGGCCGTGGACCCGGCCGGCGTTGCCACCAGCACCCCGTCGCAAATCAGTTCGGCCAGTCGCACCTGCTCGTCGACCGCAATCTCGATCTTCGCCGCCTGATAGGTGGCCCGGTAAAGCGAAACTTCGTTGAGTGCCAAGGCTTCGTGGCGCTTGTCCCCGGCATCGATCACGTCCATCTGCAGGGGATAGATATGGGTCGGCTTGGCCGCCTCGAGCCGCGCGGTGAGCCCATGCGAGGCATAGCTGTTCATCATGAAGCCGACCGAGCCGAAATTCATCCCGAACACCGGGATCGGCCGCTCCATCGTGCGGTGCAGGGTCTGGAGCATCAGCCCGTCGCCCCCCAGCGCCACGATGGCTGTCGCGGCTTCGAGCCCGACATCCCCGTATCGATTCCGCAGCGTCTCGGCCGCCGCATCCGCTTCCGGCGTGCCGCTCGAAACAAATGTGATGCGATCGATCACTACCGGCTGCACCTGCGACTCTCCCCTGTCGCGCGACGCGCGCTGCATCGATCCGGCTTCGCCAACCGGATTCATCATCTCATTGTCTGCTGATAAGTAATTGAAATCAATAGCCCCAAACAGGCTGGTGCCGGCAACAGGGATCGAACCCGTGACCCCCTGATTACAAATCAGGTGCTCTACCAACTGAGCTATGCCGGCACAGCCGCCTTGCTAACATCGCTTCCCGATTGCATCAAGGTATCTGGGCGGGGCAGCACCTGCCGAAAGGACCGAGATGAGCCGAAAGCCTATGATCTATGTCGACGCCGATGCCTGCCCGGTCAAGGCCGAGGTGGAACGCGTCGCTTATCGTCATGGCCTCGTCGTCACCCACGTTGCCGGCCGCGGCATGCGGCCCTCGCGCGATCCGATGATCCGCGTCGTGGGCGTGCCGCAGGGACCCGATGCCGCCGATGACTGGATCGTCGAAGCGCTCGAGCCCGATGACATGGTCATCACAGCCGATATCGGGCTGGCCGCACGCGCCATCGAGAATGGCGCGGCCGCGCTGTCCCCGATCGGCAAGCCGTTCACCGCCGAGAGCATCGGCATGGCGCTCGCGATGCGCGACCTCAACAAGCATCTGCGCGAAACCGGCGAGAGCGACGGCCACAATCCGGCCTTTTCGGCCAAGGATCGCTCGCGTTTCCTCGTCGCATGCGATGAAATGGTCTCGCGGGTACTGGCCCGAGCAAAATGAGCACAATCGCGCTCTTGCCGGTCCCAAACGGCCGTGGCTCTGCTATAGGAAGCACGAAACTGGCCGCTAGCGGCCCCGGGTCCCATGCATAGGTCCAAGAAGGATAGTGTCACCATGAAACTCAAGACCAGTCTGGGGCTGCCTCTGGCGCTTTCGGTCGGCCTGCTCGTGGCCGCCTGCGACAACAGCCCCAACCCGCCGCCTCGCCCCGCCAACACCACCGCGCCCGCCAACACGACGGCACCGGCGAACGCCACGGCGCCATCCAACACCACCGCTCCGGCCAACGCCACGGCCCCCACGAACGCCACGGCGCCTGCAAATAGCAGCGCGCCCGCGAATGCAACCGCGCCAACCAACACGCCCGCAAACGCCACGGCTCCCGCCAATAGCAGCGCACCCGCCAACTCGCCCGCGCCTGGCAATGTGACGGCACCGAGCAACACTACCGCTCCTGCGAATAGTGCAGCACCGGCCAACGCGACGGCCCCTGCAAATACCACGGCACCGGCAAACACCGTCGCTCCGGCCACCACCGCCGCGCCGTCGAATGCGCCGGCTCCCGCCAACACGACGGCTCCTGCCAACGTCGCCTCGACGACTGCCCCAGCCAACGCAGTTTCGGCGCCGGCGACACCGGCGAACACAATGGCTGCCCCCGCCAACAGCGTGGCAGCGCCTGCGGCCCCCGCCAACGCAACCGCTCCGGCGAACGCGACGGCTCCCGCCAACGCGATGACGCCTGCAAACGCCATGTCGACGCCAGCCAACACCGCAGCGGTGCCCGCAAACTCGGCGGCTTCGTCGACGAGCGCCGCGCCTTCCAATGCGGTGGCGTCCTCCAATGCCGTCGCTCCTGCAAATGTCGTCGAAGCGCCGGCGAATGCTGCGGCGCGTTCGGCCGCTCTGGCCAATAACATCGCTCCGGCGAACGTTACGGCTGCGCAGCCCTCGAACGCGACGGCACCGGCGCCAGCCAATGCCGTAGCCGCTCCGTCGCCCGCCAATACCGTCGCGGCGACCGAAGATCCTGCGCCGGAGGCCGAGACGTCCGCGGAGGCGATGGACAAGGGCCTGTCCGACGTCGCCGCAGCCATCGCGGCCGCTGCTGCCCGCTCCGAGGCGCCCGAGGCTCCCGCTGCGGCCGCGCCAGCCGAGGCACCCGCTCCGGCAAATGCCGTCGCCCCGGCTCCGGTCGCTGCCCCGGCCAACGCAACCGCCGCGCCCGCGGGCGCAGCTGATGCCGCGGCCAAGGGCGCGGCAGATGCTGCTGCGGCCGCAGGTTCGGCCCAGGCGCCTGCCGCGTCGGCCCCTGCCGCGGCGCTGCCGGCCGATCCGGCGCTGCGCAAGGGCGTCGAGGATGCGCGGTCCGCCACCGGAACCCGCTGAGCTTCATCGCGATATCAAGGTGAAGCGGGAGGAGCCCAGGCGGCCCCTCCCGCTTTTTCATGTCCGGCGGTTGTCCCGGCAGGCCCCGGCATGGCATCTTTGGGCCACCAGAACGCTTTGATGAGGCAACAGGATATGAAGACCCGGGCAGCCGTGGCATTTGCGGCAGGCAAGCCGCTCGAGATCGTCGAGGTCGACCTCGAAGGCCCAAAGGCGGGCGAAGTTCTCGTCGAGATCAAGGCCACCGGCATCTGCCACACCGATGAATTCACGCTGTCGGGGGCTGATCCGGAAGGCCTTTTTCCCTCTATCCTCGGCCATGAAGGCGCTGGCATCGTCGTCGATGTCGGGCCGGGCGTGACCTCGGTCAAAAAGGGCGATCACGTCATTCCGCTCTACACGCCTGAATGCCGCGAGTGCCCGTCCTGCCTGTCGCGCAAGACCAATCTCTGCACCGCGATCCGCGCCACCCAGGGGCAGGGGCTGATGCCCGATGGCACTTCGCGCTTTTCCTTCGAGGGCAAGCCGATTTACCACTACATGGGCTGCTCGACCTTCTCGAACTACACGGTCATGCCCGAGATCGCAGTGGCGAAGATCGATCCGGCCGCGCCGTTCGACAAGGTCTGCTATATCGGATGCGGCGTGACGACGGGGGTGGGCGCCGTACTCAACACCGCGAAGGTCGAGGCTGGCGCCACCGCCATCGTCTTCGGGCTGGGCGGCATCGGCCTCAACGTCATCCAGGGCCTGCGCCTGGCCGGCGCCGACATGATCATCGGTGTCGATCTCAACGATGACAAGAAGGCCTGGGGCGAACGCTTTGGGATGACCCATTTCGTCAATCCCAAAGAGGTCGGGAAAGACCTCGTTCCCTATCTCGTCAACATGACCAAGCGGGGCGCCGACCAGATCGGGGGCGCCGACTACACCTTCGATTGTACCGGCAATGTCACCGTCATGCGTCAGGCCCTCGAAGCCAGCCATCGGGGCTGGGGCAAGTCGGTCGTCATCGGCGTTGCCGGCGCCGGACAGGAGATTTCGACCCGCCCGTTCCAGCTGGTGACCGGTCGGACCTGGATGGGCACGGCTTTCGGTGGCGCACGCGGCCGCACCGATGTGCCCCGGATCGTCGACTGGTACATGTCGGGTAAGATCGAGATCGACCCGATGATCACCCACACACTGCGGCTCGAGGACATCAACAAGGGCTTCGACCTGATGCACAAGGGCGAAAGCATCCGCTCGGTGGTGCTTTACTGACGAGGCTCGGGGCGCGCCGGCAGCGCGCGCGTCCCGTACCCGTCGCAGCGTATAAGTCCCTTGACAGGGCGAAAACAAAATGAGAACAAAAGAGGATCAATAACGGCACCATAGACGCCCGGCAGGTGCATTGCGCCGCTGTCGCGACCATGAAATAAGGAGACGAACAATGGTCAGTACATCTACCGCGCTGCGCGCCGTCGAGGGGTCAATGGATAAGGACAAGGCGCTGGCCGCAGCGCTCAGCCAGATCGAGCGGAATTTCGGCAAGGGCACGGTGATGCGCTTCGATGACAGCGCCATCATGCAGGTCGAATCGATTTCCACCGGTTCGCTTGGCCTCGATATCGCGCTGGGCATCGGCGGGTTGCCGCGCGGCCGCATCGTCGAGATTTTCGGGCCGGAAAGCTCGGGCAAGACCACGCTGGCGCTGCATGTGATTGCCGAAGCCCAGAAGGCAGGCGGCATCTGCGCCTTTGTCGATGCCGAGCATGCGCTTGATCCCACTTATGCCCGCAAGCTCGGCGTCAAGGTCGATGACCTGCTGATTTCCCAGCCCGACAGCGGCGAGCAGGCGCTCGAGATCGCCGATACGCTGGTGCGTTCGGGCGCGATCGACGTGCTGGTGGTCGATTCGGTGGCGGCCCTGACCCCCAAGGCCGAACTCGAAGGCGAGATGGGCGATTCCCTTCCGGGCTTGCAGGCGCGCCTGATGAGCCAGGCCATGCGCAAGCTCACCGCCTCGATTTCCCGCTCCAAGGCGATGGTTATCTTCATTAACCAGATCCGCATGAAGATCGGCGTGATGTTCGGTTCGCCGGAAACCACGACGGGCGGCAATGCGCTCAAGTTCTACTCCTCTGTCCGCCTCGATATCCGCCGGATCGGCGCGATCAAGGAGCGTGACGAGGTCACCGGCAACCAGACCCGCGTAAAGGTGGTCAAGAACAAGCTGGCACCGCCGTTCCGGCAGGTCGAGTTCGACATCATGTATGGCGAAGGCATCTCCAAGACTGGCGAGCTTCTCGACCTCGGGGTCAAGAGCGGTATCGTCGAGAAGGCCGGGGCCTGGTTCTCCTACGAAAGCCAGAGGCTGGGGCAGGGGCGCGAGAATTCGCGGCAGTTCCTCAAGGACAATCCGGCGGTCGCCAACGAGATCGAAAAGGGCATTCGCGAGAGTTCCGGCCTTCTGAGCGAGGCGCTCCTCGCCGGGCCCGACGATGACGGCCCGATGGAAGACTGATCGCGCCCAGCCTGCTTCTGGACAGAGGCAGGGCGTGCGGGCTAGAAGGCATTGAAGTGCCGACGAGGACGCGGGGCCGACGCCCCCGTCCTTTTTTGTGACGAAAGCCCGAGAGCCCCATGAGCAGCGTCAACGACATCCGGTCGAGTTTCCTGAACTATTTCAGCGCGAACGGGCATGAGAAGGTGGCGTCAAGCCCGCTCGTGCCGCGCAATGACCCGACGCTGATGTTCACCAATGCCGGCATGGTGCAGTTCAAGAACGTCTTTACCGGGCTCGAAAGGCGCGACTATCTGCGCGCCACCACGGCGCAGAAATGCGTGCGTGCCGGGGGCAAGCACAACGATCTCGACAATGTGGGGTATACGGCGCGCCACCACACTTTCTTCGAGATGCTGGGCAATTTCTCGTTCGGCGACTATTTCAAGGAGCATGCGATCCATCTCGCCTGGAACCTGCTCACCAAGGAGTGGGGGCTACCGGCCGCCAAGTTGACGGCAACGATCTACCAGGACGACGACGAGGCGTTCGCGCTCTGGAAGAAGATTGCCGGCCTGCCTGAAGATCGCATCGTGCGGCTCGGCGCCAAGTCCAACTTCTGGCAGATGGGCGATACCGGTCCCTGCGGGCCGTGCACCGAGATCTTCTATGACCATGGCGAGAAATACTGGGGTGGCCCTCCCGGTTCGCCCGAGGAAGACGGCGATCGCTTCGTCGAGATCTGGAACCTCGTGTTCATGCAGTTCGAACAACTGCCGGATGGGTCGCGGGTGAGCCTGCCCAAGCCTTCCGTCGATACGGGCTCGGGCCTCGAGCGTGTTGCTGCGGTGATGCAGGGCACCAACAACAATTACGAGATCGACCTCTTTCGCGCCCTGACCGGCGCAACGCAGCAGGCCATCGGCTTCGATGGGGATCGCGCAAATCCCAGCCTACGGGTTATTGCCGATCATCTGCGCTCAATGAGCTTTCTTATTGCAGAGGGCGTGCTGCCATCCAATGAAGGCCGTGGCTATGTACTGCGGCGCATCATGCGGCGGGCGATGCGGCATGCGACGTTGCTTGGCGCCAGCGACCCCGTGATCCATAAGATCGTACCGACCCTGGTGCGCGAGATGGGGCAGGCCTATCCTGAACTGGTCCGCGGGGAAGGCATGATCGCCGAGACGGTGCGGCTCGAGGAACAGCGCTTCCTCAAGACCTTGAGCCGAGGCCTTCAGATTCTCGATGATGCGACGAGCGAGCTCAAGCAGGGCGACATGCTCGAGGGCGTCACCGCATTCAAGCTCTATGATACCTACGGATTCCCGTTGGATCTTACGCAAGACGCGTTGCGTAACCGTGGAATCTCGGTGGATCTGTCCGGCTTCGAGGACGCCATGGCGCGCCAGCGCGCCGAGGCCCGCAAGAGCTGGACCGGATCGGGCGCGGCCGGGGAAGAGAAGGTCTGGTTCGCGGTGGCCGACAAGGTCGGGCCCACCGAGTTCCTGGGCTATGAAACCGAAGTCGCCGAGGGCGCCGTCACCGCTCTGGTCAGGGCCGGCGAGATCGTCGAAGCGCTGGGTGAGGGTGAAGAGGGCTTCGTCGTCGTCAACCAGACTCCCTTCTATGGCGAAAGCGGCGGTCAGGTCGGCGACACCGGCACGATGGCGGGCGAGGGCGTGGCGCTCGAGGTGCTCGACACCGTGCGCAACAATGGCGTTTTCGGCCATAAGGTGCGGGTGCGCTCGGGCGTTGTGAAGACCGGTACGGCCCTGACCCTGATCGTCGACCACGACCGACGCTCGGCCATCCGCGCCAATCATTCGGCTACGCATCTGCTGCATGAGGCGCTGCGCATCGTGCTTGGCGATCACGTGGCCCAGCGCGGCTCGCAGGTTTCGGCCGACCGGCTGCGCTTTGACTTCGTGCACACCAAGCCGATCTCGCCCCAGGAGATGGCACAGGTCGAAGACCTGGCCAATGATATCGTGCTGCAGAACGGCCCGGTTGAAACGCGCCTCATGGGCGTCGAGGAAGCCAAGGAGTCCGGGGCGCGGGCTTTGTTCGGCGAAAAATACGGCGACGAGGTTCGGGTGGTGTCGATGGGCGACCCCACCGGCAACGCCGTGGGCTGGTCGGTGGAATTGTGCGGGGGCACGCATGTGCGCCGCACCGGGGATATCGGGCTCATCAGCGTCGTGGGGGAAACCGGCGTTGCGGCGGGCGTGCGACGCATCGAGGCGCTGACGGCGCGCGGCGCGCGGCATCACGCACGCACCAATGCGAACCTGGTCGCCAGTGCCGCCGAGGTGCTGCGCGTAGGCCCGACGGAAATCCTCAACCGCATCGAGGCGCTGCAGGAGACGATCAAGAAGACCGATCGGGCCCTGTCGGACGCCAACAAGAAGCTGGCGCTTGGCGCCGGTGCAGGCGCGGCCGCTCCGGCCGATGAGGTCGTTGCCGGGGTGACCTTTGTGGGCCGCGTGGTCGAGGGCATTGCCGCCAAGGACGTCAAGGGCCTGGTCGACAGCGAGAAGAAGCGCATCGGCTCCGGCGTCGTCGCCGTGGTGCTCAGGAGCGAGGACGGACGCGGCACCGTTGCTGTGGGCGTAACCGCAGACCTGACGTCACGCTTTGCGGCAGGTGACCTCGTCAAGCTCGCCACCGCGGCGCTGGGCGGGCAGGGCGGTGGCGGCCGGCCGGACATGGCTCAGGGCGGCGGGCCCGACGGCAGCAAGGCCGAGGCGGCGATTGCTGCAGTCAAGGCGGGGATCGCCGGCTAAGGCTTTCCGCCGTTTCCGAAACGGCGGAAGGATCCATGCGCTTTCCGGCGAAGCGACGAGCTGCGAGACTCTGTCGAACGGAACTTCAGCGGCGAATGTCGTCGCTGTCGTCCGGCCTCAGGATCGGCTCGGCCTGCACGATGCGGGCGGGTCGGTCGATCAGGAGATTGAGAAGTCCGGCCGTCACGACGACGCCCATGCCGCCCAGCGCCAGCGGGTCGGGCCGCTCGTTAAAGAGCAGCGAGCCCAGCAACACCGCCCAGATGATCTGGCTGTACTGGGTTGGCGAAGCCTGGCTGGCTCCGACGCGCTTGACGGCGGCGATCAGAAGCAGCTGCCCGGTGCCCGCGAGGCCTCCAACGGCCAGCAGCAACGCCCATTGCTCGATCGTCGGCATGACGAAATGCGTGCTCATCACCGCGCCGTTGATCACCAGCGCATAGGTGGCGGCGACGCCCACGAGGCTGACGCGCTTTTCCGTGCCGGCCAGCAGCCGCAGCCCGATGGTGTTGAAGGCCGAAAGCCCTGCGCAAGCGAAGGCGGCGATATGGCCCGGATGCAGCTCGCGGAAGCCGGGGCGCACGACCAGCAGCACACCGATGAAGCTGGTGAGCAGCAGCACCCAGCGCCGGCGCGGCACCGTCTCCTTAAGAACCAGCACCGAGAGGATCGCAACGAAGATCGGGGCGGTGAAGACCGCCGAATAGACTTCGGCGAAGGGAATGGTGCTGAAGGCGAAGATGACGAGAAGCGCCATGATCACCGAGCTGATCGAGCGCATGTGCAGCAGGATCGTGCGCCGGGTCTTGAACGCATCGCGCCAGCGCTCGCCCTTCGTGCCCGCAAGCACGGCCGGCGCGACGCTGAACAGGGCGGCGAAAAACCCGATCTGGAAGGGCGAAAGGCCGCTGCCGACCGCCTTGATGGCGGCGTCGCCGCACGAATAGAGGCAATAGGCGGCAAACGCCAGAAGCACGCCGGCGGGCAATTGAAAGGTCCGATCGCTTGAAATACGGCCCTTCTATAGGGCTGGCGGCGAAGCGCGTCGATGGGGATTTTGCCGCGCCAGTTCAGGCCCGATAAGCTCGATGCGATTGGTCCACAAATAGCCGGAAAAGCCTGCGGGAACCGCGGCAAGCTGATCGAGCGCGTCGATGCCTGCCGTGCCCGGATCACCCGCGCCATAGGGGCCGAGCAGGATGACGCCGCTGCCCGCATCGGCCATGCGCTTCACGAAAAGCTCGGGCCAGCCCCAGAGAAAGGGGGCCATATTGATGGGCACCATCACCATGGTGTCGCGGCAGGCCTCGGGTACATGGCCGATCCAGCCCAGACCGGCATAGCCAAAAAGGCAATCCATCAGTCCGCGCCGGGCCCAGACGTGAATGCCGGGCAGGCGATCGTTAAGCCGGTAAGTCGGCGGATCGCCGCCATAGGCGCCCCAGATCCGCTCCTGCCAGTCGGGCCGGCCGGCTACGAGATCGGCGACGAGATCGCCCTCGCGCGCTTCATTGCTCTTGAAGTTGACGAGAAAGTGCCGGTCGGGAAAGGCGTCGAGCACCTCGTCGAGGCTGGGCATCAGCCCGATGCCGCTGCCGCGAAAGGGAAATGTCGCACCGGCGTCGGCGGTATATCCATGGCCGATGTCGAGCGATTTCAGCACCGCCATCGTCTGTTCGCGCGTGACCCCGCTGCCCTCCGTCCGGCAATCGATAGTCCAGTCATGAAAGACCGCGAGCTTGCCGTCTGTGGTGGGGTGAACGTCGAGCTCGACGACATCGGCCCCCGCGTCAAAGGCCGCCTGCATCGAGTGCAGGGTATTTTCGAGATAGTCGTGGCGCGGCGCCTCGATCCGTTCCGCCGTGCAGGTGTCGTTGGTCAGCCCCTCACGCGGGTATGTCTGGTGCACGCCGCGATGCGCGATGAGCCCGAGAAGGCCGGGCTCGGGCTGGCGGGCCCAGAACGGGGCATTGAAGACGAGGACCGCGACGATGAACCCCGCGAGCGCGGCTGTGCCATAGGCCAGCGGGCGCTGCCAGGGGCGCAGGCCCTTCACGGGCACGGCGCGGTGTTGCCATTGAATTGGAGCCCGCACACCACCTGCTGAAGCTGCGCGATGTCGTCCTCGCTTGCCTCCCCGCCATCGGGACGCAGGATCAGCGCGGTTGCCACCGTCGTGCCGAACTCCGCCTCGATGCCCAGCTGCGCGAAATAAACCCCGGTGCGATCATAGATACCTTCGCGAACAAATCCGGTGGCATCGATGCGCTCATCGCGGATGGTGCGCCCGCTGGTTGGCGCGAGGAAAGCGCTTTCGAGCAGCAGGCCCGGTCCCACCCGTTCGAACAGCCAGACATTGCCGCTGTTGGAGATGCGCGTGCCATTGCCGGTGCTGGCGATCTCCATGCCGTCGGGCAGGCCCGCCATCAGCGGATAGAGCCGCATGACGAAGCGATTGTCCTCGATGGCCTTCTCGCCGGGCAGGTCGAGGTCATCGACCGGAACGCCGAGCGGCAGGAAATAGTGGTTCATCGGGCCCTTCTGCAGGATCCGCTTGGTGGGGTTGCGACCCGTTCCGGCCGAGGACCAGCCGTCGTGACGGTTGAAGAAGCTGAGGCCGGCCCCGGCATAGCCCAGATCCGGATAACCAATGGCTCGGGCCCGCTCGGCGCTGAGCATGGTGTTGAAGTAGAGCGCGATCTCGTAGTCGCCATCGGTGGCCAAGGAGGCGTCCGTGACGCTGCAATGGCCGATGGTCAAGGGCTGGTCAGAGAGGCGGAAGCCCGAGAGCAGCCCGACATATTCGGCTTCGGCAATGCCGCGCTCGAAGGGACCTGAGACGGCGCCGACCATCTCGGCCGGATCGGTGCGCTCGTCGAGCGCCAGCAGCCGGCGGCAGACATTGGCGATGGCTTCGGGCACGTCGGAAATCCAGCTCGCGGTGGGCGTCGGCGGCAGGGCGATGCGGGCGAGGTAGTAGTCGTCGGCCGTCACGATGTCATAGGTTTCGTTGGGACCCATGCCGACCATGTAGAACAGCACTTCGGGGTCGACGTTGAACTTGACCAGTTCCTTGACCATCAGCGCCAGGCTGTCGCGGGTCTGGCCCTGCGCATCCATGGCGCCGCGTTCGTTGATGGCCGCGAGGAAGGACTCTTCGTCTCGATAGGGCGCGTGAAAGCCCAGGATGCCGCCGGGCTCCACCATGCGATCGACATAGGTGCCCACGCCCTGCAATTCGGCGTAGCCCGACCCGCCCATGAAGGCGAAGGCGCAGGCCGAATAGCACTTCATGCCGCGCTCGACGACGGTGGCGATGTGGTTCTCGCGCAGGAAATCGGCGATGGCGAGCCCTTCGTGATAGTCGCCGCCGGGGCCGTTCATGGTCAGCACCGCCGTGGCGCTGCCCTTGCCATCCATGCATTCGGTGCGGCACTGCACGAAGGTGGTGTAGATCTGCCGCAGAGCCTCGAGGTCGCCGGCGTCGGTGCCGCCCTCGTAATGCAGGTGGGGCACCGGATGGGCGGCCGAATACTGCATGGAGACGATGGAAACGAGCGCGGCCGATGCGCTGCCCGCTCCTGCCAGGCTGGCACACCCCGCCAGCGCCACGATTGCCAGACCCCTCAGCATCACACTCCCCTTTTCCTCGTCGGCTCCCGCCTCAGCGCCTCTCACTGCCGATTGAGACGCCGTCGCCGGACCCTGCCTTGGGCGGGAAATGCATGGCCCTCGCCTGTCTCAGCTGCGACCGGCCGTGGCGGCAAAGAGCGCGATGGCGGCGGCGTTCGACACATTGAGCGACTTGATCGGGCCGGGCATGTCGAGGCGCACCATCTCGTCGCACAATTCGCGCGTGCGCTGGCGCAGGCCCTTTCCCTCGGCGCCCAGCACGATGGCCAAGGGTGTCGTGCCGTCGCGGGGGGCAAGCCGCATCTCCGCCTCGGAATCAAAGCCCAGAATGGTCACGCCCCGCGCCTTAAGATCGAGCAGCGAATCGGCGAGATTGCGCACCTCGACGAGCGGCACGAGATCGAGCGCGCCCGATGCGGCCTTGGCCATGACGCCGGTTTCGCGCGGCGCATAGCGCGAGGTGGTGACAACGGCGTCGGCGCCAAAGGCGCAGGCGGTGCGCAGGATGGCCCCGACATTGTGCGGGTCGGTGATCTGGTCGAGCACAACGAGCAGGCGCGGCCGCGAGATGTCGGCGAGGCCGAAGCGCGACACGGCATCCACTTCGAGCGCAAGGCCCTGATGCACGGCCTCCCCGCCCAGGAGCTTGTCGAGGTCGCGCGGCGTGGTCTCGGAGACCGGAATGCCCTCGACCGGCCCGGTTTCCTTGAGCCGCGCCAAGGCGTTGGGCGTCGCGAGAAGGCGCCGCTTGATGCGGCCGCCATTGTCGAGCGCGGCACGCACGGTGTGGATGCCATAGAGATAGACCGGACCCTCGTCGGGGTCATGTCGCGGCTTGGGCGGAAACTTGTTGCGGCTCATGGCCAAGCGGTATCGCCTTTGTCGCATCGCCACAAGCGGCCGCAGCGCGATTGCTGCGATAACCCGCGCAGAGGGTGTTGACAGGCCGGGCCGGCTTCACCATAAACCGCCCGACGGTTCGGCCAAGCGCTGATCCGGTCTCCGAACTCCGTGGAGGGGTGGGAGAGTGGTTAAATCCGGCAGACTGTAAATCTGCTCGCTTAGCGTACACTGGTTCGAATCCAGTCCCCTCCACCACCTCCTCCCCAAAGCTCTGATTTCATTGTGCTCTGTCGGGCATGGCCGAGATGCCAGCTCGCGGATGAAGCACGCCCGGGTCTTGGATCGCGGTGCCCTCCGCTGTGCTCGCACCGGCCCGAAGGGCAGGGGCGAGGGGGATGAAATGCTGGAGCGGTTTTGCCGAAATGACGAGTTCCGCCTCGGGCGGACGGGACGCGCGCGCCAATGCCTGCACCTCCTTCGGCGACAGGCCGAACGCATCCCTGAAGGCCCGGGTGAAGGCCGAAGGGTGACTGTATCCCAGCTGTCGGGCGAGCGCCGAGATGCGCCCGCGCGGCTGCTGCGTATCGGACAGCATGCGGAACGCAAGGCTGAGCCGGCGACGCCCGATATAGGTGCTGACCCCATCGAGCGGTTCGAACAGCCGGTAAAGTGTCGAGCGCGTGATGCCGAAGCGATCCATCAGCACGAGCGGACCCAGATCGGGGTCCAGCAGATGCTGCTCGATATGGGCCTTGAGATCGACCAGCGAAACGATGTTGCGGCGCGCTTCGGCCGCGGCCCGCGAGACCGGCTCGAGGCACGCGGCGGCCAGCGAGATGAGCGCGCTCGAGACGCCGCGCGCATCCACCACCGAAAGCTCCGGCCCATTCGCGGCGATCGCCTCCATCAGGGCGCGCAGCGTGCGTGAGAGCGCATCGGCGGGCCGCACGAAGCCATGGGCGGCCTCGAGGAACGGCACCAGCGGCTCGAGCCGTCGCCGGGAAATGGCGAGGCCGACATTGGCCACGGCAGGTGCCTCGATCAGCAGTTCGCATGAGAGATCGATGAAGGCGAGCTCGCCCGCCTCGACCCGCCGCGTCACCCCATTGGCCGTCATGTCGAAATAGCCGCGCGTGTAGCAGACCACGAGGATCTGGTCGGTTCCGCGCGTGGCGATGGTGCGCACTGTGCGGCTGAGGCGGCTCGCGGTCGTTTCGGCGGTCGAAACGGTCACATCGGGCAGGAGGAAGACCTCGGCGCGGGCCGCGAAGGGCAGGTCCGCGGCGTAGTCGGGAATGGAGAGGTCGAAGGTCGGCGAGACCACTTCGGCGAAGGCGCGGGGTCCGTCAGGATTGTCGGGGCCGAACGCCGTGCGGTAGCAGGCGATGGTCTCGGAATCAGGGGCTGAAGCCCCTCGGCTCATGCCCGTGGCCATGCTCTCCCCGAACGCGCCTGCCGCCGGCCCGGCGCCTTGAGATATACCCATCGTCGCTATTCCTTACCCCCGCGTCCCATGCGCGACATTGTCGTTGAAGCGCTGGGAACGCTGATGGAATAGCCGGATGCCGCACCGAGGCAAGCGCCTGCTGCTGCCGCAAAAGGCCGCGCGGGTGCCGAGAAGGGGGAAAGAGTTCATGCCGGTCATATCGCGTCACCGCTGGTTCCGAATGGGCCCGGTCTCCCTCCTCACGCTGCTCGTGGCGGGACTGACAGGGCCAGCCCTTTCGGCGGCGATTGTCGGCACCAACGGCGCCAATGGTACCGATGGCGTCGACAGCACCACGGTTGGCGTTGGGGGCGACGGGGCCGGCAACATCGGAAGTGGGGGCGCGGCGATGACCTCCGCATTGCCGCCGGGCGCCGGTGTTGCCGGAACCGGCGGCACGGGCGGCGGCGGCGGCGGCGGCGGGCGCGACTACATCTTCAGCCCCACCCTGTACCCCGCTAATGGCGGCGCGGGCGGCGATGGCGAATTCGGCACGGGCGGAGCAGGGGGCACCATTACCTCGGCGGCCGGAGGCGGTGGCGACGAAGCGGGCGGTGGCGGCGGATTCGGCGCGTCGGCATCCGGCACCTCCGGGGGCGGTGGCGGTGGTGGTGGCGGACGCGGCCAGACGATCACGACCACCGATGGCAGCATCGATGCCGGCGACACGGTGACCGGCGGCACGGGCGGCAATGGCGGGTCGGGCACGCCCAATCCCTATGCCGATGGCGGTGGCGGCGGTGGCGGCGGCATCGGGGTGGTCTTTACCGGCACCGGCACCCTGACCGTCGATGGCGATATCACCGGCGGCGCGGGCGGCGATGGAGGCAATGGCGGCTATGCTGGCTCGGGTGGACGGGGCGGCACCGGGCTGCGCGTCACGGGTGTCGGTGCGGGCATCGTCATCAATGGCACGGTCACCGGCGGTGCCGGTGGCGAGCGGGCCGAAAGCCTTTACCAGCCGACCAAATCCATCAACGGGGCGGGCGGTGCCGGTCTCATCGCCGAAGGCATCGACCTCACGATCGGCGCCGAGGGCGAGATTTCCGGCGGCCTTTCGGGCGATGGCACGACGCGGGCCAATGCCGTGACCTTCACCGGCGGCACCAACAGCTTTGCGCTCCTTGCCGATACCGCCTCGATCGTCGGTACTGTCGCTGCGGGCGGGACGAGCGATACCTTCCGCCTCTCGGGCACGAGCGACGGCAACAGTTTCGATACGAGCCTGATCGGAAGCCAGTTCACCGGATTCGAGGCCTTCGAAAAGACCGGCTCCGGCACCTGGAACTTGGGCGGCGCGCCGAGCACCGCCACGCTCTGGACCATCAGGGAGGGCACGCTGGCGCTGCCCGGCAGCACCACGGGCGACATCACCACGACCGAGGATGGCACGTTCCTCTTGTCGGGCGGTACGCTCGATGGCGCGCTGGACAATGCCGGCACCACCGTCGCGACGGGCGCGATCACGGGCGCCGTGACCAATCGCAGCACCGGAAACCTCAACCTTTCGGGCGACCTCGAAGTGGCCGGCCTTGTCAGCAATGAGGGGCGCGTCACCGCGTTCGGGGAGAGCGTCCCTGGCACCATAGCGGTTTCGGGTGGGGGCGGCTTCAGCAATGCCGGCATCCTGTCGCTGAGCCAGGCCGCGGGCCTTGCCGGCGATGTCCTCGATCTCACGGCCGCCGGCACCTTCACGGGCGTTGCCGGGGGCGAGGCGCTCCTCGACATCGATCTCTCCGATGCGGGCGCCGTCGCGGCCGACCGCCTGCTGCTCGGCGCCACGCAGGGCACGCTGGCGCTGCGCTTTTCACCCGATCCGTCGCGCTACGGCGCCCTCACCCCCGGCGTCCTCGTCGTCAGCACCAGCGATGGTGGCCTCGCCGCCACTGCGACAGGGCTCGAGGGCCGCGGGCTCGTGAGTTACGCGCTGCAGCAGCAGGGCACAGACTGGTATGTGACAAGCCAGCTCAACGCCGCGCCGCTCGGCGGGATGGTGGCCGGAATGCGCGCGGCGCAGGCGCTCGCCGACATCGCCCTGCCGGGAGAGGATGCCTCCTGCCGGCCGGGGGTATCGGCCAGCGTCGCGGGCGGCGGCTTTGCGACATCGGCATCCTCCGCTGGCGGCGGGCTGGCGACCGGGACCAGCGTTGACGGGGCCCATGGCGGCGCGCGCTTCGAGGTGGGGCTCGGCTGCTTCACACCTGGATCCGGCGATACGACGCTGCGCCTCGCACTGGTGGGCGGCTATTCCACCGGGACGTTCGAGCAGGCCGACACGCTGCCCGGGGGCGCGGTGTTCGCTGCCGCGAGCGGCTTCGAGACCGGGCTTCTTGGCCTGACCCTTGCGGCCGATGCCGGGCCCTTCATTGCCCGGGCAGCGCTCGGCGCTTCGGGCACGATTTTCGATCTCGAGGCAGGCATAGCCGGCGGCGCGGGGCAGGTGCTCGATGCGCGCGACCTTGCGGCGGGACGCATTACGGCTTCGGGCTCGCTCGGCTACCGCATCCTCGCCGATGGCATCACCATCACGCCCATGATCGGGCTCTCGGCCTCGCGCTCCTGGGTCGACGGCATTGATCTCCTCGACCTCGGTGGGCGCATCGATGTGGCCGACCACGCCGCCTTTGCCGCCTTCGCCGGAGCAGAAATCAGCGGTCGGGTGGCGATCGATGGCGAGGCCGGCCTGCGGTGGTTCATGTCCGGCCGGATCGAGGCCGATTTCAACGCAGAGCAGGCCTTCGTTTACAGCGACGCCATCAATGCCCCGGTCGAGCTCACGACCACGACGCCCTTCGGTCGCGGCAGCTTCACGGCCGGGCTTTCCTACGAAACGCAGGCGGCATCGCTTGGCGTGCGCGCCGGTCTCGACGTGACCGGCGAGACCGTCGATACGAGCCTTTCGGCCACCGCCCGCTTCTCGTTCTGAGGCGGCGGTCCCCGCGGTCGCGTCTGCTCAGCGCACGGGCTGGCGGGCCGCCACGGCTTGGAGAAATGCGGTGACGCCGGCAGCGGCCCTGTCGGCGCGAAATTCTTCGGAGATGAGGTTTCGCCCCGCCTCGGCCCGCCGCCGGGCCTCGCTCGGGTTGCCCAGCACCTCGGCGATGGCCCGAGCCAGCGCCGGCGGATCGCGCGGCGGCACCAGCCACCCGGTCTCTCCGGGCCGCACGATATCTGGAAAGCCGCCGACGCTGGTCGCCACCGTCGGCACGCCAAGAGCCAGCGATTCAATGGCGGCGCCGAGATTTTCGGAATGGGACGGATGGACGGCGACATCCATGCCCGGATAGAGCGCTGCCACGTCCTGCCGCGAGCCCAGCATCGTCAGCCGGTCGCCAAGCAGGCGGTGGCCAAGGGCCTTCAGCTGTTCATAATAGGCCTCCGCGCCTTCAGCCGCGCCCCCGACCACCACCAGATGCGCATCGGTGCCTTGGGCGATCAGAAGGCGCATCGCCTCGAACAGGTCTTCATGGCCCTTGAGCCCGCGCGGGCGGCCGAGGAACGGGCGGGGCGGGTAGGCGAAGGCAACCATGCCGACGATCTGTCGACCAGCGGCGGCAGGCCCCAGCAACCGGCGCAGCGTCTCGGGCGGGCCCTTTGCGAAGGACTCGTCCGGCAGGCCGAAATAGCCCAGCCCCAGCCTTTCTGCGTCGATGCCGGCCGCGCGATAATGTCCGCGCGTCGCCTTGCAGGTCGCGAGCCAGAAATCGGAGGGTCCGGCCGTCGCGATCTCGAAGCGGCGGGGGCCCCAATGCTCCAGATGCAGCGGGCCCGCCACCTGAAAGACGCGCGGCACGGCATGGCGTCGGCCGAGCGCCAGCCGCGCAAAGATGATGCTGCCGACGAAATGACCAAGGATGATGTCGGGCCGGAAGACGTCCATGGCCGCAAGCAAGTGCTGCCGCGCGGCGAGGAACTGGGCTGGCTGCACGACCGCCTTGATGTCGTTGCGGCCAAAAAAGACCTCGGCTCCTGCATCGACAATCGGCTGGTGATTATCGCCTCGCACAGGCACCAGCACGGCGGAGGCCACCCCAGCCCGGGTCATTGCAGCGATCTGGCGGATCGGGAAGGGCGCGCCCCGGGCGGTCTTGAGCAGGTGGAGGACCCTAAGCGTCATGCCGGGCCGCCTCGACGAACGCGTGGTAGAACGCCCGCCGTCGCCCGGCCAGCGTATCGGGCAGGAAGTCCTGCGCCCGCGTGACGCTCGCTGCAGACATGGCTGCGCGGATCTCGGCCGGCCAGGCTCGGACGATGGCATCGGCCAGCGCCTCGGGATCGTCGCTGGGCACCAGCCATTCGTCCGGCACCAGTTCAACGAGCCCGCCGACCCTTGTGGCGATCACCGGCCGTCCCGTCGCCATCGCTTCGATCACGGTGCGCGCGAGGCCCTCGGTGCGCGAGGGCTGGATGTAGAGATCGCAGGCGCGCATCGCCATCATCACCTGCTGCCGATCCTGATGCCCGAGGCAGTCGACATGGTCGCAGAGCCCCAGCGCTGCCACCTGATCGCGAAGCGGCGCAAGGAACGCGCCGCCCCCGATGATTGTGAGCCGGACCGGCCTGCCCTCGGCAACGAGGCGGCCGACAGCGGAAACCAGCACATCCATGCCTTTGTAGCGCGTTTCGAGCGAACCCACCGAGAGAAGGCGCAGCATGGGGCTCTCGACCGGTCCGGCCGGAGCTGAAAACCAGTCCTTCGACAGCACGATCGAGGAATAGGCCGAAACCGGCCTGCCCGGGCTTGCCGGATACTGGCGTTGCAGAACACGCTCGGTCACATAGGCCGCTCCGCTGGCCTGCCTGACCAGAAGCTGCGTGCCCGGCACGAAGATCCGGCGCAGCAACGGCGCCATCCTGCCGCCGACGCCCGCGCCGAAAACGCTGTCGGGGTCCCCGACAAGCTCGACGAAATACGGCTTTGGAAGCCTTGCCCGCAGCAGCCCCGCGACCATGCCCAGCGTACCGGGCAGGCGTAGGGCGAGGCAGTCGACTTCTTCAATGCCCCTCCCGACCGAGGCGAGAACCGAAGGAAGCCGACGCACGAACCCGCCAATGCCCAGATAGGGCGATACGGCCGCAAAGCGGACGCGCGGATCGCGGGTGACCGCGCCGACCGGCGTCGTGCCGTCCCACGGCTCGATGCGGGCGATGACGACGACGGCATCGAACACCTCGAGATAGCGCTGCCAGAAGGCATCGCCGAAATTGCCCGTGCTCCAGATGCTGCCGTCCGGCTTGCGCCTGAAGCGCTCCTCGAGCACGACGCCCAGGGTGCGGAGCGGATTGGGGCGGGAGGGTGCCGGGGTCATGACCGGGACCGTTGCGTCGCGCTGGCGTTCATGTCACGCGAGGCCGGTTGACGCGGCAAGTCCCGGGCGGATATGAACGAGCCCGCGCGGGTGTAGCTCAATGGTAGAGCAGCAGCCTTCCAAGCTGAATACGAGGGTTCGATTCCCTTCACCCGCTCCAGTCCCCCTCGCGATCAGTCGGCCGAGAGCGACGCGACAGCCATCGTCACCAGCCGCGTCAGCGCGTAGATGCCCACCGCGCCCAGCCCCACGAGCCAGAGCGCCTGATAGCCGAACCAGAAGCGGAACGAGCGCGGCTGCCGCGCCTTTTCAAAGGCGCCACCGCGCATCGGCAGCACGCCGTCGCGGCGCGCGCGCAGCAGGTGCCAGGCCCAGAGCCATCCCAGCCCGACCGACAGGCAGAGCGCCAGGGCTGAGGCAATCATGTCAGTGATCAATCACGCGCCCCCGAAAATGCCCCGACCCGCAGGCCGGGGCATCGCTGCTGAAATCCCGTCTATTCGTAGGTGCAGTCGAGCAGGGCCTTGCCGCTGGTGGATTCGGTGCAGCGCACGAGGCGGATGGTGGGGCTGGCCGCGGCAGTCAGGGCAGCGGCCGGAGCGGCAACGGCCTTGCTGACGCCGGGCGACACGGCGTTGATGCAATCGGCGGTGAACCAGAGCAGGGCGCATTTGGCCGGCAGCGGCGCGGCAAGTGCAGGGGCTGCGGGCGCGGTGAACATCGCCGCGGCAAGCACCGCGGCTGCGAATACTTTGTGCATTTCCAATATCCCTCTGACGCTGACGCATGGGCGTCGCGATCCACGCTATTAGGTAATCTTACGTACTGCAACGGGGCGCCGGGATGGGCCTGTTGCCGCAAAGGCGCAAGCTGCTATGGATCGGCCGGGAGGGAGATCCGCCATGACCACGTCACCACCGGAAATCGGTCCGGCGCTGCTCAATGCGCGCAAGGCGCGCAGACTGACGCTGGAGCAACTGGCGCAGCTCTCCGGGGTATCGCGCTCCATGCTGAGCCAGATCGAGCGCGGCGAGACCAATCCCACCTTCGCGGTGCTGTGGAACCTCACCCAGGCTCTAGGCATCGACTTCGCCGATCTGATCGCCGGCGGGCCCAATGCCAGCCAGCCGGCCATCGCGACGATGACGCCGGCCCAGACCCCCGAGATTATCGGCGGAGGCGGATCGTGCCGGCTGCGCATTCTCTCGCCTGCCCGGCTGGCAGGCCTGTCGGAATGGTATTTGCTCGATATCGATGCCGGTGGCGTGCTCGAAAGTGCGCCCCATCCCGATGGCGCGTTCGAGCACTTCACCGCGCTGTCGGGACGGTTCGAAATCCGCGCGGGCGACGAGGTCCGCACCCTGAATGCGGGCGAGACGGCGCGCTATCCGGCCGATCGCGAGCATGCCATCGCCAATGCCGGACCGGAGCCGGCCAGCGGGCTTCTGGTGCTGCTTTACGGGCGCAATGCCGGCGCTTGACGAAATTCCGATATAGTGGAATTATCATCCAGTATATCGGGAGGCCCTCATGGCTCACAGTTTTCTCGCCCATGCTCAAGCCGAGCTTGCTGCCATTGAAGAAGCCGGCCTCAGGAAACGCGAGCGCGAGATTCTCGGGCCGCAGGGCGGACGCATCCGGTATCGCGGACAGGACGGCGCCGAGCGCTCGGCGATAAACCTCTGCGCCAACAATTATCTCGGGCTTGCCAACCATCCCGAGGTCGCCGAGGCGGCGCGTGCCGCGCTCGAGAGCCATGGCTATGGCATGGCGTCCGTGCGCTTCATCTGCGGCACGCAGGATCTCCATCGCCAGCTCGAGCAGCGCATCGCGCGCTATCTCGGCAAGGACGACGCCATCCTCTTCGCCGCCTGTTTCGATGCCAATGGCGCGCTGTTCGAGACGCTGCTGGGGCCGGAGGATGCGGTGATCTCCGACAGCCTCAACCACGCCTCGATCATCGATGGCGTGCGGCTCTCCAAGGCGAAGCGCTACCGCTATGCCTCGGGTGACATGGATGCGCTCGAAGCCGAGCTCAAGACTGCCGTGGACGACGGCAGCCGCTTCCGGCTCATCGTCACCGATGGCGTGTTTTCGATGGATGGGCATGTGGCGCCGCTCAAGGCCATTGCCGACTTGGCCGAGCGCTATGGCGCGCTGGTGGCGGTGGATGATTGCCACGCCACCGGGCACCTGGGCGAGAAGGGCAGGGGTACACCGACGCTGACAGGCGCCGGGGAGGGGGTCCACATCATCACCGGCACGCTCGGCAAGACGCTGGGCGGCGCCATGGGCGGCTTCATCGCCGCGGCCCAGCCCATCATCGACCTGTTGCGCCAGCGGGCGAGGCCCTATCTCTTTTCCAACAGCCTCGCCCCGGCGCTGGCCGGAGGCGCCATAAAGGCCATCGACATCGCCGAGGCCGCCGATGACCGCCGCGAAACCCTGGCCCGCCATGCCCGCCGCTTTCGCACTGGGATGACTGCGGCAGGCTTCACGCTCGTGCCGGGCGACACCCCGATCATCCCCGTCATGCTGGGCGAGGCCGAACTGGCCCAGCGTTTGGCTGCGGCCCTCGACGAGCGCGGGGTGTTCGTGGCCGGCTTCTTTTATCCCGTCGTGCCCAAGGGCAAGGCGCGCATCCGCACGCAGATGTCGGCGGCGCTCAGCGATGCCGATATCGACGAGGCGATCACAGCATTCACCGATGCCGGGCGCGACCTGGGCATCATCGGGAGGATTTGACGATGAAGGCGCTGGTCAAGGCCAAGGCCGAAAAGGGCATCTGGCTCGGAGACGAGCCCGTCCCCGAAATCGGGCCCAAGGATGTGCTGATCAAGGTCAACCGCACGGGCATCTGCGGCACCGACGTGCATATCTACAACTGGGACGAGTGGGCCGCCCGCACCATTCCCGTGCCGATGGTGGTGGGCCACGAATTTGCCGGCGAGATCGTCGCGCGGGGCAGCGAAGTCACGCACCTCGCCATCGGCCAGCGCGTTTCGGGCGAAGGGCATGTGGTGGGCAACACCAGCCGGGCCTCGCGCGCCGGCAAGTTCCATCTCGACCCCGAAACCAAGGGCATCGGCGTCAATCTGCCGGGCGCCTTCGCGCAATATCTGCGCCTTCCCGCCTTCAATGCCGTGCCGCTCCCCGACACGATCGACGACGAACTGGGCGCCATCCTCGATCCCCTCGGCAATGCCGTGCATACGGCGCTGGCCTTCGACATCGTGGGCGAGGATGTGCTCGTGACCGGCGCCGGGCCCATCGGCATCATGGGCGCAGCGGTGGCCCGTCATGTGGGCGCGCGGCATGTGGTGATCACCGACGTCAATCCGCGCCGGCTGGCGCTTGCCGCCGAAGTGGCGGACATCACCCCGGTCAATGTCGCGACCGAGGATCTGCGCTCGGTGATGCAGCGGCTGGGGATGAAGGAAGGCTTCGATGTCGGGCTCGAGATGAGCGGTGCGCCGGCGGCGCTCGACCAGATGATCGCGCACATGGTGATGGGCGGGCGCATCGCGCTGCTCGGCATTCCGTCGCAGCCCTTTCCCTTCGATCTGGGCAAGGTCGTGTTCCGCATGATCACGCTCAAGGGTATCTATGGGCGCGAGATGTTCGAGACCTGGCACAAGATGATGGCGATGCTCGAAAGCGGCCTCGATATCCGCAAGGTGATCACGAAGCGCATGCCCGCATCGGACTATGCCCAGGCCTTTGCCAGCGCCGCGAGCGGGGAGGAGGGCAAGATCGTGCTCGACTGGACGGGATGGTCGGATGGCGGCTCCTCTGCGTAAACTCGCAGATGATGGGCCGAATCTGATGGGCCCCAACTGCTTGCGGGTGAACCCATGCTGCTTCTCGCCATCTTTCTCGTTCTCGCATTGGCCTTCATCCAGGCCTTCCTGCCCGGCGCCTATCTCGCCAAGCAGGTCGGCCCCGAAGTGCAGATGGGGCCGCGCGACAAGCTGCCGCCCCCGACCCCCGAGCTCTCGCGGGCCCAGAACGCGCTGCGCAATCTGCACGAAACGCTGCCGATCTTTCTGACGCTGGCGATTCTCTCGATCGTGCTCGGCGAAGCGGGTTGGCTGACGCTTCTCGGCGCGTGGATCTTCCTCATCGGGCGGATCGGCCACGTGATCTGCTACCTCAAGGGCCTCAGCCCCTGGCGCTCGATTGCCTTCACCGTGGCCTTTCTCGGCCTCGTGCTTCTTGCTTTGCCGCTGCTGCCTTATATCTGGAATGGCACGGGAGCGTGATCGGGCCCTTGCGCGCGAGACGCTTTGCCTCTAGAGAGCATCTCGCCTGAAGGGGTATAGCTCAGTTGGTAGAGCATCGGTCTCCAAAACCGAGGGTCGTGGGTTCGAGTCCCTCTGCCCCTGCCAGGCAAAACGCGGCGCTGCCGCCCACTGCTCCCTAGTTCGAAACGGGAGCAGCTTCCGACTTTTCCGCCTCGGCAATATCTGCTGCGACAGGCTTGGCCCCGATGTCGATCGAACCGTCAGCGGCGGGGTTGGCGATGGGCAGGCCCGAATGCACCGAATACATGCCGGTGCCGAGCTCGGTGATCTCGAGCAGGATCAGTTGCAAGGCATTGCCCACATCCGAGAGCTCCGCGGCCGCTGCCGGGCTCGCATCTGAGATCTCCGCGACGATGGCGTCGAAGGTCTCGATCTCGCGATAAATCTGTCCGGCGATCTCTTCGACCTGCTGCAACCGGGCCTCTTCAACCGACTGCGACGCGTAGGTCTCGTCGGTCATGGCGCGGATGCGGACCGCCTCGGCGCGCCAATGCTGGATGCGCTCGCCAATGGGCCGCAGCTTCTCGATCAGTTCCTGCACATTCGTCATCTGATACCCCCAAGTATCGCCGGTCGAAGACCTGTTGCGGAGCGAAAATCGCACGCGTTGGGGCGCTAACGCGCGAGCAGGGGTGGACGTTGCGCTGCCGTGCAATTGGGGAGCCGGAAAAGAAACAGGCGCCCCTTGCGGGACGCCTGTCACAAGCCGGGAGAGGCTCGATAAAATCAGAACTGCGGGGTCGGGCGCTTCAGCCGCTCGATCTCGGCTTCGCTGACACCGATGTCGCGCAGCTGATGGCGGCTCATATAGCGGAAGCGGTCGTCACGGCTCAGCCCGACGAACAGGGAGTCGATCAGAGCAAGAATCTTCATTTGGTTTTCCGGTCCTGCGCCGGTGCCCGGCGCTCATCTCGTGTTCAGTGCGCTCGATATATGAGCGCCGGACGACCGGGAAAACCGCTGGTTTTGCAAGGCTGCCATGCAGCCATGCATCAATTCTCCTCAGCGCGATGAAACTGTGGGCAATCGTAGGCAGATATCGGTTCAGCCTAATCTTTGAGCAATCTTTTCCGCCGCCCAGCGGGTTTCGCTCTCGAAGGTGAGGCTGCGGGCAAATTCCTGTCCGGCCCGGGCGACTTCGCTGCTTCGCGTGGGATAGGTGCGCGCCCAGTCGATCTTCTCGCCGAGGTCGGCCATGTCGGCGCGAATGGGGATGTAATGCTGCCACGGCTGCAGCCGGTCGTAATACCATTGCCGATATCCGAAGGCGCTCTCCACTTTGAGCACGCAGCAGCCGTAATGAAGACGGCGCAGCAGATTGGTCCAGGTGTTGGTCCATCCATCGATATCGATGGCGAACTTGTCGCCCAGCCACTCCGCTTCCGGCCGCGCAGGTCGCCGCAGCCCCAGTCGGTCGAGCGCGTCATTTGGCCAGAAGGGGTGCCCGCTCTCATATATTCCCGCATCGAGGCCCTCGATCTCGCGGGCGAGGAGGCACAGGCTGACACGAGGCGCGAGGCGCGGATTGTCAGGCGGCGAGCCCGGCCAGGGCAGGGCACCGATGCCGTTGCTGCCGCCCCGCCAGACGATCGCGTCGCGTCGATCGTTCCAGGAGATCGCGGTCTCGTCGGCGAGGCGAAGATCGGCGGCAAACCCACGATGATCGAAAAAGAAGGCATCGGGCAGGAGCTGCACGCTCGGGTCGTTGGAAGAATAGGCGAAGTCGGCCTGGGTCGGCTCCTGTCCGTCGCTTGTCGCGACGGTAAAGCATGCGCTTTCAAGGCCGCTCTCGAGAAGGTAATGGATATAGGGCGCAAGCCGTCGCCGCACATGCCAGTGCAGCAGCAGCCTGTCGTGGAACGTAATGCCGATCGCGAGCACATCGCCCGTGCGGCGCAGCTCGACGTCATAGGGGTACCCGCCTTGTGGGCGGATATCGACCGCGAGTCGCGGCAGCGCGTGGTTGAATGGCCTGAGCTGCCGCCTCACATAAGAGGCGACGCGCAGGCGGTCGCGCAGATGGCGCAGATAGTGTGTCATGGCGTACCCCCGTTCGCTGACGGGCGCTCCCTAGCACGCGGGCGCATCCTCCGTCAGGGTGGGAATAGTTCCCGAGCCTCTTGCATGAGCGGCCCCAAGTCGCTAGATACGGCCATCCGAAGCTGCGCGCCGACTCGCGCGGCTATTTGACGTTGCTTTTTTCTGGAAGCTGATCCCGCCCATGGCTGCGACCAACCCGTTCAAATTCCTGCAGGAAGTCCGGCAGGAAGTCAGCAAGGTGACCTGGCCGTCGCGCAACGAGACGGTGATCTCCACCATCATGGTGCTGATCTTCGCCACGCTGGCCAGCTTCTTTTTCCTCGCGGCCGACCAGATCATCGCCTGGCTCGTGCAGCTCATGCTGTCGATCCGCTGAGGCGGGCCGGACCAAACCAATTAGTGGAGCGAGAACGCGGCATGGCCAAGCGCTGGTACATCGTCCAGGCCTATTCGAACTTCGAGCGCAAGGTCGCCGAGGACATCCGTCAGAAGGTCGCGCAGAAAAAGCTCGAAGACCTGTTCGATGACGTCATCGTGCCGACCGAGAAGGTCGTTGAGGTTCGTCGCGGCCGCAAGGTCGATACCGAGCGCAAGTTCTTCCCCGGCTATGTGCTGGTGAAGATGGAGATGACCGACCAGGCCTTCCACCTGATCAAGAACACGCCAAAGGTCACCGGGTTCCTCGGCTCGGGCGACAAGCCGATGCCGATCTCCGAGCGCGAGGCGATGTCGATCCTGCAGCAGGTGCAGGAAGGCGTCGAGCATCCCAAGCCGTCCGTCAGCTTCGAGATCGGCGAGAAGGTGCGCGTCGCCGACGGCGCCTTCCAGAGCTTCGAAGGCATCGTCGAGGAAGTCGACGAGGAGCGTTCGCGCCTCAAGGTCGAAGTGTCGATCTTCGGCCGGCCGACGCCGGTGGAACTCGAATACGGTCAGGTCGAAAAGATCTGATCGCCCTGACCTCCCGATCCGGGAGGTCTGGCCGGCCCCCGAGCCGGCCCGCGAGGCCCTCAGGGCTTTCGCAAAACCCGTGGGAGAGGGCAGGGCGGCCAGCCCTGGTCAAAGCCTCGCACCACGGCGTCGCAATCCTCCGGCCAGCCGGAGACAGTAAGGAAGGACGACGATGGCCAAGAAGATCGTTGGTTACGTAAAACTGCAGGTGCCCGCGGGCTCCGCCACGCCCTCGCCCCCGATCGGGCCGGCGCTGGGTCAGCGCGGTCTCAACATCATGGAGTTCTGCAAGGCGTTCAACGCCCAGACCCAGGAGATGGAAAAGGGCGCCCCGATTCCGGTCGTGATCACCGCCTATGCGGACAAGAGCTTCACCTTCGTGATGAAGCTGCCGCCGGTGACCTACTACCTCAAGAAGGCCGCCGGCCTGAAGTCCGGCTCCAAGCTTCCGGGCAAGGAAAGCGCCGCGACCATCACCATGGCCCAGGTGCGCGAGATCGCCGAGAAGAAGCTCAAGGACCTCAACGCCTATGACGTTGATACGGCCGCGACGATGATCGCCGGCTCCGCCCGTTCCATGGGCATCCAGGTGGAGGGCTGATCATGGCGCATGTCGGCAAGAGAATCACCGGCGCCCGCCAGGGCATCGATCGCAAGAAGCTCTACCCGCTGGGCGACGCGCTCAAGATGGTCAAGGAGCGCGCCAGCGCCAAGTTCGACGAGACCATCGAGGTCGCGTTCAACCTGGGCGTTGATCCCCGCCACGCCGACCAGATGGTCCGCGGCGTCGTGAACCTGCCCAATGGCACCGGCAAGACCGTGCGCGTGGCCGTGTTCGCGCGCGGCGCCAAGGCCGACGAGGCCCGCGCCGCCGGTGCCGACGTCGTGGGCGCAGAAGACCTGGTCGAGCAGATCCAGGGCGGCAAGATCGATTTCGATCGCTGCATCGCCACGCCGGACATGATGCCGCTGGTCGGTCGCCTGGGCAAGATCCTGGGCCCGCGCAACCTGATGCCGAACCCCAAGGTCGGGACCGTGACGATGGATGTCGCGGGCGCCGTCAAGGGCTCCAAGGGTGGTGCGGTCGAGTTCCGCGTCGAGAAGGCCGGTATCCTGCATGCCGGTATCGGCAAGGCCTCCTTCTCCGAGGATGCTCTGCTCCAGAACATCAAGGCGTTCTCGGATGCCGTGACCCGCGCCAAGCCGGCCGGGGCCAAGGGCACCTATATCAAGCGCGTCGCCGTGAGCTCCACCATGGGCCCCGGCGTGCATGTGGATCCTTCGTCGGTCCATTGATCCCATTCCGGGCGGCTTTGGTCGCCCGGTCTGCCGGCCCCTGACGATCGGGTCCGGTTAAGTCCTGTCCGAGACTGCCGGTGCGCCTCCGGGCGCTTAAACCCAGCCGAGTGTGCCGCCCTGCGGCACGATGAAGCGAGCGGGCCTGCAATAGACGGGGAGAAGACCAGAGGAATTCCACTCTTGGAGCCTCGGTTCGATCCAGGCCATTTGCCGCTGTCGGGCTTGCCCGAACGTGGAGTTGGTTGACAGGCGTTAACCGCCGTCCCCCCGGGGGTGGCAATTGGCACCGGTCCGGGCCTTCGGGCTCCGGGCCAAATGTGGAGACAAGTATGGAAAGAGCGGAAAAGCGTGAGCTCGTCGTCTCGCTCCAGGCAGCCCTTGCGGGCGCTGGATCGATCGTCGTCGCGCAGAACGCCGGTCTGACCGTTGCGGACTTCGAAAATCTGCGCAAGCAGATGAAGGCCGCTGGCGGGCAGGTCAAGGTTGCCAAGAACCGCCTTGCCAAGCTCGCTCTCGAGGAAACCGCCAACGCTGACATGTCGGCCCTTCTCGTGGGTCCGACGGTCATTGCCTTTGCGGACGATCCCATGGTCGCGCCCAAGATCGCGGCCGGCTTTGCCGACAAGAACCAGAAGTTCGTGGTTCTCGGCGGTGCGATGGGTGCGACCGCTCTCGACGCCAACAACGTCAAGGCGCTGGCTACCATGCCTTCGCTCGACCAGCTGCGTGCAACGCTCGCCGGGATGCTCAAGCAGCCCGCGACCCGCATCGCATCCGTCGTGCAGGCCCCTGGTGCCCAGATTGCGCGGGTCCTGTCCGCTTATGCGGACAAGGACAAGAGCGAAGCGGCATAGCTTTCAAACCACACTCCGCCGGTGGACCCCGATGTGGCGGCCCATCCCGGCTCGAACCGAAACCCAAAGAAAAGAGATATCTAAATGGCTGATCTCGCCAAGCTCGTTGAAGACCTGTCGGCTCTGACCGTTCTCGAGGCTTCTGAACTCTCGAAGATGCTGGAAGAGAAGTGGGGCGTTTCCGCCGCCGCTCCGGTCGCCGCTGCCGCCGCTCCGGCCGCTGCCGCTGCCCCGGTCGAAGAAAAGACTGAATTCGATGTGATCCTCGCCTCGTTCGGCGAGAACAAGATCAACGTCATCAAGGAAGTCCGCGCCATCACCGGCCTGGGCCTGGGCGAGGCCAAGGCCCTCGTCGAGGGTGCTCCCAAGGCGATCAAGGAAGGCGCGACCAAGGCCGAGGCCGAGGACATCAAGAAGAAGCTCGAAGGCGCCGGCGCCAAGGTCGAGCTCAAGTAATTATCGGATCGTTTCGATCCTTCCGGGGCGGCTCGCCGCCCCGGATCTGCGGCCCCGCCGGCCGGGTGGAGACCAAGTCGTCCCGCCAACTGCGGATGCTGATAGTTTAAAGGGCGGGCAGATTTCCTGAGGGCCGACGGCTGATAGTCGGCGCTTTGGACATCTGCCTCCGAGACATTCGAGAGAAAGAACAGGAGCGGGTATGGTTACCACGTTCAACGGTCGTCGCAAGGTACGCAAGTCCTTCGGGTCCATTCGCGAAGTCACGGAGATGCCGAACCTGATCGAGGTCCAGAAGGCCTCCTATGATCAGTTCCTCCTCGTGGACGAGCCCAAGGGCGGGCGTCCCGACGAGGGCCTCGAGGCGGTTTTCCGCTCGGTCTTCCCGATCACCGACTTTTCCAACACTGCATCTCTCGAATTTGTGAAGTACGAATTCGAGCAGCCCAAATACGACGTTGACGAGTGCCGTCAGCGCGACATGACCTTCGCCGCGCCGCTCAAGGTGACGCTGCGCCTCATCGTGTTCGAAGTGGACGAGGAAACCGGCGCCCGCTCGGTCAAGGACATCAAGGAGCAGGACGTCTATATGGGCGACATGCCCTTCATGACGTCGAACGGCACTTTCATCGTCAACGGCACCGAGCGCGTTATCGTCTCGCAGATGCACCGCTCGCCGGGCGTGTTCTTCGACCACGACAAGGGCAAGACCCACTCCTCGGGCAAGCTGCTGTTCGCCGGCCGCATCATTCCCTATCGCGGCTCGTGGCTCGACATCGAATTCGACGCCAAGGACATCGTCTATGCGCGCATCGATCGGCGCCGCAAGATCCCGGTGACCTCGCTGCTCAAGGCCCTCGGCATGGACGCCGAGGAAATCCTGCGCACCTATTACGGAATCAACACCTATACGCGGAACGGCAAGGGCGGCTGGAAGAAGCCGTACGACCACGAGGCGATGAAGGGTGCCAAGCCGCTGCTCGACCTCATCGACGCCAATACCGGCGACGTGGTGCACGAGGCCGGCAAGAAGCTCACCGCGCGCCAGGCCAAGAAGCTCGCCGAAAACGGGCTCACGCACCTGCTCGCCACCGATGAGGACCTTTACGGCAATTACATCGCCGAAGACCTGATCAGCATGCAGACCGGCGAGGTTTATGCCGAGGCCGGCGACGAGCTCGACGAGAAGCTGCTCAAGAAGCTGATTGACAAGGGCTTCGACGAGCTGCCGATCCTCGACATCGACCATGTCACCATCGGCGCCTATCTGCGCAACACGCTGGCCGTGGACAAGAACGAGAGCCGCGAGGACGCGCTCTTCGATATCTACCGCGTCATGCGCCCGGGCGAGCCCCCGACGGTCGAAACCGCCGAAGCCATGTTCAAGTCGCTGTTCTTCGACAGCGAGCGCTATGACCTGTCGGCCGTCGGCCGCGTCAAGATGAACATGCGCCTCGAGCTCGACGCCCCGGACACCATGCGCATCCTGCGCAAGGAAGACATCGTGGAAGTCGTGCGCACGCTGGTCAACCTGCGCGATGGCCGCGGCGAGATCGACGACATCGACAATCTCGGCAACCGCCGTGTGCGCTCGGTCGGCGAGCTGATGGAGAACCATTACCGCCTCGGCCTGCTGCGCATGGAGCGCGCGATCAAGGAGCGCATGAGCTCCGTCGAGATCGACACGGTGATGCCGCAGGACCTGATCAACGCCAAGCCGGCAGCCGCCGCGGTGCGCGAGTTCTTCGGCTCGAGCCAGCTCAGCCAGTTCATGGACCAGACCAACCCGCTCTCCGAGATCACGCACAAGCGGCGTCTCTCGGCGCTCGGGCCGGGCGGTCTCACCCGTGAGCGCGCCGGCTTCGAGGTGCGCGACGTGCATCCGACCCATTATGGTCGCATCTGCCCGATCGAGACGCCCGAAGGCCCCAATATCGGTCTCATCAACTCGCTCTCGACCTTCGCGCGCGTCAACAAATACGGCTTCATCGAAAGCCCGTATCGCAAGATCGTCGATGGCAAGGTGACCGACGAGGTCGTCTATCTCTCGGCCATGGAAGAGGCCAAGCACTACGTCGCCCAGGCCAATGCCAAGGTCGACGCGGCCGGTGCGCTGGTCGAGGATCTGGTGGTTGCCCGCCATGCCGGCGACAACGGCCTGACCCCGCGCGAACTCGTCGACCTCATGGACGTGTCGCCCAAGCAGATCGTCTCGGTGGCGGCCGCGCTCATTCCGTTCCTCGAGAACGACGACGCCAACCGCGCGCTCATGGGTTCGAACATGCAGCGCCAGGCCGTGCCGCTGCTGCGTGCCGAGGCCCCCTTCGTGGGCACGGGCATGGAGCCGGTGGTGGCCCGCGATTCCGGCGCCGCCATCGTGGCCAAGCGCAAGGGCATCGTCGACCAGGTGGACGCGACCCGTATCGTCATTCGCGCAACGGAAGAAACCGATGCGTCGAAGTCGGGCGTCGACATCTACAACCTGATGAAGTTCCAGCGCTCGAACCAGTCCACCTGCATCAACCAGCGTCCGCTGGTGGTTGTGGGTGACCACGTCGAAAAGGGCGACATCATCGCCGACGGTCCCTCGACCGAACTGGGTGATCTGGCGCTCGGGCGCAACGTGCTCGTCGCGTTCATGCCCTGGAACGGCTACAACTTCGAAGATTCCATCCTGCTCTCCGAGAAGATCTCGATGCAGGACGTCTTCACCTCGATCCATATCGAGGAATATGAAGTGATGGCCCGCGACACCAAGCTCGGGCCCGAGGAAATCACGCGCGACATTCCGAACGTCTCGGAAGAAGCGCTCAAGAACCTCGACGAGGCCGGCATCGTCCATATCGGTGCCGAAGTGCAGGCCGGTGACATCCTCGTGGGCAAGATCACGCCCAAGGGCGAAAGCCCGATGACGCCGGAAGAGAAGCTCCTCCGCGCCATCTTCGGCGAGAAGGCCTCCGACGTGCGTGACACCTCGCTGCGCGTGCCCCCGGGCGATGCGGGCACGGTGGTGGAAGTGCGCGTCTTTAACCGCCACGGCATCGACAAGGACGAGCGTGCCATGGCGATCGAGCGCGAGGAAATCGAGCGCCTCGCCAAGGACCGTGACGACGAGCAGTCGATCCTCGACCGCAACGTCTATGCGCGTCTCAAGGAGATGCTGTTCGGCAAGTCGGCCACGGCTGGTCCCAAGGGCTATGTGCCCGGCACCCGGCTCAACGATGCCATCTTCGATGCCCAGCCGCGGTCCAAGTGGTGGCAGTTCGCCATCGAGGACGACAAGGTGATGGCCGAGATGGAGGCGCTCCACGCCCAGTACGAGGAGAGCCGCAAGCTGCTCGAGCAGCGCTTCATCGACAAGGTCGACAAGCTCCAGCGCGGCGACGAGCTGCCCCCGGGCGTGATGAAGATGGTCAAGGTCTTCGTCGCCACCAAGCGCAAGCTGCAGCCGGGCGACAAGATGGCCGGCCGTCACGGCAACAAGGGCGTGGTGTCCCGCATCGTCCCGCAGGAGGACATGCCCTATCTCGACGACGGTACGCCCGTCGACATCGTGCTCAACCCGCTCGGCGTGCCCTCGCGCATGAATGTGGGGCAGATCCTCGAGACCCATCTGGGCTGGGCCTGCGCCGGCGTCGGCAAGAAGATCGACGAGATGGTCCGCCGTTACCACCAGAAGGGGGATCTCACCCCGCTCCGCGTGGAACTGGGTTCGCTGTTTGCGGGTGACCCGCAGATGGAAGACCTCGACGACGACAGCCTGGTGCGCATGGGCGAGCACCTGTCCAAGGGCATCTCGATCGCCACTCCGGTGTTCGATGGCGCCAAGGAAGCCGATATCGTCGACATGCTGGAACGCGCCGGGCTCGACAGCTCGGGCCAGTCGATCGTCTATGACGGCCGGACCGGCGAGCGCTTCGACCGCAAGGTGACGGTTGGGTATATCTATATGCTCAAGCTTCACCACCTCGTGGACGACAAGATCCACGCCCGTTCGATCGGCCCGTACTCGCTCGTTACCCAGCAGCCGCTGGGCGGCAAGGCGCAGTTTGGCGGCCAGCGCTTCGGCGAGATGGAGGTGTGGGCGCTCGAAGCCTATGGCGCCGCCTACACGCTGCAGGAAATGCTGACCATCAAGTCCGACGACGTGGCTGGCCGCACCAAGGTCTACGAGGCCATCGTGCGCGGCGACGACACCTTCGAAGCCGGCATTCCGGAGAGCTTCAACGTTCTCGTCAAGGAAATCCGGTCGCTCGGGCTCAATGTCGAGCTCGAGATGGGCGAAGGCGCCGATGGCGGCGAGCTGAACGACAACACCGCAGAGGCGGAGCTCGCTCCTCCGCAGGCCGCGGCGGAATAAACCCCGCCGGGCCGCAGCTTCCCCCTCAACCTGTTCCGATGGCGCTTCGGGCCTGGCCCGCCCGAAGCAACGGAACGAGGAGATGAACGATGAATCATCATCAGCACGTGATGGACCCCTTCAATCCGCAGATGCCTGCGCAGATGTTCGATCAGATGAAGATCAACATCGCCAGCCCGGAGAAGATCCTCAGCTGGTCCTATGGCGAGATCAAGAAGCCTGAGACCATCAACTACCGCACCTTCAAGCCCGAGCGCGACGGCCTGTTCTGCGCGCGCATCTTCGGGCCTGTGAAGGACTATGAATGCTTGTGCGGCAAGTACAAGCGCATGAAGTTCAAGGGCGTCATCTGCGAGAAGTGCGGCGTCGAAGTGACGCTGAGCCGCGTGCGCCGCGAGCGCATGGGCCATATCGAGCTGGCCGCGCCCGTCGCCCATATCTGGTTCCTCAAGTCGCTGCCGAGCCGCATCGCGCTTCTGCTCGACATGACGCTGAAGGATATCGAGCGCATCCTCTATTTCGAGCACTATGTCGTGCTCGATCCGGGCCTGACCCCGTTCACGCTCAACGAGTTGCTGACCGAAGAGCAGTACCTCGACGCCCAGGACCAGTATGGGGCCGACAGCTTCACCGCCAAGATCGGCGCCGAGGCCATTCGCGACATCCTGCTGGCGCTCGACCTCGAGAAGCTTGCCGCCGACCTGCGCGTCGAGATCGCGGAAGCCACCACCGAGCTCAAGCCCAAGAAGCTGGCCAAGCGTCTCAAGATCGTCGAGCAGTTCATCGTTTCGGGCAACAAGCCGGAATGGATGATCATGACCGTCATTCCGGTCATCCCGCCCGAGCTTCGTCCGCTCGTGCCGCTCGATGGCGGTCGTTTCGCGACCTCCGATCTCAACGATCTCTACCGCCGCGTCATCAACCGCAACAACCGGTTGAAGCGCCTCATCGAGCTGCGCGCGCCCGACATCATCATCCGCAACGAGAAGCGCATGCTTCAGGAAGCGGTCGATGCGCTGTTCGACAACGGCCGTCGCGGCCGCACCATCACGGGCGCCAACAAGCGTCCGCTGAAGTCGCTCAGCGACATGCTCAAGGGCAAGCAGGGCCGGTTCCGCCAGAACCTGCTCGGCAAGCGCGTCGACTATTCGGGCCGTTCGGTGATCACCGTGGGTCCCGAGCTCAAGCTGCACCAGTGCGGCCTGCCCAAGAAGATGGCGCTCGAGCTCTTCAAGCCCTTCATCTACAGCCGCCTCGAGGCCAAGGGGTTTTCCTCCACGGTCAAGCAGGCCAAGAAGCTGGTCGAGAAGGAAAAGCCGGAAGTCTGGGATATCCTCGACGAGGTCATCCGCGAGCATCCGGTGCTGCTCAACCGCGCCCCGACGCTCCACCGCCTCGGCATCCAGGCCTTCGAGCCGCATCTGATCGAGGGCAAGGCCATCCAGCTGCACCCGCTCGTTTGCGCGGCGTTCAACGCCGACTTCGACGGCGACCAGATGGCCGTGCACGTGCCGCTTTCGCTGGAAGCCCAGCTCGAAGCCCGCGTGCTGATGATGTCGACCAACAACATCCTGCACCCGGCCAACGGCCAGCCGATCATCGTGCCGTCCCAGGACATCGTGCTCGGGCTCTACCATCTCTCGCTGATGTATGAGAACGAGCCGGGCGAGGGCATGGCCTT
Organism: Devosia enhydra; assembly: GCF_900119845.1. Lineage (GTDB taxonomy): Bacteria > Pseudomonadota > Alphaproteobacteria > Rhizobiales > Devosiaceae > FPKU01. The sequence continues at coordinate 305,149 of NZ_FPKU01000001.1, forward strand.
TGCCAGCATGGGCGAGATCGAGCATGCGCTCGCCAGCGGCGTCATCACGGTCCACACCAAGATCCAGGGCCGCGTCGCGGTCGTGGATGCCGATGGCAAGCGCTCGACCAAGATCGTCGAGACCTCGCCGGGCCGCATGATGATGGGGCAGCTCCTGCCGCTCAGCGTCGCCGTCCCCTACGAGACGTGCAACCAGCTGATGACCAAGAAGATGATCTCCAAGATGATCGACACGGTCTACCGTGGCTGCGGTCAGAAGGAGACGGTGATCTTCTGCGACCGCATCATGGATCTGGGCTTCAAGCATGCCTGCCGCGCCGGCATCTCGTTCGGCAAGGACGACATGGTGATCCCGGCCTCCAAGTATAAGATCGTGGAGGACACCAGGAAGCAGGTCGAGGAGTTCGAGCAGCAGTACAATGACGGCCTGATCACTCAGGGCGAAAAGTACAACAAGGTCGTCGACGCCTGGGCCAAGTGCGGTGACAAGGTCGCCGAGGAGATGATGAAGGGCATTGCTGCCGTTCACATCGACAAGGAAACCGGCCGCCAGAAGCCGATCAACTCGGTCTATATGATGAGCCATTCGGGCGCGCGTGGTTCGCCGGCGCAGATGAAGCAGCTCGCTGGCATGCGCGGCCTGATGGCGCGTCCGGACGGCTCGATCATCGAGACCCCGATCACCGCCAACTTCAAGGAAGGCCTGAACGTGCTGGAGTACTTCAACTCCACCCACGGTGCCCGCAAGGGTCTGGCCGATACCGCGCTGAAGACGGCGAACTCGGGTTACCTGACGCGGCGTCTCGTCGACGTGGCGCAGGACTCGATCATCACCGAGCTCGATTGCGGCACCGAACGCGGCCTGACCATGGAGGCGATCATCGACTCCGGTCAGATCGTGGCCTCGATCGGTCAGCGTATCCTGGGTCGCACCACGGCCGACGACATCTTCCATCCGCTGTCGGGGGATCTGCTGGCCAAGCGCGGCACGCTGCTCTCGGAAAAGGACGTGGATGCCATCGAGGCCGCCAAGATCCAGACCGTGCGCATCCGGTCGCCGCTGACCTGCGATCTCCGCCAGGGCTGCTGCGCCGCCTGCTATGGTCGCGATCTGGCCCGCGGCACGCCGGTCAATATCGGCGAGGCCGTCGGCGTCATCGCTGCCCAGTCGATCGGGGAGCCGGGCACCCAGCTCACCATGCGCACCTTCCACATCGGTGGCACGGCGCAGGTGGTGGACTCCTCGTTCCTCGAGGCCGGTGCAGAAGGCAAGGTGGTCATCCGCAACCGCAACGTGGCCAAGGTCTCGGGCGGTGCGCTCATCGCCATGGGCCGCAACGTCACGATCGCGATCGTCGATGCCGAGGGCAAGGACCGCACCACCCACCGCGTGACCTATGGCGCGAAGCTCCGCGTCGATGATGGTGACGAAGTGCGTCGTGGCCAGCGTATCGCCGAATGGGATCCCTACACCCGTCCGGTGCTGGCAGAAGTCGACGGCGAGGTGGCCTTCGAAGACCTCGTCGACGGGTCCTCGGTTGCCGAGACCACCGACGAGACGACGGGCTTCACCAAGCGCGTCGTCATCGACTGGCGGTCCAACCAGCGTGGTGAAGGCCTGCGTCCTGCACTGGCGATCACCCGTGGTGGCACGGTGGCCAAGGTCGAGCGCGGTGGCGATGCCCGCTATCTGCTCTCGGTGGATGCGGTTATCGCTGTCGAGCCCGGCGAGAAGGTTGCCCCCGGCGACGTTCTGGCTCGTATCCCGCTCGAAAGTGCCAAGACCAAGGACATCACCGGCGGTCTGCCGCGCGTGGCCGAGCTGTTCGAGGCTCGTCGTCCCAAGGATCACGCCATCATCGCCGAGATCGACGGCACGATCCGCTTCGGACGCGACTACAAGAACAAGCGTCGCGTCATCATCGAGCCGACCGAGGAGGGTGCTGATCCGGTCGAATACCTGATCCCGAAGGGCAAGCCGTTCCATCTGCAGGAAGGTGATCCGATCGAGAAGGGCGAGTACATCCTCGATGGCAACCCGGCTCCGCACGACATCCTTGCCATCAAGGGCGTCGAGGAACTGGCACGCTATCTCGTCAACGAGATCCAGGAGGTCTATCGCCTGCAGGGCGTGCTGATCAACGACAAGCACATCGAGGTCATCGTTCGCCAGATGCTGCAGAAGGTCGAGATCACCAATCCCGGCGATTCCGGCCTGCTCAAGGACGAGCAGATCGACCGACTCGACTTCGACGAGCTCAACGACCAGCTGGTGGCCGATGGCCGCAAGCCGGCCGAGGCCGTCCCGGTGCTGCTCGGCATCACCAAGGCGTCGCTGCAGACCCGCTCGTTCATCTCCGCCGCCTCCTTCCAGGAGACGACGCGCGTGCTGACCGAAGCGGCCGTCTCGGGCAAGGCCGACCTGCTCGAGGGTCTCAAGGAGAACGTCATCGTGGGCCGTCTCATCCCGGCCGGCACGGGCGCCTCCACGTCCTCGATCAAGCGCGTTGCCTCGCGCCGTGACGACCTCATCCTCGAGGAGCGTCGCCGCCAGGCCGAAACCGCCGCGATCCCAGCGCCCGCCGAACCGGCCGAGTGATCGGACGATCCATGCAATAGGAAAGGGGCCCCGCGGGGCCCCTTTTCACGTCCGGATATCGATGAGCGACGAGAAGAGCAGGGGCGGCTTACTCGTAGCCGATATGGGTGCGGAACTCGGTGAGCACCGTCTCCCAGACCAGGAAGCCGGCGTCGAGATTGTCGGCAGTCACGCCATATTCGAGATTGATATCCATCTCGATCACGGCGTCGTCTTCGTAGTCGATATAGGCCTTCCCGAAGCGGCGGTCGCGATTCCATTCGTTGATCGATTCGAGCGTCGGCTGCGATTCGCTGAATCCGGCGTAGAAATTGATGTCCTCGCAGACGCCCTCCGAATCGCAATTGACGAAATAGATGTAATAGTCGGTGTCGGCCATGCGCCCGCTGATGCCGGGATTGCCATTCATCTGGTGTTCGCGAGTCGCATCGCCATGGCGCTGGGCAATCGCGAGAACGGTGTCGACGGCCCCGCCATCGATGATCTGCTCTCCGGCGGCCTGCGCCTGGACCGACGAGGGGAGGGCGATGCTCGCAAGGAGCAGGGCCACAGAGGCCATTTTGTGCTGCAAAGCGTTGAACTCCCTGCTTTTATGCCAAAAGACCCGATCGGGGCCACGCCTAGTCTTACACTCTTGGCAGGGGTCGCACAAAGAGCCGTTGCCCGCCCCGGACAGCCCAGCCTTGCTGCGATTTCATGAAAACTCCCTTGACGGGGGCGGCCAACACCAATAAACAGCCCATACCTTAACGGTCGGTCGTGAGGGTCTGAGTGGTGTCTGCCGCCTGCGCGGGCATCCGAGAGCCTCAAACACACTGGTTCGGTAGAGACGACAGCAAATCTATGTGCGCATGAACGCACTCCCGCGTGGGGTGTGGTCCGCTGCATGAGAGGCGTCGCGGTTCCCGTGTGGGGATCGATCGGGCGCCGCTTTGGTTTGCTTGCGTCTTGGTAAGTGCGAATTTGGACGGATGGAAAGAGCGCAATGCCGACCATTAATCAGCTGATCCGCAAACCTCGGACCACCAAGCCGAAGCGGAACAAAGTCCCGGCGATGGAGGCGAACCCGCAGAAGCGCGGCGTCTGCTCGCGCGTCTATACAACGACTCCGAAGAAGCCGAACTCGGCGCTCCGCAAGGTTGCGAAGGTTCGTCTGACCAATTCGCGTGAAGTGATTTCCTATATCCCGGGCGAAGGCCACAACCTCCAGGAGCACTCGGTCGTGCTCATTCGCGGCGGTCGTGTGCGTGATCTTCCGGGCGTTCGTTACCACGTGCTGCGCGGCGTCCTCGACACCCAGAGCGTCAAGGATCGCAAGCAGCGTCGTTCGAAATACGGCGCGAAGCGGCCGAAGTAAGGAGAGCCTCCCATGTCCCGTCGCCACCGCGCCGAGAAGCGTGACGTCATCCCCGATCCCAAGTTCGGCGATCTGGTCGTCACCAAGTTCATGAACTCCCTGATGCAGGACGGCAAGAAGTCGGTCGCCGAGTCGATCGTCTATGGTGCCTTCGATATCGTGCAGCAGAAGACCCGCCAGGATCCGATCAACGTCTTCCACGGCGCGCTCGACAACATCCGTCCGGCCGTCGAAGTGCGGTCGCGTCGTGTTGGTGGCGCCACCTATCAGGTTCCGGTGGAAGTGCGCACCGATCGTCAGCAGGCCCTGGCCATTCGCTGGCTGATCGAAAGCGCCCGCAAGCGCGGCGAGAACACCATGCGCGAGCGCCTTTCGGGCGAGCTCATGGATGCCATGAATGGTCGCGGCCAGGCCGTGAAGAAGCGCGAAGACACGCACCGGATGGCCGACGCCAACCGCGCGTTCTCGCACTATCGCTGGTAGGAGAGACCGTTATGGCCCGCGAGTACCCGATCGAACGCTACCGCAATTTCGGCATCATGGCCCACATCGATGCCGGCAAGACCACCACGACCGAGCGCGTGCTCTATTACACCGGCAAGTCTCACAAGATCGGTGAAGTTCATGATGGCGCCGCCACCATGGACTGGATGGAGCAGGAGCAGGAACGCGGCATCACCATCACTTCGGCTGCCACCACCACCTTCTGGAAGGGTCGTGATGGCGTGATGCACCGTTTCAACATCATCGACACGCCCGGCCACGTGGACTTCACCATTGAAGTCGAGCGTTCGCTGCGTGTTCTCGATGGCGCCATCGCGCTGCTCGACGGCAACCAGGGCGTCGAGCCCCAGACCGAGACCGTCTGGCGCCAGGCCGACAAGTACAACGTTCCGCGCCTGATCTTCGTCAACAAGATGGACAAGATCGGCGCCGACTTCTACTTCTGCCTCGACACCCTCGACAAGCGCCTCGGCATCAAGCCGGTGGTGATGCAGCTTCCGATTGGCGCCGAGAACGACTTCAAGGGCGTTGTCGACCTGATCGAGATGAATGCGCTCGTTTGGCGCAATGAAGAGCTGGGCGCCCAATGGGACGTGGTCGCCATTCCGGAAGATCTCCAGGCCCGCGCCGAAGAGTATCGTGAGAAGCTGATCGAGACCGCGGTCGAGATGGACGACGAGGTCCTCGAGGCCTATCTCAACGGCGAAGTTCCGGACAATGACACGCTTCGCCGCTTGATCCGCAAGGGTACCTGCGCCGTGACGCTGTTCCCGGTGTTCTGCGGCTCGGCCTTCAAGAACAAGGGTGTTCAGCCCCTGCTCGATGGCGTCGTGGAGTTCCTGCCCTCGCCGATCGACATCCCTGCCATCAAGGGCATCGACGTCAAGACCGAAGCCGAGATCGAGCGTCACGCTGACGACAACGAGCCGCTGTCGATGCTGGCGTTCAAGATCGCCAACGACCCGCACATGGGTTCGCTGACCTTCTGCCGCATCTACTCGGGCAAGATCGAGCAGGGTGCGATGCTCGAGAACACGGTCAAGGAAAAGCGCGAGCGCATCGGCCGCATGTTCCAGATGCACGCCAATTCGCGCGAGCAGATCACTGAAGCCTTCGCCGGCGACATCGTCGCCGTGGTGGGCCTCAAGGATACCACGACCGGCGACACGCTTTCGGATCCCAACAACAAGGTGATCCTCGAGCGCATGGAGTTCCCCGAGCCGGTGATCGACATCGCCGTGGAGCCCAAGTCGAAGGCCGACCAGGAGAAGATGGGCCTGGCGCTTGCGCGCCTGGCTGCCGAGGATCCGTCGTTCCGCGTCAAGACCGACGAGGAATCGGGCCAGACCATCATCTCGGGCATGGGCGAACTGCATCTCGACATCATCGTCGACCGCATGCGCCGCGAGTTCAAGGTGGAAGCCAATATCGGCGCTCCGCAGGTGGCCTATCGTGAAGCCGTGTCCCGCAAGGTCGAGCACGACTACACCCACAAGAAGCAGTCCGGCGGTTCGGGCCAGTTCGCCCGCATCAAGTTCACCATCGAGCCGAACGAGCCCGGCAAGGGTTTCGAGTTCAAGTCGGCCATCGTCGGTGGCTCGGTGCCCAAGGAATACGTGCCGGGCGTGTCGAAGGGCGTCGAGTCCGTCATGGGCTCGGGCATCCTGATCGGCTTCCCGATCGTGGACGTGAAGTTCACGCTCCTCGACGGTGCCTACCACGAAGTGGACTCCTCGGTCCTCGCCTTCGAAATCGCTGGCCGCGCGGGCTTCCGCGAGGCGCTGCAGAAGGCCGATCCGAAGATCCTCGAGCCGATCATGCGGGTTGAAGTCGTGACGCCGGAAGACTATGTCGGCGACGTCATCGGCGACCTGAACTCCCGTCGCGGCCAGATCCGCGGCACGGAGTCTCGCGGTATCGCTCAGGTGATCGACGCGATGGTGCCCCTGGCCAACATGTTTGGCTATGTGAACTCGCTGCGCTCGATGAGCCAGGGCAGGGCGCAGTACACCATGACGTTCGACCATTACGAGCAGGTTCCGACGGCTGTGGCCCAGGAAGTACAGGCCAAGTACGCCTGATAGACAAGCGGTCGATCCGGGACGGTTGGGGTTCGCCTCGCTCGCCCGGCTCGCCATGAGCCGATAACGACAATTGAGATACTGCCGGCCTCTGCGACCGGCGCATTACGGAGAAGAGCGATGGCTAAGGAAAAGTTTTCCCGCACTAAGCCGCACTGCAACATCGGCACCATTGGTCACGTCGACCACGGGAAGACGTCGCTGACCGCTGCGATCACCAAGGTGCTGGCTGAGACCGGTGGCGCGACCTTCAAGGCCTACGACCAGATCGACGCTGCCCCCGAAGAGAAGGCCCGCGGCATCACCATCAACACCGCGCACGTCGAGTACGAGACCGAGAAGCGTCACTACGCTCACGTCGACTGCCCGGGCCACGCCGACTATGTGAAGAACATGATCACCGGCGCTGCCCAGATGGACGGTGCGATCCTGGTCGTGTCCGCCGCCGACGGCCCGATGCCCCAGACCCGCGAGCACATCCTGCTCGCCCGTCAGGTCGGCGTGCCGGCCCTGGTGGTCTTCCTCAACAAGTGCGACATGGTCGACGATCCCGAGCTGCTCGAGCTCGTCGAGCTCGAAGTGCGCGAGCTGCTCTCGTCCTACGAGTTCCCCGGCGACGACATTCCGATCGTCAAGGGCTCGGCCACCGAGGCGCTCAACAATGGCGATGCCAAGCTCGGCCACGATGCCATTCTCGAGCTGATGCGCAACGTCGACGAATACATCCCGCAGCCGGAGCGTCCGGTTGACCTGCCGTTCCTGCTCCCGATCGAAGACGTGTTCTCGATCTCGGGCCGCGGTACCGTGGTCACCGGCCGTGTCGAGCGCGGCATCGTGAAGGTCGGCGAGGAAGTCGAAATCGTCGGCATGAAGGCGACGCAGAAGACGACCGTGACCGGCGTCGAGATGTTCCGCAAGCTGCTCGACTCGGGCCAGGCCGGCGACAACATCGGTGCCCTGATCCGTGGTATCGACCGTTCGCAGGTCGAGCGCGGCCAGGTGCTCTGCAAGCCCGGTTCCGTTACCCCGCACACGGACTTCGTTGCCGAAGCCTACATCCTGACCAAGGAAGAGGGCGGTCGTCATACGCCGTTCTTTGCGAACTATCGTCCGCAGTTCTACTTCCGCACCACCGACGTGACCGGCATCGTGACGCTGCCGGAAGGCACCGAGATGGTGATGCCGGGCGACAACGTGAATATCAACGTTCAGCTGATCGTGCCGATCGCGATGGAAGAAAAGCTCCGCTTCGCTATCCGTGAGGGTGGCCGTACGGTGGGCGCCGGCGTCGTCGCCAAGATCCTGAAGTAAGGCCTGGACATCCAGGGCGCGGCGCGCCTCGTTGTGCGCCGCGTTCATTTTTCGCTAGGAAAGCAAGATGAACGGTCAAAATATTCGCATCCGGCTCAAGGCGTTTGACCATCGCGTCCTGGATAGCTCGACCCGTGAGATCGTGAACACGGCGAAGCGGACGGGTGCGCAGGTGCGGGGACCGATCCCGCTGCCGACGCGAATTGAGAAATTTACGGTCAACCGCTCCCCGCACATCGACAAGAAGTCGCGCGAGCAGTTCGAGATCCGGACCCACAAGCGTCTTCTGGACATCGTGGATCCCACTCCGCAGACCGTGGACGCGCTGATGAAGCTCGATCTCGCCGCCGGCGTCGACGTCGAAATCAAGCTCTGAGGGTTTTCGCGCTGATCATCCATAGGGTCCTCTTCGCAATGACCCGATCAGTGCCAATGAAAGAAGGTAACAACCGATGCGTTCTGGTGTGATCGCACAGAAGCTGGGCATGACCCGGATCTTCACCGAGGATGGCGCCCATGTGCCCGTCACGGTGCTCGGGCTGCAGAACTGCCAGGTGGTGGGTCAGCGCACGCAGGAGAAGGATGGCTATACCGCCCTCCAGCTCGGCGCCGGCGCCGCCAAGGCAAAGAATACGGCGAAGGCGCAGCGCGGCCAGTTCGCCATTGCCAAGGTCGAGCCCAAGCGCAAGGTCGTCGAGTTCCGCGTCGATGCCGACAACCTGATCGAAGTGGGCGCCCAGATGCAGGCAGACCATTTCCTTCCCGGCCAGCTGGTGGATGTCACCGGCACCTCGATCGGCAAGGGCTTCGCCGGCGGCATGAAGCGCTGGAATTTCGGCGGCCTTCGTGCGTCTCACGGCGTGTCGGTTTCGCACCGTTCGCACGGCTCCACCGGTCAGCGGCAGGATCCGGGCAAGGTGTTTAAGGGCAAGAAGATGGCCGGCCATCTCGGTGACGAGAGGGTGACCACGCAGAACCTCAAGGTCATCAAGACCGATGTCGAGCGCGGCCTGATCATGGTTCAGGGGTCGGTTCCGGGCGCCAAGGGCGGCTGGATCATGATCCGCGATGCGGTGAAGCGGAAGGCCCCCGAAGGCATTGCCGTGCCTGGCTCGTTCAAGCCGGCAGCCGATAGCACCGGGGAGAGCAAGTGATGGAACTTCAGGTCACAACCCTGGATGGCGCGTCGGCCGGTTCGGTGACGCTGAGTGATGCTGTGTTCGGCCTCGAGCCGCGCATCGACATCCTGCACCGTATGGTCCGTTACCAGCAGCTTAAAGCAATGTCTGGTACCCATGACGTCAAGAATCGGTCAGAGATCGCTCTGACCAAGAAGAAGTTCGGCAAGCAGAAGGGTGGCGGTGTTGCCCGTCACGGCGCTCGCTCCGCTCCGCAGTTCCGCGGTGGCGGTCGTGCGTTCGGCCCGACGCCGCGCAGCCATGCCATCGATCTTCCCAAGAAGGTCCGTGCACTGGCCCTGCGTCATGCCCTTTCGGCGAAGGCCCAGGCCGGCGAGCTGATCGTGGTCGAGACCGTCGCTCAGTCCGAGCCCAAGACTGCCGCGCTGCGCCTGCAGTTCGGCAAGCTCGAATGGCTCAACGCGCTGATCATCGACGGGGCCGAGGTGGACAAGAACTTCGCTCTGGCGGCGCGTAACATTCCGCAGATCGACGTTCTGCCCGTCCAGGGCATCAACGTGGTCGACATCCTGCGCCGGAACAAGCTGGTGCTGACCAAGGCTGCGCTCGAAGCGCTGGAGGCGCGGTTCGCATGAGCAAGTACACCCACTACGACGTGATCCGCGCGCCGGTCGTCACCGAGAAGTCGACGATGGCCTCCGAGAACGGGCAGGTCGTGTTCGATGTCGCGATCGATGCCACCAAGCCCGAGATCAAGGATGCCGTCGAGGCCCTGTTCTCGGTGAAGGTTAAGGCGGTCAACACGCTGGTCCGCAAGGGCAAGCACAAGCGTTTCCGCGGACGTCCCGGCGTGCGCAACGACGTCAAGAAGGCGATTGTCACTCTCGTGGACGGCCAGTCCATCGACATCGCTTCCGGCGTCTAAGGCGAGGGAGAGAGCAGAATGGGTCTCAAGACTTACAATCCGACCTCGCCGGGCATGCGGCAGCTGATCACCACGGATCGTTCCGAACTGTGGAAGGGCAAGCCGGTCAAGGGCCTTACCGAAGGTCTCAACGGCACCGGTGGCCGCAACAATCGCGGTCGCATCACGGCCTATCATCGCGGCGGCGGGCACAAGCGTTCCTACCGCATGGTCGACTTCAAGCGCGTTCGTTTCGACGAAGTCGCGACGGTCGAGCGCCTGGAATATGATCCGAACCGCACCGCCTTCATCGCCCTGGTGAACTATCCCGATGGCGAGCAGGCCTACATCATCGCGCCGCAGCGTCTGGCGGCCGGTGACAAGGTCATCTCCTCGCTGTCCACCGTCGACGTGAAGCCCGGCAATGCCATGCCGCTCGAGCGCATGCCGGTCGGCACCATCGTGCACAATGTCGAGATGAAGCCCCGCAAGGGCGGTCAGATCGCGCGCTCTGCCGGTGCCTATGCACAGTATGTCGGCCGCGACAGCGGCTGGGCCATCCTGCGCCTCAACTCGGGCGAGCAGCGCCGCGTGCATGGCTCGTGCCTTGCCACGGTCGGTGCCGTGTCCAACCCCGACCACGCCAATACCTCGATCGGCAAGGCCGGTCGTAATCGCTGGCTCGGTCGCAAGCCCGTCAACCGCGGCGTGACCATGAACCCGGTCGATCACCCGCATGGTGGTGGTGAAGGCCGTACCTCTGGTGGCCGTCACCCGGTGACCCCGTGGGGCAAGCCGACCAAGGGCAAGAAGACGCGTTCAAACAAGGCGACGGACAAGTTCATCGTTCGCTCGCGCCACGTGAAGAAGGGCCGTTAAGCCATGACCCGTTCGCTTTGGAAGGGCCCGTTCGTCGACGGCTATCTGCTCAAGAAGGCGGAGAAGTCGCGTGAGAGCGGCCGTAATGAAACGATCAAGATCTGGAGCCGTCGCTCGACGATCCTGCCGCAGTTCGTGGGCCTGACCTTCGGTGTCCACAACGGCCACAAGCATGTGCCGGTGAACGTCTCCGAAGACATGATCGGCCACAAGTTCGGCGAGTTCGCGCCCACCCGTACCTATTACGGGCACCAGGCCGACAAGAAGGCCAAGAGGAAGTAACGATGGGCAAGCCGAAAAACCCGCGCGGGCTCAAGGACACTGAGGCCAAGGCCGTGCTGCGCATGCTGCGCACGTCGGGCCAGAAGCTCAACCTGGTCGCCCAGCTCATCCGTGGCAAGAAGGTAGACAAGGCCCTGGCCGAACTCTCCTTCTCGCGCAAGCGGATCGCCGGCCCGGTGCGCAAGACGCTCGAGAGCGCCATTGCCAACGCCGAGAACAATCATGGTCTGGATCCCGACGCCCTCGTCGTCGCGGAAGCCTATGTCGGGGACTCGCTCGTCATGAAGCGGTTCATGGCCCGTGGCCGCGGCCGGTCGGCCCGCGTGGAGAAGCCCTTCTCGCACCTGACCATCGTCGTCCGTGAAGTGCAGGAGAGCGCATAATGGGTCAGAAGATCAATCCAATCGGTCTGCGCCTCGGCATCAACCGGACCTGGGACTCCCGCTGGTATGCCAGCAAGGGTGAGTACGGCAACCTGCTGCAGGAGGATCTCAAGATCCGCGAGACCCTGATGAAGGATCTCAAGCAGGCCGCGGTCAGCAAGATCGTCATCGAGCGTCCGCACCGCAAGTGCCGCGTGTCGATCCACACCGCCCGTCCGGGCATTGTGATCGGCAAGAAGGGCGCTGACATCGACAAGATCCGCGCCAAGGTGAAGAAGTTCACCGACAGCGAGGTGCACATCAACATCGTTGAAGTGCGCAAGCCGGAGACCGATGCGACCCTCGTGGCCCAGGGCATCGCCCAGCAGCTCGAGCGTCGCGTGGCATTCCGTCGTGCCATGAAGCGCGCGGTGCAGACCGCGATCCGCATGGGCGCCGGTGGTATCCGCGTCAATGTCGGGGGCCGTCTCGGCGGGGCCGACATCGCCCGCACCGAATGGTACCGCGAAGGCCGCGTTCCGCTGCACACGCTGCGTGCGGACATCGACTACGGCACTGCCGAAGCTGCGACCACCTATGGCGTCATCGGCGTCAAGGTGTGGATCTTCAAGGGCGAAGTGCTCGAGCATGATCCTTCGGCGCATGAGCGCCGCGCGACCGAAGGCGGTGGCGAAGGCCAGGGACAGCGCCGCGAGCGCGCGTCCGCCAACTAAGAAGGCACCGGGAAAATGCTGCAACCAAAACGCACCAAGTTCCGCAAGGCCCACAAGGGCCGCATCCACGGTGTGGCCAAGGGTGGAACCGAGCTCAATTTCGGCCAGTTCGGCCTCAAGGCCCAGGAGCCCGAGCGCGTGACCGCGCGGCAGATCGAGGCGGCCCGCCGCGCGATCACCCGCGAAATGAAGCGCCAGGGTCGCGTCTGGATCCGCGTCTTCCCGGATGTGCCGGTTTCCAAGAAGCCGACCGAAGTCCGCATGGGTAAGGGCAAGGGTTCGGTGGAATACTGGGCGGCGCGCGTTAAGCCGGGTCGCATCCTCTTTGAGGTTGACGGGGTGGCTGAAGATGTGGCCAAGGAGGCGCTGCGCCTCGGTGCCATGAAGCTGCCGATCGTAACGCGGGTCGTGACCCGCATCGCCGACTAAGGAACGAGAGACATGGCTGCCAGTGATCTCCGGGCAAAGACCCCCGACGAGTTGAAGGACGCTCTCCTCTCGCTCAAGAAGGAACAGTTCAATCTGCGGTTCCAGCGTGCTACCCAGCAGCTCGAATCGCCGTCCAGGGTGCGTGAGGTCCGTCGCGAAATCGCGCGGATCAAGACGATCCTGGGCGAGAAGGCCGAGAAGTAAGGAGCCAGCCATGCCCAAACGCCTGCTGCAGGGGACGGTGGTCTCCGACGCCAATGAGAAGACCATCGTGGTGCGCGTGGAGCGTCGCTTCACCCACCCGGTGCTCAAGAAGACGGTGCGTCGTTCCAAGAAGTACCATGCCCATGATGACGCCGGTGTGGCGAAGGTCGGGGACACGGTATGGATCGAGGAATGCGCTCCGATCAGCAAGAACAAGCGCTGGACGCTCGTACCGAACGCGTGAATGAGAAGAGGGGCCGGCCGGGTGGCGCGCGCCTCAAGCAGAACCAAGAAGGCATCCAGTCATGATTCAGATGCAATCCAATCTCGACGTCGCGGATAATTCCGGCGCGCGTCGTGTCATGTGCATCAAGGTGCTGGGCGGCTCGCATCGCAAATATGCGTCGGTGGGCGACATCATCGTTGTCTCCGTCAAGGACGCTATCCCCCGCGGCCGCGTGAAGAAGGGCCAGGTCATGAAGGCCGTCGTGGTCCGCACCGCGTTCCCGGTGCGTCGCGCTGACGGCTCCATCATCCGCTTCGACCGCAACGCCGCCGTGCTGATCAACAATCAGTCCGAGCCGATCGGCACGCGTATCTTCGGGCCGGTGCCGCGTGAATTGCGCTCGCGCAACCACATGAAGATCATTTCGCTGGCACCGGAGGTGCTGTAATGGCTGCTAAGATCAAGAAGGGCGACAAGGTCGTCATCCTTGCCGGCAAGGACAAGGGCAAGACCGGTCAGGTGATGCAGGTCATCCCCACCGAGGATCGCGCTGTCGTGCAGGGCATCAACCTGGTGCGCCGCCACACCAAGCAGACCGCATCTCAGGATGCGGGCATCTATACCCGTGAAGCGCCCATCCACATCTCGAACCTCGCCGTGGCCGATGCCAATGGCAAGCCGGCCCGCGTCGGTTTCAAGATCGAGGATGGCAAGAAGCGTCGTTTCGCCAAGACGACGGGAGATCTGATCGATGGCTGAGGCCTACATTCCGCGTCTGCGGACCGAGTATGACAACGCCATTCGCGCCGGCCTTGTGAAGGATTTCGGGTACACCAACCCGATGCAGGTGCCCAAGCTCGAGAAGATCGTGCTCAACATGGGCGTTGGCGAAGCCGTCAACGACACCAAGAAGGTGCGCGCTGCTGCCGCCGATCTCGAGCGCATCGCCGGCCAGAAGCCAGTGATCACGCATGCCCGCAAGTCGATCGCCGGCTTCAAGGTGCGCGAGAACATGCCGCTTGGCGTCAAGGTCACGCTGCGCAAGACGCGCATGTACGAGTTCCTCGACCGCCTGGTGAACGTGGCGTTGCCCCGCGTCCGCGACTTCCGCGGCCTCAACGGCAAGGCCTTCGATGGTCGTGGCAACTATGCCATGGGCATCAAGGAACACATCATCTTCCCCGAGATCAATTATGATCAGATCGATCAGGTCTGGGGTATGGATATCGTGATCTGCACCACCGCGCAGACCGACGACGAGGCCCGCGCGCTGCTCAAGGCGTTCAATTTCCCCTTCCGGCAGTAACGGTAGGCAGAGGAAGAGTTCATGGCAAAGACCAGCTCCATCGAGAAGAACAATCGCCGGGCCAAGCTCGCCAAGCAGTATGCCGCCAAGCGCGCCGCGCTCAAGGCCGTCACCAAGGATCAGGGCCTGCCGCTTGAAGAGCGTTTCGCGGCCCAGCTCAAGCTTGCCGAGCTTCCGCGCAACTCGTCGCAGACGCGCGTGCGCAATCGCTGCGAAGTTTCGGGTCGTCCGCGTGGGTATTACCGCAAGCTCAAGCTGAGCCGCATCGCCCTGCGTGAGCTTGGCAATCTCGGGCAGGTGCCCGGCATGGTCAAGTCGAGCTGGTAAGGAGAGAAGAGAATGGCCCTTACTGATCCGATCGGCGATATGCTGACGCGCATCCGCAACGCGCAGATGCGTCGCAAGACCTCGGTCTCCACCCCCGCCTCGACCCTTCGCGGTCGTGTGCTTGACGTGCTGAAGTCGGAAGGCTTTATCCGCGGCTACTCCGATGGCGCTCTCGAGAATGGCCAGCCGGCCTACGAGATCGAGCTGAAGTATTCCGACAACGAGCCGGTCATCCGCACCATCGAGCGCGTGTCGCGTCCCGGCCGTCGCGTCTATTCGTCGGTCAAGAATATTCCGTCCGTGGCCAATGGCCTGGGCGTTTCCATCCTGTCCACGCCCAAGGGCGTGATGGCGGACCATGAAGCTAAGGCCCAGAATCTGGGCGGCGAGGTACTCTGCCGCGTGTTCTAAGGCTCAGATGCCTTGGACCACGCTGGTAAGACGATGACTCAAAGGGTTTAGAACGATGTCCCGTACCGGCAAGAAGCCGATCCCCCCCGTCAGCGGCGTGACGGTTACCATTTCTGATCGCACGGTCACTGCAAAGGGACCCAAGGGCGAGCAGAGCCTGACGCTGATGGATGTCGTGAACGCACGGCAGAGCGACGATGGCATCGTCATCGAACCCACCAACGACACGGCCTTCGCCCGTGCCGCCTGGGGCACCACTCGCGCCCTGATCAACAACATGGTCCAGGGCGTCAGCGCCGGCTTCCAGAAGAAGCTGACCATCCAGGGCGTCGGTTACCGCGCTGCCATGCAGGGCAAGGATCTCAAGCTCTCTCTGGGTTATAGCCACGAAGTGGTGTACGAGACCCCGGCGGGAATCACGATCTCGACGACGACTCCCACGGAAGTCCTCATCGTCGGTTCGGACAAGCAGCAGGTCGGCCAGGTTGCGGCCAATATCCGCGCCTATCGCAAACCCGAACCCTACAAGGGCAAGGGCGTCCGTTATACGGGCGAAGTCATCTTCCGTAAGGAAGGCAAGAAGAAGTAAGGAGCGCCCGCAATGGCCACCAGTCTCAAGGGATCGGAACGCCGTAAGGCTCGGGTTCGGCGCGCCATCAAGGCGCGTGCCAACGGGCGCCCCCGGCTCAGCGTTTTCCGTTCTGACAAGAACATCTATGTGCAGATCATCGACGATGCGTCCGGTCGCACCCTCGCGGCCGCCTCGACCCTCGAAAAGGATGTGCGTGGCGAGCTCGCCAATGGCGGCACCGCCGAGGCTGCTGCCCGCATCGGCGCCCTGATCGCCGAGCGCGGTCTTGCAGCCAATGTGAGCGAAGTGGTCTTCGACCGCGGCGCCTATATCTATCATGGCCGGGTCAAGGCCCTCGCGGACGCTGCCCGCGAAGGCGGCCTGAAGTTCTGACCCAGGCAACGAGAAAAGAGCTGAACCGATGAGAGACGTACAAGAGCGCGAGAGCGAGTTCATCGACCGCCTGGTGCACATCAATCGCGTGGCCAAGGTGGTCAAGGGTGGCCGGCGTTTCGGTTTCGCCGCGCTCGTGGTCGTGGGTGATCAGAAGGGCCGCGTCGGCTTTGGTCACGGCAAGGCCCGTGAAGTTCCCGAGGCGATCCGCAAGGCGACCGAGCAGGCCAAGCGCCAGCTCATCCGCGTCCCGCTGCGCGAAGCCCGCACGCTGCACCATGATGTGGTGGGCCGTCACGGGGCAGGGCGCGTCATCCTGCGCGCCGCCGTCCCGGGTACCGGCATCATCGCCGGTGGTCCGATGCGCGCCGTGTTCGAGACGCTTGGCATCAACGACATCGTCGCCAAGTCGCAGGGCACCGCCAATCCCTACAACATGGTGCGCGCCACCTTCGATGCGCTGAAGCGCGTCGATAGCCCGCGTTCGGTTGCGGCCCGTCGTGGCCTCAAGGTGTCCGAGCTGCAGGCCCGCCGTGGCGAAGCTTCGGCTGAAGCCTGAGCCCCGGGGTAAGGAGTTACGACCATGGCCGAGAAGACCGTGACCGTTGAGCAGATCGGCTCGCCGATCCGCCGCCAGAAGGACCAGCGCGCCACCCTGGTGGGCCTGGGCCTCAACAAGATGCATCGCCGTTCGACGCTGAAGGATACTCCGGAAGTGCGCGGCATGATCGGCAAGCTGCCGCATCTGGTTCGCGTCGTCAGCGAGAACTGAGACCTGTTTCGCCGGCCCTTTGGGGCCTGGCGACTTGAAGACCTGAAGGGTGACGCAAATGACGCGTTTGAACGACCTCCGCGATAATCCTGGTGCCAACAAGACCCGCGTCCGCATCGGGCGCGGCATCGGCTCGGGTGTCGGCAAGACCGGTGGCCGCGGCGGCAAGGGCCAGACGGCGCGCTCGGGCGTTGCCATCAACGGCTTCGAGGGTGGCCAGATGCCGCTCCACATGCGCATGCCGAAGCGCGGCTTCAATGCGCACAACCCCAAGAAGTGGAATGCCGTTCGCCTCGACCGGCTCCAGGCCTATATCGATTCCGGCAAGCTCGATGCCAAGGGCGTCATCGACGCCGAGGCTCTGGTCAAGGCCGGCGTCATCCGTCGCCCGCTCGATGGCGTGCGGCTGATCGGCGGCGAGGGCTTCACCGCCCAGAAGCTGTCGTTCAAGGTTGCCCATGCCAGCAAGGGCGCGCTCGCTGCTATTGAAGCGGCCGGTGGCAAGGTCGATATGCCTGTGGCAGAAGAGCCTGCTGAGGCGTGATCCGCACCTGGCTCAACTGTGCGCAGTCGACGGGCGCCCTTAGTGGCGCCCGTGGCATGATTGCGCATCACGCAGGATAGGAAGCGACTCATGGCCTCCGCAGCCGAGCAACTCGCCAGGAACCTCAGTTTCGGCACCTTCTCCAAGGCCAAGGCCCTTCAGCAGCGCATCTGGTTCACGCTAGGCGTGCTGCTGGTGTACCGCCTGGGGACTTATATTCCGGTTCCGGGCATCGATCCTGATGCCTATGCGGCCACTTTCGAAACGGCCCGTCAGGGCGTCGTCGGCATGTTCGACATGTTCGCCGGCGGTGCCGTCGAGCGCATGGCGATCTTCGCGCTCAACCTCATTCCCTACATCACCGCCTCCATCGTCATACAGGTGCTCGCCACCTCGGTGAAGCGTCTTGAGGACCTCAAGAAGGAAGGCGAGGCGGGTCGCCGCAAGATCAACCAGTACACCCGCTATCTCGCCGTGGTGTTCTGCGCGGTCCAGGCCTATGGCATCGCCATCGGTCTCGAGGCGAGCCCGGGCGTCGTGCTCGATCCCGGTTGGTTCTTCCGCATTTCCACCGTGATCACCCTTGTAGGCGGCACGATGTTCCTGATGTGGCTCGGTGAGCAGATCACCGCCCGCGGGATCGGGAACGGCATTTCGCTCATCATCTTTGCCGGTATCGTCGCCAACCTGCCGGCGACCATCGCCCAGACCCTCGAGCTCTCGCGAACCGGCGCGCTCCCGACCCTTGCCGTCGTCGGCATGCTGGTGCTTGCCATCGTCGTCATCGCGGTCATCGTGTTCTTCGAACGCGCCCAGCGCCGGCTGTTGATCCAGTATCCGAAGCGCCAGGTCGGCAACAAGATGTTCCAGGGCGACACGTCGCACCTACCGCTCAAGCTCAACACCTCGGGCGTGATCCCGGTGATCTTCGGATCGTCGCTGCTGCTGCTGCCGGCCACCATCGCGTCCTTCGCCAGCCAGGGCGACGCACCGCAATGGCTGCAGGTGACGGCGGCGCTGCTCGGGCGCGGCCAGCCGCTCTATCTGGCCCTGTTCGCGGTGTTCATCGTCTTCTTTGCCTTCTTTTACACCTCGATCGTCTTCAATCCGTCCGACACGGCCGACAACCTCAAGCGTTCCGGCGGCTTCATTCCGGGCATCCGTCCGGGTGAGCGCACCGCCCAGCACATCGACTATGTGCTGACCCGCATCACCGTTGTCGGCGCGGCCTATCTCACCGTCGTGGCGCTCATCCCCGAGGTCATGTTCAGCCAGCTCAACATCAGCCAGTTCATTGGCGGAACGTCGCTGCTGATCATCGTGACGGTGACACTGGATACGGTCAGCCAGATCCAGAGCCACCTCATCGCTCAACAATATGAGGGGCTCGTGAAGAAGTCGCGTCTGGGAGGGAAGCGGAGATGAGGGTTATTCTTCTGGGGCCACCCGGGGTAGGCAAGGGTACGCAGGCGAAGATCCTCGTCGAAGCCTTCGGCATTCCCCAGCTGTCGACGGGCGATATCCTGCGCTCGGCCATTGCTGCCAAGACCGATCTCGGTCTTGCCGCCAAGGCGATCGTCGATCGCGGTGACCTTGTCTCGGACGATATCGTCAACGGCATCGTCTCCGAGCGCCTCGATGCGGAAGATTGCCGTCCCGGCTTCATCCTTGACGGGTTTCCCCGCACCATCGCCCAAGCCGAGGCGCTGGGCGAGATGCTGGCCGAAAAGGGCATGACGCTCGACGCGGCCATCGAGATCACGGCAGATGCCGATATCCTCGTCGGCCGTATCGCCAAGCGGGCCCAGGAATCGGGCGGCGCGCGTGCCGACGACAACGAGCAGGTTCTGCGCAACCGGCTCCGCGTCTATGGCGAGCAGACGGCGCCGCTGGTGTCCTACTATCGTGGCAAGGGTATGCTGCGTTCGGTGGATGGTACGCAGCCGGTCGAGGCGGTCACCGCCGCAATTCGGTCGGCCGTCGGTCGATAGGGGAGGCGGGGTCGCGTTCGGCCCTGTCGCCTGGATACAGAATCGTGCGACGGGGTCGAGGGGCCGCGTTGCCGAAACGTTAATGACGGGTCGGCCGGCAGTTGACATTGTCGGCATGGCCCCTTAAGAACCGCGCCAGTCTCATGGATTCATAGGGCTGGGTTCGGTTCCCCGTAAGAGCGGGGATCGGGGTCCGGTCCCTTGTTGTTGTTATTCGGCGCGGGGCCTCCCCGGACCGGTAGAAGGAGAGCGGACGTGGCCCGTATCGCTGGCGTCAATATCCCAACCAACAAGCGCGTGATCATCGCGCTTCAGTACATCCATGGGATCGGCGAGCAGTTCGCCGCCGAGATCTGTGAGAAGGTCGGCATTCCGGCCGATCGTCGCGTCAACCAGTTGACCGACGCCGAAGTCATCCAGATCCGTGAGACCATCGATCGCGACTATGTCGTGGAAGGTGATCTGCGTCGTGGCGTCGCCATGAACATTAAGCGGCTGATGGATCTCGGCAACTATCGTGGCCTGCGTCACCGTCGTGGCCTTCCGGTCCGCGGCCAGCGCACCCACACCAATGCCCGCACCCGCAAGGGTCCGGCCAAGCCGATCGCCGGCAAGAAGAAGTAAGGCGTCGCCGGCGGTTGCCGGCTGCGTCTGTGATGATGGGTTGCGGCCACAAGGGCCCCGTGCATGTGCCGGGGCAGGCTCGACCCGGTGGAGCCGCTGGTGCTACGGCGGCGCAGATATCGAATTGAGGAAAAGAATTGGCAAAAGCTGAAGTCGCTCGCGTTCGTCGCAAGGAACGCAAGAACATCACCAATGGCGTCGCGCATGTGAATGCGTCGTTCAACAACACCATGGTGACCATCACCGACGTGCAGGGCAACACCATTTCGTGGTCGTCCTCGGGCGTGATGGGGTTCAAGGGGTCGCGCAAGTCCACCCCCTATGCCGCCCAGGTTGCGGCTGAAGATGCCGCCCGCAAGGCGCAGGAACATGGCATGAAGACCCTCGAGGTCGAGGTTCGCGGTCCCGGTTCGGGGCGTGAATCTGCACTGCGCGCGCTGCAGGCTGCCGGCTTCAATGTCACTTCCATCCGCGACGTCACGTCGATCCCGCATAATGGTTGCCGGCCGCGCAAGCGCCGCCGCGTCTGATCGTCGGGTCTGGCTCCCGGCCGGCCACTGCCGGGGGCGGCGTTAGCCTTTGCGGATAGCGGCCTGCGGCCGTGCAATTGAAAGGATCACACCGTGACCATCCAGAGGAACTGGCAGGAACTCATCAAGCCGACCAAGCTGGAGATCGTTTCGGGGGCTGATAACCCGCGCGTCGCCTCGGTCATCGCCGAGCCGCTGGAGCGCGGCTATGGTCTGACTCTGGGCAATGCCCTGCGCCGCGTTCTCCTGTCGTCGCTGCAGGGTGCTGCTGTCACCGCCATGCAGATCGACGGCGTGCTGCACGAGTTCTCGTCGCTGCCCGGCGTTCGTGAGGACATTACCGATCTCGTGCTCAACGTCAAGGAAATCGCCGTCAAGATGGGCGGCGAGGGTCCGAAGCGTCTGGCGCTCTCCAAGCAGGGTCCCGGTGCCGTGCATGCCGGGGACATTCGCGTTTCGGGCGATATCGAGGTGCTCAACCCCGAGCTCGTGCTTTGCCATCTCGACGATGGTGCCGAGATCAACATCGAGTTCACGGTCAACACCGGCAAGGGCTACGTCCCGGCCGATCGCAATCGTCCCGATGATGCCCCGATCGGCTATATCCCGGTCGATGCTCTGTTCTCGCCCGTTCGTCGCGTCTCCTACAAGGTGGAGGCGACCCGCGCCGGCGAGAGCCTCGACAAGGACAAGCTGACCCTGCAGGTTGAGACCAATGGCTCGATTTCGCCCGAGGATGCAGTGGCTTACGCTGCGCGCATCCTTCAGGATCAGCTGACCGTCTTCGTCAATTTCGAAGAGCCCAGCAAGGAGAAGGCCCAGGACGCCGTCCCGGAACTCGCCTTCAACCCGGCTCTGCTCAAGAAGGTCGACGAGCTCGAGCTCAGCGTCCGTTCGGCCAACTGCCTCAAGAACGACAACATCGTTTATATCGGCGACCTCATCCAGAAGACGGAAGCCGAGATGCTGCGCACGCCGAATTTCGGTCGCAAGTCGCTCAACGAGATCAAGGAAGTTCTCGCCCAGATGGGTCTGCACCTGGGCATGGACGTGGCCAACTGGCCGCCCGAGAACATCGACGATCTGGCCAAGCGCTACGAAGACCATTATTAAGCGCCACAGCTACCAACCACAAAGCGCCTTCGTGGCGCGCCCGATTGAGGGAGACTAGAAAATGCGCCACGGATTTGCCAACCGCAAACTCAACCGCACTGCCAGCCACCGCAAGGCCATGTTCGCCAACATGTCCGCCGCGCTGATCAAGCATGAGCAGATCGTCACGACCCTGCCCAAGGCCAAGGAACTGCGGCCGATCGTCGAGAAGCTGATCACACTCGGCAAGCGTGGTGATCTGCATGCCCGCCGCCAGGCCATCGCCCAGATCCGCGACGAGGCCCAGGTGGCCAAGCTCTTCGCCGTCATCGGCCCGCGCTACAAGGATCGTCAGGGTGGCTACACCCGCATCCTCAAGGCCGGCTTCCGCTATGGCGACAATGCCGAGCGCGCCGTCATCGAGCTGGTCGACCGCGACGTCAACGCCAAGGGCCTCGATTCGGGTCCGGTGCAGGAACGCGTCTCCGACGATGAGACGGAAGCCGCGTGATCTGCGCGGCAGGGGAGCCGCTCCGTCGCGGCTTCTGCTAGAGTTCGGGCGGCTTCGGAGCGATCCGGAGCCGCCTTTTTGTTTTCGCGAGGGAGGACGCCGTCATGGCAGGCGAGGGCAGGGGACTGGTGCTGGTCACGGGGGCCAGCGGCTTTGTCGGCAAATGGACGGTCATCGAACTGCTCCGCGCCGGATTTTCGGTGCGCGGAACCGTGCGCAGCGAAGCCAAGGCTGAGCAGGTGCGCAAGGCGGTGACAGTTGAGGTGGGCGGAGACTCCCTGTCCCGGCTGTCATTTGCGTATGTAGACCTGCTGGCCGACAAGGGCTGGCCCGATGCCATGCGGGGCGTCGCCGCCGTCATGCACGTGGCCACCGTCATTCGTGGCGATGAGCCGCGCGATTCGAGCCTCGTCATCCGCCCCGCCGTCGAGGGCACGGAGCGGGTTCTGCGCTTTGCCCGCGATGCCGGCATCACCCGCATCGTCATGACGTCCTCGATCGCCACCGTCGGCTATGGCCATGGTCAGGTGAGCGGCAAGAAGGTCTATGACGAGACCTTCCACACCAATCTCGATGGCATGAAGTTCACCTGGGCCTATTGCATCGGCAAGACGCGGGCCGAACAGAGCGCCTGGTCGTTCTGCCGCGCCAATGGCATCGACCTCACCACCATCCATCCCGGTGCGATCATCGGGCCGGCGCTCGACGATGATGCGTCCATTTCCATCCAGATGGTTACCGGCCTGCTTGATGGCACGACGCCGGCTATGCCGTCCAACGGCTTTGCGGTCGTCGATGTGCGCGATGTGGCCGCTCTGCATGTGGCGGCCCTGCTGCGGCCCGAAGCGGCAGGAGAGCGCTATCTGGCCACCGCCGAATATGTGCCCTTCACCGGCGTCGGTGACGTGCTGCGCGAGGCCTATCCGCAATATGAGGTGACGATCCGCACGGTACCGGATTGGCTCATCGGCCTTCTTGCGCGCTTCGGCGGCCCGGCCCGCCAGATCATCAACGATATCGGCAACGAAAAGCACTACGATCGGACAAAGAGCGAGGCGCTGCTGGGCCGCCCCTATCGCTCCGGTAAGGAAGCCATTCTCGCCTCTGCCGAAAGCGCGCTGCGCCTCGGCCTGTGCAAGCCCAAGCCGAAGGTGGCGAAGGCCTGATCGTGCAGGGCATCCAAGTCTACCGTGGCGGTGTCAGCCCCCACGCGATGTAAAGCATCCTGACATCGGCCAGCGACGCGCAGAAGTGATGGGGCAGGCCCGATTGGCGGGCCATCTGTCGATATTTTTCCACCGTGTTCCGGGTCACCCAGATCCAGCGGATCATTTCCCATTTCACGCTGTCCCGCGCACCCGCGAGGCCCCCCGCTCTTGCTCCTCCCGAAAGCGTGCGGCGGAAATATCGTCCGAGCCGCAGCCAGTGATTGTCATCGAGCACGATGATCCCCGTTGCCCTCCGCATCCGGCTGGGGAGCAGGACGGAATAGCCGCCATCCATCACCCATTCTGGCCGGGCGATTGCCTCTTCGTGCAGGGCAATGAAATCGGACTCGGGGCGCTGCTGCCAGTCGGTTCCCGGTTGGTGGCGAAACTGGTCGATGTGGAAGGCCGGCACGCCGAGCCTTTCGGCGAGGGCCACGGCCAGCGTGGATTTGCCAGCATTCGACGGGCCCAGAATGGCGATGCGGCGGCCGAGTGTCTCAAGGGGCGGGATGTTAGCCATTGGCAGTCGATCCACAAAAGCAAGGGCCCGCCCGGGCGGTCACGGGCAGGCCCTCTTGGTCAACACAAGGCGGCTTACTCGGCCGGGGCCACGTCCTTGCCGGTATAGACTTCGTCAACCCAATACTGATCGCGGCGATCGAAGCCGTTGAACGGGGTCAGCGAGGCCTGGGTATAGGCGCCCATCAGCCCGAACTCGATCCAGTCGTCCTCATCGATGTCCGACGGCAGCATGAAGGTCTGCGGCAGCACGTCATAGCTGTCGCAGGTGGGCCCGAAGATGGTGAAACCTTCGAACTGCCCGTCATTGTCGTGCACGCGCGCACCGCGCCACACACGCACCGGCGGGGTGAAGTCCATGAACTTCACTTCCATCAGCGCGCCATAGGCCCCATCATTGACATAGACCGAGAGCCCGCCGCGCTGATGCTTGACGCGCAGCAGCAGCGAGGTCGAGGACGTCACCATGGCGCGGCCCGGCTCGGCGATGAGCTCGGGCGCGGATTTGCCGAAATTGTCCTCGACCGCGGTGCGGATGGTGTCGAAATAATAGTCCATCGGCGGGGCCGAGCTCGTGGGGTAGGGCGCCGGGAAGCCGCCCCCGATATTGAGGCGCTTGAGCTCGATGTTCGATTCGCTGGCAATGCGCGCCGCTGCCGCGATGTGCCGCTCATAGGCATAGGCATCTTCGCACTGGCTGCCGACATGGAAGCACAGGCTCGGCGCATAGCCCATCTGCGAGACCATCTGGGTGATTTCGACAGCGCCTTGTTCCAGCACGCCGAACTTGGTGCCGAAATCATAGGATTTGAGCGCTTTGCCGGCCTTGAACCGTGTGGTCACCTCGACATCGCGCGACGGCGCCACCACGGCGGCCAGCTGGTCCAGCTGGGCCGGATGGTCGATGGTGAACGAACGGACCCCGAATTCCTCATAGGCGCGCTCGATCTCGCGGCGCGACTTGATGGGGTTGTTGTAATGCATCACCGCGCCGGGCGCGTATTTCTGGATCAGCGCCATCTCGGTGTTCGAGGCGACGTCGAAAGCCTTCAGCCCCTCGCGATGCAGCACCTCGATGATGTGGGGCGAGGGGTTGCACTTGACCGCATAGGTCAAAAGCCCGTCAAAGCCCTTCTTGAACACCTTCTTGGCCTTCACCAACTCTCTTTCCGAGAACAGGAAGCTGGGAAAGTCCGGGGCCTCGGCGGCAATCAGCGCCGATGTACTGGGATAGACCGTCTTCGGTTCACTCATCGGGCTGGGGCCTTTCGTGGGCTGTGTGGTCGTGTGTCAGGGGCTTTCGGAGCTGGCCTGTGGGGATGGTTTGCCTTGATGCGCCGGTTGTCGGGTCCGGCGAAACGAGCGCTGCATATAGGGATCAACGCCCCGCTACGCAAACGATAATTCCGGCCAAATTATAGGATGTGATCGGCGCTGTCGGTGCGATAACTCTGAGGCGGCAAATGACCGCCCGGGAAGCTGGCCGACCGTCGGGAAGGATATGTGATGATCGGCACAAACAATGTCCTCTTCGGGCTCGGGGGCGCCCTTTTCGGCATCGCCCTGGGCTATTTCGCCCTGTCGCCCGTCAACGGGCAGAGCGAGGGCACGCTCGTGCCGGTCGCACCGGTTGCGATCGCCCCCGTGGCGGTGCCCGCAGCACCCGTCGAGCCGCCGCGCGAGGTGCCCGGCAGCCGCGAGCAGATGCAGCTGAGCTTTGCACCGGTGGTGCGCGATGTGACCCCCGCCGTGGTCAATGTCTATGCCACCACGCGCACCCAGCAGGCGCCGTCGCCCTTTGCCGCCGATCCGTTCTTCCAGCGTTTCTTTGGCGGTTCGAACCCGATGTTCGCGCCGCGCGAGCGTGAGAGCCAGTCGCTGGGCTCGGGCGTCATCATCGATCCTTCGGGCGTCATCCTCACCAATGCCCATGTGGTGGAAGGCGCCACCGATATTCGCATCGCCACCGCCGATGGGCGGGAATTTCCGGTGGATATGGTGCTCGACGATGCCCGCTCCGATCTTGCCGTGCTGCGCGTGCGCGATGCCGACGCGGCGACGTTCCCGGCGCTGAGCTTTTCGGATTCCGATGCGCTCGAGGTCGGCGATCTCGTTCTCGCCATCGGCAATCCGTTCGGGGTGGGGCAGACGGTGACCAGCGGCATCGTCTCGGCGCTCGCCCGCACCGGGGTCGAAAGCTCCAACTACGAATTTTTCATCCAGACCGATGCGGCGATCAATCCGGGCAATTCGGGCGGTGCGCTGGTTGATCTCTCCGGCCGGCTGGTGGGTATCAACACCGCCATCTTCACCCGCTCGGGCGGCTCGATCGGCATCGGCTTTGCCATTCCCGCCAATATGGCGAAGGTCGTTGCCGAAGCCGGCATTGCCGGGGGGCAGCTGGTCCGGCCGTGGCTTGGTGCCCGCACGCAGGAGGTTTCCGCCGATATCGCCGCAAGCCTCGGGCTCGAGCGGGCACGGGGCGCGCTCGTCACCGAACTGGCAGCCGATGGCCCCGCTGCCCGCGCCGGGCTCGCGGTCGGCGATGTCGTGCTGAGCCTCGACGGACAGGCAATCGACCAGCCCAGCGCCCTCGATTTTCGCCTCGCGACGCGGCCCGTGGGCGGCAGCGCCGAGCTCGTGTTCTTCCGCGATGGCCAGCAATATCGGGCCAGCCTGCCGCTCGCCGCCGCGCCCAGCGCCGGGGATGCCGCCATCGCCGATATCTCCGGCAACACGCGTTTTGCCGGCACAAGCGTCGAAACCCTGGGCCCGGCGGTCGCTCAGGAGCTCGGCCTGCCCTTCGAGGCGCAGGGCGTCGTCGTGCGCGCCGTCGATCCGCGCTCGCCGGCGGCCCGCCTTGGCCTGAGGCCGGGCGACATCATCCTCAGCCTCAACGACACCGAGATCGTCGATGCGGAGGGTTTCGCGCGGCTCGTCGATCAGCGGCCAGAGGCCTGGCGCATCGTGCTCCAGCGCGGCGGCCGCGTGCTGCGCTCCATCGTCAGCGGGTGATTCGTGGTTGATCTCTTTGGCCCCGATGCTCCGCCCGACCGTCGGCCCGAGGCCGACGATCCCGGCCGGCCGCTTGCCGACCGGCTGCGGCCGCGCAGCCTCGACGATGTCATCGGCCAGCAGCACCTGCTCGGTCCCGGCGGTACGCTGCGCCGCATGATCGCGGCCGGCCGGCTGGGCTCGCTGATCCTCTGGGGGCCGCCGGGCACCGGCAAGACCACCGTGGCGCGGCTTCTGGCCGATGCGGTGGGCTATCGTTTTGAGCAGATCTCGGCGGTCTTTTCGGGCGTCGCCGATCTCAAGAAGACTTTCGAGGCCGCCCGCACCGCCCGCCGGGCCGGTGCCACGACATTGCTGTTCGTCGATGAAATTCACCGCTTCAACCGCGCCCAGCAGGACAGTTTCCTGCCGGTGATGGAAGACGGCACTCTCGTGCTGGTGGGCGCCACCACCGAAAATCCGAGCTTCGAGCTCAACGCCGCGCTCATGTCGCGGGCCCAGGTGCTGCGCTTCCAGTCGCTCGATGCCGAAAACCTCGAAGCTCTCGTCACCCGGGCCGAGGCGGTGATGGGCCACCCCGTGCCGCTGACCCCGGAGGCGCGGCAGATGCTGATCGGCTTTGCCGATGGCGACGGCCGCGCGCTGCTGGGGCTGGTCGAAGAGGTCTCGAGCGCCGCAGCGCCGGGCGAAACGCTCGATGAAGCCGGCCTCATGGATGTGGTGCAGCGCCGCGCGCCCATCTATGACAAGGCGCAGGACGGGCACTACAACCTCATTTCTGCGCTGCACAAGACCATTCGCGGCTCCGACCCCGATGCCGCGCTCTATTATTTCGCCCGCATGATCGTGGCGGGCGAGGACCCGCTCTATCTCGCCCGCCGGCTCATCCGCATGGCGGTGGAGGATATCGGGCTGGCCGATCCGCACGCCCTGCCGCAGGCGGTCGCCGCCCGCGATGCCTATGAGATGCTTGGGTCGCCCGAAGGCGAGCTGGCGCTGGCGCAGGCCGTCGTCTACCTGGCGTCCGCGCCCAAGTCGAACGCCGTCTATACCGCTATGAAGGCCGCCATGCAGGTGGCCAAGGCGAGCGGCTCGCCGCTGCCGCCCATGGCCATTCTCAACGCCCCGACCAAACTCATGAAGGGCGAGGGCTATGGCGCGGGCTATATCTACGATCACGATACGCCCGAAGGCTTTTCGGGGCAGGAGTACTTTCCCGAAGCGCTCGGCCGGCAGAATTTCTACGCTCCGGTCGAGCGCGGTTTCGAACGCGAAATCAAGAAGCGGCTCGATTATTTCGCCCGCCTCCGCACCCGCCGGGGGGATCAATAGAGCTTTCGTCCCCGCATGGGCACCGAAGTCTGTGAGCATCTTGTGGCGATCCCCCGCTTTGTCTTGCGAATGACCAACAAGTTGCGCACTCTCTCGCTCTGATACGGATCGGGGGAGGGGTGGCTGGTCGTCTTCACGCCGGAATGGGCGCCATTCACCATCGCTCTGCTCGTCATGCTCGCCATTGGCGCGCTGGAAGTGCTCGCACTGCTTGCGGGTTTCTCGCCCTCAGCGAGCATTGAAGCAGCACTTCCCGAAATCGACCTGCCCGACGCCCCTGAACTGAGCGGCGCCGAATTCGGGCCGTTCTCGCTGATTCTCGGCTGGCTCTCGGTGGGGCGGCTGCCGCTGCTGGTGCTGCTGATCATCTTGCTCTCAAGCTTTGCGATCACTGGCTATTCGCTGCAATGGGCTACCATCGCGGCCACGGGCGCGGCCCTGCCGCCGCTGCTGGCCAGCCTCGTCGCACTGGTCGGCGGTGCCTTCGGCATGCGCCATTTCGGGCGCTGGCTCGGGCGCATCTTCCCGCGCGACCACTCCGAGGCTGCCAGCCAGGCCGAGCTCGTGGGCAGCTACGCCACCATCATCCGGGGCGAGGCGAAGCCGGGCCAGCCCGCCGAGGCCAAGGCGCAGGATCTGCGCGGGCGCACCCATTACCTGCTCGTGGAGCCGCGCGATGCCGACGCTCGCTTTGCGGCCGGCGCGCGCGTCTTCATCGTTTCCCGCAATCGCACCATCTATCGAGCGGTCGACCGACTCGATCCCACCGAGGACCCGTCCTGATGTTCGATCTGGTCTATGTCGCCACCATCGCCGCCATCATCGTCTTTGCGCTCTTTGTCATCGGGATGGTGCTATCGCGGCTCTATCGCCGTGCCTCGAAGGAAATCTCCTTCGTGCGCACCGGGTTTTCGGGCCAGAAGGTCATCGTCAATGGCGGCGCCCTCGTGCTGCCGGTGCTGCACGAAATCATCCAGGTCAACATGAACACGCTGCGCCTCGAGGTGCGTCGCACCAACGAGCAGGCGCTGATCACCAAGGACCGTATGCGCGTCGACGTGCAGGCCGAGTTCTATGTGCGGGTTCAGCCCACCGTCGAATCGATCGCCAATGCCGCCCAGACGCTGGGGCGGCGCACGCTCGAGCCGGGCGCGCTCAAGGAGCTGGTCGAGGGCAAGTTCGTGGATGCCTTGCGCGCCGTCGCCGCCGAAATGGCGATGGAGGAACTGCACGAGCAACGCGTCAGCTTCGTGCAGAAGGTGCAGGCTGCCGTCTCGGAGGACATTCTCAAGAACGGCCTCGAGCTGGAATCGGTCTCTCTCACCGGGCTAGATCAGACCAATCGTGAATTCTTCAACCCCAACAACGTCTTCGATGCCGAGGGTCTCACCAAGATGACCCAGGCCATCGAGGATCGGCGCAAGCTGCGCAACGATATCGAGCAGAACACGCAGGTCTCCATCGAGCGCAAGAACCTCGATGCCGAGCAGCAAAAATTCACCATCTCGCGCGACATGGAGTTCGCCCGGCTGGAGCAGGAGCGCGAGATCCAGATTCGCCGCGCCGAGCAGAACGCGCTGATCGCCCAGCAGGAGGCAGATCGCGACCGCGAGGCCCAGCAGGCCAAGATCGTCGCCCAGCAGCGCGTGCGCGAGGCCGATATCGCCTCGGGCCAGGTGGTCAAGGAGCGTGAGATCGCTACCGCCCTCGCCGTCGAGGCCGCTGCGGTGGAAAAGGAAAAGCAGATCCTCCTCGCCCGCCAGGCGAGCGATATCGCCGTCGCCATCAAGAGCCGCGAAAAATCCGTGGCCGATGCCGAAGCCGACAAGGCCCGCGCACTCGCCGCGCAGGCGTCCGAAGAGGTCACCACCGCGCGCGAAACCGCCATTGCCGACCGCGACAAGCAGATCCAGCTGATCGAGGCGCGCAAGGCCGCCGAGCAGCAGGCCATCGCCATCACGGTGGCCGCCGATGCCGACAAGAAGGCGGCGCTCGACCGGGCCGAGGCGCTGCGCATCGAGGCGGAAGCCGAGGCCGAAAAGGCGCGGCTGACCGCCAAGGGCCAGTCCGATGCCGAAAAGCTGCGGGCCGAGGCGCAGGCGGCGCTCTACCGCGTCGAGGCCGATGGCAAGCTCGCCGTCAACCAGGCGGCCAATACGCTGAGCCCCGAGCAGATCGCCATGCAGGTGCGGCTGGCCCTCATTGCGGCGCTGCCGGCCATCATCGCGGAATCGGTGAAGCCGATCCAGAACATCGACGGCATCAAGATCCTGCATGTCGACGGGCTAGGGGGCGGCATGGCGACCTCCACAGGCAGCGCGGGCGGCGGGCAGGGCGGTGGCATTGCCGACCAGGCCGTCGATGCCGCCCTGCGCTTTCGCAGCCAGGCCCCGCTCGTCGATGCGGTGATGAAGGAGTTGGGGCTTTCGGGCGGGTCGCTCGAAGGGCTGGTCGGCGGGGTCACGCAGACGGGCGCTTCACCTTCCGCATCCACCGCCGCAGAGTAAGTCGGCAGCGACGCCCCGGGCGCATGCCCGCCCTGCTGCCGGCCCGGTGAAAAGAGGTTTCCACTTTTTCGGGAAAGGCACTAGAAGGCGGGGATGAACGCTTTCCTTCTCGTTGGTCTCGGCGGCGCGCTCGGCGCCATCGCCCGCTATGGCTCGGGTGTCCTTACCGGACGCTTCTGGCCCAGCGCCTTTCCGATCGTCACCTTGTCGATCAATGTCCTTGGCTCATTGCTGATGGGCCTGCTGATCGGCGCGCTGGCGCGCTTCACGCCCGCCTGGCAGGCAGAAGCGCGGCTTTTTCTCGCCATCGGGGTGCTGGGCGGCTTCACCACATTTTCGAGCTTTTCGCTCGACACCATCGCGCTGATCGAGCGCGGCGAGATCGGCCAGGCCCTTCTCTATGTCGGGCTGTCGGTTGTTCTGTCGCTCGGCGCCTTGGCGCTGGGGCTGGTTGTGATGCGGGGAGTGCCGGCATGAGCGGAGTGCGTCAGCAGATCGTCGCGCGCGACGAGGATGGCATGCGGCTCGACCGCTGGTTTTCGGTGCATTTCCCGCAGATCGGCTTCGGCCATCTCCAGAAGATCCTGCGCTCCGGCCAGGTGCGCGTCGATGGCGGCCGCGTCAAGGCCAATGCAAGGCTCGTTTCGGGGCAGGTGGTGCGCATTCCGCCCGTCGAGCCGGCGCCCGACCGCGTCGCGGGCGTGCCCGACAGCAAGGATGCGCAATTCCTGCGCGAGCTGATCCTTTATGAGGATGACGATCTCTACGTCTTCAACAAGCCCCATGGCCTCGCCTCGCAGGGCGGTTCGGGCACCAAGCGCCACATGGATGGGTTGCTCAAGAGCCTCACCGGTCGCGATGGCGAAGCCCCGCGGCTTGTCCACCGGCTCGATCGCGATACGTCGGGCTGCCTCGTAGTGGCCAAGACCCGCGCTGCCGCGACCCATTTCGGCGCCGTGTTCAGCTCGCGTTCGGCCCGCAAGATCTACTGGGCGGTGGTTGCCGGCAATCCCACCCCGCGCCAGGGCCGCATCTCGTGCTTCCTCGCCAAGCAGCAGAAGGGCGATGGCGATGGCGAACAGATGGTGGTCGTCTCCAACGGCACGCCGGGCGCGGTGCACTCGATGACCCATTATTCGGTCACCGACACCGCCAGCCGCCGCTTTGCCTGGGTGACGCTGAAGCCCGTCACCGGCCGCACCCATCAGCTGCGCGTGCACATGGCCGAGCTCGGCACGCCCATCATCGATGATCCGCGCTATTTCAACATCGAGAACTGGCAGCCCGCGCCCGGGCTGGGCGAGGGGCTGCATCTGCATGCTCGCCGCATCAGCCTGCCCTTGCGCGATGGCTCGCGGCTCGATATTTCGGCGCCGCTGCCCCCGCATATGCAGCAGAGCTTTGATGCGCTGGGTTTCGATGCCGAGCGCTATGACGTTCAGGATGTGGATCCGGAGACCGCCTGATGCTCGTGATGTTCGACATGGATGGCACGCTGATCGATACCCAGGGCCTGATCTGCGAGCACATGGCGGGCGCCTTTTCGGGCCACGGCCTGCCGGCTCCCACAGATGCCGATGTGCGCTCGATCATCGGGCTCTCCCTGCCCATCGCCATCGGCCGGCTCGCCGCAAGCGAGGATGCGGTGCTCATCGATGGGCTGGTGTCGAGCTACAAAACGCTCTATCGCGCCTCGCTCGAACTCAATGCCGATCGTGAGCCGCTCTATCCGGGCGCCCGCGATGCGCTCGAC
This sequence comes from Devosia enhydra, assembly GCF_900119845.1. GTDB lineage: Bacteria > Pseudomonadota > Alphaproteobacteria > Rhizobiales > Devosiaceae > FPKU01. Next base: position 337,566 of record NZ_FPKU01000001.1, read on the forward strand.
CGGCTCAACGCTAAAACCGAGACGCTGCTCGGCATCGCCACCGGCAAAGGGCTCAACGGCGTCAATCGCATCCTCGGGCTGCACGGGCTCGAGAAGCACTTCGTCACCCTTCAGACCCCCGACCACAACCCCTCCAAGCCCCATCCCGGCATGCTCCTGCGCGCGATGGGTGAGACCGGCAAGGCGCCGGGCGAAACCGTTATGATCGGCGATACCGCCTTCGACATGGAGTTGGCCAAATCCGCCGGCGCCTTCGCCATTGGCGTCACCTGGGGCTATCACGACCGCGAGTTGCTGCTGGGGGCGAAGGCCGACATCCTTATCGACAGCTATGACGATCTCGATGCCGCCATAGAGAAGGTGATGGCCTGATGCGCGACCAGCTCGAAGACGCCGCCCTGCACCGCGACGATGGCTATGGCCGGGCGCAAAAGCATATTCAGCAGACCTTCCCCAAGCGCTTCTATGCCGAAACCGGCGTCGCCGAGACGCCCGAGGGCTGGGCGGTCACCCTCGATGGCAAGCCCATGCGCACCCCGGGCCGCAAGCCCGTGCGCGTGCCCACCCGCGCGCTGGCCGAAACCATCGCCACCGAATGGGCCGGCATGGGCACGCATATCATGCCCAACCAGATGCCGGTGACGCGGCTGGTCAATTCCGCCGTCGAGACCGGCCCCGAGGGCGCCGCCGCGCTGCGCCAGTCGATCCACCAATATGCCGCCGGCGATCTGCTGCTCTATCGGGCCGAATACCCGACCGATCTCGTGGCAGCGCAGGAGGCGGCCTGGGACCCGATCCTCGTCGGCCTCGCGCGCCGGTTCGAGATCGTCTTCCAGCCCACCATCGGCATTCTGCACCAGCAACAGCCGGCCACGACGCTCGCCCGGCTCGCGGCCCTGCTCGAGCCCGAGGATCATTTCGCGCTGGCCTCGATGGTCGCCATCACCGGCATCACCGGGTCGGGGCTCATCGCCATCGCCTATCGCCACAGTCTTGTCACCCGCGAGCAGGCGCTGACCGCCGCCTATGTCGATGAAGACCACAATATCCGCATGTGGGGCGAAGATGAGGAGGCGGCCGCCCGCCGCGCCGACAAGATCGCCGATTTCGATGCGGCGCTGGCGCTGCTGGCTAGGCTGCCCGGCGCCCCGTCCGCATGAGGTCTTCGAGAAGCGCCACGGCATTGGCCGTGCCGTTCTCCTTGGCGAGCTTGAAGGCGAGCCGCTCCGCCGCCAGCGCATAATCCGGGTCGGTCGTCAGATCCTTGAGCTTTGCCGCGAGGATCTCGGCCGTCAGCGCCTTGAGCGGCACAGGTGCCGGCCCGCAGCCCAGCGCATGCACGCGCGAGGCCCAGAACGGCTGGTCCACCGTCTGCGGAACAATGAAGCCGGGGCGCCCCAGATGCAGCCCGGCAGAGGTCGTGCCGGCCCCGCCATGATGCACCACGGCCTTCACATGGGCAAAGAGCCGGTCATGCGGGGCGTGTTCGATGGGAAAGACCGTCGCGGGCAGGGCGCTGGGATCGATCCCGCCCCAGCCGCGTGCCACCACCGCCCGCCCGCCCCAGAGCGCCATGGCCTCTTTCAGGATCTGCGTGTTGCGGGCGGCCCCGAACGGCATCGAGCCGAAGCCGATATAGACCGGCGTGTCGCCGGCCGAGAGAAAGGTTTTGAACTCGGCCGAAGGCTGCCAGCCGCTGTTGTCGGCCAGCCGGTAATATCCGGTTACATGGGCGCTGGCCGGCCAGTCTGCCGGGCGGGGTGAAACCAGCCCCGAATAGCAATGCAGGACCGGCAGCAATCTGCCGTCGACATCCTTGAAGAACCCGCCGCGCCTGAGCGGGGGCAGGGCCAGCAGCTCGGCCCGCAGTCTCTTGCGCGCGCGGTTGAAATAGGCCTGCTGCGCCTCCATCCCCCGGTAGGAAAGGCGGTTGAGGGCCCGCCCCATCTGCCGGGCGCCGAAGATGCAGAGCGGAAAATCCCCCGTCGGCACCAGCGGCTGGGGCGCAATCATCGCCACGGGCACCTGGAGCGCCTCGGCAAAATCGATGCCGAAGCTCGTATTCATGTTGAGCACGATGAGGTCGGCGCCCTGGCACATCTGCCAGCCGGCCCGGCCGGCTGCGTCCACGAGTTCAAGCCCCTGCTTCAGAAGGGCGGGCACGTTGGAGAGGGCGCGCGAGGACATCGCCTTGTCAAAGCGCGTCTGGCTCAAAAGCGCCTGGATATTGCCACCCAGCGACTGGTAGGGCACCCCATAGCTCGTGACGAAGCGCTCGAAATCGCCGGGCGCGCCCAGCACCACCTCGTGCCCGCGCGCCTTGAGCCCCAGCGCGAGCGCCAAGAAGGGCTGCACGTCGCCCTGCGTGCCGATGGTCATCAGCGCTATGCGCATCGCGCCGTCACTTCCCGGGCCATGCGGCCCCATTTACTTCCGCGCCGACGCAGCCTACAAAGCCCGCCTGTCGTTCGCCTACACGGCGATGAGCATCAGGGCAAGTCCGGATGGCGCTGGCTGTCTCCGCAGCATCGATCGGGATGAGGGCGCGCGCCGCAGGCGCCGTCGCTATTGGGCTCTTCCCGATGGCCGCCTAGCGGCCGGGAAGAGCGGATCGAAAGCCCGCCGCATCGCGCGGCACAGGCCCTGTCGGGCCATTCATCCTTTACGAACCACAATTCCGCGATAATCGCGGAGTCCCCTGATCAGGACCGGCCCGGGCTGCGCAGAGGCGCGCCGCCGGTCGATCTGGCCGCTCTGGCCGCCGAGGAGCATCATGTCTTACGATTTTCACCGCATCCGCCGCCTCCCGCCTTATGTGTTCGCCCATATCGACCCCATCAAGGCCAAGGCGCGCGCCAATGGCGTGGATGTCATCGATCTGGGCATGGGCAACCCCGATATGCCCACCCCGCAGCACATCGTCGACAAACTCAAGGAGACGGTGAAAGACCCGCGCACCCACCGCTATTCCTCGTCCCGCGGCATTCCGGGGCTGCGCAAGGCGCAGGCGAGCTATTATGGCCGCCGCTTCGGGGTGAAGCTCAATCCCGATACCCAGGTGGTGGCGACGCTGGGGTCCAAGGAAGGCTTCGCCAACATGGCCTCGGCCATCACCGCCCCGGGCGATGTGGTGCTGGTGCCCAACCCCACCTATCCCATCCATTCCTTCGGCTTCATCATGTCGGGCGGCGTCGTGCGCTCCATGCCGGCCGATCCCAATGAAGATTTCATGCGCTCGCTCGATCGGGCCGTGCGCCACTCGATCCCCAAGCCCATCGCGCTGGTGCTGAACTATCCGGCCAACCCCACCGCCTACACGGCCACTCTCGATTTCTACAAGGAAGTCGTGGCCTATTGTAAGGCGCACAACATTTTCATCCTCTCCGATCTCGCCTATTCCGAGATCTATTTCGATGGCGAGGTGCCGCCTTCGGTGCTCGAGGTGCCGGGCGCCATCGACATCACCGTCGAGTTCACCTCGATGTCCAAGACCTATTCGATGCCCGGCTGGCGCGTCGGCTTTGCGGTGGGCAATGAGCGGCTGATCGCGGCTCTGGCGCGGGTCAAGTCCTATCTCGATTACGGCGCCTTCACCCCCATCCAGGTGGCCGCCGCCGCCGCCCTCAATGGCGATGATTCGGTCATTTCCGATGTGCGCGAGATCTATCAGGCGCGCCGCGACGTGATGGTCGAGAGCTTCGGCCGCGCCGGCTGGGCTCTGCCCTCGCCCAAGGCCACCATGTTCATCTGGTCGCCCATCCCCGACCAGTATGCCCATCTGGGCTCGCTCGAATTTGCCAAGCTCCTCATCCAGGAGACAGGCGTGGCCGTGGCGCCCGGCGTCGGCTTCGGCGAATATGGCGACCAGTATGTCCGCCTCGCCCTCGTCGAGAACGAGCAGCGCATCCGCCAGGCGGCCCGCAACATCAAGAAGTTCCTCAGCACCGGAGCCAGCGGCCGCAGCAACGTCGTCCCGCTGCCCCAGGCTGCCGGCTGATCATGCAGGGGGCGGCCGAGGACATCTTCGCCGCCCCCGCCTTCACGCCTTTGCGCCAGCGCTGGGCGCTCGGCCTTTCGATCTTCTTTGCGCTGCTGTTTCTCGTCGGCGCCATCGCCGTCTGGCATCGCTTCCCCGACGAATTCTATTCGTGGACAGAACTGATGCTCTCCTATGCCGGCGGCTTCATGCGCCGCGGCCTTCTGGGAGAGCTGGCCTGGCAACTGCGCCACGTCATTTCTCCCCAACTGCTGCTGACCGCTCTTGTCTGGCTCGCCCATACCGCGGTCGCCATCTGGTTCGTGCGCCTCGTCCTCGGCCGGCCCGGCCTTGCGAGCCTGATGTTCCTCTTTTCCCCGGCGCTCCTGCTGCTGCCGCTTTATGATTTCGAGGCTTTCGCCCGCAAAGATGCGTTCATCGTCCTCGCCGTCTGCCTGTCGATCTCGGCGGCGCGCCATGTGCGCGCGCTCGGGCTCGCCATCGCCCTCATCATCCTCGCCTTCACGATTGCCGGGCTCATCCACGAACTGGCCTTCTTCTACATGCCGCTGGCGCTGGTCCCCATCGCGCTGCGGCTCCATCACACGCGCGGGCCTCGGGCGCTGTGGCCGCTCGCGCTCGGCACGGCCGCCTATCTCGCCTTGATGCTGGGCTTCTCCATCGTCTTCAAGGGCGATGCCGGCGATGGCGCCCTGATGATCGAGACCTGGCGGCAACTCTATCCTGGGGCCTTCAGCGAATGGCCCGGCGCCTTCGGCTTCATCGGCAATTCGCTGGGGCAGGGGCTGGCGCTGCAGGCGTTCTTTGTCGGCCGCTTCCAGTCCTGGGGTGCCTATGGGATGGGCCTGCTCCTCACGCTCTTGCCGCTGCTGCTCTATCTGCCGGGTCGGGGGCTTGATCGGCATTTCGATCATCGCCTGCTGCGCATCGGGCTCGTGCTCGCGATCGTGAGTGCGCTCATGCCCTTCGTCATCGCCGGGGATTGGGGGCGCATCATCAACATGTTCGGGCTTTCGCTCGGCGCGCTGGTCCTGTCGCTGCGCCCCACCGAAGCCGGCCCCGATGCCGATGGCTGGTGGCGCGCGAGCCCCGGTGCCTTCTGGGCCGGCTGGGCGCTGTTCGGCCTTTACGTCCTCTCCTGGCGCATCCGGCATTCGTCGCCCGAAGATATTGCGCTTATGCCCGGCACGATTTTCCTGATATTCGGTCTTGCGCCGTGATGGACCGGTCGATTGCCTATTGACGGATAGGCCTGTTCCTATTCATCTGCCGGCCATGAGCGACATCCAGAGTTTCCGCCAGTCCGTCGAGGCCTTCATCGCCAGCCGCGGCTGGACCCCCACCCGGTTCGGCCGTGCCATAGCCGGCGATCCGCTGTTCGTCTTCGATCTGCGCGAAGGCCGCGAGCCGCGCAGCGAGACCCGCCAGCGAATCCTGCGCGCCATGCAGGACATGGCCGAAACCGGCGACACCGCGCCCTTGCGCATCGGCGTCGCCGGGCTGGGCAATGTCGGGGCGACCCTTGTGCGCATCCTGCAAAAGGATGGCGACATTCTCGCCCGCAAGCTCGGCCGCCGGTTGGTCGTCACCGCCGTTGCCGCCCGGTCCCGTTCGCGCGATCGCGGCATCGATACCGCCGACATCACCTGGTTCGATGATCCGGTGGCGCTGGCCAAATCCGATGGCATCGATCTCTTCGTCGAGCTCATCGGCGGGGAAGATGGGCCGGCGCTCGCTTCCGTCAAGGCCGCGCTCGAGCTCGGCCGCCCGGTCGTTACGGCCAACAAGGCGTTGCTGGCCCGTCATGGCGTGGCGCTCGCCCGCGTCGCCGAGGAGAGCGGCGCCCAGCTCGGTTTCGAGGCGGCGGTAGCCGGGGGCATTCCCGTCATCAAGACGCTGCGCGAGGGCCTCGGCTCGGCCCGTATCGCACGCGTCTATGGCATCATGAACGGCACCTGCAACTACATCCTTACCCGCATGGGCAATGAGGGAATCTCCTTTGCCGAATGCCTCAAGGATGCGCAGGCGCTCGGCTATGCCGAGGCCGACCCGAGCTTTGACGTCGAGGGCTACGACACCGCCCACAAGCTCGCCATCCTCGCCAGCCTCTGCTTTGGCTGCGAGATCGCTCCCGACGAAATCCTCGTCGAGGGCATCACCGGCATCACCCAGGCCGACATCAAGGTGGCGGCTGATCTGGGCTATCGCATCAAGCTGCTCGGCATCGCCCAGCGCAGCCCGGAGGGTATCGAGCAGCGCGTGCATCCCACCCTCGTGCCGCGCTCCAGCGCCATTGCCGGGGTCGATGGCGTGCTTAATGCCATCGCGCTCGAAACCGATCATGTGCACGAGCTGCTCCTCGCCGGCCCCGGCGCCGGCGGCCCGCCCACCGCATCCTCCGTGCTCTCGGATATTCTCGATATCGCGCGCGGCACCCGCGTGCCGCCGCTGGGCGTCCCCAGCCATGAGCTCACCCCTTATCGCCGCGCGCCGATGCGCGCCCATGAGGGCGGCTATTACATCCGACTAAATGCCAAGGACGTGCCCGGTGCGCTTGCTGCTATAGCCAGTCGCATGGGGGAAAGCGGCATTTCGCTCGAAAGCGTCATCCAGCGGCCAGATCTTCAGGTTACCGCCGAGGAGGGTGGTGGCGCTGGCACGCGGACGGTGATTCTGCTGACCCACTCCACCTTCGAGGCGGTGGTGCGCGAGACCATTGCGCGCATTGCCGGCGATGGTTTCACCGTGGGTGAGCCCCAGCTCATCCGCATCGAGGCGCTCTAGCCCGCTTCCAGGCGAACCGGCGACCGGTTCGCGATCGGGATGCGCAGCAAGAAGGCGGCGCCAGTCGAGCCTGCCGGGGCCCTTGGCTTTGGCGGGGGGCAGAGGCAGTGATGACGCTCAGGAAGACCGAAACCGCCCGCAGCCCCGCCCTCATCGACCGTTCGCTGACCCTTGAACTCGTGCGCGTCACCGAGCGCGCCGCGATCGCCGCTGCCGCCTGGCGCGGCAAGGGGCAGGAGAAATCGGCGGATGGCGCCGCCGTCGAGGCGATGCGCGCCGAACTCGAGCGGGTCCACATTTCGGGTCGCATCGTCATCGGCGAGGGCGAGCGCGACGAAGCGCCGATGCTCTATATCGGCGAGCAGGTCGGGTCGGGCGACGGGCCGGAGGTCGATATCGCCGTCGATCCGCTCGAAGGCACCACGCTCTGCGCCAAGAACCAGCCCGATTCCATCTGCGTGCTGGCGATGGCCGAGCGGGGCGGCCTGCTGAACGCGCCCGATGTCTATATGCAAAAGATCGCGGTGGGGCCCAACTATCCGCCCGGCGTCGTCGATATCGATGCCTCCGCGCTCGACAATGTGCGTGCGCTTGCCGCCGCCAAGGGCGTGCCGGTGGCCGAAATCACCGCCTGCGTGCTCGACCGGCCCCGCCACGGCGCCCTCATCGAGGATCTGCGCTCGGCCGGCTGCGCCATCAAGCTGATCTCCGATGGCGACATCGCCGGCATCATCCATGCGGTCAATACCGAGGATACCGGCATCGATATCTATCTGGGCTCGGGTGGGGCACCCGAAGGCGTGCTGGCGGCCGCCGCGCTGCGCTGTATCGGCGGGCAGATGCAGGGGCGGCTCATCCTCGACAGCGCCGAAAAGCGTGCGCGCGCCCGCCGCATGAGCATCACCGATCCCGATCGTCGCTACAGCGTCGGTGATCTGGCCTCGGGCGACGTGCTCTTTGCCGCCACCGGCGTCACCGATGGCACGCTGCTCGCAGGGGTCAGATATCGCCAGAACGCGGTGCGTACGTCCACCATCGTCATGCGCTCCTGGAGCCAGACGGTGCGCTGGATCACTGCCCAGCACGCCCGCTGATGCCCCGCCGCAGCGATGCCGAGGCCGTCGCCGACTGGCTCGCGGGGCTCGATCCCCCGCGCCGCCCGCTGGTCGATGCGCTGCGGTCCGCCATCCTCGCGGCCGGCCCGACTCTTTCGGAACGCATCAAGTGGAATGCGCCGAGCTATCATCGCGACGGCATCGATCTGGGGGCCATGAACCTGCGCGAGCCTCAGAGCCTGCGTCTGGTGGTCGTCTATCCCCACGGCGCCCCCACCGACCGCTTCGGCCTCCTCGAAGGCGACTGGCCCGACCGCCGCATCATGGGTTTCACCTCGCCCGAGGATATCGCGACCAAGTCGCCAGCCCTGTCTCAGGTCATAGCCGACTGGCTCGCCCGCGCCTGATCCGCACCCATCTTCCAATCTCCGATATCATTCCTGCCACTGAGGAATTTCTGTTCTCAGGGCGAGCACCGCAAACGGAGGTCCCTGCTTTCGCAGGGACGACAGTGTAAAGCGGCGGCACAGCCGGCGCTTTACCTCTCCCCTGGGGGGAGAGGTCGGCGCGTAGCGCCGGGTGAGGGGGCCTTGCCACAGGCGAGATCGCGGGCCCCTCACCTTGTCCGTCTCCCCGGCAGGGAGAGGGGACGCAGGGGCCAAGGCATCCAGGCGCCAAAACACAGAGCCCTCATGGTGAGGAGCGGCGCTAGCCGCGTCTCGAACCATGGGGGCGGCGCCCCCCAAACAAAAAGCCGGGCCTCTTTCGAAGCCCGGCTCGATCATTCGCGCTAAAGCCCGATTACGGCTCTTGCACCGCCGAGAGCAGCCACTCGCCGCCGCGCTCGCGGCGGAAGGTCCAGATCTCGGTGGTGGCGCTCAGCTCTTCGGATCCCGAGACGATCGCGCCGCTCGCTACGTTCCGCATCACGTCGCGCGATTCGTAGCGCAGCGCCACGGTCGCGTAGTCGACATTGCCCTCGGTCCAGGCCTCGGCCACGCTGCCATCGAGCAGCTTGACGTCATAGACCTCGTTGCGCACGCCATTGGCGGCGTTTTCCTCGAGTTCTTCGCTGAGAAAGCCGAGCACTTCCGGCGTCGTCAGGGCGGCGAGGCGCTGCCGGTCGGCATGCGAAAACGCATCCTGCACCGCCGAGAGCCGGCCTTCGAACAGCGCCAGGTCGGCGTCGCTGACTTCATAGACGCTCGTCGACGGCCGGCTGGCGGCGCTGCCTCCACCAAGGCCGAAGCCGCTGAACGGCTTGCCGCCAAAGCCCGTGGCGCCAGCGTTCGGCGCGCGCGGCGCCTCGAACTTGAAGCCCTGGGCGGGCTTGGGTCCGCCCGCTGCCGCCAGCTTGCGGCGGCCGAAAAAGGCCAGCGCCAGCCAGACGAGGCCGCCGATCAGCACCACCTGGAACAGCAGCGACAAAAGCCCGCCGATCCCGCCGAAGCCCGCGCCCATCAGCAGGCCGAAAAGCCCGCCGATGAAGAGCCCGCGCATCAGCCCGCCACTGAAGAGGCCGGGCGCGCGCTGGCCGGCGGCCGGGGTGGCGCTGGCGGCGCGATTGGACGTCGAGGGTTCGGCGGTGGTGCGCTGCACCGGCGCCGTCGTCGTCGGCGAGGTGCGGGTCGCCGGCACGCTTTCGGTCGTGCGCACGCCGCGATTACCGAAACCACCAAGGCCGCCGCCCATGCGACGCGCCTCGGCCGTATCGATGGTCACCATCGAGAATACCACCAGCAGGCTGGCAAAGAGCGAAAAGAGCCGGAACTTGCCGGAAGTGAACATATACGGGGTCCCCCCTTCAAAGGTCTGCCGATATATGGGGGCACCGGCGCCAGAACGGTAGACGTCTTTCCGCCGCATCCTGAATTTTTCCATAGGCTTCATGTCCGCTCCCCACCGCCACTTCCTCGATGTCGCCCGCTCGGTCACCGGCAAGGCCTGGGTCGACCGGCTCGATGCGGAAGCGGCGCGCCATGCCGGCGCCATCGCCCAGCAGCAGGAGATTTCTGAAATCCTCGGGCGCATCGTTGCGGGTCGCGGCATTGGGCCGGACGAGGCCGCGAGCTTCCTCACCCCTACCATTCGCGATCTCATGCCCGATCCCTCGAGCCTCACCGACATGGATCGGCTGGCCGAGCGGGTCGTCAGGGCCATAACCGACAATGAGCGGGTCGCGCTGTTTGGTGATTACGATGTCGACGGCGCCTGCGCCTGCGCGCTGATGGCGCGCTATCTGAGGCATTTCGGACTCGAGCCGGTGATCTACATTCCGGACCGCATTTTCGAGGGCTACGGCCCCAATGTCGCAGCCATGGATCAGTTGATCGAGCAGGGCGCGACCCTCATCCTCACCCTCGATTGCGGCACGGTCAGCGATGGGCCGATCGCCCATGCGCGGGGGCGGGGGGTGGACGTGCTCGTCATCGATCACCACCTCTCCGATCATGAGCTGCCGCCGGCCACCGCGCTCGTCAATCCCAACCGCCCCGACGACATTTCCGGGCTGGGGCATCTTTGCGCCACGGGCGTCGTCTTCATGGTGCTGGTGGCAACGAGCCGCATGCTGCGCGAGCGGGGCGACAGCGGCCTTCCCGACCTGATGGGCCTCACCGATCTCGTGGCTCTTGCCACGGTGTGCGATGTGGTGCCACTCAAGACGCTTAATCGCGCTTTCGTGCTCCGCGGGCTCGATGCGGCGCGGCGCGGGGGCAATCGCGGCATTGCGGCGCTGGCGCTCGCCGCCCGCATCAACGGCCCGCTCAACCCCTATCATCTGGGCTTCCTCATCGGTCCGCGCATCAATGCCGGCGGCCGTATCGGCGATGCGGCGCTGGGCTCGCGGCTCCTCTCCCTGCATGACGAGCATGAAGTGCTGGCGATTGCCGCCCGCCTCGAGGAGCTCAACCAGGAGCGCCAGCGTATCGAGCGCGAGGCGCTCGAAGAGGCCATCCGCGCTGCCGAGATCGAGATCGGTATCGGCGAGGGTCCACCGGTCCTCGTGCTCGCTTCGGCCAACTGGCATCCCGGCATTGTCGGTCTCGTCGCCGCAAGGCTGCGCGAGCGGTTCGAGCGCCCCACCTTCGCCTTCGCGCTCGGGCCCGATGGCGGGGGCACCGGGTCGGGGCGATCGATGTCGGGCGTCGATCTCGGGCGCGCCGTCATCGCTGCGGTTGAGGCCGGCATTATCGCCAAAGGCGGCGGCCATGCCATGGCGGCTGGCGCGACCGTCCGGCCGGGGCAGATCGGCCCATTCCGCGCCCACCTGACCGAAGCGCTCGCCGCATCCGTCGGCACCGCGCGCGCCGCCTCCGCCCTAAGGATCGACGCGGCGCTGACCGCCCGCGGTGCAACGACCGCGCTTTGCGGCGAGATCGAGCGGGCAGGCCCGTTCGGTGCTGGCAATCCACAACCGGTTTTTGCCTTCCCTGCCCACACCGTCCGCTTTCCCGAAATCGTCGGGCAGGGGGGCCATGTCCGGTTCACGCTCTCATCGGGCGATGGCGGCCGGGTCAAGGCCATTGCCTTTCGCGCCGCCGATACCGATCTGGGGCGTGCGCTGCTCGGTTCGGGCGAGGCCCCGCTGCATCTGGCCGGCACCTTGGCGCTCGACCATTACCAGGGGCGCGAATCCGTGCAATTTCGCGCCATCGATGCTGCCGTGCCCTGAAACTTCACGGTGATCCGTGTCGTCTCTATACCCGTTGAAAACACTTGGATTTCGCCGAGGTGCAGTTTATGGCGCGTCGTATAGCGGTCATCGGTTGCGGAGTGTCCGGGCTCTCGACGGCCTGGCTCCTGGCCGGCGGCAACGCCGTTACCGTCTATGAAAAGGCCCAGCGTCTCGGGGGCCACATCAATACCGTCACGGCTGACACTCCCGACGGCCCGGTCGCGGTCGATACCGGCTTCATCGTCTACAACGAGCGCAACTACCCCAATCTGACGGCGCTCTTTGCCCATCTCGAGGTCAAGACTGCCGCCTCCGACATGAGCTTTTCCGTCTCCCTCGACCAGGGTGCGATGGAATATTCGGGCCGCCACCTCAACGGTCTCTTCGGCCAGCGCAGCAACATCATCCGCATCGAACACTGGCGGCTCGTGTCCGATATCCTGCGCTTTTTCCGCGAGGCCGAGCGCGGGCTCGATACGGTGAGCGACGAGATCAGCATCGGCAAATACCTGGCCGACAACGGCTACTCGCGCGCCTTCATCGAAGATCACATCCTGCCGGTATCGGCTGCGATCTGGTCGACCCCGGCGCGCGCCATGCTGGATTTTCCGGCCAGAACCTTCATCCGCTTCTTTGCCAATCACGGGCTGCTTAAGGTTGCCAACCGCCCGGCCTGGCGCACCGTCATCGGCGGGGCCCGCAGCTATCTCGACAAGCTCCTGGCAGACCGGCCGTTTGCGACGGTCACCGATGCCGGTATCCGGGCCGTGACCCGTAGGGATAACGGTGTCGAGCTGCATTTTGCCGATGGTCGCCGCGAGCGGTTCGACCAGCTCGTCATGGCCTGCGCTCCTGGCACGGCGCTCAGCCTTCTCGGCGATGCAGATACCGAGGAGCAATCAGTTCTCGGCGCCTTCGGCCGCACGGTCAATCGCGCCGTGCTCCACACCGACCGGCGCTTCATGCCGCGCCGCAAGCGCCTCTGGACGTCATGGAACTACCTGCGCAGCGGGCCCGCACAGGAGCCCGATCTCAGCCTCACCTATTGGATGAACCTGCTCCAGCCGCTCAAGACGCGCACGGATCTTTTCGTAACCCTCAATCCAGGCAGCGATTTCGCTCCCGGCACCGTGCTCGCCGAAATCGACTACGAGCATCCCCTGTTTGACGCCAGCGCCATCCGCGCGCAGCAGCAGATGGGGCGGTTGCAGGGCCGGCGGCGCACCTGGTTTGCCGGGGCCTGGATGGGCTATGGCTTTCATGAGGATGGCTTGCAGTCGGGCCTCGAAGTCGCCGAGCGGCTGGGCCCCGACATTCGCCCCTGGTCGCGGCCGGGGCAGCGGGCGCGCATCGCCCATTGCTGGCCCGAGGAAGGTCCGATGTGGGCGGCGCAGTAGCCACGACGCCTTCGCTGCGAGGAGCCTTTCCCGCCAGCCTCTATGTGGGCGAGGTGGTGCATCGCCGTGCCCGCCCGCGCCGGCACAGCCTGCGCTACAGGGTGTTCTCGCTGCTCATCGATCTCGATCGGTTCGAGGCTGGCGAGGCGCTTCCCTTTCCGCTGCGCCGTGGCCGCTTCGGTCTCGTCTCCATCCACCCCGCCGATTTCGGCCCGCGGGACGGCACTTCGCTCGCAGCGTTTGCGCGCAGCAAGGCGCGCGAGGCCGGTATCGCGGTGCCCATCGCCCGGGTTGAGATGCTGGCCTATCCGCGCATGCTGGGCTACGCGTTCAATCCGCTCACCCTCTATTACCTCTATGACAGCGCCGATCACGTCGTGATGCTGCTGCACGAAGTTCGCAACACCTTCGACGAGCATCACTTTTACGCCGCGCCGGTTCAGGCCGATGCCGAGGGCCTCCTGCGCCACACGGCACCAAAGGCCTTCTATGTGTCGCCCTTCAACACGCTGGAGGGCTGCTATCGCTTTACCGTCCGTCCGCCCGGCGCCGAGGTGTTCCTGGGCATCGTGCTCTCGACCGAGGAGGGCGGGCTGGTCAACGCCTATTTCCGGGGGCAGCATCGGCCGTTGACGAGCCCCGCGCTCTTCAAGCTCGCGCTTGAATATCCCCTTATGACGGCTAAAGTAATGGCCGGCATTCACTGGGAGGCACTCAGGCTCTGGCTCAAAGGCGTGCCGACGACCTTGGCGCTGCGCCATGCCCACAGGTCACCCGGGACCGCCAAAGAGTAGTGCCGGAACAAACGCTATGACAAAGACTGCGGTCGACCGCGCCGACGCTGGTAACGCGCTGTTCAACGCCTTCGCCTCGCGGATTGCCGAATGGATCGGCCCGCGCATGATCGGGCAGCCCCGGCGCGGCGCCGTCACCATCGTGCTCCCCAACGGCCGGAGTCGGACGCTGGGCAACCCCGCGACCGGCGAGCATGCCGTGCTGCGGCTGCGCAATTTCCGGGTTCTGAGCGAGGCGATGCGGCGCGGCACGGTGGGCTTTGCCGCAGCCTATCTCGATGGCGACATCGAGATCGACGATCTGACGGCCATCTTCCGTTTCTTCCTGCAGAACCGCGATATCCTGAGCGTTTCCGGCCGCGGCCTTTTCCGCCGTGCCGCCCAGGACATCGCCTATCACTTGGCCCGCGCCAACACGCGCGAGGGCTCGCGCCGCAATATTTCCGAGCATTACGATCTCGGCAACGACTTCTACGGGCAGTGGCTCGATCCCTCGATGACCTATTCCTCCGCCGTCTTCACGGCCGAGGACCAGTCGCTGGAAGAAGCCCAGCGGCAGAAATATCATCGCGTCGCCGATATGGCCGGCATCGCTCCGGGGCACACCGTGCTCGAGATCGGCTGCGGCTGGGGCGGCTTCGCCGAGACGGTCGCGCGCGACTACCAGGCGTCGCTGCGCGGCATCACGCTCTCGCGCGAGCAGCTGCGCTACGGTCTGGAACGCCTCGAACGGCAGGGGCTCGACCAGTTCGCGCGGCTGGTCTTCGAGGATTATCGCGACACCCAGGGCAGCTTCGACCATGTCTGCTCCATCGAGATGATCGAGGCGGTGGGCGAGGATCACTGGCCCACCTATTTCGAGGCCGTGCATGATCGGCTGAAGCCGGGCGGCACCGCCGCCATCCAGGCCATCACCATCAACGAAGCCGATTTTCCCGGCTACAGGTCGGGCCCCGACTTCATCCAGCGCTACATCTTTCCGGGCGGCATGCTGCTGACCAAGACGGCGATGCGTGAGCAGGCCGAGCGCGTGGGGCTCGTGCTCGAGGCGGTCGAGACCTTCCGCCACTCCTACGCCCGCACCTTGAAGCTCTGGCGCGAGCGCTTCCTCGATCGCTGGGACGAGATCGCCAAGCTCGGCTACGACGACTATTTCCGTCGCAAATGGGTCTATTATCTCAGCTATTGCGAAGCCGGCTTCACCGAGGGGTCGATCGATGTCGGCATCTATCAATATCGCCGACCGGCCTGATCGCGGCGGCGCGCGGCTGGCTCATACCTTGCGGATGAGCCGCGTCATGGCCGCAAAGAACATCGGATAGGGCAGGAGGCGGATCGCCTTCATCAGCCACACCATGCGGAGCGGAAAGGCGATCTCGAAGCGTTCCGACCCGGTCAGCCCATCGACGATCCGTCGCGCCGCGTCGTCGGTTTCCATCAGGAACGGCATCGAGAAGTCGTTGCGGGCGGTGGCTTCCGATTTGACAAAGCCCGGCGCGATCATCCGCACAACGATGCGCTCGGGGGCAAGCTCGGTGCGCATCGTTTCGAGCAGGTTGATCATCGCGGCCTTGGTCGATGAATAGGCCGCCGCGCGAGGCAGGCCGAAATACCCGGCAACCGAGGCGATAGCCGCCAGCTGCCCACCACCCTGGCGACGGAACTGCGCGATCGCGGCATTTGCCACCCGCACGAATCCCATGAAGTTGGTGTCGACGATGGTCGAGAACTTCTCGAGCCCATAATCGCCCACGGGCATCGGCTCCCATGCGGCGGCGCCGAAAAGCACGAGGTCGATGCGCCCATGCCGCGCCGCAATCCGCTGTACGGCCACCGAAACCGCGCCGGCATTGGTCACATCGAGCGCAAGGGTATGGATGCGGGCATTGTCGCTCGCCACATCGGCAAGCCTGTCCTGCCGACGGCCCGAGATGATCACCGTCCAGCCCCGCTCAGCCATGAGACGGGCGACGGCGGCTCCGATGCCGGAGCCGCCGCCGATGATCCAGACTATGCCCGGGGGCTGGGCCATCGCTGTGCGCACTCAGAGATTGAAGAGCGGCTGCAGCGTGCGGATCAGCCGCGAGCGGAAGCTCAGCTTTGCGTCGACGGCAACGAGGCAGATACAGTCCTGGCCGGGCTCGGCGATGGGCTGGTGCTCCACGTCCTCGTCATGGTCGGCGATGTCACCAGCCGCGAACACGCCGAAGCGATCGCGATAGGCGCCCTGAAGGATCAGCGTCAGCTCCTGCCCGCCATGGCTGTGCTCGGGCACCTTGCGGCCGCCGGCAACCTTGAGCAGCAACAGGCGCGAGGCCGAATTGCCGGGCGAGGGCAGATCGGCGGTCGCGACGCCGGGTCCGGCAAACCGCCACTTCACGCTGCCAAGGCCGCCCGGCAGATAGGGCGCCAGAGGGGCGGGTACGTCGGTGGGCAGATCGGCGGGCGCGTCGATCGCGATCGTGTCCTCATCGTCGATGGCGCCAAGAAGCCGGTCGAGCGAGCCGGGGCTCAGCTCCGCAGTCGGTTCGGCATGCAGAAGCGCGCCACCGATGAGATCGGTGCGCTTGAGATTATGCCGGCAGGCTTCGCACATCGCCAGATGCGTGGATACGACCACCGCGAAGGGCTCATCCAACGTACCGGCGCTGAAAGCCATCAGCGTCGCGATGTCGGGGTGGAAGGCGACAGTCAATGCAGGTCCTCCAGAAGGGGGCGCAGCCGATCATAGGCAAGGCGCAGCCGGGATTTGACGGTGCCCAGCGGAATACCGACCCGCTGGGCGATTTCGGAATGCGGCATCTCCTGAACAAAGCTCAGGCGGACGACCTCGCGCTGCTCCTCGGGCAGCAGGTCGAGTGCCTTGGCCACCCGCGCGACGATCTGGTTCTGCTCGGCCGTGGCCGATCCGATCGGGGCGTCGCTGGGCAGGTCGACGGTCTCGTAGTCGACATAAGGCTTGGACGACTGGCGCCGCAGCATGTCGATGCGCAGGTTTCGGGCGATGGTGAAGATCCAGGTGCTGGGCGCGCCCCGTACCGGCGAATACAGATGAGCTTTTCGCCAGACCGAAACGAATGTCTCCTGCACCAGGTCTTCAGCCGAGGCCGAATCGGCCCCCAGTTTGAGCAGCATTGACTTCAGCTTGGGACCGAAGAGATCGAAAAGCGCAGCAAGCGCCTTGCGATCTCTTTGCGTGGCCACGCGGGATAGAAGGTCCGCGGGGTCTATGGCAGTCTCAGCTGCGGTCATGCGACCTGCTCCGGCTTGTCTCACGCCAAGCGTCTGCATTCTGCACTCCGTATGCAACTGTTTCCTCAACGGAGGGGAGGGCCCGGCGGATCACTTTTCGTCTGCGGGCCGATCGGCTTGCGAAGGTGATGCGGCCTGTGCAGAATCAAGCTAAAAGGCTTGACGTCCGGCAAGAGAGCCGCGGAGTTCCCTGCAAGAGCCATGGCGCGCGCACTCCACATCGTGATCAACAGCATGGATCGGTGGTGGGTCGACTTCGAAGGTCGGGCCACAGGGCCGTTCGAAACCATCCAGCAGGCTGCCGTCGAAGCCCAGGCCATCGCCCGCGTGACCGCGCGCGAAACCGGGCGGATCGCCGAAGTGCTGGCGCCCGACGCATCGGGCAAGTATTGGGTTGTCTGGACGAGCGCCCGTGATGGCGCGCCAAAGGCCTTAGAGTTTCTGACCGGGCAGGCCGCCTGAGGCCGGCTCCGGTCCCTCAACCGTTCCGGAAGCTGATCCATGACCTATGCCGCAAGCCCGACCCGCTATGATTCCATGCTCTATCGCCGCACGGGGCGGTCCGGCCTCAAGCTGCCGGCGCTGAGCCTCGGGCTCTGGCAGAATTTCGGGGGCAATCGCGACTATCCTGGCGCGCGCGAAATCTTCACCACGGCGTTCGACGCCGGCATCACCCATTTCGACCTCGCCAACAATTATGGCCCCCCGGCAGGGTCGTCCGAAGAGCTGTTCGGGCAGGCGCTGGCGCGTGACTTCAAGCCCTATCGCGACGAGCTCATCGTCTCCACCAAGGCCGGCTACCGCATGTGGCCGGGTCCCTATGGCGAGTTCGGGTCGCGCAAATACCTGCTCGCCAGCCTCGACCAGTCGCTGTCCCGGCTCGGTCTCGACTATGTCGACATCTTCTATTCCCACCGCTTCGATCCCGAGACCCCGCTCGAGGAGACCATGGGCGCGCTCGCCCATGCCGTGCGCTCGGGCAAGGCGCTCTATGTCGGCATTTCGAGCTATCCCCAGCAGGAAACGCGCGAGGCCCACCGTATCCTTGCCGAAATGGGCGTACCCTGCCTCATCCACCAGCCGAGCTATTCGGTGCTCAACCGCTGGATCGAGACGGATGGCACCATCGATGCCTGCGGCGAGCTCGGCATCGGCATGATCGGATTTTCGCCGCTGGCGCAGGGGGTGCTCAGCGGCAAGTACAATCGCGGCGGCAAGTCCGGCACGAGGGCCGAGAACAGCGCCGGGTCGCTGCGCCCGAGCCATCTCGAACCCCGCGTCCTCGACGCCGTCGACAAGCTGGGCGACATCGCCGAGGCGCGCGGCCAGTCGATGGTGCAGCTCGCACTGGCCTGGGTGCTGCGGCGCAAGGAGATGACGTCGGCCCTGATCGGGGTGCGCACGCTCGACCAGCTCAAGGATTGCCTCGGCGCCCTTTCCAACCTCTCGCTCTCGGACGACGAGATCCGCGCCATCGACGAGGCCACAAAGGGCGGGCTCATGGACCTCCAGCCCCGCCCCAGCGGCTGGCTCCGCTGACAGCGGCTCGATCACCTTCAACGCGGCACGGCATGCCGGCGCAGGAATTCCTCCAGCGCCGGCTTTCGAAAGCGTCCGGCCTCGAGGTGATCGGTGATGAAGGCGAGAAGCGTCGCGTTGTCGGCGTGGATCTTGTGGCCGTTAAGCCTCAGAAAGACGTCGGCGGCGGCAAGCCCGACGCGTTTGTTGCCGTCCACGAAGCCGTGGTTCATCGTCAGGCTCTCCCAAAGAACCGCTGCCTCATCGATGAGGTCCACGTGATAGCCTGACTGGGGACGCTGGAGAGCGGACAGCAGAAGGTCGATGTCCCGGATGCCGTCGGCGCCGCCAAACAACTTGATCTGCTCGCCGTGAATGAAGAGCAGGTCGCGCAGCGTCAGATAGACCCGTTCGCCCACCCTAGCGCCTTTCGCCGTTTCCTTGAAACGGCGCAAAGCTCCCGGTCATTGTCTTGTCGCGTTTCCTGCGGTGAACAGGCATCCACTTCACCGGTAAACACCCTATTTGGCGAGCGCTCGGTAGACGGCAGCGTTCGCGCTTAAGCTCTCTTGAAGTGCTTCCCTGACGCCGGGGCTGATGCCGGAGCGAGCGGCGGCCTTCAACGCCTCGAACTCCTGCGCGGAAACCACGACGGCCACGGAGCGTCCATCTTCCTCGATGTAGACGGGCTCGGAACGGGCGGCGTCGAGCAGGTCGGAGAAGCGAGCCTTTGCCTCTGCTGCGCTGAGAGTTGCCATTTCGCCTCCTGTCGATCCCACCAAGATAGGCCTCGTCGATGATGTCGACAAGAGAAAGGCCCGGGGATCGCTCCCCGGGCCTTTGTGCTTGTGCGCGCTGCAGGCTGCTATTCGGCGGCCTGGCGGGAGATGACGGTGACGCCGTTCTTTTCGGTTTCGACGAGCCCCGTGCCGTCCGCGGTGATGTAGCGGCGTGCGCTGTCGGTGCCCTCGGGGATCGTCACGGTCACGCCTTCGGGGGTCACCGCCTCGCGCGAGCGGCCGAACAGCCGGTCGAAGATGCGCGAGATGCTGGCCCAGAGCACCGAGGGCGCCGTGATCATCACCGGCACCATCACGAGGGTCAGCAGCGTCGAGACGAACAGGCCCGAGACCAGCGCCGCCGAGAGGTGGATGAACCACTGGCCGGCGATGCCGCCCACCACGATTTCGCGGCGGATGAAGTCGAACTCCACATTGGCCCACATCGGGATGACGCCGAGCGCCGTCACGGTGGCGGTCAGCAGCACCGGTCGGATGCGCTGGCTGGCGGTGATCAGCATCGCCTTCTGCGCCTCGACGCCTTCGTCGCGGTGATAATGGTTGTAGGTATCGATGAGCACGATGCCGTTCTTCACCACGATGCCCGCGAGCGCAACGATGCCGAGCCCGGTCATGATGGCCGAGAAGCTCATGCCCGTCACCAGCATGCCCAGGAGCACGCCAGCGATCGACATCACCACCGTCGTGAGGGTCACCAGCACCTGGTAGAAGCTGTTATATTCGAGCAGCAGCACCAGGAAGATGATGAACATCGCCGCGGCCAGCGCCTGGATGATGAAGGCGTTTGTCTCCTCGATCTGCTCGGTGGCACCGCCATAGGCGATGTTGACGCTTGAAGGCCAGGTCTGGGTCTGCTGCCATTCCTGGATCTGGGCGATCTTCTCGTCGCTGGCGACGCCGGGTTCGAGATTGGCCGCGACATTCATCGAATAGAGGCCGTTGCGCCGGGTGATGTTGGCCACCTTGAGCACGGCCTGGCGCTCGATGAAGTTCGAAACCGGGATCAGGCCGGCACTCGTGGCGATGCGCAGGGAATCGAGGTTGTCGAAAGTCCTCTCATCGGCCGGCAGGCGGACGCGGATATCCAATTCGTCCGTCGCATCGTCCGGCCGGTAGCTGCCGAGCTTCACGCCGTCAGTGACGAGCTGGATATAGGGGCTGAGCTCGCGCACGCCGATGCCGTATTTGGCCGCTTCGGCGCGGTCGATCGTCACCTGCCAGTCGATGCCGGGGGAGGGGCGCCCGTCCTCGACGTCGATGGCGCCGCCCAGGTCGTTTTCGATATAGGTGCGCAGCTGCGCCACAGCCGGAGCCAGGTCGTCATAGACCGTGCCCTCGACGCGCAGGTTGATCGCCTTGCCGGCCGGCGGGCCGTTTTCCTGCGCCGCGATCTGAACCTGAAGGCCCGAGATATCGGCGACCCGGTTGCGGATATCCTGGAAGATCTCCTCTGCCGGCAGGCGCTCGTTGTAGTTGATGAGCTGGAGCTGGAACTGGCCGATCGTGTCGGGCGGCGAGCCGCCGGCCATCATGCCGGTGCCGCCTCCGAAGGTCATGATCACGTCCTGCACGCCCTCAACCTGCAGCACCTCGTTCTCGACCTCGACGAGCAGGTCGCGGACCTCTGTAGCCGAGTAGTTGCCGCGCGCCACGACATTGATCGTGCCGAATTCAGGCTCCGACGCCGGGAAGGCCTCGACGCCCGTCGGGTTCTGCACATAGGCAAAGAACGACAGCCCAACAAGCGTGAAGCCGATGCCGAGCGTGATGACGGGGTGCCGCAGCAGGTGCTGCAGGCCCCGCACATAGACGCCGGTCAGCCCACGGACCTTCTTCACGTCGAACTTGTCGGCATACATGACGACGTCGGCGGCTTCCTTCTCCTTCTGGTCGACATGGCTCGAAGCGATGATCGCGCCGATCACCGGCATGAAGATCAGGGCCGAAACCAGCGAAGCGACCATCACGACGATCACGATGATCGGCAGATAGCTCATGAACTTGCCGATGATGCCCGGCCAGAAGAGCAGCGGGATGAAGGCGCCCAGCGTCGTGGCGGTGGCCGAGACCACCGGCACGAACATCTTGCGTGCCGCGAGGATGAAGGCATCCCGTTTGGAAACGCCCTCCTGCAGCTTTCGCTCGGCGTATTCGACCACCACGATGGGGTCGTCGACAAGCACGCCCACCGCCAGCACCAGCCCGAACATGATCATCATGTTGATGGTCATGCCCAGCATCTGCACGACGAGGAAGGCGATCATGAACGAGATCGGGATCGAGGTGCCGATCATGATGGCGGCACGCAGGCCGAGCGTCGCGACGCAGGTGATCATCACCAGCGCGATGGCGGTGAACACCGCCGCCTCGAGCGAGCGATAGAGATGCTTGGTGGTCTCGGCCTGGTCGATGAGGAACGAGTAGTGCAGACCGGCCGGCCAGTCCTTGGCGAATTCGGTGGTCACCGAACGCACCTGGTCGGACAGGTCGATGACGTTGCCGCCGATCTTCTTGACCACGCCGAGCGTGATGGCCTGCTGGCCGTTCACATGGGCATATTCGGTCGCATCCTTGAAGGTGCGGGTGATGGTGGCCACGTCCCCGAAGGTGACGACGGTGTCGCCATCGGTCTTGAGCGGCAGGTTGTAGACGTCCTCGGCCGTCATGATGAGGCCGGGCACTTCAACGTTGAACGTGCCCTGTCCGGTATCGAGGCTGCCGCCGGCCACGACCATGTTGTTGCGCGACACGGCGTCGAACAGCTGGCTGGCGGTGAGATTATAGGTCTCGAGACGATTGGTATCGATGGTGACGGCGAGGATTTCCTCGCGCGAGCCCGAGATCGAGACGCTCTGCGCGCCGGGAATGGCTTCGAGCGCGTCCTGCAACGCCTCCGCATGACGCACGAGGGTGCGTTCGGGCACCTCGCCATAGACGGCGACCGAGATCGAGGGCGTGTCCGAGAACGACACCTCGGTAATCGTCGGCTCCTGCGCGTCGGCCGGCAGTTCCGAGGTCACGCCATCGAGCTTTGCGCGAATGTCGGCCAGCGCCTTGTCGTTGTCGGCATTGGCGTTGAATTCGAGCGTGATCGAGGCATGGCCGGTGGTGGCCGTCGAGGTATAGGTCTCGAGCCCGTCGATATCCTTGACGCGGTCTTCGATCGGCTTGGCGAGAAGCCGCTCGGCGTCGCGCGGGGACACGCCCTGCTGGGAGACCGAGATGTAGAACACCGGAATATCGATGGCCGGGAAGCTCTCCTTGGGCAGCGTCTGGTAGGCGCCGAACCCGGCGATGAGCAGCAGGGCCATCACCGTCAGCACCACCCGCGGCATGCGCAGGATGCGTTCGAGCAGGTTCATCATGTCGGCTGACCTTCAGCGGCGGGCGCAGCTGCCCCCTCGGAGACATTGGTTGGGTTCACCAGCTGGCCGGCGCTGACGAAATCCTGGCCCACGGTGATGACGTCGACGCGCGGCGGCAGGCCGGTCACCCAGATGCCTTCGCGGGTGTCGCGCATGATGGTGACGGGATAAAACGCCACCCGCTTGTCGGCATCCACGGCGCGCACGCCCAGAACGCCCTGATCGTCGAGGGTGAGGGTCGATTGCGGCAGCAGATGCGCCGGCGCCGTGCCCAGATTGACGATCGCCTGGGCGGTGAGCCCGTCGAGAATGCGACCATCGGCATTGGGCAGCTCGATCTCGACCGGGAAGGAGCGGGTAGCGGAGTCGGCGACCGACGCCAGGAACGTCACCTGGCCTTCGGCGGTCTGGCCGGTCACCGTCGTCACCTTGGCCTCGAGCCCCAGCCGGGCCAGCCCCATCCGCACCTCGGGCACGGAGCCTATGAACAGCATCGGGTCGAGTTCGACGACGGTGGCGCAGGGGGTCTGGCCGGCCATGAACTGGCCGATGGTCGCGAGCGGATCCTGCACTACGCCCGCCACCTTTGTGCGCACCTCGGTGCGGGCCAGTTCGGCGCGGGCGTTTTCGAGCCCGGCCTGCGCGGCCTTGAGGTTGGCCTCGAGCGGGAAGCCGCTATTGGCGGGCGCGAGGCCCTTGTTGCGCAGCTCGGCATTGGAATCGAGCGCCGACTGGGCCTGCGCCACGGTGGCTTCGGCCTGGGCGACGGCCGCGGCGCGGGTGCCCTGGTCGAGCGTGCAGATCAGGTCGCCGGCGGCAACGCGCTGGCCCTTCTGCACATGCACCGCCTGCACGATGCCCTGCGTCTCGGGCATGACATTGACCGAGGCCTTCGCCTTGGTGCGGCCGCGCAGCGGCACTTCGATGGCCATGGGCTGCACGGTGAAGGTCTCGACCCGCACCGAGCGGGCCGTGGTTTCGCCGCCGCCGGCCTGCGCGATGCGCTCGGCGATGGTCAGGTGCGGGTCGATGCCGCTCTCGTCATGGTGCTCGGCTGCAAGCCCCGAGGCATTGAGGGCGTCCGTCACCGGCCCGCCATTTTCCTCGAAAAGCGCCACCACGGGACGCGTGCCGTTGCCGGGCCCGTTCCCGCCGATCACGAGGGCGCCCGTGCCGAGCCAGAGCGCCAGCCCCAGCACGATCAACCCTGCCAAACCATAGGAATAGAGTGCACGCATCCGTCGCTGTCCCTTACTCGGCTGCCTTGCTGTCGCGGTCATCCTGCCGCGCGAGCGCAACCAGTTCGCCCCTGTGGGCTGCTATATACTCCCGGGCCGAAGCCATGCAGGTGCGCCCATAGGCGATCACCCATGCATCTCCCGGATGGCTCCGCTTGGCGCAGAGCCGGTCGAGTTCCTTGATCTGCCCGTCGATCTGCTTGAGCCGCTCGTCGAGCCGCTGCTCCACCAGCGCGGCCGGAAGCTCGGAGGCAAAGCGCGCGAAAAGCAGGAATTCGCTGCGGAAATCGTCTTCGCCCAGCGTCTCGAAGAGAGCGGCGATGAAGCTGCGCCGACCCTCCTCGGTGATGGCGTAGACCTTCTTGGAGGGCTTGCCCTCCTGCAATTCCACGCGGCTCGTCACCAGCCCTTCGCCTTCGAGCTTGGCGAGCGCCGGATAGATCGAGCCGAAACTCGCGTCGATGAAATAGGCATATTCGCCTTCCACCGAGAGCTTGCGGATTTCATATCCTGTGGCCTCGCCATCATAGAGAATGGCAAGGCATACGGTTCTGACGTTCATGGACCTATCGTTCCGGCATATGCTGGACGAGAATATGGCTGGCATATATATGCCGGCCCGCCATAGTTCAAGTGTACGGCCCGCTGGCGCGGCGGATCATTTAAAGTCCAATTGTATCGATCGGCTCAGGCGAGAAGGCGCGCCATGCGTTCGGCGGCAGTGCGTGCCAGCTCCGGTTCGTCGGCAGCCACGAAGAACGGATTGAGATGGCGGCTGCCGGACTTACCATAGCCGAGTGGCCTGCCATCCAGTGTCAGTACGCTGCCGCCCACCGCCTCCAGAATGGCCTGGCCCGCCGCTGTGTCCCATTCCCAGGTCGGCGTGAAGCGGGGGTAGAGCCGCGCCGCGCCCCTGGCGAGAAGGCAGAATTTGAGCGACGAGCCGATCGACACATCCTCGACCACATCCATCTCGTCGCAGAGCCGCGCGAGGGCCGCATGGCCGTGCGAGCGGCTCGCCACCACCCGCATCTCTGCGTCCCGGTCCACCTTGAGCGACCGGCGCGCCGTCGCCGCCCCGTCGACGATCGTGAAGGCTTCAGCGCCGCCCGCACCGCCCGAATAGCCCTCGCCCATCGCCGGCGCCAGAACGACGCCGAGGATCGGCCGGCCATTCTCGACGAGCCCGATATTGACGGTGAATTCCCCGTTGCGCTTGATGAATTCCTTGGTGCCATCGAGTGGATCGACGACGAAATAGCGGTTGCCCAGCTCGGGCACCCGACCCTCCGCCGCGCTTTCCTCGGCGAGGACGGGAATGCCGGTCTCGGACAGCATGGCGATGATGATCGCCTCCGAGCGCGCATCGGCGACCGTCACGGGCGACCCGTCGGCCTTGTCGATGGCCGCAAACTCGGTGGCATAGACATCCATGATGGCGCGGGCGCCCGCCAGGGCCGCCGCCTCCATCAGTCCCAGCAGCGCGCGCGTCATTGGATCACCACGTCGAGCCCGAGATCGAGCGGTGGCGCCGCCATGGTGATCTGGCTGGTCGAAATGAAATCGACCCCCGTCTCGGCGATGGACCGCACCCGATCAAGCTTTACCCCGCCCGAGGCTTCGAGACGCGCCCGGCCGCGCGTAATGGCGACGGCCTGACGCAGCGTGTCGTTTTCCATGTTGTCGAGCAGCACGATGCGCGCCCCGGCTGTCAGCGCCTCCTCGAGCTCGGCGAGCGAACCCACCTCGATCTCGATGGCCACGAGATGCCCGGCATTGCGCACCGCCATCGCATAGGCCGCCGCCACGCCGCCGGCCACCGCGATATGATTGTCCTTGATGAGGATCGCATCGTCGAGCGCATAGCGGTGGTTGGTGCCACCGCCGCAGCGCACCGCGTATTTTTCGAAAGCGCGGAGGCCGGGCGTCGTCTTGCGCGTGTCGCAGATGCGCGCGCCCGTCCCTTCGACGGCATCGACATAGCGGCGCGTCAGCGTCGCGATGCCCGAAAGCCGGTTGAGGAAGTTGAGCGCCACGCGCTCGGCCGACATCACCAGCCGGGCAGGCCCTTCGACCCGCGCCACCACTCCGCCGGGCAAAACGCCATCGCCATCGGCAAGGGCAGGGGAGAAGCTTACGCCCGGCCCGATGAGGCGGAAGGCCGCGGCGGCCAGCGCCAGTCCCGCAACGACCCCCGCTTCCCGCGCAACGATCTCGGCCGTGGCGCGCGATTCGGCCGGCAGCGCAGCCTGCGAGGTGAGGTCGCCGGCAAGCCCGAGATCTTCGGCCAGCGCCCGCATCACGGCATCGTCCACGAGGTGTTGCGGCACTGCGCCAATCATCGGCCTGATCCCTGGATGGCCCGGGCAAGCCCGGTATTCCGGCCGGTTTACTGGTCCGGCGCCCCACTGGCAACTGGCGCGAGTGGGTGCGGTTGGTCCGATTGCGGGGCGTCGGCGTAAGCAAGCGTGAACCGACCCGGCGATCAGCCGGGGCTGCCCGCTTGGCGACATCGCTCGAATTGCCGTAAGAGAGGCCGTTCGGGCAGCTTGCCGGAGATTGAACCACGATGCCGATACCGGGGCAGGGCCCGCTTGTGCTTGTCGGGGCGGGGCTCGCCAGCGCGCTCATCGCGCAGCGGCTCGCGCAGAGTTTTCCCGACCAGCCGATCCTCATGCTCGAGGCGGCCGCCGCGCCCTTTGGCGAACACACCTGGTCGTTTCACGAGCCCGATATCAGCAGGGCCGACTGGCAGTGGGTCGGCCCCCTGGTCGCCCATCGCTGGCCCGGCCAGCAGGTGCGCTTCGTCGCTCACGCGCGCAAGCTTTCGACCGGCTATGGCTCGCTGACTTCCCAGTCGGTCGCCGACGCCATGGCGCGGCTCGCCAACCTCACCATCCGCACACTGGCCCCGGTGCGCGATATCCGGCCGGATGGAGTGACGCTCTCGAGCGGTGAGGCCATCCCCGCCGCCTGCGTCATCGATGCCAGCGGCCACCGCCAGAGCCCGCATATGCTGCTGGGCTTCCAGAAATTCGTCGGCCTCGAGATCGAGACCACCGAGCCCCATGGCGTCGATGTGCCGATGATCATGGATGCGTCCGTCGACCAGAAGGACGGCTACCGCTTCGTCTACCTCTTGCCCTTCTCGCCCACCCGCATCCTCATCGAGGATACGCGCTACGCCGATGGCGAGGCGCTCGACATGCAGGCGCTCGCCGCCGACATTTCGGCCTATGCCGAGGCGAAAGGCTGGACCTTACGCACGGTGGTGCGCGAGGAGCATGGCGTGCTGCCCATCGCACTTGCCTTCGATGCAGAGCGCTTCTGGGCCGATGCGCCCAAGGATATTCCGCAGGCCGGCATGCGAGCCGGGCTTTTCCACCCCACCACCGGCTATTCCCTGCCCGAAGCCGTGCGGATCGCCAATCTCGTGGCCGAGAGCTGGCCCGCCGGCAGCGCCGCGCTGGCCGAGCGCATCCGCCGCCACGCGCTCAAGCGTGCCAAGGACCAGAGTTTCTACCGCTTCCTCAACCGCATGCTGTTCAAGGCCGCCGTACCGGATCGCCGCCACCTCGTGCTGCAGCGCTTCTACCGGCTGCCGCAGCCGCTGGTGGAGCGCTTTTATGCCGGGCGCACCCATTGGGGCGATATAGCGCGGATCCTTATCGGCAAGCCGCCCGTACCCGTATCCCGCGCGCTGCCCTGCCTGCTCGAAGCGCCGCAGCTCAACCGATCGAACAAGAAGACAGTGACCTCATGACCAAGACCGCAGCTATCATCGGAGCCGGGTTCGGCGGCCTTGCGCTCGCCATTCGCCTGCAGAGCGCCGGCATCGCCACCACCATCTTCGAAAAGCGCGACAAGCCCGGCGGGCGCGCCTATGTCTACGAGCAGGATGGCTTCACCTTCGATGCCGGCCCCACCGTCATCACCGATCCGGCCTGCCTCGAGGAACTCTGGACGCTGTCCGGCCGGAAGATGTCCGACGACGTCACCCTCGTGCCCATCTCCCCCTTCTACCGGCTCTGCTGGGAAAACGGCACGCGCTTCGACTATGTCAACGACCAGGCCGAGCTCGACCGCCAGATCGCCGCCATGGCGCCCGAGGATGTCGATGGCTATCGCCGCTTCCACGCCTATTCCGAAGAGCTTTACCAGGAAGGCTATGTGAAACTGGGCTCGGTGCCCTTCCTCAATTTCTGGCAGATGATGAAAGCCGCGCCCCAGCTTGTGCGGCTCGAAAGCTATCGCAGCGTCTATTCCAAGGTCGCGAGCTTCGTGAAGAACGAGCATCTGCGCCAGGCGCTGAGCTTCCATACCCTGCTGGTGGGCGGCAATCCCTTCGAATCCTCCTCGATCTACGGGCTCATCCATGCGCTCGAGCGTCGCGGCGGGGTGTGGTTCGCCAAGGGCGGCACCGGCGCGCTGGTCAAGGGCATGGTCAAGCTCTTCACCGATCTGGGCGGCACCATCCGCACCAGCGCCGAAATCCACCGCATCGAAGGCCAGCCCAACCGCGTCCGGGCCGTCGTCACCGCCGATGGCATCGCCCATCCCTTCGACATGGTCGCCTCCAATGCCGATGTGGTGCACACCTACGCCAAGCTGCTCGGCGGGCACGAGCGTGGCCGGTCCTATGGCAAGTCGCTGGCAAACCGCCGCTATTCGATGTCGCTGTTCGTCATCTATTTCGGCCTCAAGGGCAAAAGGCCCGAGCTTGCGCATCACTCCGTGCTCTTCGGGCCGCGCTATCGCGAGCTGATCAAGGAGATCTTCACCGCGCCCAAGCTAGCCGATGATTTCTCGCTCTACCTGCATGCCCCCTCGGTCACCGACGACAGCCTCGCGCCCGAGGGGCACAGTGCCTATTACGTCCTCTCGCCCGTGCCGCATCTGGGCACTGCCGATATCGACTGGGATGTCGAAGGGCCGCGCTACCGCGACCGCATCCTCGATTATCTCGACCAGCGCTATATTCCCGGCCTGCGCCGCGACCTGGTCACGGTTCGCCACATCTCGCCCTTCGATTTCCGCGACGAGCTTAATTCGCATCTGGGCTCGGCCTTCTCGGTCGAACCCATTCTCACCCAGAGCGCCTGGTTCCGCCCGCATAACCGCGATGACCTGATTTCCAACATGTACATCGTGGGTGCGGGCACCCATCCGGGCGCCGGCATTCCCGGCGTCGTGGGTTCGGCCAAGGCCACGGCGGGCCTGATGATCGCCGATGCGGGCGCGCGCGCATGAGCGCAATGGCCGAAGACAGCGTCGTCGCCTCCTCCGAGGCGGCGATCCGCGACGGCTCGAAGAGCTTTGCCGCCGCCGCGCGCCTCTTCGACAAGTCGACGCGCGACGACGCGGTCATGCTGTATGCCTGGTGCCGGCATTGCGACGACGTCATCGACGGCCAGACCCTGGGGCACGACCAAGAGGCCGATTTCCGCCGCGGCCAGGCTGAGCGGCTCGCCGAACTCCGCCGCAAGACAAAGGCGGCGCTCGAGGGCGGGCAGGCCGAAGACGAGATCTTCGAGGCGCTGCGGCGCGTGGTTGCCAACAACGCCATCCCCGCAATCCACCCGCAGGAGCTGCTCTACGGTTTCCAGATGGATGTCGAGGAGCGCCACTATGCGACCCTCGATGACACCTATGAGTATTGCTACCACGTCGCCGGTGTCGTCGGAGTGATGATGGCGATGATCATGGGCGCGCGCGATCCGGCCGTTCTCGACCGCGCCTCCGATCTCGGCATCGCCTTCCAGCTCACCAACATCGCCCGCGACGTCGTCGACGATGCGCGCATGGGGCGCTGCTACCTGCCCGACGAGCTTCTGGCCCGTCACGGGGTGACCAGCGTCGATCCCGACGATCCCGAGCAGCGCCGGCGCCTGCACAACGCTGCTCTCGAGCTGCTCGACATCGCCGATCGCTATTACGATTCCGCTCTTGTCGGCATGGCGGCGCTGCCGCCGCGCTCCGCCTGGGCCATCGCCGCCGCCCGCCGCGTCTACCGCGCCATCGGCGCCCGTCTCAGGTCAGGCGGCCCCTCGGCCTGGGATCGCCGCGTCTCGACCACCCGCGCCCAGAAACTCGCCCTCCTCTCCACCGCGCTCCTCGACGTCGCCACCAGCCGCATCGCCCCCCACCGCACCAACCGCACCGCCCTCTGGACCCGCCCAGGGCGAGGTTGACCTCAGGCACAGGGGGCACCGCACCAGGTATCGCCCCACCCCCCCAATTCTCGAGCCTCGCGCGCCCTTAACCTCTCCCCCAAAGGGAGAGGTGAAGAGGAGCCCCGCACTAAGCATCATGCCAGAACCGCCATTCCCAAGGCTCGCGCACCCTTACCTCTCCCTTCGGGGGCTTCGAGGCGACGGCGAAGCCGGTCAATCCGTCCGGTGGACGGATTGAAGCCGAGAAGGCCATGAGAGCTATGCTCGAATGGCGCGAGGTCGGCCGCAGGCCGGGTGAGGGGGCCTTGCCGCTTGCGCGTTACGGGGCCCCTCCCACCCCAACGCTCCCCCGCGCCGCGTCGCACTCCTCGCATCCCGCCTCGGGGCCGTGCAGAAACACCAGCGGATCAACCCGCAGCCGCATCACGGCTGCCTCGACGACATCGCGCGATCTCATCAGCCGCCCCGTGCCGTGCCCGACTGGACCGATGGCGATCCTGCCCTCGGCGGACAGCCAGTCGTCGGCCAGCGAAAACCGCTGGCAGCAATGGTCGGGCTCGTCGACCGCCACGCGCACCGGCTGGCCATCGCGTTCGATGGTCAGGAACGAGCGGCTTGAATAGGGCACGCCCGCCAGGCTCTCGGCCATATGCAGCGTGGTGTTGGCATCCTGCCCAACGCCCAAAAGCAGGATCTTGCCGTCGAGGCGGTGGATATGCCCGACCGGGCTCGCGGGCCCATGCGGGGGCAGCGGCAGGTCGCCGGAGACGACCTCGGCGGCCAGCGGCCCCTTCGCGATGAAAGCCATCGGATGGCTGGAGCGTTCAACCCCCGGCATGCGCCGGAAGGTCTCGGCGGTGATGCCGAGATCGGCGGGGCAGGGGGTCAATGCCGGGTCGAAGATCGCGTCGTCTTCGCTCGTCCAACCCGGCATGGCGAGCGTGCCCTCACGCCCCACGGCGTCGAGCAGGCCCAGCACCAGCCCCTCGGGTCCGCCCGCGATAGGCCGCACGGCGCGAAACGAGGTGTGCACGAGCAGCAGATCGCCCGGCATGACGCCCAGGTCGCGCAACTGCGCGACGAGAGCCTCTCGCGTCACCGGATCGCGCGCCATCGCTCAGTGCAGCGCGGGGCGCTCGTCATCGTCGAGATGGGCGGTCTTGTCATAGGGCTTGGGCTGGTTGTCGAGCTTCTTGACCAGTTTGTCGACCGGCTCGGCATAGACGAACCCGAAGGACACGCAGCCCTCCTTGCCCTTGACCGCATGATGCAGGCGATGCGCCTGGTAGACGCGCTTCAGATAGCCCTTGCGCGGGATATACTTGAACGGCCAGCGCTGGTGCACCAGCCCGTCATGAAAGAAGAAATAGAGGAAGCCATAGATAGTGATGCCGATGGCGATCCACAGCAGCGGCTGCCAGTAGAACGACCCGACATAAAAGAGCCCGATGGCAAAGCAGGCAAACACCACCGCATAGAGGTCGTTGAGTTCGAGCCCGCCCTCATGCGGCTCGTGGTGCGATTTGTGCCAGCCCCAGCCCCAGCCATGCATGATGTGCTCGTGGCTCCAGGCCGCGAACCATTCCATGAATGCGACGGTGCCGGCGATCATCACGACCGGAACGAGGAAATCGAGAAAACCCATTGACGTCTCCTTCGGCTCAGAGCCGCAGGCGTATGCGCGAAATCACCAGGGCCGCCAATACGCCTATGGCAGCGGTCGCGGCAAGTGGCGCGAAAGACGCAGCCAGCTCTTCGAGCGACTCTCCGCGCCATAATACGCCATGATAGGCCTCGATGGACCACGCATTCGGCGTGAACCAGCCCAGTTGCTGCAGCCAGGGCGGCATCATGAAGCGGGGCACCATCGAGCCCCCGATGGCCGAGCACACCAGCACGATGAAGGTGGAAATCGTCTGCGCCTGCTGCTTGGAGGTGCAGGCCGAAGCCACGAGCAGCCCGAGCCCCGCCGCCGCCGCCGCCGCCAGCAGCGTCGTCAGGCTCCAGGCCAGGGCTTCATCCCAGAACGCCACGCGATAGGCGATCGCCGCAACGAGGAAGATCAGGAAAACCTGGATGACCCCCTGCGCTGTCAGGAACAGGAACTTGCCGATCACCACCACATCCGTGCCCGCCGGCCCCACGGCCAGCCGGTCGACGATGCCCGAATTGCGCTCCTCAATGAGGGTGGCGGCGCCCTGCATCGCCGAAAACAGCAGGAAGAGGATGGCGACGGCCCCGGCATAATAGGTGACGGTGGCGCTGGCTTCCCCGCTCGGGCCCGTGGTGTCGAGCCTCACGAGCGCATCGCTGCCTTCGGTGGGCGGCGGCTCTGCGGCCACCGCGTCGAGGCCTGCGGCAAGCCGCGCCTGCTGCTCGGGCGAGAAGCCTCCCACCAGCTGCCCGATCGCCGGGGCGGTGCGCGAGAGCCCGATCTCGGGCAGCTTTTCGGCCAGAATGCGCTGCACATGGCCCGAAACGATCGATCCGGCCATCAGCTTGCCCGGGTCGATCACCACCACCACAGGCGGTTCCTCGCCGCTGCCATCGAGCGGCCCGACAACTGCGATGGCGGCATCGGCCTCGCCATGCAGCACCGTCTCGCGCAGCGCCTCGAGCGAACCATAGGTCTCCGCGCGCATGCGCAGTGAGGGTTCGGCGCGCAATTCGGCTTCGAGCCGGGTCGCTGCGGACGAGGGGGCGAGCCCGGCATAAGCAACCTGCAAACGCAATTCGTCGCCCGATGTGCCCGAAAAGATCGCCGCGAAGATCACGAAGATCGTCGGGGGCAGGATGAACGCCATCGCCAGCGCCCCCCGGTCGCGGATGAGGCTCAGCGCCAGCACCTTGAGCATGGCGAAAATCATGCCGCTTCCTCGATGACCATCGGAGCGCGGTCGGTCTTCTTGCGCGACAGGTGGAGGAAGAGGCTGTCGAGCCCGGGCTCGCGCAGGCGGATCTCGCGAACGAGGATGCCGACGCGTTCGAGCCGCTCGGCCAGCCCCACCGAGGTGCTGCCATCGGCCGCACCCATCACCGACCAGCTCATTTCCGAGGTGCCGGCGATGAAGCTCGAGCGCACGAGCGCATCGCGCTGCTTCTTGGTGAGCTTGCGGCGCAACTCGAGGATGATTTCCTTCTGCCCCTCGAAGGTCTCAGCGATCAGCCCGCGCGGCGTGCCCTTGGGCGCGATCACCCCGTCGCGCAGAAAACCGACGGTGGCGCATAGCGTTTCGGCCTGGTCGAGATCATGGGTCGCAAGCAGCACCGCCATGCCCGACAGGCTGAGGTCGCGGATGACGTCCTGCAGCTCGTTGCGCGCATCGACGTCTACGCCAACCGTCGGCTCGTCGAGGATCAGCAGGCTCGGATTGTGCAGGATGGCGGCGGCGATATTGACGCGCCGCTTCCATCCCCCCGACAGGATATCCACCGGATCGTCGGCCCGCTCGCGCAGCCGCGCCGCTTCGAGCGCCCAGTCCACGGCCCGGTGCGTGTCCTTGCGCCGCAGCCCTGAGAGCCTGCCGAAGGCGACGAGGTTCTCGCGCACGCTGAGGTGCATGTAGAGCGCCAGCTCCTGCGGCACGAGCCCGATATGGTTGAGTGCCGCCCGCTTGCCGCGCTTGTGGCCGGCAATCGTCACGTCACCCGCAGTCGGGGTCACCCGGCCGCAGATGGTGCGGATGAGCGTCGTCTTGCCCGCTCCATTGGGTCCGAGCAGGCCGAAGATCTCTCCCGAGGCGATGGCGAGGTTGAGCCCGCGCAACACGTTGCGTGTCCCGAAGCGCACTTCGAGCGCCTCGACGGCGAGAATGGGCGTGGCGGCAGGCGTCAAGGCTGTCCCCGGAAGACGGCGTCAGGTGGCCGAACCGGTGCTCCGCGTCTGGAACACGCGCGCCACCAATTCGTCGAGCCTTGTGGCATCGATCCGCGCTTCGGCCAAGGCCCGTCTCGCAAGGTTGAGGTGCTCCGCGCAGCTCAGGCGCGCCTGCTCGATCCCGAGGAGGGAAACGAGCGTCGGCTTGCTGCCGTCCTGGTTGACGTCCTTGCCCGCTTCCGCCGGCTTGGCCGTCTGGTCGATGAGGTCGTCCGCCGTCTGGAAGGCGAGCCCGAAATGCCGCGCAAAGCTCCTGATCGCGCCCACCTGCTGGGCATCGAGGCCGCGCAGCACCGCGCCCATTTCGGCCGAGGCGACGAACAGCACGCCGGTCTTGAGCCAGTTGAGCTGCTCGACCGGCTTGGCGTCCGTCAGCCCGTCGCGCCCGTTGATGTCGATTTCCTGCCCGGCCACCAGCCCATTCGAGCCGATGGCATCCGAGAGAATCGCCGCCAGCCGCGTCCGCACGGGCGCGGGCACCTGCTCGAGTTCGGCGATGATGCCGAAGGCGCGGTTCATCAGCGCAATGGCGGCGAGAATCGCGGTGGCCTCGCCGAACTGCACATGCGTGGTGGGGCGCTGGCGGCGCATTGCCGCATCGTCCATGCAGGGCAGGTCGTCGAGGATCAGCGAGGCGGTATGCACCATCTCGATGGCGCACCCCACATCGAGGGCCGCTTCACGCAATGATTCGCCGGGGTCGGCGATGAGGAAGCACATCACCGGCCGCACGCGCTTGGAGGGCGCGATCAGGGCGTGGCGCATGGCCAGATGCAGGTTCCTCGGCTGCGCATCGCCCGGCGGCACCAGCAGTTCGAGCCGCTCATCCACCAGCCTGCGCACATGGCCGAGCGAGCCGCCACCCTCATTGGCCGCAACGGGGGGACGGGCAGGGGATGCTGCGACTGCTGCCGATTGGCCGGCGCTGCTCATGGGCGAAACGTCCCCGAAAGTGGCGAAACGATGTGAACCTGATCCTATCAAGCATTTGCAGCCCTTTGCCACAAGCACTGCGTTAGCCTCATGGTTTCCCGATCCATTCCGCCGCGCCCCGTTGTGGCCGCTGCGCAACTATCGCGCCGGCGACGCGAAAACGGCTCCCCGCCGTGCCGTCGCGAGGGGGCGCGTCAGCCGCTTGCCGCAGCCCGGCCTGTTTGTTATGCTTCATAACAAATGGAGGAGGGGCCGATGGAGGATGGTCAGCCGGCATTGCGTGCCGTGCGCATGGGCACGCTGCGCGTGACGATGGAGCGCGATCCCGGCGGGGTCATTCGCCTTGCCTCGCCCGACGCCCTTCCCGAGCCCGCCCGTTCCATGCCCCAGCGCATCGCCTACTGGGCCGAGCGCACGCCCGATGCGGTCATGATCGCCGATCGCGGCGAAAACGGCTGGCGCACGGCAAGCTATGCTGACGTCGCGCGCCGCATCCGGCCGCTCGCGCAGGCCCTGCTCGATGCCGGGCTTTCTGCCGAGCGGCCGCTGGTTATCCTCTCTGGCAACCGCATCGAGCACGCGCTTTTAGGCTATGCCGCCATGCTGGCCGGCATCCCGCATGCGCCGCTCTCGCCGGCCTACTCCCTGGTGTCCAAGGATTTCGGCAAGCTGCGCTACATCCTGGACCTGCTGAACCCCGGCATGGTCTATGCCGAGGATGGCGCGGCCTTCGGTCCGGCGATCGAGGCCGTCGTGCCCGCCGATACGGCGGTGGTCGTCTCGCGCAATCCGCTGCCGGGCCGCCCGTCGCAGCTCCTCTCCGACCTCGAGACCACCGCGCCCACCCCCGCGCTCGACGCCGCAGCCGCCGCAATCGGGCCCGATACGATCGCGAAATTCCTGTTCACTTCCGGCTCCACCGGCAGCCCCAAGGCCGTCATCACCACCCAGCGCATGCTGACCACCAATCAGGAGATGATCCGGCACGCTCTCGCCTTCCTCGCCGATGAGCCGCCGATCCTCATCGACTGGATGCCGTGGAACCATGTCGCCGGGGGCAGCCACAATCTGGGCATCGCGGTCTATAATGGCGGCGCCTTCTATATCGACGATGGCCAGCCAACCCCTCAGAACATCGGGCGCACCATCCGCAACCTCTCCGAAGTGTCCCCGCACGTCTATTTCAACGTGCCCAAGGGCTACGAGATGCTGATCGAGCCGCTGCGCACCAACGCAGCGCTGCGCGAAAGCTTCTTCAAGAACCTCAAGCTGCTTCAATATGCCGGCGCCGGCCTCAGCCAGTATGTCTGGGACGGGCTCGACGCCGCCGCCCGCGATGCGACCGGCGAGCGCATCATGATGATCACCGGCTATGGCTCGACCGAGACGGCCCCCTTCGCCTTCACCACCACCTGGCCGGTGGAGCGCGCCGGCATGGTGGGGCTGCCCGCGCCGGGCCTCGAGATCAAGCTCGTGCCCGATGGCGAGAAGATGGAGCTGCGCCTGCGCGGCCCCAACGTCACGCCGGGCTATTGGAAGGATGCCGAAAAAACCGCCCAGGCCTTCGACGCCGAGGGCTATTACTGCATCGGCGATGCGCTGAAATTCGCCGACCCCGACGATGTCTCGAAAGGCTTCGTCTTCGACGGCCGGGTGAGCGAGGATTTCAAGCTCGCCACCGGCACCTGGGTCAACATGGCCGCCGTACGTGGTGCCGCACTTGCAGCCGCCACGCCGCTGGCGCGCGACCTCGTGCTCACCGGGCTTGATCGCAACCATATCGGCGCGCTGATCTTCCCCGATCTCGAAGCCTGCCGCCGCCTAGCCGGCCTGCCCGAAGGTTCAGCGCCCGCCGAGATTGCCGGCCATCCTTCCGTGCGCGCAGCGTTCGAAGACAAGCTCGGGGCGCTCGCGCTCAAGGCCACCGGCAGCTCCAACCACCTGGCCCGCGCCATCCTCCTCGCTCTGCCCCCGCAGATGGACAAGAGCGAGGTCACCGACAAGGGCTCGATCAACCAGCGCGCCGTAATGGCTGCCCGGGCCGCACAGGTCGAAGATCTCTATCGCGATCCGCCGCCCCCGCACGTCCTCGTCTTCCCGCGAAAGGTGAACTGACATGGCCAATACCCCACGGGGACTCAGGCTTTCCTTTACCGATGCCTGGCTCATCGATGGCGCCCGCACGCCCTTCATCGATTATCGCGGGGCCCTTTCGCAGGTCTCGCCCATTGATCTCGGCATCAAGGTGGCGCGCGAAGCCGTGCGCCGCTCCGGCATCGATCCAACGCGCATCGGCACCACCATTGCCGGCTCGATGGCCCAGGCTTCCTTTGATGCCTATGTCACCCCGCGCCATATCGGGCTTTATGCCGGCGTGCCGGTCGAAGCGCCGGCCCATCTCGTGCAGCGCATCTGCGGCACCGGGCTCGAAGTCATCGCCCAGGCCGCCGACGCCGTCGCGCTCGGCCGCATCGAGCTGGCGCTGGCCGCCGGCACGGAGTCCATGAGCCGCAACCCCATCGCCGCCTATACCCACCGCAATGGCTTCACCATGGGGCAGGTGGAGTTCAAGGATTTCCTCTGGGAGGCGCTCTACGACCCCGCAGCCTGCGTCAACATGGGCGACACGGCCGAAAACCTCGCCAAACAATACGGCATTGCCCGCGAAACCGTCGACCGCTTCGCCGCTCGGAGTTTTGATCGCGCCATCAAATCCCGCGACGAGGGCTTCCTCGCCGGCGAGATCGTCGCCGTCGAAACCGAGACTTTCGCCATCGAGGGCCTCGAGCCGCGTGGCATCAAGCTGCCCAAGGGGGTCGATCGCGTCGAGGCCGACAGCCACATCCGCCCCTCGCCCTATGAGGTGCTCGCCAAGCTGCGCCCCGCCTTTGGCGGTGTGCAGACAGGCGGCAATTCCTCCGCCATCGTCGACGGCGCCGGTGCCGTCATCGTCGGCACTGAGGCCGTCGCGACCGAAAACGGCCGCACGCCCTTGGCCCGCATCGTCGCCTCGGCCGCCGTCGGTGTGCCGCCCGCCATCATGGGCATCGGTCCGGCACCCGCCATTCGCGCCGTGCTCGAAGAGGCTGGCCTGACGCTCGCCGATATCGGCCGCATTGAGATCAACGAGGCGTTCGGCGCCCAGATCCTCGCCTGTATCGCCGAACTCGGGCTCGACGAAACCAAAGTCAACGTGAATGGCGGGGCAATCGCCATCGGCCATCCGCTCGGGGCAACCGGCATTCGGCTAGCGCTGACACTGGCGCGCGAACTGCGCCGATCCGGCCAGCGCTATGGCATTGCCTCGGCCTGCATCGGGGGCGGGCAGGGCATTGCCCTGCTGCTCGAAAATCCGGAGGCCAGGTGATGGAGATCGCCGGCAAACTGGCGCTCGTCACCGGCGGTGGGTCGGGGCTTGGCGCCGCTACCGCCCGGGCTCTCGCTGAACAGGGCGCGCGCATCGCCATTCTCGACCGCAACGCCGATGCGGCACAAGCCGTCGCGACCGAACTGGGTGGTCGGGCCTTCGCTTGTGATGTCGCCGACGGCGAGGGCGCCACGGCCGTCGTCGCTGCCATCACCGCCGAACTCGGCACGCTGTCCATCCTCGTCAACTGCGCCGGCATCGGCACCGCTGCCCGCATCGTCGGGCGCGAGGGCCCGATGCCGCTCGACGCCTTCGAGCGCGTCGTGCGGGTCAATCTCATCGGCACCTTCAACATGCTGCGGCTTGTGGGGCACGCCATGTCGCTGGCCCAGCCCGATGCGGCGGGCAATCGCGGCGTTATCGTTTCCACCGCCTCGGTCGCGGCCTTCGAGGGCCAGATCGGGCAGGCGGCCTACGCGGCATCCAAGGGCGGCATCGCGGCCCTGACTCTGCCGGCGGCCCGCGAACTCGCGCGCTTCGGCATCAGGGTGCTGACCATCGCACCGGGCCTCTTCGAAACCCCGCTGCTCGCCGAACTGCCCGATGAGGTGAAGGCCGGGCTTTCCGCTGGCATTCCCTATCCGGCCCGGCTGGGGGCGCCGGCCGAGTTCGCGAAGCTCGTGCTGGCCATGGTCGAGAACGACTATCTCAATGGCGAGACCATCCGCCTCGACGGCGCGCTGCGCATGCAGCCGAAATAGGACAAGCCGATGTTCATCAATCGCTTCGAGGTGGAAATTCAGTTCGGGGATTGCGATCCGGCCGGCATCGTCTTTTACCCCAATTATTTCCGCTTTTTCGATGCCGCGACCGCCAAGCTCTTCGAGGCCGCGCTGGGTGAAAAGAAGATCGCCTGGACGAAGCGCTTCGGCGTCCTCGGCATCCCGATGGTCGATACCGGCGCCAAATTCATGAAGCCCTCGCGCTTCGGCGATGTCGTGACCATCGAAACCGAGATCACCGGCCTCAAGCGCTCGAGCTTCACGCTGGTCCATCGCCTCTACAATGGCGGCGCGCTCTGCATCGAGGGCCATGAGGTCAGGGTGCTGGTCGGCCCCGACCCCGACGCCCCCGGCGGCATCAAATCCCTCCCCATGCCCCCCGAAATGGTCGCGGCCCTCACCGGCGAGATCACCGCGTGACGGCTCAAGCTCGGACCTTGCAGCCGGCCCTCCCTTACCTCTCCCTTTGGGGGCTTCGAGGCGACGGCGCAGCCGGACAATCCGTCCGGTGGACGGATTGGAGCCGAGAAGGCCATGAGAGCTACGCTCGAATGGCGCGAGGTCGGCGCGCAGCGCCGGGTGAGGGGGCCTCGCCCCGCGCGTCTTTCTGTCAGGCAGGCAGCTGCATTCGGCTCCTACCGCTCCACGCCCTCCCTTACCTTTCCCTTAGGGGGAGAGGTCGGCGCGAAGCGCCGGGTGAGGGGGCCTTCCTGCCTTCCCAAATGCAAGAAAAGGCCTCTGGCCGTCCCCTACCGGCCAACGCCCATCAGCCTGTCCAGCATCGCGAGAAAGTCGCGCGCCTCGGCCTCCCCGCCCAGCCGCGCAACGCAGTCCGCCTCGAATCGCGCCTGCAGCGCATCGAGCCTTCGCATGGCCGCTTCGCCCGCTGCCGTCAGATAAAGCGCGTGGCTGCGCCGGTCGCCGTCGCGGGCGCGGCGCTCGACCAGTCCGCGCGCATCGAGCCCGCCCACCAGCGAAACGAAATTGGCCCGCTTGATACCCAGCACGGCCGCGATCTCGGTCTGCTTGCGGCCCGGATTGTCGCGGATCAGCGCCAGCGTCGAATAATCGGCCGGCCGCAGATCCTCGTCGGCGAAGCGGTCGATGAAGCTCTGGAAGATGTGCAGCTGCGCGCGTCGCAGCCTGTAGCCGATGATGCCGGTCACCGCTGCCGTATCGATGGCGTCGCTCTCGTCCTGCGCCATCGGCGGGCCGCGCTCCTCTTTCGTCCTCGTGCCCGATTTGACCCGTTAAACGCCCGCGCCGCAAGTCGCGCCTGCCCCTTTGCGCCCATCACCGGCCGCGCTTCCTGTTCAAGGATCACCCGATGACCAGCCCCGCAACCGACGCCGAATCCCCGCTGCTGATCACGCGCGAGGGCACTATCGCGCATCTGCAGTTCAACCGCCCCGCCAAGCGCAACGCGCTCAACGACGCGGCCATCGAGGCGTTGCGGCAGTTTTTCTCGGCGCCGCCCGAAGGCGTGCGCGTCGTCGTGCTCTCGGGCAAGGGCGGGCATTTTTCGGCCGGGCTCGATCTGTCCGAACAGGTTGCGCGGCCTCCGCTCGATGTCATGCGCCATTCGCGCAACTGGCACGCCGTATCCGGCCTCATTCAGTTCGGCGGGCTGCCGGTTGTCGCGGCGCTCGAAGGCGCGGTGATGGGCGGCGGGCTCGAGATCGCCGCCTGCGCCCATGTCCGTGTCGCCGAAACCGGCACCATGTTCCGCATGCCTGAGGGCCAGCGCGGCATTTTCGTGGGTGGCGGCGCCAGCGTCCGCGTCGCCCGCCTCATCGGGGCCGACCGGCTGGCCGAGATGATGCTCACCGGCCGCACCTATTCTGCCGAGGATGGCGAGCGGCTGGGCCTTGCCCATTACGTCGTGCCGCAGGGCCAGGGGCTCGAGCGCGCCATGGAGCTGGCGCGCGCCATCGCGGGCAATTCCCCTACAGTCAACCACTTCATCATCCAGTCCATCGCCCGCATCGCCAACATGGCGAGCGAGGACGGGCTTTTTACCGAAAGCCTTGCCGCCGCGCTGAGCCAGACGGGTCCCGATGCCGAAGAAGGCTTGCGCGCCTTCCTCGAAAAGCGCCGCCCCAATTTCGGCTGATGGGGTTCGCCCTTCGAACCTCTTTGCCCGGTCGCCGCTTTTCGCTATGGCGAGAGGACAATGCCGCTGACCCAATGCGGTGCCGGGGGAGGATATCGTGACCATCATCATCGCCGGAGCCGGCATTGCCGGGCTCACCCTTGGCCTGTCGCTGCGCCAGATCGGCG
The DNA here is from genome assembly GCF_900119845.1 of Devosia enhydra. Taxonomy (GTDB): domain Bacteria; phylum Pseudomonadota; class Alphaproteobacteria; order Rhizobiales; family Devosiaceae; genus FPKU01. The sequence goes on from NZ_FPKU01000001.1 coordinate 378,854, forward strand.
TCGCCGCCGAAATCTACGAGCAGGTGCCCGAGCTCAAGCCGCTTGGCGTCGGCATCAACGTCCAGCCCCACGCGGTGCGCGAACTCTTCGAGATGGGGCTCGAAGCCGATATGGATGCCACCGGCATCCGCACCCGCGAGCTCTGCTATTTCACCAAGAAGGGCCTGCCCATCTGGTCTGAGCCGCGCGGCACCGAGGCCGGCTATCGCTGGCCGCAGTTTTCCGTCCATCGCGGCAAGCTGCACATGATGCTGCTGCAAACGGCCATCGCCGCCGGTGTCCCGGTCCATACCGGGCAGGCGGTGACCGGGGTGGCCGAAACTGCCGATGGCGTCGACGTCACCCTGCGCGGTGCCGACGGCGCCACCCGCACCGTGTCGGGAAGCCTGCTCGTTGCCGCCGATGGCATTCATTCGGCCGTGCGCGCGCAGTTCCATCCCGGCGAGGGCGCCCCGCGCTGGAGCGGCGCGGTGCTCTGGCGCGGCACGACGGTGGCAAAGCCCTTTCTCAGCGGCGCCTCGATCGCCTCTGCCGGCCACGAATTCCAGAAATTCGTCACCTATCCCATCGGCCCGGCCGATCCCGAAACCGGCCTGGCGCTGATCAACTGGATCGCCGAGCGCAAATTCGATCCGGCCATGGGCTGGAAGCGCGAGGATTACAGCCGCGCCGGCGCCGATGGCGATTTTCTGCCCTGGTTCGAGCCCTGGGTGTTCGACTGGCTCGATGTGCCCGGCCTCATCCGCTCGGCCGAGCAATGCTATGAATATCCGATGGTCGATCGCGACCCGCTCGAACGCTGGACCTTCGGGCGCGTGACGCTGATGGGCGATGCTGCCCATCCCATGTATCCCATCGGCTCCAACGGCGCCTCGCAGGCCATTCTCGATGCCCGCGTCTTCGCGCGCGCCGTTCAGGATCATGGCGTCGGCCTTGATGCCCTTGCCGCCTACGAGGCCGAGCGCCGCCCCGCCACCACCCGCGTCGTGCTCGCCAATCGCGGCAACGGGCCCGACCATGTAATGCAGATCGTCGAGGAGCGCTGCGGCGGGCAGTTCGGCCATATCGACGAGGTGCTGTCGCCGGCCGAGCGCCAGGCCGTCGCCGATGGCTACAAGAAGATCGCCGGCATGGATGTCGAAACGCTCAATCAAAAGCCTTCGATCGTGGTAAGGTCCGCGCCCGGAGCCATCGCCGCGCAGTGATGGTGGACAGCCATGGAGCAGAGCCATGCCCAGCAAGATACTCGCCCTGATCGACGGATCGATCTACGCCCGCAGCGTCTGTGATTATGCCGCCTGGATCGCGAGCAAGAGCGGCGCGCCGGTCGAGCCGGTCCACGTCCTCGCCCGGCAGGAGCTGGCGTCCGCCCCGATGATGATGACGGGCAGCCTCGATATCAACGCCTCGGCGGTGCTGCTGCAGGAGCTTGCCGAGCTTGACGAGGATCATGCCCGGCTCGCCGCCGGTCGCGGGCAGCTCATCCTCGACCAGGCCGAATCAGTGCTGCGCGCTGGTGGTATCGATGTCATCAAGCCGACCCTCAGGCGCGGCGACCTCGTCGAAGTGCTGCGCGAGCTCGAGGACGATGCCGACCTCCTCGTCATCGGCAAGCGCGGGGAGGGTGCCGATTTCGCCCGTCTGCATCTGGGCAGCAATTTCGAGCGCATCGTGCGCGGCACCAAGCTGCCGGTCTTTGTCGCGCCGCGCGCCTTCAAGCCGATCACCCGCGTCATGATCGCCTTCGACAATGGTCCGTCGGTCAATGCCGGCATCGACCGCATCGCGCAGCGGCACCTCTTCCCCAACCTCACCTATCACCTGCTACATGTGGGCAAGGAGAGCGAGGCGATGAGCGCTGCCCTCGCCACGGCAGCGGCCAAACTGACCGCCGCCGGCTATGCCGTCACCACCGAGATCGCGGCCGGCGAGCCCGATCAGGTCATCGCCCAGCGCGTCGTCACCGATGGCATCGATCTGCTGATCATGGGCGCCTTCGGCAAGTCGCGGCTGCGCCAGCTCTTCCTGGGGTCGACAGCCACCGAAGTCATCCGCTCCTGCCTCATCCCCATCGTGCTCTATCACTGACCCGCTTCGGTCTTGTGCCTTCGGCTTCCGGAGCCCGTTGCTGACGGGTCCCGGGGGCCTTTTTTATCTGGCCATGCGAGGTCAGTGACGAGGTCGGGGCATTTTCGCTTGTCGCCGCCGTTAGCCTCCTGCTATGAGAACGCCTGCTCGCATATGTGAACAAGGGAGGGTTCTCATGGCGCGGCCCAATATCCTTTGGCTTTTTGCCGATGAACTGCGCGCCCCGGCGCTCGGTTGCTATGGCGAAGCCTGGGCGCCGGTGCACACCCCGCATCTCGACAGCCTCGCGGCACGCGGCGTGCGCTTTACCAATGCCTATTGCAATTCACCCGCCTGCGTACCCTCGCGACTCTCCATGCTCACGGCCAATCTGCCCGAGCGCACGGGCGTCTATTCAAACGAGGGGTCGTGGCGGTCCTATCCGCTGCCCCACATCCTGCCGACCTTCCCGCAGCATTTCGCCGCCGCCGGATATCGCGTCGCGAGCATCGGCAAGAGCCATCATCACGCCGCCTACCACCCTTGGCCCGAAGACAATGGCGAGGGATCGTCCATGCATGGCTTCGGGCTCGATACAAACCCCAAAGCCCTCGAACCCATCGTGCCGGCCGGCATTCCGTCGCCCGTCGGCGGCGTCTTTCCCTCCGACAAGCCCTATCCGCCCGAGGCCGTGACGTGGAACGCCACGCGCTGGCTCGATGCGCATGCCGGGGAGGAGCCGTTCTTCCTGCGCGTCTCGTGGCTCCAGCCCCACACCCCCGTGCTGCCGCCCGCCCATTACCGCCGCATGTATCGGCCCTCGGACTGGCCGGGGCACAACCTGCCGGCCTTCGAAGGCAGCGTCTATGAGGAGGCCTTCGCCGAAATGGTCGGCGGCCGCGCCTTCAGCCACGAGCAGATGCAGCAGGCGCAGGCCGATTATCATGCGCTGACCACCTGGGTGGATGCGCAGGTCGGGCTGGTGCTCGGCATGCTCAAGCTCAGGGGCCTGCTCGAGAACACCATCGTGCTCTTTACCGCCGATCACGGCGCTTCGCTCGGCGAAAACGGCCTCTTCGCAAAGGTCGTCCATGCCCGCCAGAGCCAGCGCGTGCCGCTCATCGTCTCGTGGCCGGGCCATCTGCCCGAGGGCGAGGTGCGGTGTGATCTGGCGCAGGGGCTCGATCTCGCCCGCACCTTCTGCGGCTTTGCCGGCCTTGCGCCCGACGACAGCTTTGCCGGCCGCGATCTCTTTGCCGATCCCGAGCCCGATGCAATCTGGTCGACGCTCGGCAGTGGCGCGTCGGGCTCGCGTGCCTCGTCGGCCGCCAACAACGGCCTTTGGCGCAATGGCGGAGGATGGCCGCGCCGCACCTGCATCCGCACCGCCCGCTACCGCTTTGATATGAATGTCCGGCAGGATGGCGCTGCGATTGCGCCCGCTGAGGAAGATCCCTTCCTCGCCGACACGCTTGCCGATCCACTCGAGCAGCACAATCTCGCCGCCGATCCCGCCCATGCCGGGCTGATCGCCGAATTCCGCGCCCGCGTGCTCGCCCATGCCGCCACCGCCATCGAGCCCGATTTCGTGCCGGCCTTCTCGCCCGATGAATCGCCCGAATTCCTCCCGCCCCGCATCGCCGCTCACTAGAGCGTTCCAGCCGAAGTGGATGCCGGTTCGCCGTCCGGAAACGCGTTGAAACAAAGCCTGTCCACCCCAACGGAGTGTCTTCATGCCGCAAGCCAAACTGCGAGCCGCCGTCATCGGGGCAGGCTGGTACGCTGCCGCCAACCACATTCCCGTCCTTGCCTCGCGCGAGGATGTGGCGCTCGATGCCGTCTGCCGCCTCGGGCCTGCCGAACTCGCCCGGGTGAAGGACCATTTCGGCTTCGCCTTCGCCTCCGAGAGTTATGAGGAGGTTCTGGCCCGCAAGCCCGACATCGTCGTCATCGCCTCGCCGCACCAGTTGCACTACGCCCAGGCCAAGGCGGCGCTCGAAGGCGGCGCCCATGTGCTGTGCGAAAAGCCGATGACCCTCGATCCGGTCGAAGCCTGGGACCTTGTGCGCATCGCGCGCGAGACCGGCCGGCACCTGCTGGTCTCAAACGGCTACCAATATCTGCCGCAGGTCGAAGATCTCCGCCGCCGCATCGCTGACGGCCTCGTGGGCGAGATCGAGCATGTGATGGCGAGCTTCATCTCCGCCACCCGCGACGTCTTCCACGGCGATCGCGGCCTCGACAGCTGGAAGACCACCTTCTTCCGGCCCGATCGCTCGACCTGGCAGGATCCGGGGCAGGGCGGGGGCTTCGCCTATGGCCAGCTCTCCCATTCTCTGGCGCTGATGATGTATCTGACCGGCCTCGAACCGGTCGCCGCCTCGGCTCACGCCTTTGCCCGCGACGTTGTCGATCTCGCCGATAGCGGCGCATTGAAGCTCAATACCGGCGCCGTGGCGTCGATTTCGGGTGCTGCCGCCATGCCGCAGGGCAATCGCGGCCTCATGCGCCTCTTCATCGCCGGTTCAGGCGGCGTGCTCTCGGCCGAGTTCGACCGCGACCTCTGCGAGTGGAAGACCCATGACGGGCAGACCCACCGGCTCGATATCCCGTCCGGCGACTGGGTCTATCACTGTCGCGGCCCGGTCCATGCGCTGTGCGATCTGGCGCAGGGCAGGGGCACCAACCAGTCCCCCGGCTGGATCGGGGCGGCCACCACATCCACCATCGCGGCCATGCTGGCTTCGTCTGCTGCGGGCGGGGCCCCGCAACAGGTCTATTCACTCAAGGGAGAACACCGTTGAACTGGTCTTCGCTCAAAGGCAGCGCCTTCATCCTGCGCGTCAAGCCCGGCATGGCCGAGGAATATGAGAAGCGCCACGATGCGCTCTGGCCCGAAATGTCCGAGGCGCTCAAGGCACAGGGCATCGTGTTTTACGAGATCTTCCTCGATATCAAGACCAACCGCGTCTTCGGCCACATGATCCGCGACCGGCATTACGACCCCGATACGCCCGAGCCCGAGATCGTGCTCAAATGGCGCCGCCACATGGCCGATGTGCTCGAGTTCGAGGGCGACAAGCCGGCCCGTGATCCGCTCAAGCGCGTCTTCTACCTCACCGCCTGACCGGCGCCGGTGGCAAAGCCCAGCCGATAGCGCCCCGATTCCACCAGCGCGGCGATGGCCTCGGCGGCCGTCGCCGGGTCGGCCAGCGCCGAAAGCCGCGGGTCGGCCCGCCGGCTGCCCGAGCGCTGCGAGATCGAGAGACTGCCCTGCGCCACGAGCGACAGGGCCTCGCTCAACGCCGGCACCGTCGCGCGGGAAACGGGCACAGAGACGCTGATGGCGTTGCTGGCGCGGTCCTGCCCGGCATGCACCGGCACGGCCACGCAGAAGACGCCGGGGGTATATTCCTCATTGTCGATGGCAAAGCCGCGCAGCCGCGTCTCGGCGAGTTCGGCGAGCAGCGCCTGCGTGCTGCCATGGGTGTTGGCGGTATAGACCGGCAGGTCGGGGCCGGGGAAGCGCGCCTTCACCTCCTCATTGCCAAGCTGCGCCAGAAGCGCCTTCCCCACCCCCGTCGCATGGGCTGAAAGCCGCGTTCCCACCTCCGATTGCAGGCGCAGCGGATGGGTGGAATCCACCTTCACCAGATAGACGTTTTCGGCCCCCACCAGCCGCGCCAGCTGCGCCGTCTCGTTGACGCGCGCCACGATGCCCGCCAGCACCGGCTCGGCTAGCCCGATCACCGAATGGTGCCGCTGATAGGCCTGCCCGGTCTCCCAGGCGCGGATGCCGAGCGAATAGCGCCGCGCCACCGGGTCCAAATCGACATAGCCGCGGTTGAGCAGCACCGCCAGCAGCGCATGCAGGCTCGATTTGGGAATGGCGAGCTCGCTCGAGAGCCCCGAAAAGCTCGCGCCGCCCGGCATGGTGCCGATGGTTTCGAGCAGGTCGAGCACCCGCTCGGCCGATTTGACCGACCGGCCGGCCTCGCCAGCGTCCTTGGTGTCACTCGTTGTCATGGACCCTCCGGTCGAACCATCACGGCGGCTTGACGCCTACCCCGCCGCCATGTACCAATTTTTGCAGAACTGCTGTTCTCATATGTGAATACCAATAGAGACATCGGATCGATCGCGCAAGCCGGAGGAGGAAACCGGCTTCGCCCCAGAGGAGGAAACTATGCTTTCGAGGAGCCTGTCGCGGGCGCTCGGCGCGTTGCCGAGTCTCGCCATCATCGCATCGCTCATGGCCACCACGCTGCCGGCTTCGGCCCAGTCGGTGCCCGATGTGCCGCGCAACCGCACGCTGATTTCCCAGGGCTGGGATTTCCATAACCAGGTGCCGGCGCCCGACAATTTCAATCCCTATGCCGGTGTGCTGTTGCATGCGCGCAACAGCCTGCACTACACCGTCACCGAGCACCTGTTTTACACCAACCACAACACCAACGAGCTCATCCCGTGGCTGGCCGAGAGCTATGCCTACAATGATGATTTCACCGAAGTGACGGTGAAGCTGCGCGATGGCGTCAAGTGGAGCGATGGCGAGGCCTTCGACGGAGAGGACGTCGCCTTCACCTTCGAGATGCTCAAGGGCGCCGCGCCCGACCTGCTGTTCTCCTCGGCCATCGCCGAGTGGGTGGAAAGCGCCACGGTCCCCGATCCGCTGACCGTTGTGATCAAGCTCAAGAAGCCGGGCCCCCGCTGGGCAGCCGACTTCCTCGCCACCGGCCAGTCCACCCGCTTCATCGTCGTTCCCAAGCACATCTGGGACGGGCAGGACGCCAAGACCTTCGCCAATTTCGATCTCGCCAAGGGCTGGCCGGTCGGCACGGGCCCCTACAAGCTGGTCAAGTCCGACGCCAATTCGCTGTTCTACGATCTGCGCGACAGCTGGTGGGCGGTCGATGCCGGCGTCGTCGACGAGATGCCCAAGGTTGAGCGCATCGTCTATGTCCCGGCCACTGCCGAGGCCATGCCGCAGCTCTACGCCTCCAACCAGATCGATCTGGGGCGGTCCATCCAGCCCGGCGCCTATGACGCCATACGCTTCCAGAACCCGGCTCTGGTGTCGTGGAACAAGGAAGGTCCCGTCTGGGGCACGCCCGATGGCTGCACCTTCGCCATCATGTTCAACAACCAGCGCGCGCCTTGGGACAATCGCCTCCTGCGCCAGGCGATCAACTACGCGGTCGATCGCGAGCAATATGTCAACCTCGCCTATGAAGGCTCGGTGACCCAGGCCGTGCTGCCCGTCTCGTCCTATCAGGGCATGCTCAACTATGTCGACCAGATGGCCGACGATGTCGGGGCCACCGCGCTCAACGGTCCCGATCTCGCCAAGGTCGACCAGTTGATGGCCGAGGCCGGCTATACCAAGAACGGCAATGGCTTCTGGGCCGATTCTGCCGGCGCCGTGCTGCAGGTCGAGCTCGATGTCGCCCAGGGCGATCCTTCGGGTCCGGTGCTGGTCGAGCAGTTCCGCCAGGCGGGCTTCGATGCCATCTTCCGGGCCATGCAGGGCACCGCGCAGGTCGAGGCCGTCACCTCCGGCAATTACGCGCTGGCCGTGCGGCCGCATTGCGGCTCGCTCTATGATCCGTGGCAGACGCTCGAGCACTTCCACTCGAAGTACGCGCGCGATGCCGGCCAGCCCGTGCCCAACCTGCGTGCGCCCACCCGCTACAGCAATCCGGAAATGGATGCGCTGCTCAACCAGATGGAGCAGATGCAGCCTTCCCCGGATGATCCGGCCTATATGGACCTCGTGCAGAAGGCCACGGCGATCTTCGTCAACGACCTGCCGGAAATCTCGCTGGCCGAGGAGTTCCACACGCTGGTGTTCAACTCCACCTACTGGACCGGCTGGCCCAATGCCGAGAACCCCTACATCGCCCCCTATCTCCCCTGGGAAGGTTTTGCGCGGGTGATCCACAACCTCGAGCCCACGCAGTAATCGCAACCATCATGAAGGGGCGGTCCCGGTCGCCCCTTCATCCACCCTTGCGACCTCCATGTCCGTAGCTGCCCGAGCCAGACCATGCCCAAGATCAAGGAAATCCGCGCCTTCCGCATCAAGAGCGAGATGACCGGCGCGCTTTATCGCGATGGCGTCGAGCAGACCGGCACCCCGCCGCGCCGCTCGCCCTGGACAAAGGATGCGGAAGTTGCCGGCTCCATGTCCAATTACGCGCGCTTCAAGAAGCTGCGCTCCACCTGGCGCTTCGATGGCGCGGTGGGCTGCCTCGTCACCGCCGATGATGGTACCACCGGCTTCGGCATTTCCCGCTACGGCCAGCCGGTCATCAGCCTCATCAACGAGCATTTCGGCCCGCTGCTGATCGGCGAGAACGCCCTAGCCACCGATCGGCTGTGGGACATGATGATGCGCATGTCCATGCCTTACGGAAACACCGGGCTTACCTCCTACGCCATCTCGGCGGTCGATCTGGCGCTGTGGGATCTCAAGGGCAAGATGCTCGGCGTGCCTGTCTACGAGCTGGCCGGCGGCCCGGCCCGCGAGAGCCAGTTCTGCTACGCCACCGGCAATGATACCGATTGGCACATGGAGCTGGGCTTCAAGGCCACCAAGCTCGCCTGTCCCTATGGCACCCATGACGGGCTCGATGCGCTGCACAAGAACGAGGAACTCGTGGCCAAGACCCGCGAGTTCATCGGCAGGGATGTCGAGCTCATGCTCGATTGCTGGCTCGCCTTCGATGTCGAATTCGCCGTGCGCCTGGCCGAAAGGCTCCGGCCCTATGGCCTCAAATGGATCGAGGATTGCCTCGTCCCCGAAAATCTCGATGGCCATGAGGCGCTGCGTCGCCGGCTGCCCTGGCAGACCCTCGCCACCGGCGAGCACTGGTACGGGCCCTATCCCTTCGCCCATGCCGCCGCGCGGCAGATGGTCGATGTCTTCCAGCCCGATATCGCCTGGGTCGGCGGGTTCACCGGCTGCCAGCGCATCAACCATATCGCCGAGGCGGCGGGCATCGAGGTCATCCTCCATGCCGGTATGAACACGCCCTATGGCCAGCATTTCAGCTTCGCCAATCCCAATGTGCGCTGGGGCGAATATTTCGTCGGCGGCGGCCCCGGCACCCCGCTTGAGGAGACGGTGGTCTTCCCCGGCATGGCGGTTCCGAAGGATGGCCGGCTCGTACCCAATGACGCGCCCGGCTTCGGCCTCGGCCTCACCGACGAGGTGCTCCAGCGCATGCTGGTCTAGCGCCGGGCAGGGCAGGGGCCGCTCGCCGACCCTGTGCCCGATCAGGCGATTTCAAACGCATTGCCCCGCGAGGGAGGCGGCATGTATCTCGACTATGTCATTCGCCGCTTCGGCGTCATGGTGCTGGTCATCTTTCTGGCCGTCACCATCAATTTCGCCCTGCCGCGGCTCATGCCGGGCGACCCGATCGAAGCCCAGCTCAACCAGCTGATGGCCTCGGGCGGCGGCCAGATGGGCGATGTCGCCGCCATGGTCGAGGCCTACCGCTCCCGCTTCGGCCTCGATCAGCCGGTGTGGATGCAATATGTCGCCTACTGGCAGTCGATCCTGCGCTTCGATTTCGGCTTTTCCCTCGCCAATTATCCCGAACGCGTCAGCCACGCCATCGCCGCCAGCCTGCCCTGGACGCTGGGGCTGCTGGGCTTTTGCACCATCGTCAGCTTCGTCATCGGCACCTGGCTCGGCGGCGCCATCGCCTGGCCGCGCACGCCACGCTGGCTGCGCACCGCCGGCTCCAGCCTCCTCATCCTCTCGGCCGTGCCGTATTTCCTCATCGGGATGATCCTGCTCTACGTCTTCGCCATCCTCGTGCGCTGGTTCCCGGCCGGCGGCGGCATGCCCTTCGGGCTCAATGTCGGCTGGAATTTCGAGACGCTGAGGGGCATCCTCTGGCACGCGACCCTGCCGGCGATTTCGATCATCATCGCCGAGATCGGCGCCTGGGCCATCGGCATGCGCGGCATGCTGGTCTCGGTGCTGGGCGAGGACTACATCACCCTGGCCGAGGCCAAGGGCAACAAGAACCGCCGCATCTTCCTGCGTTACGGCATGCGCAACGCGCTTCTGCCGCAGCTGACCAAGCTGGCGCTGACCCTCGGCCACATCGTCTCGGGCGCCATCCTCGTCGAAGTCATCTTCTCCTATCCCGGGCTGGGCTTCCGCCTCTACCAGGCGATCCAGACCAAGGACTATTTCGTCATCCAGGGCATCGTGCTCCTGCTTTCGGTGTCGATCGCGGTGGCCATGTTCATCCTCGATCTCATCTATCCGCTCATCGATCCCCGCATCACGGCAAGGAAGAGCTGAGCCATGGCCACCACCACCATGCCCCGCCGCGGCATCGATCTTTCCGCGTTCGGGCGCAATCGCGCCCTCTTGGCCGGCATCGTCGTGCTCGGGCTCATCTGCCTCTTCGCGCTCCTGGCCCCGCTCTTTGTCGATCCTTCGCAGGCCCGTGTCGGGGTCACCGTCCCGCGCCGCCCGCCCTCGGGCAGCAACTGGCTGGGCACGGACGGGCAGGGGCGCGACATGTTCACGGTGATGGCGCTTGCCCTTCCGCAGACCCTCAAGATAGGGCTCCTCGCCGGCCTCATCAGCCTTTCGGTCGGGGTGGCGCTGGGGCTCGTCGCGGGCTTTGTCGGCGGCATCATCGATACGGTGATCCGCACCGCGTCGGACGTGATGATGACCATTCCGGGCATTGCCATCCTCGTACTGGTCGCCGCCAATGTGCGCGAAATGACCGTCGAGCTCATGGCCCTCATCGTCGCCGCCCTCTCCTGGATGGTCGCCACCCGCACCATCCGCGCCCAGACCCTGTCACTGCGCGAGCGCGGCTATGTGCAGGTGGCGCGGCTCAACGGCACCTCGGGGCTCAAGCTCATCTTCATCGAAGTGCTGCCCAATCTCCTGCCCTTCATCGCGGCCAGCTTCGTGCTCACCGTTTCGCAGGCGATGCTCGCCACCGTCGGGCTCGAAGCCCTCGGCCTCGGCCCGCAGAACGATCTGACCCTGGGCATGACCATCTACTGGGCGCAGTTCTACTCCGCCATCATTCGCGGCATGTGGTGGTGGTGGGGGCCACCCATCTTCGCCATCGCCCTCATCTTCATCGGGCTCATGCTCACCTCGATCGGCATGGACAGCTTCGTCAACAAGCGGGTGGGCACGCAATGACCGCTCCCGTCCTCGAAATCTCGCATCTCGATGTCGAATACCGCACCGCGCGCGGCCCCTTCCGCGCCGTCAAGGATCTGAGCTTTTCCCTCATGCCGGGCGAGCGCTTCGGCCTTGTGGGCGAAAGCGGATCGGGCAAATCCACCGCCATCCTCGCGCTCATGCGCATGCTGCGCGGCGGCACCATCACGGGGGGCGACATCCGCCTCAACGGCCGCGACCTCAAGGCGCTGACCGAGCGGCAATATCGCGAGCTGCGCTTTTCCGAAATGGCGCTCGTGCCGCAGGGCGCGATGAGCTCGCTCAATCCCGTGCTCGTCATCGGCGAGCAGATGGGCGACATCTATGACGATCACGGCATCCGCCATTCGGGCCGCGAGCGCCGCCGCGTGCTCGGCGATCTCTTAAAGCGCGTCGGCCTCGGCCCGGAGGTGCAGGATCTTTATCCCCACCAGCTCTCGGGCGGCATGAAGCAGCGCGTCTGCATCGCCATGTCGATCGCGCTGCGCCCCAGCCTCATCCTGGCCGACGAACCCACCTCCGCCCTCGATGTCATGGTGCAAAAGCAGGTTTTGGCGACCCTCGGCAGCGTGCAGCGCGACCTCGGCTGCGCCATCCTGCTGATCGGCCACGACATGGCGCTCATGGCCCATTTCGTCAATCGCATCGGGGTCATGTATCGCGGCGAACTCGTCGAAACCGGCCCGGTCCGCGAGGTTTTCGCCAACCCGCAACATTCTTACACCCGCATGCTGATCAACTCGCTGCCCTCCTTCGACAGCGTCCGCACCTTCCGCACCAGCCTCGAAGCCGAAGGAGCCGCATCATGAGCAAGCAGCTCGATGTGCGCGACGTCGATGTCGTGTTCTCCGGCGGCTTCGGCGGCCGCATCAAGAACAAAGCGCTGAGCGAGATTTCGCTGTCGGTGGGCGGCAAGCGCCCCTCCATCACCGCTGTGGTGGGCGAGAGCGGTTCGGGCAAATCCACGCTCATCCGCCTGCTGCTCGGCTTCCAGGCGCCCTCGCGCGGCGCCGTGTTCTACGATGGCAAGCCCGTCGCCGGCATGGATGCGGCAGGCCAGCGGCTGTTCCGCCGCGAGGTCCAGGCGATCTTCCAGGACCCCTTCGACGTCTTCAATCCCTTCTACAAGATCGACCATCCCCTCATCACCCCGCTCAACAATTTCGGCCTCGTGCGCTCGCGCGACGAAGCCTATGCCAGGATCGAGAAGACCATCGCGCGGGTGGGGCTGAGGCCTGAAGAGACGCTTGGCAAATACCCCCACCAGCTTTCGGGCGGGCAGCGCCAGCGCGTCATGATCGCCCGGGCCCTGCTGCTCGAGCCGCAGATCATCCTTGCCGACGAGCCCGTCTCGATGGTCGATGCGTCGCTGCGCTCCACCATCCTCGAAATCCTCTTCAACATGTATCGCGAGGAGAGCATTTCGCTGATCTACGTCACCCACGATCTCGCCACCGCCTATCAGGTGGCCGAGACCATCGTGGTGCTTTATCGCGGGCAGGTGATGGAGGTCGGCGCCGCCGACGATGTCATCCACCGCCCCCGCCACCCCTATACCAAGGCTTTGATCGAAGCCGTGCCCTCTCCCGACCCCGATGTGCCGTGGGATCTCGACAATCCAGAAGCAGGGGAAGCCGAGCGCCGGGCGCTTGCCGCCTTCGATGGATCGACACGGCTCGCGCTCTTCCGCACCGATCCGCTGCGCGCCGTCGCCGCGCCCTATGATTCGCCGGGTGAGCGCGTCACCGCCGGCGCCATCCAGCAGGCGGTGAGCGAGGCGCGGCTCGCCTCCGTATCCGCTCGATGATCCTCGACAGCCACACCCATGTCTGGGAGCGCTGGCCCTACGAGCCGCCGGTCCCCGATCCGGAGAGCCGCGCCCGTGCCGGCCAGCTGCTTTACGAGATGGATCGGACCGGCGTCGAAAAATCCGTCATCATCTGCGCCCGCATCGGCGACAATGACGGCAATGTCGACCATGCCTTTTCCGAAGCCGAACGCCATCCGGGCCGCTTCGTCGTCTTCCCCGATCTCGAATGCCGCTGGTCGCACGATTACCGCACGCCCGGCGCCGCCGGCCGCCTCGAAACCGCGCTCGCGCGTTGGGACATGGCGGGCTTCACCCATTATCTCGACGATGCCGACGATGGCGGCTGGCTCAATGACGCGGAGGGCAGGGCCTTCTTCGCCCTTGCCGACCAGCATCGCCTCATCGTCTCCATCTCGGCCTTCCCCCATCAGGTGCCTGCCATCGCCGAACTGGCGCGCCGGCATCCGCAGATGCCGATCCTCATCCACCACCGCGTCTTTCTGGGGCCCCGCACCGATCATATCGCAGGGGCCCTGCGCCACGTGCTTGCGGCGGCCGAGGTGCCCAATATCTTCGTCAAGCTTTCTGGCATGGGCAATGCTGCCGGCCCCGATGACGAATTCCCCTATCCCGGCCTCGTGTGGGCGGGGCAGGCGCTGCTGCGCGAATTCGGGCCCGCCCGCCTCGTCTGGGGGTCGGATTATCCCGTCTCGCGGCGTCACATGACCTATGCGCAGACCGTTTCGATGGTCACGCGCCATTCCGGCATTTCGGCGCTTGACCAGACGCTGGTGATGGGCGCCACACTGGCCCGACTGCTTGAGACGCGGAGGGCCTAGCGAGGTGGACACGCAGCGACTGGCCGCAGGCGTCGGCGCCGCGATTGCCGCCGCGCTCGACGAGGATCGCATCATTGGCACCGTCGTCGCGGTGCTGTTCGATGGCCAGATGGTGCTGCTCGAAGCCGCCGGGCTGGCCGATCGCGAGGCAGAACGCCCGATAACGGCCGATGCCATCTTCCTCCTCGCCTCCTGCACCAAGCCCGTCGCCACCGCCACCGCGCTGCGGCTGGCCGAGGATGGGCTTGTCGATCTCGATGCGCCCGTCATCGATCATCTGCCCGATTTCCGCCCCCACCTTCCCGATGGCGAGGCGCCGGCGATCACGCTGCGGCACCTTCTCACCCATACATCGGGCCTGAGCTATCCCTTCCGCGAAGCGCCGGGCGGGCCCTATCACCGCGCCAATGTCTCGAGTGGCCTCGATCAGCCTGGGCTGTCCGGCGCCGAGCAGCTGGCGCGGCTCGCCTCCGTGCCGCTGCTGTTCCGGCCCGGCGAGCGCTGGGAATATTCGCTCGGCGTCGATGTCGCCGGCCTCATGCTCGAAGCCGCCGCCGGCCAGCCGCTCGATGTTCTCGTCAAAAGCCGCATCACCGATCCGCTCGGGCTTGTCGATACGGGCTTTGCCGTCACAGATCGCAGCCGCCTCGTGGCCCATTACGGCACCAGCGATGATGGCCTGCTCGAACGCATGACCGGCACCTTCTGGCGCCCCACGCTCCAGTCCCCGGCCGCTGCCGCTCCCGAGCGCATCTTCGACCGGTCCTCTTATCTGTCGGGCGGGGCTGGCATGGCCGGCACGGCTGCCGAGCTCGTGCGCGTCATCGATGCGCTGCGGGCAGGGGGCCATCCGCTGCTCTCCTCGGACAGCACCCGCCTCATGGTCACCGATGCCGTGCCGCACCTCCCCGACGTCATGGATATCGGCTGGAGCTATGGCCTCGGCACCCATGTGCTGCGCGATGCCATCCTTGCCGGCGGCCCTGAACGGTCCGGCGCCTTCCGCGGCTCGGGGGGCTATGGCCACATCTGGTTTGCCGATCCGGCGCTCGGGCTTTCGGTCGTCGCCCTCACCAACAGCGCGCCCGAGGGCATCCGCGGCCGCTACACCCGCGAGCTCCGGCAGGCCGTCTACGCCGCCTTCGACTGATCGCTGCTCGGGCGGAACCAAGCGGTTCGCCCACTGTTTCTCCTCCACACAATAACAATGGAGGAGATACCCCATGCGCCTTGCAACTTTCGCCGCGCTGCCGGCCCTTATGCTCGCTGCCGGCCTTGCCGGCCCGGCTCTGGCCCAGACCTCGACCACCACCGAGACGGCGCCCCTCAACAGCACAGAAGCTCCGCATGCGGCGGGCCATGCGGCCACCGATACGCCCGAGCAGGCGATGGATCGCCCCACCGCCGCCGCGACCCTGATCGGGCTCGATGGCGAGACGATCGGCTCGGCCCAGTTCATGGAAACCCCCCATGGCGTGGTCATTCGCCTGACGGTCGAAGGCCTCGAAGCCGGCGAGCGGGCCATCCACCTGCATGAAAACGGCGAATGCGATGCCGCCGGCGGCTTCGAATCGGCCGGCGGCCACTTCAATCCCACCGGCGCCGCGCATGGCTATCTTAATGCCGATGGTCCACATGCCGGCGACATGCCCAACCAGTTCATCTCCGAGAGCGGCACGCTCGACATCAACATCTTCAACCCGCTGATCAAGGTCGTGGCGGGCGAGGACAACAGCCCCGATGACGGCCGCAGCGCCATCACCGGCACCGATGTCTCCACCGCCATCATGATCCACGATCATGCCGACGACTACATGACCGACCCGGCCGGCGATGCCGGCGGCCGCATCGCCTGCGGCGTCATCGAACTCGCCCCGCCCTTCGGCTGATCACCTCGGCATCCAAAAACAAAAGGCGCTCCGCAAGGGGCGCCTTTTTGCGTTGATCGCCCCCTCTCTCCTCAGGGGAGAAGGGACGTGGGACCCTCATCCATCGCCCGCTTCTCGGCCCCATCGCCCCCTCTCCCCTCAGGGGAGAGGGCCGGGGTGAGGGGTGCAGCCTCTCGGCTCGAGCCCATAATCTGAAACCCCCCCCCCCCC
>NZ_FPKU01000001.1:394892-405073 GCF_900119845.1 Devosia enhydra
CTCTCGGCTCGAGCCCATAATCTGAACCCCTCATCCGACCCTGCGGGTCACCTTCTCCCCTCAGGGGAGAAGGGAAAGGGGGGCATTTCGCTGATCTCTCGCACCCTCTCCCCTGAGGGGAGAGGGTCGGGGTGAGGGGTGCAGCCTCTCGGCTAAGCCCGTATCTGAACCCCTCATCCGACCCTGCGGGTCACCTTCTCCCCTCAGGGAGAAGGGAAAGGGCGGCATTTCGCTGATCTCTCGCCCCCTCTCCCCTCAGGGGAGAGGGTTGGGGTGAGGGGTTCAGTCTCTCAGTCACCCGGATGTCGTCCCTGCTTCCGCAGTCACGACAGGCGACAAACCGCCGGCTCTCCCCACCCCCCAAAAGCGCAAGCTCAGCCGCTCAAGCCGGCAGCGACTGGCGCTTGGCCCAGTTCCAGGTGCGCACGAGCTTGGCGCGGGCGTCGCAGATATAGATGAGGTCGGCTTCGTTGCACTGGTTGTCGACGCCGTAAAGCGCCCAGTCGCGCATCAGCTTTTCCGCAGCCTCGATGGTTTCGAACTGGCGCGTGGCGACGATGCCGTCATGGATCGGCTTTTTGGAGGCTGCGACGAGGGTAAACATGGCTATCGACCCCTTTGGAGGCAATGGAGGGTAGAACCGGTGATCCTGCGCCCGATTGCGGCAGGGCGGTGGCCGTCAGGCGAAAAAGGGCGGCAGGTTTCCCTGCCGCCCCATGATCAGCGCACGCCTCAGGCGTTGCGGATGGCGTCCAGCACGCGGTCGGGCGTGTAGGGGCCATGGCGCATGCGGGTGCCGATGGCGTCGGCGATGGCGTTGGCCACCGCGGCGCCGGCCGGGCCCTGCGAGGATTCGCCATTGCCCAGATACGGCTCGCCCGGACGGTCGATCAGCACGTTCTCCACCGGCGGCACTTCGCCGAAGGTGAGGATCGGGTAGCTGGCCCAGTCGGTCGACAGCACCTGCGTGTTGTCGAACTTGACCTCTTCCTTGAGCGCCCACGAGAACGCCTGGATGGCGCCGCCTTCGACCTGGTTGGCCATGCCATCCGGGCTCACGATGTGGCCGCCATCATTTGCGGTCACGGCGCGCAGCACGCGGACGAGGCCGTTGCGTCGGGTCACCTGAACTTCCACGGCCACGGCGGTCATGGCAGCGTAGTTCTTGTAGCGGGCTATCGCGATACCACGGCCGCGGTTGGGCTGGCGCTCGTAATTGTCCCAGCCGAAGGCTTCGGCGCAGCGGGTCAGAACGTCCCGCATGCGCTCGTCCTTGAGGAAGCGCAGGCGATATTCCACCGGGTCGGCGCCGGCCTTGACGGCCAGTTCGTCGATGAACTGCTCGATGGCCACCACGTTGGCATAGGCACCCAGCCCGCGGGTCGAGGACACGCGCAGCGGCATCTCGCGGATGAAGTGGGTCACCACCCGCTCGCCCGGAAGCTCGTAATTGGTCAGGCCATTACGGGTCGCCGAGAAGTTCGGGGGGCCACCATCATTGGGGGTCGGCTGCTCGAACGGGGGATCGAGGTAGCGGGCCGAAAGCAGGTTGCCCGGGTTGCCGCCGGGGCGCGAGCCATGCGGGGTCGAGTAGATGTGGTGTTCCCAGTCGAGGATGTTGCCCTCGGCATCGAGCGTCGCCGACAGCTTGTTGACCATCGCCGAGCCATAGGGCTCCCACTTGTGCTCGCCGGCGCGGGTATACTGCAGCTTGATCGGCGTGCCGGGCATTGCGTTGGCCAGAAGGCAGGCATCGGCGGCAGCGTCGTCGGCCATGTTGTGGCCATAGCAGCCCGAGCCTTCCGTGTGGATGGCGTGGACCATGCCTTCGGCGAGGCCAAGCATCTTCTCGATGGCGGCAGCGGTTGCCCACACGCTCTGCGAATGGGTCCAGACGGTGATCTTGCCGTCCTCACCCTTCTGCGCGATGGCGGCAGAGGTGCCGATCGAGCCGTGCATGTGGTAGGGGCGGTAGTACTGGGCCTCGTAGGTCTCGGCCACGGCGGTGCCGTCGGCACGAACCGTGTTCTTCCACTCCTTCTCCTCGGCTTCCGCCGTGAGCAGCCACTCTTCCATGCCGTCATGGCCGGGCAGGCCGGTGGGCACGTTCCAGTTGGCGGTGCGCTCGAGCGCATCGGCGGCGGCCCAGGCCTGGTCCTGGCGCTCGGCGATCACGCCGAGGAAGCTGCCATTGCGGATCACCTGGCGGACGCCCGGCATCGCCTCGATCGGGGCGAGGTCGACGTCGTTGAGAGTCGCCTTGTAGGTGGGCGGACGTGCGATGGCGCCATAGAGCACGCCTTCGGGGTTCATCTCTTGCACGAAGATGGCCTCGCCGGTCATCTTGGCCGGGATGTCGACGCGCGGGATATTCTGCCCGATGACCTTGTGCTCGGCGATCGGCAGCAGCGGCGCGGTGCCGGTGGCATCCACTTCGAGCTGCAGGTCGGCCACGAGGTCCCAGTAGGTGACCGACTGGCCGCCGCTGGTGATGGTGCCGTCGGCCAGCGTCAGGGTGTCTTCGCCCACGCCGAGCTTTTCGGCGGCCAGCTTGCGCAGGATGGCGCGGATTTCGGCGGCGGCCTGCTGCACGGCGGGCGCGCAGTTCGGCATGGTCTGCGAACCGGCGGTGGTGCCTTCATCCGGGCAGAGCTCGGTGTCGCCGGCGAGGATCACCAGGCGGTTGAAGTCGATCACCAGCTCTTCGGCGGCCACCTGGCCCACGGCGGTCAGCGCGCCCTGGCCCAGTTCCACCTTGCCGATGAACAGGTTCACCGTGCCGTCGGCATTGATGCGCAGCCACGAGCTCAGCTGCGGATGGTTGCGCAGGTCACCGGGCAGTTCCGGGCCGGCATTGGCGGCGGCCTGCTGGGCGAACACGGCGCTCGGCAGCAGGAAGGACACGGCGAGGAAACCGCCCGTGCCCTTGAGGAAAGTACGACGGTCGATCATGAGGTTCATTTTCACGCCTCCTGGGCGGCGCGCAGAACGGCGCGCACGATGCGGTTATGCGTGCCGCAGCGGCAGAGATTGCCGTTGAGCGCGCTGCGCACATCCTGTTCCGTCGGGGTGGGGTTGCGGTCGAGCAGGGCCTGGGCGACGATGATCATGCCGTTGGCGCAATAGCCGCACTGGGCGGCCTGCTCGGCGATCATGGCGCGCTGCAGCGCATTGGGCTCACCGTCTTCGCGCAGGCCTTCGAGCGTCGTCACCGAGCGGCCGACGGCCGCCTGGGCCTGGGTCTGGCAGGCGCGCACCGGGTCGCTGTCGATCAGCACCGAACAGGCGCCGCACTGCGACAGGCCACAGCCGAATTTCGGGCCGGCCTGCTTGAGGTCGTTGCTCAGCACCGAGAGCAGCGTCGCGTTGCCGGGCGCGTCTACCGATACGTCCTGGCCATTGAGTCTGAAGTTGAGCATGGGGATAACCTCCTCCTTCCATGACTCCGTTACCTGTTCAGGGCCGGAGTTGCTCATGCTGTTCCGCCCCCAGTGCAGGGAGCCTCGGGCTTGAGCGAGGGGGAGGTCAGCGAGGCGGAGACTGCGCCCGAAGCGCGGCGGCTGTCAACGCTTCGTGTGACTGTCCGACATCAATTCTTCATGCATTCCAAGGACTTAAAGTATACCGCGATTGTCCACTTAAGCCCCAGCGCGCTCGAGTTGCTCGCGCGTGTCGTAGTCGGCAAGCAGGTCTGCATCAACCGCTACCGGCGCGGCTTCCGCCAGCAGGTCGCGGCCACCCTTGTCGCCCGAAAGCGCAGCGAAAGCCCCAAAGCGCCGGGCACTTATCGCCACCGGCGGCATCCTGACGCCGTCCGCGATGCTGCATGAAAGGCCCGTGGCCCCAGCCGTTTCGAGGGCGCCGAGCAGCGCCCCGAGATGGTCGGCCGTCACCCCCGGCATGTCCCCCAGGCAGACGATCGCCGCCTCCGCGTCCGTCGCTGCGGCGGTCGATATGCCGCATGCGAGCGAGGATGCCTGTCCCGATGCCGGATCACGATTGCGTGCGATTTCAAAGCCGGCGCCCGTGAAGATCACGTCGAGCTCCGGCGCGTCCGGCGGGCACACGGCGATGCGAAACTTCACCGGCAGCTGCGCGCCCAGTTCGGCGATATGGGCCACGAGCGGCTTGCCGCGAAACGGATGGAGCAGCTTGTTGCCCGCCCCATAGCGCCGCGACAGCCCCGCCGCCAGCACCACCAGCGCCGTATCGCCCAGCCCCGTCATGCCGCTTCGGCGGCGATCCGCTCCGAGGCGATTTCGCCCAGAACCGAGAGCGTCAGCGAGACCGAGTCGCGCGTCGGCCCGAAGAGCCCGATTGGCCCGCGCACCCGCGCGATCTGCGCTTCGGTCAGCCCGGCATGCGCCAGATGTTCGCGCCGCCGCGCCTGCGTCCGCGTGCTGCCCAGCGCACCGACAAAGAAGGCGTCAGTCGCCAGCGCCTGGCCCAGAAGCGCGCCTTCCCAGTCATGGTCGTGGAACAAGAACACCACCGCCGTCCAGCGGTCGACGGGCAGGGGGGGCACATGGCCAAGCGAAACCAGCTGCGTCACCGGCACACGCAGGCTCTGCGCCACCGCCAGCCCGTGCTCGTCGGGGGTGAAGGCGACCACATCGAGCCCCGCCGCCCGGCCGACGCGCATCATCGCCTCGAATTCGAGCCCGCGGCCCACCAGCGCGAGGCGCGTGCGCGGCAGATAGCGGCGACGGAAGGCGCCGTCGCGCCAGTCGCTCGGCCCGCCCGGGTCAGTGCCGCGCACCAGCGTCGCGCGGCTCGCCTTGGGCACGAAGTCGATGGCAAAGCTCTCGCGCCGGGCAATCGCCTCGAGCGCACCCGACACCATCTGCGGATCGGGTCGCACATGCATGTGCAGGTCGATGCCGCCGCCGCAGGGCAGGCGGATATCCATGAAAGGCGAGTTGCGCCCGAATCGCAGCACCGCGTCCTTGCCGCCGGCGAACACCGTCAGCGCCTCGGCCGCCACCGATGCCTCGACGCAGCCGCCCGAGATATAGCCCACGAAGCTGCCATCCTCGAGCACCGCCATATGCGAGCCCAGCGCGCGCGGTGCGCCGCCGTCGACGCCCACGATGGTGATCAGTACGCCCGCAAGCCCGCGCTGCCGGCCGCTTTCGAGCAGCGCGAAGGCCGCCGCCGGGTCGTCGCCATCGAGCCCGGCATCGAGGGGGCGGCGAATGTCCGGTGCTGTGTGGCTGGCAAGCATGCTGCTCCTCCGCTGTCCGAGGGGTGGACGTATCGTGCCGCCCCTTCCGACTTATCCTGGCGGATATATGGGGCAGGACCGATTGGTATGATAGGCTCGTACGACAATAGAAGCATTCCAAACTTTCTTCCGCAAGGCCGCGTGCGCCCCCTTGTCATACAAACTCGAGTGGGTTTAGGGTCCCCCTCATGGGAGTGACGATCATACAGCAAAAGGACATCGCGCCGACCGGCCAGGCCCGGCCGCTGGTCGATCGTTATGGCCGCACCATCACCTATCTGCGCGTCTCGGTCACCGATCGCTGCGATTTCCGCTGCACCTATTGCATGTCCGAAAACATGCAGTTCCTGCCGCGCAAGGAGGTCCTCTCCTTCGAGGAAGTCGACCAGATCGTCGCCGCCTTCGTCTCGCGCGGCGTCAAGAAGCTGAGGCTCACCGGCGGCGAGCCGCTGGTGCGCCGCGATATCATGGCGCTCGTCACCCGGCTCGGCACCTATCTGGGGCAGGGGCTCGAGGAGCTGACGCTGACCACCAATGGCAGCCAGCTGCGCCGCCATGCCCAGGGCCTCGCCTCGGCCGGCGTCAGGCGCATCAACGTTTCGCTCGATACGCTCGACGAGAAGCGCTTTGCCGAGATCACCCGGCGCGGCCGCATCGCCGATGTGCTTGATGGCATCGATGCCGCGACCGAAGCGGGCATCAAGGTCAAGATCAACATGGTCGCGATGCGCGGCATCAATGATGACGAGATCGAGCCCATGATGCTCTGGGCCCATGGCCGGGGCCATTCGCTCACCCTTATCGAGGGCATGCCGCTGGGCGATGTCGGCATGGATCGTGTCGATGCCTATCTGCCGCTCAAGGAAATGCGCGAGCGCATCATGCAGCGCTACACCCTCGAGCCCACGAGCTACCGCACCGGCGGCCCGGCCCGCTATGATCGTGTGCGCGAGACCGGCGGCGTTCTGGGCTTCATCACGCCCATGAGCCACAATTTCTGCGAAAGCTGCAACCGCGTCCGGCTCACCGCCACGGGCCAGCTCTATATGTGCCTGGGGCAGGAGGATATGGTCGATCTCCGCCAGGCCATCCGCGAAGGCGGCCCCGGCGCGCTCGACGACGCCATGGAGCGCGCGATGATCCTCAAGCCCAAGGGGCATGATTTCATCCTCGATCGCGACCACACCGGCCCCGCCGTCTCCCGCCACATGTCGGTGACCGGCGGCTGACAGGCCGTGGCGGGTGCCGGCACCCGCCTTTACCCCTCCCACTGCCGGTCCCACGGCGCGTCATCGGAACCGGCCGCCACGATCTCCGTTGATCGTCCCGAGTCTCATTCGGGGGAATGCCATGGCACCGCGCGCGAACTGGAAGGGCCATCTGCGGATCGGCGAGGTGTCGTGCCCCGTCAAGCTCTACACCGCTGCCTCCACCTCAGACCGCATCGCCTTCCACACCATCAACCGCAAGACCGGCAACCGCGTCCGCCGCGTCTTTGTCGATATCTCCACACAGAAGCCCGTCGAGAGCGACGATCAGGTCAAGGGCTATGATGTGGGCGGCAACGAGTATGTCATGCTCGAGCCCGACGAGATTGCCGCCGCCGTGCCCGAAAGCGACAAGACCCTCGATGTCTCGGCCTTCGTGCCCTGCGACCAGGTCGATGAGGTCTATATCGACAAGCCCTACTACCTCGCCCCCGATGGCAGCCATGCCGAGGAGGCCTATGGGCTGATCCGTGAGGGGTTGCGCAAAAAGTCAGTCGCGGCGCTGGCCGAAACCGTGCTCTTCCGCCGCGTCCGCACGGTGCTTATCCGGCCGCAGGGCGATGGCCTTGTCGCCGCCACCCTCAACTTCGACTATGAGGTGCGCTCCGCCGCCGAAGCCTTTGAGGAGATTCCCAAACTCACCATCAAGGGCGAGATGCTGGAGCTCGCGCGCCACATCATAAAGACCAAGGCCGGCCATTTCGACCCCGCCGATTTCGAGGATCGCTACGAGGCGGCGCTGGCCGATCTCGTCAACGCCAAGCTCGAGGGCAAGCCCATCTCCCGGCCCAAGCCGAGGCGCGAGGAAAAGGTCGTCGATCTCATGGCCGCGCTGCGCGAAAGCGCCGGGCTGGGCGGCGACAAGGCGCCTGCGAAAAAAACCGCAGCGAAAAAGCCGGCCGCCGGGAAGACGGCAACCAAAAAAACCGCAACCAAGTCCGAGCCCCGCAAGAAGGCGAGCTGAGCCATGGCCGTGCTCGAAACCTATCGCAAGAAGCGCGACTTCAAGACCACCAGCGAACCGCGCGGCGGCCGCCGACGCAAATCGGCGGGCAACAGCTTCGTCATCCAGAAGCATGATGCGACCCGCCTCCATTACGATCTGCGCCTCGAGATGGATGGCGTGCTCAAGAGCTGGGCCGTCACCCGCGGCCCCAGCCTCGTGCCGGGCGAAAAGCGCCTCGCCGTGCATGTCGAGGATCACCCGCTCGAATATGGCGATTTCGAAGGCACCATTCCCAAGGGTGAATATGGCGGCGGCACCGTCATCGTTTGGGATCGCGGCACCTGGGCCCCCGTGCACGATCCCGAGCGCGGCTATGCCAAGGGCCATCTCGAATTCACCATCGCGGGCGAAAAGCTCCATGGCCGCTGGCACCTCGTCAAGATGGCGCCGCGCCCGCGCGAAAAGCGGGAGAACTGGCTTCTGATCAAGGCCGAGGACGAATTCGCGCGCACAGAAGATGCGCCCGACATCCTCGAAGAAGCCCCCGATTCCGTCAAAACCGGCCGCGCCATCAAGGATGTGGCGGGCGAGGCGCCCGGCTGGTCATCAAAGACCGGCAAGATCGAAAAGCCCGCTGACCAGAAGCCCGCCGCGAAGGCCAGGAAGCCTGCTGCGGCGAAGCCTGCCGCCAAACGCGCGAAAAAGTCAGCCCCCGCCACCATCAAGGGCGCCAAAAAGGCCGCGCTACCCGATTTCCTCCCGCCCATGCTCGCCACACTCGTCACGGCGCCGCCCGAGGGGCCCGACTGGATTCACGAAATCAAGTTCGACGGCTACCGCCTTGAAGCGCATATAGAAAAGGGCGAGGCCCGGCTCCTGACCCGTTCCGGCCTTGACTGGACCGACCGCTTCGGCACCGCAGTGCCCGCCGCCCTCGCGGCGCTGCCCTGCGACACCGCGCTGCTCGATGGCGAACTCGTGGTCGAAGCCGGCTCCGGCGCCTCGGACTTCTCCGCCCTCCAGAATGACCTTTCCGAGGGCCGCAGCGATCGCTTCGTCTTCTACCTCTTCGATCTCATGCATCTCGATGGCCAGGACCTGACCGGCGTTCCGCTCGTCGAGCGCAAGCACGTGCTCGAGACCCTGCTCGCCGATGCCGATCCGGTGCTGCGCTATTCCGATCATTTCGGCGAGGATGGCGCCCTTGTCCTCCGCCACGCCTGCCGCCTCAGCCTTGAAGGCGTCGTCTCCAAGCGCGCCGACGCCCCCTATCGCCCCGGTCGCGGGCGCAACTGGGTCAAATCCAAATGCTCGGCCCGGCAGGAATTCGTCATCGGCGGCTATGTGCTCTCGAGCGTTTCGGACAAGGCGATCGGCTCGCTCGTCCTCGGCGTCAACGAGGAGGGCGGCCTGCGTCCTGTCGGCCGCGTCGGCACGGGTTTCACCGCAAAAGTCGCGGCCGATCTCTTCAAGCGCCTCGATCCCCTCCGCACCGATGACAGCCCCTTTGCCGAAAAGCTCACGGCCGATGCCAGGCGCGGCGTGCGCTTCGTCAAGCCCGAGCTCGTCGCCGAAGTCGAGTTCCGCGCCTGGACCGGCGATGGCAATCTGCGCCACGCCGCCTTTCGCGGCCTGCGCGAGGACAAGCCCGCCGCCGAGATCGTGCGTGAGGAGAAAAAGCCGACGAAATCGGCCGCCAAGGCGGAAAAGCCCCCGCGCCGCACCGTCACGCTCACCCATCCCGATCGCGTCTACTGGCCCGACGAAGGCATCACCAAGGAGGGGCTCGCCGACTATTACGTCGAGGTCTGGCGCTTCATTGCCCCCTACATCACCGGCCGCCCGCTGGCGCTGCTGCGCTGCCCCGATGGCATCGATGGCAGCCAGAAATTCTTCCAGAAGAACGTCTGGAAGGGCATGAACGCTCATATCCAGTCGGTCGATGATCCCGCGACCAAGGCGACCGAGGAGCTGATCGCCATCCGCGATCTCGATGGTCTCATGGGCCTCGTGCAGTCGGCGGCGCTCGAGATCCATCCCTGGGGCTCGACGGTTGCCGACTGGGAGCACCCCGATACCATCATCATGGATCTTGATCCCGGTGACGGGGTCGCATGGCAGGCGGTGATCGATGCCGCTTTCGAGGTCAAATCCCGCCTCGAAGTCGCCGGCCTCGTGCCGTTCGTCAAGACCTCCGGGGGCAAGGGCCTGCATGTCTGCGCCCCGCTCAAGCCCAAGACCAACTGGCCGGCGGTCAAGGCTTTCACCAAAGGCCTCGCCGATGCCATGGCGGCCGACGAGCCCGATCGCTACGTTTCGACGATCACCAAGTCCAAGCGCAAGGGCAAGATTCTCATCGACTATCTGCGCAACCAGCGCGGCGCCACCGCCGTCGCCCCATACTCCACCCGCGCCCGCCCCGGCGCCGCCGTCTCGATGCCCCTCTCCTGGGATGAACTCGGCCCCGATATCGGCCCCGCCCACTTCACCCTCGCCAACGCCCCCGCCCGCCTCGCCACTCTCGACACCGACCCCTGGTCCAATTTCCGCAAATCGGCTCGGGTGCTGAAGGGGTAGGGGCCTCTCTTCACCTCTCCCTTCGGGGAGAGGTCGGCGCGCAGCGCCGGGTGAGGGGGCCTTGCCCCAACCTCTGCGCCCACCGCCCTCGTGCTTCGAGACGCCCCTTCGGGGCTCCTCAGCATGAGGTCGGTTATGTCGAAATTGCCTGAGAACCTCATGCTGA
>NZ_FPKU01000001.1:405527-1912927 GCF_900119845.1 Devosia enhydra
CCTTGCCCCAGGCTCTGCGCCCACCGCCCTCGTGCTTCGAGACGCCCCTTCGGGGCTCCTCAGCATGAGGTCGGTTATGTCTAAAGTCCCGGAGAACCTCATGCTGAGCAGCGGCAAACGCCGCGTCCTAAAGCACGAGGTTCAGGCCTCTCTTCACCTCTCCCTTCGGGGGAGAGGTCGGCGCGCGAGCGCCGGGTGAGGGTGCCTCGCCGCTTGCGCTGCGCCCACCGCCCCCTACCGCTTCTTCTCCGCCGCGATCGAGCGCTTGAGCGCATCCATGATCGAGATCACATTGCCGGCAGGCGCCTCATCGGCCACCTCGGCCTTCTTGCGCGCAGGCTTCTTGCCCTTTTTCTTCATTTCGATGATCTCGACCAGCCGGTCCTGCACCGGGTCATCGACCATCTTTTCGTCCCAGTCCTTGGTCCGCTCGTCGATCAGCGTCGTCACGAGCTTGAGGAGTTTGGCGTCTGGCCTGGCCTTGCCCAGCCCGCCGAAATAGTCCTTCTCGGCCCGCACCTCCTCGCCCCCGCGCAGCGTCCACACCACGATGCCCTTGCCGCGCGGCTCGAGCATCACGGCATGTTCGCGCCGATAGAGCACGAGCCGCGCGATCCCCACCGTGCCGGTCGCCGCCATCGCCTCGCGGATCACGCCAAACGCCTCCTCGCCGATCTTGTCGTCGGGGGCGAGATAATGCGGCTTGTCGTACCAGAGCCAGCCGATCTCGGCGCGTGGCACGAAGGTTTCGATATCGATGGTGCGGGTGCTTTCGAGCGCCAGGGCGTCGAGCTCCTCATCCTCGAGGATGACGAAATCGTCCTCCCCGCGCGGATAGCCCTTCACCTCGTCCTCTTCCTTCACGGCCTTGCCGGAGACCGCGTCGACATACTGGCTCATCACCCGGTTGCCGGTCTGGCGGTTGAGCGTGTGGAAGCGCACGCGCTCGCTTTCGGTGGTGGCCGGCGTCATCGTCACCGGACAGGTGACGAGCGAGAGCTTGAGATATCCCTTCCAGAAGGTGCGGCGCGGCATCGGTCATCCCCCGGTTGCGGGGAGAGAAACGATGCCGTCGCCCGCCCGGTTCCGATCAGCCGCCATTGGCGGGCGCGGCGGGGGCATTGGCCGGAGCGGCCGGCAGGGCGTTGGCCGGGGCCGGCTGGTCGGGCGCCACCCTCATGGCATCGGGATTGGTGCCGACGCCGGGGCGGTCGGGATAGTTGTCATTCCCGGCCCGCATCGAGAGCATGAGCCCGATCACGAGGGCGATGACGATGCCCGTGGCAAGGGCGATGACGAGCGAGCGGTTCATATCGGGCCTCCAGTGCTTTGCTTCCCAACGCAGCGCGGCCCGCTTGGCTCCCGTTTCCGCCTACGGCATCAGCACGGCGCGTATCGCGAGCCCCACCACCGTCACGCAGGCCACCCCGCCCAGCCAAAGCGCGATGAACCACATCACCTGCTGCACGGGCTTCGGGGCTGCCATCAGTGATAGCCCTCTTCGGGGTCGATCTTGCCGCGGAACACCCAATAGGCATAGCCGGTGTAGGCCAGGATCATCGGCACCAGCACCACCGCGCCCACGAGCAGGAACATCAGCGAGCTTTCGGGCGCCGCCGCCTCCGCGATCGTCAGCGCCCCCGGCACGATATAGGGATAAAAACTGATCCCGATGCCGATGAAACTGAGGACGAAGAGTCCCAGCGCCGCCAGAAACGGCTGGAGATGCTTATCCGTCGTCAGCCCGTGCCACAGCGCAAAGGCGCAGCCGGCGAGCAACGTCGGCACGAAGGCCGAGAAAAACGCCGTCGGCCAGCCGAACCAGCGTCCGAAATAATTGTCGTTGAGGAACGGGCTCCAGAGGCTCACCACCCCGATCAGCCCAAGCGTCGCTGCGCCGGTGACCATGGCGAGCCTGCGGGCGCGCGCCTGTAAGTCCCCGCTGGTCTTGAGGTTGAGCCAGGTGGCACCCAGAAGTGCGTAGCCGATGGTCACCGCCACCCCGGTCACGAGGGTGAAGGGGGTCAGCCAGTCCCACCACCCGCCCGCATAGGCCCGGTCGGTGATCTCGATGCCCTGCACCAGGGCCCCGAGCGCAATGCCCTGCATGAAGCCGGCGATGGTCGAGCCCAGCCAGAACCCCACATCCCAGTAGATCGAGCCGCGCGCCGTGCGCCAGCGGAACTCGAAGGCCACCCCGCGGAACACCAGCCCCAAGAGCATCAGGATAATCGGCATGTAAAGCGCCGGCAGCACGGTGGCATAGACCACCGGAAACACCGCCAGCAGCCCGCCGCCGCCCAGCACCAGCCAGGTTTCGTTGCCGTCCCACACCGGCGCTATGGAATTGGTCATCACGTCGCGGTCGTGCCGCTTGGGAAAGAGCGGGAACAGGATGCCCACGCCCAGGTCGAACCCGTCGAGCACCACATAGGCGAGCACCGCAAAGGCGATGATCGCGGCCCAGATCGTCGGCAGGTCAATTGGCACCGGCACCTCCCGCGCGGATCGGTTCCTCCTGCGCCGGGCCCGGCGCAATGCCGGCGGCCCGGTGCGGCCCCTTGTCGAGTTCGTGGTCCTCATCGAGGATCGGCGGCCGGCGGAAGAGCCGGAAGAGGTAGAAGACGCCCGCCCCGAAGACGAGGAAATAGACCACCACGAACGCCACGAGCGATGCGCCCACAGCCGGCGCCGCCACCGGCGACAGGCTTTCCGAGGTCCGCATCAGCCCATAAACCGTGAAGGGCTGCCGGCCGACCTCGGTGGTGAACCAGCCGGCCAGCACCGCCACGAAGCCCGATGGCCCCATGGCGATCGCCGCCCGATGCAGCCAGGGGTTGGTGAAAAGCGTCTTGCGCCACCGCGCCCACAGCGACCACAGCCCCACGCCCAGCATCAGGAAGCCGATGCCCACCATGATGCGGAAGGCAAAGAACGGGATCATCACCGGCGGCCGCTCGTCGGCGGGGAAGGCGTCTAGCCCCTGGAGCGGCGCGTTAAGATCGTGCTTCAAAATCAGCGAGGAGAGCTTGGGGATCTCGATGGCAAGATCCACCCGCTGCTCGGCCTCGTTGGGAATGCCGAAGAGAATCAGCGGCGCGCCATCGGGGTGGCTTTCGAAATGCCCTTCCATCGCCGCGATCTTGGCCGGCTGGTGCTCGAGCGTGTTGAGCCCGTGCATGTCGCCGGCCACGATCTGCAGCGGCGTCACGATGGCAGCCATCCACATCGCCATCGAGAACATGATGCGCGCCTGCCGGTTCTCCCGATCCTTGAGCAAGTGCCACGCACCCACCGCGCCCACCACGAAGGCCGTGGTGAGGAAGGCGGCGAGCACCGTGTGGGTCAGCCGGTAGGGGAAGGAGGGGTTGAAGACGATCGCCCACCAGTCCTCGGGGATGAACACGCCATTGGCATCGATGCTGAACCCCTGCGGGGTGTGCATCCAGCTGTTGACCGAGAGGATCCAGGTCGCCGAAATCAGCGTGCCGATGGCCACCACCACCACCGCCACCATGTGCAGTGCATCGCCGACGCGCCTGCGCCCGAAGAGCGCGATGCCGAGGAAGCCGGCTTCGAGGAAGAAGGCCGTCAGCACCTCATAGCCCATCAGCGGCCCGATCACCGGGCCGGCGCGCTCGGAAAACACCGACCAGTTGGTGCCGAACTGGTAGCTCATGACGATGCCCGAGACGACACCCATGCCGAACGTCACGGCAAAGATCGTCTTCCAGTATTCGAAGAGCTTGAGATAGGCGGGGTCGCGCTTCCACAGCCACAGCCCGTTCAGCACGGCGAGGTAGCTGGCCGTGCCGATCGAAAAGGCGGGGAAGATGAAGTGGAACGAGACGGTAAAGGCAAACTGGATGCGTGCCAGCATTTCAGCCGTCATGCCGAAATCCATGGTCACCTCCGATGTTTGTGCGCCGCGGAAGGCCCAACGTCTTCCGCTCGACTGAGCGCAACCTAGGCGCAATCTTGCCCACAAGCCAGACCGCCAAGCGCCGCAGGTGACGCTTTGCCTCAGCCCGAAGCCAGTGTGGGCCGTCGCGCCACGAGGTCGATCAGCGCCGAACGCCCGGCATGGCCGCTGCCCTCGAAGATCTCGCTGTCATGGGCCGAAAGCGCGAGGATCTCGAAATCCCCGAACGCCGCCATCAGCAGTTCGCGCGTATAAAGATGCTCGATCTGCGGCGGCCCACCGGTGCGATACGCGAGCTGCTCGGGCCGATAGCCCTCGATCAGCACGAGCCCGCCCGGCTTCACTGTGCGCTTGATGCCGGCAAAGATCGCGCCGCGCAGGGCAGGGGGCGCGAACTGGAAGAAAATGCCCGCCACGACATCGAACCGCTCGGGCGGCCAGCCGTAATCGGCGATATCGGTGAGCTCCGTCGTGATGCTCACCCCGCGGCGGCGCGCCAGGTCCTCGGCCTTGCCCAGCCCGATGCTCGAGGAATCGATCGCCGTCACCGCAAGGCCCTGTTCGGCCAGCCACACCCCGTTGCGGCCTTCGCCATCGGCGATCGCCAGAGCCGTTCCCGAGGCGGGCAGCCTGTGTTTCTGGCTCGCCAGAAACGCATTGGGCGCCTCGCCGAAATAATAACCGCCCCGGCTGAACTTTTCGTCCCAGAACGCCGTCATGCCGCATCCTTGCTGCAATAGATGCCATAGAGCGTTTCGAGCACTCGGCGCACCGCGTCCGACGCTACGCTGTAATAGACCTGCTGCCCATCCCGCCGCGTCTTGACGAACTTCCAGGCCCGGAGCTTGGAGAGGTGCTGCGACAGCGGCGACTGCCCCAGCCCCACCCGCTCCCCCAGCTCAGTAACATTCATTTCGCGCTCGATGAGATTGCACAGGATCAGCAGCCGCTTGGGATTGGCCATGGCCGTCAGCAGCCGCGACGCCTCCTCGGCATTGCCTTCCATCTCGGCGACATCCATATGCATCATATTCGCGCATTCTCATATACGACATATGACCCAGATCTAGACCCTCGCCCGCCGCGCCGCAAGGCCACTTGCATGCAGCGCACGAAAAAGGGCCCACCGAAGCGGGCCCTTTCTACCAGCGACGAACTGGTTCGTGAAACCGGCTACTGCGTCCGCGACGTGGCGGTGCCATTGGGCGAGGCGGTGCTGCCGCCGAGGCCCGCCGCAACGCCGCCAGAGGCGACATAGGAGCCGGTGGTGCTGTTGGAGCGTTCGCCGGCCGCAGCCACGCTCTCGCCGGGCCGGGTCGGCTGGGCGACGCGCAGATTGTTCTGCACGTGCTTCACCCCCGAAATGCCCTCGGCGATATCCTCGGCATGGCGCTTGTCGGCGCGATCGCCAATGGTGCCCGAAAGGGTCACCTCGCCATCCTTCACCTCCACCGAGATGTTGGAGGCATCGATGTGCCGGTCATAGGTCAGCCGGTCGTTGATATCCTCGCGGATGCGGTCATCCGACCGGGCATAGCCCTTGGGGCCCTTGCCCGAATGACCCTTGTCCATCTCGCGACGGCGCGCCGCGTCGTCATCGCCGAACCACGAGGCAACCTCGTCGCCGGCCTTGTCGAGCCAGTTGCGGTCGTCGTCGCCATAGCCGCGATAGTCACGATTGCCATTGGACGCGCCATACCCGCCCGACTGGTAGCGATAGCCTTCGCCCGAGCGCGACGGCATCGAGCCCTGGAACGAGCGGCCCTGCCGCTGATTGCCGGCAAAGCTCGATCCATATTGCGAGCCGCCCTGGCCATAGCCACGCTGGTCGCGATCATAACCGCCCTGGCTCTGGCGCGAACCATCGCTGCGCCAGCCCGAATCGCCACGATAATCGGCATCGCCATAGGCGTCCCGATTGTCCCCGCCGCGCCAGTCGCGATTGGCGGAATAGCCGTCCTGCGATGCGGCGAACCGTCCGCCGCCCTGTCCGTAATCCTCGTCGAAGCGGCCCCGGCTGCTCATGCCGCGATCATTATGCGCGCCGCGGCCCTGGTCGCGGCCGATGCCGCCCTGCTCTCCGCGCCAGCTGTCGCTGCGGCCTGCCTGCCGATTGCGATCCCAGTAGCGGCGCTCGTCATCCGTCCAGCGGTCCTCACCCATCATGCATCTCCTTTTGATCAGGATTGTCATCTTCGGCCCGGGCCTTGCGCTCGGGCTTCGGGGTGGAAACGTCAGGGGGAGTCACCTGTTCCGCATCAAATCTGTCGCCTCGTGATCAACTTTTGGCGTTCCGCCGCACTCTCGTTGCATTGCCACGACGCGGACCCGAAGAAACGCAAACGCCGCCGGATGTGCCGGCGGCGCCAAAACGGGCGAAACCCCGTCAAATCTTTATGGCCGCAACCCGGCCGGCGCGGTGGCAAGCGTTAGGCGGTCCAGCCGCCATCGATCACATGCACCTGTCCGGTGGTATAGGTCGCTCCGGCCAGATAGAGCGCCAGTTCGGCCACCTCTTCGGGCGAACCGATGCGCCCGATCGGCTGGCGCGCGATGAACGCCTTGCGCGCCGCGTCATAGTCTCCGGTCGCCTTCAGCCGCTCCTGCAGCGAGGGCGAATCCACAGTACCCGGCGCGATGGCATTGCAGCGGATGCCGCGCGCCACGAAGTCCGCCGCCACCGATTTCGTCAGCCCGATCACCGCCGCCTTGGACGCCGAGTAGACGAAGCGGTTGGGCACGCCCTTCACGCTCGAGGCCACCGTCGACATGTTGATGATGGCGCCGTCGCCGCGCTCCAGCATGCCGGGCAGCACGGCCTTGATGGTGCGCACCTGCGCCTTGAGGTTGAGGTCGAGCGCGAATTCGAGCTCATCGTCGGTGCTTTCGAGGATCGTGCCGTTATGCACCACGCCCGCGCAGTTGAAGAGCACGTCGATCCGCCCGATCTCGGCCACCGCCGCGTTCACCGCGTTGGTATCGAGCACGTTCAGCACCCGCGTCGTCACCCCGTCCATGCCCTCGAGCTCGGCGAGCTTTTCGGCATTGATGTCGGTCGCGATCACCCGCGCTCCGGCGCGCGCGAAGGCCTCCACCGATGCCCGACCGATGCCTTGTGCCGCTGCGGTGATGAGGGCCACCTTGCCCGAGAGACTGCCCATTTCGGCTCCGCTCTATTAGGGTTGTGCCAGAACGCGTATTCGGCCGTTTCCTACACAGAAGCGCCGCGGCTCGGCAAGTATCAACTCATATGCTAGTATACGACTAAAGAGGGGAAGCCATCTTGCGCATCGTCGATACCCATCTGCACCTCGTCTATCCCGACCGCTTCTCCTACCCCTGGATGCGCGGCGTACCCGAAATCGACAAGCCCTGGTCGGTCGAAGCCTATTGGGCCGAGGCGAGGGGGCTCGGCATCGTTTCGGCGCTCCATATGGAAGTCGATGTCGCGCCCGACGAGATGGAAGCCGAGACCGCCTTCGTCCTCGGCCTTCCCGGCATTGCCGGTGCCATCGCCAGCGCCCGCCCCGAATCGCCCGATTTCCCGCTAATGCTCGAGCGCTACGCGGCCCTGGGCGGGGTGAGGGGCATTCGCCGGCTGTTGCAGGGCGAGCCCGACGATCTCTCCCGCTCTCCGCTCTTTCGCGAAAATCTCGCGCGCCTGCCCGGTCACGGCATGAGCTTCGATATCTGCGTCAAGGGCCACCAGCTGCCCGTGGCGCGCGATCTCGTCCGCGCCCTGCCGCAGGTCAGCTTCATCCTCGATCATTGCGGCAATCCGCGCGTGGGGGAGGGGGAGATCGAACCCTGGCGCTCGGCCATCGCCGAAATCGCGCGCGAGCCCAACCTCACCTGCAAGATCTCGGGCATTCTCGCCAACACCCATGAGCGCTGGACCGTCGCCGACCTGCGCCCCTATGTCGAACACTGCATCGAGAGTTTCGGCTGGAATCGCGTCGTCTGGGGCTCCGACCACCCCGTCGTCTGCCTCTCCGCCAACCTCACCCGCTGGGTCCAAGCCTGCCTCGAGATCACCGCGGGCGAAAGCGACGCCAACCGCGAGGCCCTCTTCTCCCGCAACGCCACCCGCTTTTATAACCTCGCGCCCACTGGCTGAAACCGGCGCCGGCTTCCCCCTCCCTTAACCTCTCCCCCCAAGGGAGAGGTGGTGAAAAAACCTCTGAAACGGCGCCAGATCGACGCCCGGACCCTTAACCTCTCCCTTTGGGGGCTTCGAGGCGACGGCGCAGCCGGACAATCCGTCCAGTGGACGGATTGAAGCCGAGAAGGCCATGAGAGCTGCGCTCGAATGGCGTGAGGTCGGCCGAAGGCCGGGTGAGGGGGCCTTGCCGCTCGCGCGATCTCAAGCCTTTCACGCCTTTCCCCACCCAAGGCGTCATTCCCGTGACCCCCCCCGGCGTCATTCCCGCATTCACCCCCAACGTCATTGCGGCGAAAGCCAGAATCCAGTTTTCAGACACACGACCCGCAGAATGAGCGCCCTACAAACGGGAATCCTCCAGTCGCCGGACTGACACCGGCACAATGACCGGGCCAACCCACCACCCCCTCGATTCCCCCCTCCCACCCCCATGCTCATCGTAACCATCCCTCGACGCGCCAAGGCGCCATCGCGCCCAAATCATGGCGACATCGCGGAAAATCCCAGCGGGGCCGGGTGTTAACGGCTGCTTAACCCCCCTTAACAGCCGGTTTCAGGCTGTGTGCTGAATCTGCAACAACCATGTCGGAACCAAGACGCCGGCGCCTGCAAACCCGCTTTGCCCGGTTGCGAAGGGCGCTGGGGTGCGTATGGTTGGTCTTGCGAATCCATGCATGGGATCGTTTGTCGGTCGCGACGCGACGACAACACATACCGGTTAAAAGGTATGGTCGCGTTACGGCAAACCGCCGGCCCAGCCGGCACAGAGAATGACTGACTTTGGAGGTCAATTATGAAGATTCGGAGCCTTCTTCTGGGTTCTGTGGCTGCCGCGGGTCTCTCGACCGGCGCCTTCGCAGCTGATCTGGGCGTTCTCACCTCGCTCGACGTCTGCGATGCCCTCGGCATCTCCGGCCTGACCCTCTCGTCCGACAGCAACTGCCTGTCGATCACCGGCGGCGTCTCCTACGAATTCACCTGGGGCGACTACGGCGGGGATACCACCGTTTATTTCGGCAATATCGGCCGCGGCAACACCAACGTCATCACCGGTGGCTCGCGCTATCTTGGCGATGATGGCCCGGACTTCGACGAGGATGCTGACCTCGGTCTCGATTGGGACAACCGCGTCGAAGCTTGGCTGAAGCTGACCGCTGCTGCCGCTTCGGATTTCGGCACTGCCAAGGCCATCATCGGCTTCCGTCAGTACCAGCACACCCGTGTTCGTAACGAAGTCACCGTTTTCGATCCCAACGATTCCTATGAAGGCTGGCGCGCTGGCCCCCAGGATTTTGAGGGTTCGCTCGGCTGGGGCGACAACCTCCCGCTCGAGCTGGACGAGGCTTATGTCTCGATCGGTGACTCGACCGTCATCATGGCCGGTCTTCGTCGTCACGGCATCAACGGCTCGATCGCCAATGTTGATGACGATGCGGCGTTCACCCTCGTGCAGCCTTTCCACTCCTCGACCGTCACCGGTTCGGGCGTGTTGATCGAAGGCGGCAAGGATGACCTCCGCTTCGGTGGCGCTGCCATCCAGGTCGTGTCCGATCTCGGCAATGGCTTCTCGGTCGGTGCTGCTCTCGAAAACATCGACAACAGCCAGTACGCAGTCGCGCCCTCGATGACCGCTTCGAACAACGCTGCCAATGCTGGCACGCTGCTCGGCGTGATCAACTACAAGGGTGACGGCGTGACCGCTCACGTCACCGGCGGTGCCTTCGGCGTCCTCGATGCCGACGTGAACAACTACTTCGTCCATGCCGGCGCGACTGGCACGTTCGACAACTTCCGCGTTCGTGGCGCCTTCGGCTACGAGAGCGACCTTGCTTCCACTGGCGCAGACGACGCTGTCTGGAACGCCCTCGTGTCCGCCGAAGCTACCTTCGACATCTTCAAGCTCGCTGCCGCGTTTGATTATGCCGATGGCGATGCCGTCGATGAGCAGTATGGCGTTGCCCTGTCGGCGGCCTTCACGGTCACGGATACCGTCGGTATCAACCTGCTTGGCCGTTGGGCTCATAACGAGAACGTCGTTGCCGCCGAGGCTGACACGTACCACGTTGCTGCCCAGCTCGTCGCCTCGGTCACCGAGTCGATCAAGCTGACCGGTGAAGTCGGTGGCTACTTCAACGATGGCGGCTTCGCCGTCACCGGCCAGGCCGACACCGACTCGATCTACTACGGCTCGCTCGAAGCCGCTTGGGCTCCGGGTGGTGGTTACACCGCCTCGATCAAGGGCGAAGTCAACTCGGTCGAAGCCTACCGTGCGACCTTCAAGGCTGCCAAGTCCTTCCAGTAAGGTTCGGCATCCGGCAGGCTTGCCTGCCAGGGTTTGGGAAGGGGTCCGGCTCGCGCCGGGCCCTTTTCTTTTGACATCTAGCGAATCACGTTTCGCCACCACATGAACGCATCGAAATTCACGCGTGTGGCACGTGAACTGTGCCGATTTTGCCAGAATTTGGCGTGAAGACATGTGCCTTCTGGCCCTTGGCGGCGCGAGTTGCTATGGCTGGCCGGACCTGCACGAAACGGAAAATTTTATGAATCGCGCGCTGCTTGGCCTTGTTCTCCCCGGTCTCCTGGTCGTTTCGGGCGGCACCGCGCTGGCCATCACCTCAACCGGCGCCGACATCGCCTCCGGCATCGCTGCAAGCGCCGCCGATCTCGTTGAAAAGCCTGAGTTTTCATGGGCCCGCATTGATGCCGACCTGCGCGATGTCGTCGTCACCGGCACCGCAACCGACAAGGCCGCCATAGACGCCCTCGTCGCCCAGGTTTCCGGGCTTCCCGGCGTCCGGACCGTCGAAAACGCGACGGTTCTCGCTGAATTTGCAAGCCCTTTTCCCTTTTCTGCCCGCCGCGACGGCGATGCTGTAACATTGGAGGGCGGCATTCCCGATGAAGCGGTTCGCGCGCTCATCGCCGAACGTCTCCCCGACGCTGACGATCAGCTGGAACTTCTCTCCGGCGCGCCGGACCGCACGAGCTTCCTCTCGCTCGTCGACTACACCATCACCATCCTCTCCCATCTCGACAGGGGCGTGGTGAACGCCGAAGATCTCTCCCTGGAGATCGAGGGTCGCGCAGCCTCGCAGGAGGATTTTGCCGCGCTTGCCGAGTTGCGCCGTC
Organism: Devosia enhydra; assembly: GCF_900119845.1. Taxonomy (GTDB): domain Bacteria; phylum Pseudomonadota; class Alphaproteobacteria; order Rhizobiales; family Devosiaceae; genus FPKU01. The sequence continues at coordinate 416,744 of NZ_FPKU01000001.1, forward strand.
AGGGGCCGCCCGACGGTCTCACCATCCTGCGCGCCAATATCGAGCCGCCACTCGCCGATCCCTTTGAAATCATTGCGAAAAAAGACGGAACGACAATCGCCGTCACAGGCGTCGCGCCCGACAATCGCGCCATCGCCAGCATTGCTGCCGTTGAAGGCGTCACGGTCGGCCCGGCGCTCCAACTCGCGTCTGGAGCCCCTGAGGGCTTCATGCCCAAGGCGTTGGTGGCGCTCGAAAATCTCGCCATGCTCGAATATGGCGAGGCCCGCATTTCCGGCGCTCTCGTCTCCCTGCGCGGCGCGCCGCCCGATCCCGGCATCGCCGCTCTCGTCACCGAGGCCATGGCCACGATCGATGCCGACCTCACCCTCGAGCCTCCCCGCGTCGCCGATTATCGCCTCACCGCCACCAAGGACTTGGCCGGGCTGAGCTTTATCGGTTCTGTCCCCGATGAGGCGACCCGCTCAAGGCTGGCGCAGACCGATGCGGCCGATGTCGCCTCCGTCAGTCTCGCCCGCGGCGCGCCCACGAGCTTCGCCGCGTCGCTCGACTTCGCCCTTGCCGTCCTCTCGCGGCTGTCGGAGGGAGAAGTTACTGTTGATAGCCAAGGGCTTACCGTCTTCGGCCGCGCTTCGGGCCCGGCTGACTACGATGCGCTCCAAGCCATGCTTGGCGGCAGCACCCAGTCTGTCACCATGGTTTCCGCCGACATAAAGCCCGCAATCGTCGCCCCCTACACCTGGTCGGTCGACAAGACCGCCGATGGCACCGTAACGCTCAGTGGCTACACCGCGTCACCGTCCGAGCGCGCCGCGATTGCCTCGCAATTTCAAGGCGTTGACAGCGACACGAGCCGCATCGCCGATGGTGCTCCCGCTCAGTTCGCCGCCTCTGTCGCCCATGCCGCCGAGATGCTGCCCAACCTCGCCAGCGGCCGGATTGCCTTTGATGGCACCCGCTGGCAGGTCAGCGGCACGGTCGCCAACCCCACCGCCGAGGTCACGCTCCGTCGCTACCTCGCCGTCAATGATCTCATCGCCCAAGGCTGGCAGTACAACGCAGCGCTGACCGCCGCCGAGCCCACCGCCGCGCCGTCCTCGACCGAGCCATTCCGGTGGCAGGCCGAAAAAGAAGCGAGCGGGGCCCTCAGGTTGGATGGTTTTTCCCCCAGCACCTCGTTCCAGTCGCTCGTCGCGTTGCGAGCCGACGGCGCGAGCGATGAGACCGTGATCCATCCGGGCGCGCCCACCGGCTTTGCCGCCGATGCCTTGGCCGGGCTCGACGCGCTGGCCGACATCTCCGAGGGTGTGTTGCGCTTTGAGAATGGCGTCTGGTCCCTCACCGGTGTAGCCGCCACAAGCGCTGCCCGAGATGCCGCGCGTGAGACCCTGTCGGCGCGCTTGAGCGACACCAGCTGGCAATTTTCCGTGGAGGCTCAGGATCTTCCACCGGTTGCCAACCCCTACACCTTCCTGGCTGTCCGTGCCGCCGACGGCATCACGACCCTGTCCGGCCACCTCCTTAGCGACGATCTGCGCCGCATGGTCATGATCAAGGCCGGCGAAGCGGCCGTCGATCGAACGGTTATCGCCACCGGCGAACCATCAGGCTTCGTGGCCGACGTGCTCGCTGGGCTCGACGCGCTCGCAGCGCTCGAAACCGGCACGCTGAGCTTTGATGGCACCCGTTGGTCACTTTCGGGCAATGCTGCGGCCCAAACCGATACAGCGCGGATTGAGGCGGCTTTGTCCCGCAGTGCCCAGGGCGCCGCCGGCTGGACGCAGGCGATCACCATACCGGAGGCGCCGCAAGCCTCTGTTCCTGAAAGCCAAATTGCCGTTCCCGAAGCGGCCTCGCCGCCTGAGCCCGCTGCCACAGAAGCGGAGGCTGCCGCTACCGATCCGGTCGATCCACCCGAGGCTGAGACCGTCGCAGCCGAGGATCGCGCCGAGCCCGAGGCTCCCGTCACCACCGCTCCGGTCGAGGCACCCAGCCCGCAGCTTGCTTTGGCGCCCACCACCGGCGTCGACGCGCAGGAGACGCCCTCGGTCGATGGCGCGGCGCTGCTGGCCCAGTGCCAGGCCGAGGTCGATGCTCTGGCGTCGCGCAACGCCATCCTCTTCCGCTCAGGCTCGGATGCGCTGACCGACGAATCGCTTCCCGTCATCGACGAGCTTGCCGGCTATATCGCCCATTGTCCGGGCGCCATCGTCCATGTCGAAGGCCATACTGATGCCGACGGCGCCGACGATCTCAATCTGGCTCTGTCGGTCGCGCGGGCCGAAGCGGTTGTCTTCGCGCTGATGGATCGCGGCGTCGCGCTCGATCGTCTCTACGCTCTGGGTTATGGCGAGAGCTTGCCCATTGCCGACAACGACACGGCTGCCGGCAAGCAGCGCAATCGACGCATTGAATTCAAGATTCTTGAGGACAACCGCTAGCATGGTCCCGTCGCTGCAATCGCTGGCCTATCTTGCCGGGGTGTATTGGCCTTACCTCGCAGGCGCAGCCGCCATCGGTGTTCTGGCCGGCTGGTGGGCGGGTGCTCCAAGCGGCCGGCGCGGGTGAAGGCCAGTGGGCCAGCATAGGCAGTGATGTCCAACCTTGCTCACATTGTTGAAACGGCGGCTCTGCTCGCCCTGGCCTATGGGGTGGGTGCCGTGGTCGGACTGCTGATGCGCCGGCTTTTCGCATGGGCCGCGATGCCCCAGTCCAATGCGGCCCCCGCCGCCGAGGCAGAGCGGCCGGACGAAGGGCAGGGGCATTCGTCGGCGCCTCAAGCCGCAGACCCTACCGCGACGCTGGCCGCGCCCGCTGAAATTGGCGCTGATGAGGCATCGAGTCGGCCATCCGAACTGCCCGGTTCCGCCGTGCCGCGACTGCCCGCGCGCAGCGTCGGCTCGCTGTTCGGAAGCATCGAGGCCGATCTTGCCAGCGAGCGGATCATCGCAGATGACGACGCCCGGTTGGACGTGGTGAAAGCGCCCGGCGAGGGCGCAGTGGATCCCGCCAAGCCCTCCCCGGTCGATCAGCTTCTGGCCGAACTGGGCCGCGAGGGGCAGATTGCGCCGGCATTTCAGGCGCTTGAGCCTGAGCTCGATGCTGTTCTGGAAAGTGCGGCAGTCGAAGCCCGTCCTGTTCTGGCGGCTCATTCCGACGATGCCGGCTCTCTGGAGCAAGAGCCGGTCCAAGACGGCACAGTTGACCCGACTGTTCGGTCTGAAACCGCGTCCGAGCATGAGGACGCCGAACTTGCAGCCATGCTGGCCGTCGAGGGTGCGGCCCCGCGGCGCCGGCGGCAGGGCTGATCCGCGTCAGGCCGTCGCTATCCGGGAATAGAACTCAAGGATGTTGGCAACGTCTGGCGCGTGCGACAGCAGGGCCGGCGTCGCTTGCTGCTCGACGACGAAACCCTCGGCATCGGGACGCCGCCGCAGCATTTCGTCGAACACATCACGATGCAGAAGATCCGTCAGCTGGGTCCGCATCAGCATCAGCGGGGCGTGGTCGAGGCCATGGAACAGCGGCCATTGCGCTTCAAAGACGTCGTCGAACTCGAATTGATCGAGGAATTTCAACAGGGCCGGGTCAAACAGGGCCCGGACCTTCCTGCGCTTGTCCAGATAATGGGTGCGCCCGGCCAGCCTGTCCAGAACCGGGTCCGGTTGGCCCGGATAGTCGGCGCCGAGCATGCGGCGGAACATCGAGCGAAGGCCGGCTTCGCTCCGCAGCCCTTCGAGATCGCGCAGGTTGCTGCGCAGGCGCACAAGCCCGCGCGGGGCTGCGACAGGGCCTGCATCGATCAGGATCGCACCGGCGACCAGGGTTGGGCGCGCTCCGGCCAGTGCCATGACCACCTGGCCACCATGTCCCTGGCCCAGAAATAGGGCGCGTTCTATCGCCAGTGCCGTCAGCGCCGTCGCAAGGTCGCGCGCATCGGCCGGCGAAGTATACTCGCTGAAATGTCGGCGGTCGCTCGATCGCCCGCGCCCCGGCAGGTCGATGAGGATTATCGGCGATGACGGTCCGGCACTCCGCCGAAAAATGCCGAGAAACTCGGTGAAGTCCGACATATTCCGGTGAAAGCCCGAGATGCAGACAAGGGGTATCTGACCCCCGTCGAGCCTGCCGGAGACGTGCACAGACATCGTCTGGCGTGGGTCGAGCATCGCAATGCGTTGCACCGGCAAGGGCGCGAATGCAGGCAGGTCAGGAGGAACCGCGCGGGCTTTGAGCATGGCCAGAGCCATAGCAGACCCTGCGCGTCTGGCAATCGGGCTCTCAGCCCGGCAGGCGTCGCAGGGCAGCGGTAAGCGGGGGAACTTCGTCGCCTAACCTCGCGCGATAGACGAGATAATTGCCCAGAACCCGCTGCACATAGCGCCGGGTTTCAAGGAAGGGGATCAGCTCGATCCACACGACGGGATCGACATTATCCTTTCGCGGGTCGCCATAAGCGGCGATCCACTTGTTCACGTTGCCGGCCCCGGCATTGTAGGCAGCGGCGGCCAGAAGCAGCGAGCCATCGAAACGGCGCAACTGATCGGCAAGGTAAGTGGAGCCCAACAGCGCGTTATAGGCGCCATCCGACGTCAGTCGCTGAGCGGAATAGCTCTCGCCCACCTTCTTGGCCGTCTCGCGCGCCGTGCCGGGCATGAGCTGCATCAGCCCCCGGGCGCCGGCGACCGAAATGGCGTCGAGCTGGAAGCGGCTTTCCTGCCGCGTCACGGCATAGACGGCGGCGTGATCGATCTCGGCGAGGCGGGCAGTGGGCAGGCCATCTCGCGGGAAGCTGAAGAGATCGAGCGGCATGCCGCGGCCTTCGGCGGTCTCGGCGATCTGGATCGCAAGATTATGAGCGCCGAGCGACTGCGCCATGCGCGCTGCGGCGGCCAGTTGCCCCGCATCCTCGAGGGACATGGCAATGCCGCGCAGCAGGATCGTGGCCGCCGATATCTGGCCGGCGCCGGCAAGTAGGCGCACGGCACGCGCACGGTCCGTCGCTTCGAAAAATGCGCTGGCACTGGCGACATCGGGCATCGGCCGCAGCTCGACGGGTCGCTTGCCCAACTCGTCGCGGGCCAATTGTCCATAAAAGACAGTGGTATAGCCGGCAGCTTTATCGAGTGCCGCAGTGGCGGCGTCATTGTTGCCGGCCGCCTTTTCGGCCCGCGCAAGCCAGTAATGCGACTGCGTCACCGTGTCGGGCAGGGTGGCGTGCCGCGCCATCTCGGCGAAGTGCCGGGCGGCGCGGGGGGCATCCTTGAGGAAGCTCAGGGCGATCCAGCCGGCGTGGAACTGGGCATCCACGAGCCGCCCATCGGGACCCTCGGTATAGCCGGCGGCGGCCTTATAGGCGCGCTCCGGATCTCCGAGGGCAAGGAGCTGGCGGGTCAGAAGCCGCCGCTCATACCACCATTCGGCCGACTCCGGGACCTCGGCTCCGGCGCGATCGAGAAAGGCGATGGCATCGTCCCAGAGCTCGAACTGGCGCGCTCGCTGGGCGCGGGAGAAGAGGAAGACGGGATGTTTGGTGAGGGATGGATCGACCGAATCGAGCAGCTTCTTGGCATCCTTGCCATTGCGCGAGACGGCGTTACGGGCAGTCGCGAGTGTCCGCTGGGCGGGGGAGAGCTCGCTCATGATGCGTTCGACGGCGCTCGCCCGGTCATGCATCATCAGATAGACGGCGCGGTCCCAGTGCATCTCCGCAGTCAGCAGCGAGCCCAGGCGCGCGCGCACGAGTTTTTCCTCGTCGGCATCGAGGAAGTTGCCGGTCCAGATCGTGCGGGCGATGCGGCCGGCGCGGTCTTTCTGGCCATCGGCGATATAGGCTTCGGCAAGGGCAATCTGGGCTGCCAGCGTGGTCGGCATGGCGCCGCCCAGTACCGTGATTACGGTTTTTGTGTCTGGTTTTTCGCGCAGCAGCGCCTGCTCAAGCCGTGTCTGAAACACCGTTGCGACGGGGAAGCCGTCAGGATCGGCAAGGAAGCCCGAGACCGCCGAGCGGCCAAAATCGGCGCCGCCATAATAGATCGCGGCCCACTGGATCGCGAGGCGTTCCGCCTTGGATGGGAGACCAGAGGCGAGACGGTAGGCTGCGGCATAGTCCTTGGCTGCAAGCGCATCGGCGGCACGGGCAAAGCCTGTGGAAGTCGGCCGCTCGCCGTCGGCGCCGGGCATGAGAGCTACCGAGCCGGTGATCATCGCGTCGATGGTCGCAAAACCACTCCCAGCCGCGCCCGAAGCGCTGATGGCTTCGGCCTGCAGGAGAGCCGCGTTGACACTATCTCCGCTCGGCAGATGCGGCCAGGCAGCCATAGCCCCGCCAACGACGGCGATGCCGGCGAGAGCCAGCACGACAGGCTTGCTGCGGACGGAGCGGCTCGTGGGCGGTGCCAGGGTCAGGATCCTCCGATGCCTTCATGGCCGATAGGCTCAGCGATGGCAGAACAGGGTGAACAAACGGTTTCCGGCCGCCCGGGTTGCCATGAGCTTGAAGCGGCTCATGTTGAAAACTATGGTTCCGATTTGTGGCCCGACGATGATAGGGATAGGGCCACAGTTTGACCAACCCGATGCGGCAGAGGGCCGCCGGGCGAAAAGGGATGCAGTCGGAAATGCTGAGAGGATCGATAACGGCGCTCATCACCCCATTTGCGAACGGGGCAGTGGATGAGAAAGCCTTCTCGGCATTTGTCGACTGGCAGATCCGCGAAGGGTCGCACGGTCTCGTGCCCGTGGGCACCACAGGCGAAAGCCCGACCGTGACCCATGACGAGCATCGCCGGCTGATCGAGATCTGCGTGGAGGTCACCGCAAGGCGCGTTCCGGTGGTCGCGGGCGCCGGCTCGAATTCTACGCAGGAGGCCGTCGAACTGGCGCGCTTTGCCGAGCGCGTCGGGGCCGATGCGGTGCTGTCGGTCGTGCCCTATTACAACAAGCCCAACCAGGAGGGCCTGTTTCAGCACTTTGCCGCCGTTGCGCGCGCCACGGCGCTGCCCATCGTGCTCTACAGCGTTCCGGGCCGCACTGTCGTCGACCTGTCGATCGATACGATCGCCCGACTGCGCGATGCGTTCCCCAATGTCATCGCCGTCAAGGATGCCACGGCGAGCATGGAGCGGGCGTCGCTGCAGCGTCAGCGGCTGGGCGATGACTTCATCATGCTCTCTGGCGAAGACATGACCGCGCTCGGCTTCAACGCCCATGGCGGCAAGGGCTGCATCTCGGTCACGTCCAACATCGCGCCAGCGCTCTGCGCGCAGTTCCAGAATGCCTGCCAGCAGGGCAATTATATCGCCGCGCTCGAACTGCAGGATCGCCTGACGCCCTTGCACAAGACGCTGTTTCTCGAGCCCAATCCGCAGGGCGTGAAGTATGCCGCCTCGCGTCTGGGGCTTTGCGCGAACGAATTCCGGCTGCCACTGGTGCCGGCGAGCAAGGAAACGGAAGCCGCGATCGACCGTGCACTTGCGCATGCCGGTTTGCTCCCCAACTAAGAGCCATGGCCCAGAAGAGCAACAAGCCCGATCTCGTAACCACCGGCATAGTCGCGGAAAATCGGCGTGCGCGGTTCGACTACGAAATCATCGATACCCTCGAAGCCGGCATCATGCTGACCGGCACCGAGGTCAAGTCGCTGCGCAGCGGCAGGGCGCAGATCGCCGAATCCTACGCCTCTCCCGAACGCGGGGAGTTGTGGCTGATCAACGCGCATATTCCTGAATATCTGCAGGCCAACCGCTTCAACCATGAAGAGCGCCGGCCGCGCAAACTGCTGGTCTCGCGCAAGCAGCTGGCCAAGCTCGACCAGGAAGTCTCGCGTGCCGGCAACACCATCGTGCCGCTCAAGCTCTATTTCAATGATCGTGGCATCGCCAAGCTGCTGATCGGCCTGGGCAAGGGCAAGAAAAGCTTCGACAAGCGCGAGACCGAGAAGGCGCGGGACTGGAACCGCGAGAAGGCCCGGCTCCTCAAGCACGGCTGAGCCTCAGCGCACCGCCGCAAGGGCCCGGCCGACTACATCCTCGAACATCTCGGTGGTCAGAACCCCGGTATTGGTGTTGTAGCGCGAGCAGTGATAGCTGGCGTGAAAGCTCGCGCCGTCCGACAGAGCATAGCTGGCCCCATGCTTGAACGGAAAGGCGCTCCGCTTCTCGCCGAGCGTGGCAAGAAGGGACTCGTGGGCGATGCGGCCCAGAACGAGATAGCCTCTGGGCTGTACGGCCTCTATGGCCGCGCCCAGATAGCGCCGGCAGGTCTTGATCTCCTCGCCGGTCGGCTTGTTCTGCGGGGGGACGCAGCGGACCGCGTTGACGATGGCGACGCCGTTGAGCGTCATGCCGTCATCGGGATCGGCGCGATAGGTGCCTGTCGCGGCCCCGAATTTCAGCAGCGTGGCATAGAGCAGGTCCCCGGCATAGTCGCCGGTGAAAGGCCGGCCCGTGCGGTTGGCGCCCTTGAGCCCCGGTGCCAGCCCCACGATCAGCAGCCGCGCCGCCGAATCGCCCCAGACCGGTACGGGTGCGTTGAAAAACTCGGGGTAGGTGCGGCGGTTGTCGTGGCGAAAGTCCACGAGGCGCGGGCAGAGGGGGCAGTCCAGCGGGGGATCGATCACGGAATGAATGACGTTGTCATGAAATCAGTTGGTCTCGGTCGACGCGGCTGGGGCGTACCGGTCGGGTGAGGGCGTCCGCCCCACGGTCTTGGCCAGTTCTGCCACGTCGAGGAAGAAGTCCGCCTGGCGGCGCAGTTCGTCGGAGATCATCGGGGTAGGGGTTGAAAGCGTCGAAACCACGGTGACGCGCTTCCCGCGACGCTGCAGTGCAGCAACGAGCGCGGTGAAGTCTCCGTCGCCCGAGAAGAGAACCATGTGGTCGTAGTGAGCGCTCATCTCGAGGGCATCGACGCACAGTTCGATGTCCATATTGCCCTTGATCTTGCGGCGACCAGAGGCGTCAGTGAATTCCTTGGCGGGCTTTGTCCTCACCGTATAGCCATTATAGTCGAGCCAGTCGATGAGCGGCCGGATCGACGAATATTCCTGATCTTCCAGAAGTGCCGTGTAGTAATGCGCACGTAGCACATAGGACTTGCTCTGGAATTCAGCCAGAAGCCGCCGATAGTCGATGTCAATGCCGATCGCCTTGGAGGTGGCATAGAGATTGGCGCCATCGATGAAGAGGACGACTTTTTCCCGGGGATCGATCGACATGGCTCTACTCCTTGCCGGTCAGCCGGCGTGACGCTTGATACCTACCTGCCTGGCGCAACTGTCGCTGCACCAGCGTGTGCAGCATCCGCCGACGCTGGGGATGATGTCGATTAGCATGGGCAGTGCCGGGCTCAAAGTCCAACGACGGAATGGAATGCCTTGGTCTTCTGGCTGTCGCCTGCCGCGCATTGCCGACGGCATGCAGGAGCCGCAGCGCTTGCAACGGCTGGGTTGCTCGTGTATGAGCGCGGTCTTGACCCCCAATAACGCCGGAGACGTCCGTGGCCCGCGTCACAGTCGAAGACTGCATTGAGAAGATCGACAACCGGTTCGAACTCGTCCTGATGGCGGCTCATCGTGCCCGTATGATTTCGGCCGGCTCTTCGATCACCGTCTCGCGCGACAATGACAAGAACCCCGTCGTGGCCCTGCGCGAGATCGGCGATGGCGCCATTTCGCCCGAGGATCTGCGCGAGGACCTGATCCACTCGCTGCAGAAATATGTCGAGGTGGACGAGCCCGAGCAGCATGCGGCTCCGCTTCTCGATACCGGCAATGGCGACGAAGGCGATACCTTCGACACCATGAGCGAGGACGAACTGCTGCGCGGCATCGAAAGCCTCGCACCGCCGGAGCGTCGCGACGATTGATCCTTGGGCCGATTGGCCTATATCATCAGGCGTCGGGCATTCGCCCGGCGCCTTTTTTAATTGGTGCGACAGCATCTTTTTCACGCGCACCGGAAGGTCCCCAGCAGGCTTGTCGGAGCAGCGCGAGCAGATCGTGCGGCAAATGCCATGATGCGGCAGTATGAGCTTGTTGAGCGGGTTCTGGCCTATAATCCCAACGCGGATGAGGCGCTGCTGAACCGCGCCTATGTCTATGCGATGCAAAAGCATGGCAGCCAGAAGCGCGCCTCGGGCGATCCCTATTTCGCCCACCCGCTCGAAGTTGCCGCCATCCTCACCGGTCTCAAGCTCGACGATGCCACGATCGCAGTCGGGCTCCTGCACGACACCATCGAGGATACCGACGCCACACGGGCCGAGATCGACCAGTTGTTCGGCCCGGAGATCGGCGCGATCGTCGATGGCCTGACCAAAATCGATCGGCTCAACCTGATGAGCCGCGAGGAAGCGCAGGCCGAAAACCTGCGCAAGCTGTTGCTCGCGATCTCCGCCGATGTCCGCGTTCTGCTCGTCAAGCTGGCGGATCGGCTGCACAACATGCGCACGCTCGATTTCATGCCGGCCGACAAGCGCAAGCGCATCGCCAACGAGACGATGGAGATCTACGCGCCGCTCGCCGGTCGCATGGGCATGCAGGATATGCGCTCCGAGCTCGAAGATCTGTCCTTCCGCGTGCTGCAGCCCGAGCACTATCGCGCCATCACCGACAGGCTCGCGACGATGCGCGAGGAGTTCTCCGAAACCATCGACACCATCAGCCGCGAGCTGCGCGAAAAACTCGCATCGCAGGGGATCGAGGCGGCGGTGAGCGCGCGGGTCAAGTCGCCATGGTCGATCTTTGCCAAGATCGAGCGCAAGGCGATAGCGCTGGAGCAGCTTTCGGACATGATCGGCTTTCGGGTGATCGTGAAGACCATAGGCCAGTGCTATGGCGCGCTCGGCGTTGTCCACACCAATTGGAAGGTCGTGCCGGGCCGGTTCAAGGACTACATCTCGGTTCCCAAGCACAATGACTATCGCTCGCTGCACACCACCATCGTGGGGGTCGGTCGACAGCGGGCCGAATTGCAGATCCGCACCGAGGAGATGCATCGGATCGCCGAATATGGCATCGCCGCGCATGCCCTCTACAAGGAAGGCGCGACGCGCGACCTGCACCGGCTCGAGAGCGAGAGTCGCGCCTTTGTCTGGCTGCGCAACACCATCGAGCAGCTGACCACCGGGTCGACGTCGGAAGACTTCCTCGAAAACACCAAGCTCGAGCTCTTCCAGGATCAGGTCTTCTGCTTTTCGCCGCGCGGGCGGCTGATCGCGCTGCCGCGTGGGGCTACGCCAATCGATTTCGCCTATGCGCTTCATACCGATATCGGCGATACCTGCGTCGGCGCAAAGATCAACGGCGCCGCCATGCCGCTCGTGACGCAATTGCGCTCAGGCGACGAGGTCGAGATCATCCGCGACCATAATCACCGGCCACCGTCGAACTGGGAAAACATCGCAGCGACCGGCAAAGCCAAGGCCGCCATACGGCGGGCGGTGCGGCAGGCGGCGCAGCAACGCGCTGCTGCGCTTGGCGAGCACGTCCTGTCCGCAGTTCTCGAACGGGATGGGGTTTCGATCGACGAGGGTGAGGCCAAGCTACTGGCCGAGCGGCTGGGCCTTCCAAGCCGCCGCGACCTGATGATCGCGGTGGGCGAGGGGCGCATCGCCTCAGAGGCGGTTGCCGACGAACTGGCCCAGATCAAGGGCATCAGGAAGCGCAAGCACAAGAAGCTCGACCTGCCGGCCCCCGACAAGTCGGAAGGCTGGTTCGCGCTGCGTGCGGTCGACCTCTTCCGCTTCCGGGTGCCAGGCGGGCAGAGCGCCGGTCCGCGCGCGCGCGAGGCGCTGGGCCGGCTCGATTTCAGCCTGCCCGTGTCGATCTCCCCGGAGGGCGTCGTGCCGGGGGATCGGCTCGTGGGCATCCTGACACCGGAGGGGCCGCTGACGATCTATCCCATCCATTCGGATGCCCTGGTGGAACTCCACGATTCCGATGTCGCCTGGCTCGATGTGCGCTGGGATCTCGGGGATCGCGAAGATCGCGACCACAAGGCCATCATCTCGATGCTCGCGGTCAACCGGCCGGGGTCCCTGGCGCAGATTTCGGGAGCTATCGCGACCTGCGACGCCAACATCCACAACATGGTGATGCGGATGGCGTCGCCCGATTTCCACAAATTCGTGTTCGAGATCGAAGTGCGCGACTTGGCCCAGCTCAACGACGTGCTAGCAAACCTCAAATTGACCCAGGGGCTGTCGAGCGTCCAGCGTGGCACCGTGCCGGAGGCGCGGCTGCTGGCCAAGATCGACTGGACCCAACCGAGCAGGGAGTTCGAAACGACATGACGCGCGACGAGGTACTGGATGTCTTCCGGCAGTGCGGTGCGCTCCTCGAGGGGCATTTCATCCTCTCGTCCGGGTTGAGGTCGCCGGTCTTCCTGCAGAAGGCCAAGGTGTTCATGCATCCGCCCTTGGCGGAAACGCTCTGCCGCGCCCTCGCGGACAAGATCCGGCAGTCGGGCTATGCGAATGTCTCCAAGGTCGTCTCGCCCGCCGTGGGCGGGATCATCCCCGGCTACGAGACGGCGCGGCATCTGGGGCTGCCGGCCATCTACACCGAGAGGGTGGATGGCACGTTCCAGGTCCGCCGCGGCTTCGAGCTGTCGCCGGGCGAGAAGGTGATCGTCGTCGAGGACATTGTTTCGACAGGCCTTTCGATCCGCGAATGCATCGAATGCATCCGCCGAACGGGTGCCGAGGTGGTGGCTGCAGCGTGCCTCGTCGATCGCTCGGACGGCGAAGCGGAAATCGGTGTGCCGCTCGTTGCGCTCACGGGTTTCAAGGTGCCGGCCTATCCGGCAGATGCCCTGCCGCCGGAACTTGCAGCACTGCCGGCGGTCAAGCCGGGCAGCCGGGGGCTCGCGTGATCGTCGGGCTGGGTAATGATCTGTGCGAGATCGTGCGCGTGGAACGCACGCTCGAGCGCTATGGGGAGCGCTTCACGCAGCGCTGCTTTACCGAGACAGAGCGCCGCAAATCCGATGGCCGCAAGCAGAGGGCGGCCTCCTACGCCAAGCGTTTCGCGGCCAAGGAAGCCTGCGCCAAGGCGCTGGGCACGGGCATGAGCCGCGGCGTGTTCTGGCGCGATCTCGGGGTGGTCAACCTGCCCTCGGGCAAACCCACGATGAAGCTGACAAATGGCGCGGCGCGGGCGCTTGCGGCTCTTGTGCCCCAGGGGCATGAGGCGCATATCCATCTCACCATCACCGACGATGCCGGCATGGCGCAGGCTTTCGTCATCATCGAAGCGCTTCCGGTTGACCGGCCGGCGTCGCTCCCTTAACCACAGCGGCGCAGCCCGCATATGCGCGCAACCCAGGCACAGGAATGAACGAGCCCATGTCGAAAGCCGACAAGAAGGCCGACAAGAACGAGTTGCGCGACACCATCGTGGTGATTATCGAGGCGCTGCTGATCGCGCTGGTCTTCCGCACGTTCCTCTATCAGCCATTCTCCATCCCGACCGCCTCGATGCAGCAGACGCTGATGATCGGGGATTATTTCGTGGCCTCGAAATTCACCTGGGGTTACGGCAAATACGCTTTCCCCATCCCGCTGCCGTTCAATGGCCGCATCATGGCCAACGACCCCAATCGCGGCGACGTTGCGGTATTCCGCAACGAAATCAGCAATGAGGACTACATCAAGCGTGTCGTCGGCCTGCCGGGCGATCGCATCCAGGTGCGGGGCGGCATCCTGCATATCAACGGCATGCCGGTGGAACGTGAGCAGGTCGGGACCGCGCAGGACACCGACAGCTTCAGCCAGACCATTCCGGTCACCGTCTATCGCGAAACACTGCCCAATGGCGTGAGCTACCTTATCCAGGAAATTTCCGACAATGGGCCGCTGGACAACACGGCTGAATATCTCGTTCCGGCCGGCCACTTCTTCATGATGGGCGACAATCGCGACCGCTCGCAGGATAGCCGCGTGCTCTCGGCGGTGGGTTACGTCTCGGGCGACAATCTCATCGGCAAGGCCGAAGCGCGCTTCTTCTCGATCCAGGACAACATCGCGCCCTGGAAGATCTGGGAGTGGCCCGCCAATGTCCGCTGGGACCGCATGTTCCGGTCGGTTTATCAATGAGCCGAAAGGGCGGCGCACGGAACGATATCGAAGCTCGCATCGGCTACAAATTCGCTGATCGCGAGCTTCTCGAACGTGCGCTGACCCATTCGAGCGCCATCTCTCCATCCAAGCGGGTGCAACGCTCCTACCAGCGGCTCGAATTCCTGGGCGACCGGGTTCTGGGGCTCGTGGTGGCCGAGATGCTCTACCGCCGCTTTCCCAAGGCCAATGAGGGCGAACTCAGCCGCTCGCTCAACGCCCTGGTGCGCAAGGAGACCTGCGCCGCGATCGCCCGCGAGGTCGATCTGGGTTCGGCCATCATCATGGGCGAAGCCGAGGCGCGCACGGGGGGAGCCGAAAAGGACGCCATTCTGGGCGATGTGGCGGAGGCCGTCATCGGAGCCATCTATTGCGATGGCGGGCTGGGCCAGGCCTTCGATCTCATAGAGCGGCTGTTTGGTCCCCATATCGAACTGGCGGGAACCGACCGCGCCGACGCCAAGACTACGTTGCAGGAATGGGCGCAGGCACGAGGCCTCGAACCGCCGGTCTATTCCGAAGTCGACCGGACCGGGCCCGACCACGCCCCCGAATTCACGATTGCCGTTTCGGTTGGCACCTTTGCGCCGATGAGCGCCATCGGCGCCTCCAAGAAACTGGCCGAGCACAAGGCTGCCGAACGCTTTCTCATCCGCGAGAAGGTCTGGCAGGGATCGCTATGACGGAAACGCCTGAAACCATCACCTCCGACCAGCCGATGCGCTGCGGCTTCATCGCGCTCGTCGGTGCGCCCAATGCCGGCAAGTCGACGCTGCTCAATTCGCTGGTCGGCACCAAGGTCTCGATCGTCACCCACAAGGCGCAGACGACGCGCGCGCAGATCCGCGGCGTCGTGACGACCAGCGCGGCGCAGATGGTGTTCATCGATACGCCGGGCATCTTCGCGCCCAAGCGACGGCTCGACCGCGCCATGGTGGATGCCGCCTGGACCGGGGCAGGGGATGCGGACCTCGTCGCGCTCATCGTCGATGCCGAACGCGGGGTGACCGAGGAAATCGAGGCGCTGCTCGAGGGGCTCGAGGCCATCCGGCAGCCGCGCATCCTCGTTCTCAACAAGATCGACCTGGTCAAGGCGGAGTCGCTTCTGAAGCTCTCCGAGACGATCAACAGCAAGCTGCGCTTCGAACGCACCTTCATGATTTCCGCGGCGCGCGGGCATGGGGTGCAGGATTTCCTCGACTGGGCCGCCGGCGCCATACCGCCCGGACCGTGGCACTTTCCTGAAGATCAGCTGACGGACCTGACACTGGCGCTGACGGCGGCCGAGGTGACGCGCGAAAAGCTGTTCCTGCGCGTGCATGACGAGATTCCCTACAATGTCACGGTCGAAACCGAGCGCTTCACCGTGCAGAAGGATGGCTCCTACCGCATAGACCAGGTGATCTATGTGACCCGCGATGGCCACAAGAAGATCGTGCTGGGTGCGGGCGGGCAGACGGTGAAGGCCATAGGGGCCGAATCCCGGCGCGAGCTGATGGAGATCTTCGAAACGCCCGTTCACCTCTTCATTTTCGTGAAGGTGCGTGAAAAATGGGGCGACGATCCCGAGCGGTATCGGGAGATGGGCCTGGAATTTCCCCATGGCAAGAAGTGAGCGGCTGGCTCTGCTGAGCCCTGCGGATCGGCGTGATGGAATGGACTGCTGACGGCCTGATCATCGGCGTGCGCCGCCATGGCGAGAGCAGCGTCATTCTCGAGGCCATGGTCGCCGGTCGTGGCCGGCATCTGGGCCTGGTGCGCGGCGGCCGCTCGCGCAAGCTCGCGGCAGCGCTCCAGCCGGGCAATACGGTGCAACTCGTCTGGCGCGCGCGCATCGAGGATCATCTGGGCACCTACAGCGTCGAACTGCTCGATGCCCGTGCCGCGACCCTCATCGTCGATCGCCTGCGGCTCTACACCGCGCAACTGCTCTGCGAACACCTGCGGCTTCTGCCCGAGCGTGATCCGCATGATCGCCTGCTGGCCCGATCGGTCGATATTCTCGAGGACGAGCGCAGCGCGGCAACCCTCGGGCCGGCACTGGCTCGCTATGAGCTGAACCTGCTCGACGAACTCGGCTTCGGGCTCGATCTCGAAACCTGCGCAGCGACCGGCACGACCAACGATCTGACCCATGTTTCGCCGCGCAGTGGCCGGGCCGTCTGCCGAGAGGCGGCCGCGCCTTATCTCGACAGGCTCTTCCCGCTGCCGCCATTCCTTGTTTCGGACGCAAAAGTCGAGCCGGGCGATATAGCGGCGGCCTTCGCGCTGACCGGCTATTTCCTTGATCGGCATGTGTGGAGCGCCCGTCCGGTTGATCCGCCCCCGACGCGCGACCTGCTCATCGGCATGTTATGCGCCGATGCCGCGCCTCCCGGCCTGCCGTCACCCGCTATAGTGCCGCAATGATTCGCAAGACCGCCCCAGTTCCCGGTGCCGCCCATGTCTGACGCCGATACCAAGCCGCCCGAAGGCGATGACACCCGGATCGTCGACCTCAAGCAGGCGCTCGAGGAGCGGTATCTCTCCTACGCGCTCTCGACCATCACGCAGCGCGCGCTGCCCGATGCGCGCGACGGGCTCAAGCCCGTGCACCGCCGTATCCTGCACGCCATGCGGCTTTTGCGGCTCGATCCCGACCAGGGCTACAAGAAGTCCGCTCGCATCGTCGGCGACGTTATCGGCAAGTTCCATCCCCATGGTGACCAGTCGATCTATGACGCGCTCGTGCGCCTCGCTCAGGATTTCGCGCTGCGCTATCCGCTCGTCGACGGGCAGGGCAATTTCGGCAACATCGACGGCGATTCGCCTGCCGCAATGCGCTACACCGAAAGCCGGATGACCGATGTCGCCGTGCGTCTCATGGAGGGCATGGCCGAGAACGCCATCGATTTCAAGGAAACCTATGACGGGGAAGACGAGGAGCCGGTGGTGCTCCCCGCCAATTTCCCCAATCTGCTGGCCAACGGGTCAACCGGCATCGCCGTGGGCATGGCCACCTCGATCCCGCCACATAACGTGGCCGAACTCTGCGACGCGGCCCTGCACATCATCAAGGTCGACCCGGCTGCGACCTCGCGCGATCTGGTACAGTTCGTGAAGGGCCCCGATTTTCCGACCGGTGGCGTCCTGGTGGATGACCCTGCCACCATAGCCAATGCCTATGAGACGGGCCGCGGCTCGTTCCGCCTGCGGGCGGTCTGGGAGCGCGAGGAGAAGGGCAGGGGCGTCTATCAGATCGTCGTGACGCAGATGCCCTATGGCGTGCAGAAAAGCCGGCTGGTCGAGAAAATCGCTGAGTTGCTGCTCGCCAAGAAGCTGCCGCTGCTCAAGGACGTGCGCGACGAAAGCGCCGACGATGTGCGCCTCGTGCTCGAGCCGCGGGCCGGCACGGTCGATGCGGTGATCCTGATGGAGCAGCTGTTCCGCCTCACCGATCTCGAAATCCGCTTCCCCCTCAACATGAACGTGCTCGATCGCGGCATGGTGCCCCGCGTCATGGGGTTGGCGGATGTGCTGCGCGCCTGGCTCGCGCATCGCAAGGAGGTGCTGCTGCGGCGCACCCAGCACCGGCTCGACCAGATCGCCCGGCGGCTCGAGGTGCTCGAAGGTTACATCGTCGCCTATCTCAACCTCGACGAGGTGATCCGCATCATCCGCGAGGAGGATGAGCCCAAGGCCGAGCTGATGCGCACCTTCTCGCTCACCGATGCCCAGGCCGAGGCGATCCTCAACATGCGGCTGCGATCGCTGCGCAAGCTCGAGGAGATGGAGCTTCGCCAGGAGCACAAGCAGCTTTCGGAGGAAAAGACGCATCTCGAGGGGCTGCTGGCATCCGACAAGCGGCAGTGGGGCGAGATCGCGCGCCAGGTCACGGCCCTTCGCGAAGCCTATCCCGAGACCGACAAGTCAGGCGCTCCGCATCCCATCGGAGCACGGCGCACCGCCTTCGCCAACGCGCCCGAAGCCACTCACGCGGAGGTCACGACCGCTCTCATCGAGCGCGAGCCCATCACCGTCGTCCTCTCCGAAAAGGGCTGGATCCGTGCGGTGAAGGGGCATGTGGCCGAAGTCGACGACAAGAGCTTCAAGGCTGGCGACCGCCTCAAGCTGATGGTCAAGGCCGAGACGACCGACAAGCTTCTCGTGCTGTCGACGGGTGGCAAGGTCTTCACGCTCTCGGGCGATCGCCTGCCAGGAGGGCGGAGCCAGGGCGAACCGCTGCGTCTCATGGTCGACATGGAGGAGGGGCAGGACGTCGTCAGCCTCTTCGCGTTCCGGCCGGGCCAGAAGCGCATCATCGTCTCGAGCGGTGGAAATGGCTTCGTCGTCGCTGATGAGGACCTTGTCGCCAATACCCGCAAGGGCAAGCAGGTGCTCAACGTCGCCGCGCCCGACGAGGCCAAGCTGATCGTGCCTGTGGAGGGCGACATGGTTGCCGCCATCGGGCAGAACCGCAAGATGGTGGTGTTTCCGCTCCATCAAGTGCCCGCCATGACACGCGGCAAGGGCGTGCGCCTGCAGCGCTATAAGGATGGCGGCATTTCCGACCTCAAGACGTTCTCCTCGGAGGCCGGTCTCACTTGGTCCGACAGCTCTGGCCGCAGCTTCACCCGCCCACTGGCTGAGCTCGCCGAGTGGCAGGGCGACCGCGCCCAGGCCGGACGGCAGCCGCCCAGCGGCTTCCCCCGCTCCAACCGCTTCAGCGGTTAAAGTGTTTCCAGGCGAAGTGGATACCGGTTCGCCTTACGGAAACGCGGCAAAGCTCTAAGATTGCGGGAGAGAAAAATCGATGATCACGGGCAGGTGGTCGCTGCCCGTTCGGGCCCCCGCGCGCACGGCATGCACCCGGATGGTGCCACGCGTCATCGCGTGATCGAGCGGCAGGATGGGCACTAGCGGCCGCCAATCGCCCAGATAATACCACACCATCGGGAAGGTCACGAGGTTGCGGGTGTGCCGGGTCAGCCCTGCTTCGGCTTCAAAGCCGCGGAGCGTGTAGGACCAGGGGGTCGAGTTGAAATCGCCCACGAGGATCAGCGGCTCCTCGATAGCGGCGATGGCTTCGCTAAGCTCGCGTAACTCGCTGCGCTGCCGCTCGATGGGGACCGGCCAATCGAGATGGGTCGTGACTACGGCAAAGCGCTGCCCGTCCTCGAGGGTGAAGTCGGCGATGATATTCGCCGTGCGCTGCGTGCCATAGGCATCTTCGGGGCAGGCGCCGGCGCTCATGCTCTCGGTGAAGGGGAAGCGCGAATAGAGCCCGATATTGGCCCGCTTGCCGCCCTTGCAGCGGGCATAATAGGGGTAGCGGCCCGAGATCAGCGGGTGGAGTTCGCTGGCCTGTCCGCCAAAATATTCCTGCAGGGCAATGATGTCGGGGTTTTCCGCGGCAATGACGCTTGTCACGAGCTCCATGTCGTAGTTGAGGCCGAAGAGGTTATGGGTCATGAGCCGCACGACGCGACGGCCGTGATCGGGCAGCGCGTCTTTCGGGGCAAGCCCGCTGATCATCTCCGGCAGGACCACCAGCGATGACGCGACAAAACCGACGGTGCCGCAGGTAATGGCGATGCGGCGCCACAACGTGCGCGGCAGCAGCAGGATCGCGATGGCCGTCGTGACGATGGCGCCGCCGAACAGCAGCAGTTGCAGGTGGTTGAGAAGGTCAAGGACGGGACTGGCAAAGCCGAGCAAGGCCAGCAAGGCGAGACCGGCGATCGCAATGGCGCCAAGGCCTACGGCGAGGGAGAGCAGGCGGCGGATCATGAGGAGGCCCTTGGGCGCTGGCGGTCAGTCGAAGCGGCGCCAGCCAAGAGGTCCTCTCTGGATTTCCAGCGGGCGATAGAGGCCCTTGTAAGCCATTTTCGGCGAATCTTTGACCCAGTAGCCGAGATAGACATAGCTCAGCCCTGCCATCCGCACCTGGTTGATATGGTCGAGTATGAGGAGGTTGCCCAACCCCCTCTGCGCCAGGGTGGTGTCGTAGAAGCTGTAGACCATCGACAGGCCGTCAGGCATCACATCGGTGAGCGCAACGGCGACCAGCGGCGAGCCCGGTTCGCTGGTGAGACGATACTGAACCACCACCGTCTGCACGGGGGTGTCCTCGATCATGTATTCGTAGTCCACGAAAGACATCTGCGTCATGCCACCGCCGGCATGGCGCTGGGCGAGGTAGCGCTTGAAGAGCGCATATTGCTCAGGGGTGGCGCGCGGCTGGCAGACTTCCACCGAAATGTCCGCATTGCGCTTGAGCACCCGCCGGAACCGCGGCGACAGCGCAAATTCTCCTGCAACGATCCGCACCGACTGGCAGGCCGTGCAGCCGTCGCAGGCCGGCCTGTAGATCAGGTTCTGGCTGCGCCGAAAGCCATTGTCGGAGAGGAGGTGGTGCAGCGATGTCGCGCGCTTGCCCGTCAGATGGGTAAAGAGCTTTCGCTCCTGCCGATCCGGCAGATAGGGGCAGGGCATGGCAGCGGTCAGGAACAGCTGCGTGCTTTCCGGCGTATGGTCCGTCATCGGTGACCCAGTGACATCGATGGAGCCAGACTAGCTGGCCCCATCGCCAAGGGCAACCTGTGCCCGTTTACCCCGACGGTCACGTCTTGGCGTCCTGGCCTCATGCGCTGGCGCGCAGGCTGCCCCAATGCCGCTCCATCGGCGAGCGCCGCACCATGAGGGTCCCTGCAATCAGATCGTGCACCATCTGCTGACGCGGGGTGAACAGCGCGAATACGAGCGACAGCGGCCAGCTGATCCACACCGTGATCCAGAAGAGCAGCGGGTGGATGAGGATGCGCCAACCATCGAGCGGCGCGCCGCGTGTCGGGGTCAGGATGATGTCCATCGCCTGCATGCCGGGCGTCGCACGACGGTGAGACCCGAGCGTCGCCGCGTAATAGCCCAGCACCGCGATCGGCGCGACGATCGGGATGGCGACCCAACCCAGTCCCAGCGTCAGGAAGCCGGCAATCAGCCCGACAAAGGCGATGATGATGGCGATCAGCAGTAGGAACACGAAATCAATGACATAGGCCACCATCCGCCGCTGCAATACGCCATCGAAGAGTTCAGGGGCGGTCGAAGGGTCGGGCAGGTTTTGGCTCATCGAAGTCCTTTCCAATGCGATGCCCTTAAGATCGTGACCCTTGCCCATCCCCGCAAGATGTAAGCGCAAAATTGCCGCTAACCCTGGGCTTCAGCCATTGAGCTTGCGCGCAGCCTCGAGCGCGAAATAACTCAAGATGCCGCGGGCCCCGGCACGGCGGAAGGCGTAGAGGCTTTCCATCATTGCAGCCTCGCGATCGATGACCCCGCTGTTTCCAGCAGCCGTGATCATCGCGTACTCGCCCGACACCTGATAGGCGAAGACCGGCACCGAAAAGCCATCGGCCACGCGGCGGATGATATCGAGATAGGGCATGCCGGGCTTGACCATGACCATGTCGGCGCCCTCGGCGATGTCCTGCTCCACCTCGCGCAGGGCTTCTTCGGTATTGGCATAATCCATCTGATAGGTGCGCTTGTCGCCCTTGAGACGCCCGCCCGAGCCTACCGCTTCGCGGAAAGGCCCGTAAAATGCCGATGCGTATTTGGCAGCATAGGCCATCACCATGGTCTGCTCGAGCCCCTCCGAATCAAGCGCGCGACGGATGGCACCGATGCGTCCGTCCATCATGTCGGAGGGCGCGACGATATCGCAGCCGGCCTTTGCCTGAACGAGTGCCTGGCCAACCAGCACCTCGACCGTCTCGTCATTGAGGATGATCTCACCCTCCATGACGCCGTCATGTCCGTGGCTGGTATAGGGGTCGAGCGCGACATCGGCGATGAGGCCGATCTCGGGCACGGCCGATTTGATCTCCGAGAGGGCGCGGCAGACCAGATTGTCGGGATTGAGCGCTTCTTCGCCGCCCTCGCTGCGCCGGGAGGGGTCGGTATAGGGAAATAGCGCAAGGGCCGGAATGCCCTCGGCGGCTGCGGCCTTTGCCGCCTCGACAGCCATGTCGATGGTCAGCCGGTCGACGCCCGGCATGGAGGCCACAGGCTGGCGGGTCGCCGTGCCGTCGATCACGAAGAGGGGCCAGATCAGATTGGCCGGCGTGAGCGTCGTCTCCCGCACCATGGCTCGGCTCCAGCCGAACTGGCGCGTGCGCCGCAGCCGGTGTCCGCCGAGAAAATCCAAATCGTGCCGCACCCAGGCCATACCGTCTCTCCACCGCATGCTTGCTGGAGTGCCTTCTATCAGCCGCACCCGCAGCGGCAAAGCCGGGCGCTTGTCGCAGGCCATGGGAGCGGCTAGACCAGCCGGCAGCAACCCGGAGCCAGGGCGGAAATGGACTTCAAGAGCGAAATGACCGGCCATTACATCCGCGTCGTGGCGCTGATCGCCCTGATGCTGGGATTGGCCGATGCCTGGAGGCTTCTAGGCGTGGCCTCGGGTGACCAAAGCCCGCTGACCCTGCTGGGGCCGACCGGGTTCACCTATCTCGCGATCTTCTGCGTCGCTCGGCTCTTTTCCGCCGTGGGATTGTGGATCAAAGCCAGTTGGGGCGCCGTGCTGCTGGTCGGCTCCACGGGGCTTGAACTGGGCCTTTATCTGGCTGGCAGTCGCGACGTGCAGATGTCGGCAATCGGCTTCGCCGTGCGGGTCATCCTCTTGGTCTCGATCCTCGTCATCGTGCTCCTGACCTTCAAGCTTGGGCGCGACCGCAACCAGGACTGAGGTGGCCCGGGGGCCGGAATGGTTAGAAAAGTCCTGCTCGCGCTAACCAATCATAAAGCCAATTTCCCGAACTTTTTCAGTAAGATCGTCTTAAGTGTGCGGCTTAAGGCGATCTTATGCCGACGCTTGTAGTTTGGCCCCATGAGACGCGAGACAATCGCGCTGACGACCACAACAGCGAGGCTACCCATGGCAATCAAGTCCAACGCCGCCGAGGTCATCAACCCGGCTCTCGAAGGCAGCGAGGCGCAGAGCCTCAAGCCGCTCTATCTCGAAGCCGTCAGCCGCGTCGAGCGCCTGCACCGCCGCCTGCTCGACCTGATCAAGGACGAGTTCGACCGCATGGGTTGGGACGACATCAACCCCGTGCAGGCGCTGCTGATGTTCAACATCGGCGATGCCGAGATGACCGCCGGCGAACTGCGCTCGCGCGGCTATTACCTCGGCTCGAACGTCTCGTATAATCTCAAGAAGCTGGTCGAGACCGGCTATATCTTCCAGGAACGCTCGCGCACCGATCGTCGGTCGGTCCGCATCCGGCTGACCCCGAAGGGCGAGGAAGTCGCCGAGGTCATCGACGAACTCTATGAGCGCCACCTCAAGTCGATCGAAAAGGTCGGCGGCCTCAATTCCGAAGCCTTTGACGGGCTCAACAAGGCGCTGGGCCGGCTCGAGCGCTTCTGGGTCGATCAAATTTTGTATAAGCTGTAAGGGCTTAGCTGCGGGCAACCCGGGGCTTTTCGTCTGCCGTATCGCCTCGCTGGGCAAACGGAGGCACCCGGTTTCGTCCCGTGGCGGGCACATTGCGGGACAGTTGCGGGCGCTTCGGCGCCCTTTCGTTTTGGACCTCGTAGTTTGAAAACCAGCCGGACGATTTCGCATCACCGCTGTATAAAGGGCTCTGAGCTTAGGAGCCCTCCATGGCAGACAGACGGAAAACCCTCTTTCAAAGAATTTCGGACTGGTACGAAGGGAAGATGATTCCGCACGACAACCTACCGGCTTCAGAAGTTTTCTTTTTTGGTTGGTATTACGAGAGACATTGGACCGCGAATGTGGCCCGAGTGCTGTTCACCTTCTACCTCGCGCACTGGCAATGGCTCATCGGAACGATTATCGGGGTTGCAGGCCTGTGGGTCGCGATACTGGCCCTTAGATGAAAACCAGCAACGCAGCCATAGGGGTCACCCACCCCCACCTTGCCGATTTCGGTAAGTTTCTGGACGAAATTAATGCAGAGTCGCCACGAGGTGCAGCTCTGGTGGCTGGCGCCATGCTCGATAGCCTCATGCACAAGATTGTGTCCGCCTATTTGATTGAAGGCGAAGCCACAGAGAAGCTCCTGACGGGATTTAACGCACCATTGGCCACTTCTGACGCCCGTGCAGCCATAGCGCAGACTATGGGCCTCATAAGCGATAAGGAATGGAAGGAGGCGCGCCGCATCGCAAAGGTGCGAAACATCTTTGCGCACGGCGTCCATGTGACTTTTACCGACCAGAAGGTGTCCGACCTCTGTCGGCAATTGGGAATGCAAGCCAAGCCAAACGGCAACATGGAATGGTCGGCCCGCGCCGCCTTCACCAGCGCTGCGATGGCTCTCATTCTCAACCTGAACAATCGACCGGCTTATGTCGCAAAGCGCCGGGCGTCCTACGGTGAATGGCCCTTGTGAGCGAGGGCGGATTACGCCGCTCTGATAACCATGCCCGGGTGTCTCCGATAGCGCAGGAGGCGGTTGAGGAGGTTGCGGCTGCAACGGGGCAGACATGGAGATTCGAGTGGATTTGAATCAGTTCGAGAGCAAGCTAGCTGCGGTCATCGGGCGCCCGTCCAATTTGCGACCTTTTGTCTGTGAGGGGTCGCCGCTGGACTGTGACGTGTTCATCGTGGGGTATAACCCGGCGACGGATGTTCCGGGCGATTGGTGGCGATTCTGGAGGCAGGGCTACGGATTTCAAGAAGCGGTATGGCGCCCTGAGTACTTGGCCAGCCGGGAAGACGGTGAAGCGAGCCGGACCAGGAGGAAGGCTGAAAAAATTGCCTCTGCCTTTCCCTCCAGTAGGTTTTTGATCTGCAACATCGACTCACGGCCTTCTAAACGGCAAGCGGACATGCCGAAGCCGGTGACAAGGCCTTTCGATACTTTCCTGCCGTTGTGCCGACCAAAGGTGATTTTGGCACACGGCAATGAGGCTAGGGAGCATCTCGCGAACCATCCGGCGGTTGTAGGATGCCGACACCTGTCGCGGATTCCAAACGCTGACTTTGACGCCGTATTGTCATCGCTCAAGCAGCGTCTGGGGTAGGGCCGGGCCACGCGCTGACCTCGCTGCGCGTCAACCTGTTGCGCCCCTGCAACATCGGGAAGATGAATGCCGGCCCCTGCGCCGGCATTTTCTTATTTGTGCCGCAAACGCGGCCTTTGGCTGGATGTGTCCTTGTCCAAGGACGCTCCTGGGCCATCAAAGCTGCTTGACCGCGATTGCGGCCGCAAATGCTCAGGTGTTAGGGCAAGGGCGAGGTTCAATGCCGGGCCGGACTGCGTGCGGCTCTGTGGTCAGCGGAATTGGTGGGCTCATGTCGATGAATAGACGCTCGGTTCTCGGTTCGATTGCCGCGCTCGGAGCCGCGGCGGCTCTTCCATCGGCTGCGCGCGCGCAGGAAGCGACGTCCATCTGGGAAGAGCTGACCCGCAATCGCGTCATGCGCAGCGTCGACCGCGGCCAGAACACCGCGACCGCCCTCACGGCCATCGAGACCATTGAGCCCATCCTCTCCTTTGATACGGCCTACAACATCCAGCTGGCGGTTCGCCAGTATGAGGCCATCGTCGCCGGTGGCGGCTGGGGCGGGCCAAGTCGCGAGACGTTCGGGCTGATCCTCGGCAACCGCAAAAGGGCGGTGGGCCCTCTCAAGCAGCAATTGGTGGCCATGGGCGATATGCCGCCTGCGCGCCGCGTGAACGACACCTTCGATGAGGAAACCGATGTCGGCCTGCGTCGTTTCCAGGCCCGTCATGGCCTGACCGTAACCGGCCAAGTCGATGAGCCCACGCTCTATGCCCTCAACGTGCCGGCCGACATGCGCCTGAGCCAGCTGCGGCTCAACGCAATGCGGGTCGAGACGCTGGCCAGCTCGCTGTCGGAGCGCTATGCGCTCGTGAATATCCCGGCCGCCACCATCGAGGCGGTCGAGGGCGGGCAGGTGGCCCAGCGCCATACCGCCGTAGTGGGCCGCATCGATCGGCAGACGCCCATCCTCAATTCACGGATCCACCAGATCAATTTCAACCCCTACTGGCATGTGCCCAAGAGCATCATCCAGAAGGACCTGATCAAGTACATGAATGAGGATCCGCTCTATCTCACCAAGTTCCGCATCCGCATCTATGATGGCAAGGGCAACGAGCTGCAGCCCACCGACATCGACTGGTCGACCAATGAGGCGGTGAACTACATGTTCCGCCAGGAGCCGGGCGCGGAGAACTCGATGGGGCATGTGAAGATCAACTTCCATAACCCGCACGCCGTCTATCTTCATGATACGCCGACTAAATCGCTCTTTGGCGAGAATGCCCGCTTCCACTCCTCGGGCTGCGTGCGCGTCGACGATGTCGCCAAGTTCGTCGCCTGGATCCTTCGCGAAAATGGCGGATGGGATCAGGAGGTTGTCGATGCGATGTTCGCGACCAACGAGCGTCTTGATGTCAATGTCGGAAAGCCCGTGCCTATTCACACCACCTACATCACCGCCTGGGCCAACCGGCAGGGCACCGTGAGCTTCCGCGACGACGTCTACCAGTTTGACGCGGCGGGCAAGATCACCTTCGAGACGTGATGGCCATGACCGGCGCGTCCGACGGGCCGGGCAAGATCTATTTTGAAATGAGGCCGATGGGTGCCCAGCTGCGCGTGGTCGCGATCGACGCAGCCACGGGCATAGAGGTTGTCGTGATTGCACCGATCGGGGCGGCCCGATCGCACATCGAGGCCGTCGCCACGGCCAAGCTCAGAAAAAGGCTTGCCGAGGCCGCCAGCGAGGGCGTTGCTCCCAGACTGTTCTGAACTGCGGCAAGACGCCGGGCCGAAATGGTCCAATCCTGGCTTGGAATCGTCTTTTAACGCATGCTACACGCGGGCGTCCGCCGACCTGTCCATCGCCCAGCACGGGGACTTCAATGAACGCGCCAATGACCACGCCGCTTTTCCCGCAGTTCTTCTCCGCCAGCCTGGCCGAGACCGATCCCGAGATCGCCGATGCGATCGGCAAGGAACTCGGCCGGCAGCAGCACGAGATCGAGCTCATCGCTTCCGAGAATATCGTCTCGCGCGCCGTTCTAGAGGCGCAGGGCTCGGTGCTCACCAACAAATATGCCGAGGGCTATCCGGGTAAGCGCTATTATGGCGGCTGCCAGTTCGTCGACATCGCCGAAACGCTGGCGATCGAGCGCGCCAAGCAGCTGTTTGGCTGCGGCTTTGCCAACGTGCAGCCCAACTCGGGCAGCCAGATGAACCAGGCGGTGTTCCTTGCCCTGCTCGAGCCGGGCGACACCTTCATGGGTCTCGATCTCAATTCCGGTGGGCACCTGACCCACGGCTCGCCCGTCAACATGAGCGGCAAGTGGTTCAACGTCGTCTCCTATGGCGTGCGGCGCGAGGATCACCTGCTCGACATGGACGATGTCGCGGCAAAGGCCCGCCATCACAAGCCCAAGCTCATCGTGGCCGGCGGCACTGCCTATTCGCGCGTCTGGGACTGGGCCCGTTTCCGCGAGATCGCCGATGAAGTGGGCGCCTATCTCATGGTCGACATGGCCCATATCGCCGGGCTCGTCGCGGGCGGGGCGCATCCGTCACCCATACCGCATGCCCATGTCGTGACCACCACGACGCATAAGTCCCTGCGTGGCCCGCGGGGCGGCATGATCCTGACCAACGACGCCGATATCGCCAAGAAGGTGAATTCGGCCGTGTTCCCCGGTCTCCAGGGCGGGCCGCTGATGCACATCATCGCGGCCAAGGCCGTGGCCTTCAAGGAAGCGCTGACGCCCGAATTCTCGGCTTATGCCCATCAGGTCGTTGACAATGCACGCACGCTGGCTGCAACGCTGATCGAGAATGGCCTCGACGTCGTGTCGGGCGGTACAGACAACCACCTGATGCTGGTCGACCTGCGCAAGAAGAATGCCACCGGCAAGCGCGCTGAACAGGCGCTCGGCCGGGCCTATATCACCTGCAACAAGAACGGCATTCCGTTCGATCCCGAAAAGCCCTTCGTCACCTCCGGCGTGCGGCTCGGCACGCCTGCGGGCACGACGCGCGGTTTCGGCACCGCAGAGTACCGGCAGATCGGTGAGCTCATCGTCGAAGTTCTCGACGGCCTGCGTGAAGCCAATTCCGATGACGGCAATGCCGAAGTCGAGGCCGCTGTGCGTGAGAAGGTCAAGGCGCTGACGGACCGGTTCCCGATCTACGCCAGCTAAGGGTTTCGATGCGCTGCCCGTATTGCGGAAACGACGATACGCAGGTCAAGGATAGCCGCCCGACCGAAGATTCGAGCGCGATCCGGCGCCGCCGCATCTGCAATGGATGCGGTGGCCGTTTCACGACCTTCGAGCGGGTGCAGCTGCGCGAACTGATGGTCGTCAAGAAATCGGGCCGCAAGGTGCCGTTCGACCGGGACAAGCTGGCCCGTTCCGTCAGCACCGCCCTGCGCAAGCGGGCCGTCGATCCCGAGAAGGTCGAGCGGATGATTTCCGGCGTGGTCCGCCAGCTCGAAAGCCTGGGCGAACCCGAAGTCACATCCGAACAGATCGGCGCCATCGTCATGGAGGGCCTAAAGAACCTCGACGATGTCGCCTTTGTCCGCTTCGCGTCGGTCTATCGCAATTTCTCGGCGGCCGACGACTTCCGGTCTTTCCTCAGCGAGCTGGGCTCGGACGACGCGCCGGACAAACCGGAGTGACCGCTTCCGTCGATCAGGATTTGCGGTGGCTCGATTCAGCTGTCCGCACGGCAACGCCTTGGCTCGGAACCACGGCTGAGAACCCCACTGTCGGGGCGCTGGTCGTCGACCCCGTCCGCCAGATCCTTCTGGGGCGCGGCGTTACGGCAAGGGGAGGGCGCCCGCACGCCGAGACGCAGGCGCTGGCCCAGGCCGGGGCAGCTGCGGCGGGCGCTACGCTCTATGTCACGCTCGAACCCTGCAACCATTGGGGCCGCACGCCGCCCTGTTCGGATGCGGTCATCCGTGCCGGCATCGCGCGGGTCGTCATCGGGATCACCGATCCCGATCCCCGCACGGCCGGCGCCGGCGTGGCCAAGTTGCGCGCGGCAGGGATTGCGGTCGAAGTCCTCGATCACGGGCCGTCCGCGAGGCTGCATGAGGGCCATGTCAGTCGCAAGCAGCGCCGCAGGCCGTTCGTCACTCTGAAACTCGCCGTTTCCGCCGACGGCATGATCGGCAAGCTCGGGAAGGCCAATCTACCCATCACCGGCTCTTTGGCGCAGCGCTGGACGCATATGCAGCGCGCCCTGTCCGATGGCGTGATGGTGGGTGCGCGCACCGCCCGCATCGACGATCCTCGCCTTTCCGTGCGGCTGCCGGGACTTGAGGGCAGGCGGCCGCTCCGGATCGTGCTCGCAGGGGCTGAGCCACTGCCCGCTGACTTGACTCTGTTTGCCAAGGACAGCGCCCAACCGACTCTGGTCATTGCGCAAAATCCCTCCACCCTCTCCCTGCCGGACCATGTTCAAGTTGCTGCGCTCCCTTCGGTTGGGCACGAGCGCAGCCTCGTCTCCGCGCTGGAGATGCTGTCATCGCGCGGCGTTGCGCGTCTCCTCGTCGAAGGCGGTGCGCGATTGGCGGAGGCGCTGCTGGTCGAGGGCCTTGCGGACCGGATCCATCTGCTTTTTTCGCCTGTGACTGTCGGCGAGGGCGGCGTGGCGGCGCCAGGCGGCTGGGCGCTGGTCGACCGGATTGCCGCAGCCGGCTTCGCGGAGGTTGACCGGCGCGCTCTTGGCGACGATATGTTGCGCACTTTCGAAAAGGGTGCCTGATGTTTACCGGAATCGTGACCGATGTCGGCCGCCTTGTGCGTGCCGATGATAGCAATGCAGGCCGCAGGCTGCGCGTTGCGACGCGCTATGATGTCGAGGCGATCGATCTGGGTGCATCGATCGCGCTTGATGGCATCTGCCTGACGGTGACGGACAAGGGCCAGGGCGACGAGCACTGGTTCGACGTTTTCGCCGCCAAGGAAACGCTTGCCGTAACCGATGTCGGCCGCTGGCAGCCTGGCCGTCGCATCAATCTTGAGCGGGCCCTGCGGGTCGGCGACGAGCTGGGCGGGCACATCGTTTCGGGCCATGTCGATGCCATGGCGACCATTGTCGGCAAGGAGCCGGTCGGCGAGCAGCTGACCCTCACCATCGAGGTGCCGGACGATCTTGCGCCCTTCATCGCGCGCAAGGGCAGCGTCGCACTCAATGGCACCTCGCTCACCGTCAATGCGGTGACGGGCAACCGCTTCACGGTGCACCTCATTCCCTATACCGTAGAGTTGACGGCATGGGGGGAATGCGCCGTGGGGGACAGGATCAATCTCGAGGTGGACCAGATGGCGCGCTACGCCGCCCGGCTCCTCGAAACCACGCGCGCTTCGGCGCAGCAGGAGCATTAAATGGCGTCTCATGGTGGCGCGGGCCAGACGGTTCCGGCGGGATCGGCTGAGGGCCGGCATTTTCTGATTGTCGAGGCGCGCTATTACGAAGCGCTGGCCGATGCGCTGCTCGCTGGGGCCAGGGCTGTGTTTGACGCGGCCGGCGCAAAGGTCACCGTCGTCACGGTGCCGGGCGCGCTCGAGATTCCCGCAGCCATCGCATTGGCCGAAGCGGGGAGCCAGCGGTTCGATGGCTATGTGGCGCTGGGTTGCGTCATCCGGGGCGAGACGACCCATTACGAGATCGTCTCCAACGAGAGCGCCCGCGCGCTGATGGATCTGTCGATCCAGCTTCGCCTCGCGCTCGGCAATGGTATCCTGACGGTCGAGAACGAAGCTCAGGCCTGGGACCGCGCGGCGGTCGACAGACAGGACAAGGGGGGTGGCGCAGCGCGTGCCGCGCTCGTGATGGCAGCGCTCAAATCGCAGATGGAGGCCTGATCGTGCCTGCACCCGTAAAGCCCGGCCCCCGACCCTCCGCCAAGCCCGCCCGCCAGGGCGCCGATGCAGCCGATATCCGGCCAGCCAACCAGCGCGGCGCGGCGCGGCTTGCAGCCGTGCAGGCGCTTTATCAGATGGATGTCGGCCGGCAGACGCTCGAAGACACTCTGGCGCAGTTCAATGCCCACCATCTGGGTCGGGAGATCGAAGGCGAGCAGTACCTGCCCGCCGATGCCGATTTCTTCCGCCAGATCGTCAAGGGCGTGATCAAGAGCCAGCTCGACATCGATCCGTCGATCGACAATGCGCTCGACCGCGGCTGGCCGATGGCGCGGATCGACGCGACGCTGCGCGCCATCCTGCGCGCCGGAACCTTCGAGCTGCTGCGCCGGCGCGATATTCCCTCGGGCGTCGTCATCTCGGAATATGTCGATATCGCCAAGGCCTTCTATGACGATGACGCGCCGGGCATGGTCAATGGCGTGCTCGACGCCATTGCCCGCCAGGCTGCGGCAAGCGCCGACCAGCAAGGCTGAAGCGCAAAAGCAAAAGGCGCGCCCAAAGGGCGCGCCTCACATCGGCCGGCGATGCCTTTTCGATCAGATCGAGGAGAGGATCGATTCGATGAAGCCGCGGTCCTCGCCAAACGATGGCGTACGGCGGGTCTCGATCGTGATCATGCGCCCGTCCTGCAGCCCGTAGACGGCCTTGTCGGAGACGCGCTTGTTCTTGTCGAAATAGACGGCGACCACGGTGCGCTCTCGCACGATGTCGAGGCCGAAGGCCGTGCGATCGACCTTGGTCGAGACATAGTAGTAGGAGGTCTCGTCGCCAAAGCTGTTCTGGGCCTGCGGCGAGCCGAGCACCAGCACCACGGTCTGCTGGCTCTGCCCGGCGCGAACCTGTGCCAGTTGGTCCTGGGTGATCACATAACCCTGGGTGCGGGTTGTTGTCAGGCTCATGCCCGTGCCCATCGAGGAGCAGCCGGCCAGGAGCGCGGCGAGGCCGAGGGCGATCACCGCCTTGGCAGAACGGGTAGAACGGGGCGTCGCGGTCATAAAATTGACTTTCCCTTTGGCTCTCAACTATCACGCACCTCTGAAAGGGCGCTTCGGCCGCTGGCATGTTTAGCTGCCAAAGCCCATTCATGGCAAGCAGCCTCGGACCGTTCCTCAGCGGCCCAACGGCCTGGAGAAATCGCTGTGATCTTCGACTTCATGCGCAAGCGCCGCAATTCCGACGCGGTTTACGCCGTGTACCGAGCCATTGTGGCGCAATCCCGGCGCCCGCAATTCTACGCCGAGTGGGGCGTTCCGGACACGGTGACCGGCCGTTTCGACATGATCAGCCTGCACCTTGCGCTGCTGTTCAAGCGCTGCGCGCGCGAATCCGACGCGAGCCGTGAGTTCAGCCAGGAGGTTTTCGATCTCTTCTTCAAGGATATGGACCGCTCCCTGCGCGAGATGGGTGCGGGCGACCTTGCCGTGCCCAAGAAGGTCAAGACGATGAGCTCGATCTTTTTCGGCCTCGTGGACAAGGTCACGCGGGCCATCGACGCCAATGATGCCGACCAGCTGGCCGAGGTGCTGTCCCGCAACATATTGGGCGGCGAGGGCGCGGCCGGCGCCTTGCCGATGGCCCACTACGTCATCGATCAGCACCGGCGCCTGTCGCAGCAGCCGGTGGAGACGATCCTTTCGGGGCAGATCGACTTCGAGGGAGAGCCCGCATGAGCCCGCCCAGCGATCTGCCGGTGGAAGACCCCGCCATCCTCATCAGCGATGCCTCCCTGCGCATCGATTCGATGCCGCCCGATGGCAGGGCACTCGAACTGTCCGTATCCGCCGATGAGCGGGCGGCGATCGCCGAGAGCCTCTCGATCACCGCTCTCGATGCCCTGGCGGTGACCCTAAAGGCGACGCGCTTTCGCGGCGGTCTGCGAATCACCGGCAAGCTCTTTGCCCGTCTTGAGCAGCCTTGCGTCGTCACTCTCGAGCCGGTGCACCAGACGGTCGAGGAGCCGGTGGATCGGATCTTTCTGCCCGTGCCGCAAAAGCGCCGCGATCCGGAGGCGGAGGTGTTCGTCGATGTCGAGGGCGAAGATGCTCCCGATTATTTCGAGGGTCACGAGGTCGATCTTTCGGCCCTGATCATCGAGACGTTGTCGCTGGGCATCGATCCCTATCCCCGCGCCCAGGGCGCAGATACCGCTGTGGTTCTGCCCAGGACTGACGACGTCGAGACCTCGCCTTTTGCGCGGCTCAAGGCGCTCAAGGATCAGGACAGCTGAAGCGTCCGGCTGGGCGCGGGGCTTGCACGCCCCTGACGAATGGATATCTTCACCCCAAGGCCCTGCGCCGGGCTGCAACTTCGGGCGACTATGGCTGACACCATCCGCATTTCAGTAGACGCCATGGGCGGCGACAATGGCCCGCGCGTCGCAATCCAAGGTGCGCGCCTGGCCTTCAAGGAACGGCGCAATATCAGCTTCATCTTCCACGGGCGCGAGGCCGAACTCCTGCCGCTGCTCGATGAATGCCCAGAGCTGAAGCCCGTCTCGACCGTCCGGCACTGCGATCTCGTCATCGCCATGGACGAAAAACCCTCGGTGGCGCTGCGCAAGGGCCGCGGCAATTCCTCGATGTGGAACGCGCTGCAATCGGTGAAGGACGGAGAGGCCGATGTCGCCGTCTCAGGCGGCAATACCGGCGCACTCATGGCGATGGCGACGTTCTGCCTGAGGCCCATGGAAGGCATTTCCCGCCCCGCGATCGCGGCCATCTGGCCGACCTTGCGCAGCGACATCATCGTGCTCGATGTGGGCGCCACCGTGGGCGGCGATGCGCGCCAGCTCGTCGACTTCTCGATCCTCGGCGCCGCGCTGGCCAATGCGCTGTTTGACCAGGAGAGCCCCACGGTGGGCCTGCTCAATGTCGGCACCGAAGAGGTCAAGGGGCTCGACCAGGTCAAGGAAGCGGGCCGGCTTCTGACCGCAAGCAGCGGCGCCGGCTTCACCTATCGCGGCTTCGTTGAAGGGGACGATATCGGCAAGGGCACGGTGGATGTCGTGGTCACTGAGGGCTTTACCGGCAATATCGCGCTCAAGACGGCCGAGGGCACGGCGCGGCAGGTAGGCACCTATGTGCGCTCCGCCCTGCGGGCCAACCTGCTGTCGCGCATCGGCGCGTTGCTCGCCAGCCAGGCCATGGCCGCGCTCAAGCGCAAGCTCGATCCGCGCTCGGTCAATGGCGGGGTCTTTCTGGGGCTCAATGGCATCGTGATAAAAAGCCATGGCGGCACGGACGAGATCGGTTACAAGAGCGCGCTCGGGCTGGCCTATGAAATGGCGCGCAGCCGGCTGATCGACAAGATCGGTGATCGCGTGCGGCGGTTTCCTCCCCTGCCTGCGACCGAAAACAAGAATTCCGAGGCGGAAGGAAGTCGCGCGTGAGCCAGCCCCGTTCGATCATCCGCGGCGTCGGGGGCTATCTGCCGTCGCGCATTCTCACCAATGACGAACTGGCAAAGACCGTCGATACCTCCGACGAGTGGATCCAGCAGCGCGTTGGCATCAAGCAGCGCCATATCGCGGCAGAGGGTGAATTCACCTCAGACCTCGCGGTCAACGCCGCGCGCCGGGCGCTCGATGCCGCGGGGCTGACCCCCGCCGATATCGATCTGATCGTCGTCGGTACCACTACGCCCGATCTGACCTTTCCGGCGACGGCCACGCTGGTCCAGGCCAAGCTGGGCATGCATCACGGCATGGCCTTCGACATCCAGGCCGTCTGCTCGGGTTTCGTCTTTGCAACCGTCACGGCCGACAGCTATCTCAAGAACGGCATGGCCAGGCGCGCGCTCGTCATCGGCGCCGAGACCAATTCCCGTCTGCTCGACTGGACCGATCGCAGCACCTGCGTGCTCTTCGGGGACGGCGCCGGGGCGATGATCCTCGAACTGTCAACCGATGGCGAGCGCGGTATCCTCGCCTCCAGCCTGCGTTCTGACGGGCATTTCTGGGACAAGCTGCATACCGATGGCGGGCCGTCCAGCACGCAGTCCGTGGGCCATCTGCGCATGGAGGGCCGTGAGGTTTTCCGCCATGCGGTCGGCAAGATCACCGACGTGGTCGAAAGCGTCTTTGCCGCGACCGGCACGACGGTGGACGATCTCGACTGGTTCGTGCCGCACCAGGCCAATCGCCGCATCATCGAGGGCGCCGGCCAGAAGCTCGGCATCCCGCCCGAAAAGGTCATCATCACGGTGGACCGGCATGCCAACACTTCTGCGGCGTCGGTGCCGCTCGCGCTCAACGAGGCTGTCGGCGACGGCCGGATCAAGCCGGGTGACCTCGTGATGATCGAAGCGATGGGCGGCGGTTTCACCTGGGGTGCGTCTCTGATCCGCTGGTAACGCGCCGCGGTTGCCAGAACCCTGCGTCAGCGCTAATCTCATCGTCCCCGCAGAGACTTGCGCGCGGACTTGGGGGATAGACGGGGGCGTTCGGAAATTACCCGGCTCAGGGAGACGAGGGGTGCCAATGACACGCAAGACGGTCACCAGGGCAGATCTGGCGGAAGTGGTCTACGAGACTGTCGGGCTCTCCCGCACGGAATCGGCTGAACTGGTCGAGCGTGTGCTCGATCTGGTGGCCGAAGCGCTTGTGCGGGGCGAAAACGTCAAGCTCTCGTCGTTCGGTTCCTTCCAGGTCCGGTCCAAGAACGAACGCATAGGGCGCAACCCCAAGACGGGTGAGGAAGTACCGATCCTGCCGCGCCAGGTTCTGGTGTTCAAACCCAGCAACGTGTTGAAATCCAAGATCAACAAATCTATGGTCGGCACTGGCAAATAAGGGTTTCTGTCAAGGAGACGCCGCGTGGAAAAATCCCCGGACGCCTTCCGGACAATCTCAGAGGCGGCCGAAGAACTCGATCTCCCCCAGCATGTGCTGCGCTTCTGGGAGACGCGCTTCACCACGATCAAGCCCCTCAAGCGGGGCGGCGGCCGTCGCTATTACCGTCCCGAAGATGTGCTGCTGCTCAAGGGCATCCGGCACCTGCTCTATGACCAGGGCTTTACCATCAAGGGCGTGCAGCGCATCCTCAAGGAGCAGGGGCCGCGGCATGTCATGTCGATCGGCGATGGTCGCCCGTTCGAGCCGGCTTCGCTGTCCGCTCTTCCCTCACCAGACGACCTTTCCGAGGATGATCGCGAGCCCGCCGCTCTCGACGATGGCGAAAGCTATGACGAGGTCAGCTTCGACAGCGGCGATGGGGCCTCGGAGCCCCACGTGCCGAATTCGGCCGCCCAAGCGCCCGACATCATCGTCGGGGCGCCGGTTCCGCGCAGCAGCGGCAATCCGGTGGGGCTTTCCGACGATGATCGCCAGCGGCTCGAGCGGGTCCTCAAGGAGCTTCTTGACTGCAAGCGCCTGCTCGATCGTGTCCGCGAACACTGAGAGCAGGCAACTTTCTGTCGACTAGGCCGCGCGTTTGGGAATGACGATGTTTGGCATGAACATCGCGACGATGGCTCCCGCCGCATAGATCACCGTCACGAAGATGAACATCACGTCGAAGGCGGCGCTGTAATGCCCCAGCACATCCGCAGCGAGGCCGGCAGGCAGTTCAGCGACGCCATGAGGTGACAGGCCTGAGAGCCCGTCGCCAAGCGCGGCGCTGGCCTCGGGCGTCAGCTGGCGCGTCTGGATAGCGAGTGCCATCGCGACAACCGCACCATTGATCGCGAGCCCCAGGCTCGAGCCGATGGTTCGCGACTGCGTCATGAGACCGGTGGCCGCTCCGATATCCTGGCGCGGCGCGGCGTGCTGCACCGCCACGAGCAGCACCTGCATCGAGAGCCCCAGGCTGATGCCGAAGAAGGCCATCAGCAAGGCCGTGAACCAGAGCGGCGTCGAGGCGTCGATCAGGGTGAAGGTCAGCGTCGCCACGGCGCCCAGCGCATTGCCGGCGATGGGCAGAAACTTGTAGCGACCGGTGCGGGAAATGAGGTGGCCCGCCATCATCGAGGTCAGCATCGCGCCGATCGAGGAGGGCATGAA
This sequence comes from Devosia enhydra, assembly GCF_900119845.1. Classification (GTDB taxonomy): domain Bacteria; phylum Pseudomonadota; class Alphaproteobacteria; order Rhizobiales; family Devosiaceae; genus FPKU01. The sequence continues at coordinate 453,815 of NZ_FPKU01000001.1, forward strand.
GAGCATGCCGACGATCGTGGGGCTGAGCCCCGTCACGGTCTGGATGTAGAGCGCGAGATAAAAGAACATGCCCAGCGTCGTCATGCCCGCAACGACCTGCAGGATCAGCGCCAGATTGATGGTGCGATTCCCGAACAGGTGCAGCGGCACGATCGGCTCCTGCGCCCGCTTTTCGATGGCGATGAAAGCGGCAATGCCAAGCGCGCCGATTATGGGCAGCACATAGGTCAGGAGATCCGGGCCCTCGGGGCTGAAGACGTGGTCGCACCAATAGACGATGGCGGTGGTCGTTGCGGCGAGAACCACGCCCCCCAGCCAGTCGATCTTGCGGCGGGCGCCGGCGGGGCGCGACTTCATGGCGGTGACGATGACGGCAAGCACCGCGATGCCTATAGGGATGTTGACCAGAAAGACCCAGCGCCAGCCCAGGCTTTCTGTGATCGTGCCGCCCACGACGGGGCCGAGAACCGATGACAGGGCAAAAACCGCAGAGGAATAGCCTTGATACTTGGCCCGCAGGCGCGGCTCGAACAGCTCGCCGATGACCGCGAAGGCCGTAACCATCAGCCCGCCTCCGCCAAGGCCCTGCAGAACCCGGGCCGCGATCAGGCTTTCCATCGACCAGGCCAGACCGCAGGTGAGCGAGCCGACCAGAAAAAGCGCGATGGAGACGATCAGCACCATCTTGCGGCCGAACATGTCGCCCAGCTTGCCATAGATCGGTGCCACGGCCGCAGTGGACAGCATGTAGGCTGCGCCCACCCAGCCAAAGAGATGGAGATTGCCCAGCTCACCGGCGATGGTTGGCAGCGCCGTCACCACGATCTGCATGTCCAGAGTGGCAAGAAACATCGCCACCAGCACGCTGCCATAGACTGTCAGGGCTGCTGCATTGGGACGTTCGCTAGAGGGAAGTGCCGCTGCGGCAGTGGCAGACATGGACTGAACCCTTGTTGGACGCCCGGTTCTGGCTCCGCGCAGATTATATGTCAATCTCACATATATGCGATCAGCACATAATTGCGCGCGGCATGGATCGCTGCTACGACGCGGCCATGTGCACAGATCTCCATCTCGATCCCGAACTGATCCGAATTGCCGAAGCCACCGGCATGTCCCACGAGGGCGCCGAAGCGGTCGCGGCGATCGACGAGGTGATGATCCGCATCCGCCGCGCCCTGATGCGCCGGGATCTCGGCCGACAGATCCTGAGCCGGCTCGATTCAGGACTGGAACTCATCCATCTCGATGCGCTCTGGGCGGTCGATTCGGATGCGCCCGATGCAGGTGAGATGACGGTGGGGCAGGTTGCCGCGCGCCTCGAGATCGATCCCTCCCGCGCCAGCCGCATCGTCGCGGAACTCGTGGACAAGGGCTATCTCGTGCGCGTCGCGTCCCAGGCCGATGCTCGCCGGATCTGCCTTGGATTGACCCTCTTGGGTCAGAACCTTCTGAACGACGTCAAGGCCATGAAATGGGGCGCCTTCAGCAGGGCGCTTGCCTCCTGGCCGGAAGATGAGATCGTGCTCTTCGCCCGCCTGCTCGATCGCTTCAGCACCTGGACAACCGACGCCTTCGCGGACACGGCCGAGGCACCCCTGGATGAGGCGAAAGCGTCCTGACGCGCGCTTGCCCGGTCCGGCACGCAGGTGCTGAGGGGACCACACGAGAGTGCATCTTTCGCGCAATGCAAAGGGGCTCCCGGATGGTCCGGAAGCCCTTGCAGATGAGGTTGGCGCGCCTCAGAAGTGGAAGTTGGCGCCCACTTTGATCGTCGAAAAGTTCGACGAAACGCCATAGCCATAGTCCTCGAAATCGGTGAACCCGAAATCGTGGTAGAGATACTCGGCCTTCAGGGAGACGTTCTCGGTGACCATGGCTTCCACGCCGGCACCGGCAACCCAGCCCGTCAGGATTTCCGAATCATAGTCGAAGATCGAGGCGCCGGCGAAGGCAACGCCCGCCGTGCCGTAAACGAGGAACATGCCGGCATCGAAGCCCGCACGGCCACGGATAGTGCCGACCCAGTCGATGCCATCGCCGACTTCGAAGTCGCCATCGTCTTCCTGCACCTGCAGATTGGTCCAAGCGATATCGCCCTCGACGCCCAGCACGACGCCGCCGAGGTTGACGTTGTAACCGGCCTGCACGCCGGCCAGCCAGCCATCGATATCGTCTTCGTAGGGCGGGGTATCGTCATCGGCGATGCCGCCGAAGCCGTATCCGAGATTGGCGCCGATATAAGCACCGCTCCAGCTTTCGGCCGGCGACGCCGGAACGAACGGCTGGGCCGGGACGTAGAGATCAGCCGCCGAAGCAGACATCACCATTGCCGCCGAAGCGACGATGGTCGCCAGCGGAAGATTAACGAATCGCATTCTCAAGTCTCCAGATTATGGATGCCCGCGAAAGGGCATGCGGGTCGGAGAGCGGCAATTGCATGGGACAGAGGCCGGGCGTTTAAGGTTCGGTGTGCCAAATTCGTCACCACGTCGCTGGCGCGAGCTACTGCTGCTGGTCAGTGGCACTCAGGGGAAATAGGAGGGATCGTCAGCGTTACGCTCTGTGCCGGTTACCTGCTTATCGCGTCATGCCCCAAAATTGCCTCTTGCATCAAAAGGCAAGCCTCTGTAGGGGTTCCGGCCAGTCGGGGTGTAGCGCAGCCTGGTAGCGCATTTGTCTGGGGGACAAAGGGTCGTCGGTTCAAATCCGGCCACTCCGACCATCTTCTCCCAATCGTCCGTGTACGAACCGTGTCGTATCTGTCAGACGGCGGCCAATGTCGCCGCTAGCGCAAGTGCGGCAGGCAGCGCCTGTACATAGAGGATACGGATGCTCGATGTTGCGGCGCCGAATATGCCAGCGACGATGACGCAGCCCAAAAAGAACAACTTGAAGGCGAGGCCTGCCTCGGCCTGAAGCACGCCGACCAGCAAGCCGGCGGCGAGAAAGCCGTTATAGAGCCCCTGATTGGCGGCCAGCACTTTGGTGGCCCGCGCAAATTCCGGCGTGAGGCCGAAGGCCTTTCGGCCCTGCGGCTTGTCCCACAGCAGCATTTCGAGAATGACGATCCACACATGGATCGCGATCACGACGACGATCAGCGCGTTCGCAATCACCTCAGCCCCCGTTTTCCGGCACTCTGTCACGAGGCGATGAGGACGGCAATGTGCGACGGGAGCCGACAGTGCCGGCTCCCGTCAGTCTAGATGGGTTCGAACTTGGCTCGTCGCATCACTGCTCCGACGACAGCCTCAGAATGCTCGAGGGACCGGAACGAGCCTCCGTCACGACATAGACTGCGCCATCTGGCCCGGCCTTGACGTCGCGCACGCGCGCGCCGACGTCCACGCGCTCTTCGAAAGCGACCTGATCGCCGTCCATGTGCAGAACGACGATGCCCTCGGTAATGAGGCCGCCGACGATGAAAGCGCCCTGCCACGGGGCGATTTCGTCGCTGTCATAATAGGCCATGCCCGAAGGCGCGATCACCGGGTCCCAATAATAGACCGGCTGGGCCGTCTCGGCATCCTGGGTGATGCCGTCGCCCACGGGCGCGCCGTTGTATTCGATGCCATAGGTGACCTCAGGCCAGCCATAATTGACACCGGCCTCCGGCTTGTTGAGTTCATCGCCACCGCGCGGACCGTGTTCCACGGTCCAGAGGCGCCCTTCACCATCCAGCGCTGCGGACTGCATGTTGCGATGCCCGAGGCTCCAGATTTCGGGCAGCGCTCCATCCGTGCCGACGAACGGGTTGTCTTCGACCGGCTCGCCGTCCTGCGTGATGCGGAAAACCTTGCCGAGCCCGCTTCCGAGGTCCTGTGCCTGCACGCGCGGTTCCACATCGGAGCGCTCGCCGACGGTAACGTAAAGGTGGCCCTCGGGGCTGAAGACGAGACGCGAGCCGAAATGCTTGTCACCGTCATAGGTCGGCATCTGCTGGAAGATCACGCTGACGTCTTCGAGCGCGCCGCCGCCGGCGTCATCGGTAACGAGCCTGGCTTTCGCGACAGACGTGCCGTTGCCGCCCTCGCGAGGCTCCGAGAAGGAAAAGAAGATCGTGTTGGAGGTTTCGAAGTCGGGCGCCAGCGCCACGTCGAGCAATCCGCCCTGACCGCGCGCATCGACCTCAGGCACGCCGGTGATTTCCGGGCCGGCTTCGCCCTCGGGCGTAATGATATGCATCGCGCCGGGCTTGGTCGTGACGAGCATGCTGCCATTGGGCAGGAATTCGAGCGCCCAGAGATGGGGCAGTTGATCGGCGATCGTCTCAATCGCGATCTGCGGCGTCTCGGCGGGCAGCGGGGCCCGCGTCTGGCCGGCAAAGGCAGGTTCCTGGGCAGGTGCGTTGGGGGCGCCTTGTTCGGCCGTCTGGGCCTGGGCGAGGGCAGGGGCCGCAAATGCGGTCAAAAGGGTGGTGGCGAGCAGGGCTTGGCGCAGCATCATCGGCGATCTCCGTCGGTGGTTGCAGTTCGGGCGCGCTGGAAATGCGTTGCGCGCTCTGCGGAGATAAGCCTTCGCGGTTGGATGGGTTGCCGCTGGACGGGTCAACTTAACTCACTGCCGCGTGAGGCGCCGTGAGGCTAGGGAACCGATCGCATGTTAAGAACCTGCGGAAGGCGCGTCATGGTTAACCGCCTATTAACGCTCATGGCTTGATCATCCACAGAAGAAAGCCTGCTTCGCCGTGTTCATCTCGGGCAGTCGTTGTAGGGTCGCTGCGGAGGAGACGATTCGTCGGTGCCGTTGGTGGCGACAGTTTCCCTGAAGTATTGCGTCGGCCGCCTGCCCCTTGCAGGCAGATCTTGACCATCTGGAACTTGACTAATGTCCCTTCTCGAATTCGAGCCCGATCGCCTGGTTCATCCCGTCGACATTATCGAGCATATCGCGGCGATAAACGACTGGTCGTTCGAACGTCAGGACGATGACGAGATCTCGATTTCAGTGCGCGGCGGGTGGAGTGACTACCACGTTTCGTTCAACTGGATGGAGGGGCTTGAGTCGCTTCACATTGCGTCTGCCTTCGATCTCAGGGTCCCCGAGCCGCGCCGGGCCGAGGTGAAGCTGTTGATCTCGATGATCAACGAGCAGATGTGGATCGGGCATTTCGACATGTGGGCCAACGAGGGGGTGGTGTTGTTCCGCAATTCGCACCTGCTCACCGGCGGCGCCGATGTCAGCCCGCAGCAATGTGAAGCCCTGCTGCGGTCGGCGACGGACGCGTGCGATCAATATTACCAGGCCTTTCAGTTCGTCGTGTGGGCCGGCCGCTCCGCCAGCGAGGCCTTGAGCCAGGTGCTGTTCGAAACCGTGGGCGAGGCATGACACTTTCTGAAATCGGACCTGTCGTGCTTGTCGGTGCCGGCAAGATGGGGCTGGCCATGGCTCGGGGCTGGCTCTCCGGCGGGCTGCCGGCCAGCCAGCTTGTTCTGGTCGATCCGCAGCCGGCTGAAGTAACCCGGCAGTTCGCCGAAGAATTTGGCGTGCGCCTGCTGCCAAGCGCCATCGGCGTCCTGACCCATGTGCTGGTGCTGGCGGTCAAGCCGCAGGTCATGCATGCCGTGCTGTCGGAAATCGCGCCGGTCGTGGGCCGGCACACGCTCGTTCTGTCTGTCGCTGCGGGCATTTCGCTGGCCACCCTTTCGAGTGGCCTCGGCGTCGATCGTATCGTGCGCACGATGCCGAATACGCCTGCCCAGATCGGCAAGGGCATCACCGGTGCGGTCGGCCTCGATATTTCCGATGAGGACCGGTTGCTCGTCGATAGCCTGCTGAAGTCGACCGGCCAGATCGTCTGGTTTTCCGACGAAAAGGCCCTCGATGCAGTGACGGCCGTCTCTGGCTCCGGTCCGGCCTATGTCTTCCATCTGGTCGAGGCCCTTGCCGCCGCCGGCGAGCAGGAGGGGCTCGAGGCCGAAGAGGCCCTGCGGCTGGCCCGGCAGACCATCATCGGCGCTGCCGCGCTGCTCGAAGCGCAGCCCGACCAGAGCGCCGGTGCCCTGCGCGAAGCCGTCACGTCGCCGAAGGGGACGACCGCCGCGGCGCTTGCCGTGCTGATGGCCCCGGACGGGCTTCCGGCGCTCATGGCGCGCGCCGTCCATGCGGCCCGCGTGCGCAGCCAGGAACTGGGCAGGAGCTGAGCGGTGGCCGAGACGATCAGCTATGCCGATTTCGAACGCGTCGATATCCGCATCGGCACGGTGATGGAGGCGCGGCCGTTTCCCGAGGCCCGCAAGCCCGCGATCATCCTGATCATCGATTTCGGCCCCGAGATCGGGCTCAAGAAATCGTCGGCCCAGATCACCGTGCATTATGCACCCGAGCAGCTCGTGGGACGGCAGGTGATGGCGGTGGTCAATTTTCCGCCGCGCCAGATTGGTCCGCTGCGCTCCGAGGTGCTGACGCTCGGCTTCGAAGACGAAGCCGGAGCCATCGTGCTGGCCAATGTCGACACGCCCGTGCCCAACGGCAAGAAGCTGCTCTGATCAAGGGCGCTGTTATTTCAGCGCGTCGGTCAGCCTCAGCCGATCGAGCAATGGCCTGTCGCCGCTTTCGACCATGCCCACGAAGAATTTGAGCACGGTGCTGCGCGTCTCGGCCGGCAGCTCGGCCAGCGCTGCATCGATCCGGCTCTTCTGCGTGCCTGAGAGAACTTCGAAAAAGTCCTGCCCCTTGGCGGTCGCATAGAGCAGCCGCTGCCGGCGATCGGTTTCTCCGGTGCGCTGCTCGATATAGCCGTTGTCGATCAGCTGCCGGAGGACGCGGGCGAGGCTCTGCTTAGTGATCTTGAGGATGTCGAGCAGGTCCGCCACCGGCATGCCGGGCTTGAGATTGACGAAATAGAGCACCCGGTGATGGGCGCGGCCGAACCCCTGGCGCTCGAGCAGGGCGTCTGCATCCCCCACGAAATCGCGATAGGCAAAAAAGAACAGGCCCATGACGTCGAGGGGCAGGTCGGTTGCATCTGCGCGCGTATTTATGTCAGCTTTGTTGACATTTATTCGGGTCGATGCCATTGTCATCCTGCAAATGAACGGGCCGTTTGTGCGGTCCGGCCGACTATCCCAAAGCCGATCGGGTTTGCCAAGGGCAGCCGGCTGGGGCATTGTCGGGCACTGTTTCGGCATCGAGGTAAGGCCCTTGCGAGGGGCTGTGCTGCAAGGATTGGGAGAGGTTGATGGCAGGCGTGCCAATGGACCAGCGGGATGGCTGGATTTGGTTCGACGGGGAAATGAAACCCTGGAAGGACGCGAAGATTCACGTGCTGACGCACGGCCTGCATTACGCCAGCTCGGTGTTCGAGGGACAGCGCGCCTATGGCGGTGAAATCTTCAAGCTGCGCCAGCATACCGAGCGGCTGATCTATTCCGCCCGCCAGCTTGATTTCCAGATTCCCTATTCGGCCGACGAGATCGACGCCGCCAACCGTGCGGTGCTCGAGGCCAACAAGCTCACCGACTGCTATCTGCGTCCGGTCGCCTGGCGCGGCTCCGAGACCATTTCCGTGCCGGCGCGCGAGAACACCGTGCACCTGGCCATCGCTGCCTGGGTGTGGCCGAGCTATTTCACCATGGAAGAGCGCCTCAAGGGCATTCGCCTGATGTGGGCCAAGTGGAAGCGGCCGAGCCCAGAGACCATTCCCTCGACGGCCAAGGCCGCCGGCCTCTACATGATCTGCACGCTCTCCAAGCATGCGGCGATGGATGCGGGCTATGCCGATGCGCTGATGCTCGATTATCGCGGCCTCGTGGCCGAGGCGACCGGCGCCAATGTGTTCTTCATCAAGGGCGACGAGATCCATACGCCTCTGCCCGACTGCTTCCTCAACGGCATCACCCGCCAGACGGTGATCGAACTGGCCCGCGCCAAGGGCTTCAAGGTCATCGAGCGGCATATCAAGCCGGAAGAGCTGAGCAATTATGACGAGTGCTTCCTGACGGGTACGGCAGCCGAAGTTACACCGGTATCCGAGATCGGGGATTTCCGCTTCACGCCCGGCATCGGCTGCAAGACGCTGATCGATGCCTATACCGATGCCGTGACGCCCAAGCGCCAGGCGGCGGAATAGCGAACGCTCCGATCCTCAAGATGAAGGGCCCGAAAGGGCCCTTTTTCATTTCCGGCTCTGCTCAGGCCTCCCAGCGGGAACGGGCCTCGTCGTCCTCGGCCGTGGCTTCGACCCAGCGGGCGCCCTCCGGCGTTTCCTCCTTCTTCCAGAAGGGCGCATCGGTCTTGAGATAGTCCATCAGCATGCGCGCGCCCTCGAAGGCGGCGTCGCGATGGGCCGAGAGCACCATGACCTGCATGATCGGTTCGCCCGGCGCCATCGGGCCGTAGCGATGGATGACGGTGACATCGAGCAGGTCAAAGCGTTCCGTCGCGGCGGCGATCATGTCGCCGATCTGGCGCTCGGCCAGCTCGGGGTAACACTCGAGCGTGAGCCGAGATACCGGATCGTCCGGTCTCGAGCGCACGATGCCGGTGAAGGTCACCGCAGCCCCGGCATCGCCGCGACCGGCGATGAAAGCATTCGACTCCGCGCCGGGATCGAACAGCGCTTCGAGCAACCGGATCGCCACCTCAGCCCCCCGTCATGGGTGGAAAGAGGGCGACGGTCGTTCCGCCTGCGAGCGGCGTATCATGCGACACGATGCGGGTGTCGATCGCGGCACGGATGCGGTTGGGCTTTTCGAAGGCCATGGCGAAAGCCTCGTCGCGGGCGCTGAGATGGGCGATGAGATCGCTCACCGTCACGACATCGGCCGGCAAGTCGATATCTTCCTCGGAGCGGTTGAGGCGCTCGCGCAGCCAGGCAAAATAGAGAATCTTCATGAAGTGCGTCCGTCGAGATGCGGCCAGCTGGCAATGAGATACTGGGCCCCGGTCCAGGCCGTCATGGCACCTGCGACCCACAGGAGCAGGGAAGCAACCGGATCGACGCCGGGAACCACCGCCTGCAGGATGATGGCGGCCAGCGCGGCGAGCTGGACCGTGGTCTTCCATTTGGCGAGGGCGGTGACCTTGACCACCACTTCGCGGGCGCCAAGGAACTCGCGCAGGCCCGAAACGAAGATCTCGCGCAGCAGGATGGCGAGGGCCGGCACGAGGTCCCAGCCCGAAAGGCTGCCATCCCAGGCGAGGATGACGATGGCTGCGCCTACCAGCAGCTTGTCGGCGATGGGATCGAGCATGCGGCCGAGCGGGGAGACGAGCCCGCTGCGTCGCGCCAGCCAGCCATCGAGCCAGTCGCTGGCGGCGGCAACGACAAAGAGAATCAGCGCGATCCAGCGCAACACATCGTCGCCCGCTGCGATCAGCACGCACACGACGGGGACCGCCGCGATGCGGGCAAAGGTGACGAGGTTGGGCAGGCTGGTCAGCTGCGAGGGGTGTCTGTCGGTCATGGCCGGAGGGAACAGGATTGCCCCCTCCGGGTCAAGTCATGATGCTGGTATGACAATCAGGCGACCTTGGCCGCCAGCGCCCGGCGCTCGGAAACCGCATCGGCCAGGGTTTCGAGCAAGGCGATGGAGGTATCCCAGTCGATGCAGCCATCGGTGATCGACTGGCCATAGACCAGCGGCTTGCCCGGGACGAGATCCTGACGGCCGGCCACGAGATTGCTTTCGACCATGGTGCCGATGATGCGAGTCTCGCCCCCGGCAATCTGGCGGGCGACTTCGGCCATCACCTTGGGCTGGTTGGCCGGGTCCTTGCCGGCATTGGCATGGCTCGAATCGATCATCAGGTTCGGTCGGTAGCCGGCCCGAACGACCTCGGCGGCGGCCGATTCGACGCTCTGGGCATCGTAATTGGGCGCCTTGCCGCCGCGCAGGATGACGTGGCAGTCAGGGTTGCCGGTGGTCGATGCGATGGCCGAGCGGCCGGTCTTGGTCACGGCCATGAAATGATGCGGATGGGCGGCCGCCTTCACCGCGTCGGCGGCGATGCGGACATTGCCGTCGGTGCCGTTCTTGAAGCCGACGGGGCAGGAGAGGCCCGATGCCAGTTCGCGATGGATCTGGCTTTCGGTCGTGCGAGCGCCGATCGCCGCCCAGGCCACGAGATCGGCGATGTATTGCGGGGTCGTCATGTCGAGGAATTCGCAGGCGGCCGGAAGCCCGAGATTGTTGACCTCGAGCAGCAGCGAGCGGGCTGTGCGCAGGCCCTGGTCGATCTCGAAACTGCCATCGAGATTGGGGTCGTTGATCAGCCCCTTCCAGCCGACGGTGGTGCGCGGCTTTTCGAAATAGACGCGCATGATGATCTCGAGCCGGTCCGCAAAGCGCTCGCGCTTGGCCAGCAGGCGGCGGGCATAGTCCATGGCGGCGAGCGGATCGTGGACGGAGCAGGGGCCGATGACGACGGCGATGCGATCGTCCTGCCCGGCGAGGATGTTGTGGAAGGCGTGGCGCGCCGCGATCACGGTGCGGGTGGCCATGTCGGTGCGGGGGAATTCACGCATCACGTCAATAGGCGTCGCCAACTCCCGGATGGCGTTGATGCGCAGGTCGTCGGTGGATTTCAGCATTGGGGTCGGCTCCTGGGTGGACCCGGAGGCGGCCAAAACAAAAGCCGCCAACTCGGGCTGGCGGCTGCTTTCGCGATTTGACTTGGTCCTGTCGTTAGATCAAGCGCGTCCTAGCTTCCGCCAGCGAGGGGGGATAGCTAAAGTACCAATAAAAGGTCGCGGCGGCGGTGATCATGGACCATACGCTAGCCCAAGCCCGAGACCCTGTCACGCGCAAAAATGCGCCTGACGTTACGAGACGAAGACCGTCAACCGCCCTTGTTGAAATGGTCGTAGACGATCTGCGCCATCTGGCGAGACACGCCGGGAACACCGGCAAGGTCCGAGAGCGACGCGCGGGACACCGCCTTGGCCGAGCCGAAATGATGCAGCAGCGCCCGTTTCCTCGCGGGACCGATGCCTTCGATCTCATCGAGCGGGTTCTTGGTGATGTCCTTCTTGCGCCGGGCGCGATGCGTGCCGATGGCGAAGCGGTGGGCTTCGTCGCGCAGGCGCTGGACGTAATAGAGCACCGGATCGCGGTGCGGCAGCATGAAGGCGTCGCGGCCATCGATGAAGAACTTCTCGCGGCCGGCATCGCGTTCCTCGCCCTTGGCGATGCCCACGAACATCACCTCGCGCGGCAGATCGAGCCCACGGACGACTTCAAGCACGGCATTGAGCTGGCCAGCGCCACCATCGATGAGCACGAGATCGGGCCAGTCGGGCATGCCGGTGGCATCGTCCTCGGCATCGGCTGCGCTCTCGGCGGCAAGACGCGAGAATCGCCGTGTCAGCACCTCGCGCATCATGCCGAAATCGTCGCCGGGGGTGAGTTCGGTATTCTTGATGTTGAAGGTGCGGTAGTGCTTTTTCGAGAGCCCTTCCGCTCCGGCGACGATCATGGCGCCGACGGCATTGGTGCCTGAAATGTGCGAGTTGTCGTAGACCTCGATGCGGCGCGGCGTATCGTCGAGCCCGAAGGCTTCGGCCACGCCCTCGAGCAGCGCCCGCTGGCTCTGGCCTTCGGCGAGCTGCCGGCCCAGCGCCTCGCGGGCATTGTCGAGCGCGTGCTTGACGAGATCGCGCTTTTCGCCGCGCCTTGGCACTTCGACATAGACCTTGTGGCCGGCGCGTGAGGAGAGGGCCTCCTCCACGAGCCCGTGCTCGGAAAGCTCATGGCTGAGGAGCACGAGGCGGGGCGGGGTGCGGCCCTCGTAGAATTGGGTGATGAAGGCCTCGAGCACCTCGGCATCATCGAGGCTCTGGTCGGCGCGGGGGCGGAAAGCGTGGTTGCCCCAGTTCTGGAAGGCGCGGAAGAAAAAGACCTGCACGCAGAACTGTCCGCCCTCGTGATGGATGGCAAAGACGTCCGCCTCCTCGACGGTGCGCGCCGTCGCATCGCCCTGGCTCTGGATGAGCGCGAGGGCGGAAAGCCGGTCGCGCAGCAGGGCGGCGCGCTCGAAATCCAGCGCTTCGGCGGCGGCGTTCATGTCGGTCGCAAGGTGGTCCTGCACGACCTTCGAGCGGCCAGAGAGGAATTCGCGGGCATCCGACACCAGCTGCGCATAGCCCTCTTTGGAAATTTCGCCCGTGCAGGGCGCCGAGCAGCGCTTGATCTGGTGCTGCAGGCAGGGGCGGGTACGGGTGGCGTAGAAACTGGCCGTGCAATTGCGCAGGAGGAACGCCTTCTGCAGCGCGGCGATGGTGCGCCCGACCGCCGTGGCCGACGCGAAAGGGCCGAAATAATGCCCAGGGCGACGCCGGCTGCCACGATGCTTGACCAGTTCGGGGGCATCGTGATCGGTTGCGATGAGGATATAGGGGAAGCTCTTGTCGTCGCGCAGCAGCACGTTGAAGCGTGGCCGCAGGCGCTTAATGAGGTTGGCCTCGAGCAGCAGGGCCTCGCTCTCGGTCTCGGTGCGCACGAACTCCATGCTGGCCGTGGCCGCGATCATCCGGGCGATGCGGATCGGGTTGCCTTCGGGCCTTGTGTAGTTGGTGACCCGCGCCTTGAGCGAGCGCGCCTTGCCTACATAGATGACCTCGCCCTCCGCATCGATCATGCGATAGACGCCCGGCGAAGCGGGCAGGGTGCGGACGAAACTCCGGATGACCTCGACGCCGGTGGCGACGGAGGCGGGCAAGGCGGGCGGGTCTGTGTCGGTCATTTGCGCGGCGTGGGGCCCTTGCGCTCGGGCCATTCGAGATGCTCGCCGCCATCGAGCGCCAGCAACTGGCCGGTGATGGCGGGGCTGTTGATGAGAAAGAGCACCGCCTGAGCGATCTCTTCGGGCTTGGCGCCACGCTTGAGCGGCAGGCGCTCGATCGATTCGGCGAAGCCCTTGTCGGTCTGGTGCGTGCTCTTGAGGGTGGGGCCGGGGCCGATGGCGTTGACCCGGATGCGCGGGGCCAGCGACTGCGCCAGTGTGCGCGTTGCCGTCCACAGCACGCCCTTGGAGAGGGTGTAGCTGAGAAAATCCGGAGTCGGGTGCAGCACGCGCTCGTCGATCATGTTGATGATCGCGCCCGGTACGCCCTCGGGCAATTGCGAGGCGAAATCGCGGGCGAGGAACAGGGGTGCTTCCGCATGGATGGCGAAATGGGCGTCCCAGAGCGTCTCGTCAAGATCGGCGACCGAATCGGGCTGGAACAGCGAGGCATTGTTGATGAGCGCGGTGACCGGACCGAAAGGCTTGCCCGCCTTGGCCATCAGCCCGGCGCGCGCCTTGCGGTCGGCGAGATCGGCTTCGACGGTCGCCGCCGCACCGCCCGCCGCTGCAATCTCGGCAACCAGCGCTTCGGCCGGAGCGGCGGAGGCCCGGTAATGCACGAGCACGGCAAAGCCCGATCGCGCCAAGGCCCGGGCGATGGTCGCGCCGATGCGATCGGCCGCTCCGGTAACGAGGGCGACGGGATGGTCGGCGCGGGCGGGAGAGGTGGCTTTGCTCATGGCTGGGTGCATCACTCGACTTGGGGCGACAATAGGCTTTTGTGGGCATGCGCCGCAATGCACCGGGCCCTCGCGGTGGCCGCGCCCGGCACTTGCCAGACACGGCCCGGGCATTGGACAATCGGACTTGAACGCGCGACGAGGCCCAGTTGATCACCCCCACCCATATGCTTGTCGCCGGAGTGCTCGTAGCGAGGCCCGCCGACAGGCCATGGCAGCAGGCCGCTGCCTGGTTCGGCGGCTTTTTTCCCGACATGTCCGTCTTTCTGATGGTCATCCTCGTGCGGCTGAGGGTCGTGGAGGCGCCCAATCTCTGGCGCGCGCCAGACGGGCTCTACTGGCAGGAGCCGTGGCAGGCCATTTCGGCGATCAGCAATTCCATCCCGATGTGGGCGGCGCTGACCGTCGCGGGCGCCTTCGCCGCTCGAAGGCTTGCGGGCCGATGGCAGCCCTTGGCGCATGGCCTGATGCTGTTTGCCCTCGGGGCGCTCTTGCATGTTCTGCTCGACCTGCCGGTGCATGCCGATGATGCGCATATCCATTTCTGGCCGTTCAGCGACTGGCGGTTTCATTCGCCCATCAGCTACTATCAGCGCGCTTTTCACGGCGAACTGGTCGGGATGATCGAGGCCGGGCTGGCGGTGGGGCTCGCGGCGCTGATCATCTGGCGGTTCCGCGCCTGGCCGGTGCGCCTGCTGGCTGTGGCACTGCTCGTTCCGCATGTGGCGAGCTACGGGTTTCTCTTTTGAGAGCCTATGCGGGTGACGGTCTCGGGACTCGTCAAGCCCGCCGCAACCGGCTAGGGCAGGGGCAAGGGCAACAGCCCGGGGCCTGAGGCGGCGAATCGCCCTGAGCCCATCGAGGAAGCGGATCTTTCGATGTCCATACCTGCCGCCGGCGCCAAGAGCGACAACATCGCGCGCGGCATCGTTCTTTCCGTCGTCGCCATCCTGATCTTCGGGTTGCAGGATGCGGCTACCAAGATGCTGGTTGAGAGCTATTCGCCCTTCCAGGTGACGATGATGCGCTATTGGGCCTTCGGGGCCTTTTCGCTCTGGCTGGTGTCGCGGCAGGGCCCGATTACGCGCGCTTTCGCGTCGAAAGTGCCATGGTTCCAGGTGGCGCGCGCCGTGCTGCTGGTCGCCGATATCTGGATGTTCTCGACCGCGACACGCACCGTGCCGCTGGCCGAATTGCAGGCGATGATCCTGATCTATCCGCTGTTGGTGACCCTGGTCGCCATTCCCATTCTCGGGGAGACGGTGGGCATCTTCAGGCTCTCGGCGGTGGGCGCGGGGCTCGTCGGTGCGCTCATCATCATCCGCCCCGGCTTCGTGCCGTTCGAGATCGGAGTGGCCTATGCGCTGCTCGCGGCGGTGTGCTACGCGCTCTATATCGCCTTTACCCGCCGGGTCGCGCGGGAGGACAGCACGGCGACCAGCATGGCCTATATGGGGCTGATCGGGCTCGTGCTGACCTCGGGCGTCGGCATCTTCTTCTGGACGCCGCTGGATGGGCCTGGAATGGCGCTGACGGCCTTCATCATGGTTTCCTCGGTTTCGGCGCACTGGCTGATGATCGAGGCGCTGACGGCGGCGCCGGCGAGCGTGGTGCAGCCGTTCAACTACATGGCGCTGCCCTGGGGCATCGTGTTGAGCTACCTGTTTTTCGGTCACCTGATCGATACCGTTGCGCTGATGGGCGGTCTGGTGATCGTGCTCGCAGGCCTGGCCGTGATGGCCCGCGAACGGCAGCTGGCGCTCAGAAGGGGTCGCCTCGCAGCCGACCTGCAAGCCAGAGGATCAACCCCGCCAGCACCACAAGAGCCGCCAGCGGCACGACGCTGAGGCTCATAAGCGCAGCGAGAAGGCCCAGAAAACCCTGGCTCAAGGCGGGCGGGAGCAGGCCCAGAAGGATGGCCGGCGCACCCGCGATGAGCAGCGCCACCAGCCCCCAGAGCATCAGCCCCTTGCCCCAGCGCATAAGCGTCATGGCGAGATCTCGGCGTGAGCCGGAAGCGGCAGATCGAGCGCCTCGGCGACCCTTGCCCGAAGCACGGGCAGCACATCGGCTTCGAACCACGGATTGCGCTTGAGCCAGCCGGTGGAGCGCCAGCTGGGATGGGGCAGGGGAAAAAATTCGGGCAGCACTTCGGCAAAGCGCGCGACAGTCTCAGTCATGGTGCGCCCCCTCGACATGCCGAGATAATAGCGCTGGGCGTAGAGCCCGACCAGCAGGGTCAGCCGGCGTTCACCCAGATGCGGCAGGATTTTCGGGTGCCAGAGGGGCGCGCATTCGGGCCGGGGCGGCTTGTCGCCTCCCTTGGGATCGACGCCGGGATAGCAGAAGCCCGAAGGGACGATGGCGATGCGGCTCTCGTTGTAAAACTGCTCGGGCGGCAGGGCCAACCACTGGCGCAGGCGCTCGCCGCTGCGGTCGTTCCACGGAATGCCGGTTTCGTGCACGCGGGTGCCGGGCGCCTGCCCGACGATGAGGATGCGCGCCGTCGGGGCGACGCGCACCACGGGACGCGGCCCCAGCGGCAGGTGCTCGGCGCAGAGCGTGCAGGCGCGGATATCGGCGAGAAGGGCGTCGAGCGGTTGTCGATCAATCATGCAAAGCGGCTGGCTATCCACACGCCTCCTGCGGCGGTGACAGCGCTCAATATCGTGCCCCAGGCCATGTCCACAAGGGCGACCGCGGGGGTGAAGCCGCGCACCGTCGAGAGATTGGTGAGGTCATAGGTGCCATAGGCGACAAAGCCGAGCACTGCGCCCAGCGCCGCCGCCTTCCACACATCGCCCTCGGCAGGCGCCGCCACCAGGATGACGAGGCCCGCCACATAGGCGAGGTAGAAACCCGCGGCGATGATGAAATTGGGCTGGTCGAGCAGCAGTGTCCCCAGCTCCCGCTTGTAGAAGCGCGGGCCCATGGTGGAAAGCCAAGCGAAATCGAGGGGGAAGAAGATCAGCGCGCAGGAGGCGTAGAGCACGAGATATCGGGTCACGGGTTATTCCTTGCGCATGTGCTGCGTAATCAACTTACGCGGAGCCAAGTGGTGCCGGATCACCGCGCGATCGTTGCATCATACGGCGACCGGCATCGGCGGGGACAGGTGCTGCTTACCGCGAAAGGTTGAACCGGGCGGCGATTGCGGGCATGTGTGATGCCCAGCCAAAGGAGTGCCGCCATGACGTACCTGCTCGCTGCCGCCGCAGGCCTCTTGCTACTCGGCTTCATCGCCAACGGGCTGATGCGCGGCAAGCGCGGCACGGAGCGGGAGGCGCTCGCCGCCAGGCGCGCCGATGCCTATATCGTCACCATCAGGCGGGGTGGCGCGCATCCCGACCTGGCCGACATGACCGACACCGAACTGCGCGACCTGCTGATTTCGGGGGCGCGCAATTTCCGCATCCAGACCGAGCGGCGCATCCAGGTGCTGATCGGGGCTGCGGGGATTGGCTTTCTCGCAGCTATCGTCGTGGGGACGATGGAAGGCGTGCGCGGCTTCGGCATCGCCATCGTGGTGGCGGCTGTCGCGGTTTACGGCATCAACGAATTCATGAGCCGCCGCATCCGCGCGCCGCTCGAGCGCCTGGGGCTCGACCCCGAGCGCCTGCGGGTGGAATGACGGCGGCGCGATGTATACTCGCAGCGCTCAGTAGCGCCGCATCTTGCCGACCATGAAGACGATGCAGCCGGCAAACACCAGCGCGATCGGCGCGATCACCATCGCCGAGAGCAGATTGGGGTCGAGATGCACGCCGGCATGTTGCGGGCCCGACAGGGTGGAGAGGCCGAAGCGCTCCAGCATGAAGAGGCCGAGGCCGAACAGGATCAGGCCATAGGCCCAGCGCATATAGGGTTTCATCGAACGCTCCGTAGCGACGGCGTAGACATAGGCGGGGCAGGGCTCAAGAACAAGACGCCGCCTCCTTGAGGAAGCGGCGTCTCGTGTGGTCAGGCGAAAACGGCTTTAGTCGCTGACGCAGAACCGGGCATTGGCGCCGCCGAAGCAGACCTGGTTGCGGTCCCAGCGGTTGTCCCAGCGCCGATCCCAACGGTCGTCCCAGCGGCGATCGCGGCGATCATAGCCGTCCCAGTAGCGCGGCGGGGCGGGGCGATAGATCGGCGGACGCGGGGGCGCCGGGCGGTACACGGGCGGACGGGGCGCCGCGCCGCCGCGGGCAAGATAGCTCGCCGAGACCCAGCCATCCGGACCCGGCCGGCTGATATTGCACCAGCTGCCCTGGCAGTATTCGATCTCGACCCGCTCTCCGGGGCGCAGGGTATCGACGACGCGATAGCTCGTGCTCGGCCCGGTGCGGACATTGACGCTGCCGGTGGCTACGGCAGGGGCGGCAAAGCTTGCGGCCGATGTTGCGATGATGCCTGCCAGTGCCAGACCGGCGGCGATGGCGGTGCGTTTGAGCGTCATGGAGAATCTCCCTGATGGCTTGTTGATGATAAGCAAACGACCTCAGGGGCGCAGAGTTGCCGATTGCGGCTGAACCTTGGATGAATGCGCGGTTCAGCAGAACGGATCGAAGCTGCCGCAGGGCATCAGTCCCCAGCCGCGATGTCCGCGCTGGTCGCGGAACAGGGGATCGAGCAGGGGCACGGGGCTGACCCGCTCCTTGGCAGCCATGCCGACGAGATAGGAGCCGCGCACCCAGCCCGACCCCTCGATCCGGCACCAGGCCTGGCCGCGGGTGCACTCGGCAAGCAGCACCGACTCGCCATTTCGCACCCTGTCGATGACGCGGTAATCGCTGCCCGGCCCGGCATGCACTGCAAGATTGCCCGTGACGCGGGCCACGGGCGGGCTCAGCTGCGCCAACGCCGCGCCGGCGGGAAGGATTGTGAGGGCGAAGGCCGCAAGGGCTGTTCTGAACATGCGCATGGGGTTTTGCCTGCGGCACGATCGCGGCGGAATGGTGGCAGCCGGATGCGCCGGCAGGGCGTGGCCCATCCGGGTTCCGGGAGAGGTTGGGCGGCCCGGCGAGGCGGTTTGCCTCGAAGCGGGTGGTCCGCAGTGTGGTGAGACTTGCGCCTCGCCGGGTGTTCGGGATTTTTGGCTTGATCGGGATGCGAACGGGGCGTTTGGGCTATGTCCCCGGGTCCCGGGAGTGTTGAGCCCCCGTCCTGGCCTTGGCCCTCTGGCCATACGCATCATCGACGGCCTGCAGGCCCGCGACCGGCCCCGCACCCGCATCCCACCCCGATCGTTCGTCGCGACACCGCCCGGGTAGGAGATGAGGCGCATTATGGGGGCGGTTGGTGGGGGTGGGGATAAGTTGGGGATGGGGGTGGGAACGCAGGAGCGAGATAGCGCTGCGAGTGGGAAGGGGCGTTCGGCGTGCCCGGTCCTCGTCCTTCGAGACGCCCCTGTGGGGCTCCTCAGGATGACGACCTTCCTTAATACCGGAAGAGCGCCACTGCGCCGAGCCATCCGCGCAGAGCGCGCGGTCCTCCGGTCGTTTGGAAGCCTCAGCATCAGAACCTCGTCACTCGCGATGGCGTCCTGCACGCCGTCGCAGGTCTTGCAACCCACGTGCATCATCGGCATTGACGCGGCAAAGGGTGGGACGGAGGAGAGCGCGGTGAGTGTTGCTTTTACCAAGGAAGACAGCGCCGAAACGGCGGCCGAGACGATCCTGCCCGACAGGACGATACCCGAGGGGCCGAACCTTGTGACCAGGGAAGGCCTCGCCGGGCTCGAGGCGATGCTGGCGACGGCGCGCAGAGCCTATGAGGCGGCGATGGCGATCGAGGACGTCAATGAACGGCGCCGGCAGGCCGCGGGGCCATTGCGCGATATGCGCTATTTTTCCGAACGGCTGCGGACCGCGCAGCTGGTGCCGCCGCCCGTCGACGCCGAACGGGTGGCGTTTGGCAGCATCGTTACAGTCGAGCGCGAGGATGGGCGGGTGCAGACCTATCGTATCGTGGGGGAAGACGAGGCGGACCCGCGCGCCGGCACGATTTCCATCGGCTCACCCATGGCGCGGGCGCTGATGGGCAAGGTCTTGGGCGAGGAAACGAGCGTGGCCGGAGCGTCGGTTGTAATCACGGCTATTGCCTGAACGGCGCCCGGCAACCGCGATGGCAAGGAAGTGTTAGGGGATTCGGGTGCGCAGTGCGCCCGTCTCGAATTCGGAGCGACCATGCGCTTACTCGTTGCCGCCGTCCTTAGCCTGATGCTCGCCACCCCGGCCGCTGCCCAATGGCAGTATGAGGATGCGCCCACCCCGATCGCCTATGTCGACAACGGGCCGGCGCTGTTCCAGTTCGCCTGCCGCGGGGGTGAGTTGACGATGGGTTATTGGGTGCGCAGGCCCCATGAGACGGTGGCGCGCGCGGGGCTCGCCAGCCTTGCGATAACGCCCGATCCCGCTGCGGGGAGCCGGGTGGCGAGGGGCGACGGGTCGAGTTTTGCCGAAGACATGCCGCTCATCCACCTCGATGGCTCATCGGTAATCGTGCGGGGACCGGTGGCCAGGGATTGGGCGCGCATCGCCCAAAGGGCGCGCGCCGAGATGCGCATCACTTTCCTGCCGTCCGGGGGCAGCGGACTGGAGATGCGCGACGCCAATGTCTTCGGCGCGCGCGGTTCGAACGCCGCCATCGCCCAGGTGCTGGGCCGCTGCGGGTGAGGCGTGACGGACGCGTTTCGCCACCGCCTTGAGCGGGTGAAACGCTGCTGGTCGGGTTTCCCGACAAAAGGCCCCTAGGCCGCAACGCCAAAAATGGCGCCGATGCTGGCCGTCGCCGCCATTGCGATGGCGCCCCAGAAGGTGACGCGGATGGCGCCCCGGACCAGACCCGCGCCGCCTGCTGATGCCCCAAGGCTGCCCAGGACGGCGAGGCCGACAAGCGTGGAGCCGGCTACGATCCATCCCACCTGTCCGGTGGGCGCAAAGAGGGCGACGAGGATGGGCAGCACCGCGCCGGCCGCAAAGGTCAGCGCGGAGACGAGCGCCGCCTGTACCGGACGGGTCTCGATGGTCTCGGAAATGCCGAGCTCGTCGCGGGCGTGGGCCGCCAGCGCATCCTTGGCGGTCAGCTGTTCGGCGACCTGGCGGGCAAGGGCGTAATCGAGCCCGCGCGCCTGGTAGATGCCGGTCAACTCGTCGAGCTCGCCGGCCGGATCGCTGCCGAGCTCGGTCCGCTCACGAGCCAGGTCGGCCTGTTCGGCATCGGACTGCGAGCTCACCGACACATATTCGCCGGCCGCCATCGACATGGCACCGGCAACGAGCCCCGCAAGCCCGGCGATCAGGATGGCCTGATGGTCCGAACCCGCCGAGGCGACACCCACCACGAGGCTCGAGGTTGAAACGAGCCCGTCATTGGCGCCCAGCACGGCGGCGCGGAGCCATCCGATGCGATGGACCATGTGAAGTTCGCGATGCGTCAGCCTGCTCAAGACCCTGTCCTCCGGCACTGCCCGCCCCGAGGGACAGGCTAGCCGGTTTTTCGGCAGGAGGCCATGCAGCCGCCGATCAGGCCGCCACCGGGTCGAACAGCCGGAACCGCTTGGGCCGGAAGGCGATGCGGCTGCGTTCGCCGGCCGGGTGATCGAAGGGCAGGTCGATCTCGACCTTGTGGTCGTTTCCGCCCACGGCCAGTTCGATGCGCCGCGTGCCCCCCACCCGCCGCGCGCCTGTGACGACCCCGGCGATGGCCGCATTGCCTTCGGCAAGCTCGACATCATGGGGCCGGAAGAACAGCCGCGCATCGCCCGACACCCGGTCGGGCGCGGGGCAGCCGATGGCCCGCCCACCCACCCAGAGCTCGCGGTTATCGACGGTGACCGGCAACTGGCTCGATTCGCCGATGAAGCCGAAGACGAAGGGCGAGGCGGGTGTATCGTAGACCGCGTCGGGGGTGCCGACCTGTTCGATGCGGCCCTTGCTCATCACGCAGAGCCGGTCGGCGAGTTCGAGCGCCTCCTCCTGATCATGGGTGACGAAGACGGTGGTGTGGCCGGTGCGATCATGAATCTCGCGCAGCCAGCGCCTGAGGTCGCGCCGCACCTGCGCGTCGAGCGCCCCGAAGGGCTCATCGAGCAGCAGCACAGCGGGCTCGATGGCCAGGGCCCGCGCCAGGGCGACGCGCTGCCGCTGCCCGCCCGACAGCTGGGTGGGATAGCGCTTTTCAAGGCCGTTGAGCTGCACGAGCTCGAGCAACTCCATCGCCTTGGCGCGGATGGCCGAGGCTTCGGGCCGCGTGCTGCGGGGCCTCACCTTGAGACCAAAGGAGATGTTCTCGAGCACCGTCATGTGCCGGAACAGGGCATAGTGCTGGAAGACGAAGCCGATATTGCGCTCCTGCACGGTCTTTTCCGAGGCATCCTCGCTGCCAAAGAAGATGCGGCCGGAGGTGGGGCGCTCGAGCCCGGCGATGAGGCGCAGCAGCGTCGTCTTGCCCGAGCCCGAGGGACCGAGCAGGGCGATGAGTTCGCCCGAGCGGATATCGAGCGAAACATCGTCGAGCGCGGGGAAGCGCTCGAACGACTTGCGAACCGACTTGATGGACACGTCCATGGCGTGATCTCCCTAATGACCGCGACGCGTGGCGGCGAGTTCATCGCCGTAGCGCCACTCGAGCAGCGATTTGACCACCAGCGTCACGAGTGCCAGAAGCGCCAGCAGCGACGCCAGGGCAAAGGCTGCCAAGGCATTGTATTCGTTGTAGAACATTTCGACCTGCAAGGGCATGGTGGTAGTCTGCCCGCGGATCTTGCCCGAGACGACTGCGACCGCGCCGAATTCGCCCATGGCGCGGGCGTTGCAGAGCAGCACGCCATAGAGCAGGCCCCATTTGATGTTGGGCAGGGTGACGCGCCAGAAGGTCTGCCAGCCGCTGGCGCCCAGCGAGAGCGCCGCCTCCTCGTCGCCCGTGCCCTGGGCCTGCATCAGCGGGATGAGTTCGCGCGCCACGAAGGGGAAGGTGACGAAGATGGTGGCGAGCACGATTCCCGGCACGGCGAAGAGCACCTCGATGCCATTGGCCTTGAGGAACGGACCGAGCGCGCTGCCGGCGCCGAACAGCAGCACATAGACCAGCCCCGAGATAACCGGGGAGATCGAGAAGGGCAGGTCGATCAGCGTGGTGAGGAAGGCCTTGCCCTTGAACTCGTATTTGGCGATGGCCCAGGCCGCCGCGACGCCGAAGACGAGGTTGAGCGGCACCGATATCGCCGCCACCAGCAGCGTGAGCTGGATGGCCGAGCGCGCGTCGGCAATCGAAAGGGCATCGATATAGGCGCCGATGCCACGCCGGAAGGCTTCGGCAAAGACCGCCCAGAGCGGCAGAACGAGCAGCAGCGCCATGAAGGCGATTGCGGTGCCGATGAGCAGCCATTTGACGAGCGGGCTCTCGCTGGTGGCGCTTTCGCGCTGCCACGCCCCGGCGCGGGCTGGCGCTATGGGCGGATGGGCCCCGAACCGCACGGAAGCGGGATCAGTCATGACCGAACCTCCTGCGGCTCCAGGCCTGGATCAGGTTGATGATGAACAAGAGCGCGAACGAGATCAGCAGCATGATCGAGGCGATGACGGTGGCCCCGACATAGTTGAACTCCTCGAGCCGGATGACGATGAGCAGCGGCGCGATCTCGGACACCAGCGGAATGTTGCCGGCAATGAAGATCACCGAGCCATATTCGCCCACCGCCCGGGCGAAGGCCAGCGCGAAGCCGGTGAGGATCGCGGGAGCGAGAGCCGGCAGCATGATGCGGCTGACGGTCTGCCAGCGGCTGGCCCCCAGCGTCGCGCTCGCCTCCTCGATCTCGACGGCGAACTCCTCGAGCACCGGCTGCACCGTGCGCACGACGAAGGGCAGCCCGATGAAGATCATGGCGATGACGATGCCGATGGGCGTGTAGGCGAGCCGTATGCCGAAGGGCGCGAACAGCTGGCCGATGATGCCATTGGGCGCATAGATCGCCGTGAGCGCGATGCCTGCGACGGCCGTCGGAAGGGCAAAGGGAAGATCGATGATGGCATCGAAGATGCGGCGGCCCGGAAAGCGGTAGCGCACCAGCACCCAGGCGATGAGTGTGCCGAAGACGACGTTGACTGCCGCTGCGATCAGGGCATTGACGAAGCTGACCCGCAGCGCACCCAGGATGCGGGTATCGGTGGCGGCTGCGATGAAACCGCCAAGACCGAGCCCGCTGGCACGCAGCGCAAGCCCGATCAGCGGGATGAGGATGATGAGCGAGAAGTAGACGATGACGAAGCCGAGCGTCAGCCCGAAACCCGGGATGACGCTCGGCTGCCGCCATCGCCATTTCGCCTTGGGCGGAATGGCGATCTGCATGCTTCAGTTACCGGTCGGCACGTAGATCTGGTCGAAGATGCCGCCGTCCCCGAAGAAGGCCGGCTGCGCTTCGCGCCAGCCGCCGAAATCGGCAATCGTCACGAGGTTGACGTTCCCGAAGCGGGCGATGTCCTCGGGATCGGCCGCATCCGGACGGAAGGGGCGGTAGTAGTGCTTGGCGGCGAGCGCCTGGCCTTCATCGGAATAGAGATAGTCGAGATAGGCCTGGGCAACGTCGCGCGTCCCCTTGCGATCGACATTGCCATCGACGATGGCGACCGGGGGCTCGGCCAGGATGGATACCGACGGGGTCACGATGTCGAAGGCGTCGGGCCCCAGTTCCTCAAGCGCCAGATAGGCTTCGTTTTCCCAGGCGAGCAGCACGTCGCCGATGCCGCGCTGGACGAAGGTGGTGGTGGAGCCGCGCGCGCCGGTATCGAGCACGGGAACGTGGCGGTAGAGTTCGGTGACGAATTCCCTTGCCGTGTCGTCGGAGCCGCCCGGCTGCGCCTTGGCCCAGCCCCAGGCGGCGAGGAGATTCCAGCGCGCCCCGCCCGAAGTCTTGGGATTGGGGGTGATGACCTCGACGCCATCCTTGATCAGGTCGCCCCAATCCGCGATGGCCTTGGGATTGCCCTTGCGCACGAGGAACACGATGGTCGAGGTGTAGGGCGCGTTGTTGTTCTCGAGCTTGCCGCGCCAGTCCTCGGGAATGAGGTCTGTGGCATCGGCGATGGCGTTGATGTCGCTCTCGAGCGCGAGCGTGACGACATCGGCCTCGAGCCCGTCGATGACCGTGCGGGCCTGAGACCCCGAACCGCCATGGGTCACCTGGACAGCCACGGTCTTGCCGGTCTCCTGCTTCCAGTGGGCGACGAACGCCTCGTTGAACTCGCGATAGAGCTCGCGGGTGGGGTCGTAGGAGACGTTGATAATCGTCTGGTCCTGCGCCCTGACCGTGGTGATGAAGCCCATCCCCAGCGACGCCAGAAGTGCGCTCAGTGCCAGAACCCTGACTGTCTTGGTGTTCATCATAACCCTCCGTTGCGATTGCCCGGATACACTACTTGTTCAGTCGGGATTAGGAAGGCATGGGTTTGTGCCATGCGGGCCGCTTGAGACATTCCGTCCTCCGGGAGCGGCCCGGTGCGAAAAAGCGGCGTTGATGGGGTGGGAATGGGGTGTTTTGGTGGGGGGTGAGGGGTGGCGCGGGGGCGACGGCAGGTGCATGGGATGCGCAGCGTCGATAACGAAACTGGATTCCGGCTTTCGCCGGAATGACGCCGTGGGGTGGGAATGACGCCGTGGGGTGGGAGTGACACGGTGGGGTAGGAGTGGACGCGGCGGGGGTGGCGGGACCATGCAGGGGGCGCGGATGCCGCTGTGTGGCGGGGGCACCCTTGCCGGTCCCAAAGCAAACGGGACGCCCGAGGGCGTCCCGCGTGGGGTGGGTGGCGAAGTCGCTCAGAGGGTGGCGTGGGCTTCTTCGAGATAGCTCGGATCGGCCCATTGCGAGATGTCGAAATCGTTCCTGATGTATCCGTGCGCGATCAGGAAATCCTTCTCGATGGCGAGGCCGGCAAGGTTCTGCGGATCGAGATTGGGCACGAGGTCGTAATTGCGCAGCGCCTTGGCGATCTCGCGCGCATCCGGATAGATGGTGGTGCGCAGGAAGATCTCGGCGGCGGCATCGGGGTTGGCGTTGATCCAGCGACCGGCGCGGATATTGGCGCGGATATAGGCCACCACGATGTCGCGGTTGGCCTCGGCGAACGCCTTGCTGACGGCAAGGGTACGGGGCGCGTTGGCGATGCGCAGCGTCCAGTCGGGGTAATTGTCGAGGTCCTCGATGACCTTGAACAGGCCGGTGCGTTCGAGCACGGCGGCGTTGCCCACCGAATAATCGTAAAGCGCATCGATGCGGCCATCGAGGAGGGCCTTGGCCTCGAGGGTGCGCACGCCGCCCGCGAGCCGGTTCCAGCCATCGCGCGACTGCGCCCAAACGCCGCCCGGACGATTGGCGGGCGCCTCGTCATGGGCATCGGCGTCTTCGACATCGACCCATTGCACATCGTCGCGCTTGAGGCCGTGCACCTTGAGCGTGGTCAGGATGCCGTGCTCGGTGGTGGCGCGGCGATGGTCAATCTTGCCGTCGTTGCGGCTGGCATAGATGCCGAAGCGATGCCCCTTGAGATCGCCGACGCGGAAGAATTCGCTGTCTGCCCGCACGATGATCTTGCCGGCCGGCTGGGCCTGGGTGAGCCCCAAAAGCACGGTGGGACGAAGATCGGCATGCGACCAGATCGCCGGGCTGTTGCCGCCATCGCGGATCAGCCGGTCTGAATCGTGATTGTAATGGGCTTTCCAGATGCCGGGCTCGGCGATCGACCGCAGATAGGTGGCACGCGCCCCGACCTTGGCCAGATTGTCCTCGATCCAGCCCAGTTCGAGGGCGACGTTCGAAGCCACGAGCACGGGGCAGATCGTGTAGATCAGCTCCCTTGTGGCGGTGCCGCCGGGAACGACGGATTTGGGATCCACTGCAATACCCATTCTAGTCTCCTTTTGAAGAAGGGTTGAAGTCAGGCGAGCTTGAGGCCGAGGCGGCGCAGTGCGGTGCCGACACGGTGACGACCTTTCAGCGCCGCCGCGGTGCCGACGCGATCGGCGACCTGGCGCGTCCAATCGATCGAACGCATGCCCTGTCCGGCCTGGAAGAGGCGCAGACGCTCGTTGTAGGTCGAGAGCTCGGCATCGGCCTGATGGGACGAATAGACCTCGCGATGGACGATGGCCTGCTGGGGCAGCCGCGGCTTGACGGCGGTGGTGACCGCCGGATCGGGGATCCCCACGGTCAGCCCGAAGACGGCGAAGGATTCTGCGGGCAGCCCAAGCTCAGCTGCGACGGCGACCGGATCGTTGCGCAGCGCCCCGATGAAGCAGGAGCCGAGCCCCAGACTTTCGATGGCGATGGCGGCCGATTGCGCGGCCAGTGCGGCGTCGATCACCCCGATCAGGACGCTTTCGAGATAGTCGAGACCGTCTCCGGGCTGGCCGTTGTCGGTGGCGATGGCCCGGAGCCGCCCCAGATCGGCGATCCAGACGAGAAGGACGGGCGCCCGGGCGATGTGCGACTGATCACCCGCGAGCGCATTGAGCCGGGCCTTGCGCGCCGGATCGGTGACCGCGACGATGCTGAAGGCCTGGAGGTTCGACGAACTGGCCGCCGATTGCGCTGCCGCCACGATCGCCTCGAGCGCCCCATCGGGCAGCGGGGCAGCGGTGTAGTGCCGGATGCTGCGCCGGGATAAGATGAGATCGATCACCGGATTGGTGAGCGCATGGCGGGGCTCGGCGCCGGCATAGCGGGCCGCAAGCGGCGCGGTTGCTAAACCGGTATCGGGCAGACGTGCGGAGAGGGTGGCGGAGGTCATGGCAGGCCCTGGGGTTTGATCGTTGGTCATTCGGCGGGGGTGGGGAGAGGCTCCGGGGCGCCCGGCCGATAGCGGCGCCAGGTGACATAGAGCGCCCAGCCCAGCAGCAGCGCGCAGACAAGGAGCATCGACCCCGAAATCGGGCGCTGCAGGATGGTGAGGAAATCGCCCCGCGCCAGCAGCATCGCCCGGCGCAGATATTCCTCGATCAGCGGGCCGAGGATGAAGCCGATCAGAAGCGGCGCGGGCTCGTAGCCGGCCAGCTTCAGGCCGTAGCCAAGGAGCCCGAAGCCGAGCACCAGCACGACATCGGTGAAGCTGTAGGTCAGCGAATAGACCCCGACGCAGATGAAGATGATGACGGCGGGAAAAATATAGCGGTAGGGCAGCGCAAGCAGCCGCACCCAGATGCCCACGAGCGGGATGTTGAGCAGCAGCAGCAGCACGTTGCCGATCCAGAAACTGGCGATGAGCCCCCAGAACATGTCCGGATGATCGGTCATGGTGGAGGGGCCGGCATAGATGCCGTGCATCATCAGCGCCCCCAGGATCAGCGCCATCGAGGCACTGCCGGGGATGCCCATGGTCAGCGTCGGGATGAAAGCGGTCTGCACGGCGGCATTGTTGGCCGCCTCGGGCGCGGAGATGCCCTCGATGGCGCCTGTCCCCAGCTGGCGCCTGTTTTTCGAGACCTGCTTTTCCACCGTGTAGGAGAGATAGGCCGCGATGGTGGCGCCGGTGCCGGGCAGGGCCCCGATGATGCTCCCGATGCCCGACCCCCGGAAGATGGAGGGGGCGGATCGCCGCCAGTCCTCGCGGGTGGGCAGCATCGAGCGCAGCGTGATGTCCTTGGCCGTGAGGCGCGCGGTGAGCTGGTTGGCCGAGGCGAAGATTTCCGACACGCCAAACAGGCCCATGGCGAGGATCACCATGTTGACGCCCTCGAACAGCGCCATGTTGCCGAAGGTGAAGCGGGGGATGCCGCTCGAAATGTCCATGCCGACGCAGCCGATCAGCATGCCGACCACCACCATGGCGATGCCCTTGAGCGGGGAGCCCTGCGCGATGGCCGTCGCGGCGAGGAGGCCGAGCACCATCAGGGCGAAATATTCGGCGGGCCCGAAGGAGAAGGCGATCTTTACGAGGAGCGGGGAGAACCCCATCATCAGCAGGATGCCGATGGAGCCGCCGACGAAGGAGGCAATGCTGGTCATGAACAGGGCCACCCCGGCTCGGCCCTGCTGGGCCATCGGGTAGCCATCGAGGCAGGTGACGGCGTTGGAGGGAGAGCCGGGCAGGTTGAGCAGGATCGAGGCGGTCGAGCCGCCATATTCGGACCCGTAATAGACCCCAGCGAGCATGATGAGCGCTGTGGTGGGATCGAGGTAGAACGTCATGGGCAGGAGCAGCGAGATGGAGGCGAGCGTGCCCACGCCCGGCAGTACCCCGACCAGCGTGCCCAGAAATACGCCGACGAGGCAGTAAAAGAGATTGTCGGGCGAAAACGCTACGGAAAAGCCCTGGATGAGCATGTCCATCACAAGACACCCCTGATCGCGGTGAAGGGAATGCCGAGCACGAGCACGAAGACGGCCCAGACCCCGGCGGTCAGCACGGCCGAATAGACCACCACCGGCAGCGGACGGCTGCTCGCATCGGCGAAGGCCGACAAAAGCGCGGCGACGAAGGTGGCGGGGAGGAGGCCGAAGGGCCCGATCAGCAGGCCGAAAGCGAGGATCGCCGCGCTGATGAACCCGAGCGGACGCCACGCGACCTTCGCTGCGCCCAAGGTCTGCGTGCCGGCCCCGAGGAGGATGACGAGCCCGAGCCCGGCCAGTATGAAGCCGAGGACGAGGGGGAAGAAACCTGGCCCCATGCGGTGCAGCGTGCCCAGCGGGTAGCCCAGCGACAGGAGGGCGAACGTGCCCCCCAATGCGACGAGGCCCAGTGCACTCCAGAACAGTCGGTAATCCTTGATCATCTCTCGCCCCTCGATGGCGGGCCGCCGCAGGACGGGCGGCCCGGCCCGATCACTCCGGCTTGATGTTGTGGCGCACGATGATCGGGCGCCACAGCGCGTCGCTGGCATCGACGAGCGCGACGGCTTCGGCCACCGTACCCCCGAGGGGCACGAAGCCCTGTTCGACCAGCTGCGCATTGGCGCCCGGATCGGCGATGACGGCGTTGATCTCGGCATTGAGCTTGTCGATCACGGCCTGCGGCGTGCCGGCCGGAGCGGCCCAGCCCTGCCAGTCTTCCCACACGAGGCCGGGATAGCCCTGTTCGCGGAAGGTAGGCGTATCGGGGAGCGAAGGGGCACGCTCCGGCGTCGTCACCGCCAGCGGGCGCAGCGCGCCGTCGCGGATGAAGGGCAGCGCAGCCGAGAGCGTCACGAAGATGGCATCGGCATGGCCGGCCACGACATCGGGAAAGGCGGCGGTGGCATTGCGATAGACCACCGGGTTGAGTTCGATATCGGCTTCGTCCTGCAAGAGCAGCACGCCGAGCTGGCCCGTGGTGCCCCAGGAGGGCGAGGCCACCGAGATCGTGCCGGGACTGGCCTTGGCCGCCGCGACCAGATCGTCGATCGTTTCGAAGGGTTGGTCGGGATGGACGGCGAGCACCTGCTGGGAGCCGATGGCCGCGATGATGGGAACGAAGCTGTCGCGGTTGAACGGCAGCCCGGGGAACAGCGCGTCGTTGAAGGCCAGCGAACTCGAAACGGCGAGCAGCGTGTGCCCATCCGGCTTGGAGGTGGCGACATATTCGCTCGCCGGATTGCCCGCCCCGCCCTGGCGGTTCTCGACCAGCACGGGCTGGCCGATCCGCTCGGTGAGGTAATGGGCCAGCGTCCGCGAGAAGATATCGGGGCTGCCGCCCGGACCAGCGGAGACGATGATGTGGATAGGCTGGGAGGGGAAGTCCTGCGCCGTCGCGAGCGCGACGGGGAAGAGCAGCAGCGCCGCCGAGGCAAGGAAGAGGGGCTTCATGTTGGCTCCGGAAGGGATCGACAGTTCCCGGAGCATGCGGCTCAACGTCTATCTTGTCTATTGAAGCGATAGACAAAATAAACCAAAACGGCTGTGCTGCCGAGCATGCCGTTTCAGCGCGTTCGGTATGTTCGGAAGCGGCCTTGGCGCGCAGCCAATCAGCGCTCCCGCAGCCACTTTCTCCCGGCGCGCCAAGATTGAAGGGGCAGATTTATGACCGGTAGCGGAGGCGAGGGGTCGGAGTTCGGTGCGAGACCGAGACGATTGACGCGCCTCGCCGGTCGCGGAGCCGAGCGGTCCGGACCCTGCCCGCTGCCGGGGAAGGCCGATCAGGTGAGCCGGATCACCACTTTGCCTTTGGCCCGTCCCGTCTCGATATAGGCGAGCGCGTCGTTCAGCGCCTCGAACGGAAAGACGCGATCGACGACCGGTTTGATCGCACCGCTTTCGACCAGTTCGGTGATTTTCGCCAATTGGGCGCCATCTGCCTGCATGAACAGGAAAACATAGCCGGTGCCGGCCCGCTTTGCCGCCTGCCGGACCTTCCGGCTGATCAGCCGGAAGACCAGCCCGAGGACAGGATTGAGCCGCTTCTGCCGCGCGAATTCGGGGTCCGGCGGACCGGAAAACTGCAGCTTCACCCAGTTTCCCTCATTGCGCCTTCGATCGCAACGACGTTCCCGCCACCATCGGGGCGTATGCCAAGTCCGGCATGAAACTCACTGCTCCAGACCGAAAGGGCCGACCGAGGGATCACAATATGTGTATTCAGTCTCAGTAATGGGAACCTGAAGGATCTGTTCGAGCAGTGGACACATACGCCGTGGCGGCAATGACACCATCCCGAATATCGTGGCATTGCTTTCCACCTCGCGATTCATCAGTTCCTTCAAAGGGCCGACATGATCCTTGGCCGCCGGACCAGCGAATGCCAAAGCCTGCGCCATTTCATATAGTCTGTTTCTTTGATCCCACGGTACTGGCCCTCCGACGGGTAAGCTGACCAGCAGCTGGTCCATCAACAGTTCGACTTTGGCCAGAGCTTGAGGGTGACCACCCGCGACAGCGATTTGTGCAGCCCCGGTACCCATCGAATTCTCGATGGTGATCTCTGAGAAAGCTCGATCGGCATATGGCGTCGAGGCGCCTTTGATGGAGGCAAGCGTCGCCCGGGCCAAGGGGCGAAGATCACGACGCAGACTATCCGACTCTTGGGGCGTATCGCTGAATGCACTCTCAGCGACTTTGCGGGCCAGATCGGCACTCGGGCTCGGAAGTCGGCCAATCAGGGCGAACCCGAATTCAGTGAGACGACCCTTCAGGAGATGCTCGTTTTCCTGAATGTACATCTGGGCCGTTTGAAATATATTTTGGTCATCGCACAGAAAAAATACTGCTTCTTCGCCCCGCCTAATCAGAGGGCTGGAAAGCAGCCGCATCGATCCATTCCCCAGAGATCTGCTCATTTCGTGCGGAAACGCCAAAACGTCCACAGCGGTCTGCAGCAAAGCAGTTTCAGTCTCTGTTGGAGGCGTGCAGTCATCGCGACCCGCCAACTTCAGTCCGTGTGGAGGGATGGCCCGCGCAAGCTCGTAGGCCGCCAACTGCCGAATAGGCTGAGAGGGTCGCTCATTTTCCCATGAAGAACGCCCCAGAAGAAAGGCCACACTCAGGGACAATGTGGAGAACACGGCGACGACAATAGTAAAAAGCACGCGTCGAAGCGCCATCAATATCGTTATCCTCCCAGTCGCATCTCGGTATTCTGTACCGCTCTGATGATATCAGGGAAAGCGGCGATCACTTCTGAATTCAAGAGAAGTGGGAATGCAGGACCTTAAGATCGATATTCCAGAATTTGGCGGTAGCTTCGACCGCAGTAGGTCGCGAACCCGTCAGTCAGCAAATCACACAAAATCCTATGTGAAGCTGGTCTGCGGACAAGTGGCCGCAGCACGTCATTGATGTAGCCGAGACGCCAACCAGACCGACCGCTTTCGGGAAATCGCAATGTCTGCCCGAAAGGCAGAAGTTCACGGACGCGGCTGACAGGCTGCTCTTGGCCAATGAGCTCGCAGCTGATGCGCTTGGTCCTGGTGGTCTCGACCGCCACCGACCTCGATATCTCCCGATCAGCTGCACAAATTCTGCAAGCGGGGCCGTCAGTTTGGGCGGCATGCGCAGCGCTGATTGTTCATCTTTGAAATCCGGGCCCCGGCTTCCCAGCAGCATTGTGAACAATGGCTGGTGGTTGGTGGCCGAGCTCCCGATTCATGCAGGCCGGAGCGGCGGCGATCACGCTGCGCCTTTCATGTCATCGATGGAGGGGAGCCCAGTGCATAGCACGACACTAAAAGTCCAGAAGAAGCCCGGGATTATGCTCTGGGTCACGACCGTGACAATCCTGCTGGTCATCCTGATCGACATCCTGGTGTTCGCCGCGACTTTCGGCATAAATATATTCCTGACGGCCATCGCAATTGCATTGGCGATAATTTCAGTCGCTTGGCGGCGGCGTCGTTTTCTCTATGGCACCATCGGTTTCCTCATGGCACTGACCTTCTCCTTGCCGCTCATCGAGTCTGCCACGCTGCTTGGTCTCCTGCTGTCCGCTGTAGGCCTTGGTCTTTCGGCGCTTATGGCTGTGCGACTGATGCCAGCGCGGCTCGAGCATATTCCCTTGAGTCTGCTGCGATTGTTCCTGCCGGCACCCACCCGAATGGTCCGCGATGCGGTCGCTATGCGCTCGCCGATGCAGCACCAGGCGGCGCGAAAGGCCCTGCCTTGGCTGGTCGCCTGGATCGTGCCGCTTGGACTGGGCGCTGTTTTTACGTCTCTTTTCGCAGCAGCCAATCCGCTGATCGAAGCGGTGCTGTCGAAGGTGCGGCCGCAAGCCGTGCTCGAGCTTTTCGACCCCATCCGCTTTCTGTTCTGGCTTATTGTGGCTGCAGGCATATGGGCTTTGCTGCGCCCCAAATTGCTACGCAAACGCCGTCGCAAAGTGGTCGTACAGGATGCTGCGCCTAAGACCTCCGCCTGGCTTGGCAGTGCGGCCATTTTCCGCTCTCTGGTTGTCTTTAATGCTCTGTTTGCCACACAGACCATTATGGATCTTGCCTTTCTTTGGGGCGGCGTGGCTTTGCCCGACGGCATGAGCCATGCCGAATATGCCCATCGCGGCGCGTATCCTCTCATTGTCACTGCGTTATTGGCCGCCGCTTTCGTGCTGGCTGCCATGCGCGAGCGCAGTCCTGTGCGCGACGATGGAGTGATCAGGGCGCTGGTCTATCTGTTCATTGCCCAGAACATTCTGCTCTGTCTCTCAGCCATGCTGCGGCTCGAGCTTTATGTCGAAGTCTATTCGCTGACCGAGTGGCGGCTGGCTGCGGGCATCTGGATGGGCCTGGTTGCCGTCGGACTGGTGCTGATGCTGTTGCGCATCTGGCTGCGTCGCTCCAATGCCTGGCTGGTCGCCTCCAATTTTGCTGCTCTAACGATCGTACTCTACGCCTCAGCGCTGTTGGATCTGAGCTCTCATATCGCCCAGTTCAATGTCGAGCATAGCCGGGAACTGACCGGCCAGGATCTCCCGATCGACATAGACTATCTGAGCCTGCTGGGGCCCAGCGCGATTCCGGCGCTGGACCGTCTGATGCCGCGTCTGGTGCCAGGCAGCGGGCTATGGGCCAAGGCCGGCGAAGTCCGGTCCGAGTTGGTCCGGGAGTTGCGCGACCACTCCGGCGATTGGCGTGGCTGGTCCTGGCGGGCACAGCGTCTCAAGGATTACCTTGTCAGGCATGCTGTTGCTTCAGCGCTGCCAAAGCGGCAAAACGACAGGGTAGTCGTCAGGTAGGCCTCATGAGCAGCCGCATTCTCGTCGTTGACGACGAACCCCATATCCGCGACGTCATCACCTTCGCCCTCGAACGGGCCGGCATGGTCGTGACCTCAGCGCGCGATGGCGCCGAGGCCCTGATCGCCTGGCGCCGCCATGCGCCAGATCTGATCGTTCTCGACATCAGCATGCCGGAACGCGACGGGCTGGATGTGTGCCGCACGATCCGCAAGACATCGGAGGTACCGATCCTGTTTCTTTCCGCCCGCGACGAGGAAGTCGATCGCATTATCGGCCTCGAAATCGGCGGCGACGACTATGTCAGCAAGCCCTTCAGCCCGCGCGAACTTTTGGCGCGCGTCAAGGCGATCCTAAAGCGCGCCGGCGATGATTCGTCGGCGCCGTCCGACCTCCTGGTCAAGGGGGCGCTGCGGCTCGACCGTCAGGCCCATAGCGTGACCTGGAGGGCATCACCCGTCACGCTGACGCCGTTGGAGTTTGCGGTGCTCTCTACTTTGCTGGCCCGACCCGACATGGTGTTTTCGCGCGAACAATTGATTGTCTCGGCCTATGGCCCGAGCATGCACGTGTCCGACCGCACCATCGACAGCCATGTCCGCAATATCCGCGCCAAGTTCCTTGCCGCTGGCTGCTCCAATGTCATCGCCACAGTGCACGGCGTCGGCTTCCGGCTCGGCGCAATCGAGGCGAGTGCGTGATGTCCGCGCCACAGGTGCCCGTCAAATGGCGCCCGTCTATCGCGCTGGTTGCTTACGGTGTGCTGCTTGCGGTGCTTGGCCTCCCGTCGGGCCTTATTGTTCTCGTGCGGCTATTGGGCGGACGTGACCTGTCTACCCTTGAGATCGGCGTCCTCATCGCTTCACTCGTCGCTACGCTCTTGACCGCCTATGTCCTCACCCGGGCAGTCACGAGGCCGATCGAGGCGCTTGTGACCCGCACGCATCAGATTGCCGAAGGCGGGCGCAATGCCATCCGCCCGCCCGATGCCTATGGCACTGCCGAACTGGCCACCCTATCGCAGGCCTTCCTGGACCTTGCATCGCGCTTGATGCACCGAACAGATTACATGCGCACCTTCGCAGCCCATGTATCGCACGCACTGAAGTCGCCTTTGACCGCAATCCGGGGCTCCTCCGAGTTGCTGCGCGACGAAGGCGACAGCATGACGCCTGCGGAGCGGCAGAAATTCCTGGACGCGATCATCACCGAGACCGATCGGCTCACGCGCCTTGTGGCTCGACTGCGCGAACTGGCTCAGGCCGAAATGCCCATCAGCACCGGCACGACCACACTGGAGACGGTCCTGCCGGAACTGCGCGCACAATCTGGTGGTCTCGGTCTCATTGTTCTGGGTGGCGACATCATCATCCCGCTGCCTACCGAGACGCTGGGCATCGTCCTGGCCCATCTGGCCGACAATGCGGCGCAACACGGGGCGACGCGTCTCACCCTTGCCGCGAACAGACGCGGCGAATCTCTTGCCCTTACGATCAGCGACAATGGGCAGGGCATTTCCGAGGGCAATCGCGATCGTATCTTCCAGCCCTTTTTTACGACGCGCCATGACAGTGGCGGCACCGGCATGGGGCTCGACATCGTGCGGGCTCTGCTGCGGGTCCACAATGCCGATATCGCACTGCAATCATCCACAAAGGGAGCAGAGTTCCTGATCCTGACTGCGGCTCCGGCCGGCTCCTCCAGCACCTGAATCCCAGTGGCGGCGCGAAGCGGTTCAGCGCTTCGATCAGCATCGAAACCGGAACGACGAGACTTTTTGGCGTCGCGGAGACGCGAAGCCATGGCCCTTGCAATATCGTCACTGCTGTTGCCGTGCCATTCGCGCTGTGCTTCCTTCTAGCGGAACGGCGCTGCCGGATGTCTCCGCAATCTGAGCGCGACGACCAGCGGGGGGTGGCGTCCGATAACCCCCGCTGCGGAGGCATACAGCTATCCTTTGTGGCCGGTCGTCCTGTCTTCGCGAAACCCTGCTCAATAGACGGTCAAGGCCGGGATGAAGCTGACGGCCATCAGGATGCCCATTGCCACGAGGAAGAACGGCCAGAGCTCCTTGGTCGTTGCGCCCAGGCTCGCCTTGGCGATGGAGGAGGAGATGAAGAGCGTGGTGCCGATTGGCGGCGTATAGAGGCCGATGCCCAGATTGATCACCATGATCAACCCCAGTTGCACCGGGTCCATGCCGATTTCGAGCGCGAGCGGCACGAAGATGGGACCGAGCAGCAGGATGAACGGCGGCAGATCGAGGGGCATACCGACGATGAGCATAAGCGCGTTCATCAGGAGGATGATGACGATGGGGTTGGAGATATTGGCCGAGACCCAGAGCGCGAAATTCTGCGGTGCCTGGTCGAAGGTCAGAATTTAGCCCACAGCCGCGCTGCCTAGGATGACCAGCATGATCATGCCTGTGGCGAGGTCCGCCTCGACGATGTTGTCATAAAAGCGGCTCCAGCCCAGATCAAGGTAGAAGACCAGACGCAGGACGAGCGAATAGACCACGGACAGGACGGCGACTTCGGTGGGCGTCGCAAAGCCGAAGCGCAGGCCGAGGATGATCAGAACGGGCAGAATGATGGCCGGCATGGACCGCAGCAGGTGACGTTGCCCCCAACTTCTATCCAGCGTGACGTAGACTCAGGCGGTTGGTTTGGCCGCTCTGGCCTGTGTGAGCGACGGGGGCTGGTGCGGAGCCTTGCATTGAGCGCAGCGGCAGGTCAGCAGTCGACGCGGACCGGCGCCGAATAAACGATCCAGATGTCACCAGACCTCTATGGCGTTGGCTAAAGTTGGATCCTTTGAGGGTCTGAGGCCCATTCTCCGCTGCTGGCCAGGAGGGCTCTGAGGGCGTCGCAGGTCACTTTGCACGCCGGCAACGGTTGCCAAGGCGGCGATCAGGAAATTCCCAATCGAGAGCCAAGATGCGAAAAAGCCCGGAGTTCCGGGCTTTTTGCTAGGCATCAGGAAAGAAAATTTAGCGAATAGCAGCTAGTCGCTATGCTGCTTTCGGTCAGCTGCAGCCGGTGGTGGTGCCGCAGGTGTCGCATTTGAGGCAGGTGCCGTTTCGGACCATCGTGAAGTTGTGGCACTCGGTGCACTGGTCGCCGGTGTAGCCCTTCATCTGGGCTTCGGCGCGCAGGGCGGAGGCATCCTTGGACGCGGGAGGCGAGGGGATGGGGGAGAGTTCGGCGGGGGCGAAGGCGGCCGGGGCCACGGCCGGATCGGGGCGATAGGCCGTGGTGGTCTTGAGCGCCGTCACCGTATTGGCGGCAACCGCCATGGTGGGCTGGCCCTTGCCGATGCCCGGCACGAGCATCAGCGACTGATCCTTGACCCGGCCCCGCGTCATGCCGCGAGAGACCAGCGACTGCGCCGGCACCGGGGCAGGGCCGCCGGCAGGACGCGTCGTGGTTTCGGCTTCGCCCTTGCCGAGCGCGGTGCTGGTGCCCTGTTCGGGGGTGACATGGGCGAGGTCGTCGCGGTCGAGATAGGACACCGCCAGCTCGCGGAAGACATAGTCGAGGATCGAGGTGGCGTTCTTGATCCGGTCATTTCCCATGACCATGCCGGCCGGCTCGAAGCGGGTGAAGGTGAAGGCCTCGACATATTCGTCGAGCGGCACGCCATATTGCAGTCCGAGCGAAATCGCGATGGCGAAATTGTTCATCATGGCGCGGAAGGCAGCGCCTTCCTTGTGCATGTCGATGAAGATCTCGCCCAGCCGCCCGTCATCATACTCGCCGGTGCGCAGATAAACCTTGTGGCCGCCCACGATGGCTTTCTGGGTATAGCCCTTGCGGCGTGAGGGCAGCTTTTCGCGCTCGCGCCAGACCTTTTCGACGATGCGCTCGACGATCTTCTCGGCAATGACGGGCACGCGCTCGTCGACATTTTTCGCGACCAGCTGCTCGACTGCCTCGTCATCCTCGTCGTCGGCATCCGACAGCAGCGAGGAATTGAGCGGCTGGGAGAGCTTGGAGCCATCGCGATAGAGCGCATTGGCCTTCAGCCCCAGCCGCCAGGAGAGCATATAGGCCTCCTTGGCATCCTCGACGGTGGCGTCATTGGGCATGTTGATGGTCTTGGAGATGGCGCCCGAAATGAAGGGCTGGGCCGCTGCCATCATCAGGATGTGGCTTTCCACCGACAGGTAGCGCTTGCCGATCTTGCCGCAGGGGGTGGCGCAGTCGAACACCGGCAGGTGCTCATCCTTGAGGAAGGGCGCGCCCTCGAGCGTCATGGCGCCGCAGACATGGATGTTGGCGGCCTCGATTTCCTTTTTCGAGAAGCCCAGGAAGGGCAGGAGCTCGAAGGAAAAATCGTTCATCTGCGCTTCGGTGACCCCGAGCGACTTAAGGAAATCGACCCCAAGCGTCCACTGGTTGAAGGCGAACTTGATGTCGAAGGCGCTCTTGAGCCCGGCATTGAGGGCTTCGATCTTGTCGTCGGTAAAGCCCTTCGAGCGCAGGGTCGAAGGATTGACGCCAGGCGCCTGGTTGAGATTGCCATGACCGACGGCATAGGCCTCGATCTCGGCGATCTGGTCTTCCGAATAGCCCAGAGTGCGCAGGGCCGGCGGCACGGCGCGGTTGATGATCTTGAAATAGCCGCCGCCGGCGAGCTTCTTGAACTTGACCAGCGCGAAATCGGGCTCGATGCCGGTGGTGTCGCAATCCATCACGAGACCGATGGTGCCGGTGGGGGCGATCACCGAAACCTGCGCATTGCGATAGCCGTGCTTTTCGCCGAGCGCCAGCACGTCATCCCAGACCGATTTGGCACGGGCCGACAGCGGTGGATCCCCGATCGAGGCATGGTCGAGCGCCACGGGCAGGGTGTTGAGCCCCTCATAGCCCCCGGCCTCGCCATAGGCTGCGCGGCGGTGGTTGCGCATGACGCGCAGCATGTGGGGCGCATTGCGCTCGTAATCGGGGAAGGCGCCGAGTTCGGCCGCCATTTCGGCCGACGTGCGGTAGGCGACGCCGGTGAGGATGGCCGAGATGGCGCCGGCTATGGCGCGGGCCTTCGCCGAATCATAGGGAATGCCCGAGGTCATCAGCAGCCCGCCGAGATTGGCGTAGCCGATGCCGAGGGTGCGATATTCGAAGGAGCGCTCGGCGATGGCGCGCGAGGGGAACTGCGCCATCATCACCGAGATTTCGAGGACGATGGTCCAGAGCCGGGCGGCATGCTCGAAGCCGACGACATCGAAGCTCGAATCTGGGTTGCGGAAGGTCAGCAGGTTGACCGAGCAGAGGTTGCAGGCCGTATCGTCGAGGAACATGTATTCCGAGCAGGGATTGCTCGCGACGATGGGGCCGGCGGCCGGCGAGGTGTGCCAGTCATTGATGGTTGTGTGGTACTGGATGCCCGGATCGGCGCAGGCCCAGGCGGCATAGCCCACCTGTTCCCAGAGATCGCGGGCCTTCAGCGTCTTGACGACATTACCCTTGATGCGGCCGGTGAGGTTCCAGTCCCCATCATTTTCCACGGCGCGCAGGAAGTCGTCGGTGACGCGGACGGAATTGTTGGAGTTCTGGCCCGATACGGTGAGATAGGCCTCCGAATCCCAGTCGGTGTCGTAGACGGGGAATTCGAGATCGTCATAGCCCTGGCGAGCGAACTGGATGACGCGCTGGATGTAGTTTTCCGGCACGAGCGCCTTCTTGGCGGCCTTCACCTCGCGCTTGAGCGCCGGGTTCTTGAGGACGTCGAAGCAGTCCTCGCCCGAACCTTCGCAGTTGACGCAGGCCTTCATGATGGCCTTGAGGTGCCGGGACACCACCTTGGAGCCGGTGACGAGGGCCGCGACCTTCTGTTCTTCCTTCACCTTCCAGGTGATGTACTGCTCGATATCGGGATGGTCGATATCGACCACCACCATCTTGGCGGCGCGGCGGGTGGTGCCGCCCGACTTGATGGCGCCGGCAGCCCGGTCGCCGATCTTGAGAAAGCTCATCAGCCCCGAGGACTTGCCGCCGCCCGAGAGCTTTTCGCCCTCGCCCCGTAGCGCCGAGAAGTTCGAGCCCGTGCCCGAACCGTATTTGAACAGGCGCGCCTCGCGGACCCACAGGTCCATGATGCCGCCATCATTGACCAGGTCGTCATTGACCGACTGGATGAAGCAGGCATGGGGCTGGGGATGTTCATAGGCAGACTTGGACTGCACGAGCTTTTTCGTGAACGGATCGACATAGAAATGGCCCTGGCCCGGACCATCGATGCCATAGGCCCAATGAAGCCCGGTGTTGAACCATTGCGGGGAGTTGGGCGCCACGCGCTGGGTGGCGAGCATGTAGCGCAGCTCGTCAAAGAAGGTGCGGGCATCGGCTTCGCTGTCGAAATACTTGCCCTTCCAGCCCCAATAGGTCCAGGTGCCGGCCAGACGGTCGAACACCTGGCGGCTGTCGATTTCCGAGCCATAGCGCTCGGCCTCGGGCAGCTTGGCGAGCGCCTTCTCGTCGGGCACCGAGCGCCAGAGCCATGAGGGAACGTCGTTCTCCTCGACCTTCTTGAGGATTTTGGCGACGCCGGCCTTGCGGAAATATTTCTGCGCGATGATGTCGGCCGCCACCTGGCTCCAGGGCGCGGGCACGGCGATATCAGCGAGCCGGAACACGACCGAGCCGTCAGGATTGCGGATCTCGCTGGTGGCGGTCCGGAACTCGATGCCGGCGTAGGCATCCTGATTGGCGTTGGTGTACCGGCGTTCGACACGCATATTTCTATCTCGGCTTTGTGACAAGGAATCGGTTAGGGCGCAGCTCCTTCCACCATTATGCGCACAATTCCTACTAGGGGTAGCGCATTTTAGACCTCTGGGCGCTAACTATGGTGGGCTGTCGCTAGGGTGGCGGATTCTGTGAGTACATGCCCAAGCCCATGAGTGGCTTATGGAAACGGCGTAACAAGGCTGGGGAAAAGATTTTTCGGTGGATGCTGGCCAACTCGGCCAATCGCCGAGAGACTCGGGCGGATCGTAAGTCAAGATGCCTTTCTTGGTCTAAGCAAGCAGCTATGAAGGTGTGCCGGACCTCGCCCGAGCGTGAAGGGCAGCGGCCTTAGAAAACGCCCCCGACCTCTAGGCTCATGGGGAGGGAAGTGCTACATCGGGCGCCATCCGAACCCGTTTCGAGATGGACGCGCAGTGGCCAAAGACGGCATCAAGAAATTCCTCTCCGAGATTTTCGTGTGGTGGCAGGGGCAGACCTGGGGCACGCGCCTCTATCTCGCCCGGTACTTCGACCATGTGGGAACCGACCAGTTCGGCAACCGCTACTGGAAATCGCGCAAGGGCGACCGGCGCTGGGTCACCTATAACGGCTATGCCGAGGCCTCGACGATTCCGCCCGGCTGGCATGGCTGGATGCACCATCGCACCAACGTGCTGCCCACCGAGGACAACTACAAGGCCCATGACTGGGAAAAGCCGCATGTGCAGAACCTTACCGGCACATCGCTGGCCTATCGCCCCGAAGGCAGCATGCTTGCCAGCGGACAGCGTCCCCGCGTCACCGGCGATTATGACGCCTGGTCGCCCGAGTGATCGCGCCGGCCCGATGGCTTTTCGCGTCCTGAGACCTCTTTTCGCCGCGCTGGTGGTGGGGCTCGGCTGTGCCGCGCCCGCCGTGGCGCAGAGCATCGCCAACCCGGTCGCGACCTTTTCCGGGCTCGACAAGATCACGGCCCGGATCACGACCTTCGATGTCTATATCGACGAGACGGTGCAGTTCGGCGCGCTGCAGATCACTCCGCGCGCCTGCTATACGAGGCCGCCCACCGAGACGCAGCGCACGTCAGCCTTCATCGAGGTTGACCAGGTGAGCCTGCGGGGCCAGATCACCCGGCTCTTTACCGGCTGGATCTTTGCAGACAGCCCGGCGCTCAACGCCATCGATCACGCCGTCTATGACATCTGGCTCCTCGAGTGCAAGCAGCAGACCGACGTGCCGCCGCCCCAGGCGCGGAACTGACGGCAAAACTGATTTCCAAGACCAAACGATCCTGAGCCTGCGCCGCGCGCGGGCTCGGTTGGCGCTAGCCTATGTGCCGACGAAGCTGCGGACCAGCGAGCCGGCAACGAGGTTCCAGCCATCCACCAGCACGAAGAAGATCAGCTTGAACGGCAGCGAGATGACGATGGGGGGCAGCATCATCATGCCCATCGACATCAGCACCGAAGCCACCACCATGTCGATCACGACGAAAGGGATGAAGAGCAGGAAGCCGATCTCGAAGGCGCGGCGCAATTCCGAGATCATGAAGGCCGGAACGAGGATGTTGAGCCCAACCCGCTCGCCTTCGGCCGGCGCCTCGGCCTCGGCCAGATCGAGAAACAGCATCAGATCCTGCTCGCGCACATTGGCCAGCATGAAATCATGCAGCGGCGCCGAGCCGCGTTCGAAAGCTTCCTCGAACTGGATGGTGCCGGCGATCAGGGGCGCCACGCCCTCGTCATAGGCGCGCTGCAGTGTGGGGCCCATGACGAAGATGGTGAGAAAGAGCGCCAGCGAAATCATCACCGAATTGGGTGGCGCGGTCTGAAGGCCGATGGCGGTGCGCAGAAGCGAGAGCACCACCACGATGCGCGTGAAGCTCGTGACCATCACGAGGATGGACGGGGCAAGCGACAGGAGCGTCACGAGCCCGATGAGCTGCACGGCCCGTTCGGTGAGGCTGGCATCGGTGCCGAAATCGATGGAGATATCCTGCCCCAAGGCGATGGCGGGCACCAAGAGGCCAGCCATCAGCACGACACCGGCCAGCGCATGCCGTCGCCCGGAGCGGGGTGCCGCGCTGCGTTCTGCCGATCCGGTCACGAAGCCTTCTCCAGTCCCCTGATTGGCGCGATTGCCAGCGGGACTAGCTCTGCCTTTTAGCTGAGTCGGGGCTGGCCGCTTCCGCATTCTCGGGCGCAGGCGCAGGCCGTACGGGCTCGCCACGGCTGGCTGGCCGCATCAGGCCGGTATGGCGGAGGGAGAAGGGCGGGCGCTGGGATGCCGGCCGGCTGAGTTCGCGCAGGGCCTCGACGGTGCTGCCCGGCGTCACGGTGACGGGCGTCGCAGGCTGGGCCGCGACGGGCACGGGGGCCGGAGCCGCAGCGACCTTTGCGGCAGGGCGGGGGCCGAAGGGGCGTCGCGCCTGACGCTCCTCAGGCTTTTCCGCAGGCGCCTCGCCCGGGCGCGCCGGATTGCGGCGGGGCAGGGTGGGGCGATCAACCGCGATGCCGGTTTCGATCACCACATCGTGCGGGCCGCCGGTGAGCAGCAGGTGCTCGACATTGTCGCGCCGGATGATGACCAGACGTCGGCGCGTATCGACAGCGACCGTATCGATGACGTGGAGCCGCCTGTTGCGCCCCCGGCCCATGCCGGCCGAGACGCGCGAGATGAATTTGAGCCCCCACAGCCCGAGCACGATCAGCACCAGCACGATGGCGAGCGCAAAGATTGTGGTCACCAGCGCGTTGCCCGAACCGCCGAATAGGCTCGTCAGAAACTGCATGGCATGCTCCTTCCAGGGGTGGAGGGCGGCAAGTGTTGCCCAGTATAGCGCACAAAATCCGCGGATTGCGAGGCCGCAGGCTTTACGCGGCGCAAAGTTAACGGGTCGTTAACCATGCGGCCGGCAGAATTTGCCGAGTGCTGCAAGGGGATTCGTCCATGGGTTTGAGTGCTATGCCGCTATTCGCCGCTTTGGGCGAGAAGATGCAGTGGCACCAGGTGCGGCAGGGCATACTGGCAGAAAATGTCGCCAATGCGGAGACGCCCGGCTATCGCGCCCGCGATATTGAGCAGTTCAGCGTCAGCGAGGCGAGCGGGCGCAGCAGCGTGCAGTTGACCACGACCCGTGCCGGCCACCTCGCAGCGGTGGGATCGGCGGGCGATGGCCGCTGGAGCACCGCGCGCGACGAGGGCTTCGAAGTCACCCCCAACGGCAATGGCGTGTCGCTAGAGGACGAGATGATGAAGGTCACTGCCAACCAGATGGACTACCAGACCGCCGCCACCCTCTACACACGCTCGATGCGGCTGATCCGCACCGCGCTGGGCCGTCAGGCCTGATTTTCCGGAGCGCTCCGATGGCCGATTTCCTTTCCTCGCTCAAGATCGCCGCCTCGGGCC
Organism: Devosia enhydra; assembly: GCF_900119845.1. Lineage (GTDB taxonomy): Bacteria > Pseudomonadota > Alphaproteobacteria > Rhizobiales > Devosiaceae > FPKU01. The sequence continues at coordinate 498,032 of NZ_FPKU01000001.1, forward strand.
TCACGGCCCAGTCGGCCCGCATGCGGGTGATCGCCGAGAACATTGCCAACGCCGATTCCGCCGCGCGCAGCCCCAATGAGGACCCCTATCGCCGCCGCGTGCCGACCTTCGAGGCGGTGATGGACCAGGAATTGGGGGGCACCGGCGTCCGGCTTGGGCCGGTGGCGCTCGACCAGTCGGATTTTTCGTCCCGCTACGAACCGGGCCATCCGGCTGCCGATGAGAATGGCTATGTGCGCTACCCCAACGTCAATTCGCTGATCGAGACGATGGACATGCGAGAAGCCCAGCGCACCTACGAGGCCAATCTCAACGTGGTGACCGTGACCCGGCAGATGCTGGGCCGCACCATCGATATCCTGCGCGGCTGAGGAGCCCTGAAATGGCGATTTCGTCTCCCTTCAATGCCGCGCTCTCGGCCTATGGCAATGCCGCCAAGCTGGTCGAGCGGGCAGGGCCCGCGGGCGGCTCCTCGGCCCCCGTCGCGGGCGCGACGCCCGATTTCGGCAAGATGCTCGCCGATACGCTCTCGGGGGTCGTCGAAAACGGGCGCGCGACCGATGCCAAGGCGATGGACCTCGTCAGCGGGCAGGGCAATGTGGTCGATGTGGTGACCGCCATTGCCGAAACCGAAATCGCCATCGAAAGCATGGTGACGGTGCGCGACCGGGTGATTTCGGCCTATGAGGAAATCATGCGCATGCCGATCTGAGTCGGGGCGTGTCCTCCGTGGCCCGCCTTCGGTTCGCGCCTCGGGGTGAGGTGAGCGCGGAGCGCAGCCGCCAGCGGACAGGAAGGGCGCCAGCATGACCGGCCCGGAAGTGCTCGACATCGCCAGCGAAGGCATCTGGGTGCTGCTGATCATCTCGGCGCCGATGATGATCGTGGGGCTCGTGGTGGGCGTCGTCATCGCGCTCTTCCAGGCGCTGACGCAGATCCAGGAAATGACGCTGGTCTTTGTGCCCAAGATCATCGCGATCTTCATCACGCTGCTTCTGTCCCTGCCCTTCATCGGCAGCATCATGGCCGGCTACATGATGCGTATCGCCGACATGATCGTCACGGGGAGCTAGGTGACCCTCAGCCTCGACTGGCTGCCCCAGAGCGCCTATCTCTACATCCTGATCTTTGCGCGTGTCGGCACCCTGCTGATGCTGCTGCCGGCGCTTGGGGAGCGGGTCATTCCCGCCCGCATGCGGCTGAGCTTCGCGCTGCTCTTTGCCCTCGTGCTCTATCCGCTGGTCAGCCCCGGGCTGCCGCCCCTGCCGGCCGGCATTTTCGACACGCTTGGGCTGCTGCTGCACGAGGTGGCGATCGGGCTCATCCTGGGCGGCATCATGCGGCTGGTGATGATGGCGACCCAGATCGCCGGATCGGTCATCGCGTTTCAGGCGGGGCTCAGCGTCGCGCAGGCCGCCGACCCCACCAATGAGGGGGTACAGGGTGCGCTGATCGGCAGCTTTCTCTCGTTTCTCGGGGTCACGCTGATCTTTGCCGCCGACCTGCACCACATGGCCCTGGCGGCGATCCATGACAGCTACCAGGTGTTTTCGCCGCGTGATCCGCTGATGTTCGGGGATGCAGCGCAGATGGCGCTGCAGTCGGCCGCCGCCGCCTTTATCATCGGGGTGCAGATGTCGGCGCCCTTCATCGTGTTCGGACTGGTGTTCTATCTCGGGCTCGGCATTCTGGCGCGCATGATGCCGCAGTTGCAGGTGTTCTTCATCGCCATGCCGGCCACCATCGGCATCGGGCTGATGCTGATGGCCATTCTGCTGACGGCGATGATGGGGTGGTATCTGGCCCATTTCGAAGGGCAGCTGGCGCTGCTGCGGGGGAGCTAGATGGCCGACGCCCCCGATCGCTCGTCCCAGACAGAGGACCCGACCCAGAAAAAGCTCGACGACGCCCACAAGAAGGGCGACGTGGTCAAGAGCCAGGAGGTGACCAACTGGTTCATGCTCGCCGGCTCGACGCTGGTGTTTGCCGCCATGGCGCCGAGCGTCGGCGCCAGCCTGGGGCAGGCGATGGCCGACCTCATGGCCAATGCAGGCGAACTCGAAGTGGGCGGGCCGGGCTTCGACGGAATGATGAGCGGGTTGACGCAATCGATTCTGGCGATTGCGCTTTTGCCGCTGCTGGTGCTGGCCGTCTTCGCCATTGCCGGCAATCTCATCCAGCACAGGCTGGTGTTCACCGGGGAAACGCTGAAGCCGAAATTCTCCAAGATCAATCCGATCGAAGGCTTCAAGCGGCTGTTCTCGGCCGAGGCGCTGGTCAATTTCGCCAAGGGGCTCGTCAAGCTCGGGCTCGTCTCGGCGGTGCTGTGGTTCGTGCTCTGGCCCGAGCAGAACCGGCTCGAGATGCTGATCGTGGCCGATCCGGCGGTGCTGCTGCCCGAGTTCGTGGCACTGGGCCTCAAGATCTTCGGTGCGGTGCTTGGGGTGGTGACGCTGATCGCCATCGCCGATTATGCCTGGCAGCGCCAACGCTGGTGGCAGCGCCAGAAGATGACGGTGCAGGAGACGCGCGACGAGTTCAAGCAGAGCGAAGGCGACCCGCATATCAAGGCGCGTATCCGCCAGATCCGCCAGGAGCGCGGCCGCAAGCGCATGATGGCGCAGGTGCCCGACGCCACCGTGATCATCACCAACCCCACCCATTATGCCGTGGCGCTGAAATATGAGCGTGACATGGCCGCCCCCATCTGCGTCGCCAAGGGTGTCGATGCCGTGGCGCTGCGCATTCGTGCCGTCGCCAAGGAAAACGATGTGCCGATCATCGAAAATCCGCCGCTGGCGCGCGCCCTTCATGCCAGCGTCGATATCGACGAGACCATTCCCGCCGAGCACTACAAGGCGGTGGCCCAGGTGATCGGCTATGTGATGAAGCTCAGCGGAAGGGCCCGCTGGAAGGCCTGACCCGGGCGCTGTGGTGGCAGGATTGCGGCAAGCCGGCACTACCCAAGCGCAAGCGAGCTTTGCTAGAGCTAGGAAGCCGCCGATTCGGCACCGATCCACCTGCCCGGAGGCCAGCACCCGCATGTCGAACGCGCCGCTCGACGAGGACGGCTATCCAGCCCCTTTCCTGTCGCGACTGCGGCAGATGTCGGGAACCTGGCGGGTCGTGGCGCTCGCGCTGGTCTTCGTGCTCGCCGCCGTGCTGCTGGCGCTCCTTGGGGATCGTATCCCGCCCGATGTCATCCTGATCGCGCTGGCGCTGCTCGCCGTTATCGGCGTCTTCTGCCTTTTTGCCATCGCGGCCGGCCTCTTTCGCCTCAGCCCGGGCGAGGAGGGACGGACGCTGCCGCGCGCCATCGTCGACAGCCTGCCCTTTGGTGCCATCGTCACCGATCGCGAGGGGCGGATCACCTATGCCAACATGCGCTATGGCGATTTTCCGGGCGGCACCAGCAATGGCGTGCCCGTCGGTGTGCCGCGGCTCTTTGCCGGCTACCCGGAGACCAGCGAAGCGCTGAACCGCCTCTCACGCGCGGCGCGCGACGGACGGCCCGCCTTCGAGGACCTGCGGCTGATCGGCGGGCTGGGCGGCGCCATGGGCGGCAGCACGCGGCCGAGTTGGTATCGCGTCGGCGTGCGCAGCCTGCCGCCCGTCGAAGGGCATGGCAGCGCGCTGGTGCTGTGGAGCGTCGAGGACATCACCCGCGATCGCGAGCGGCAGGACAATGCCTATGCCGAATTGCAGCGCGCCATCGATTATCTCGACCACGCGCCGGCCGGCTTCTTTTCCGCCGATGCCAGCGGGCAGATCCAGTATCTCAACTCCACCCTCGCGGACTGGCTGGGCTACGACCTCGCCGAATTCGAGACCGGAGCCATTGCGCTCGAGGACCTCGTGCGCGGGGATGGCGCGAGCCTCTTGATGCGCGGGCGAGCCGATGGGCAGATCCGCACCGAGGTCATCGATATCGATCTCGTGCGCCGCAATGGCACGAGCCTGCCGGTCAGGCTGCTGCATCGCGCGGCGCGGCTTGCTGCCGGTGAACTGGGCGAAACGCGTACGCTCGTGCTCGACCGGCGACAGGGCACCGACAGCGCCGAGGCGCTGCGGGCGGCCGAAGTGCGCTTCTCGCGCTTTTTCAACGACACGCCTTTTGCCATCGCCACGCTGGACGGACAGGGGCGCATCATCCGCACCAACGCGCCCTTCAGCCGCATCTTCGGCTGGTCGAGCAGCGAAAAGAGCATCGAGATGCAGCCGATGGCCGACCTGTTGGTGGAGGCGGACCGCACGCGCTTTGCCGAGGCGGTTACCGCTGCTCACGAGAACCGCTCCTCGATCGAACCGGTGGACGCGCTGCTGGCCGGGGTGGGCGACCATGCGGTCAGGCTCTACGTGTCGGGGTCGGAAGCCTCGGAGGCTTCGTCCGAACGCGTCAACGTCTACGCGCTCGACATGACCGAGCAGCGCAAGCTCGAGGCGCAATTCGCGCAGGGCCAGAAGATGCAGGCTGTGGGCCAGCTGGCGGGCGGAGTGGCGCATGACTTCAACAACGTGCTGACCGCCATCATCGGCTTCTCCGACCTTTTGCTGCTCAAGCACAAACCGGGCGATCCGTCCTTCGCCGATCTGATGGCGATCAAGAACAGCGCCAATCGCGCGGCCGGCCTGACCCGCCAGTTGCTGGCCTTCTCGCGGCGCCAGACGCTGCGTCCGCAGGTGCTGGAAATCCAGGGCCATATCGACGATCTGACGGTGCTTCTGAAGCGCCTGATCGGCGAGGCGATCACGCTGGCGGTGGAGCACGGGCGCGCGCTCTGGCCGGTGAAGGCAGACCTCGTGCAGCTCGAGCAGGTGGTGGTCAACCTCGTCGTCAACGCGCGCGATGCCATGCCCAATGGTGGCACGATCACGTTGAGGACCGCCAATGTCTCGGCCGCCGAAGTGCCGGGGCTTGGCCATGCCGGGCTGCCGGCGGCCGATTATGTCGCCATCGAGGTGGTCGATACCGGCACGGGCATGACCCCGGAGATCATGGACAAGATCTTCGAGCCGTTCTTTTCGACCAAGGAGCTCGGCAAGGGCACGGGGCTCGGGCTCTCGACCGTCTATGGCATCATCAAGCAGACGGGCGGCTTCATCTATTGCGCATCGACGCTCGGGGTGGGCACGACCTTCCAGATCTACCTGCCGCGCCATGTGGCGGCCGAAGGCGACGTGGTGCCCAAGGCGCAGGCCGCGCCGGTCAAGGACCTGACCGGGCACGAGCGCATCCTTCTGGTCGAAGACGAGGACAATGTCCGCTCCTTCTCGGCCCGTGCCCTGCGTGCCACCGGCTACGAGGTGTTCGAGGCGGATTCGGGCGAGGAGGCGCTTTATGTGCTCGACGACATCGAGGATGGCATCGACCTGATGATCTCCGACGTCGTGATGCCGGAGATGGACGGGCCGACGCTTCTGGGCAAGGTGCGCGAGCGCCTGCCGGACCTCAAGGTGATCTTCGTATCGGGCTATGCCGAGGAAAGCGTGCGGCAGGATATCGCCGATGATTCCACGGTGGAGTTCCTCGCCAAGCCCTATTCGCTCGACCAGATCAACTCCAAGGTCAAGGAAGTGCTCGCGAGCGCCCGGCGCGACGTGCGGGAGTGACGGGTCCGCCCGGCGCGCGTTAAGCTTCGGCGTCCTATGCTGCGGCGTCTTGGAGCACCCGGCGTTGCGGGGTTGGCACCGGCCCGCATGGCAGTGTAGAGAGCCCCGGTCGCAGCGCGAGGTGCAGGGGCTCATGAAGATCGTCGTCACGGACCAGGAAGGCGTTGTCCATGAGCTCGAGGGGCTCGATGGCTGGCGCGTGATGGAAATCATCCGCGACTGGGGGCTCAACATCAAGGCGGAATGCGGCGGCAGCTGCACCTGCGCCACCTGCCATGTCTATGTCGATGCCGCCTGGGCAGACCAGCTGGTCGAGCCGAGTGACGACGAGGAAGACCTGCTGTTTTCCACCACCGACAAGAAGCCCACCTCGCGGCTGTCATGCCAGATCCTGATGCGCGACGAGCTCGACGGGCTCAAGGTGACCCTTGCGCCATCGGCCGCCAAGGACTGAGCGAGGCCACTGCCTTCCGTCGCCATGCGCGGCGCGCGATCGCTCGAGACTGCACGTACGGATTAACGCAATCTAGACGGTGGCTGCGGATACTGGCTGCATCCGAAACCCCGGAACAGCCATGGGCCAGTCGACAGTCTGCGCAAATTGCCGCTCGGTCACCGAATTTCCCGTGGCCTTCACGATGGCCTTCCAGCCGATCGTGGATGTGTGCGGCAACCATCTCTGGGGCCACGAGGCGCTGGTGCGCGGCAGCGGCGGCGAGGGTGCCGCGAGCGTGCTGCGGCATGTCGACGACACCAACCGCTATGCCTTCGATCAGGCCTGCCGTGTCAAGGCGATCGAACTCGCCGGGCGACATATCGGGGATCGCCATGGCCGCCTGAGCATCAATTTCATGCCCAATGCGGTCTACGAACCGCGGGCCTGCATCCGCCTCTCGCTGGAGGCGGCGCGCGAAAGCGGCTTCGACCCCAAGCGCCTGATGTTCGAATTCACCGAGGACGAGCGCATCGCCGATGCGGCGCACACCAAGCGGATCATCGATGCCTATCGCCGCATGGGCTTCCTGACCGCCATCGATGATTTCGGGGCCGGCTTTGCCGGTCTTTCGCTGCTGGCGGAATTCCAGCCCGACATCATCAAGCTCGACATGGCGTTGGTCCGTGGGCTCGATGGCAATGAGCGGCGCCGCACCATCGTGGGGGCGCTGGCATCGCTGGCGGCCGCGCTCGAAATCACCGTGCTCGCCGAGGGTGTAGAAACCCAGGGTGAGATGCAGGCGCTGCGCGACGCCGGCATCAGCCTTCAGCAGGGCTATTTCTTCGGGCGGCCTGCGCTCGAGCGCTTCGAGGTGCCGGCGGGCTTCGCTGCGGGCGAGGAGCGTGGCCGCATCATCCCGTTCGTTGCGGCGACGCTCTGATCAGGACCTGGTTTCCGGACGATCCATCACGTTCACAAGCTCGGACAGGAAATCGCGGACCTTCGGCTGCGGCGCCACGGTAAAGGGCAACGGGCGGACGACGATCATCGCCGCGATGCCGACACGCACCGTCATCAGCCCGTTGACGACGCCTTCGCCCAGCCGGGCCGAAAGCTTGGCCGCCAAGCCCTGACCCACCAGTTGCTCGACCACCCCATCGGTGAGCACCAGCCCGCCGGTGACGGCGAGGTGCTGCAGGATCGCACCGGCAAGGCGCCATGAGCCGATGAGGCCGGGCCGCGCGCCATAGAGCCGAGCGATGGCGCCTCCGAGCCGCACGCTTTCATAGACCACGAAGGCGATATCGACGAGCGCGCGCGGCGAGACGGTGGTGACCACCGCAACGCGGCGCGCCGAGGCGGCGGTGAGCGCGCGAGCGCGGGCATCGAGCGGGGCGAGCAGCCGGCGCTCGGCGAGGCGCACCATCTCGGCGCCATCAAAGAGCTGGTCGCGCTCGCTGCGCAGGGCGGTGTTGGCTGCATCGAGATCAGGGCGGCCGGCATAGATGGTGTCGAGTTCTGCGAGCAGGCGCTGGCCATCGCCGCGATGGTCGGTGGCGAGGATCTCGGTGGCGCGCCGCCTCAGATGGGCGACTTCCGCAAGCCGCCGCACGGCGAGGATTTCGCGGATGAGCAGGGCGGTGCCGGCGAGCAGTGCCACCATCAGCACCGCGAGGCCAATCCAGCCCAGTGCCGGATAGGTGGCAAAGAGGTCGCGAATCAGCCGATCTGCGGCGAGGCCGATGCCGAGCCCGACCAGCATGCCGATGGCGCCGATGAAAAGCTTGCGGATGGCGCCGCCTTTTTTCGGCGGAAGGGCCGGATCGACGAGAATTTCAGGATCAGGCTCGGCCACCGGATCGAGCGCGACCCGATCGACCGCGATGGCGCGGGGCGGGCGGGTGCGCAAGGGCTCGTCGGTCTCGGGCGCGATGGGAATGGCGCGGGGCGGTTTCATCGCATCCGGTCTCCGATGAGGAAATCGAGCGCCCGGTCGAACCGGATGTGGGGCAGGATCAACTGGCCGTCGGGTCCGCGCGGCAGATCGGGCGGCAGGAAGCGCAGGAAACGCAGGCCCGGACCGGCGCCGTCATCGAACACCCTGTCCGGATCGTCCGGCAAGTCACCGGGAAACAGGGCGATTTCGGACTTTCCATCATAGGTGACGCCATCGAGCGTCTCGCCCGGCTCCGGGCGACCGATGATGGTGGGAAAGGTCTCGCCACCCTCGCGGAAACTGCCTTCGCGGGTAGCGCGCAGGGCGGCGATCGCCAGCGAGGCGGTGCGGGTGCCGGCGAAGCGGGCGCGATTGGCGGCGTTGCCGACGAGGCGGTTCAAAATACGCTCCAGCCGATCATGCGAAGTGTGGTGGATATGGTCGGCCTTGGTGGCGCAAAAGAGGATGCGGTCGATGCGCCGCGAGAAAGGGCGCAGCAGGGGATTGACCTCGCCCTGCCGGAAGCAGGCTAAGATCTCTGTCATCGCGGTTTCAAGATCAGCGACCGCCGCTGGCCCGGCATTGAGGGCCCGTAGCGCATCGACCAGCACCACCTGCCGGTCGAGCCGGGCGAAGTGATCGCGGAAGAAGGGGCGCACGACCACCGACTTGTACGCCTCGAAGCGGCGTTCGAGCATGGCGTGCAGGCTGGCCGAGGGCGCGGCGTCGTCGCGAGGGGGGAGGGGCGCGAAGGTGAGGGCGGGAGAGCCTTCAAGATCGCCAGGCATGAGGAAGCGGCCGGGTGCCAGCGCCGAGAGCGCCCGCCCATCTTCGCGGCTCTTGCGAAGATAGGCGGTGAAAACGCGGGCGAGGGTTTCGGCAGTCGGATCGCTGGCAGGTGCGAGCGGATCGGTGGCAGCAAGGGCTGCAAGGAAGGGGCTGGCGTCTTCGCCGCCGCGGCTGCGCATGCGCTCGAGGGTAGCGGCGCTCCACTGGGCGTAACTTTGGGCCAGCAGCGGCAGGTCGAGAAGCCACTCGCCGGGATAATCGACGATATCGAGATGAAGCGTCGAGGTGCCCCGAAGCCCCGCGGTCCAGCGGGTCGAGCGGTAGCGCAGGGTGATGCGCAACTGCGAGATGCGCCGGGTCGATTCCGGCCAGCTCGGTGGATCGGCCGAGAGGGCGGCCAGATGCTGCTCGAAGGCAAAGCGCGGCATGGCGCGATCGGGATATTCGGTGAGCGCGCCACCCAGCAGCCGACCCTCGGCGACGGGCGCGAACGCGGGCAGCCGGCCACTGGCGACGAGGTTCTGCACCAGAGCGGTGATGAACACCGTCTTGCCGGCCCGCGACAGGCCGGTGACGCCCAGCCGCAAAGTGGGCACGAAGGTACCGGTGGCGCTTTCGGCGAGATTCGCGAGCGCAATGCCGATCTCGTCGGCAAGTGTGGTGGCAGGGGCCAAGCGGATACTCCTCGACACCCAGACTTAGTTCATGGGCCAGCCGTTGCAAGACCGAGCAAGGCGCGAGCCGGCATCCGGGTTCCACCCGGCTTGAACCGGCGGCGCGATCGCAGCCATATGCGATAATGCGATTGTGATCGCGGGGGTTCTCGATTTCTTCATGGCTTGTGGGCTCGATTATCGGAATGCCACGCGTCGTCGAGAAAAACGGGCCAATAGATTCGCCCGATATCGTAGGATTTGAACCGCCCGCCGAACCAGTGGTGGCGCTGCATGACGCGGTGACGCGGCTGCTCATCGAGAAAAAACAGCTGGCGCTGACCGACCTTGCGGTGGCGTTGCGCCGTCAGCACGAATGGGGGTCGAGCCTCGCGCGGACCGTGATCGGGCTCGGCTTTGTCCGGCCGATGGATTATTATCGTGCGGTTGCAGAGGTTTACGAGGTTCCCTTCGTCAATCTCCAGGATGATCCTGTCGATGCCACGCTGACGCGCGTGGAAGAGCGCAGCGACTATGCCGAGCTCAATGTGCTGCCGTGGCGGCGGGTCAATGGCCGGCTGATGCTGGCCACCATCGAAATCAGCCCGGATCTGATCAGATGGGCCGATGAGCGGTTCGGCGCCGAAAACTACGATTTCGTCGTTACCTCACCCTTCGACATCCTGTGGCAGACGAGCGAGCTCTTCCGGCAATGGGACAGCTATTTCGCGCGTGAGGCGCTGTTTGCCTGGAAGCCCGAGCATTCCGCCAAGACGACGCTGAGCAAATCGCAAAAGATCGCCGTCGCGGTCATGGCCGGCATGCTGGCGATGGCGCTGATCCTTGCGCCGATGGGTACGGCGGTGGTGCTGATGGCGGTCTTCACCACCATCTACACCATCACTTTCGTCTTCAAATTCGTGCTGACCTTCGTGGGGGCCTCGCGCAAGGCAGACATGGAAATCTCGCCCGAAGCGGTGAAGGCGGTGCGCGACGCGGACCTGCCGATCTACACCGTGCTCGTGCCGATGTTCCGCGAGGCCAAGGTCTTGCCGCTGCTGACCCGTTCGCTCAAGGGGCTCGATTATCCGGCGAGTAAGCTCGAGGTGAAGCTGGTGCTCGAGGAGGAGGATACCGAGACCATCGATGCGGCCAAGGCGTTGCGGCTGCCCGGCACCTTCGAGATCATCCGCGTGCCCAAGAGCCAGCCCAAGACCAAGCCCAAGGCCTGCAATTATGCGTTGCAGTTCTGCCGGGGCGAGTTCGTGACCATCTATGATGCCGAGGACCAGCCCGAGCCCGACCAGCTCAAGAAGGCGGTGCTGGCGTTCCGCAATTCAGACGAAAAGCTCGCCTGCGTGCAGGGTCGGCTCAACTATTTCAACCGGGGCGAGAACTGGCTGACGCGCATGTTCACGCTCGAATACAGCCAGTGGTTCGATTTTCTGCTGCCCGGGCTCGACTGGCTGAAGGTGCCCATTCCGCTCGGCGGCACATCGAACCATTTCAAGCTCGCCGTGCTGCGCAAGGTAGGGGCGTGGGACCCCTATAACGTGACCGAGGATGCCGATCTGGGGGTGCGGCTGGCGCAGGAGGGCTATACCGTTGGGGTGATCAACTCGACCACCTTCGAGGAGGCCAACGGCGTTCTGCCCAGCTGGATCAAGCAGCGCTCGCGCTGGATCAAGGGCTATATGCAGACCTGGCTGGTGCATATGCGCCACCCGATCCAGCTGTGGAAGTCGATCGGCACCAAGGGCTTCTTCGCCTTCCACTTCTTCATTGGCGCGCCGCCCTTCACCATGCTGCTGGCGCCGATCCTCTGGATCATCACGCTTCTTGTTTGGCTGACGACGACCTTCGAGTTCGGCTGGCTTTTCCCCGAGCCCTTCGGAACCATGGCGCTGTTCAACCTCATCATCGGCAATCTCTTCCTCGTCTATTTCGGCGTGGTGGCGGCGCTGAAGCGCAAATATTACGACCTCGTGCCGGTAGGCATCCTGCTGCCGGTCTATTGGGTGCTGCACTCGATCGCGGCCTACAAGGCGTTCTGGCAGCTGATCGTGAACCCGCATTACTGGGAAAAGACCGAGCACGGCACATCGAGCGTGACGCAGAAGACGCTCGAAGAGGTGAAGGCGACGCTGAAATGAGCGATGCCGCGGTAACGAGCCCCCCGGCGATCGTCGCCCCGCCCGCGCGGCCGGCAAAGCCGCTCTGGCGACCGGCGACGCTGATCATTGCGCTCAGCGCCCTCGTGATGCTGACGCTATTGGCCTACCTCGTGGTGGAAGCGGGCTATCTGCGGGCCGACATCGAGGCGCTGCAGGGCGGCGAGGCCTGGCGCACGGGCGGCTGGATGGCGCAGGTGGTGCTGCGCGTCGTCAGCCTTCTTCCCGATGCGGAGTGGCAGGCCGTCGTGCTCGCGCTGATGGCGGCGAGTGTCACGGGCGTGATGTTCGGCGTGCTCTATCACCGCTTGCGCCTCAATGGCTGGACGGTGCTCGGCGCCATCGTGATCGTCGCCACCCTCGGGCTGCATGCGGGCGAGCTCTATGCCCTCACCGCTTCGAGCCGCGCCATTCCGCTCTATATCGCGCTCGCCGCGCTGATCCCGGCCATCCGGGCGCTCGAGGATGTGGGCGATGTGCAATCGGCCATCACCTTCGGCATGGTGCTGCCGCTGTTGCTGCTGGCCAGCCCGATCACGACGCTGCTGATCGTGCCGCTGACCATAGCGGGCGCGCTCGCCAATCCCGACAGCTGGCGCGATGGCCGCGCCTTCGTGGCCATGCTGCTGGTGGCAATCCTGCCGACGCTGATCGTCGCCTCGGGTGTCATCGGCTATGCCGTGCAGGCGCGGCTCGACCTCACGCTGATCCTTTCCACCTATATCCGCACCTATGCGCAGATCCGGGTGGGGGATATCAGCGGCAGCCTGATGGCGCTGCTGGCCTTCGCGCCCGTGGGGCTCGTGCCGCTGCTCTATTGCGTCTGGCGCAAACTGCCCGAGCGTCGCCGCTATGTGTGGAGCGCGCTGGCCGTGGTGGGCCTGCCGCTTTATCTCGCCATGGCGCGCCAGACCTTTCCCAGCACCATGTCGGCCATCGTGCCGCCGCTGGCGCTGGTGACGGCGTTCGTGTCGTGGCTCTCGGTGGTGCGCCTGCCCTTCGCGCTCCGAGCCCTCAGCGTGGGACTGATGCTGGCTTCGGCGGTATTGAGCTGGTGGGTCACCGGGCTCTGGGATGATCCCGAATGGAAGGCGACGCTGTGGGCGCTCGCCGCGCCGGTTATGGGGTGGGTGGGCGGCTGAGATCAGGCCCCTTTCCCCGGTGTCATTCCTGCGAAAGCAGAAATCTCTGTTAGCAAGGTAGGCCCCCGTAAACGGAGGTCCCTGCTTTCGCAGGGACGACGTGGTGAGGGGTGGGGTTAGGGCCCTCGTCCTTCGACAGGCTCAGGATGAGGGCCGGTCCGGGCTCCGTGTGAGCCCCTCCCTCGCACGCCCCCTGTCATCGATCCGTCACCGGGCAGTCATGGTGCTGTGATGGGCGCTCCGTAGTTTGGAACAGCTCTACTTTGTGGGCAGAAATTCCAATCGCCGGAGGCACTTATGAACGATCTGACGCCAACCTTCCCGACGCAAGGGTTGGAGACGGCCGAGTTCGAGCCCACCAACACCACCGCCAACCGCACCATGGGCGAGATCATCGGCGCGCGCTTCTCGCGCCGCGCCCTGCTCAAGGGCTCGCTGGCTGTTTCCGCCATTGCGGCGACCGTGGGCCCGGTGGCGCTGTTCACCGCCGACCGCGCGCAGGCGCAGGAGAACGGCACGCGCTTCCTGTTCCCGGAAGTCGAGGCCGGCATCGATGCCGACCATCATGTGGCCGAAGGCTATGACGTCGATGTGCTGCTGCGCTGGGGCGATGCGGTGGAAGCCGGCGCGCCGGAATTCGACCCCGCCAACCAGACCGCCGCGGGCCAGGCCAAGCAGTTCGGCTACAATAACGACTATGTCGGCTATATCCCGCTCGAGGGTTCGGACGAGCACGGCCTGCTGGTCGTGAACCACGAATATACCAACGCCCACCTGATGTTCCCCGGCCTCGTGCAGATCGTCGACGGCAAGCCGGTGCAGGGCGATCTTTCGGCCGAGCAGGTCGATATCGAGATCGCAGCGCATGGCGGCTCGATTGTCGAGATCATGAAGGTCGACGGCAAGTGGCAGGTGGTCAAGGACAGCCCGTACAACCGCCGCATCACCGGCACGACCCCGATGATCATCACCGGGCCGGCGGCCGGCCATGACCGTCTCAAGACCTCCGTGGACGCGACCGGTACGCAGGCTATCGGCACGCTCAACAACTGCGCCGGCGGCGTGACGCCCTGGGGCACCTATCTGATGGCCGAAGAGAATTTCCACGGCTATTTCTCGGGTACGCTGCCCGAAGGCCATGCCGAGGCCGCCAACTACAAGCGTCTCGGCGCGCCGGGCAATTCCTACCAGTGGGCCGGCTTCCACGACCGCTTCGACGTGGCCAAGGAACCCAACGAGATGAACCGCTTCGGCTATATCGTCGAAGTGGACCCGATGGACCCGACCTCGACCCCCAAGAAGCGCACCGCCATGGGCCGCTTCAAGCATGAGGGCGCCGAATCCATCGTGGCCGCCGATGGCCGCGTGGTGCTCTATACCGGCGACGATGAGCGCTTCGACTATGTCTACAAGTTCGTGACGGCCGGCACCTACAATCCCGACGATCGGGCCGCCAACATGGACCTGCTCGACGAGGGCACGCTCTATGTGGCGCGCTTCGAGGAAGACGGCAGCATGGAATGGCTGCCGCTGGTTCATGGCGAAGGTCCGCTCACCGCCGAAAACGGCTTTAACAGCCAGGCCGACGTGATGATCGAAACCCGTCGTGCCGGCGACCTGCTCGGCGCCACCAAGATGGACCGCCCCGAGGATGTCGAGCCCAATGCCGCCAACGGCAAGGTCTACCTCATGCTGACCAACAACACCCGCCGCACGGCCGAGCAGATCCACGCGGCGAACCCGCGTGCCTCGAACGCCTTCGGCCACATCATCGAGATCGCCGAAGAGGGCGGTGACTTCGCCGCGACCAAGGGCACATGGGAAGTGCTGCTCAAATGCGGCGACCCCTCGGTTGCCGAAGTGGGTGCCACCTTCTCGACCGCGACCACCGAGAATGGCTGGTTCGGCATGCCCGACAACTGCGCCATCGACGCCGATGGCCGGCTCTGGGTTTCCACCGACGGCAACAACCCCACCGATACCGGCCGTACGGACGGGCTCTGGGCGGTCGAGACCGAAGGCGAAGGCCGCGGCACGTCGCGCCTCTTCTACCGCGTGCCGGTTGGCGCCGAGATGTGCGGTCCGGTGTTCACCCGCAATGGCGAGACGCTGTTCCTGGCCGTGCAGCATCCGGGCGATGGCGGCGAAGACTGGGACGGCCATGGCCGCCCGTCCTACTACGAAGATCCGGCGACCCGCTGGCCCGATTTCAACCCCAACCTGCCGGTGCGTCCGTCGGTTGTGGTTGTCACCAAGCAGGGTGGCGGCAAGATCGCCGTCTGATCGTCGCGGGAAACGTCAGGTAACGCGGCTCTCGTCACCTCTCCCTTTGGGGGAGAGGTCGGCGCGGAGCGCCGGGTGAGGGGGCCTCGCGATCTCGCGTGGGGCAGGCCCCTCACCCTAGCCCTCTCCCTTTAAGGGAGAGGGGACGCACGAGCCGATGGAACTGCACGAACTGCCGGTTCAATCTGGCCTCAGGCGCCGGACTTGCCGATATCGGCGAGGGCGAAAGGCGTGGTCTGGTAGATCTCGTTGATCCAGTTCTGGAACAGGAGATGGCCGTGGCTGCGCCAGCGGTTCTCGGGCTCCACGCTGGTATCGCCATCGGGGTAGAGGTTGACCGGCAAAGCCGGATCGAGCCCCGCCGCCAGGTCGCGGTGATATTCGTCGGCGAGCGAGCGGTTGTCATACTCCAAGTGGTTGAGCATGTAGGCCGCCCGATAGCGGCGGTCGGCGAGCATGCAAACCCCGATGTCGGGATTATCGATCAGCACCTCAAGGTCGGGTCCAAGGCTGGCCCGATCAATGTCGTTATAGCGCGACACGGGGATCATCGGGCTGTCGGACATGCCGCGCAGCAGCGGGGAACGCGGATTGACGATGTGGTGCCGGAAGACGCCGAAGGCCTTGGTCTCCATCCGGCGGCGGCGCACGCCGTGGAAATGGTGCAGAGCCGCCTGCGCTCCCCAGCAGATGAACATGGTGTGGTGCACGTTGGTCTGCGTCCAGTCCATGATCTCGACCATCTCGGGCCAGTAGCGCACCTCCGCGAAGGGCAGGTTGGCGATGGGGGCGCCGGTGACGATGAAGCCGTCGAAGCGGCGATCGCGCACCTCATCCCACTGCTTGTAGAAGCTGTTGAGATAGTCTTCCTGCGTGTTGCGCGAGCCCGGATCGGTGACGCGCACCAGCGTGAGATCGACCTGGAGCGGAGTGGCCGCCACGAGCCGCGCGAACTGGGTCTCGGTCCGCTCCTTGTTGGGCATGAGGTTGAGCAGCCCGATCTGCAGCGGACGGATATCCTGGCGGGCGGCGCGGGTGGAATCCATGACCATGAGGCCCTCGTCTTCGAGGGTCTTGCGGGCAGGCAGGTCGTCTGGAATGCGGATGGGCATGATATGCCTCGTCTTTGCAAAAAAGGGCAGGCCTCGTGCTTGATGGCTCGCAGGTCTCAGGCCCGGTCCAAAGGGCGAGCGAGACAGGCGAGAAGCCCCCATGGCGAGGCCCGAGGCCGTCTGGCCATTGCCTCAAAGCCATGAGGGCTCAGCGCATTCGCGATGCGATGGCTTTGCCCATCAGGTCGAGAAAATCGGCACCGTCACGCACGGTTGCAAGGTCGGCGGCATCGACGCAATAGCCGAAATTGTCCGCCAGCTTCTGGTAGCGCGGCAGCCTGTCATGCAGCAGCGCCTCGAAGCCCCAGGCCCCGAAGCCGGCCGGATCGACATCATCATCGTGAGCGACGCCGTTGAGGCGCTTGTACTCGGCCCATTTGGCAACGAGGAACTGCGGCCGGTAATACATCGGCTTGGGGCTGGCCTTGAAGCGCGCGATGAGCTTTTCGGCATCGGCATCGGTGCCGCGGATATAGAGCAGCGCCGTATGACGGGTCAGCGCCGCAACCACCGGATCGGCCGGGTTGTCGTGATTAATGACCTCGATCAGCGAGCCGCCGGTATCGGCGATGAAATCATCATAACCATAGAGCACCTTGGCGCGATCAATGAAGGTCGGCACATCGAGCAGGGCCGAGATTTCGGCGACCCGGTGCTGCTCCTGTCGCCGCTGGTATTCGGCAAAGGGCAGGCCGCCGCGCGACGGATCGCCCGGCGTGCCCAGATAGCTCGAGAGCGGGTCGAGATTGTCGAAGGTGATGTTGGACGAAATGTAGATGGAATCCGAGCGCAAGAGATCGCGCAGGAAGGGAACCTTCATCGCTTCGCGCTTGAAATTGTCGACGATGAACTCGCCCATATGGCGGGTGCCGATGCGGTAATCGACTGAATAATGGAACCAGCGGTGGCGGCGCAGCATGGCGGCCAGCCAGGTCTTGCCGACGCCCGCCATGCCGAAGACGGTGACGGCATGGCCGGGGGCGGACACAAACTCGTCTCTCGTTTCGAACAGCATCGGCTTTTCCCCGGAAAGGCGCGTTCGGCTTTAGACCATCGCAATCGTGCCCGCAAGCGCTGGGCAAAAGCTGCCGGGACGCCGGCACGGCTTGCCGGCCGGGGCGGGTGCTGCGGGCCGAGCAGCGCCCAAACCCCTGGAATTGCTGGGGCCCCGGCTTGGCATCAGGCTTGCTTTGAAAGGGATGGACAGGTGCGGCGTCCCGCGGTTCGGGCGCGCATCGCTTGCGGCAATGGAGTGGCAGATGGGTATCTACAGTGCGATGACGACGGCGGTGACCGGGCTCAAGGCCCAGTCCTTCGCGCTCGAGAATATTTCGGGCAACATCGCCAATTCCCAGACCACCGGCTTCAAGCGCATCGATACCGACTTCATCGACCTGATCGCCGATGCACCGCGCACCCAGCAGGCAGCCGGCTCGGTGCTGGCCCAGTCGCGCGCCACCAATGCGCTGCAGGGGGACATCAAGGCGGTTTCGACCGATACCTACATGGCCATCAATGGCAATGGCTTCTTCATCGTCGAGCCGCGCATCTCGCAGTCGGATGGCAATCCGGTGTTTGCCGGACAGAACCTCTATACGCGGCGCGGCGATTTCGACATCGACAAGAACGGCTATCTGGTCAATGGCTCGGGCTATTACCTCAAGGGCCTCGCTATCGATCCGGCAACGCAGAACATCTCGGGTTCTGTGCCGCAGGTGCTGCAGCTTTCGAACGCCTTCCTGCCCGCGGCGCCGAGCACGCGCATCAACTACCAGTTGAACCTGCCCCAGCAGCCCAACACCGACGCCTACAAGATCGCCCAGGGCGTTGCCGGCAGCGAGCTGCTCAAGGCCTCGGATTTCATGACCGTCGCGCCCGATGTGGCCGCCGGCACCACGGGGTCGGCGGTTCTTACCGGCACGGCCGATGCGGCGAGCGTGATGCCGGCCGGCCAGTCCATGAGCCTGACGGTCGGCAGCTCGACCCTGACTTTCGATTTCTACGACGGGGCGCTCGGCGCCTATTCGGGCAGCAATATCGGCATCGATGTGGAAGCCGGGCTGGTTGATATCGATGCGGCTTTGGCCGCGATCCAGGCCCAGTTGCGGGCATCGGGCGTGGCGGGCACAGCCGATGCCACGGTCGCGCGAAACGGCACGGGCGCGGTTGCGATCAGCCTTGGCACCAATACGAGCCAGAGCTTTGCCGTCGCCTCGGCGCCCGCCGGACTGGGGCTGGCGTCGACCAGCAACGCGCCGGTGCTCAACTCGCAGGCGGCCCGCGTCGCGACGGTCTCGGCGGCCAATTCGGTCGATTTCATCGCCCAGTCGGTGGCTGGCGGCGCGATCACGGTCTATGCGCAGAACGGCGCGCCGGCCGACGTGCAGATGCGCTGGGCCAAGATCTCGAGCGAGGCGGAAGGCGGGGTCGACCGCTGGAACCTCTTTTACATGACCAATTCGGAAGCCACCGGCAGCCAGCCGATGTGGCAGAATGTGGGAATCGACTACACCTTCGGCGCCGATGGCGCGCTCAATCCGCCGGTGACTGCGACGCCGCTGACGGGGCTGACGGTGAACGGCGTGTCGATCGGCAACATCACGCTCCAGCACGGCCCCAACGGCATCACCCAGTTCAACGACCCCAACGGCACCGCGCAGGTGACGACGTTGAGCCAGAACGGCTACGCGGCGGGTGAATATGTGTCGGTCGCCATCAACGACAGCGGCCGCGTGGTGGTGACCTACAGCAATGGCCAGCAGCTAGAAGTGGCGCAAGTGGTGATCGCCGAATTCAACGCCGCCAACCAGCTCAAGCGCATGGATGGCGGGGTGTTCGCAGCGACCTCCGACAGCGGCGAGCCGATCTTCAACCTCGAAGGCGGCATCCTCGGGGCCTCGCTCGAAAGCTCCAACACCGACATCTCCGAGGAATTCACCAAGCTAATCGTGACCCAGCAGGCCTATGCGGCGGGCACCCGCATCGTTTCGACCGCCGACGAGATGATGCAGGAAGCCCTCAACATGGTCCGCTGATCAACGGCGACTAGCGGAGTTACGCGCTCATGGGCCTCGGCGTCACCCTCAACAATGCGCTTGCCGGCATGTCGGTCAACCAGAGCAATCTGGAAGTCCTGTCGCGCAATATCGCCAATTCGGGAACGCCGGGCTATCACAGGCAGTCGATCTCGACGGTCGACGGGCTCGGCGCCTCGGGCAGCTATGTGCGCTCGGCCGGGGTGCAGCGCGCCTTCGACCAGAGCCTGCAAAGCTATTACACCCGCTCCACGGCCGATGCCGGCTACGCCAATGCACGGGCGAGCTTTCTCGACAGGTTGCAGACGGCGCTGGGCAAGCCGGGCAGCGCCGGATCGCTCGACACCGCGCTGAGCACCTTCTCGGCCTCGCTGCAGACGCTGGCGACGAGCCCCGAGGCCTATTCGGCGCGGGCCGGGGCCGTGGCCGAAGCGCAGGCGATGGCCGAAACGCTCAACCGGCTTTCGGGCGAGGTGCAGGGGCTAAGGCGGGATGCCGAATCCCGCATCGCCGGACATGTGACGACCATCAACCAGACCCTGAGGAGCCTCGAGGACATCAACCTCAAGCTCGCCGACCGCAGCACCGATCTGGGCGCGCGTTCGGCGATGCTCGACCAGCGCGACAGGCTGGTGGCCGGGCTTTCGGAACTCGTCGACATCCGTGTCGACTACCGGTCGGACGACACCGTCTCGATCATGACGCGGTCGGGGGTGGGGCTCATCGACCTCAAGGCGGCCCAGCTGAGCTTTGAAAGCGGGGGCCAGCTCTCCGCGGGCAACCTCGTGAGCCTCGACCCGACCCGGTCGGGCGTCGCTTCGCTGACCGTGCGCTCGGCCTCGGGGCTGACGCTCGATGCGATCCAGCAGTCTGTGTTCGGCTCGGGTGAACTCGCGGCGCTGATCGAGCTGCGCGACAAGACGCTGGTGACGGCGCAGAACCAGCTGGACGATATCGCAGCCTCGCTGGCGCAGGCCTTTTCCACCATCAGGACGGACGGCAGCCCGGCCAGTGTGGGGCCGCAGCAGGGGCTGGAAGTCGATATCTCCGGGCTTGCGGCCGGCAACGACATCCTGCTCGACTATACCCAGAACGGACAGGCCCGCTCGGTGCGCGTGGTGCGGGTGGAGGATCCGGCACAGCTGCCGATGGACCGGACCGGGCCGGACGGCGTGCGCACCATCGGCCTCAGCTTTGCCGGTGGCGCGGCCGGGGTTGCCGCCGGACTGCAGGCGGCGTTGGGTCCGGGGTTGACGCTTTCGGGCAGCGGCAGCGTCCTGCGGGTACTCGATGATGGGGTGGGCAATACCATCACCGTCTCCGCCCTCGCAGCGCGGCGCACGGCCACCGCGCTCCAGGGCGATGGCGCGGCGCTCGGGCTGTTCGTCGACAGTGCCGGGGCGGCCTTTACCGACAGCGTCGACGGGGCGGGGCAGCGACAGGGCTTTGCCGGCCGCATCCGCGTCAATCCGGCAGTCGTTTCCAACAACACTCTTCTCGTGCAGCATCAGGCGGGCGCGACGCTGGGCGACACCGAACGCGTCGACCTGATGGTCGAGCGCCTGTCGAACACGAGCTTTTCCACCGGCACCGGCGTCACCCCGGCTGGCACGGGCTACAGGCTTTCGGGCTCGCTGGGTGAGATCGTCGCGCAGGTGATGGACCAGCAGGGCACGGTGGTGGCCAACGCCATCAGCGCCCGCGACACCCAGATGCTGGCGCTCGAGGCGGTGGTCCAGCGCATGGACAAGGCCTATGGCGTCAATGTCGATGAGGAAATGGCCCGGCTGATGGAATTGCAGAACGCCTACGCCGCCAATGCCCGCATCCTCTCGGTGGTGCAGGAACTGCTCGACACGCTGCTGCGCATCTGAGGACCCCGATGAGCGTCATCGACAACCGCTATTACCCCATCCAGTCCAGCACGCGGCTGATGACCAGCATGCGCACGCAGTTCGACACGCTGCAGCAGCAGCTGGCGACGGGCGAAAAGCATGCAAGCCTCGCCGAGCTGGGCAGCGAGCGCTATTTCGACCTGACCATCAGGGCGCGGATGGCGCGGATCGAGGGCTATGGCAACACCATGACGGCAGTGTCGCTGCGCATCGACGCCATGGCTTCGAGCCTGTCGCGGCTCGACGCGATCGCCGGGGAAACGCGCGGGCTGATGAACGTGGGCGGCTACGGGCAGGGCAACATCAATCTCGCCACGGCCCCGAGCCAGGCCGCGGCGCGGCTCGACGAGGTGATGAACCTGCTCAATGGCGAAATGGCCGGGCGCTACCTGTTCGGTGGCAATGCCGTCGACGGCAAGCCGGTTACGAGCGCCTCGGCCGTGCTCGACGGCGAGGCGGGCAAGGCCGGGTTCAGGATCGTCGCGGCAGAGCGCAAGCTGGCCGATCTCGGTGCGGGCGGGATGGGGCGGCTGACCGCAACTGCAAGCGGCACGAGCGTGACGGTTGCCGAAGACGGAGCCCACCCCTTCGGCTTCAAGCTCGCAACGCTCAATGCCAGCCCGGCCCAGGCCGGGTTGACGCAGCCGACGGGCGATCCGGCAAGTCTTGGCATTTCGCTGGCGACCCAGCCGCCATCCGGCACGCGCTACACCATCGGCCTCGACCTGCCCGATGGCACCAAGACCGAGGTCAGCGTCACGGCCGGGGGCACCGGGGCCGGCAGCTTTGCGATTGGCGCGACACCGGCCGACACGGCGGCCAACCTGGCAGCGGCCATTGGTACGGCGCTTTCGGGCGCGGCGACGCGCGAACTGGCGGTCGCGTCATCCTTTGCGGCAGCAGAGATGTTCTTTGCCGGGCAGGGCGAGACGCAGATGCGGATCGACGGCCCGCCCTTCGAGACGGCGACGGCCTTGCGGCCCGCGACGACCGGCGACACGGTGCAGTGGTATCGCGGGCAGGACAGTGCCGATGCGCGATCGAGCGTCTCTGCCAAGATCGATGATGCGGCGACCGTCGGCTACGGCGTCCAGGCCAACGAAGCCGGCATCACGCGGCTGGTGCGCACCCTGGCGGTGATGGCGAGCGAGACCTATCCCGAGGGCGACGCGACGTCGCGCGATCGCTTCGATGCCGTGGCGCGCCGGCAATTGTCACAGATGGCCGAGACGACTGCCAACGCACCCGGCTCGCTGCAATCGATCACGGTGGAGATCAGCCTCGCCAAGACGCGCATCGAGCGGGTCTCGGGCCAGCAGAAGGCCTATTCCGAGCAGCTCGAAAGCCTCCGCGCCGGCATCGAAGGCATTGCGCCCGAGCAGGTGGCCGCGGAAATCCTCGCGCTCAAGACCCGCCTCGAAGCGAGCTACCAGACGACGGCGCTGGTCAGCCAGCTGAGCCTCGTGAATTACCTCTGAGGCGGCTCTTCGCTTCTCCCCTCTCGGGGAGAAGGTGGCCCGTTAGGGCCCGATGAGGGGTTCAGATTTGGTGTTGGAGCTGAGAGGCTGAACCCTCCACCCCAACCCTCACGCCATTCGAGCATAGCTCTCATGGCCTTCTCCCCTCAAATCGCTCCTCAGGAGCGATTTGGCCTTCGGCACGGCTCGAACCCCCTCAGGGAGAGGGGGCGAGAGGTCGGCTCGAACTAGCGGGCGGCGCGGAGGCCGGCGGCGAGTTCGCGGTTGATGGAGATCAGGACGTCGAGCTTGGCGGGGTCGGGCGCGATCTCGACCTTGAGGGTGTGGCTCAGAACGAAGATCCCGAGATTGGCGACGTTCTGGCGAATGGCGGCCGGCAGCGGGTTTTCGGGACGCGTGACCGAGGTCAGGAAGATGTTCCACAGCTTGCGGTTGAAGCGCAGCGCGGATGGGAGATCGGCATTGCTCGCATCCCAGTTCTCGCGGATGCGCTGAAGGTCGGTGGCCGAACGGGACAGAAGGTTGGCCTCGAGGTCGCGCGGGCTACCGGTCCGCTTCGCCACCTGCTGATAGGCCTGCGCTGCCTGATGCTGCATTTGAGAGAAGATCCTGTTCGTATGCGACGAGCTTCTTTGCCGCCTTCAGAGCTTTATAATGAGAGTTGGTTAATATCTCGTTGTTGATCTCATCCACCAAAGTCGTGGTGGAGGGCGCGGCGCGCACCAGATCGGTGACGAGCTCGAAATACTGCCGCCTCAAAGCGGCACTCTCGTCGCCCAGATACATGAGCTGTATGGCCAGGTAGATGCGCTTGGCCGGCGTGTCGGCCGTGGCGGGGGAGAGGATGTCCTTCTCGCGCAGGATAGGCGTGCGCCCCTCGATGAAAAGCCGCGTGCGCTGGTCGGAATTGGTGATGACGCAATTGCCTACGATCAGCCGTTCGCCGGGCCGCAATTCGACCTTGAGTGCCATCAGCCGCCCTTCCGCCTTTGCCAGCGCCGCGTAGCGGGCGCGCCGCCAGTATAACGAAAAAGGCGGGCCGGAGCCCGCCTTCGTAAAAACTGCCGGACTGAAGGGATCAGAAGAGACGCAGCACGTTCTGGTCGGCCTGGCTCGCGAGCGACAGGGCGGTGGAGCTCAACTGCTGGCGGGTCTGGAGCGCGAGGAGGTTCGCGGCTTCCTCGTTGCTGTCGGCCAGGGTCAGGTTGGCGGCGCCGGTCTCGAGAACATTGATCATGTTCTTGGTGAAATCCTGGCGGGTTTCGACGACCGACAGGTTCGAGCCGAACTTGGCGGCCTGGGTGCGCAGCGAGTCGATGCCGGCCTTGAGGTCGTTCAGCGTAGCGTTGATGTCGCTGTTGTTGTCGAAGTCACCCGAGGCGAGCGCATCGAGCCCGAGGCCTGCAGCGTTGAAGGTTACGCCGGTGACGGCCAGCTTGGACGAGCCATCTTCGTTGAACAGCACTTCGAGGCTGTCGCCATCGAGCAGGTTCACGCCGTTGAAGCCGGAATCCTTGGCCAACTGGTCGATCTGCGAGAGCAGGTCGTTATACTGGGTGCGCAGCTCTTCGCGCTTGGGGTTCGCGCTGGTGCTGGTGGTGGTCGTGCCGGGGTTGGCGGCGGTGTAGGTATCGCTCTCGGTGCCCGCGAAGCCGGCGGTGGCCGTGGTAACGGCGATGTCGGTATTGGCCGAACCGGTCAGGACGATCTTGCCCGAATCCGTGCCCGTGCCGACGCTTGCGGTCACACCGGTGATGTTGGCGTCATTGATGGCCTGCACGGCCGTGGCAATGTTGGCGCCATCGGTGATGGTAACGTCAGAGCCATTGATGGTCAGGGTCGCGTTCGAACCCGACGGGGCGGCATAGGTGCCCCCGACAACGCGGGCCAGCTCTTCGGGCGCAGCGCCGGTGGTGGTGCTGGTCTCGACGGTCGCGGAGGTCTGGAGCGCCTGGCGGGCAGTGGCCTGGGCGGATTCGACCAGCTTGGTGATCGCGGTCAGGCCCTTGTCGGCGGCAGCGATGGTCTGCACCGCGTTCGACACCGAGTCGAGCAGCTGGTTCAGATCGGACGCGCGGCTGTTGAGCGAGGAGGCCGTGAAGAAATTGGTGGGGTTATCGAGAGCCGAGTTCACCTTGAGGCCGGTAGCAAGACGCTCCTGGGTCTTGCCCATGGCTGCGGCGGTGGACTGGAGGCTGAGGAGGTTCGAGCGAACCGCCTTCGAAAGGGTGACGTCGGCCATGAGATATTCCTCTTCTGAGCAACCGTTCTGACGCAGGCGCCTCCTTCTGGGGCGCATGGGGCCGACTATTGGCAGAGGGTTCGTAAAGAAGCGTTAACAGGGCCAAGGTGTTGGCCGGGACGCGCTCGCAGATCGTGCTCAGACGCGTCGATCGCTGCGCGGACGGCCGTGCAGGTGCGCGGGCAGGGCTGCCGGGGTGGGCGCGGGCCGTGGCAGCCGCAGCTTTTCAGCGAGCAAGGCTGCCAGAAAAGGCAGGGTCGAGCGCGGTTCGGGCGGCAAGGGAGGCGAGCCGGCTGCCTCTACCGGTGGAGCAGGCGCCGGGGCCTCGACCGCATCGTCGGTCACGCTCCGGTCGGGCAGTTCGCCGAGAAGGGTGCGCGAGCGGAACTCGGCAAGGGTGCCGCGCCGCATGCCAACCCTGGTACTGGCGTACGTCTCGGACAGGGCCGCCTCCATCTGCATCGTGGCAGATGAGGGCATGTCCGGCCTAAGACAGGCTTATCGCGATCGCCGGGGTTTGAGGCAAATGCCGCTCAAAGCGCCCGGTTGATGGCAATGCCGCGCGCCGCATGCGCCTGTGGCGCGCCCATTCGGGCGTTGGCGCCATAGGTGGTTGCGCGGGTCGTCCGGCCGACCGTTTGGGCGACATCGGTCAGCAGATCATCGGTCACGCGCCGCATGGTGGCGATGACCTTGAGGTTTTCGGCCAGTTGCGTGGCGAGGCGCTCCTGCCCCGAAACGAGGGTTGCGAAGGCGGCCGGCTCCTCGGAGCGCAACCGCTCGGCCTGCCGCTGCACGGACCTTGAGATTCCGACATAATCCTGCGCGATGGTGGCTTTTTCTGCGCCAAGATGTCCAGCCTGCTGGAAATGCCCTGCACGCAGGAGGGTCGTTTCCTCATTGGTGATGCGGGCGAGCGCGTCGAGGAGATCGCCGGCGCGGGTGCAGAGGGCGGCAGCATCGAGATCGTCGAGCGCGGCGATGCGCCTTGCGGCATTTGACATGGAAAGCTTCCTCACAAGGATCAGGCGGAAGGCCGCGCGGGACACGGTCCGGCGGCCTGCTGCACGAAAAGCAGATCGGCGACGATCTGGTCGGCGAGCCCGATGCCGCCGGCCCGCGCCATGGCCCCGGCCATCTCTTCGGCCTGCAAGCCGCGCCAGGTCTCCTCGGCAAAGCCGCCGCCGAAGCCCGTTTCGCCCGATTGCTGGGTGGTGGCGAACATCTCCTTGACGAGGGTCTGGAGAAAGACGCCTTCGAGCTCCTCGGCCTGCTGGCGCGCGCGGGTGATCGCGGCCGGGGAGTAGGCGGAAAGGGCGGCGGGGCCGAGCGGAGTGGTGGCCATCAGATGACCTCGATCTCGGCCTGCAGCGCCCCGGCGGCCTTGATGGCCTGCAGGATGCCGATCATGTCGCGCGGGCCGATGCCGAGTGCATTGAGGCCATCGACGAGCTGCTGGAGGGTGACGGTTTCGCCCACCATGCCCAGATTGGTTTCGCGCAGGTCGACCGAGAGGTCGGTGCGCTGCTCGGTGGCTGTGGTGCCCAGGCTCAGCGGATTGGGCTGAACGACGGTGGGGCTTTCGGCAATGGTGACGGTGAGATTGGATTGGGCGACCGCGACCGTCGAGACGCGCACATCGCGCCCCATGACGATGATGCCGCTGTTTTCGTCGATGACGATCTTTGCGGGCATGTCGATTTCGACGACGAGCTGCTCGATGTCGGTCAGGAGGTCGACGATATTGCCGTTGAAGTTGCGCGGCAGGTGCAGGCGGATGGTGCCCGGATCTTCCGGCGTGGCGGTTGGCACGCCGATGAAGTCGTTGACGGCGAGGGCGATGCGGCGCGCGGTGGTGAGGTCGGGATTGCGCAGCGCGAGGCGCAGGCTGCGCTGGGAGCCGAGCGCGAAGCCGATCTCACGCTCGATCAGCCCGCCGCCCGAGATGCGGCCCGTGGTGGGCACGCCCGAAACAATGGTGGCGGCATTGCCTTCGGCGCGGAAGCCGTTGATGGCGACCGGGCCCTGGGCAATGGCATAGACTTCGCCATCGGCGCCGAGCAGCGGAGTGACGAGTAGCGTGCCCCCTTGCAGGCTGTTGGCATCGCCCAGAGCCGATACGGCCACATCGGCGCGGCTGCCCTGGGTGGCGAAGGCGGGCAGGTTGGCGGTGACCATGACCGCCGCGACATTGGCGGTGCGCATGCTCTCGCCGCGCGTGTTGACGCCCAGCCGTTCGAGCATGGACTGCAGGCTCTGCCGGGTGAAGGGCGAGTTGTTGAGGCTGTCGCCGGTGCCGTTGAGGCCCACCACGAGGCCGTAGCCGATCAACTGGTTTTCGCGCACGCCTTCGATATCGACGATGTCCTTGATGCGCGCGGAGGCGGCGGTGGCGTCGGCCATGGCGCCGAACAGCCCGAGCAGGAGAAGCGCGGCAGCCAGCGGCCATTTCCATTTGCTGATGATCATCGGGACGTCTCCGGCAAGGTGGGCAGGCTCGAGCCCGCTGCATTGCCCATAAGCTTTGCGAAAAGCATGCCAAGTGAGAAATCGTCTCTAAGTGCCTGATATAGCTGGAGACGTGCAGGTGCAGAAACTTGGCTCGGCAGGAAATGCCGGGCCGGTTAACGTGCTGTTAACCACGAGGGGCAAGATTTGCCGGGTGTGTGGCGGCCAGCGAGTCGGAGTGCCGGTGCGGATCGAGGGGCAGAACAGGATCGGTGGGCCGGTGACGCGCGCGACGGGTCGGCCGCAGGCTGAGGGCAGCTTCACGCTCCAGCCCGAGCGGTCGGCGAGCCAGGCGGCCGGCGCCGCTCCGGCGGCGAGCTTTACGGGTATTGACGCTCTGCTGGCCCTGCAGGCGGTCGATGATGCGCTGCAATCCAAGCGCAAGGCGGTGCGGCGCGGCCGTGGCCTCATCGAGGCGCTGGAAGGGCTTCAGGCCGATCTTCTGGCAGGGCAGCCGAGCGAGGGCCGGCTCAACCGGCTGATGGCGCTGCTATCGCAGCCCCGCGAGTTCATCCCCGCCGATGTTGCGGCACTTCTTGCCGATATCGAGCTCCGCGCCCGGGTGGAGCTTGCCAAGCGCGGGCATTTTCCGGCCTGAGGCAAGCCGATCACATAGGCTTAACCATCTTTCTTCCGCGCTTGTGCGGGGGTGCATGCGCGACTATACAGGCCGCCTTGGCGGCCTATGGGAGTGTTGTCTCGCATGTCATCGGTTCAAGTTCTCGACTATCGGCCCTCTGAAGACGAGCCGTTCATGAATCCGCGGCAGCGGGACTACTTCCGTAAGAAGCTTGAGCGCTGGAAGGAAGAGATCCTGCGAGAAAGCCGCGAGACGCTGGAAAACCTGCAGGAAGAAAGCCAGAACCACCCCGACATGGCCGACCGCGCTTCATCGGAGAGCGATCGTGCCCTCGAACTTAGGACGCGCGACCGGCAGCGCAAGCTGATCTCCAAGATCGACGCCGCGATCAAGCGCATCGAAGACGGCACCTATGGCTATTGCGAGGAAACCGGCGAGCCGATCGGCATCGCGCGGCTCGACGCCCGCCCCATAGCAACCCTGTCGCTCGAGGCGCAGGAGATGCATGAGCGGCGCGAGAAGGTCTATCGCGACGAATAGCGGCTCACGACATCGCTTTGCAAAGGGGCTCCGGCACATCGCCGAGGCCCCTTGTTGTTTCAGAGCGTGATTTCTCTCGTGATGCCGATGGCGGCGAGGAAATCGCGATCGTGGCTGACCACGATCAGCGCCCCGTCATAGGCATTGAGGCCGGCTTCCACGGCGGCAATGGCTTCGAGGTCGAGATGGTTGGTGGGCTCATCGAGCAGCAGCACCTGCGGCGGCCGGCCCGCGCCGATGGTGCAGGCCAGCCCGGCGCGCAGCATCTCGCCCCCGCTCATGGTGCCGACACGCACCAGCGCCCGATCGGCTCGGAACCTGAGGCGCGCCAGGGCGGTGCGGGCGGCAGTCTCATCGTCATCGGGATTGAGGCGGCGATAATTGTCGAGGAGCGGCAGGGCGCGGTCGAGGAGGCTGACCTGCTGGTCGAGATGGGCGAACGGCACCGCTCTGCGCACCAGCCCGGCCATGGGGGCGAGGGCCCCGGTGAGGAGAGCGAGCAGCGTCGACTTTCCGCTGCCATTGACGCCGGTGATGGCAATGCGCTCGGGACCGGTCACGGTGAGGGAAAACCCCTCGATCGTCGGACGCTCCAGGTTATGCCCGCCCGTGAGCCCCGTGACGTCCAGAACGCGGGTGCCTGCTGACAGTCCCGATGGCCCGAGGCTCAGCGCGACAGGCGCGATGATCTCCAGCCGGGCGCGAGCCGCTTCGGCATCGGCCTCTGCCGTCTCTCGCAGGCGCGACGCCTGCACCGCATTGCCGGCAGCGGTGCGGCCGGCCCGATCTTTTCGCGCATCGAGCAGGATCTTGGGCATGTCGTTGCGGGCACGCGTTTTCTGCCCGCGCGCATCGGAACGTGCCTTGCGCTCGGACTGGGCCTGGATGCGGCGATCGACAGCCTCGGCGCGCCGCTCCGCCCCCTCGGCGGCACGTTCGGCCGCCTCCAGCGCGATGGCCTTGCGCTCGGCATAGTGATCGAAATTGCCGCCATAGAGCGTGGCGCCGAGGCTGGTGAGTTCGACGATCTGGTCCATCTGGCGCAGAAGCGCGCGATCATGCGAGACGACGATGGCACCCCCGCGCCAGCCGGCCAGCATGTCGCCAATGGCCCTGCGACCCTCGGCGTCGAGATTGTTGGTCGGCTCGTCGAGCAGGATGAAGTCGGGCGACTCGAACAGGGCGGCGGCCAGCGCGATGCGGGTCTGTTGGCCACCGCTCAGCTGGTCGAGCCGATGTTCGGGGGCAAGACCTGCAAGCCCGATCCGCACAAGGGCGTCTTCGAGGCGCGACGGCAGGGTCCAGTCCGCCTCTGCGGCATCGTCGAGCGATCCGATGCCGGCTTCGAGCCGTTGAAGACGGGCAAGAGCGTCACCAATGCCGAATGCCGAGGCAATGGTATCGTCGGCACGTGGCGCGACCTGCTGGCCGAGCATCGCAAGGCGCGCGGGCCTCTCGACAGCCCCCGACGCGGGCGCGGCGAGGCCTGCGATGATGCGCAGCAGCGTGGATTTGCCCACCCCGTTGCGGCCGACAAGCCCAGTGCGGCAGGCGGCAAAGGAGAGGTCAAGGCCCGAAAAAAGCGCCGTGCCGTCAGGCGTTGTGGCGGAAACCCCGCGAAGGACGATGGAAGCTGGCATACGTATGTGTCCGATGAGCGATCAAGGCGAAGCGATCTCTCAAGGTCACATCCATCATGCACCTGCCGGTCCGGTTGCGGGAGGTTGCAAGATAGGGATTGAGCCCCACATGTCAACCGGTCCAACGGGTTGCGCTCGGAGCGCGCACTCGCGATAGTCTCTGCCAACAACACGCAAGGGAGTGCAATCGGTGCGAAGCGGAACTGGACTGGCGGCGGCCCTGATCGTACTTGCGGCCCTGCCGGTTTCTGTAACGGCGCAGGATGCCGCCTCCTGCGCGCTCATTCCGTCTGATGCGCAGCGCCTCGCCTGCTATGACGCGCTCTTTGGAGGAGCGCCGGTCCCCGAACGCGAGGGCGCGGTGGTGATCGCGTCCGAGCAGCTGATCCCGGCACGGCCAAGCGGACGCGATCAGGCGCAACTAACGATTGCCTGCGAGGCCGGGCAGTTGCAGGTGCTGTTCGGATTTGCGGGACAATTGGTCAGCATCACCGGAAACAACGGCGCCATCACCTTCCAGTTCGATCAGAACCCGCCCTTCGTGCGCAACCTGCCGGCTTCGCAGAGCAATACCGAACTGGGCTATTTCAGCTCAACCGAAAGCCGGATGTTCCTCGGGCAGTTCGCCGGGGCCGACACGTTGAGGGTGCGTATCCAGCCGGTCAATTCGCGCTCGCTGGCCGTCGACTTCCGGGTGGCCGCAGCCTATCCCGAGATCCAGTCGGTGAGCGAAGCCTGCCGCTGAGCGGCAGGCCCGTTCGTCAGGCGCCGAGATAACGGGCTTTGAGATGGTCCTCGAAATAGCCCGGATTGAGCGGCTCGCCAGTTGCGGCGACCAGCAGGTCGGGCGTCGAGAGCGTCGAGGCGAGCGACCAGATCTTTTCGCGGCGCCAGTCATTGAGGGATACGAAGCGGCCCTCGCGCACATGGTCATCGAGATCGGGGATGTCGCGGGCCATGGCGGCGCGCAGCTGCGCGGCGATCAGCGCGCCCTGGGTGTAGCTCGGGAAATAGCCGAACGCACCCGAGGGCCAATGCACATCCTGCATCGGGCCGTTGGCCGGGTCATCGCGGGTTGAAAGCCCCAGCGATGCCCGCATGCCGGCGTCCCAAGCCTCCGGGATATCGGCCGGCGCAAGCGTGCCGTCGATCAGCCCCTGTTCGAGTTCGAACCTAAGGATGATGTGGAGGGGATAGGTCGCTTCGTCGGCATCGACGCGGATGAGCCCGCGCTCGATGCGATGCACGTGGCCCAGAATGTCCTCAACGGTCCAGTCCGAAACGGCCTCGGGACCCAGATGCTCGCCAAGGAGCGGCAGGCCCCAGGCCCAGAATTCGGGGCTGCGGGCAAGCTGCATTTCGACGAACAGCGACTGGCTTTCATGGAACGCCATGCCGCGCGCGCGGCCGACCGGCCAGTGCGACCATTCGGCCGGCAGGCCCTGTTCGTAAAGCGCATGGCCGGTTTCGTGCAGCGTTCCCATAAGGGCCGAAAGGAAATCGGCGGTATCGTAGCGCGTCGTCATCCGCACGTCCGAGGGCACGCCGCCGCAAAAGGGATGGTGCGAGACATCGAGCCGGCCATGGGCGAAATCGAAGCCGAGCGCTTCCATCATCGCCATGCCGAGGGCCTTCTGGCGGTCGATCGGGAAGGGGCCTGCGAGCTTGCGCTTCGGGCGGGCCGAGTCGCGGCGTGCCTGCGCCTCGAGCGCCTCGGGCACGAAATCGGTGAGGAAGGCGGAGAGCCGGGCGAAGACGGGCGCGATGTCGGCGACGCGGTTGCCGGGATCGTACTGGTCCATCATCGCGTCATAGGGGGCAAGGCCGGTCGCCTCGGCGCGCATCCGGGCTTCTTCGCGGGCCAGTGCCACCACCTGCTCGAAGGCGGGCAGGAAGCCGGCCCAGTCGCTGCGCGGGCGCATCTCGCGCCAGAGCTGCTCGGCCCGCATGCGGGCCTTGACCTGGCGGCGGACGAAATCGCCTGAAAGGCAGGTCATGTTGGTGTGAACGCGGCGGAATTCGGCCACTGCGCGCTGCTGGATGGCGCCGAGGTCCTGGCCTTCGGCTTCCGCCAGCCAGTCGGCGACTTCGGGGGCGGTAGCCATCTCGTGGACCATTCCGGCCAGCACCGACATCGACTCGGCGCGCTTCTCGCCGCCGCCGGTCGGCATCATCACGGCTTCATCGACCCCGAGCATGGCTTGAGCATGCTCCAGCGCCTCCAGCCGGCGCCCCAGTTCATCAAGTCGGTCAAAGGACATTCGATGCAGACCTCGCTCTTTGCGCGAGGTTTAGCAGATGGTCGCGCCTTGTCTATGAGCGCAGATCAGTCGCGATCGTCGGTCACGACGCTCCAGATGCCGCTGAGCCCCGCTCCCAGCGCCAGACCAAAGCCAAGGCCGATGGTGACATTGTTGATTGCAAGGCCGATCGCAGCGCCAATGGCCACGCCCAGCGCCATACCCACCCCAATGCTCATGATGGCCTCCATGGGTCTCCGACTTCGCAAGAACGTCCGCCTTCCTGCAAAAGTTTCAGGGCAATTTGCCATCATGATGGCAGTGCTATCATGCGCCGGCAGATATGCGCATCGGGACAAGTGCGAAGGCTCAGCCGCGCCAGCCATGCTCGCGCAACAAAATGAGCAACGGAATGACCCCGAAGAGCGCGACCACGAACAGGATGGCGAAGGCGGGCACGATGCCGATGCTGGCGAGCATGATCGACAGCAGCAGCGGCGCGCCCGAACTGAACATCAGGCGCACGAGCCCGATGCGGCCGACGATTTCGCCATAGCCGTCATGGCCGAACAGTGCGAGCGGCAGGGTGCCGATGACGATCGAGGTCAGCCCCTGTCCGATGCCGAAAAATACCGAGAACGCAAGGGCCGCCACGATCGGGGGCAAAGGCAGCACGAGAATGCCCATGCAGATGGCGATCGACCCGAAGGCGATGAGCGCGGTGACGAGTGGGTGGAAGCCGCGCCAGAAGATGGAATCCACCAGCCGGGCGATGACCTGCGCCGGTCCGAAAAGCATCGAAATGAGATAGGCCGTGCTCCCCAGCCCGAGGCTCTGGAAGACCGGCACGATATGTACCGCCATGGCCGATGCGGGCAGGGCTGAAAGACCGTAGCTCAGCGAGACGAGCCAAAAGGTGCGGCGACGGGCGCGGCTTTCGAGGGGAGTGGCGTGGGTCTCGCCGACCTTCGGGGTCCGTATCGCGACCGGCCCGGTCAGCCGCGCGACCAAGAGGTGCAGGGGCAGGCCGATGAGGATGTTGGCAAAAGCATAGAGAACCAGCGCCCAGCGCCAGCCGATGGCTTCGAGCAGGAAGCCCGAGAGCGGCCAGAAGAGGCTCGATGAAAATCCTGCGATGAGCGTGATGTTGGTGATGAGCCGGCGCGCCTGGGTGGGGCTCGCGGCGGCCGCGGCAACGAAGGCAGCCGAATAAAAGACCGTCGGCGATATGGTGAGGAGCGCCAGCACCGCGAGTGCGAAACTCCAGATCTCCGGGGCTGCGGCCATGCAGACGAGCAGGAGCGCCGAGAGCACGCTGCCCACGGCCATGACGCGCGCCGCGCCCAGCCGATCCATGGTGCGCCCCAGCCAGGGCCCGGCGAGCCCGCTGATCAAAAGGCCGGCCGAGAGGAGCCCGAAGACCAACGCCTCTTCGACCCCGAGATCCCGGGCCATTGTCGGCGCGAAGATCGGGTAGCCATAAAACACGGTGCCATAGCCGATGATCTGGCTGACCCCGAGAGCGATGACGATCGGCAGCAGGCGGGGCGAGACTGGGGCGGCGATCGACATGGGGCTGGCCGGTTACCGCACCGAGGGGACTGATTTCGGCTAAACCCGGCTGCCGCCTTTGGCAAGAGCCCGGCGTTCCGCAAGGAGGAAAGGGGGAGGGCGCAGCCGGGGAAAGCTGCGCCCCCTGCATGGGGCTGCTCCTTCTGGAGCCCGGCCCCGGGGGATGCCGTGTCGTCCAAGGGGATCAGGACGACGCGGCGGGGAAAGGGGTTCAGAACGGCAGGATCGCATCCATGATCTGTGCGCCGTAGCGGGGCTGCTGCACATCGGTGATCTGGCCGCGCCCGCCATAGGAGATGCGGGCTTCGGCGATCTTGGAGGAGGGAATGGTGTTGTCGGCGTGGATATCCTCGGGACGGACGATGCCGGCGACGATCAGGTCGCGGACTTCGAAGTTCACCCGCACTTCCTGCCGGCCCTCGATGACGAGATTGCCGTTGGGCAGGACCTGGGTGACGACGGCGGCCACCTGCGTCTCGACGCTTTCGGACCGGTTGACACCGCCCGCGCCATTGTCGCCGATGCCCGAGCTCGTCTCGATGGAGGGCTCGACGCCGGGCACCGCCATGCCAAAGAGCGAGCCGAGCGCCCCGCCCAGACCCGCCTCGCCCGTGGAAGTGCGCGTGCGGTTGGTGGTGTTGGAGATATTGGCCTTGTCGGCGATGGCGACGCTCACGGTCAGGATGTCGCCGATGCGGTGGGCCCGCTGATCCTTGAAGAAGCCGCGCGCCTGGTTGGAGAACAGCGAATTGGGCTGGTAGGAGGCGACCACCGCCTCGGGCATCGGCATGTAGACCGGGCGATAGCCGGGCTGCGCGGTGGGGTCGGCGATGGCCGAGAGGCGCGGGGCCTCGCCCACCGATTTCAGCCGGTCGAGCGTGCCGCAGCCGGTGAGCGAAAGCGCGAGGAGAAGGCCGGCGATGAGTATTGCGCGGTGCATGGCTGAGGCTCCTAGAGACCGGCGATCTGGGCCGGGGCAGAATGGGGGTGGATCTGAGCCGTACCCGCCGGGGTGATGGCCACGCTGCCATCGGCGCGGGCGACCCCGAAGAGGATCTTGCGGCTCGTCATGTTGAGGATCTGGACCGGCTCGCCGGCAGCGGCGGCGTTGAGCGCCTTGCCGCGCATCGAGAGCGTGAGCGGGCCCTGGTTAAGGTAGACGGTGACCTCGGCATTGCGGGTGACGACCACCGGCTCCACCACATCGGCCGGCCGGAGCAGGAGCCCGGCGCGAGCGGAGCGGCGCAGCTGCTTGCCGATGAGCTGGGAAGGATCGATCGCGCCCGCTGCATCGGCCTGGCGGAGGGGCACCGGGCGCATCTCGATATCGGTTGCCGAAAGGATGGTGCCGGCGGTGGCGGGCGCAACAAGGTGGGGGGCGGAGACGAGCAGGTCGACGCGGCCCGAGATGGCCAGCGGCTCCGCGACGCCCGCAAGGATGAGGCTGCCGCTGAACCGGCCGCTATCGGCACGGTAGGAAAAATCGCGCAGCCGCACCGGTTCGGCCGTGGCCGCCGCCATGGCATCGAGAGCGGCATCAAAGGCGATGCTGGCGGTGACGCCCGGCAGACGCTCGCCACGACGGTCAAGTTCGGCTTCGATAAGCGTCGCGACAAGGGCCTGATCGACGCGCGTGCCCGAGCGGGCGACGCGGATTTCGGCAAGCCCAGCAGTATCGAACGCCGAAACGCCTGCGGCGCGCACGGCCGCAGAGACGGTGGCCACCGGCACGAGCCCGGCCGTGCCGGGGGCCGGCGCGCGGAAGATCGGGGTCGCGGCGGCATCTCCGGCATCAGCAAACATGTCGCCCAGGGTGACGATTTCGGCGATAACCGCGATATCGGCGCGCAGCAGCGGAGCCGCAGACGCGGTGCAGCAGAAGGTGAGCGAGACGCCGGCGAGGAGGAGGGAGCGCAGCATGACTATCCCTCTCAGCGCAGGTTCGAGGTGGCCGAGAGCATCTCGTCGGCTCCCGAGATCACGCGGGCATTCATCTCATAGGCGCGCTGGGCGGCGATGAGGTCGGCGATTTCGGTGACGGCGTTGACGTTGGCCATTTCGAGATAGGCCTGCAGCACATTGCCCATGCCATCCTGGTTGGGCACGCCGAGCTGGGCAGGTCCGGACGCGGCGGTTTCAACGAACAGATTGTCGCCGATCGATTCGAGGCCCGCCTTGTTGGCAAAGCGCGCCAGCTGCAGCTGGCCCAACTGAGTGGGCGCGGTGGCGGTGCCGATATAGGCCTCGACCATGCCCGAGGGGCTGATCGAGATGGAGTTGGCGCCATCCGGAATCGTGATGCCCGGCTCGATCTGGTAGCCATTGGCATTGACCAGCTGGCCCGTCGCGTCACGCTCGAAGGTGCCATCGCGGGTGTAGCCGGTGCGGCCATCGGGCAGGGCAACCATGAAGAAGCCTTCGCCGCGAATGGCGACGTCGAGTTCCTTTTCGGTGGGGTTGACGTTGCCCTGGCTCATGACGCGCGGGGTGGCGACGGTCTTGACGCCCGAGCCGATCTCGAGCCCGACGGGCACCATGGTGCCCTGGTCGGAGGTCTGCGAGCCGGCCCGGCGATAGGCCTGGTAGAGCAGATCCTGGAACTCGGCGCGCTGCTTCTTGAAGCCGGTGGTGCGCATGTTGGCGATGTTGTTCGAGATGACTTCGACATTGCGCTCCTGGGCGCTCATGCCGCTCGATGCGATGTAAAGAGCTTTCATCGGGGGTCGTCCTCTCGTTGCGTCAGGCGCTGATGTCGCCGAGGCGCTGGATGGCGGTGCGGCGCATCTCGTCCTGGCGCTGCATCAGGCTGGCGAGCGACTGGTAGGAGCGCTGAACGCGGATCATCTCGGCCATTTCGGCGATGCCCGAAACGTTGGAGCGCTCGAGTGCGCCCTGGCGGATGCGGGTTTCGGTGGCCGGCTGCGGCTCGCCGCCCGACCACAGATTGTCGCCCTCGCGCACGAGAGCCTGCGGGTTGACGAATTCGGTGACCTGCAGCCGGGCCTTGATGCCGTTCTGCGTGGTGATGAGACCATCGGCGGAAATCGAGATGTCGGTTTCCTCGGGGCCGAAGGTCACCGGGCCGATATCGGTGACCACCGGGCGCCCGGCGATATCGGTGAGGGTGCCCTGGGCATCGATCTGTAGGGCGCCGCCGCGCATCCAGCGGGCGCCTTGCGGGGTATCCACCGACAGGAAGCCTTCGCCCATAACCGCAACATCGAGAGGGTTGCCGGTTTCCATCAGGGCGCCGGGGGTGAGGTCGGTCAGGGTCGCCCAATCCTGGGTGAACGCAAGATTCTGGTCCGAATAGGCAAAGCTCCGGTCACGGGCGACGGGCATCTCGAACGCTTCGAACAGCAACGCCTCGGCCTTGAAGCCGGTGGTGTTGACGTTGGCCATGTTGTTGGCGAGCACGTCCATCTGCCTTTGCAGGCCGATCTGCCGCGACAGCGATACCAGCTGCGCATTTTCCATTCGTCGTCCCCTTGCAGTCCCCGGACCGGCCTCTTCCCCAAGCGGCCGCTCCGCCATCAGCATTGCAGGGGGCATGCCAGTTTTGATAGGCCAATAAAATCAGTCACTTGATGGGATTTCGTGTCAGCGCGCAGCCGGGCCGATCTCTGCCGTGCGGCAAAATCTGCCGGGCAATTTGTGCCAGCCAGGGGCAATCGTAACCAATCGTTAACCATCCGCCGATTAGCTCGAACTGGGGCCGGACTCAGACGGCCACGGGGGCAGGCCGATGGCCGTTGATGCAGATATTGAAGAGGGCGCGGGCCCGGCAAAGCAGGCCAAGCCGGCTCGTCGCCGGCTGATGCTGATGGCCGGGGCCGGCATCGGCGTGCTGCTAGCCGGTGGTGCGCTTTATGCCTTCGTGCTGGCGCCCAAGCCGGTCGAGCCCACGACGGCGGCGTCCGCGCCGCAGAACTTCATTTTCAACCTGCCCACCATGACGGTCAATCTCAACACCGACGGGCAGGGCGAGCAGTTCATGAAGCTCAGCGTTGCGCTCGAAGTGGCCAACGAGCAGGTGATGCTCGATATCCAGCCCCGCCTGCCGCGCGTGATCGATGCCTTTCAAGTCTATCTTCGCGAACTGCGCCGCAGCGATCTCGAAGGCTCGGCCGGTATCTATCGGCTGCGCGAGGAATTGCGGCGCCGGGTGAACCTCGCGATCTATCCGGCGGAGGTGCAATCGATCCTCTTCCGCGAAATCCTGGTGCAGTGATGGCCGGCCCGCGCGATCAGGACAGGCTGGCGGACCAATGGGCCCCGCAGGGCCTCGCCGCCCCCAACCAGGGCGAGAAGGCCGCCGCCGAATGGGCCGCCATGATGCAGGCCGACGCTGCCGAAGAGGGCGACGGGCTCGACAAGGTTCTGAACCAGGACGAGATCGACAGCCTCCTTGGCTTCGATCCCAATGCAGCCGGCGCGGTCGAACTGACAGGGGTGCAGGCGCTGATCAACTCGGCGCTGGTCTCCTACGAACGCCTGCCGATGCTGGAGATCGTGTTCGACCGGCTGGTGCGGCTGGCGACCACGAGCCTGCGCAATTTTACCTCCGACAATGTGGAAGTCTCGCTCGAAGCCATCTCCTCGGTACGCTTCGGCGATTATCTCAATTCAATTCCCCTGCCGGCCATCCTTTCGGTCATCAAGGCCGAGGAATGGGACAATTTCGGCCTGCTGACGGTCGATTCGAGCCTTATCTACGCGATGATCGACGTTCTGCTCGGTGGGCGGCGCATCACCAACGCGATGCGGGTCGACGGGCGCCCCTACACCACCATCGAGATGGCGCTGGCCCGCCGGATGATCGAGCTCATCCTCGAGGACACGCGACGCGCCTTCGAGCCCATCACGCAGGTCAATTTCCGGCTCGAGCGGCTGGAGACCAATCCGCGCTTCGCCGCGATTTCGCGCCCGGCCAATGCGGCGATCCTCATCGAACTCCGCATCGAGATGGACGATCGCGGCGGCAAGATCGAGATCCTGCTGCCCTATGCCACCATCGAGCCGATCCGCGAACAGCTGCTGCAGATGTTCATGGGCGAGAAATTCGGCCGCGACCGCATCTGGGAAGGGCACCTGGCCACCGAGATCTACGCCGCCGATGTCGAAATCGATGCCGTGATGCATGAAGTCGAACTGCCCCTGAGCCGCGTGCTGGCGCTCGAGGAGGGCGACACGGTGATGTTCGAGATGAGCCCGACCGATCCGGTCACGCTGCGCTGCGGCGATGTCGATCTCACGCGCGGTATCATGGGCCATATCGGCCGGCATATTTCGGTCAGGGTCGATCGGCCGCTCAACCCGCCAAAGGTGACGATGGCGGCGTTCGAGGACCTCGACCTGCCTCAGGAGAAGAAGTGATGGGCGGCATGCCTCTGGGAATCGTCGTCGAAGCTGCCGTGGCAATCCTGCTCGCGCTGACCATCGGCTATTGCGTGGTGCTCAACACCCGCCTCAAGCGCCTGCATGCCGACAAGGAAATGCTGCGCCAGATGATCGGGGACCTGGTGCAGGCGACGACGCTGGCCAACACCGCCATCAGCGAACTGAAAGCCACTGCGCGAGACGCCGAGGCCTCGCTCGCGACCCGGCTCGACATGGCGGGCAAGGTCGGGCTCGAGCTCTCGACCCACATCAACTCGGGCCAGCACCTCGTTGAAAAGATTGCGCTCATCACCAATGCCGCGCGTCCGGTGAAGCTGGCCGAGCCGACCCCGGAGCCGAGCCGGGTGCAATCGGCGCTGCAACAGCTGTCGCAGCGCCCGCGTATCGGCGGAACCGCAGCGTGACGCCGCGCCTCATCCCCATCGTGATCTTTGCCGCTGGCGCCCTGCTTGGCCTCAAGAGCATCGGGCTCGTGAGCCAGGGCGGCTATGTGCTTTCGGGCGTTGGCCAGGTGCAGGCGTCGGGCGGCGGCAGTGCTGCGCCCCCGGCCGGCACCGACGCCGCCATGCCTTCGATCGACACGCCGGCCCTTGCCAGCACCCCGACGCTGACCGATACCGCGCCGACGGTTTCCGACGGCGCACCGACGCTGTCGCTCGGCGGGGAGGGCGGGGACGGCC
Organism: Devosia enhydra; assembly: GCF_900119845.1. Classification (GTDB taxonomy): domain Bacteria; phylum Pseudomonadota; class Alphaproteobacteria; order Rhizobiales; family Devosiaceae; genus FPKU01. Next base: position 537,974 of record NZ_FPKU01000001.1, read on the forward strand.
ATGGTTCGTCGAACGCGACAGAGGAGCATCTGCCCGATATCGCGGCGCCGATGACGATGGACGGCGCGGGGCGCGAAATTCCGCTCGCACCCGAAAGCGGGCGGCTCGGTGCGGAAGAAGCGCTGGCTGCCCGGCTGGCGGAACGCCGGGCCGAGCTCGATGCCCTGGCCCGTGAACTCGAGGCAAGGCTCGCGCTGGTCGAGGCGGCTGAAAAGCGCATCGACGATCGGGCCGCGGCCCTCGCCGGCGTCGAAGCCCGCATCGCGGCGCTGGTCGATGAACGCAAGGCGATGGAAGACGCGCAGTTCGCTGCGGTGGTCTCGATGTACGAAACCATGAAGCCCCGCGACGCGGCGGGCATCCTCAATGCGCTGCAGATCGATGTGGTGGTGCGGATCGCGCGGGCGATGAACGCACGCAAGATGGCGCCCATTCTGGCGGCGATGGATCCGGGCAAGGCCCAGGAACTCACCGGCCGTCTGGCCGCGCCCGAGGTGATCACCACGCAGACGCCCGTTCCGGGCAGCATCGCGGCCTTGCCCCAGATCGTCGGGCAATGATCGGGTCTGGCGCGTTAAAGCTCGTGTAAGCCCGCCGCGCTAGGATGCGCGCCTCAGCGGAATGGGGCGACAGGCTTGGCAAGCGCAGCAAGGGATGCGGCATGGCGGACGGGATGCGCACGCCTTCTGGCGGCGTTGTTCTGCCTGCTCTGGCCCGTGCAGGCTTTTGCGCAGGACCAGGCGCGGCTCGACGCGTCCGAGCAGGCCGGCTTTTCCCGCCTGATCCTGAGCTTTCCCAATCGCCAGAACCTGCCCGCCTATCGCGTGCAGCTCGAAAACGGCGTGCTCGCGGTGACGTTCGACACCCCGATCACGCTGCCCGTTCCCGAACTCGCCGCCGTTCTGCCCGATACGATCGCGGCTTCGCGTCTCGATCCTGACGGGCGAGGGCTGAGATTCGGGCTCCGCGGCCCGGTGACGGTCAGCCGCATCGAGGCGGCCGAGAAGCTTTTCATCGACCTTCTGCCCCCCGGCTGGCAGGGCATGGCGCCCGGGCTGCCGGCCAATGTGGTGGCTGACCTCGCCCGGCGCGTGCAGAGCGCGTCGCTGCGCGACGATCTGCGGCGCAAGGCCGAACTCGTGCGCACCCTCAACCCGCAGGCACAGCTGCGGGTGGGGCGTAACCCGACATTCGTGCGCGTCGAGTTCAACTGGAACGTCGATACTGTGGCAGACTTCGCCCTGTCCGAGGGCAAGGCACGGCTCGATTTCGACTGGCCGGTGCCCATTGACCTCTTTGCCTTGCAGGCCGACCTGCCGGTCTCGATCAACGATGTCGACAATCAGGTCGATGTCGAAAAGTCGGTGGTCGAAATGACGCTCGGGGAGGGTGTCGCCCCCCGCTATTACCAGACCTCGCCGCGCCAGTTCGTACTCGATTTCGATCTTGATCCCGCCGAGGGCGTCGCAGCAGCGATCGCGGCCGAGGAGGCAGCACGGGCGCTCGGGCTTGCCGAGAGCCCTTCGCCGGATGTGGTGGTGCAGGGCGAAGTTTCCCTGGCGATACCCGATCAGCCCGTGGTGCCCAAGGTTAGTGCCGTCGGCAACACCATCCGCATCGCGTTCCCCTTCGAGCGCGACACGGCGTCGGCGGTGTTCCGGCGCGGCGAGGCGCTGTGGATGATCTTCGAGACCGATGCGACGATCGCCGCGCCCGAGGATCGGGCCATGCTCGACGCCATCGCCTCGGGGTTTGCCGTCATTCCCTCCGCAGAAACCGTGATGGTGAGGATCGACCTCAAGGAAGAACGGCTCGCGACGCTGGGGTCGGAGGGGCGCTCCTGGGTGCTGTCGCTCGGCGATGCACTGCTGGCCCCCAGCGCGCCGCTGGTGCTGGAGCGCCGGCGGACCGTCGATGGCGAATTCGAGATGGCGGCCATGCTGGCAGAGGCCGCGCGCCTGCATGATTTCGTCGATCCTGATCTTGGCGAACATCTCCAGGTGGTCACGGCCTATCCGCCGGCGCGTGGTGTGGTGCGGGGTCTCGACTATGTCGATTTTTCGCTGCTGCGCAGCATTCACGGCCTTGTGCTGCGGCCGCGCGGCGATGGGCTGGCCGTGGCGCTCGAGGATGGCAATGCGGTGATCCGCGCGCCTGGGGGCTTGCGGCTTTCGCCCGACGAGGGATCCCGCGTTCTCGACCGCAATGAGCCGGCGTCGCGCCGCGTCGGCTTCCTCGATCTGGCGTCCGAGCGGCAGGATGATCCGGCGGTGATGATGCAGCGCCAGGAAACCCTCATGGCTGCCGCAGCCAACGCCGAGGGCCCGCAGCGAGACGAGGCGCGCCGCCAGCTGGCCCAGTTCTACATCGCCAACCGCATGGGACCCGAGGCGCTTGGGGTGCTCGCGGTGCTCGAAGGCAATGGCGCATCCGCTGCCCAGCGCAGCCGTGTCGCGCTGCAACGAGCCGTAGCCGATATCCTCGCTCATCGCCCGGCCGATGCGCTGGCCGCGCTCGGAGCTCCTGGCCTTGCCGATCAGGTGGACATGCTCTTCTGGCGCAGCATGGCGCGGCAGATGGCCGGCGATGCCGCGGGGGCAAGAGCCGATGCCATCGGGGCCGAAAGTGCGCTGAGCGACTATCCGGGCTGGGTCGGCGTGCGCTTCCTGCTCTCGGCAAGCCTTGCGGCGCTCGACAGCAATGATCTGGCTTCGGCCCAACGCTTCGCGGGCGCCATCGATCTCTCCCTGCTCGACCGCACGCAGACCACAACCTACCAACTTATCAACGGCCGGATCGCCGAGGCGCAGGGCCGCAGCGACGAGGCGCTCGACATCTACGGCGCGGTGATGGCGGCGGAAATTCCGCCGACCCGGGCCGAGGCCGTCTACCGCACCCTCGACCTGCTCAACCGCCTGGGGCGGCTCGATGTGCCCAAGGCGCGCGAGACGCTGGCCGCCGAGAGCCTGATGTGGCGCGGTGATGGTCTCGAAACGGCGATGCAGGCGCTGCTCGTCGACCTCAATTTCCGGTCGGGCAAGTACCGCGAGGGCTTCGAGACGGTGCGCGACGCGGCCCGTCATGCAGCCTCCGATCGTACGGTGAACGCACTGCTCGACCGGGCGCAGGCCGAATTCCGCGCGCTCTTCCTCGATGGCGCTGCGGCCGGCCTGCCGGATGTGGAGGCTCTGGCGCTCTACTATGATTTCCGTGAACTCACCCCGCCGGGCAGCAGCGGAGACGAGATGATCCGCAAGCTGGCCCAGAGGCTCGTGAAGGTCGATCTCCTGGCGCAGGCGGGCGACCTCCTGGAGTACCAGGTGGAAAATCGCCTCCAGGGAGCCGCCAAGGCGCAGGTGGCTGCCGATCTCGCGGTTGTGCGGCTCGCCGACCGCAAGCCCGAGGCGGCGCTGCGGGCGCTCAACCAGTCGCGCCTTGCCGAATTGCCGCCCGACCTCGAACGGCAGCGCCGCATTCTCGAGGCGCGGGCGCTGATCGATGCCGGACGCGCTGAACTGGCGGTCGACCTGTTGCAGCGCATGGATGGCCGCGACGTGACCCTGCTCCGCGTCGATGGCCTGTGGCGGGCCGGGCAGATGGTGCGCGCGGCCGAACTGCTCGAGGCGCTTTATGCCGATGCGCCGCTGCCCTTGAGCCAGCCGGCCCGGATGAACCTCGTGCGCGCCGGCGTCGGCTATGCGCTGGGCGGCGACCAGCTCGGGCTGTCGCGGCTGCGCGCCAAATATGCCGATGCGCTGGCGCAATCGGCGGAGTGGAGCCTCTTTGATTTCGTCACCGGCACGGTGACCACATCGAGCATCGAGTTCAAGCAGGTGGCGCGCGACATAGCGGCGATGGACCAGCTCAGCGCCTTTCTCGGCGCCTATCGCGAACGCTATGTGGAGAGTGGCGCGGTGACGCCCGATCGGCCGAGCGCGTCCGGATCGGCCTGAGGCCGATCCGGGTCGTCAGGGGGTGCTCAGGCGACCCCGCCATTGGGCAGTGGCGTTCCCTTGGCGACGATGCCCTCGCGGGCCAGCGCAGTCCAGAGTTCGTCGGGAATGGGCGCATTCCACCAGTCGAGAATACCATCGAGCTCGGCCGGGGTCCGCGGGCCGGGCAGCACGTTACAGACGGCCGGATGGGTTAGCGGGAATTGCAGCGCGGCGGCCGGCAGCGGCACATTGAAGCGCTCGCAGACCGCCTCGATACGGCGCACGCGCGCCATGATCTCCTCGGGCGCCTTGGCATAGTTCCAGGTGGACCCGCCCACGAGGATGCCTGAATTGAACGGCCCGCCCACCACTACCGATGCGCCGCGTTCGAGGCAGGTCGTCATGAAGGGCGATAGCGCCGTCTGCTCGAGCAGGGTGTAGCGGCCGGCGAGAAGGAAGACGTCCCAGTCCCCGAGCGCGAAGGCGTCCATCAGCACTTCCCACTCATTGACCCCGAGGCCGATGGCCTTGACCTTGCCCGAGGCCTTGAGCTCGGTGAGTGCGCGATAGCCGCCATCGACCAGCTGCTGCCAGTAGCCGCGATTGACCACGGCGCCATGGGTCATGACGCCGATATCGTGGACATAGAGGATGTCGACCGATGCGAGCCCGAGCCGCTGCAGGGAATCCTCGAAGGAGCGCATCACCCCGTCATAGCTGTAGTCATAGACCTGCTCGAAGGGCAGGGGATCGGCCCAGTTGTGGGGATATTCGCGCACCGCTTCGCTGGCGACGGGCTTGAGCCGGCGCCCGACCTTGGTGGAGAGCACCGTGCCCTCGCGCTTGAAGCGCAGGGCATCGCCCATGAGGTGCTCGGAGCGGCCATAGCCATATTGTGGCGCCGTGTCGAAATAGGTGATGCCCCTGTCGAGGGCATGCTGCACGGTGGCGCGGGCGTCCTCGTCGGGCACCTTGCGGAAGATGCCGGCGAGGCTCGCGCCACCCAGCCCCAGGGTCGTGACTTCTAGATCGGTGCGGCCGATACGGCGCTTCTGGAACATGGCTCAACTCCCGTGCTGACGCGCCGGAGAACTGACATGTTAGTTGCGATTGGGCAAGAGGCGCCGCGGTCCTGAGCCTCCCTGAGGGCTAAAGGCTGCGCACCCTGACCGGCTTTTCGCCCTCGATGGCCACCGGGTTGCGCAGCGGAAGGCCGAACTGGGCCTCCTCGATCTCGAAGACATCGCCGGGCTCGGTTCGGATGCCATCGGCAAAGCTCAGGGTCGCGGTGCCGAACATGTGGACATGCACATCGCCGGGCTGACGGAAGAGCTCGTACTTGAAATGGTGGTGCTCTAGGTTCTCGATGGTGTGGCTCATATTGTCCTCGCCCGAGAGAAACGGCTTTTCCCAGATCACCTTGCCGTCGCGCCGGATGCGGGAAACGCCTGACACATTGGCCGGCAAAGCACCTAGACGCAGTTGCGGGCCGTAGCTTGCGTGCCGCAGTTTGGAATGGGCGAGGTAGAGATAGTTGACCCGCTCGGTGACGTGGTCGGAAAACTCGTTGGCGAGCGCAAAGCCCAGGCGCCAGGGCGTGCCATCCTTGCCGATGATGTAGATGCCGGCCATTTCGGGCTCCTCGCCGGCATCACGGGCAAAGGCCGGCGAGGGGATGGGCTGCTCGGGCGCGACGACCGAAAAGCCGGTGCCCTTGTAGAACCATTCGGGCTGAACGCCGACGGTGCCGGGGGCAGGCTTGCCGCCTTCGAGCCCCATGCGGAACATCTTCATGGAATCGGTGAGCGTTTCCTCGGCGGCCTCGCTGGTCTTCTTGTGCATGGCATCGCGCGTCGAAGCCGAGCCCAGATGGGTGAGGCCCGTGCCGGTGAGGAAGAGATGGGCCGGATCGGGGTGATCGACCGGGGCCAGCATGCGGCCATCGGCGAGAATGGTGGCAGGGTCGATGGCGGCGCCGCGGCCTTTTGCGGCCACCGCGGCGGCAAGGCTGGTGCCGGCAGCGATGGCTTCGAGTGCCAGCCCATAGACCGTCTCGACGCCAGGGACTTCGACCGCGCCCTGAGCGTCGATGAGCCCGACGGCGCGGCGACCGTCGGCGGTGTGGTACTGGATCAGGCTGATCTGGCTCATGGCAGCGGCTCCCGTTCAAGGCTTGCGGCATATGAGGCGAGCCGCGAGCCAAAGGCAAGACGGGCACTTCCGCATTGGATCACTGCAACCGGCTGCAACGAAGGGCGGAGCCCTGGGCGATTGCGCCGGGCGGGGCCGGGCTCTATATCGCTTGCGCCACCGGAGCGGGATGCCATGGAACTCGATACGATCGAATCGGCGCTGGACGCCATCAGGGCTGGGGAACTGGTGGTGGTGGTCGACGATACCGACCGCGAGAACGAAGGCGACCTGATCATGGCGGCGAGCCTCGCCACGCCCGAAAAGATCGCCTTCATGATCCGGCACACCAGCGGCATCATCTGCGTACCGATGCCGAACGAACGGGCCCAGGCGCTTAATCTCGAGCCGATGGTGGCCAATAATCTCGACCCCTTCCGCACGGCCTTCACGGTGACGGTGGACTATCGCGTCGGCATGACCACCGGAATTTCGGCCACCGAGCGTACCGCCACGATCCGGGCGCTGGCGGGCGGCAACGCGCTGCCGGGCGATTTCATCCGCCCAGGTCATATCTTTCCGCTCGTCGCCCGCGAAGGCGGGGTGCTGGCGCGCTCGGGCCACACCGAGGCCGGCGTCGACCTCGCTCGCATGGCGGGGCTCGATCCTGCCGGGGTGCTGGCCGAAGTCGTCAACGACGATGGCACGGTCAAGCGCCTGCCCGAGCTCATCGCCTTCGCCAAGGAGCATGATCTGCGCATCATCTCCATCGAGGACCTCATCGCCTACCGGCTGCGGACCGAGACCTTCCTCAAGCGCGTCGCCGTGGTGCCGACCCTCGTGGCCGGCATGAATGCCGAAGCCTATGCCTATGAGACGCCCTTCGATGCCCTGCAGCAGGTGGCGCTGGTGATCGGCGACGTGCAGGATGGCGAGAAGGTGCCGGTGCGCATCCATCGCGAGCAGCCGCTGGCCGACCTCATCTCGCGCGTCAATGGCGATGCCGGATCGATCGGCCGCGCCATCCAGGAAATCAAGGCGCGCGGCCGCAACGGCATCATCATCATGGTGCGCAAGGCTCCGGTGCTCGATGCCAATGCCGATGGCATGAAGGTGCCGACGCGTTTTGGCGGCGATGGCGCGGGCGGAGAGGCCCATGGCAGCGCGCTCAAGCGCATGCAGGGCTGGCGCGAGGTGGGCGTCGGCGCGCAGATCCTGCGCGATCTGGGTGTTCGCTCCATCGCTCTGCTCGCCACCACCGAGCGGCAATATGTCGGGCTTGGCGGGTTCGGCGTTGAAATCGACGAGACTATCCTGCTCAAGTGAGCGGGCATTGCGGGAGGATATGAGATGACCGAAACTGCGCTTGCCGTGCCCGCGCCGCAACCCGTGCTTGTGCCGGTGGCCGGCAGCGATGCGCGCTTTCCCGTGCGCCGCATCTACTGCATCGGGCGCAATTACGCCGATCATGCGCGCGAAATGGGCCATGACCCGGATCGCGAGCCGCCCTTCTACTTCATGAAGAGCGCCGACATGGTGGTGCTCGAGCCCGAGGCCTTCCGCTATCCCGTGCAGTCCAAGGACGTGCATTTCGAGGTCGAACTGGTCGTCGCGATCGGCGCCGAGGGCACTGACGTGCCAGTGGAGCGGGCGCTCGACCTCGTTTTCGGCTATGCCGTCGGCCTCGACATGACGCGCCGCGACCGGCAGGGCGAGGCCAAGAAGCTTGGGCGTCCCTGGGAAGTGGGCAAGGCCTTCGAGGGCTCGGCGCCGCTCGGGACCATCGTTCCGGTGGCGAAGGCGGGGCATCCCGCAAAAGGCGCCATCACGCTCGAGGTCGATGGGGCGCAGCGTCAGTCGGGCGATCTTTCCGAGATGATCTGGAGCGTGCCCGAACTGATCGCGGAGTTGTCGCGGCACTACCGGCTGATGCCGGGCGACCTGATCTTCACCGGCACTCCGGCCGGCGTCGGCGCCGTCGAGCGCGGCCAGACGATGACGGGCATCGTCGAGGGCGTTGGCCGCATCAGTTTCAAGGTGGCGTAAGCACCCTCCGCTGCATCCGTTCCGGCACTCCCGGATCGACGTTCAGCCTCGAACTGCGCGGGCGGGCAGCAGCCGCCTGCGCAGGGCTGCTGTCACGATCGGGCAGCACGCGTGATCGTCGGCACGCGCAGGGAGCAATGATGCGTCAATCGCCGCCAAACCGGCGATGTATGCCCTGCGCTTATACTTGATACCAAAACTATCATTTTACCTGCTCAACCCAATCGGCAACATGCGCGAAACGGTTATGGAGCTGGATCCAACATCATGGGCAAGATCGTGCCGCTGCAGCAGGCGGTGGCTGAAAATCTCAAGCCAGGCGATACCGTCGCCTTCGAAGGTTTCACCCACCTCATTCCGCATGCGGCGGCCCATGAGGCGATCCGGCAGGGAATTGGCGACCTGACGCTGATCCGCATGACGCCCGACATCGTCTATGACCAGATGATCGGCATGGGGCTGGCCCGCAAGGTGGTGTTCTCCTATGCCGGCAATCCGGGCGTCGGGCTGTTGCGGCGCATGCGCGATGCCATCGAGAACGGGCACCCGCGCAGCATCGAGACGGTAGAGCATTCCCATTCCGCCATGGCGCAGGCCTATGAGGCCGGGGCCGCCGGGCTGCCCTGCGCCATCTTCCGCGGCTACAAGGGCGCGGGCCTCAAGGCCGTGAACCCCGATATCAGAAGCGTCATCTGCCCTTTTACGGGGGAAGAGCTGGCGGCCGTGCCCGCGCACCGGCCGGATGTGACCTTCATCCACGCGCAGAAGGCCAATCGCCGCGGTGATGTGCTGATCGAAGGCATCATCGGGGTGCAGAAGGAAGCCGCACTTGCCGCGAGCCGCGTTGTGGTGACGGTCGAGGAGATCGTCGAGGATTTCGCGGGGCTTCACCCCAATCTCTGCATCCTGCCGCACTGGACGATCACGGCCATCGCCGAAGTGCCGGGCGGGGCGCATCCTTCTTACGCCCATGGCTATTACGACCGCGACAATGCCGCCTATCTCGACTGGGACAAGGTGTCGTCGGATCGCGAGGCGTTTGCCGCCTGGATGCAGGACAATGTGCTGGCAGTGGGACCGGAGGCGTTTGCCGACCGGGTGAAGGGTTTGCGGAAATGAGCGATTTCACCCCGACCGAGATGATGACCATCGCCGCGGCCCGCCAGCTCACGAGCAAGGACGTGTGCTTTGTCGGCATCGGCGCCCCCTCGGCCGCTTGCAATGTGGCGCGCCTGACCCATGCGCCCGACATCACGCTGATCTATGAAAGCGGCACCATCGGTACGGCGCCCGACGTCTTGCCGCTCTCCATCGGCGATGGCGAACTGTGCGAGACGGCCGTCAGCACCGTCTCGGTGCCCGAAATGTTCCGCTACTGGCTGATGGGCGGGCGCATTTCCATCGGCTTTCTGGGGGCCGCACAGCTCGACCGCTTCGGCAATATCAACACCACCGTCATCGGGGATTATCACCACCCCAAGGTGCGGCTGCCTGGCGGTGGCGGCGCGCCCGAGATCGCCTCGTCCTGCGGGGAGGTGTACATCACCCTCAAGCAGGCCAAGCGCGCCATGGTGGAAAAGATCGATTTCTTCACCTCCTTCGGCCATGGCGAGGGCGGCGATCATCGGCAGCGGCTGGGCATCAAAACCAAGGGCCCGACGCTGCTGATCACCGATCTCGCGATCTGGCGGCCCGACCCCGAGACCAAGGAATTCGTGGTGCGCTCCCTGCATCAGGGCGTGACCCGCGAGATGGTGCAGGAAACCTGCGGCTGGACCGTGCGGTTTGCCGACGATCTCGAGGAAACCCCGCCGCCCACGCACGAGGAACTTGAAACGCTGCGGGCGCTCAACGAGCGGACCCGGCTGGCCCATTCTGGCGGAAAGGCTGCGTAAATGACCGAGGCCTTCATTTGCGACTATGTCCGCACGCCGATCGGCCGGTTCGGCGGGGCGCTCTCATCGGTCCGCGCCGACGATCTCGGGGCCGTACCGCTCAAGGCGCTGATGGCGCGGCATGGCGGGCTCGACTGGGCGGCGGTCGATGACGTCATCTATGGCTGCGCCAACCAGGCCGGCGAGGACAATCGCAATGTCGCGCGCATGAGCCTGCTGCTCGCCGGGCTGCCGGTCAGCGTCACGGGCACGACCATGAACCGGCTCTGCGGGTCGGGGCTCGATGCGGTGGCGACCGCCGCGCGCGCCATCAAGGCCGGCGAAGCCGAATTGATGATCGCGGGCGGGGTGGAATCGATGAGCCGCGCGCCCTTCGTGATGCCGAAGGCCGACGCCGCGTTTTCGCGTAATGCCGAGATCTACGACACGACGATCGGCTGGCGCTTCGTCAATCCCGCGATGAAGGCGGCCCATGGCGTCGATTCGATGCCCGAGACCGGCGAGAATGTCGCGCGCGATTTTGGCGTTTCGCGCGAGGCGCAGGACGCCTTCGCGGTGCGTAGCCAGCAAAAGGTGGCCGCTGCGCAGGCCAATGGCCGGCTGGCGCGCGAGATCGTGCCGGTCACCATCCCGCAGCGCAAGGGTGACCCCGTGGTGGTGGACAAGGACGAGCATCCGCGTGCCACCAGCATGGAAGCGCTCGGCAAGCTTCGGCCGCTCTTTGCCGAAGGCAGCGTCACGGCGGGCAACGCCTCGGGCGTCAATGACGGCGCCGCAGCGCTGATCATCGCCTCCGAAGCGGCAGCCAGGCGCTTCGGGCTGACCCCCATCGCACGGATCGTGGGAGGCGCCACCGCAGGCGTCGCGCCTCGAATCATGGGCATGGGGCCGGCCCCGGCGACCGAGAAACTCTGCGCAAGGCTCGGCATGTCGCCCGGCGATTTCGACCTCGTCGAACTCAACGAGGCTTTTGCCAGCCAGGGCATCGCGGTGCTCCGGCAACTGGGCATCGCCGAGGATGCCGAGCATGTGAACCCCAATGGCGGCGCGATCGCGCTGGGGCATCCGCTCGGCATGTCGGGTGCCCGCCTTGCCGGCACGGCGGCGCTCGAGCTCAGCCTTTCGGGCAAAAAGCGCGCGCTCGCCACCATGTGCATCGGGGTCGGGCAGGGCATCGCGCTCGGCATCGAGCGCGTCTGACGCGCAGCGCGCCTAGAGCGTTTCGAGGCGACGTGGCTGCAGCACGGCGGTCCGGTCATTGGCGGCGCAGGCGGTCTCGGTCAGGCGCTGCGCAAGGAGGCGTGACAGGACCGCCCAGTCATGCGGTTTGACGAGGATCGGCAGGCTCGCGAAGACCGATCCGGGATGGGCCTCTGCTGTGCAAACGATCACGCCGATGTCCTGCGCGCACGCCGCCTCCACCGCCTTGGCGGTCGATCGGCCATTGAGGTGGGTTTCCGCAATCAAGAGGTCCCATCGGCCCGTGGCCAGCGCGTCCTCGAGCTGAGCGAGCGTCTGCACCGTCCTGATCTCTGCATCGACGACATCGGCCACGCCCTGTTCGAGATCGATGGCGATAAGTGGCAGGTCCTCGGCGATGAGGACGCGTGGCTTCGAATTGGTCCGAAAACCATGTGACGTCATATGCACGAGCGCCTCCAACCTTATGGTGGAATTGCGCTTTCACGCCCGAAAAACAGCTTGTCGTCACTACCCGCGGGGCAGCAGCTTAGCTCGGCCTTTTTGCAGAGTGGCCGACAGCGCGCTGCGCCGCCTTTAACTTTGTTAACATCTCGCGTCTTTTGCCGGCGCTTCACGCGACGGTGACCTGTGCTCAGCGCGGCAGGGCCCGTGTAGAGTTACGGATGACCAGTTGCACGGGCAGCACGACGTGTCGGGGCTCGGCCTCTCCGTCGATCATCGAAAGGGCAAGGCCCCCGGCCTCGACGCCCATATCGTATTGGCGGATCTGCACCGTGGTCAGGGGCGGCTGGATGCGGTCGACCATCGGCATGTCGTTGTAGCCGGTGACGGAAATATCCTCGGGGCATCGCAGGTTGCGGCGCCCCAGCGCTGCGATGACGCCGACCGCGAGGCGATCATTGGCGCACATCACCGCGGTAAAACTGGCGCCGCGCGCGATCAGCTCCTCGATGCAGTGCTCGCCCTCGGCTTCCGAATAGGCGCTGGCGATGACCGTCAGGCCCGGTTCCACGGCGATGCCCAGGCTTTCGCCATGGCGCCGGAAGGCGCTGAGCCGTTCGGCTCCTGTTGAAACAGCCTGCGGCCCGGCGACGAAGGCGACGCGCCTGTGTCCCAGGGACACGAGATGGGTGAGGGCGCGGAAGATGCCCTCGTCTTCCATGTGCACCACCGAGCTGACGCGCTCGTCATCGATGCGGCGGTTGACGGTCACGACAGGCGTGCCGCTGCCAAGGGCCTCCTGCACCGCATCGTCTTCGCGATTGACGCTGGCGAGGATCAGCCCGTCGATGCCGCGCGAGATAAAAGCCTGCACCAGTTCACGCTCGCGCGCCATGTCGCCATCGGTATTGCCCAGAATGGCGTAATAGCCCTTCTTGAGCAGCGTCGCCTCGATGCCGCGGATCATCGGCGGAAAGATCGGGTTGGCGATGTCGGGCACGATGACGCCGATGGTGCGGCTGCGGTTGGTGCGCAGCGAATAGGCCGCCGCATTGGGCCGGTAGTGCAGCTTCTGGCTGGCTTCTACGATGCGCTGCACGACCTTGGGGTTGATAAGGTCCTGCGTGCGCGGATCGAGCGCGCGCGACACCGTGGAGGGATGAACGCCCACGGCTTCGGCAACATCCTTCAATGTTACCCGCTTTCGCATCACGTCACTTTCCGCGCTTCCGTTACGCCTGGCGATATAGCCGATCCTGCAAACGATTTCCATTAGGGCAGCTGCGGTGAACCGCCGCGACCCGCAAATGGAGAGCCGTCACTATGCGGGCCTCAGAGAAAACGGTCGGGCAGAAAGGCCGTGAGGTCTTCCGAGGTCTTTTCGCCGCTGATGGCCTCGGCCAGAAGCTTGCCCGTCGTGGGTCCGAGCGTGAAACCATGATGAGCATGGCCGAAGGCGAGCCACAGGCCCTTTTGCGACGGGGCCGGACCGATGATCGGCTTCATGTCAGGGGTGCAGGGCCGCGTGCCAAGCCACGGGACGGGATCGCGGCGTTCCGCCAGCGGAAGAATGCTCCGGGCCATCGCCTCGGTGCCATCGATCTGCTTAGGATGTGGGGGCGCGTCGGGGCGCGCGAATTCCGCGCCGGTCGTCAGGCGGGCACCGCGCTGCATGGGCGAGATCAGATAGCCCACTTCGATGTCGAGCAGCCAGTTGCGCAGCGCCGTGCCGGGCTCCATGCCGTAATGCATGTGATAGCCGCGCTTGGCAAAGAGCGGCAGCCGGAGGCCAAGCGGGGCGATCAGCCGGCCCGACCAGGGCCCGAGCGCCACAACCACATGCGCCGCGGTCTTTTCGCCACCCTCGTGACGGATGCGCCAGCCGGTGCCCTGCCGCTCAAGCCCGGTGATTTCACTGGTCTCGATCCGGCCGCCGAGGCGCTCGAACAGCGCAGCATAGGCCGAGACGAGCCCTCCGGGATCGGTCACCGTCCACGGGTCGGTCCAGTGCAGGGCGCCGGCGAGCGACTGACGCAAGTCGGGTTCGGCTCGGGCGAGGCCGGCGGCGTCGAGCTTGCGATAGCCCACGCCGACCGGGGCATATTTTTCGTCCGCGAGCCTAAACGCACGATCGCGCGCTGCCTCGCTGCGGAAGATCAGCATCCAGCCATCCTTGCGGATCAGCTTTTGTGCGCCGGCTTCCGCGATGAGTTCGGCATGATCGGCGACAGCGCGGCGGATGAGCGGGGTGTATTCGCGAACGATCTGCTCATAGCGATCGGGTGCCGAATTGCGCCAGTAACGCACAAACGGATCGGCGAGCCCGGGAAGGGCGCCGACCTCGTAGCGCGTGTCGAGCCGCGCGCCGATGGCGGTGGACCAGAGATCGGCGATGGTGCGCGGAAAGGCGCGTGGCCTGATGCCCTCGGCCTGGATGATGCCGGCATTGCCGTAGGACGTCTCCTGACCCGGCGCCTTCCGGTCGATCAGCAGTACGTCGTGTCCGCGACGGCGCAGATGCAGTGCTGTCGATACGCCGATGATGCCGGCACCCAGAACGATCACTTCAGGCATGGCTTGGGTACTCTGGATGGGGAGACCGGCGGGAATGAGACGTCATGGCGCGCAGTGATTTCTACCGATCCGCAAAGCGGTCGCCAAGCCAGTCGGCAACGAGCGGCCGATAGACCCAGGGAATGTTGTTGCACACATGATTGCCCTCGGGCAGCACGTGGAGGTCAACCCGGCCCGAACAGGCTCTGGCGCTCGCCTCGGCCTCCGAAACGGGGAATATCTTGTCCCGCCCGCCATGGATGATGAGCGCCGGGACCATGATCGGCGGGGCATTGGCGATGGTGAAGCCGGCGGCCGCACCTAGAACGTCCTCCGTACCCAGCGCGAAGCGCAGATTGTCGCGATAGACCTGCGGCAGCGCAGGCGCGAAAGCGCCGAGATCGGCAAAGCCGTTGATGGAGACGACCGCGGCCAGATCGGGCAGGGCGGAGGCCGCACGCAGCACGAGATTGCCCCCGAACGCCATGCCGACCAGAGCGACCTTGCCCGATAGCCCGCTTTCGCCCTTGAGCCTCTCGAGCGTTGCCGCGATGGCGGCCGTGATGTCCGGGCGCAGGGGGCCGAACAGCCGCCCCTCGCCCTGGCCGGGGCCGTCGAGCGAAAAGGTCGCGATGCCGCGCGCAAGGAAGTGCTTCTCGAAGTTCGGGAATTCCTCCTTCGTGGAGTCCGAGCCCGGCACGATGAGCGCCAGCGGCGCAGCGTCTACACCCACCGGGCGCCGCAGGTAGCCGGTGAGCGCCGCCCCTTCGAAAGGAATGCCGACGGGCTGGGCCGGCGGATCGAGCAGGGGCGCGGCGCGGCGATAGATGGTGCATTTGCGCTCGGCCGCCGCGGCCTTGGCCGCGAGATCTTCGAACGCCATGAACTGCCCGAAATGGGCGCAGGCTGCGGCCCGTGCATAGGCCTCGCCGGCCGTCACGCGCCAGCCCTTGGCCTCGGCGTCAACGGCAATGGCCTCGTTTCGGTCGGCCTCCTCAAGCCAGGCCGGAAGCCAGCCCGCCCAGTCGCCGGCCCTCGTGATCACCTCTTTCGCCGTAGCCGAGGGAATGCCGGCCACCTCGATGCGGGGCAGCCAGTGTTCGACAACGCTCAGGAGCTTGCTTTCACTCATCATCGCCGTCCTTTCACGCCGCGTTCTGTGGCCAGACGGGCTCGGCCCGGCTGATCAGCCCACTGCGAGTGTTGATCGCGTCGGCCCGCTCGCGCGCTTCGGCGACGATCAGCGCCGGGTCGATGCCGGCCGTGAAGCGCCCATCGTCATAGGCAGGTCGGCCATTGACCAGAACCAGCCGCGCATCGGTGCCATTGCTGGCCATGACGAAGGCCGCAATGGGATCGGTAGCGAGCCGCTGGCTTGAGCGTTCGCGGCGATAGAGCACGAGATCGGCCCGTTTGCCTGGCTCGATCGAGCCGAGCCAGCTTTCGATGCCCAGTGCCCTGGCGCCGTTGATGGTACCCATGCGCAGGGCCTCGCGCGGAGACAAGGCCGTGGGAGAGCGATGCCGCAGGTTCTGGAAGAGCACGACGGCCTTCATCTGCTCGACCATGTCCATCGAGTAGTCCACAGCCGGTCCATCGGTGCCGAGCGCGCAGACGATACCTTCGCCCAGCATCTGCACCCAGGGGCCGATACCGCCGGCCCGGATCGCTTCGGACGTCGGGGTGTAAACCACGGACGCGCCCCGGTCGCGCACGATGGCGATGTCCTGATCGGTGAAGTGGATGCCGTGGATCAGCAGCCAGCTGTCATCGAGAACACCGAGGCGATCGAGATATTCCACGTCGCTGCGTCCGGTGACGCGCTTGTATTTGAGAAAGCCCATCGCCATCGAGAGCGTGCCGCCCGAGACATGCGAGGCGATGCGCAGCCCGAGGTCGCTTGCCGCTTTGTGTCCCGAGATCACCAGTTCATCCGAGCTGCGGCCGGCCGCCGTATGGTGGGCGTTGCATTCGATCATCGTGGCGGCGAGGTTCATCTGGCCGGGCCCCCGCGAGAAACGCTCGGCCAGAAGCGCGAGATTTTCGGCGGCTTCGGCCGGGCCGAACGGATGGTCGGCAAGAACCGGTGTGCGGATCTGGTAGGCGATGCCATGGACCTGACGCAGGCCGAGATCGGAATTGGGCGGCAGCGGGCCATCCACGTCGAGTTCGAGCGAAGCGCGCGCCGGATGCAGAAGCGCCGTTGTGGTGCCGGTGCGCAGCATTTCGAGCGCACCGATCCGCATGGCGGCGACAAAGTCCGCCCCCTCCATGGCCTCGCGCGAGCGCGACGACACCTGTCGCGACCACGGCTCGAGCAGCAGCCCCTCGGCGATGCCCTTCATCATGTGCATGTAGTCGTGCTCATGCAGGTTGATGAGCCCGGGCGCAATAAAGCCGCCTTCGGCATCGGTGGTGAGGTCGAACGCACCGTGCGGGCAGGCCGACATCGGGCCCACCGCCGCGATGCGCTCGCCCTCGATCAGCACATAGCCGGGGGAAAAGACCTCGTCGCTGGCGTTGACGGTAAGCACGCAGGCATTGGTGATGAGGTGACGCATCGGGGAACTCCTAAGCCCTGGCCAGACCGGGGCGACGGGCGGCGGCCGAGGCTCTCGCCCTCTCGTGCACGACCCTGCCGGCGCAGAGCACGAGGGCGGCATCGGAGGGCTTGGCGCAGGTGATGAGGCCCGAGATGGGCTTGGCATGGACGCCGAAATGATAGCCGCGCATGTCGAACGCGGCGATGTCGGCGGCAAGGCCCGGCGCAATGGCGCCCACCATGGAGTCTCGCCCGAGGGCGCGCGCGGCATTTACGGTCGCCATCTCCAGTGCGCGTTCGGCCGACATCGAAAGCACATCGAGCGCCAGCGAGTTCTGGCTCATGATGGCGTATTTCATCTGCTCGATCATGTCGGTGGTGAACGATCGGCCGGGTCCGTCCGTCCCCAGCCCGCAGGTCACGCCGAGGCGGGCGAGGGCGGAGAGGTCGGTCGTTCCGGTGCCCGATGCAGCCTCTGCGACGGGCAGGCCGACAACGGCGCCCCCGGATTCCTTCACCAGCATGCGCCCCATGTCGTCGAGCCCCAAAGGGCTCACGACGATCCAGCCATCGTCGAGCGCGCTCATTTCCATCAGGTGCTGCGCCGTGGAGCGGCCGATTGCAGCGCGGGCGGCGAGCATCTGTGCTTCGGTGGCACCATCTGGCCAGAGGCGCGACAGGACCTTGAGGCCACGCTCGCGGGCTGCGCGGCACGCGGCCCAGATCGTTGCTTCGGTGGCGCGCCCCTCGCGGCGAGCCAGCAGGTCGGTCTCGACCAGCACGAGGTCTCCCGCTTCGGCGGCCGCAGGGTCGGACACGGCCATTACCACTCTCAGGCCCGAGGCAGCCATGGCCTCGCGCACGGGGCCGGCCTTGTCGCTCGCGCCGACAGGCAAGGTGGCCACGACGGTCGTGACGCCGCCTGCAACCAGCGCCGCCCCGGCTAGGGATGCGGCGCGCTGGTGATCCTCGACGCTCAGTGCCGCGCCGGCAGCCTCAGCGGGCGCGCCTCCGGGAAAGAGCTGAGTCCACGGGCGGTGGTAGAGATCGATCAGCCCCGGCACCACGATATGGCCCCGCAGGTCGAAGCGCGCGGCACCGGCGACCTCAGGACAGGCCGACAGCGGGCCCACAGCCGCGATCTTGCCGGTATCGTCGGCAAGAACGAAGCCCGGCTCATGGATCGTGCGCCGGGCATCCATGGTGACGACATAGCCGTCGGTAAGCAGAGTGGGCATGGCTTCAGGGCCTTCCAGCGTCAGGCAGGGATGCGGGTGACTTCGGCGGGGTGGGTGTGCACCCTCTCGAACCCGGTTTCGGTGATGATGCCCATATCGCCCAGCTGCATGCCGCTCTTGCGGTCGAGCGTAACCGGATTGGGCTGGATGACGAGCGTGGTGTTGGCCTCGAGCGGCTCATCGAGATGCTCGGGCGGCTTGAGCAGATGCGGCACGCGCGGCGGCAGCAGATCGACCCCGAAGCCGTGTGCCAGCCCATCCACCGTGGTCATGCCGGCCTTGCCGATCTCGAGCCCGATCTCGTAGAGCGTGCCCAGCGTCGTGCCGGCCTTGATGGCGCCAGCAAGCGCATCATAGACCGATTTGGTGACATCATAGATGCGCTCATAGTCGGGCGTCGGCTCGCCCACGAAGAAGGGCCGCAGGGTCTGCGAGCAATACATGCCGTAGCTGACGGTCAGCTCGGTATTGATGACGTCGCCGGCCTCGATGCGGCGCCGCGACCACAGCTGGTTGGGCACGCAGGCATCGGAGGCGCGGGTGTTCGTGCTGCTGAGATAGAGGAAGGTCGGCTCGCAATCGGCGTCCCAGGCGGCGTTCTCGCTGATGATCTGCAGGTCGCGCTCGGTGATCCCCGGGCGAATGGCCTCGCGGAGCGCTTCCATCACGGCATCGCAGCCCTTGGCGGCCTTGCGCTGATAGGCCAGTTCCTCGGCGCTCTTGCGCGAGCGCAGGCGCTTGAGTGCTCCTGTCATGTTAGTGGTCTGGAGATCGGGCAGGGCGGCCCGCAAGGCGTCCATCTCGGTATAAAAGAACGAGCCGGCCAGCCCGATACGCGCCGTCGCAAGGCCGCGCGACTGCAGTTCGCGCGCAATGATCACCCCGGCGCCCGGAACACGCGGGGCATCGCGAGTGTCGGCGATGCGGCTGAGCTCGATGGCATTCTGGTGGTGGTTATGCGCGGTGCTCCAGAGCACCGGCTCACCCTCGCGCGGGATCAGCAGGAAACTTTCGTGAAAGAGCGCCACCTCGGCGAAATAATGCACATCGGCCTGGTAGTGGCGCCGGTTGGCGGCATGGCCGCAGATGACGAGGGCGGAGACATCGCGCTCATCCATCAGGGCCCGGGCTGCCTCAAGGCGCCGCGCCATCTCGCCATCGCTGAACCGCGGATATCCGATGTTGCTCATAGGTTTCCCTCCTTGCCCTTGGCCTCAGACCTGCCCCTTGAGGGGAAATTGTCTCCGGGGTCCCGCTCCGCCCCCAAAGGCGAGACCCCGGAGCGCTCCAACGCGAAACGGATGCCGTTCGCCGTCTGGAATCGCGACAGAAGCAAGCTTCAGAGCCGGGTGACGTCGGCCGGATAGCTATGCATGATTTCGAAGCCGTCTGCCGTCACCAGCCCCATATCGCCGATCTGCATGCCGGATTTCTCGTCAGGCGTCGCCGGATTGGGCTGGAGAACCACGGTCGTATTGGCTTCGAATACATAGCCGGCCGGAGATGCGGGGCGGAAGCCCTGCGGCAGTGACGGGGGCTGGATGTCGACGCCAAAGCCATGGCCAGCGCCATCCACCGTCTTGAGCCCCGCGTCCTCGATCTGGCGGGTGATGGCGACGAGCTCGTCGGCAGCGACCCCGGCGCGGGTGGCCGCGCACATCTCGCGATAGGTCTTGATCATCACGTCATAGATGCGCTGGTAGTGCGGGGTGGTCTCACCGACAAAGAACGGCCGCAGGATCTGCGAGCAATAAAGCCCGTAATTCACGGTGAGCTCGGTGTTGATCACGTCGCCCATCTGGATCTTGCGGCGCGACAGCAACTGGTTGGGCACGCAGCTGTCGGAATTGGCCATGGACGTGCTGTTGAGATAGAGGAAAGTCGGCGAACAGCCCGCATCCCAGGCGGCATTCTCGCTGATGATCAGGAGCTCGCGCTCTTCGATGCCGGGGCGGATGGCGGCCTTGAGCGCGTTCATCACCGCATCGCAGCCTGCTGCGGCCTTGCGCTGGTAGACCAGCTCCTCGGCGCTCTTGCGGGTGCGCAGCAGCTTGATCGGCAGCGACAGGTCGACCATCGCCATGTCCGGCAACAGCTCGCGGATCTTGTCGACCTCCTGGTAAAAGAAGGTGCCGACCATGCCCAGCCGGGCTTTTTCGTAACCGCGCTTGCGCAGTTCTTCGGCGATCACCTTGCCCGAACCATCCTTGCGCGAGGCCTTGCGCATGTCCGGAATGCGCGACAGCTCGCTGGCATTGGGGAAGTGATTGTTGTGCGTGGTCCAGAACACCGGCTCGCCGATGCGCGGCAGCAGCAGGTAGGATTCGTGGAAGGTGGCGACTTCTGCAAAATAATGCACGTCGGCCTGGTAGTGTCGGCGGTTGCCGCTGTGGCCGAAAATGAGCAAGGCTTCTACGCCGCGCTCTTCCATGATGGCACGCGCGGCGGCGTGACGCCGATCGATTTCGCCTTGAGAAAAGCGCGGATATCCTTCGGTGCTCATGGCTACCGTCCCTGTTCTGCATGAAGTCGAGGTGCAGCGCCCGCTGATTTAACGCAAGCGATTGCATAATCGGTAGCACGCGTATTTGCGCTTGGCAACGCGCTTGATCGCTCAGTGCAAGAGGCTGAATTCCGTAGATTTCTTTGCTCATGTGCCGAGATTCGAAGGTAAAGGCGGCGCTGATCCGACTTTCGGACTAGGCAGGTTGGCGTGCTCCCGCAAAATCGGCGATTGACAGTCGCCAAATGCCAACGCAAAAATGCAATCGATTTCCAAAGCCAGTCGCGTCCCGTCGGGTCGTGATGCGGGCAGGGAAGCAGTACGGCGCTTTTGTGAGGGCAAATGGCGATCGAGCACAGCGGGGGACCGGCGGGCGCGTCAGGCGCTTCGGCCATTTCCATCAAGGGGCTGCTGAAGCGCTACAAAGCAGCGGGGCGGGAGGACATCCTCGCGCTCGACCGCACCGATATCGAACTGGCCGAGGGCGAGTTCGTCGCGCTTGTCGGGCCCTCGGGCTGCGGAAAGTCGACGCTGCTCAAGATCCTTGCCGGCATCCAGCCGCCCTCCGAGGGCGAGGCGCTGATCAAGGGCGAGCGGCTGACCGGCCCGCGTCCGGATGTCGGGGTGGTGCTGCAATCGCCGGTGCTCTTCCCCTGGCGCACGATCCTCAAGAACGTCATGCTGCCCGTGGATGTGCTGCGCCTCGACAAGCGCCGCTATCGTAGCGTGGCGCTTGAGCTCCTGAAGCTCGTGCAGCTCGAAGGCTTCGAGGGCCGGTATCCGCGCGAGTTGTCCGGCGGCATGCAGCAGCGCGTGGCGATTGCCCGCTCGCTGATCAACGATCCCTCGCTGCTGCTGATGGACGAGCCCTTCGGGGCCCTCGACGCGATGACGCGCGAGCGGATGAACGCCGAATTGCAGCGCATCTGGATGGAGCGCCGCAAGACCGTGCTGCTCATCACCCATTCCATCCCCGAGGCGGTGTTTCTTGCCGACCGCGTGCTGGTGATGTCGCCGCGCCCGGGCCGGATCATCGAGGACATCCGGGTCGACCTCGAGCGGCCGCGCCCGATGAGCATCATGGGTTCAGCCGATTTCGCCCGTTATGTTGGGCATTTGCGCGGACTTCTTCACGCCGAGGGAGGGATCGACGGATGAGCAAGGTCAAGGACACCGCGATCTCGATTGCGTTTTTCGCCTTCACCATGGGCGCCTGGGAACTGAGCACGCGCGCCTTCAACGTGCCCAGCTATGTGCTGCCCCCGCCCAGCGCCATCGCCATGGCGCTCTATCGTGGGCTTTCGAGCGGCCTTTATATCCGGCATCTCGGCTTCACCCTGCAGGCGACGCTGACCGGCTTCGTGCTCGGTAGCATCCTTGGCATCGTGCTCGGCGCTCTGGTGGCGAGCTACCGCTACTTCGAGATGCTCGTTTATCCCTACATCATCATGTTCAAATCCATGCCGAAGGTGGCGCTGGCGCCGCTCTTCGTCCTGTGGCTGGGCCTGGGCATCTGGAGCAAGATCGTCAGTGCGGCGATCCTCTGTTTCTTCCCCCTGATGATCAACACCATCGCCGGCCTGCGTTCAGCCGACGAAGACCGCATCAGCCTGATGAAATCGCTCGGCGCGAGCCGCTTCCAGATCTTCCTCCATCTGCGGCTGCCGAGCGCACTGCCCTTCATCATGGCGGGCCTCGAACTGGCCGTCGTGCTGTCCCTGATCGGTACGATCGTCGCCGAATTCGTGGGCGCCCGGGCAGGGCTCGGCACCCTCATCCAGAACATGAGCTCTAACATGGACGGGGCCGGGCAGTTCTCCGTGCTCGTGCTGCTCTCGGCCATCGGGCTCACCATGAACTACGCCGTTCGCCGGCTCAAGAAATGGGTCCTCTTCTGGGATCCCTCGACCCGAACCGACGAGTCCGGCGCCTCCATCTAGGACCATCTCCAGACGTCACACTGTCATAAAGGGGACTACGCCTATGCTCACCACCGCCTTCAA
Source organism: Devosia enhydra (assembly GCF_900119845.1). GTDB lineage: Bacteria > Pseudomonadota > Alphaproteobacteria > Rhizobiales > Devosiaceae > FPKU01. The sequence goes on from NZ_FPKU01000001.1 coordinate 560,463, forward strand.
CCGCCGCTCCGTGCTTGGCCTTATGGGCGCAGGCGCCGCATCTCTGGCGCTGCCGATGCCGGGGCTGCGCGCCCAGAGCCTCGAAAAGATCAACTACATCTTCGCCTTCCCGGCGATCTCCACCATCGTGGCCAACCAGACCTCGATCCCCAAATATTACGGTCTCTTCGAGAAGGAAGGGCTCGAGGTCGAGCAGAACGTCTCCTCGGGCGGCGCCTCCACCGCCATCCAGCTCGTCACCAGCGGTGACCAGCAGGTCGCTTCGGGCTCGATCGACCAGACCCTGGTGCGCGCAGCGGCCGGCGAGGATCTTGGGCTGACGCTGTTCTACAACCAGATCCGCCGCAACAACACGACGCTCGTGACCAATCAGGACAGCGACGTCCGCACCATCGCAGACCTGCGCGGCAAGACTGTGGGCGTGCAGTCGCTGGGCTCGGCGCCGGAAAAGACCCTCCGCATCGTCCTGCGCGACAACGATATCGACCCCGATACCGAAGTCACTTTCGTCGCGGTCGGCATCGCGGCACAGGCGCTGCAGGCCCTGCGCGGCGGCGAAGTCGACGCCTATGTGGCGGCGCTTGGCACCGTCTCGACCATGGAAGCCCTGGGCGAGAAATTCCACTACCCCGAAATGCCGGCCTATCTGCGCGAATCCATCGGGCCAGGCCTCTTCACCCGCCGCGACATGATCGAGAGCCATCGCCAGCAGCTGGTGGGTATCGGCCGGGTCGTCGCCAAGTCGACGGTCTTCGTGAAGGCCAACCCGGAAGCGGCCGTGCGCATCCACTGGCACGTCTATCCCGAGCAGGTGCCTCAGGGCATGGGCTTCGACGAGGCCCTGGCCAACGCGGTTGATGGCCTGCGCCGCCAGATCGACCTGCTGGAATTCCAGCCCAATGAGACCGTCCGCAAATACGGCTTCATGTCGGATGCCGCGATCGACCAGCTCAAGCGCATCCAGGGCGCTGAAGCGGTGGATTCCTCGCTCTATTTCTCGAACGCGCTGGTCGACGAGATCAACGATTTCAACGTGAGCGAAATGGAAGCGCTGGCCAAGAACTTCACCGGCGTCTGACGCCGGGCTGCCGCTTGCGGCGGCGCTGATCGTACAGGCCGGCGGAGCGATCCGCTGGCAGCTCGGCGCGCGGCCGGATCCAACCCCTTCTTCACACCACAGTTCAGGCGGGTCGCTTGCGTGACCTGCTAGCCCTTCCGGCTGCGCCGGAGGCACCTTCAAAGACACAAGAGGACAGCAGAAAATGTCAAATGGGAGCGAAACGATCGGCTGGATCGGCCTTGGCCGCATGGGCAGCCCCATGTGCGAGCGCCTGATCAAGGCCGGCTACACGGTAAAGGTGTGGAACCGCACCCGCGAGAAGGCGCTCGGCCTTGAAGCCATGGGCGCAACGCTCGTCGACCGTCCGGCCGATCTCGCCGATGTCGATGTGCTCTTCACCATGGTTTCGACGGGCAAGGACCTGACCTCGGTCTATTTCGGGGAAAACGGTGTCGCCAGCGGCGCGCAGCGCCCGAAAATCTTCGTCGATTGTTCCTCCGTCGGTCTCGAAGAGGGCGCGGCCATCCGCCAGCGCATCACCGAGGGCGGCTCGGCTTTTCTCGCGGCGCCCGTGTCGGGCAATGGCAAATGCGTCAAGGCCGGCAAGCTGAGCCAGGTTGTTTCGGGCGGCAAGGCCGATTTTGAGACCGTTCGGCCGATGCTCGAGGCTATCGCAGCAAATGGCGTCTCTTATGTCGGGGAGGGCGAACTCGCCCGCATCTGCAAGATCGCCCACAACGTCTTCCTTGGCGTCGTCACCCAGAACCTTGCCGAGATCACCGTGCTGGCCGAACGGGTGGGTGTGTCGCGGCACGATTTCCTCGCCTTCATCAACAACTCGGTGATGGGCTCGATCTTCACCCGCTACAAGACGCCGGCGCTGGTCAATCTCGATTGGACCACCACCTTCACGCCCGAGCTGATGCGCAAGGACATGGATCTCGGCCTCTCGATCGCGCGCAAGCTCGATGTCGCGATGCCGGTTTCTGCCGCCACGCGCGAGGCCATCCAGACCCATTTCGGCGCCGCCAGCCTCAAGCCCGATCCCGCCGCCTATCTGGCGCAGGATTTCGCTGCCGTGATCGAGACGGTCGCCCTCCAGGCCGGCGTGACGCTCGAAAGCGAGAACCGCAAGGTCGCCTCCGGCCTCGAGACCTGATCCACAAAAGCCCGCCACTGCCGCGATGCCGAGGAGACATCGATGAATACCACCGCGCTCAGCCCCCGCATCCTGCGGCCTGCCGACATGGACCCCAACTGGCGCTGGGACAAGCGCATCCCGGCGCTGGGCCACACCGCCGTCGATTTCGAGCGCCGCGTGGATCACGATCGGCTGCGCCGCTATCGGCTGAGCCGGGCCAAGGCGGCGCTCAAGGGGTCGGGGCTGGGCGCGCTGCTGCTCTTTGACGTCAACAATATCCGCTACGTCACCGGCACCAAGATCGGGGAGTGGGAACGCGACAAGATGTGCCGCTTCGCGCTCCTGGCGGGCGATGAAGAGCCCTATGTCTGGGATTTCGGCTCGGCGGCCGTGCATCACCGCCAATATTGCGACTGGCTAGATCCCGAGCACTGCCGCGCCGGCGTGGTCGGCATGCGCGGCACCATTCCCCCGAGCTTCGGGCTGATGAAGCATTATGCCGAGGAGATCTACGGGCTCCTCAAAAAGGCCGGCGTCGCCGACATGCCGGTCGGCGTCGACTATGCCGAGACCGCGATGTTCTTTGCGCTTCAGGAGGCGGGGGTTCGCGTCGTCGATGGCCAGCAGGTGATGCTGGGGGCGCGCGAGATCAAGAATATCGACGAGATTCAGCTGCTCAATCAGGCCGCCTCGATGGTGGACGGCGTCTACCACATGATCTGGGAGGAGCTGAAGCCGGGCGTGCGCGAGAACGACATCGTCGCGATGGCCAACAAGATGCTCTACGAGATGGGCTCGGACGACGTCGAGGCGATCAACGCCATCGCCGGCGAGCGATGCAACCCGCATCCGCACAATTTCACCGACCGGCTCTTCCGTCCCGGCGACCAGGCGTTCTTCGACATCCTCCAGAGCTACCAGGGCTATCGCACCTGCTACTACCGCACTTTCAATGTCGGGCGCGCCAAACCTGATCAGGTCGATGCCTATACCAAGGCGCGCGAATGGCTCGATGCGGCGATCGCGATGATCAAGCCCGGCGTCACCACCGACAAGGTCGCAGCCGTCTGGCCGACGGCCGAAAGTCTTGGCTTCCCCAACGAGCTGGCGGCCTTCGGCCTGCAATTCGGGCACGGGCTGGGGCTGGCGCTGCATGAGCGCCCGATCATCAGCCGCGCCGTCAGCCTCGAGAACCCGATGGTCATCGAAACCGGCATGGTTTTTGCGCTCGAGACCTATTGCCCGGCCAAGGATGGCTATTCGGCCGCGCGCATCGAGGAAGAAGTGGTGGTGACCGACAAGGGGTGCGAGGTCATCAGCCTGTTCCCCGCCGAGGAACTGCCCATCGCCAACCGATACTGAGACAAGCCTCAGATGCGGCGATAGAGCAGGGCGTGAAAGCGGTTGAGCAGCCAGTCCCTGGCGCTCAGCCGCGCGCTGTGCTGGGCGGGCGGTATCACGGGAATGTCCGGAGTGATCTGGCAGGCGAAATCAGCATAGGCCGGAATGGTCTTGCGGAACTCCCCGAAGCGGTTGCCATAAACGCCGGCGCGCTCGACCCGCGTGAAGGGGAGCGTGTTTTCGATCACCTTGCGCCGGAAATGCACCTCATAGTCGAGCCTCCCAACCTGTCTTACGGCGTCGAACTGGTCCGCGCAGATCACCTGTATGGCCGTTTCGGGCATGAAGTGGCGCGGACACCAGTACGCCGTCCAGCCCGTATTCGTGCGTGCTATCTCCTGCGCCATGCGCCGCGAGACGATATAGGCGTCGGATTCGATGTGCAGGACCTTGTCGTGGCCGAGCGCCTTGGCGATCTCGACAGAGTAGCAGAAGCTCCGAAGCCAGCCCTCGAAGTCGCGATCGGTAATGCCCTTATGCGTTTCGAAGGTATAGATCGCGACCTTCGACGTTTGCGCCGCCCCACTATCAGCAGAAATTACTTCAATCGCCGGAAGACTGGGCAACCACGGCGACGCATCGTCGATGAAGGCGAATTGCGCGTCGGGGAAGAGCGCGAGATTGTAGTCCAGCCATCGTTCATAGCGGCTTTGCCATGACCGCTCGTCGCGGACATAGCTTGTGCAGAAAATCAACATCGCGACTGCGCCCCCGTGCAGAACCATGACAAAGAAGGACTGAAGATCTCGATATAAGTTCACCAGTCTTGGAAAAGCAGTTCTTGCTCATTGCATTGCAGGATTGCAAGAGCAAGTTATGCCGCAGCGGGCCGTCGCTCCGGGCGAGGTGGGCCCCGAAACGCAGCGGAAATCGCGCGGATCCCTGAGATTGCGCCATTCTGCGCTTTGCATTCGGCCGGCCGCGACACTATGGTGCGGCCAAATTCGAACCATGCCAGCCAGGGCCGTAGATGAGCAACGACAGCATTCTCCGCGAAGTCGACGAGGAATTGCGCGGAGACCGCATGCGCAACCTCTGGCGGCGCTTCGGACCCTGGATCATCATTGCTGCCGTCGCCATCGTGCTGGCCGTCGCCGTCAACGAAGGCTGGAGCTGGTGGCAGCGCAGCACGACCGCGCAGGCGTCGGACACGTTCTATTCCGCGCTCGAGCTGGCCGAGCAGGGCGATGTGCCGGGTGCGATCAGCGCGCTCGATGCCATCGAGGCCACCGGCGCATCCGGATACCAGACGCTGGCGCGGTTCCGCGAAGCGGCTCTGCTGGCGCGCGATGGCCGGCGCGACGAGGCCGTGGCCGCCTATGACGCTCTTTCAACCTCGGTGACAGAGCCGCGCGTGCGTGAGCTGGCCTTCGTGCTGGCGGCCTCGCTGCTGGTTGATGGCGGCGATGTCTCGGCTGTGCGCCAGCGCATTGGCGGGCTCGAGGCGCCCGATAATCCCCTGCGCAACGTGGCCCGCGAGATCGTCGGGCTCACCCAATATGCATCGGGCGAGATCGATGGCTCGCTCGAGACCTTCGAGGCCCTGCTGGCTGATCCGCTGGTCAACCAGGACCTTGCCGGACGTGTGCAGATTTACGTGATGCAGCTTCTCGCCGAAGGCGCCGGCAATCCCGAGCAGCGGGCCGCCGCCGAGGCTGCCGCGGCCGGCGCTGCTGAAGCCGGAGCCGCTGCTGAAGCGACCGACCTGCCGCCGCAGCCCTCCGTCACCGAACTGGCGCCGCTTTTGCCGCCCGCTGTCGACGTGCCTGCCGCCCCTGTGCCGGAGACTGCTGAGCCGGTGGCCCAGACGGGCCCGGCCGCCGACACCATTGTTCCGGAAGTGCCGCAGGCCCCGGCGAATGCCGGCGCCTCGCCGACCAACGCAAACTGAACCGGCGCGGCTTTTTCGCCGCGGCGCATGGAGACTGAAAGCATGAGCGTCCTCGTGGCCATTGTGGGCCGGCCAAATGTCGGCAAGTCGACGCTCTTCAACCGGCTGGTGGGGCGCCGCATCGCGCTTGTTGACGACACACCCGGTGTCACCCGCGACCGGCGCGAGGCCGATGGCCGCATCGGCGACCTGCGCTTCAAGGTGCTCGATACCGCCGGTTATGAGGATGTCACCGATGGCAGCCTCGAAGATCGCATGCGCCAGCAGACCGAGATGGCGATCCGCGACGCCGACGTCATCCTGTTCATGATCGATGCGCGCGCCGGGGTCACCCCGCTCGATGAGCGCTTTGCGCAGGTGTTGCGCAAGGCCGGCAAGGCCGTGCACCTCGTGGGCAACAAGGCCGAGGGCCGGGGCGCCGAGCCCGGCCTCGTCGAGGCCTACCGGCTCGGATTTGGCGAGCCCATCGCGCTTTCGGCCGAGCATGGGCTGGGGCTGGCGGATCTGCACGCCATCGTTTCTGAGGCGGTCGAAAAGGCCGAAGCCGACAAGGCGGATGGCCCCCAAGCGCTCGAGGATCTGCTGCCTGCCGTCGATGTCGACCTGCCCGAGGATGACGGGTCGACCGAAGACGGACCGGCGCCGCGCTGGAATCCCAACCGCTATCTCAGCGTCGCCATCGTCGGGCGGCCCAATGCTGGCAAATCGACGCTGATCAATACCATGGTCGGCGAAGACCGGCTGCTGACGGGCCCCGAAGCCGGTATCACCCGGGATTCCATCCTCGTGCCCTGGGAGTGGAAGGGCCGGGTGATCAACCTTGTCGATACGGCGGGCATCCGCCGGCGCTCCCGCGTCCAGGAAAAGCTCGAAAAGCTCGCCGTAAGCGATTCGTTGCGCTCGATCCAATATGCCGAAGTCGTGGTGCTGCTGCTCGATGCCACCATTCCGTTCGAAAAGCAGGATCTGACGCTCGCCGATCTCGTGGAGCGCGAGGGGCGCGCCATGGTGATCGCCGTCAACAAATGGGATCTGATCGAAGACAAGAACAAGGCGCTGGCCGAACTGCGCGAAGCCTGCGAGCGGCTCTTGCCGCAGCTGCGTGGCGTTCCGCTGGTCACGATCTCGGGTCTCACCGGGCGCAATATCGACCGGTTGATGGATGCCATCTTCTCGGTGGAGCGGGCCTGGAACAGCCACGTCTCGACCGCACGGCTCAATCGCTGGCTCGCCGGCATGATTGAAGGCCATCCGCCTCCGGCCGTCTCGGGCCGCCGGCTCAAGCTGCGCTACATGACCCAGGCCAAGATCCGCCCGCCGAGCTTCATCCTGTTTTCGTCCCGCCCCGATGCGCTACCGGCCTCATACCAGCGCTACCTCGTCAACGGGCTGCGGGAAACCTTCGAGATGCCGGGCACGCCGATCCGGCTCTGGGTGCGCGGGGGCAAGAACCCCTATGTCAAGGATGCGAAATAAAGCGTTTTCGGCGCCGGCTATTCCCACGAACCGATGATTGCCTTATGAGTCGGCGCCCTGAAGCAACCCGATGCTGATTGCGGGTCTGCAGGAGCTTTTTTCGACGTGTACGTCGAACTTATTATTGTGGCCGTCTTAACGGTCGTTAATGGCCTTCTCGCCATGTCCGAACTTGCCGTGGTGTCCTCACGCACGGCGCGCCTTCAGGTCCTCGCCGACAGGGGCAGCCGCGGCGCTGCCACGGCCATCAGGCTGGCGGCCGATCCGGGCAGATTTCTGTCATCGGTACAGATCGGGATCACGCTGGTCGGCGTGCTCTCGGGTGCCTTCTCGGGCGCCACGCTGGGCGGACGGCTCGGCGACTGGCTGATTTCCGTCGGCGTGGACCCCGGCCTGGCCGCACCCGCCGGCGTCGGCATCGTGGTGGTGGCCATCACCTATATGTCGCTGATTATCGGCGAGCTGGTACCCAAACAGATCGCGCTGCGCAATCCCGAGCTCGTCGCCTCCCGCGTTGCGCCTCTGATGGCGGGCATCGCGCTGGTCGCGGCGCCGATCGTCTGGTTCCTCGACGTTTCGGGCAAGCTCGTTCTGGCGCTTCTGGGCCAGAAGGGCGAGACGGAGGAGCGCGTGACCGAAGAGGAAGTGCGCAGCATCCTGACCGAAGCGACCACGGCCGGCGTTCTGGAAAGCGACGAGCGGGCGATGATCAGCGGCGTCATGCGTCTCGCCGATCGTTCCGCCCGCGGGCTGATGACACCGCGCCTCGATGTCGAGGTGCTGGACCTGGCAGACCCGCCGGAGGCCCTGCTCAAGCAGTTGCGCGAGACACGCCGCTCGACGCTGCCGGTGCAGGATGGCGAGGCCGACGCGATCGTCGGGGTCATGCAGGTCAAGGACCTGATCGAGATGTTTGCTTCGGGCAAGCCCTTCGAGCCGCGCTCGCTGGTGCGTCCAGCGCCGGTGGTGATGGACCGGGCCAGCGCGCTCGACCTCCTTCGCGCTATCCGCTCGGCCCCGGTGCATATGGCGCTGGTTTTCGACGAGTATGGCCATTTCGAAGGCATCGTCACGCCCAGCGACGTGCTCGAGGCCATCACCGGCTCCTTCCAGGAGGAGGATGGCGGCGAAAAGGCCTATGTCGCGCGCGACGACGGGTCGTATCTGGTTTCAGGCTGGATGCAGGTGGACGAGTTCGTGGAGCAGATCGGCGTGCCGATCGACCGCAACGACCGCTACGAGACCGTCGCCGGCTATATCCTCGCCCAGCTCGGCCATCTGCCGGAAGTGGGCGAGAAGTTCGATGCAAAAGGCTTCCGCTTCGAGGTGCTCGACCTAGACGGGCGGCGCATCGACAAGGTGATGGTCAGCCGCCTCGGCTGACGATCTCTGCCCGCGCGTCAGAGCGCGCGGGTCTCGCCCGACCTGATATCGAAAACCTGGCCCGTGCGATCATAGCGGGGCTCGATCATGTCGACGAGCGGGCCCGCGACATCCGCCGGTGTCGGCAGCGTCTCGGGATTTTCCCCCGGCATCGCCTTGGCCCGCATCGCGGTGCGCACCGCGCCGGGCAAAAACACATTGCAGCGTACCGCGGTGTGCGCGGTTTCCCCGGCATAGCTCTTGGCCAGGGCTTCCAGCGCTGCCTTGCTGGCCGCATAGGCGCCCCAATAGGGCTTTGCCGAGTGGGCAGCGCTTGATGACAGGAACACGGCGCGCCCGGCATTGGACTGGCGCAGCAGCAGGTCCATCGAGCGGATCAGCCGGTAGTTGGCCGTGACGTTGAGCCCGAAGATCTTGGTGAAGTCCTTGGGAGCGATATGGGGCAGGGGCGAGAGCACCCCGAGCATTCCGGCATTGCCGACCAGCCCGTCCAGCCGCTGCCAGCGTTCGAACAAAGCGGCGCCCAGCCGGTCGATGGCGTCGAAGTCGAGCAGGTCGAGCGGCACCAGCGTGGCCGACCCCCCGACCGCGGCGATAGCGTCATCGAGGTCTTCAAGGCCCCCCACCGTGCGGGCGATGGCGATGACATGCGCTCCGCGCCGAGCGGCCTCCAGAGCCGCCGCATAACCGATGCCGCGCGAGGCGCCTGTGACCAGCACGACACGGTCGGCAAGCGTGCGGGCAGGGTCGGTCATCATGGTCTCCGCGAAATGGTCTGGTGGGCGAGGCCTTCAATAGCTGGGCGCCCGGAAAAAGAAAGCAGCCGCACGGGTTATGCGGCTGCGGCCGATGGTCTCTGAAGCGGGCCTAGCCGGCTTCGCGCAGCAGCGAGACCGTCTTGGGATCGGACCGGCCGTTGCGGCCCTTGAGGTCCGTCAGCGCCGTGGGATAGTCGCCGGTGAAGTAGTGGTCGGTGAACTGCGGAGCGCGCGGATTGCGCGGCTCGCCACCCACCGCATCGTACAACCCGTCGATCGAGAGGAAGCCCAGCGAATCCGCGCCGATGAACTGGCACATCTCCGCGATGGTCCGGTGCTGGTTGGCGAGCAGCTTTTCGGGGTCGGGGGTATCGATGCCGTAATAATCGGAATGCGTGATCATCGGGCTCGCCACACGCATGTGCACTTCGCGCGCTCCGGCATCGCGAATCATCTGCACGATCTTGAGCGAGGTGGTGCCGCGCACGATGGAATCATCGACCAGCACGACCCGCTTGCCTTCGATCTCGGCGCGGTTGGCCGAATGCTTGAGCTTGACGCCAAAGGCACGGATCGACTGGGTCGGCTCGATGAAAGTGCGGCCGACATAATGATTGCGGATGATGCCGAGCTCGAATGGAATGCCCGATTGCTGGGCATAACCGATGGCGGCCGGCGTGCCGCCATCGGGCACCGGCACAACCACGTCGGCCTCGATTGGGGCCTCGCGCGCCAGATTGATGCCCATGCGCTTGCGCGCCGAATAGACATTGCGCCCTGCAACCACCGAATCCGGCCGGGCGAAATAGACGTATTCGAAGAGGCACACCCGCTCGCGCCGCGCCGGGAAGGGCTTGAAGCTGTCGATGGTGATCGACCCATCCGGCTGGATTTCGCAGACGACCACTTCGCCGTTTTCGACATCGCGCACGAATTTTGCGCCGATGATGTCGAGCGCGCAGGTCTCGGATGCAAAGATCGGGCGGCCATCGATTTCGCCCAGCACCAGCGGCCGGATGCCATTGGGGTCGCGCGCGCCGATGAGCTTGGTGCGCGTCATGGCGATCATCGCATAGGCACCCTCGATCGCACCCAGTGCGTCGATGAACCGATCCGACGACGAGGTGCGCTGCGAGCGGGCGATGAGATGCAGCACCACCTCGGTATCGGAGGTCGACTGGCAGATGGCACCCTGTGAAATGAGGCGGCGGCGCAGCGTCAGACCGTTGGTCAAATTGCCGTTGTGGGCGATGGCGATGCCGCCCACTTCGAGCTCGGCGAAGAGCGGCTGCACGTTGCGCAGGATGGTTTCGCCGGTGGTGGAATAGCGGACATGGCCCATCGCCATGTTGCCGGGGATGCGCGCGAGCGTAGCAGGGTTGGTGAAGTGATCGCCGACGAGGCCGAGCTGTCGCTCCGAATGGAACTGCCGCCCGTCGAAGCTGACGATGCCCGCCGCTTCCTGCCCGCGATGCTGCAGGGCATGCAGGCCCAGCGCGGTCAGGGTCGCCGCCTCGGGATGGCCGAGAATACCGAACACGCCGCACTCTTCGCGCAGCGTGTCGCCGTCGAACGGATGGTCGTCTCGCCGGGCTCCGGCGGAGATAAGATGATCGGTCACAGCCTTGCCTTCATGGGTCCTGGTCTGGCGGACTGGGGCGTCCACCCTGCGCTCCCCGCTGACGGCGTTTCCCGTCAGGTATTGGTCGTGGCCGGCGGAAGCGGACTGTCGTCTTCCGGTCCGTCGGTGCCGTCTTCCGGCGGCAAAGCCTCGTCTCCGGCGTCGCCGCGCTGGAGAATGTCGGTAACCTGCCGCTCGAGATCCTCGGGCAGGAGCGCGATCAGCTGATCGCCCAGATTGTTGAGCATCGGCAGCGAGCGCGAATCCCGGGCCCAGGTCGGCAGGCGGCTGTCTCCGCCCGGGCCGGTGGCACCCAGCAGCCAGGTGCCGAAAATCACGATCACGACGGCAATCAGCAGGCCCCTGAGCACGCCGAAGACGAAGCCGAGGGTGCGATCGAGCGGGCCGATCTTGCTGTCGACCACGAGGTCGGCAATGCGCATGGTGATGAGGTGAAGCACGATCAGCGCGACGATGAAGCTCACCACCACGGTGGCGATATCGGCGATCATCTGCTCGGCGATGAAGCCGCGCGCGATCTCGGGCTGGAACTGCCACATATAGATGGCGAAAGCGGCGGAGCCGGCCCAGGTGGCGAGCGACAGCACTTCGCGGGTCAGCCCGCGCGCCGTGGCGAGAATCGCCGAAATCAGGACGAGTACGCCGATTCCGACGTCGAGTGCGGTCAACATGGATCAGGGCTCGCCCGTGGGGTCTCTCTTGGGCTCCGTTTAGCCGCTAATTGTGGCGATGCCAAGCGTCTAGGTCCCCGCGCAGGGGTGAAGTTCACCGATTGCATCCCTCATTCGGCACCCCGTGCTTTTCCCTTCGATGCGATCATGCCCACGAGATCGAGCAACTGGCCATGCTCGCCATGGCGCAGGCCGGCAAGCCTGTCGCCCTCGCCAAGCCTGCCGCTGTGAGCGGCGGCAAAGCCCAGTTTCTGGGCTTCGCGCAGGCGCAGGCCCGCATGCACCACCGGCCGCACGCCACCCGCGAGCGAAATTTCGCCGAAATAGACCGCGTCATTGGGCAGCGGTGAGCCCGTGAGCGAGGAAATGAGCGCCGCGGCCACCGCGAGATCGGCGGCCGGTTCTGCGATGCGCAGGCCCCCCGCGACATTGAGATAGATGTCGTTGGCGCCGATCCTGACCCCGCAGCGGGTTTCGAGCACGGCCAGCACCATCGAGAGACGGCTCGAATCCCACCCCACCACGGCTCGCCTCGGCGTGCCGAGCGGGGAGGGCGCCACGAGCGCCTGGATTTCGACCAGCACTGGTCGCGTGCCCTCCATGCCGGCAAAGACCGCCGAGCCGGCCGCGCCCTCGTCGCGCTGGTCGAGAAACAGCGCCGACGGGTTGGCCACTTCGGACAAGCCCAGCGTCGTCATCTCGAAGACCCCGATCTCGTCGGTGGCCCCATAGCGGTTCTTCACCCCGCGCAGGATGCGGAAGGTGTGGCTCGAATCGCCCTCGAAATAGAGCACCGCATCGACCATGTGCTCGACCACGCGCGGCCCCGCGATCTGCCCGTCCTTGGTGACGTGACCCACGAGCACCACGGCAGCGCCGGATTTCTTGGCAAAGCGCGTCAGCGCCTGGGCCGATGTCCGCACCTGTGTCACCGTGCCCGGCGCGCTCTCCACCCTGTCGGTCCAGAGGGTCTGGATGGAATCGACGATCACCAGATGGGGGGCAGGGCCGGCTTCGAGGGTCGCGAGCACGATCTCGACATTGGTTTCCGCCGCGAGGTGGACATCGGCATCGCCCAGCCCCAGCCGCTGTGCGCGCAGCCGCACCTGGGCCACGGCCTCCTCGCCCGAGACATAGACGACGCGCCTGCCCCGGGCCGCCAGGGCCGCGGCTGCCTGCAACAGCAGCGTCGACTTGCCGATACCCGGATCACCACCCACCAGCAGCGCCGAGCCCATCACGAAGCCGCCCCCGGTGACGCGGTCGAGTTCCGCAATGCCGGTGACGATGCGCGCCGCGCTCTCGGTTTCGCCCTTGAGCGGAACTAGCGGCACGGCGCGATTGCCGGCCTTGGCCGATTTCGGGCCGGCACCGATGCCGCTGTCGACCAGTTCCTCGACGATGGCGTTCCATTCGCCGCAGGCATCGCACCGGCCCTGCCAGCGCGTATAGGCCGCCCCGCAGGATTGGCAGATGAAGGAAGATTTCGCCCGCGCCATGTCACGCCGCTCCAGTCGTCAGGGTGCAGCAATAGCGCCGAAGCGTCTGGCTTTCAAGAACGAAAAGGGAACGTCGCCTAATCGAGATAGCTGCGGACATAGCGCCCGCGGAGGCCCGTAAGGATCTCGTAGCCGATGGTGCCGGCGACATCGGCGTGCTCGTCCACTCCGATATTGGGGCCGATGATTTCCGCCATTTCTCCGGGAAGCGGCAGATCGGGCCCGAGATCGGTGACGTCGACGATGGTGGTGTCCATCGAGACCTTGCCCAGAACCGGTACGAACCGGTTGCGGATCACCATGCGCGCGCCTTGCCGGTTCTGGCTCGAGGACAGCCCGCGCAGAAAGCCGTCGGCATAGCCGATGGCGACGATCGCGATACGACTGTCGCGCGAAAGCGTGCGCGCCGCCCCATAGCCAACCGATTCCCCGGTGCGCGCTTCCTTGACCTGGAGAATGGGCGCTTCGAGGCGCACCACGGGCTGCATCGGATTGCGCCGGCCATTGACGGCGCGGCCGCCATAAAGCGCGATGCCGGGGCGCACCATCTGGAAGTGCATCTCACGGTTGGTCATGAGCCCGGCGGAATTGGCCAGCGAGGCGGGAACATTAGGGAACTGCGCAAGGACGGAGGTGAAGAGCGCCAGCTGCGTGCGGTTCTTTTCATGGGCCGGGGTGTCGGCGCAGGCCAGGTGGCTCATGATCATCTGCGGCGAATAGCCGATCTGCGTGATCATGCGGCGAACGACCGACGCCTCGTTGAGGCGGAAGCCAAGCCGGTTCATGCCGGTATCGAAATGCAGCGCCGCCGGCAGCGATTCATTGCGCGCGAGGCAGGCCTGCAACCATTCCTCGAGCATGTCGAGCGACGAAAGCGCCGGCATCAGCCGCTCGCCCACATAAAGGGCCGCGGCGCCGGGGAAGAGTCCATCGAGCACGAAGATATGCGCGTCGGGCAGCGTGGCGCGGACGGTCACCGCCTCATCGGGGGTGGCGGTGAAAAAGAAGCGCGCTCCGGCGGCATAAAGAGCGCGGGCCGACTGCACGAGGCCCGTGCCATAGGCGTCGGCCTTCACCACCGCGCCGGTCAGCGCGCCCTGGCTTACCCTGTTGAGCGCCTGCCAGTTGCGCTTCAGCGCCCCGAGATCAACGGTCAGCCGTGCGCCCAGCCCGGTCGTCGCGATCGCGGGGACCTGCATTCTCATTCCATCCTCTCGGGAAGGTAGTCGGCATGAGCAAGGTTTCCGAACCGGGTGAACTGCGCCTCGAAGCTCAGCTGCACGGTGCCGGTGGGCCCGTGGCGCTGCTTTCCGATGATCACTTCGGCCTTGCCGTGCACCTGCTCCATCTCCTCCTGCCACTTCAGGTGCTCAGGGGAGCCTTCCTTCGGTTCCTTGTTCTTGAGGTAGTACTCCTCGCGATAAACGAAAAGCACCACGTCGGCGTCCTGTTCGATGGAGCCCGATTCGCGAAGGTCGGCAAGCTGCGGATGCTTGTCGTCGCGGTTTTCCACCTGTCGGCTGAGCTGGGAGAGCGCGATGATGGGCACCTCGAGCTCCTTGGCGAGCGCCTTCAGCGTCGTGGTGATCTCGGTCAGCTCCTGCACCCGGTTCTCGTTGCCGCGCTTCGACGACCCCGACAGCAGCTGGAGATAATCGACGATCAGGAGGTCGAGCCCCTTTTGCCGCTTGAGCCGGCGGGCCCGCGCCGCCAGCTGGGCGACCGAGAGACCACCGGTGTCGTCAATATAGAGGGGCACCGTCGACATGAGGTTGGAGACTTCCACGAGTTTGTTGAACTGGCTCTCGTGGATGTTGCCGCGCCTGATGTCCGAGGACGAGATTTCCGCCTGCTCGGCGAGGATACGTGTGGCGAGCTGCTCGGCGCTCATTTCGAGGCTGAAGAACCCGACCTGTCCGCCTTCTTCGGTCTTGCGATGGCCATCGGGCGTGACCGTTCCGCGCCAGCTCTTGGCGACGTGGAAGGCGATGTTGGTGGCAAGCGAGGTCTTGCCCATGGCGGGGCGGGCCGCGAGAATGATGAGATCGCTGCGCTGCAAACCGCCCATCAGGCGGTCGAGATCATTGAGCCCGGTGGCCGTGCCCGAGAGCGTGCCATCGCGCCCATAGGCCTCGCCGGCCATGGTGATGGCATGCTTGAGCGCCTCGGAGAAATTGAGGAAGCCGCCGCCATAGGCGCCTTTTTCGGCAATCTCGAACAGCGCTTTCTCGGCCTCTTCGATCTGGCGGGCGGGGGTTGCCTCTACATCGGCGTCATAGGCGGTCGCCACCATCTCCTCGCCGATGAGGATCAGGTTTCGCCGGATCGCAAGATCGTAGATCACCTGTCCGAAATCGGCGGCGTTGATCACGGTGGTGGCGTTGGCGGCCAGCCGCCCCAGATACTGGTAGAGCGACATGTCCGGCAAAAGCTGCTCGGGGAGAAAGCTCTTGGCCGTCTCGGGCTTGGCGACCTTGCCGGCGCGGATGATCTTGCCCATCACCTCATAGATCTGGCGGTGGATGGGCTCGTAGAAATGCTCGGGCAGAAGGAAGTCCGAAACGCGGTAGAAGGCCTCGTTGTTCACCAAAATGGCGCCCAGCAGCGCCTGCTCGGCCTCTATGTTTTGCGGCGCGAGGCGGGTCGGCTTGTCTTCGTCCGGGCGGACGAGGCGAAGTTGTTCGGCCATGGGGGCGGTCGACTCGCTGGCTGTGGAGAAAAATGAACAAACATAGTGGCAGCCCCGTGGCCAGCCGCAAACACGGGCCGGCCCGGCCGGGGACACGTTTCGACCCTGGGCTGTGGCTTATGGGGACAACGGGGAAAACCCGCGATTCCGACTCGCCTCCGGGGAATCGCCCATGGGCGACTTTCCGGCAAACAAAAAGGCCGGGATCGCTCCCGGCCTTCGAACCCGTATCGATCGGCCTGATCAGGCCTCTTCGGCCTCGGCTTCGGCCGCGGCGGCCTGCTGGGCTTCGATGAAGGCCTGGTTGGCCTCGTCGTCATAATTGACGGCCGTCACGTCCTCGCCACGCGACTGGCGCTCGGCCTCGTCCTCGGAGCGGGCGACATTGACGTTGATCGAGACTTCGACTTCGGCGTGGAGGCTCAGCGGCACCGCATGCACGCCCACCGACTTGATCGGGTCGGCCAGGGTGATCTGCGAGCGGGTGACCTGGAAGCCGTCGGCCGAGAGCGCATCGGCGATGTCGCGCGAGGACACCGAGCCGTAGAGCTGGCCGGTTTCACCCGCCTGGCGGATGATGACGACCGTCTTGCCGTTGAGGCCTTCGGCGATGCCGGCAGCGGCCTCGCGGCGCTCCTGGTTGCGCTTTTCGATGTTGGCGCGTTCGCTCTGGAAGCGGGCGCGGTTGGCATCGGTGGCGCGCAGCGCCTTGCCCTGCGGCAGGAGGAAGTTGCGGGCAAAGCCGTCCTTTACGGTGACTTCGTCGCCGATATGGCCCATGCGGCCGACGCGCTCGAGAAGAATGACCTTCATGATCTCAAATCCTTGCTGTCCCGCCTCGACGGGCGGTTAGACGCAGCCGGACCATTCCGGTGCGCCAGCGGCAGGCCGGCACGGAGCGCCGGCTGCCCTTGAGGTCACTCCGAACAGTGCCGGAGCGACCTGAATGTGGCTTACTGAACCGCGTAGGGCATCAGGCCGATGAAGCGGGCGCGCTTGATGGCACGGGCCAGTTCGCGCTGCTTCTTGGCCGAGACGGCGGTGATGCGCGAGGGCACGATCTTGCCGCGCTCGGAGACGTAGCGCTGCAGGAGGCGCACATCCATGTAGTCGATCTTGGGCGCGTTGGCGCCCGAGAACGGGCAGGTCTTGCGGCGGCGCTGGAAGGGGCGGCGCGCCTGGGCGACGGTCAGGTCCTTGATGGCCATTTCTGTCTTCCTTCTCGATTAGAACCGACGGGGACGGCGTTCGCCGCCGAAGCGGTCGCCACCCGGGCGATCGCCGCGCTCGTCGCGGTCGCGCTTCTGCATCATCGCGGAGGGACCATCCTCGAGCTTGTCGACGCGCACGGTCATGAAGCGCAGGATGTCTTCGTTGATGCGCATCTGGCGTTCCATCTCGGCGACGGCAGCCGGGGGCGCGTCGATGTTGAGGAGCGAGTAATGCGCCTTGCGGTTCTTGCGGATGCGGTAGGAGAGGGACTTGAGGCCCCAATATTCGTTCTTGGTGACCTTGCCGCCGCCCGAGGTCAAGACGTCGGTGAGGGTCTTGGTCAGATCTTCGACCTGCTGGGCGGAAACGTCCTGCCGGGCGAGGAAGATATGCTCGTAAAGGGCCATGTGGCGCCTTCCTTCCATGAGGGTTTCACTCTCTATCCGCCCGGCGCGGAGCCCCTTTGAAGCCGGAAAGGCACCAAAGCAGTCTTCTAAAGAGCGGGAACACGGGAGGACGGGACATCCGTAAATGCCCTTTCGGCAATAGCCGACCCTCCGTTCAGCCCCCGGCCGAACGAATGCCGGCTCAATAGGCCATTAACGCCTGAGGCGCAAGGGGCTTGGGGCGCAAGGGCCTTGGGACGCGGCCCTTGGGCTCAGCCGCTCAGGGAGAGGGTGGCCGGTAGTTCTGGCCCAGGAATATGATGGGCGTGTAGACCACCCGGCCGAAGCGGACAATCTCGAGCCGGCGCAGCGGCGTCAGGGTCTCGAAGCGTCCGGTCGCGTAGCTCTCGCCCTCCATCGGATCGGCCACCACCAGCGCGGACCGGCCGCGATGGGCCTCGGCATCGAACCAGTAGTCGAACTGGTCGGTGCGGGCGGCAATCGCCGTGACGTCGGTGCGCTGCATCGCCCAGCCCAGCTGCGCGGCCGTCGTGTAGCGCGTCGCGGCGATGAAGGCGCCGGGATGCTCGGCCTCGAGCTCCGTGATCGCCTCGGCCACCTCGGGCCAGCCCTGCATGGACGAAATCGTCCAGTCATAGCCGCCCAGAAGGTTGGTGATCGGAATGACGGTGAGGTGGAAGGCGAGGCCAGCTCCGAAGACGAGGCCATAGATGGTATGGCCCCAGAACGCCTTTCGCCTGCCGATCACCGAAACCAGAAGCGGCAGCATCAGGAGGAAGGCGACGATGTTCCAATAGAAATAGACCTCGACGAAGAGCGCCATCAGCGACATCGCGACACCGGCCGCGGCAAAGACGCAGATGGCGAGTGTCCGCGCCACCGTGCCGAAACCTTCGGGCACGGGCCGGCGCAGAAAAGCGATGATGGGGCCGACAAGGAACGGTGAGACCACGATCAGCGTCAGCGCGACATAGCCCAGGAACAGCATGGGTTGCAGCGAGATGCCCCCGCCGCCCCAGCGATCAACCATATGGAAGCGGTAGGACGCCATGCCGCCGGCAAAGTTCCAGATGAACACCGGCGCCTGCATCGCCATCGACAGCGCTGCCGCCGCCCAGAGATTGACGTCGGCCAGCATCGCGCGAAGTTTCGGGCGGACGAGGAACATGAAACCGATGCCGATACCGAAGAGCACGGCATTGTATTTGGTCAGCGTCGCCAGCCCGAGCAGCACGGCTCCGCCATAGAGCAGCTTCAGGCTGCGTCGCCCGCCTTCGTAGCGCTCGGCGAACAGGATGAAGCAGTGCCCCGACCCCAGGCACAGCGCGATCAGCAGGTGATCGTGAAAGCTGATGGTCGTCATGGCCAGAAAGAGCGGACTGGCGAGATAGATCGCCGTGGCCGGCCAGAACCAGTTGTGCGGTTCTGCCGGCGCCAGCCGCTTCGACCAGTCCCAGACGATGGCCAGCGTCGCGCCCAGCGTCACCCAGGTCAGGATGCGCAGGCTCAGGAGGTTCCAGCCGAAGAGCTTCTCCACCCCCCACAGCAGCCAGGCATGCAGCGGCGGATGGTCGAAATAGGAGAGGGCGGGCCGCTGCCCCCAGAGCCAGTAATAGGCCTCGTCCCCGATCGGGGGCATGGTGAAGTCGACATAGAGGCGGAAGGCGATGAGCACGCCCACCACCGCCTGCAGCGGCCAAAGAGGCCGCCCGGCCCATGGCGAGGTCATGTCGCGCTCCCGGCGGGCACAAAGCCTGTGCAATGATAGAGCCGATAGGTCCAGACCCTGATCGAGAACCGCTCCACCACAACATCCCGCACCCGTTCGCAAGCGGCGAACTGGCGCTGCGCAAAGTCGATGGGGAATGCGGCATCGGCCAGCACGATGGCGTCGCGCCCGGCATAGTCTGCCTCGTCGAGCCAGTAGTCATACTGGTCCTTGAGGCTGTTGAGCGGCAGGATTTCGGTCTCCCGCAGCTGGAAACCGAGTTGAGCGGCGTAGGTGTAGCGGGTGGCCGACAGGAACGCGTCGGGATAGGTCGTCCGCAGCGCGTCGACTTCAGCCGCCACCTCCTCCCAGCCATAATTGGCCTGTGTGCCACTGTCCTGCGCGCCGACGGCGAAGGCTGCCGGCAGCAACGCGAAATTGGCGGTGAGGATGAAAGCCATCACCGCGCCGAAACCCAGATGCAGCCGCATCAGCCAGCGTTGGCCCAGATAGCGCAGGGCGATCGCCATTACGGCCAGATAGCCGACGATATTCCAGTAGAAGTAGACGTAGAGAAACAGCGACAGCACCAGCATCGCAGCGGTCGAGACCGCAAAGATCGTCAGTCCCAGCGCCCGCGCCCGCTCCTCGAAGATAGAGCCCGAGCGGTCCTTGAGCATGCGGAAAAGCGCGATGAAGAGGAACGGCCCCAGCACCAGCCCCGCCATGTTGGCCACAAAATCGAGCGGATGGAGATAGTGCAGGTTCGTGACGCTGCCGGTCAGCCGCGTGCCCATGTGGAAGCCGAACGACGCCATGGCGTTCGCCACGTTCCACACAAGCACAGGGGTCTGGATCGCCACGCTGAGGAGCGCTGCCAGATAGAGATGCGGATTGCCGAGAAGGCTCCGTAGCCCCGGTCGCAGCAGCACCAGGAGCCCGAAGCCGAAGCCGAGCAGGGCGGCGTTGTATTTGGTCAGCGTCGCGAGCCCGAGAAACAGCGCCCCCAGATAAAGCGAGCGCACTCGGCTGCTGCCCCCCTCCCAGCCATCGACGAAATCGAGAAAGAAGTGGAAGGCGAGGATGCATAAAAAGACCATCAGATAGTCGTGGAAGACCATGGTGGTCATGAGGAAAAACACCGGCGTCGCGAGATAAAGCGCGGCCGACGGCCAGAACCAGCCCTCCGGATCGTGCGGTTGGAGCCTTTTGGCCCAGAGCCAGAAGACCCATCCCGTGCCCAGGAGGCAGACCCAGGTCAGCGCGCGCAGGCTCAGCGCGTTCCAGCCGAGGATTTTCGACACGAGTCCGAGCATCCAAGCGTGGAACGGCGGATGGTCGAAATAGGAGAGGCCGGGGAACTGCCCCCACATCCAGTAATAGCTCTCGTCGCCCATGGGCGCGACGGTCAGATCGAACCAGATCTTGAGCGCGATGAAGTAGGCGATGAGCAGTTTGTAGCCGAGATGGCGGCCTTTGCCGTCGACCTTGCCGGCCGTTTCCACGATCGCCATGCGTGTTCCGCTCATTCTCGCAGGCTGTGCGCGCCCGGGTGAGGCAGGGATAGCGGAATCGCGCGCCAAGGCAAGGCCGCAGCGTTGATGGGGAAGGCTGCCTCGTGGCGATTGCCTCGAATCCCCGGTTTCAGCAGAGTGCCGCCGAAGAGCCGGGGGCAGTGATGAGTGAAGTGCAGCGAGATGCGGTTTTCAGGGCGCTGGCCGATCCGACGCGCCGGCTGCTGCTCGAAAGGCTCGCCAAGCGCAACGGACAAAGCCTCGTCGATCTGACGCAGGGGCTCGAGATCTCGCGCCAGGCGACCAGCAAGCATCTGGCATTGCTCGAGGATGCGGGCCTGCTGCTGACGCAGCGGCGCGGGCGCACGCGGCTGCATTTCCTCAATCCGGTTCCCCTGCATGCCGAGGCGCAGCGCTGGCTCAAGCAGTTCGACAGCCTCAGCCTGACGGTGCTCGAAGCATGCGCGGTCACCGCCGCCTGACACCGGCGGCATGCAAAAAGGGGCCGGATGTTTCCATCCGACCCCTCGCGTTCGATTGACGCTTCTTAGCGCTGCGCGACGCTGATCAGCGGGGTGATGCGCTTGATGGTGACGCGGCGGTTGAGCCGCTCGGCCGCCTGCGTCTGTACCTTGAGATACCGTTCGCCATAGCCCTGCGTCACGAGGTTCTCCGGCGGAATGCCATAGAAGTCGGTAAGGATGCGGGCAACGGTTGCAGCGCGGCTGTCCGATAGCTGCAGGTTCGAGATATCCGAACCCACGGCGTCGGTGTGCCCTTCGATCAGAAACACTTCGGCCGGATTGTCGTCGAGCATCGCGAGCATGGCATTGGCGACGTTGGAGAGCGCCCCGACCTGGTTGCGCGAAATCGTCGCGGCACCCGTGTCGAAGGTGAGCCCACCCACTTCGAGGCGACGCACACTGTCACGGATACGGGCAGAGCGCTTGACCTCGTCGATGGTGTAGATACGCCGCACCTGCTCCACCGGCGGCTGCCGGAAGAACTGCTCGACCTGCTGCTCGTCGGCACGGTCGGCATCGAGCACATATTCCGAAACCGGAATGCGCAGGCGCAGCGGCGGCAGTTCGCGACCCGGATCGCTCCAGCGGTCCTCGCGACCGTAACGGTCCTCGTCATAATAGGCGAGGATGATCTCGCGACCATCGGGCGTGATGCGCGAACGGCGCAGCACTTCGCCATCGCGGCTATAGACCGTGATGATCTGCGATCCGTCAGGCCGCTCAATGGTCTCGCGGACATTGCCGTTGCGCAGGCGCTCGTAATAGATCTCGTCCTCGGCCTCATCGTAGAACCGGTCGCGTTCCTGCCCCGGATTGTTGATGAACAGCTGAGTCCCGATCTGGAACACCGTCTGAAGGTTCAGGAAGTTGTTCTGAACGTTGGTCTGGTTGTTGTTGGCGGTGTTGTTCTGGGTGTTGACCGTCGTATTGTTGGTGGTGTTATTCACCGTATTGTTGACGGTGGTGTTGTTCACCGTCGTGTTGTTGTTGACGACAGTCTGGTTGACGATCGTGACATTGGGCGGGGGCGCCACGTCGAGCGTCACCTGCGAGGCATCGATGCGATCGCCCTGCTCCTCATTGACCGACACAACTTCGGCTGGCGCGAGGTCGGCCTGGGCTGCGGCATCGCTCTCGGGCGGCGGGGCAACGGGCTCTTCGGTTGCCGGCGGAGCGCGACGCTCGGCCGGTGCGCCATCGGCAGAGGGAGCCTGCTCGTCCTTGGCGCTGTCGAGCACAGGCGCAGCTTCCTGCGCCGAAACGCTTTCCGGCAGCGGCTCGCTGACGCTGTCGTCGATCACCGGCTCGCCATCGACGGTCGGCTGTTCCGGCGCAACGACGGGCTCACCCGCGATCGGAGCGGTCGAATCGGGCGGGGTGGCATCGGGCGCCACGGCACCGATGGTGAGGCCCAGTTCGGCCACGCAGACATTGGGATCGGCATAGCCGAGATCCTGGCAGAGCGTGTTGAGCTCGGCGGCAGCCTCGGAGGTTGCGGCCTGGCCGGCATCGTTCTGGCCGGCCTCGATCAGCCCCAGACCGCGATTATAGCGATCCACGGCTGCGGCAACGTCGGCTTCGAGCGCGGCGCGCGTATCGGCATCGAGCTCACCATCGCCAGCCTCGGTCTCTTGGGCGGGCTGCTGGGTCGTCTCGGGCTGCTGGGCGGGCGCAGGCTGCTCGGGCTGGGCCGGCTGCTCGCTGGTCGCGGGCTGCTGGGCCGGGGCCTGTTCCTGGGTCTGCATCGGCTGCGGAGCGGCTTCCTCAGCAGGCGCTTCCTCTGCCGGAGCTTCCTCGGCGGGAGCTTCCTCCACAGGAGCCTCTTCAGCCGGCGCCTCCTCGACGGTCTCTTCCTCTACGGCCTCGGCAGCCGGCGCAGTCTCCTGCACGGGAGCGGGTTCGGCGACAGGTGCCGGTTCGGGGGCAGGTTCGGGTTCCGGAGCGGGCTCCGGCTCTGGCGCAGGCTCGGGCGCCTGTTCCTGCACGGGGGCGGGCTCGGGTTCGGGAGCCGGCTCGGGCTCGGGTTCGGGCGCAGGCGCAGCGGCAGGCTCGCCACCGCCCGAAAGCGAAGCGATACACTGATCGATGCTGGTGAACCCGCCCACGATGCACAGTTCGGCGAAAGCGTTGCGCGCCGCCTCGGTGGCTTCGGCATTGCCCGATGACTGGGCCGAGACATAGGCCTCATAGGCTGCGCGCAGTTGCGCATCCTGTGCCTGGGCTGTGCCGGCCGGCATGAGGGCGATGAGGCCGATGCTGGTTCCGGTCAGAAGCCAGTTGCGAAGGCTCATGTGTCTTTCCTTCTTGTCGTTGTTGCACCATCGGCCCTTGGAGCAGACCGCTGGCAGTTATACCCAGTGTGCAGAGGGTGCCTGAACCTCAAATGAACGCCGGTCGAGGCTGCACGCAGTTCTCTTGGAGAACGGCAACGCGATGACCTGTGCCCGAGTTGCGCCGGCTCCGTCGGCATCGAGAAATTTTATCCAACTGGACCATCCGCCCCGTCGCGGGGCTTGGTGGGCGCCGGTGGGCAGGGGTATGTGGAGCCAAGGAGTGCGCCATGGATACCTTGCTGACCTATCTTCCCTTCTTCCTCGGGCTCGTCGCCACGGGAGCGGTCTCTGGCGTGCTCGCCGGGTTGCTGGGGGTCGGCGGAGGCGCCATCATCGTGCCGGCGCTCGCGCTCGTGCTCGATCTGCTCGGATATGACGATGCCATCATCCAGCACGTGGCGGTGGCGTCTTCGCTCGCCATCATCATACCGACGGGCATCGTCAGTGCGCGCTCGCACCACAAGCGTGGCGCGGTCGATCTGCGCGTGTTGCGGCTCTGGGCGCCCTTCATCCTCGTGGGCACGCTGATCGGCGGGCTCCTGGCCGGCTTTTTTTCGGGCAATGTGCTGCGCGTCGTCTTTGGCGTCATGGTCTATCTGGTCGCCGCCAACATCGTTTTCGATGTGCTGCGCAAGGTCATCGGCCACCTCCGCGACTCCAGCCTGTCGCACCGCGCCTTCGCCTCGGTCATCGGCTTTCTCTCGGCGCTGATGGGCATTGGCGGCGGATCGCTGAGCGTGCCGACGCTGTCGGCGCTGGGGCTCACCATGCATGCGGCGGTGGGCACGGCGGCTGCACTGGGCGTCGCCATCGCCATAGGCGGCACCATCGGCTTTATCGTTTCGGGCTGGGGCGTTGCGGGCCTGCCGCCCTTCAGCCTCGGCTATATCAGCCTGCCGGCGGTGGTCGCGGTTGGCGTCATGGCGGGGGTGACCGCGCCGCTCGGGGCCGCGCTAGCCCATCGGCTCGACCAGAAGACGCTCAAGAAGGTCTTCGCCGTCTTCCTCGTACTGGTCGGCACGCAGATGCTGTGGAAGGCGCTGGTTTCGTAAGAGAGAAGTGCCCCGGCACGGTGGCGCCGGGGCGTCGGATTCGCTGATCAGTCCTCGATGTCCCAGCTCACGGTCACGCCGATCGAGAAGGTCAACTCCCCGGCTTCCACCGGCACCGCTGCGGCGCTGTCGAAAGCCTGTGCCCTTGCCATCATCGGCTGGGGCGGGGTGTAGACTTGGCCCTCGCTGATGGCCATGAGATCGCCCAGCGAAACCCCGGCCGCCCCGGCATAGAGCTCGGCCTTGCGCCGCGCATCGGCAAAGGCCTGCTTGCGGGCCGCGTCGTAAAGTTCGGTCGTGTCGGCCACCGCAAAGCTCACGCCATTGATGGTGTTGGCGCCCACCGTCACCGCCCGGTCGAGGATCGCGCCGAGATCATCCAGCGCGCGAACCCGCACGGTGACCGTGTTGGAGACCTGGTAGCCGACGATCTTGGGGGGCAGGGTGTAGCCATTGGCGTCCCGCGCATCGGAATAGACATAGTTCGGGTTGACCGAGAAGTTCGAGGTCTGGATATCGCGCCGCTCGATGCCGGCGCCGGTCAGCGTTTCGATCAGTTCGGTCATTGCCGCGCTGTTGGCGTCGAGCGCCTCGCGCGCGGTGGCGCCCTGGGTGGTCACGCCCGAGGTGAGATAGGCCGTGTCCGGTGCTGCGGTCACCTCGCCCTGTCCCTCGATGGTGATCCGGGCGTCCGCGAGGGCCGTGGTCGAGGTAAAGGCGGCCGCAAGCAGCGCGAGGGCGAGGGGGGCGAGGGCGTTTGTCGCACGCATGACTGTTTTCTCCGTTTGGTGGCCCTAAGCTATGGCCACATTTGAGGTGTTAGTACGGCACGGATGAACCGGGCTTGAACGAGGCCCGGTGGGTTCCGACCGCTCCGGACCTCCGACGCCGCCCGATCTCCGATCCTTGGGTCGGGGTCGGGCTCGGCGCTGGACAGCAACATATGTCAGAGGTTAGTGAGGGCGGCGATTTCAGCAGGGGTAAAGAGCGTGAACGCGGATTTTCTGCCCACAGGTGGTTGTCTTCTGGGTCGGGCCTGGCCCTCTGGCGCGCCCCATCCGCTGGTGGTGACGGTGCGCGATGGCGAAGTCTTCGACATCACCCGCAAGGGCTTTGCCACCGTACGCGATATCTGTGAGAGCGAGGATCCGGCCGGCTATGTCGCCAGCGCCCCGGGCCGTTCGCTTGGCAGCGTAGCCGCACTTGCCGAATCCGGCGCGCTGCTTTCGCCCATCGACCTCCAGGCCATCAAGGCCTCCGGGGTCACCTTCGTGGTCTCGCTGCTCGAGCGCGTCATCGAGGAGCAGGCGCGCGGAGACAAGAGCCGTGCCGAGGCGTTGCGCGGGGATATCCTCTCGCTCGTGGGCACCGATCTCTCGGCCCTCGTGCCGGGCTCCGAAGAGGCCGCCAAGGTCAAGGCCGCCCTGATCGCGCGCGGCGTGTGGAGCCAGTATCTGGAGGTCGGCATCGGCCCCGATGCCGAGATCTTCACCAAGGGCCAGCCGATGTCGAGCGTCGGCCACGGCGCCGATGTCGGCCTGCATCCGGTCTCCGAGTGGAACAATCCCGAGCCAGAAATCGCCGTGGTGGTCAACAGCCGCGGCACCATCGTGGGCGCAACGCTCGGCAACGACGTCAATTTGCGCGACGTCGAGGGCCGGTCCGCGCTCCTGCTGGGCAAGGCCAAGGACAACAACGCATCCGCATCGCTGGGCCCGTTCATCCGGCTCTTCGATGCCAGCTTCGGCATTGCCGACGTCAAGTCCGCCGAACTCAGCCTCACCGTCACCGGCGAGGATGGCTTCAGGCTCGAGGGATCGAGCTCGATGAGCCAGATTTCGCGCAGCCCGGAATCGCTGGTCGCCGCAACCATCGGCAAGCATCATCAATATCCCGACGGGCTGGTGCTCTATCTCGGCACCATGTTCGCCCCGGTCAAGGATCGCGGCGGCGCCGGCAAGGGCTTCACCCACCGCATCGGCGACGTCGTGACCATCGCGACCCCCGCCCTTGGCAAACTCACAAACACCGTGAGGCTCTCCCCCGACTGTCCGCCCTGGACCTATGGGGCGAGCCACCTCCTGCGCGATCTTGCACGCGCCGACCTCCTCTAGAACGAACGGGAACGACCATGAGCGAACTGCACCGCAACCTCATCGGCGGCGAATGGATCGAAGGCGAAGCCGTCGACAACATCAACCCCTCGAACACCAATGATGTGGTGGGCCGCTACGCGCGCGCCACCGCCGCCGACACCGAAAAGGCCATCGCGGCCGCCAAGGCGGCTTTCCCGGCCTGGTCGCGTTCCGGCCTGCTCGAGCGCCATGCCATTCTGTCCAAGACCGCTCAGGAAATCCTGGCGCGCAAGGAAGAGCTCGGCCGCCTCCTCTCTCGCGAAGAGGGCAAGACCCTGCCCGAAGGCATCGGCGAGGCCACCCGCGCCGGACAGATCTTCGATTTCTTCGCTGGCGAAGTGCTGCGGCTGGCCGGCGAGACCGTGCCCAGCGTACGCCCCAATATCGGCGTCGAGATCACCCGCGAGCCGGTGGGCGTCGTCGGCATCATCACGCCGTGGAACTTCCCCATCGCCATCCCGGCCTGGAAGATCGCGCCCGCGCTCTGCTACGGTAACACCGT
This sequence comes from Devosia enhydra, assembly GCF_900119845.1. GTDB lineage: Bacteria > Pseudomonadota > Alphaproteobacteria > Rhizobiales > Devosiaceae > FPKU01. Next base: position 587,461 of record NZ_FPKU01000001.1, read on the forward strand.
GGTCTTCAAGCCCGCCGAGCTCGTGCCGGGCTGCGCCTGGGCCATCGTCGATATCCTCCATCGCGCCGGCCTGCCCAAGGGCGTGCTCAACCTCGTGATGGGCAAGGGCTCGGTCGTCGGCCAGGCCATGCTCGACAGCAAGGATGTCCACGCCCTGACCTTCACCGGAGGTACCTCCACCGGCAGGCGCGTTGCCGAAGCCTCGATCAAGGTCAACCGCAAGTTCCAGCTCGAGATGGGTGGCAAGAACCCGGTCATCGTGCTCGATGACGCCGACCTCAAGGTCGCCGTCGAGACCGTGGCCCAGTCCGCCTTCTTCTCGACCGGCCAGCGCTGCACCGCGTCCTCGCGCGTCATCGTCACCGAGGGCATTCACGACAAGTTCGTGGCAGCCCTTGCCGAACGCGTGCGCAACCTCAAGGTCGGCGACGCGCTCGACCAGGGCACCGAAATCGGCCCCGTGGTCGACGAGAGCCAGCTCAAGCAGGATTGCAACTATATCGAGATCGGCAAGTCCGAGGGTGCCAACCTGGTGGTGGGCGGCGAGCGGGTTTCGCGCAGTACGCCGGGCTTCTATCTCCAGCCGGCGCTATTTACCGAAGCCACCAACCAGATGCGCATTTCGCGCGAAGAGATCTTCGGGCCGGTGGCCTCGGTGATCCGCGTGAAGAACTACGAGGAAGCCCTCGCCACCTCCAACGATACCGAATTCGGCCTGTCCGCCGGCATCGTCACCACCAGCCTCAAATACGCCACCCACTTCAAGCGCAATGCCGAAGCTGGCATGGTGATGGTCAACCTGCCGACCGCCGGCGTCGATTTCCACGTGCCCTTCGGCGGGCGCAAGGCCTCGAGCTTCGGGCCGCGCGAGCAGGGCCGCTATGCCGCGGAGTTCTTCACCGTCGTGAAGACCGCCTACACGTCAGCGGGGTGAGCCGATGAACGAGTTTGAGGCGCCAGTTCCGGTGCTGAAGCCGGCCAACGATCCGGTCGCGGTGGAGCGGCTCGTGACCGAGCTCATCGCCACCGGCGAAATGAACGCGGATACGGTCGCCGATCTCGAGCGCATCCGGTCCGAATGGCAGGCCGGCACCCTCGATCCCGACGACTCCGCCTATCTCGTGGCCCTGCATCGGCGCCTCATCGGCGCCTCGGCCGGGCTGGTCGAGGCGAGTTCGGCGCCGGCCAGTCCTGAAGGCAATGACGCCCTGCGCCAGGCCCTCGCCCGCGCCGAAGCCGCCGAGGCCGAGGTGGAGCGCCTGCGCGCCGAGCTCGCCATGCTTCGAGGCTCTCAGGAACCCAGCGCCTGAGCCACATCATCCGCTGCCCCGCGAACCGGGGCGGCGTCCTGCCAACCTTTGTGATTCTCGAGCGTGCCTCGGGCGTGGCCGATCCTGCCAGGCCTTGACCCCACGACGAAGCACCCTGCACAAGCGCCGCTATCGTGCGACGCAATAGCGGTTGACAGTCCCAAGCCAGCCACTATGTTCCGCCCCGTTGGCGGCCCGGTGCGGGCGCCCGGCGTGCCGGTAGCTCAGCGGTAGAGCATCCGACTTTTAATCGGATGGTCGAGGGTTCGACCCCCTCCCGGCATACCATTTTTCTTCAATGATTTCAGTACGTTAGAGCTGATCGTTGAAGCAGTCACTAGTCTAGTGAGTTACGCTATGTGACGAAATTGGGTCACTGTGTAAGCGCCTCCAGGCGGGCGCTCAGCGCGGCGATCTGGTTGCGCAGCTCCTCAGCCTCAACCCGTTTCGGGTCCGGCACCACGGTCAGGGCGCTGAGCGGGATGAAGGCGGTGCGGCTACGGGGTCTGCCCTCACGCGGCGGGAAGGTCACCCGCATGCAGGGGACGGGGCCGCCGGTGACCTTTCCTTCGCGGTCGAGGTAGCTCTTGAGCGCGGCCAAATGCTCACCCGGGTTGGTGACCCGAACCTGCTCGTCGATGTCGGGGATGTTGTCGTCCATTAGGCTGCCTTTCCAAAGCTGATGATCTGGGCGTGGAACCGCTGCTCGGGGAGAGAGCGGGTGTCGTAGCCCTCAGGGTTGCGGAGCGCGGCCTGGATGCGGGCCGTGCGGTCGGGTTGCTGCAGCTTGAGGATGCGGTCCATCAGGTCCGACACGCTCTCCTCAGGGATGACGATGGGGTTGTTCCGCACCAGTGGGGCCGGCGCGAAGTGGGCGAAGTCCTCGAGACGGGTGCGGCGGGTCTCCACCATTTGTGGGATGGCGTCGACTGCGCCCCACGGCTGGTTCCAGAGCGCCTCGACGGGACCCTGATGGTGGACCATCACGTCCTTGCCGAAGCGCATCTGGGCGGGGAGGCGATGCAGCATGCCGAACCGGTGCTGGTCCTCCATGAACTCCCACGACATCATCGCGGACATGCCATAGGCGACCCCGTGGGGCGCCCGGAGGGCGATGCCCATCTGCATCGTGCGGATGTCCTGCTGGGCGCTGATGTCCCAGCCGTTCTGCTGCAGGGTCATCGTGTCGGATTTCCATCCCGCCCAGTGGAGTTCTACCGGGCGAGACAGGATGCGGCGCTCGTCGATCACGCGCCGATGTCCCGAAGAAGGATTTCATGCTCCTCGCGCAGGTTGCGGAGGATCGCCTCGGCGTTAGCGATGCGCTGCAGGCTGGCCTTGATCTTGCCCTTGGCGATCTTGCCCCGCTCCTCGGCGAGTTCAGCTCTGGCCTCGGCCTCAACGGTCTTGATGTCAAACATTGGGGGTCTCCGTGGGATGAGGGATGCGGATCACCGAGCCGTTCCAGTAGGAACCGCCGCGCCCGGTCGGCTTGGCCTCGGTGGTCGTCGTGGTGCGGATCGTGTGGGTGCGGCTTGCGCCGTACCAACGGCTGCTCTGATCCTTGATGGGGACGATCTCGGTGATGGTCCCGACACGGACGGCGTTGACCACGCCCCAGCAGACGCGGTCCCCGACCTCTATGGGCTGCCCGATCTGGTCGAGCGCGGGGGTGCGCATCACCTGATCTCGATGTCCGGGATGATCGTCGAGGGCTTGAACACCACGCGGTAGTGGTGGGCGCTGACGTGTGCCGCGTCCAGCTGCTCGACGAAGTACGTGACGTTGTCGGACAGGCCGAGGAAGTGCTTCTTGTACTGCCCGTCGCCGGTCTTGCAGGTCACGGTCAGCTCACCCGGGTCGTCGGCGTTGCCCAGCGAGCAGCGGCCTTCGATGGTCAGCATGTAGTCGGCGGTGATCCCGTTGTAGAACACCACGCGGCGGACGATCTCGAACTGGTCGGCTGCCTGCGACAGGTTGCGCGAGGCGACGTTCGCATCGCTGCTGCAGGCGGCGAGCGAGATGGTTGCCGCAGTGGCGGCGAGGAGCAGGAGCTTCTTCACTGGTCTAGCCTCGTGATGGTGAACTTGAAGGGGAACAGGCGGCGCCAGAGCGAGCGGCCCTGACGTTCTCGGAGGGTGGCCTTCCTGGCCTCGACCGCAGCGCGGTGATCCTCGGCGTCGATCTCGGCCTGGGCCTGAGCGACGAGGTCGTCGAGCTTAGGCATCGGGCTTGGCTTTCGCCTTGCGTCTGGCCTTCGGCACCGGTGCGGGTGGCGTGGTGATCGGACGGGTCTCGCCGGTGGCGCGTCCCTCACTGTCGCGAACGGCCTCGTGACCCTCGGGGATGACGAAGGTGTTTCGCTTCTGGGATGCGGCTGCTGCTTCAGCCAACTGGATGCGGGTCAGGACGGTGTCTTTCATGGTGCCTTGGGTTAGAGAGTTGCGCATGTCGCGGGGCAAAGCAGAACGCCCGGCCACGAGAGCCGAGCGCTTCACCGGGAGGGACTATGGGTTGGCTTAGGCGGCTTCGACGTAGACGCGCTGGACGTTGGACACCGAGCCGGTGGTGATCCAGGTCGCGGCCACGGACGGGTTCGTGGTGATCTCGCCGCGTTCGTTCTTCCAGCCCACGGTGCGGGCGTTGGAGTTGGCCGCAGGTGACGGAGCGGCCGGCTTGGGCGCGGGCGCCGCCGCGTCGACCGGCTGGAACGAGGTGGCGCGGAAGGCCTCCCTGATCCCATCCAGCTTGATCAGGCCGAGTGACCGGTTGATCGCCACGATTTGGTAGACGCCGCCCTCGACGACGCCATTGTGGCCGGCCTTGATGCGGCGGACGAACATCCCGAGCTGCCAGCTGGGCGGCACCTGAGCCTCGAGCGTGAAGGCCGAGCCAGCAAACCAGCGGCCCATGACGCCTTCGAGCCGGATGTCCTGATTGCTCTCGCCGTCAACGGAGCGCACCGAGCGCACCACGTAGAGGCGGCCACCCACGATGACCTTCCCGAGAGAGTAGGTAGCGCGGACGGTGTCACCGATCTGAAAGAGTTTTGTCATGCTTGATAGGCTCCCGGTAGGTGGTGGTGATGGTGTTCAGGATAGCGACGGCCTCGACCGACGCTTCGTGGACCGCGAGGGCGGCGTACTTGGCCGTCATCACGGGTGAGGCGTGACCGAGCAGCGGCTGCAGCCGGTCGAGACCGAGGCCCCGCTTGCGGAGCTTGGTCGCAAAGGTGTCGCGGAGCGAGCGCACGTCGCGCCGGCCCCAGATGGCGATGTTGTCGGGGCTGTTGATCCCGATGTCCGCCATCGCCTTGCGGAGCCCCTTCGTGCTGCGCGACTTGGCGCCCCGGTTCACAGCGAGGTCGCTGTTCGGGAACACGAAGGGGCTCGACGCATCGCGCTCCTCCCACCGCTGGCGCAACATGATGCGGCTCCGGGTGGGCAGGGCGATGATGTTGAAGTTGCCGACCTTGTGCCGGTTCAGGTGGAACGTGGCGAAGGTAACGGTGTCGATCTGTGCCCACTGGAGCGAGGCGATCTCGCCGAGGCGGGCGCCGGTATCGAGGAGCAGAACGGCGAGGTCGAAGTTGTCGACCCGTTGGCGCTGCGCATGGGCAAGAGGGTCCACAAAATAGCGGGCGCCCTTCTGGACGAGGGGCTGCAAGGGGTTGAGCCGCAGCAGCAGGGCCTGCTCCTCGTGCTCGGTGAGGGGGCGCGGCTTGCCCTTGTCCCGCTCCATCGGGAACTTCATCGCCACCGGCATGCGGTAGGCGGTGCGCAGCGTGTGGTAGGCGTTCGACAGGTACGCCATTTCGCGGTCGATGGTGTTCGGCCGGGCGCCCATCGCCTCGCGCTCGGCCCGGTACTTGGCGAGGTCGAGTTCGTTGAGGCGGTGAAACTTGGTCTTGCCGCCGAGGCCCTTTACGCCTGGCACCTTGCCGGCCAGCAGTTCGCAGCCCCGCTTGATCGCCGGATACCCGCGCAGCTTCTTCTTGAGCGGCAGGTAGTGGATCAGTAGGGCTTCCTCGATGGTGACCTCGGGGAGGATGCCGAACATTTCAGCGTCACGCGTCAGCCTGATTTTCTCGGCCGCGATGCGCTCGGCTTCCCGCTTGTCCTTCACGCCGGTCGAGAGGCGGCGCCGCCCGGCATCAGTGTTCAGGTTGAAGTACCAGTAGTCGGACCCTTCGCGCTTATAGACGAGTGACATTCTGACGTCCTCCTATGCTTGGTTGAGAACAAGCTGAGCGACGGCCGCAGCCTCGGTGAGGTCATGCAGCTGCGTCATCGGGCCGTTCTCACGGGTGATGATGAGGCCGTACCGCACCCCTGCCGGTGTGACGAGGAGCGACGTGCCGTGGGACATTTCGACACTGAGGTAGGCGGTGTGCGGGCCTTCCTCGGCGAAGTCGATTGACCAGTTATCGAGCAGCCCGGCCAGCAGCGCGATCCTGTGCAGCCGCGTCGTCGGACTGTCGGGGAACTGGACTACCGATCCTTCTCGCCCTTCTCCGCGTCCTTCCCGAACAGGCACTCCCACCCGTACGGGTCGTAGTACTGCATCAGCCGCTGGTAGAACGCGCGAGGTTTCCACCCCAGCCGCTGCGCCACGATCATCGTCTTGTCCGGCGGCAGTCGGGCCTTGCCCGCCTCGATCTGACTGATAATCGTGTAGTACTGGGCGCCGATGGCCTGAGCCAGTTCCATCTGGGTCACCTCGGCGTCCGTCCGAGCCTTCTTCAGGAAAGCGCCCGCTTGCTTGCGCAGAGCCGCGCCATCCGGGTGTCCCTGAAGCGGATTTGATATGCTCATAGAGGTAGCTCTCCAGCGGCGTTCGTTGCGGTTTGATTCGGTGTGACAATATAGGTGGCCCCTCGGTGAAGCGCAACTCAATCACTGCTGAGTTGCGCAACGTGTAGATGTTAGTCAGGTTCCGCCGGTGGAACTCAACGCGATGCTGTATGCGAGTGATTGTGTTGCCCTCCGTTCTCATTCTGTTCACGGTAGGGATACGATAGGACCGCCGTCCTGTCGATAGGAAAATTATCCTTTAGGCGACTGTTGATGACTCCCCCATGAGTCCCGTGAGTCGCCCTGTCCACTCACAACCTCGTGTGTCCAGCCGGCCGTTAGCCTCTGTCCGCTGCGCGTTCGGCAATCTGCCGTTTCACCTCCCAGATGCGGTGGTCGATGCGGCCGATGGTGCCGTTTGTCATTGCGAAGTCGGACCACAGGAAGGCGTCTTCCCGCTCCTGCTCCAAGTCGGCGAGCTGGAACCGCAGGGCGGCGAGTGTCGGGCGGGCGGTGGTCATGGTCATGGTGGGTGTCTCTCATGTCTCGGTGGGTGTCACCGCCTCGGCCGGACGCACGGGGCGCCCGGTCGACGGAGTGTCACTCGACGCGGCAGCCGAAAGCGAAGCAGCCGGGGTGGGTGGGGTCGGACTGGCAGGCACAGACGGGCGCCGATATGTCCCACGCTTGCCCCGGCGGGTGCGGCTCGACGTTGATCACCTCAAGGGCGTCATCGCCGCCTACCCATAGGTCCGCCTCGGACAGGGCCTCGAGGAGCATTTCGACGCCAGCCTCGCGAACAAGCTCCTCGGCCACGCTTTGCTCGGAGAGGGTGTCGAAGGTGAGCGTTCCGGTGAACCGGACGGTGACGCGGTGTCGGGTCATGCCAGTTCCTCCCCGTTGGCGAGGAAGGACGCCCGTGCGAAGCCGCGCGGCGTCTCGTTGCGGATGTTCTTGGTCTTGAGGCTCTTGCCCCCGAGCAGCCAGAACTGCCGCGACCCGCGCAGGGTCTTGCCCTTGCTGTTGACCCGCTCGATCACCTCGGGCTCGACCGGCTTGGCCTCGGGCATCTGGAAGCCCTTGCTGACCCACAGCCCGGTGCGCTTGGTGTAGGCATCACGCGGCGCGATGTAGCGCGGGTGACGCGGGTGCTGGTCATCCTCCGGCAGATACCCGCCGAACTCGTTCGGGTTGAAATAGTGGTCCGGCTTGCGCCAGAGCGTGGAGAGCACCGAATTGGGGTTCTCGATGACGTAGGGTGCCTCGATCTCGTCGGCGAACTCGGCGACGTGCATGGCCATCTCAGCGGCCTTGCGCTGGAAGTCGGCGCCCTTCTCGGCAGCCTTGCGGGCGAAATGCTTGGCCCCGGACACCGCCATGTCGTCGCAAGGCGGGAAGGCGTAGATCAGGCGGATGTCGCCCTTGCGCCACGCCAGCTTGATCCAGCCCCAGTCCTCGGAACCGGGCGTAAGGTCCGCATGGCGATAGTGTATCCAGCCGGCGCCGACCCGCTCGGACCGGCCCCTGCCGGGCTCGTGCTGGATGTCGTAGCAGATGCACTCGGCGCCGGCCTCGGCCCAGTCGCGGACCGCGTTGCCGGTGTAGTCGAAGAACGACAGGATGAACGTGGGCGCAGCCATCGCGGCTACCTCCTTGCGTGTCTCTAAGTGAGGTGAGTTGTGCAACCCTGCGGGCATGGCTCCGCCGGGCTCGGTGGTGTCACCGCCTCGGCCGGCCGCTCGCGGCGACCGGTCGACGTAGTGTCACGGAATGAGGGAGCCCCACGACAGCAGGGCGAGGACGAACAGGGTCACCGCGATCAGCGCGGCACCCTCCCGGAGGTAATCACGCAGGGTCATAGGTCGCACCCGCAGCCGACGTGGTGGACGCCCTCAGGATCATCCTCGCAGGGCGGTTCGTCGTCGGAAAAGGCAAGCGCCCGGATCGCGTCGAGCGACGGCAGGCCGGCGCGGGCCAGCGCCTCGTCGCGGTAGACGTCCCAGCCATTCCGGTGGTGCCCGAAGGCGTCCAGCAGGTCGTAGGCCTGTTGAGGCGTCAGTTTGAGCGTGGCCATGGCTCAGGCCTCCTCGACGATGCGCAGGACGCTGGTGACGAATTTCCGGCTGGCTCGGTCACCGGCAATGGGCCGGGCACCGCGCTGATCAACCATCATCCCGCCCTTGCAAATCTGGACGTGGCCCGTGGTGCGGATGATGTATCGCCTCGTCGGGTCCAGCCGCTTGGCGAGGGCATTGAGGGTCATCCGGTTGACGTGGATGCGCTCAACGCGCACCCCGAGCTTGGCCAGAGCGGTGAGCCGTTCGGCTTCCGTGCTGCGGCCCTTCCATGTGGCGCCATGTGCCGGAGCCATCAGCGCCCACGCGGTGGCGAACGGAACGCCTGCCGCGACGGCAACCGCAGTCACCCCGCAGTTAGGCCCGATGCGGGCATCTTGGGGGAGCGCGAGGCCTTCGATTGTGGGGGCCATGGTCAGCGCCCCCGGCTCGAGACGACAACGCGACCACGCCACCCGGCCAGCGCCCGGCCGACCGTGACGGCAGCTTTTCGGGTGCGGTGGATGCCCAGATTTGTGCCGTGAGGCGAGCGCAGCTGCCAACGGTCGGCCGCGATACGGTCGACGATGTAGGGAGCGGCGAGAGACCGGCCGGCGCCGGCAAAGTCGACAGGGTTGCAACCGGTAGGCAGGTTCAGCGGGCAATCTTGCATTTGATGGTTCCTCTTTCAGTCGGGATGATCCCGCCTTGTCCGACCCGCCTTGCACGGATCGGACAACGTAGGGTCACGCTTGGCTCAGGCCGCAATTCGGCCGTTGAAGGCGTTCACTTTCGGCGCGGCGCCATGCACCACAATCGCAATGTCCGCCTTGGCCTTTGCCGACAGCCCTCCGCATGCCTTGCAGGCCGCGCAATTCGTCTTGGCGCCAGCCTCGGCCGATGCCGGGCACACCACTTCACGGGGCTGCAGGGTCTCGTCGGCCGACCGGACCCGGAAGGTCCGCCATCCGTCCGCCTTGGCATCGGCATGGTCCGCAGCGCTGTCGCATGACGCCATGCAGAACTCGCGGAACTGCGGGAACTGGCGCCACTGGTGGGTGTAGCCCGTGCAAGCTTTCCGATCCGCAAGCAGGTCCGCCCAAATGTGGAACGGCACCGCCGCAGGGTCGCCATAGGCGCCGAGACGGACAAGCCGGCCGGCCAGCGCCTCGCGCCCCTCTGCGACCGACAGCCGGGCATATTTCGGCAGGGTCTTGTAGACCGACAGCGGCGCCTGAAAGACCGTCACATAGCAGGAACGCCCGACATTCTGCCCGTCGACCATCCGGCCACGATGCGGGCAATCCCCGCAGATGGCGCTATCGGCACCCGTCTTGACCGCCTCCACCGGGCTCATGTCCCGGCGGATAATCCACGTCTGCACGATGTCGCCCGTCTTGGCATTCCGCGACCGCTTGCCCAGCCCGGTTGCCACTAGGGCAATCGGCGAACCATCAAGAGCCGAACGGCCTTCCCACAAGATTGCGCTTTCCATGTTGCCTACCTTTGCAGTTGTAGAGTTGCGCTTGGTTTCGGACATGCTTGTCCCGTGACCCCGGAGGGTTCGTCAGCCCGGCAGCATCAGCCGAGGACCATTCGCGTCAGTCATGCTTCACGATGTCAAAGATCGGACCCCTTTGAGCGGCGTCCCCGGCACCGGTCGGCAGCGGCTAGGCCGTCGTTCGGTGTGACCAGAGATAAGCACGTCGGGCTGATAGACGTCAAGTTATTAGTTGGAGAGTTACGCATGGCGCCTGAAAGGCCGGGAAACGCTGGGGTTTCAGCCCGTTTTGGGCATGTGGAAAAACAGGGTCGGTGAAAAAAAGTTTGGGCCGATTTGCGGATTGTTCGGCCGGAAAGGCCTGCACCAGGTGCGCACCCTAAGCCGGACGTGGCGCCGATCCTGCCCGATGCCGGACCGATGCCGCCACGATTGCCGGCGGGGCAAAAAACAGGGGCTGGCATGTGGGCGCCGGGTTTCACTCCCGCGACCCATCGGCTGGACCGTCAACCCATCGGCGCCCGTGCCGTCGACCCATCGGCGCCCGTGCCGTCGACCCATCGGCGCCCGTGCCGGCTTAGGGTTGCATCCCCTTTGCAATCGGATGGCCCAAGGTCGACGCATGCCCGGATTGCCGGGCTTTGCGCGGCGATGGTCAGGGCAGGGTGTGCCGAGATTGTGCCAACCATAGGCGGAAACCGCACGTCGCGCGGACGGTTGTGCTACGCTTGCGCCTGGGTGACGCGGGCGCATGCGCGAGGCTGGCATTCGATGGGGGGCCAGGGGGGGCGGGCGGCTCGCGCGGGGGGTGACATCCCCTCGTAAATCTGGCTGCAATTTTTAGTCCGACCACTCGGGCACACGTCCCGAAACCCCAGCGTTTCCAGGGCTTTAATTTTCTGGACCCTCTTGAAGATCAGCCCACTCCGCCCCCGTTCAGATATACATTAGGTCATACATTAAGTGTGACATCACGAGGGACGTCACGAGTTTCGGAAAGGGGTACCCAGATACGATGATGGGTATATCCCATCACGAGGACGAGGCATCAGGTGAGACGGTGGGACCGAAGGATGACCTGATGATCGTCCCCCGGTCCCACTCCCCGGCCTCCTACCGGTCGGAGCTATATTCCCACAGGCTGTCCCACTCCTCGGGCATGTCGTGCAGATCGTCCACACGGAGCCTCCGGCCACGCCAGAGAGACGCGCCGCCCTCGAGGGCATCGACGAAGCTGTCGATCAGCTCCTCCTGCTCGGCTTGCTTCTGGGCCTTGGCGGCGGATACCTGATCCATACCCATCGAGCGCAGGAAGTGCGCCACGCCGCCGGCCACGCTGTCGAGGCGGTCGTCATGCCGGAGGGAGTTCCGGTCGCGGGTGATGTGGGTGAGCTGGTAGATGAGCGAGTAGTCCCGCTCCTCGGTCTTGACGTCCTCGCGGATGACGGCCTCGTTGACGATCAACCGGTGTGCCGAGAGGACCGGCTCGAGGGTGTCGATGATCCGCGCTTCCTTCTGCCCCTTGGCCCACTCGCTCTCCTTGACGGCACACTTGCCGGGGTAGACGCGTTCGAGGATGGGACTGAAGGCAGCGACCCACATGCCCTGGCCGTAGTTCGGCTCGACCAGCACCTCGCGGACGCGGTACTTCTTCACGTCGAGCGCGATGCGCTGCATGGCTGTCGTGGGGTCGCCGATCTCGGCCTGGTTGTCGATCAGGTAGATCATGCCGTTGAGCTGGCCCAGGATCGACCATGAGGTCTCGTCCTTGCCACGCCCGGCGGGATCGACGAACAGGATCAGCTGGTCGTAGTCGACCCACTCGCTGTCGACGAACAGCGGACGCAGGAGGTGGTCGCCCGAGAACCCGAGGTTCGGGATGTCGTTCACGAGGTTCCGGCGGTTGCTGTCGAGCCCCCACTGGACGGTGCGCGGCGCCTTCGCCACATTCGTCGCAAAGATGATCAGGTCGTGCGTCTTGAGCGGATACCGCTCGGCGTCCGACAGGCTCGTGTCGAGCATCATCTGGAGGGCAAAGTGGCTCGCGCCCTTGGCCTCCGCAGAGATCAGCTCCTCGTGCCCGAAACGGGTGTCGGTGGGGACGCCGTGGGTGATGAGCCCTCGGTCGAACTTGGCGATCAGGTAGGGGGCGAGGATGTCAACCACCGCCCTGCCGGGCGTCTGCATCCGGTAGTTCTTGAGCTTCTCGGCAGATGGGAAGCGCACCGGCAGGCACCAGCAGCGGAAGCCCATTTCGGTGACCAAGACGTTGTAGACGGACTCCTCGGTCTGGGGAGTGCCGAGGAAAATCTGGTCGCCCTTGCCGTGCTCGGTCTTGGTGATCGGGTCGAAGTCCGACCGGACCGTGTTGAGGATCGAGGTGCGGGCCGCCTCGGTCTTGGAGTTCTTCGGGATTTCGATGTCGTCGGCCACGATGAGCGTGGCGCGGCTACCGGTAATCTGGCCGTCGATCCCTCGGGCCTTGACGGAGAACGACTGGGATAGATTGGCCCCGGCCACGTCGAACTCCTCGGCCGTGTCGCGGCGTACGGCGCCATGCTCACGGTCGCCGTCCAGCAGCCACATGACCATCGTCATGGACTGCAGCAGGCCCTTCACCTGGGCCACGAACTCCTTCGCCTTGCCGCCGGTGGCCGAGACCACCAGCACCTTCTCGTCGCGCGGGTTGCGCATGAGGCGCCAGATGACGAACGCGGCGGTGATGTAAGATTTGCCGAGCCCACGGAAGGCCCGGATGATGTCCTCTCGAGGACGGTCGAATAGTGCGAGCGCCTCTTGGGGCGTCAGCACTGTTTTTTCGGCGCTGTCGTATCCGTACTGGAGACGGTGCGCGATCTCGTACTGGGCTTCGGTCGGTCGCGGCAGCCCGAGGTGTTCCCACACCCTCTCGAGGAAGGTGGGGAAACTCTCGTAGCTCTCCCAGTCGTCCTCCGGGCGGAGGAACCAGTGGGGGACTTCGACGTCGGCGCCATCCGGTCCGGTGATCCAGACCGACATGGGCTTAAGCATCTAGCTTGGGGGAGCCTTGTGTGATGTCGGGGCGGCGCCGGTTCAGGAACTGGGCCAGCTTCTCGACCTTCTCCTTGTCGGCTGCGTCCTTCTCGATCTCGTCAGCCCAGTCCTTGACGAACTTGGCGGCGACGGCGAGGAGCGGGGCGCCCGGAGGGAGGACGACTTCGTTACCCTCCTTGTCGAGAGCGGTGACGCCATTGGTGATCTGCGTCTCGAGGCTGTCGAGCAGTGCGTCCTTGAGGGTCTTGACGGTGGCCTTGGTCACTTCGTCAGCACCTTTCGCACGGCGCCCAGCTTGGAATGGCAGTCCGAGTAAGCGTCATGTAGATCGACAATATAGTTTGCGACCTTCTTGGAGTTTGAAGTATCCGCCGGAACTGCGGGATCGTCGCGGCACACGAGCAGCGCCGGTGCAACGGTCGGGCCGGGGCCTCTAGCGGTTGCGCAGCCCGTCAAGAGCAGCGCGGATGTCAGCAGGAACGCTGCCCCCAGGGCTCGCATTGATGGTCTCCTTGATGTGGTTGGTCTTCTCGGCCCGCTGGCGCTCGATCTCGAGCTGCTCACTGAGGGCCTTGGTGTTGCGCTCGGCGATCTGCCGGGCTTCGATCTGGGTCGCGAGGTTCGCCTTGAGGCGGGCGTTCGCGTCCTGCAGTCCGCTGACGTAGAGCCAGCCGCAGGCGAGCAGCACGAGTGCCGCAGCGCCCACGGTGACCCGCCTAACCAGCGGGTTGGTCAGGAGGGAGAGAAGGTTCAGTGGGGTCTCCGAGGATGGTGCCGGTTTTCCACTGCACGAAGCGGCGCCACGCGTAGAGCGAGGCGGTCGTGAAGAAGGCCAGCAGGGTTGGGAGGTCGACGGGGCGGCTCGTGAACAGCGCGACACCCAGCCCGATCACGCACAGCCACATGGCCGTCTTGGTGATCGAGAGGATGCGCTTGCCGGGCTCGAGGAGGTTGAGGAACCGCACTACGGCAAGCAGCCGCTTAGTCACGGCGACGGACTTCGATCAGCTTCGCGACGATCTGGATGACCAGCCAGAGCACACCCAGGATTGGGAGGACAATGGAGGCGATCTCGGAGACCGTCTGGAGGGTGGGGAGCCAGATCGGCGAGGCGACAGCGGCGCCGGCCGTGGCATTGGTCAGGGAGTTCTGCATATCCTTGTTCATGCGCTCTGGCGCATATTTCGCGCCTATGCGGTCTAGCGCATAAGCAGGGCGTGTCTCAGAAAGAGGAGAGCCCCGACAGTGCAGGTGGCGAGCACTGCGGGGACGGCGAGTTCCCAAGCCCCGACCATGGCGAAGCATCGCCCGAGGTCGAGGTTGGAGATTGCCCAGATGGTCCAGTCGCCGGGGTGGTCGTACCAAGTCCGGTCGTGCTGGACGCAGCACTGGTAGAGGTCGATGCCGCGCCAGCTGTTGAGCCAGCCGGTGCAGCCATCGGTCTCGAAGGTCACGGCCAGCCGGTCGTGATGTCGATAGCGTCGAGCGCCTCGGCGTCCCCGGCGGCCATGATGGCCTCGGTCAGCTCGCCCTCGCGGTCGAAGCAGGCCTGGACGTGGGCACGGACTGCCGTGGCGATTGCGACAATGGTGGGCGCGTCGAGCGTCGTGAAGACGCCATCTGCCACTTTCCAGCGGATGGTGTAGCCGGGATCAGCCAGGGCCGTCACGAAGGCGGCGGTGAGGATCGAGGCGGTTTGCCGGTCGGTCTTGATGGGCGTCCCCGCGATGACCGTCCCGCCCTCTTCAAACCCACGCCGCGTTGCGTCAAGAGCGGCCAGCTTTCCCGCTCGGAGGGCGCCGATAGGGGTCGCGGCAAATTCCAGATATTCGTGGGGGAGGCCTTCTCTTTCGCCCAACGTCTCGGAGACGACGTGGTGGCCGTCAGGAACGGGGTCTCGGGTGATCTGGACGAGGCCGAAGGTCGCCAGCACGTCGGCTGGATAGACCGCGCCCGCATTCCGAGGGAGGGCGAACAGCTCGTCGATCTTACCCTGTCGGGGGCGTGGCTGGCCCGCCCAGACCTCCCACTTGTCGGCGTCTTTGAATGCAATCTTTGTCATGATGTCTCAAACAGGTTGGATGGCGACCGTGCGCGTTACGCTTGCCGAACTCGCGGCAAACGAGAACGGCGTGGGGTCGAGGCTCGGCGCCTTCAGCTCGGCCTTGGTCAGGACCGTTCTGGAGCCGTTGTTGCTGGTCGTGCTCGCCTGTCCAGCGTCGGTGAAGCCGTCCGGGACCGCCGTAGGTGCCGGCGAACCTTCCTTGTGGACGATGGCCAACCACAAGGTTGCTTTGCTGCCCCAGGCGGGGCTCAGCTCTGGCGGATTTGGAGAGCCTGTAACTGCACTGCCGGCGACGCTAACCTGCGGCTGGCCTTGGGCGCCGGAGACCCGCGCAGTCAGTACGCTTCCCCCGCGTGGAGTTCCGCTTGCGGACAAGCTGACGGAAGAACCCTCGCTGCCGGTCGCGTACCTGTAGTAGCAGGCGGCGTCTCGCAGTGCCCCGCCGCCGCCCGAAGCGTACAATTGCTGCCACCCCGAGGGGGCACTGGAAGTTCGCACAGTGGCGGCCTCTACCAATGTGGTGACGAGCAGCAGGAGGTCGCCAGCAACTATGCCGCTGGGAAGCGGCACAGAGGTTGTCGCGGCCATGGAACCGACATAGCTGGCTACACCCTCCAAGATCGGGAACGCCTCAGCACCGGCCCCGCTTGCCTCCTCCTCGAAGTATCCGGGGAAGCTCATACGGCGGTCTCCGCCACCGAATACACCCGCACCTTACCGTTTCGCACGGTTCCGGCGACCTTGTAGATGGCGAACACTGACGAGGGGACGCCGCCCACTTCCGCGAAGTCGAAGTACGTCGTGCTCCAGGAGTGGTTGTGGTTGCCGGTGAACACGATGATGAGGGGCAGACCATCCTTCAGGTTCTGGGCCGAGATGGTCCGCGCGGAAGCCGTGGTGACCGTGAAGCGGCACCCGTTGTTGTGGTTGACGGTGATGGTGGTTCCGTCCGCCAACGTGGCCCATGCCATTGCGGCCTGTGCCGTCGCAGCGTCCACCAGCTTGGCAGCCGTGCCTGCCCGAAGCCCTGCGGTATCCGCAATCGTTGCTGCGGCGAGCTTGGCGTAGGTTACGGCGCCGTCCGCGATACGCGCCGCGCTCACCCAGCCGTTCGCGGTGATTGCCGCAAGGGCCGAGGCGATCTCGGATAAAGTGTCGAACGAGGCCGAGACGCCGTTGCGCAAAGCGTCAAAGGCGGTATCGACGTAGCTGGTGGTCGCCTTGGCATCCAGAGCGGTCTGGAGGCCCGAGATCGTGGCGATAGCCTGAGTGCCCGTGTGGTTGGAGCGGGCCTTGAGGTTGGCATCACTGTCGTTTGCCGTCGCGCCTGCCGCAATGCCTGCCAGCTTGGTGCGCTCGGCCGAGGTCATAACCTTATGGGTTGCGGTCTCGGCAATCTGGTCAGCGGCATAGTCTCCCGACTGGGGCGACACGACGCCACCCCGGCCATTGAAGGACGAAACACCGCCGCCGGCCGCAGCCATAGCCTCATTGGCACTCTGGGCCGCCGCCGCAGCGTGGTCGAACGCATTGCTCTCGGAGGTCGCCGCCGCAGTGGCAGAAGCTGCAGCTGCCGTGGCGCTGCCCACAGCCTCGCCTGCCTTCGTGGTGGCCGTGGTGGCTGACCCAGCGGCAGCCGTGGCGCTGCTCGCCGCTTGGCCGGCCTTGGTCGTCGCCGTGGTGGCGTGTCCCGAGGCTTCGCTGGCCTTGGTTGTTGCAGTCGACGCGTGACCCTGAGCGGCCGTTGCGTGACCCTGAGCGGTAATCGCCGAGCCGGCCGCAGCCGTCGCCGAGGTGGCGGCCTCGCCAGCCTTGGTCGACGCGGTAGTCGCCGAGTTGGCCGCAGCCGTCGCCGAGGTGGACGCTTCGCCGGCCTTGGTCGACGCCGTGGAGGCAGACCCGGCAGCCGCCGTCGCTGCGCCGGCCGCAGCAGTTGCAGAGCCCTGCACGGTCGAGAGGTAGCCCGAGGCAGCCGTGGCGGAGGAGGCAGCCTCGCCGGCCTTGGTGGCCGCCGTCTGGGCCGAGGTGACGATCTCAGCGGCCTTGGCGGTCGCCGTGCTGGCCGAGCCTGCCGCTGCCGTAGCAGAGCCAGCAGCGTCGGTCGCCCTGTTGCCCGCGACGACGGCAGAGGCCGCAGCCGCAGCAGCCGAGGCGGCAGCGTTGATCGCGGACTGTAGCGCTTCGGCGGCCTTGGCGATTGCCTGCGCCACCGGGGAAGCCAGCGCGGTCAGCACCCAGTTCTTAGTGGTCGCGTCCTGATTGCCGATAGGGTCGGCGAGGTTCACGATCCGCTTGTTGGCAGCGGTGAACTGGCCGGTTGCCGGGTCGTCGCCCACGCCAGCGTTCGCTTGGTCGTTGGCCTCCTGCGCGAGGTAGAAGCCCTGCAGGCTGTCGGTGTCGAGGTCGTCTTCGTTCAGGCTCGAGGGCGAGACGTAGTCGACCAGTCGTGAGTTCGGGGAGGTCAGGCGCTTGACGAGCACCACCGCGCCCGCTCCGGGTGCCGTCGTGATGCGAATGTGGGAGGGGTCGATCCACGTCCAGGCCGTCGTGAGGGCGCCGTTGACGTAGACCTGAATGTGGCTTCGGTCGAGATAGGGGAAGTCGACCGGGAAATCCTTGGTGGCCCCATCACCGAGGTAATAGGACCGGGAGAGGTAGGCCATAGGCTCCTTGCTCTGGTGGGTGGAGAGCGGGAGCCGAAGCCCCCGCCCTATTCGTCTTTCAGCCCGGTCAGTCGACCGAGCAGGTTTGCCTGCATCTTGTAGGGCATGAGTGCCATGACCTTGCGCATGACATCCGGGTCCGGCTCGTCGGAGAACATCCCCGCCACAGCCGATCCCGCCTTCTGCACGTCCGAGCCGAGGGCGAAGTTGATGCCCAGCAGGCTCTCCGCCCACCCGTTGCGGGCGTAGCGAGACCCGCCGCCGAACCCGGTGATGCCGGAGGTCAGCTTGAGGGTGCTGTCGATGTACGGGCTCATGTAGCCAAGCATGCCGGTGCGGTCGACCAGCTCGTAGACCGTGTTGCCGATCTTCTCGCTGGTGAAGCGCTCGGACGGGTCGCGGCCATTGATCAGGTCCTTGGCCACCATCACCGCCATGCCCGAGCCCAGCAGCATCCCGAGGGCCGTGATGGCTCTCTTGTCCTGGAAGTGCGTAAGCCTCTGGGCCAGCGGGTAGCCGACCTGATTGGCGAACGTGAAGGTGAACGTCTGGAATGCCAGCAGGAACCGGGCGAGCGGCTTCGACATCAGACGTGGGGTGTCCCCAACGTCAGGCGTCGTGATCGCACGGTTCATGTCGCGCAGCAGAGCAAGCTCCACGTCACGCGCGGCTTCCGCCCCGTCGCCACCTTCCCACCGCTCGAGGTGGGGGTCGAACCGCCCGTTGGGCAGGGTCTCGCCATGCTTCTCGAGGAAGCCCGCGATGCGGGTCGCCTCCTTCCGGCCGATGCCGAGAGACGCAAGGTCAGCCATTTCGAGAGCGGTTAGTTCGCCCTTCTGGCCGGCCGGGATCAGAGCCCGACGCGTCAGGGTGTTGAGGTTGTCCATCATGGCCAGCCCCGCGATGACCTTCCAGCCACCGTTCCAGATGCCTAGGCCGCCGATGCGGTGACCGATCTCGGTCCCGATCTCGAGCCCCTTGTCGACAGCGCCGGTGATCTTCTTGGCCGCCCCGATGCCGATCCCGTAGCCGCGAAGGCCACCGGTGGTGACATCCTCGACGCCAAACCGGGCAGCCGAGGCGTGGGCGCCGGACAGCTCAACGGCGGCGATCAGGGACTTGAAGTGGGTCGGATCGTCCGCCTGCGACTGCCGCATGATCTCGGCCGCCTGCTTGCCGTACTTCGCCAGCAGGGCCGCAGGGTTGCCGTGCCGAAGCGCGACAGCCGCCACGTCGGTCATCGACGAGACGGTGAAGCCGGAGTTGTAGCGGAGGAGGTTCAGCTTGGTGAACTTCTCCATGCCCCAGTTCATCCAGCCCGTGGACGTCCCGTCGTCGACGAAGTTGCCGCCCTTGTGCCGGGCGCGGGCCTCCTCGATATTGGCGAGGGTGACCTTCTGCTCCTGATTGAGGGCGTTCTTCTCGGCCTGATCCTTGGCCGCCGCGATGCGCTCGCTGTAGTCGTACTCGATGGTCTTGCGGACATCTTCCCAGCTGCTGAACCTCTGGCCCTTGCCGATGCCGAGAGCTTCGTCGAACGACAGGTCAGAGGCCAGCTGGTCGTACTGCATGCGCAGGATCAGCGAGAGGTCGTCACGCAGCCAGCCCTGCTGGATCGCCTCGGCCCGCTGGTCGCGGGTGAGAGACAGGACGCGCTCCTTGATCCGGCCGCTCTCGCGGTCAGAGATTTCGAGCGCCCTCTCCATGATGCCGTGCGGGGCAACGCCCCGGCGGGCAATGTTGTCGTAGACCTCGTCGATCACCTCGCTGAGCGGGGTCTTGCGCTTCGCAGCGCGGAGTTCCCGCACGGCGGCCTTGGCGGTCTTTGCGGTGATGCCCCGTGTCTCCTTGGCGGAGCGCAGGGCGAGCGTGAGGTTCTGACGTGCCTTGGTGACCCCCTCGTGCAGGGCATCAGCCTTGCGGTACGCCTCATCAAGCTGCTGAGCGATCTGCTCCAGTTCGAGGGCTTCTCGCTCCAGCTGACGCAGCCCTACGGCCGCCTCGCGGGCTTTACCCTGCTGCCGGGCAGTCTCAACGCGGACGTTGTCGATGTCCTGCCGCGCCGTAGCGTCGGCACGGGCGAGCTTCTCGGGCGCCTCTGCGGCGGCTTTCTCGGCCCGGACATAGTCACCAGCGTCGAGGACGCGGGGATTGCCGGAGGCGTCGACCGGGGTGGCCGGGTCCGTCAGCAAGTCCTCGATGGTCGCGTCCAGCTTCTGCTGGGTGACCTCGACCTTCGTGGCCCGCTGCATCTGGGTCCGCTCGAAGGCGGTCTGGATGCCGGCCTCAGTGCGAGCGGTGCGGTCGGCCGTCGTCATCTTGGCAGCCGTGCTGGCCTCGATGAATGCCCGGACGTCCTTCTCCCACAGGGCCTTCTTGGTCCTGTTGGCCTCGACACGGGCATGCAGCGCGTCCCGGCGCTTCCGCGCTTCGGACAGGGTGATGTCCATCTCGTCGCGGCGGGCGATGCGTAGGTTCCGCATGGTGTCCATGAGGTCGAGCTTGGCGGTCTTGTCCGCCTGGAGCGCGGCACGGACCTGATGCTCGGCCTGCTCGATCCGCCACACGACGCCATCGCCGGCCCAGTCCTCGCGGATGGCCTGCTTGGCCGCATCGTCCAGGGCGTCGAACTCGGCGAGCCCCATGTGGTGGTTGGCGATCAGCCACTCCTGCTCCGGCCGGGCGGCCAGTATCTTGTGCAGGAATGCCTTGGTGCCCGCCTCGTTCTGCACGACGGCGTCCCGGTTCCATAGCTGGGCATGACCATAGTCACGGCCGAGGGGAACCGGCTTGCGGGCCTCGTTGGCGTAGAGCTTGGCGATATGGTCGCGCTTGGCGCGGAGCGCTTCGACAGCCTTGACGTCGGTCTTGTCGGCCACCTTCACCGCCTCGCGGGCGGCTACCAGCTGGGCCTTGAGATCGGCGGTGACCATGGGGTCCTGCAACTTGCCCCACTTCTGGAGCCGGGCAGTCCACACATCGTTGAGCGCATGGACGCGCTCCGACAGCTCCTTGGCCTTCGCGTCGAGCTTGGCGAAGTGCTCGCCGTACTTGGCTTCCAGCTTCTTGACCTTGGGGTCGTCGAGCGTCGAGTAGAGGTGCCGCTGGGTCAGCAGGTAGAGGTCCGACTGGCTGATCCCCTTCACCGCCTTGCCGATCTCCATCTTGAGTTCGCGGGTCGTCGTCTCAAACCGGTTCGCCAGCCGCTCGAACTCGGACGAGTAGAGGGACTTGAGGGCGGTCGCCGTGCGGGCGTTCCCGACGAACTTGAGATTGCTCTCGAGGATGATCCCGGCAGGGTCGAAGATGCGGGCGCCGACCGACCGGGCGACCGGGGAGGCAGCGCGGAGCACCTGCCCCTTGATGGTCGCGGAGTTGAACAGGTCGCCGGCCTTGCGGACCAGGCGACCTACCGGCCCCGTGGGCTCGCTGCGGGCAATCGTGACGCTTGTCTCGTCGAGGGCCTTGGCGCCCGCCGAGGCGCCGAGCATGCGGTCGTGGACCCGCTCCAGCGCGTCCGCATCGTTGATGAGGTCGGCGATCTCCTCGCCGGACAGTTCGTCCCGCGCCCCGTGGGACGTGGTGGTGATCTCGCCGTCGCGCCGCAGGTTCTCCCGCTTGAAAACGAGGTCGGGGTTCTTGGGGTTGAGCGCAGAGCGCGGATGCAAGGCGCCCGCGAAGATGCCCAGCCCGCCCCCCACGGCAGCACCGATGCCGATGTTCATCAGGCTCTCCTCGAGCGTCCGGGAACGCTGGGTGGACTGGAGGATGCCTTCGGAGACGGTGGTCTGCAGGGCGGTGTTGAACGCCAGCAGTCCCGCTCGGCCGACCATGCCGGCTTTGGATGCCACCCCGATCAACGGGATGTAGGTCGTGGGGTCGGCAAGTGCGCCGAAGATGTCGCCGATGAAGGCACCCACGACGTCCCCCTCCATTTTGCCGAGCAGGTCCTGCTCGTAGAGGATGTCGTCGACCACAGCTTTCAGCTGCCGGTCGGAGCGCACACCGTCGAAGTCGCCATCGCTGATGGCCCCCTTGATCTTGCCGAGGGTCTCGGTGTCGTATTGGTCCTTGAGGGCGGCGTAGGGATTGTAGCCCGCCACCTCCTCGCCCTTGCGGGCATCGTCGCCATCGGTCAGCTCATGCCAGATCGAGGCCAGAATGTTGCCCCGCTGGAAGGCAGCGGTCACCGCCTCCCCGAATGCGTGGGGATTGTCCTCATGCGGGACGGACCGGATGACAGCGCGGTGAAGCTCACTCAGAGCTGCGCCCTCGAAGCCGAGGTTTGAAGCGGTGTCCTCGGGCAGAGGGTCATATGCGACCGTCATCCGGTCCTCCGTGGTTGGTTGTGGTTAGTAGAAGCGGTTGGTGTCGGCGTCGTAGCGCGACCCCGTGGGGTTGTCGGAGTTGGCTCGAGCCCGGTCCGCTGCCGCCTGATTGGCCATGTCGTAGGACTGAGCGGAGCTGTAGCCCTGAGACCGGTACTGATCGACGACGGTCATCGAGCGGCTTGTTCCGCCACCCGAGCCGACAGACGCCGATCCGCCGTGGTAGGACGACCCGCCACCCCCGGAGGAGTTGACGGCCGGCCGCGCAGCGGAAGGCACCGGTAGGCCCATCGCACCGTTCCCGGTGGTCGCCGCAGCTGCCGGCCTTCCGGCGAGCGGGGAGCCCTTGGCAGCGGCCCCCATGATGACGGGAGGCACTTCGACCTCAGGACGCTTCTTGCCGTCGATCCCGAAATAGTCATCGAGCATCTGGGCCGCCGGCAGGTTCGGAAATGCAGCCGCTGCGCCTTTCGGCGTGTTGGCGCTTGCCGTAACTGAGCCGACCGGCATGCGGAGGCCTTGAGGGGGCGGCTGGATCGGCTTGACGTCCGTGGCGCCGACCTTGGCCGGACCGAGGATTTCCCGCTCCACCCTCGCGGCGAGCGCCGGGGCGCCCTGAGCGTTGGCCATCACGCTGGGCGGCTTGGCCAGTGGGAACGGTGTGTCCCCGGTTGCCTTGGCGCGGGCGGCGAGCTTGTCGTCGACCGATGCCGGGAAGGGAATCGCGGCGGCCCTTCCGGGGGCCGAGCCGACAACAGCCAGTGCCGTGCCCACAGCGGGCATCGAGCCCGGCGGGACGAGGCCGCGCATAACGGCGTCGGGTGACAGGGCGTATTGGGTCGGGGCCGTCTTGCTGGTCAGGGTGGCCCGCATTTTCGGGTCTTCCCCACCGTAGAACCAGAACCGGCCTTCGCCCTGGCCGAGCGGCGTTGAGCCGGGCACAGAGCCTCCGATCAGGTCGAGGTGGAGGGACTGCGTCGAGCCGTTCGTCGGCAGGCCGACCGACCCGATGTTCCGGGCGATCCAGTCCTGCGCCAGCGGCTGCATCTGCGCCGCATTCAGGCGGTTGCCGGCAGGGTCATGGATGTAGATGTCGGCCGCCGTCATGGTGTCATGACGTCGCGAACCGGTCCTGCCCGTCGATCCGTCCTGCCCGCCACTGATAACCGACACGCGGTAGTCCGCGCCGTAGACCGCCGTTACCGAGGCCCTGATCTGGGCTTCGAGATTCGGGTCGACGGTCAGGCTGCGCGTGGCCGATTTGTTGTCGTAGGTCAGGGCGGCGAGGTTGTCGGTCGGGATGTCCACCTTGAGCGCCCCGGACCCATTGGGCACGAAGTTCATCTGGGTGTTGGTCGGGGTGACCTCGCGGCCGGCGACCGTCACTCTCCCGTCCCTCACCGCGACCGCGTTGTAGTAGTCGGCGAACTTGGGCATCAGCTTGGCCGCGTCGGCCGTGCCGTTGAACATCGAGGTCTCGATGTACCGGCGCTGCTTGATCGCCTCGACCTGGGAATGGTTCGGGTTGAAGGTTTGGGTGAGCAGCGCAGCGGTGATCGCCGCGTTGTCGCCGGACCGCAGAACGGGGGCGAGGTCGGACAGGCGCTTGGGGGCGTTGTAGGCGACCGACACGAGGGCCAGTCGCTGGTTCTGGGTGACCGCAGTGCCGCCCAGCGCCCGGTCGACAACCTTCTCGTAGTAGAGGATGTCGTTGTCGAATAGGTGCTTTGCCTGCGCGGTCGTGATCGTGGACTTGCCGCTGTAGACGGCGTCGAACGACACGGTGTTGCCGAACGCCCGGCTCCACACGTCGCGAGCGCCTTCCTTGTCCATGTAGAAGCCGAGGCCGACAGAGCGGCCCCCGGCGTCGGGATAGGACTTCGTGCTGATGCTTTCGAGGGACGCGATCATGGCGAACCGGGAGGCGGTATAGGTCTCGGTGGATGAGCCGTACCGGTCGAACGCGCGGGTGCCGAACTGGGCCGATGCGCTGTCCATCTGGGCCATCGCCTCGCCGGCAATGTCGTGGAAACTTTCCGCCACGCGGACAGGCTTGGTGATGCCTGCCGACATCGGGATGAGGCCCTCGGCCTTCAAGGTGGCGGTCAGGCTGGACTGAAAGGACGAGAGCAAGTCGGCGCTCGTCATAGCCTTCAAGGCCAAGGGGTTCTCCTATTGGTTATTGGGTGTAGACGGGGTCGATGATGCCCATCGGGAGGCCGACCGGAGCGGGAGGCTGCGGAGGCTCAACTGGAGCCGGCGTGGACTGGAAGGCAGCTTCCTGCTCGTCCAGCGTCTTGCCGGCCTGATCGCCGAAGTTCGGGCGGTAGCCCATCTGCCAGACGACGCCGGCAGGGGTGTCGACGCGGACCCATCCGAATCCTTCGGGGAGGTCAAACAGCTTGCTCATTTCGGCCGCGTTGGCGGGGATCGTGACCGCCTGCGACGGGGTGTTGGGCGCGAGGCGGACGCTACCGACCACCCCCATGGCGGCAACTGCCATCGGCGCGACCGTCGAGTCCTTCGACTGCAGGGTCACGGTGTCGCCAGCGGCGAAGGTGAGAGGCATCGCATCCGGCCCGCGCACGTCGAACATGCCCCGAGCCTTCATGTCCGGGTTCATCGGCTCATTGAGGTAGATGTGGTCGGGATTGCCCCCGGGCAGCAGTGCGGGGAAGGCCCTGCGCAAGCCTTGCTTTGCCTGCTCGAACACCGCAATGGTGTCGACAGGGCGGCCGGTGACCGGGTTGATGACCTCGCGCCCCATGCGGATGCGCGTGTCGAACTGGCCGTCGTCATTGACGTACTGGCTGTTCCGTGCGGCGTTGGGTGTCAGCCGGGTCTTCCCGTTCGCGACGGGCAGGAGGTCATAATTCGAGACCACCTGATCGACCGCAGAGCGGACGCCCGCCTCCCAGCCGAGGCCGGAAGCCTCGAACTCGATGGCCTTGAGCCGCGCGCGTTCCAGCACCGTGCTCGTGAGGTCGAGGGGCAGTATCACCTCTGCCTGAAACCAACCGCCAGTGCCGAGCCGGTCATTCAGCTGTGCCTTGACGACGTCGTTCACCCTTGTGTCGGCCGCCTTGGCGTCGGGCTCCTTGGTGATCTTCTGCCACGTCACGTCCCAGTCCTTGACCTTGTCGCGAGCCTCGTTGACCCGCGCCAGGATCGCGTCCAGCGGCTCATGGGGAGAAGCGGCCTGGATCGTGTAGGCGTGGTCGTAGAGGTTCTTGGCGGCGGACGAGAGGTAGGCCGACGCAGCTTCCTTGCCGGTGGTGGCCGACAGGATGTTCAGCGTCTCGATGGCTCGGGCCTGCATTTCGGGGCTGCGGGTGTCGAGGATCGCGGCGGTGAGGACCGCACTGGCCTCCTCAGGCACCAGCCCGCCCATCCCGTTGAGGATTTGAGCAGCCTGCTTGGGCTCGGCGTCGAGGATCGTCGCTAGGCCCATCTGCTCGAGCATCTTGGGGAAGCCCTTGCGGACATCGGAGGGGTCGACCGATCGGTCGCCGCCGATCCACGACATCGTGGACGCTGCGAGGTCTAGGTCCTTGGCGACATACCCGAGTGCTGTGTCGATCTGGTCGAGCAGCGTATTGATCCGGCCGGGGTTGCCGAACTGCTGGCGGTGCTTGAGCGCGTCGACCGTTACCGACTTGAGGTCTTCGGCAGACTTGGCCTCACGGATGCGATCCTGCAGAGACGTGAAGCTCTCCAGCTCGGCCGCAGAGTTGATCTCGTTGTAGGCCGCGACTGCGCTCGTCTGGAATGACGCGTAGGCGTCGGGGAAGGACTGCGCGAAGGACCTGCCGTTCACGCCGGTGCCCTCCTGAGAGAGCATCTTGGCCACCGCGAGCATCTTTTCGGGGTGGTTGTTGGCCGCCACGAGCAGCGCATTGACCACTCGAGTGGGCGCCTCGGCCGCGTTGAGCGGATCGAGCGTCCTGGCCTTGTTGAAGTAGTCGGTCAGCTTCTCGGGCGTGATCGAGCCAGAGGCCACGTCGGCCTCAACCAGCTGGCCAAGGGCTTCGATGCCCCGGTCGGTCTGGTACTTGATCGCCGCCTTCATGTGCTCGGGCAGCAGGCCGTCCGTGCGGTCGAAGAAGCTGGCGATCAGCTGCCCCTCGTAGTCGGGATCGTCCGAGCCCATGAGGTTCTCGAGCGCCCACTGCTGGCGGGCGGCGGCGAGGTCACCCGTGGGGTTCCCGGGCAGCCACTCGCTCATGTACCATTCGGTGAAGTCCTGAGCGGCGTCGAAGCCGTCGCGCTGTGCCCGGACCGAGCGGAAGGCGGAATAGTAGTCGTCGTCCCCGACGAGATCGGGGTCCATTTCCTTGCCAGCCAGAGCATCCCCTAGGGCCTGCTGCTTCTGGGCTTTGTTCTGCTGCTCGATCTCGGCGAGCTTGCCGCGCTGATAGCCCTCCTGCACGGAGGCCAGGGCGTTTACCCCGGCCCCCATGAAGCGGGAGATCGAGTCGTTCAGGGCATAGAGGGCATCGCTCTCGGTGTCTCGGTACTGGTGAACCTCTTGGCCCACCAGCTGCGAACGTTCCGTGGGCACACCGGACTGAGCCAGTTTGCCCGCGAATTGCGTCCGGGCAACGCGGACTGACTTACCGGTGTCTGCCATTTACCATCCTCGGTTGTTTTGCGCAGCGCTGAGCTGCGTGTTCTGGTTGTAGAAATTGCCGGCGATCTGCAGCCCGGACCCGGCAAAGCCGAGCCATGCCGAGGTGGTCGCGGCGGAGGCCTGATTGGCGGCGATGTTGACGCTCTCGATGAAGCCGTTCTTGGCCGACCGCTTGGACGCCTCGCCAGCCGCGATGTTGGACAGCCGGTTCCGCTCCATGCGGGCGACGTCTGCACCGTCGAGGTAGGCGATGTTGCGGATCATCTGCGACATGGTCGTGCCGGAGACGCCGCGCTCCATGCCCGACATCCGGGCACCGGCGAGGTCCGTATTGGCCTGCCGGATGCGGTCGGACTTCTGCTCGTTGGCAATGCGATTGACTTCGAGCTGCTGCCGAGCGACCTCGAGGAACACCTCGGCGGTCTGCTTTTGCGCGGTATCCTTTTGAGCCCGCTCGGCCTTCTTGGCGTTGTTCGCCTGAGTTAGCGCACCGATCCCACCGATGACCAGCTGGCCAGCGGCGAGACCCATGCTGATGGGGTCACCCATTATCCTTGCCTGCTGATCTCGTTGAAGAAGCCGGTCCACGCCGCAGAGACGATGGAGAACGGCATGAACTTGTCGGACCCGATGCGGATCACCACGGTCTCGGCATGCGACTTCACGGGGAACGCGAAGCTGCCTCCGAGGATGGAGAACTTCTGCACTTGGTTGTCGCTCGAGCCGAGGACGCGACCGTTGTAGACGGAGCGTTTGGTCGGGCGGCCCTGAGGCGTCACGTCGACCGTGAAGTAGCCCGTGTCGGTGTAGCGGACCGACATGCGGCGCAGCTGCAGCCGGCCGTTGATGATGGCCGTGTTGTTGTCGTTGCGGAGGAACTGCTTGGACAGCTCGACGAAGGCGTCGAAGTTCTCGCCGATCATCACCGGATAGGCCGACCAGTCGCCGGTCGCATAGACCGTCGTGCCGGTGACGGTCAGGGGAATGGAGAGCATCCCCTTGTTGTTCGGGAACAGCTTCGAGGTGATGGCCACCGGGTCGGTGGCGTTGAAGCCCAGCTCCCACGTCGTCCGGTTGTTGAACGCGGAGTAGACGCCGGTCACGAACTGGTGGTTGTCGATCCGGGGCACCCACTCGTAGTCGGAGTAGATGTCCTCGACGCTCGGCAGCTCAAGGAGCCAGACGGCACCCTTCCACTCGGCGAGCAGGATGATGACGCCGTCGAGCATCTGGATGGACCGGATGACGTGCCCGGCAAAGCGGTGCCGGGACCAGGACGACTGCACCCTGTCCGTGCCCTGATAGTAGAACTTGTGGACGAACAGGTCGCTGGCTGCGGCCGAGCTGCGGGCAATCACCACGCCCCGGATGGGGTCGCCGATGATCTCTCGCACGGGCGCCGGAATGAACCCTTCGACGTGCTTGGTGACGTCGTTGGCCGTCTCCGACACCGTGGCCTCGTCATAGACGTAGCTCAGGATGGTCGCGACGTTGCCCACCTCCGCCGGGAAGTAGAGTTCGTCACCCACGCTGACGGGGCGGCAGACGGTCGAGGCCGAGTAGGTGGTCGCAAGGTCGATCGAGGCGAGGCTCGGGGTGAGCAGGGCGCCGCCGATCTCGAATTGGGCGTTGTCGCCCATGACGAACGTCGAGCGCCGGAACGGGACCGCAAAGAAGAACCGCGAGACCGACGTGGTGGTGTTGGTCAATCCGAACGGATCGGTGTCGAGCAGCTCGGTCGCGCCCTCGGGCCAGAAGTTGAAGTAGTCGCCGGCCGCCGAGAAGAACACCGTCTCGCCGGCCACGAGGCCGAGGCGATTGCGGATGAACACGAGGTCCATCACGCGCTGCCCCACGAAGTCGGGAGCAGGACTGTCCTCCTCGCCGCCCGAGGGCCGGGCGTCCCACGTCAGGGTCGCGAGGGTGAACGTGCCGTCTTCGTTGCGCGTCAGGGCGCGGGGCATGGTGTTGGCGTCGAAGGTCGTCCGGGTGCCCGGGGTCAGACCCTGCGCCCAGATGCCCTCTCCGGCCGTGCCGTCATTGGCGGTGAACTTGATCCAGTAGCCATTGCCCACCGTGTTCTTCACGTTGAGCATCATGCCGTGCAGGGCGCGGGCCGGGGCCTTCGAGGGATCGGAGACCGTGTCCTTGTAGGAGAGCAGCGCGGTGTCACCTCGGGGGGCGTCGGTCGACACGGTGAAGGCCGTGTTGTCGTCGCGCTTGATGAACACGAAGGAGCCCGAGCTGGTGACCGTCCAGCCGGAACCGAGCGCCGTGACGAGCTTGGCCTTGAGGCCCTCGGCAATGGTCAGGGTGGTGTCGCCCGTTGTGCTGTCAGCGCCGGTCGTGCCCCCTGCGATGGCCGCCTTGTAGGTCGCCGTCTTGGTGCTGCCCTGAGTGATCTTGACGATGTAGCTCGACGCCGCCGTCACCTCGGGCACAGCGGCCACGTAAAGGACCAGCATCGAGGGCGCACCGGGGGCCACAGCTGACCCCATCGTGACCACGTCGGTCCGCTTGACGATGAACGTGTAGTCCAGCGCCGAGAGCAGGATGAAGTCGTCGGGGTTGGCGTTGAGCCACGCGAGGTTCGGGGCGTCCGCGTTGACGACGCGCTCGTCGTAGTTCTCGTCGTAGACCCGCAGGCTGCCCTGCGAGAGCACCACGCGGTAGCGCTCGTCGACGTCACGGTTGATAATGTGGAGTTTGCGGGTGCTGCCAGCCGACAGGCCGGTCAGCTTCTTCTTGATCCGGGTGCCGTAGCGCTTCGAGAAGCCGCCGGTCTCGACCGAGAAGATCACGTTCTCGCCGTCCTCGACCTGCCCGGGGAACCGGACGGAGTGGGGCTGACGCGAGACGCCATTGAAAATCTGAGGGATTTGACCCTCGACGAGGCGGCCCATTACATCCTTGCGAGTGGGTTGTTCCGCCCCGTGACGATGCGCATGTAGGCGCTGTCGGTGAGGACATTGCTGTCCTCCTGCTCGGCCTCGTAGTCCTGCAGCATCGCGAGCGCCTCCTTCTCCTGCCGGACAGTGAAGCTGTCGAGGGCAACGGAGCCCATGGAGCTTTCCTGGAAGACGCGGGCGGACTTGGCGGCGATGTAGTTCTGCAGCGGGAACGGCAGACCGTCGATGTCGAAGTAGTAGACGACTTCGGTCAGGACGGGGGCGGTGAAGATGAAGCTCTGGTCTTTGATCGCGAACAGCTTGTCGATGCCGTCCGTGTCATTCCGAACTGTCACGGCGAGGCGCTTGTCGCGGCCCACGGTGTCGACCTTGATGACGTTCGGGGGGATTTTGATGACGCCGTCCAGATCGGGCGACAGGGTCTTGACGACCGTGTTCACCACCCAGCCGGGCTCTAGGACTTCCTTGGTGATCCGGTCGATCACGCGGGAGGCGTCTTCGGCGTCGGGAACGCCGGACTTGTGGGAATTGACGGGGCTCTCACCGATGGCATCGAGGCACCGGTTGATCGCGTCGAGGCGGTAGGTTGCCATTGGAAAGGGTCCAATCGAAAAAACAGACCGAACCCCGAAGGGTCCGGCCTGCTGTGGTTTGGGGATTAGGCGGTCTTGAACTCGACCGCCGTCTCGTGGCGCAGGGCGCCGTTGCCGGTCAGGCTCGAGGCGACCATGAAGTTCTCCTGACGGCGAACGTCACGGGTGTTCTCGAGGGTGACCTGACGCATCTTGACCGAGGCCACGGCCATCGGGGTCCAGAGGACGCCAGTGGTCTTGGAGAAGTCGGCCCGGTACTTCGAGTAGACCGTGTTCAGGGCGCTCTCGTCGGCGGTCGGCAGGTTGCGCGTCTTGATGACGGTCACGCCGTCGATCTGCAGCGTTTCATCACGGCCGGCGAGGCCCTGGCCCTGCGAGCCGATCAGCTGGCGGTCGAGCACGAGGTAGCGACCATTGCTGTCGGTCGCGTACTTGATCGCGTCGAACACATCCCAGTTCACCGCAAGGTAGCGCTGCTCGGTCTCGGGCACGTCCTTGTTGAACAGGGCGCGGTTGGCGGCCTTGATGCCGTCGATCCAGGCCTTGCCGTCGATCACGCCGGAGTTGGTGAGGGCCGCGTCGGTGATCACGTTGCCGCCGGGGAACGGACCATCCGCCTGCTTGCGGGCAGCGAGGACGATCTGGCGGGCGACGTTCTTGTCGTTGATCCGGGCGAGTGCCTGACCGAGTTCCTTGGCGAACTGCGAGCGCACGTCGAAGTGCGACAGCATGTCGTCGAGGTCGTAGATCGCGGTGTGCGACACGAGCAGCTCGTCGGGCGTGATGGTGATCTCGCCGGTCTCGATCTCGTTGCCGAGCAGTTCCTTACCGGCGGTGTGGTATTCACCGCTGGCCTTCCAGATTTTCGGGAAGCGAGCGGAGCGGGCGCCGCCACCGAGGGTGCGGCTCTGGACCTTGTCAGCGAACTGCAGGGCCATGTCGTAAGCAGTCAGGACTTCACCGCCGAAGATGTCGAGGGCGAGCGTCCGCATGTCGTTCAGGGAGGTGCCAGAGGCCTGACCCTGGAGGAAACGGCTGGGTGCCGAGTCAGTCATAGATAGTCGATCCCTTGTTGGGCTTTTGGTTTTTTTGGGCGGATGTTTCGGCTCGGGATCGTTCCGCCAGTGTTGTCCGCCGTAGCGGGCACTGGGTACTTGAGGGTCACCAAGGGATGTCTTGCGTGTCGCCGGATTAGCCGTCCGGTCTTACTTGCAGGCTCACACCTTTTCCTCTGGCGGCTAGACCGGAGGGGTAGAGGGACTGCTCGGGGTGCGCGTCATTGAGAGGCGTGAGCAGTCAAAGAGAGCCCCGGCTACGACCCGTGAGGGGAGCCAGGGGCACAGCTGCCGGAGGGAGGGACAGCAGCTGATGGGAATGGGATGGCGGGGGTGGCGGGGTTCAAACCCGCAGCCTTCGGTTTTCGGAGACCGATGCTCGTTCAGCATAAAGAAGGGCAGCGTCTGCCGTCTTCGCCGTGGCGCTCAAGGTCAAGGGATTGGCGAGAGTGATCGACGAATGAGCGGCCTATCGGAAGAAAATAGAGCCGGCCCACACTTGTCGCCTCGTGATCGCGCACCCAAATCAACGTTGTGTCCGGGCCCCTCTGGCACCGTCCCAAAAGTCGGTGCGATGTCGGTTCACAGTCAGGAGGGCTTGGCTGTAGGACCGGTATTCGCCGGTTCCCGGTTCTCCTGCATCGAGAGGAGAATCTGCGGATGGCCAAGTACACTGATGTCGATGGCGCAATGTTCTCAAAGCGGCCGATCAGCCGGAACGACTCTGAACGGCTTGATGTCGAGGCCGGTGATGACCCGCATTTGAGTGTCCACATCTCCTTCATGGAGGCGGCGGTCGCAGCGGGCATGATCATCGCCCATGCCGATGGGAACGCGTCCATCTCCGAACACCGGCGAATAATCAACCTCTTCAAGCAGCACCCGGTGCTGAGGTCGTTTGCAGTCGATGATGTGGCACGCGAGATGGAAACGCATGTGATCGCTTTCGCCGCTGACGAGGCCACAGCAGACCAGAATGCGGAACGCCGGATCGCCGACGCTAACCTAACGGCCGCTCAATTCGACGCGTTGCTTGGCATGTGTCGATCCGTACTAGAAGCAGACGGCGTCTCCAACCCCAAGGAGGTCGCTGCGCTCGTACGAATATCCACCATGAGGGCGGTCTGAAGGCGACATACACGCGGGCGAGCTATCACATTAGATTTGCGTTTGCCCCATAATCCCTGCCAAGTGTTGGAGCGCGGTACTCTACACGCGCTCCACAAACTGCTGATCGAGGACCCGGGAAGATGGTTGCGATTGAAATCCTGATTGGCCTGATCTTGCTGGCTCTGGGTGGCGACCTGTTGGTAAGGGGCGCCGTGACAGTGGCGCAGCACCTGAGGGTTTCGCCACTGTTGATTGGCCTCACGCTGGTCGGTTTCGGCACCTCTACCCCAGAGCTTGTCACCAGTCTGGAAGCAGCGCTCAGGGGCGCTCCGGGGATCGCAGTTGGCAATGTCGTAGGATCCAACATCGCAAATATCCTGCTGATCCTTGGACTTTCCGCTGCTGTGCTGCCCCTCGCCGTTGATCCGAAGGCCTTTAGGCGCGACGGTCTGGTGCTTTTTATTGCAGCCTTGGCGGCAGCCGCAGTGATACTCTTCGGCCGGATCGATCGGCTTTCAGGGCTGCTCCTCGTCACCGCGCTCATTGTCTACGTGGTGTTCACATTTCTCTCGGAGCGTCGGCAGCCTGCACCAGCGGGCAACGTCCACACGCTTGACGAGGCGTCCGCGCCACGCATCGGTCTGATGCTTGCTATTGGGCTCACTATTATTGGTTTGGTATTGACCATATTCGGCGCCCGCCTTCTTGTCTCCGGCGCAGTTGCCCTTGCATCTCTCGCAGGCGTTAGCGAGACTATTATTGGCCTGACGATTGTCGCAGTTGGGACGTCTTTGCCCGAACTGATTACGTCTATCGCGGCTGCGTTGCGAAGGCAGGCCGACGTTGCATTTGGGAACATCGTCGGGTCAAATATCTATAACATATTCGGCATCTTGGGGGTGTCGGCGATCGTCACCCCGATCGATGTGCCCGCGGAAATAGCCGGCTTCGATCTTTGGGTTCTGCTTGGGGTGACCGCTGTACTAGTGGTCTTTGCAACGACGGGTCGTCGCGTTTCACGCTGGGAAGGGGCCATCATGCTGACAGCTTACGTCGCGTATGTATCGGCCTTGATAGCCCGCAGCTGAAGAAAAGGGCGGGGGCCTAAGCCCCCACCGTGAGTTAGCGACGTCGATACGCCGCGTACTGGACCTTCGTCTGGACTTCGCGTCTGTACGTTTCGCCCACCGGGTCCATTTGGAAATAGCGCGGGTCCCGCATGGCGGCATGCATTTCGCCCTCGGTCTGGAAACCGACAGTCGACCCGCCGCCCACATTGGGGACCGTTGCGTTGAGGTTGGGCTCGCGGCTGGCCGGATTGGCAGCAGCCTTGAGCGACTTGAGGGTGTCGAGGGCGACCTTCCAGTTCGGCCCTGAGAGCATCTGGTTGTAGGCGGCCTTCTGGTCGTCCGGCAGGTTCGCACCCGCCCACTTCATCAGGTCGGTCGCCGCCTGCTCGCCACCGGCGTAGCTGTAGGCGTCCTGCAGTGCCGCTTCGTTGGCGCGGCGCTGGCCGGCGACGATCCCTTCGACCACCTCACGGGCAAAGCCGATCTTCTCGAGGGCCGCATAGTCGGCGTCGTCGATGTCGCCACCGCTGGCGATCTTCTGGCCAAGGGCGTTGATGTCCAGCCCAGCAGCGGCCACGGCGTTCTGCACTTCGGCATTCGCCTCGGGGGTCGCAGCAGCGGCATTGGGGTCCGGGGTCTCGACGGCAGGCGTCTTGCCCTTCTCGAGTTCCGTGTAGGACTTGAGCAGCTCGTCGGTGCGGACGACGCCCTTCTCGGCATCCCAAAATTTCTCCGGGACGTTCTCGGGGCGGGCCGGCTTCTCGACATCTGCCGGGGCCGGAGGGGTCGCCTCGGCATTGCCGAACGCGGCGAGGAGGCTGGTGTCCGCGACGGAGTTGCTGTCGCGGAACTTCGACGCCATGGCGGCATCGTATTCGGGGGAGCCGGGAACCGGGGCTTGCGCCTCGGCTCCGGTATTGGTGTCAGTCATGGGTTCCCTTATTGGGCCGCAGCCGCCTGAACGGCAGGCCCGGCGGCATTCTTCACGGCGTCAGCCATCATCTGCTGCTCCTGCCTCTGCTGGCGGATCGCGTTGGCTTCGTCCTCGGTGTTCACAGCATCGGCAAGGCCCAGCCCGCCAAAGCCCTTCTTGAGCATCACCGGCCACTTGACGTAGTCCTGATAGGCCTCGGGCGGGTAGCCCTGCAGCAGACCAAGAGCCTGCGCCACGTTGGCCGTTTCGGCCTCGCGGCCGAGCGCTTCGAGACCCGTGAGGATCGTCGTGTCGATGACCGTATCGTCCCACTCGGGGAGCTGCCGGTTGTTCCGCATTTGGTAGATCAGCCGATCCACGCGAGCCCGCAGCATGGCGCCGGAGAGGGCCGAGAAGGCACCACCCTGGACGCTGTCGAGTTCCTGCCCGACACGTCGGACTTCCTCGGCGGTGACACGCTCGGCGTTACGGACGCCGGCAGACGTGAGCATGAAGGCGGCGCCGAGTTCCCGGCGGAGGCTTTCGAGTTCGACCTGGACGATCTGCATGCCGGTCAGGTTGGTGAACTGCAGCATGTTCACATCTTCGGGGTTGCCCGTGATGATGTCGCCGTTGTTGGCACCAGAGACCTTGCGGCGCAGGTTCACGCCACCAGCGGCGCCGGGGCGCAGCATGATGATGTTGCGCGATGCCATGGCAGCACCGTCACGCATGGCCTTGGAGAGGCCGTCGAACGTGATGAGGTCGGCGATGTGGTCTTCGACCTTCCCTCGGCCGTAGCTCTCGCCGGCGACCGCCGTCCAGCGGAGGGCGAAGAACGGGAGGTACTTGGCCTCGTAGACACCGGCGGAGTTCGGGACTGTCTGGTCCTCGAGTTCCTGATGGACATCCCACTGGCCGTCTTTCAGCACACCCCAGGTGTAGAGGTGGAGGCGGACATTGCCAGCGGCGGCGTCGGTCGATCCGGCAGGCACGAGAGCCTTGAGCTGGTCGGGGAGTGACGCGGGGTCCAGCAGCTGCTCGATGATGAATTCGATCAGGTTGCCGGCAGGGTCGCGAACGACGACGAAGCGGTCGAGCGGATGCGTGATGATCCGGTTGTCGGGGAGCATCTGCTCCAGGACATTGCCACCGACGATCAGGTGCTGCAGCGAGACGGTCGTCGGGGACCGCCAGTCGCGCAGGGCGATCTCGTTGTGGGGGATCTTCTCGATCTGCCCGAGCTTCAGCTCGAGGTCGGGAGGAGCGGCATTGTTTGGAGATTTGAGGAGTACCGCCGGGGTAACTCCAAGTCTGAAAAGATTGCGTCCCGGCGGGAGAAGGGCCGACGTAAAGTAGGAGGCGAGGTGGACGATAAGCCGAGCGCCGAGACCCTGATTGGGTTGCGGGAGGTCGGACATGCCGTTGTGCCCTTCGGGGGGAATAAGGCTCGGGATCGTCAGCGATGAGGCCAGACGAGCCCGGCGAAGGAATGGATCGCGCAGTACGGCAAGCGCCTGATACCGCGTCTTGGCGCCTGCCATTAGACGGGGATCGCGATGCCGCTAGTCGCGCCTTGGGCGGACCCCAGGGGAATGCGGAGAGACGAGCGGCCCTTCTTGGCCTTCGCCTGATCGACCCGGCGCTTAACATTGGCGAGCGCGTCGGGGTCGGAGAGGGCCATGGCGATCAGCGGAGCGGGGGCCGGTGCGGCCGGGCTCACGCCCGCCTGCAGTTCGGCGCTATCGCTGTTCGAGGCGGCCTGAGTGGTGTTCTTCTTCTTGTTGCCCATGTGGTTCGGTCCATAGGTTTCGGGAGAAGCCTTGGTCCTCCTTCTCGAAACCGAGCATGAGCAAGAACCGGTCGAGCGGCTTCCGGTTGGGATTGAGGGTGTGAGAGGTGACGACCTTGTCGGCGCCTACGGCGAACGCAAGGCGGCACAATTGGTCGACGAGGTCGCTCGTGAAGAACGGCAACCGGGCGCCTTTGGCGGCGCATCCGTGGAACCTGAGAATGCCCGGTTCGTCCCAGCTGCCCCACGCGACCCCGAGTAGGGAGCCGTCCGGGGACAGGATGTTGACGCGGAGGCAGTCTGCCAGTTCGTCGAGGGACCAGAAGAACGGGTAGCCGTTTATCTGGAGGAACATGAAGAAGGCGCCTGGGTCCACTTCGACCCTGCACAGCGCCCTACTCCTCGGTCGCATCCCGAGCTTGGCTCAAGAGGTTGATGAGTTCGTCCACCAGCTCGCGCTTGGCGGCGCGTCGGTGAGCGGCAATGATGTCCTCGTCGGGCCGGATGCACTCGTGCGGGTAGGCCTGGTCGAGCAATTCGATGAGGCCCTGAGCGTTCAGCTGGGGTAGATCGGCTGGGTCAATCATTTCGGTTTCGGGGGTTCAAGAGGGTCCAAAAAATAGGGACCCGCCGAAGCGAGCCCCTACTGGTCAGTCCTCCGTCTCTAACGCGCTGGCGGCGTCGGGGAGGTTCATCGTTGCGTCAAGGCCATCCTCGTCGAACTCGTCGGGCCAGTCCTTGCGGATGGCCGTCAGGAAGTCGACGTAGTCCGGAGGATTGCGCCAGACGTAGAGGTAGTCGTCACCGCTCTCGGTGGTGCCGGAGACGATGTAGACCTTCACTTGGCGGTCAGAGCGCCTTCGAGGCGACCAGCGAGACTGGACAGCTTGCGGCTGTAGTCGCGGGTCGACTGCGACTTGACGATCAGGGTGGCGGCAGCTTCCGTCAGGGCGACCGAGTGGTCGAGAGCCACGCGGGCGTCGGCGTCGATCCGGTTGATCAGGGCCGTGGCCTGATCCTCGTAGGGGCGGATCGGCTTGGCAGGCACGACGCGGTCGATGATGGCGGCGACGAAGGCGAGGAGACGAGCGAGCATGGTGATCTCTTTCAGTCGATCAGGATGAAATTGGGTTCGGTGGAGGCGGCAGGTGCCGGTTCGGCTGGGGCGGCGGCTAGGTTTTGCTTCGCCCGCTCGGCCTTGAGATAGACGTCGTAGGCACCCATGACGTTGAACAGCATGGCCGCCAGCGTGGTCGGATAGTCCTCGACGGCGAGGTCCGCGTAGCCACGGTGGTGGAGCCACAGGTCCTGCCAATGGCGGGCCAGCGACTTCATGTAGGCATCGACGGGGATGCCCTTCTGCCAGTTGTCTCCGTCCCGTAGCGAGCCATCGGCCAGACGGCGTTTGCCGTGCATGTAGACGGCATAGTCCTGCAGGACGAGCGGAGACAGGAAGGCCTCGAAGTCCAGCTTGTTCTCGTCCAGGTCGCGGTTGGCGCCGGTGGCGAAGGTGCGGACGACAGGCTTGTTGGTCATATGATCCCGAGTTGTCGAAGGGTGTTGATGGAGGTGTGGGCGCCGACGTGCAGGACGAAGTTGCCCATCTTGTTCGCCCAGGCTGCAGCGTTGACGGCGCGGTCGTCGACCAGAATGTCACCCGGCAGGCAATAGGCAGGCTTCTCGCTGGTCAGGCAGGTGATGACGGGGACGTCGGTGCCCAGCTTCTCAGCCACCCATGCCCGCTTCTGCTGGTCGACCGAGGCGCTGTCGCGCTTCGGCAGGGCCGTAAGGATCGTCGGGTGGAGGTGCGCCACGGCGCCCCACAGGACGTCCGCATCGCGCGTCATGGGGAGGTGGTAGAAGAAGTTCGGGTCGGCGTTCAGGGCGGTCCAAAAGGCGGCAGGCCCATGTATCCACTCCCACTTGTAGGTGTTCGTGGTGCCGATGGCGCGTTCGGCGCCCGCGTCGAAGTCAGCGAGGACGCCATCGAGGTCGAGGTAGAGTGTCAGAGGGGTAGCTCCTTCGGGCCATTGGGCGTCCACAGGCGGACGGTACGAGTGTCTTGGTTCCAGTCGCCGTGCCGCAGGATGCGGGCCAGCTGTGCCTGCGCGACCAGCTCGGCCTCGGTCAGTCCGGCCCTAGCGGCGCGGTCGACCATTGCCTGCCAGACGCTGCACGGCTCGCCCTCGACCCACTTTTCGACGGGCTTTGGGTTGCGCTTTCCGACGTACTGGACGGTCTTGCGCAGCCGGGTTGGGTTCAGGATGAGGTTCTGGGCGGTGACCGGGCCGACCTTCGGGATACCGGGGTAGCCGTCGACCGCATCTCCCACCATGGTCTGCTTCATCCACATCTGGTCGGCCACCGTGGGCCTGATGCGGGTCGGCTTGTCCTCGTGCATGGGGTTCAGCACGAGTGTCGGCAGGGTCTTCATGTCCTTGTCACCGGACACGACCACCACCTCGGCGCCGGGCTCGGTGCCATAGATGCCGAGGAGATCGTCCGCCTCGAGGCCGGGCTCGGCCAGCACTTCCAGTTCGTCGGAGAGTGCGGCGCGGACGGCGTTATAGGCGGCCGGCTTCTCGGCCGTGCGGTTGGCCTTGTAGGCTGGCCAGAGGCGGTGACGGAAGCTGTCGGACTTGACCGCCGACAGGACCAGAACCGGTTCGGTGCAGCGAGCGAGCTTCGTCCACTTGCGGACGAGGCGCATCGCTTCGGCTATGGCTTCATCCTCGTCCACGATGGGCGTGTTCCCCAGACCGTCGCCGAGATCGACGGTGGTCTGGGAAGCGAACGCGGCCCGGTAGATGAGCATGTCGCCGTCGAGGAGAGCCCTCAGTTCGGCTTCCGGGGGAACGGGGTGACGTTGTCGTCGGACACGACCTCAACCTCAGGCTCGCTGTCCAGATGCTCACCGGTCACCTCGCCGGTGGTCAGGAACGTGTCGATGCCCTTGGCGATCTGCAGGGTGCAGACAGGACAGGCCAAGCCGATAGCCTGCGCATGAGCCTGCGCGTAGGCGACGGCGGTGAGCCGACGCTGGACGGTGTCGTTGTCGATCAATTGGTTCTCTCTCAGTGGGTTTCGTGCCAGTTGGCACCGATGTCGAAGGAGCCGGCGAGCGGGCAGCGGATGCCGAGGCGCTCACCCGCTTCGCGGATGCAGTCGGCCAGCTCCGCCCCGATGGCCTTGGCCAGTTCGGGGACACACTCGACCTGGACTTCGTCGTGGACGTTGGCGAGGTAGGCGAAGTCGCGGGCGTGGACCCAGCCTCTGGCGGGGACGCGCTCGAAGTGGAAGATGTTGAGGGCCACCTTCATCGCGATGGCGCCCCCACCCTGGAGCAGGAAGTTGAATGCCGAGTGCGACGAGCGGACCTTGATCTTGCGCCCATCGATCCCCTTGACGTAGCCCTGCTTCTTGGCCGTCTTGACCACCTGCTCGATGAGCTTGGTCAGGCCGGGCGTTCCCTTGCCGAGGGCCTCACGGAGACGCGCTCCGTGCAGCTTCTGGTTGCCCACCGGCCTAGGCTTGCCGGCCGCACGGGCATCGTCGAACACGGTCTTGCCGAGGGTCGGATCGGCCGCCCCGTAGATCAGGGCGTAGATCGCGGTCTTGGCGCTGTCGCGCAGGTACAGAGACCCGGCCCGCTGGTTCAGCGAGTGGATGTCGGTGCCCTTGGACTTGTTGCCGTTCAGCACCGTGTCGGTGGTGCGGCCCCCATCGAGCCGGGCCATGTAGTGGGCCAGCATGCGGAACTCGAGCCCTTCGGCATCGCAGCCAACCTGCACCCAGCCCTTGCGGGGCTCCCACGGCTCACGCAGTTCCTTGTCGGCCTGCGCCACGTTGGGCTTGAAGTGGGTGCAACGGCCGGTGCCGGTGCCGAGCGTGTTGACGGCGCCGTGGATGCGGCCCGTCTCGGCATCGACCAGCTTGAGCCAAGCGTTCTTGCCGTCCGACATCTGCCCGAGCATCTTGGCGATGCGGGCATAGCGGAGCAGCAGCCTGGCCTCCGGGTACTTGAGACCCGCCATGACCTGTTCGTCGGTCGCGGGGATGCCGCTGTCGGTGAACTTGGTTGGCTTCCAGCCGTACCGCTCGGTGAGCCGGCGGGCGACCTGCTGGCCGCTCCCGGGGTTGAACACCTCGATCTTGTCCTTGAGGCGCTTGCCGGTCTTGGGCGAGTAGCGCTCGTGGATGATCGGCGGGAAGGCGGCCTGGAGCTGCTGGGTGAGGTCGTGCTGCTCTTGCTTGAGGTCGCCCACCTTGGCCGCCACCTTGGCGACGTTGAGGGGGAAGCCGTTCTGCTCCTGCAGCCCGATGACGATGGCAAACAGGTTCTCGATCTGGAGCGACTGATCCCATTCCCAGCCCTCCATCTTCTTGAGCAGGTAATGGTAGAGTGCCCGGCCGACGCGGATGTCCTGCGCCCCGTAGACGACCATGTCCTCGTTGAAGGTCTCGAAGCCGCCCTCGTAGTCGAGCTTCTCGATGCCGAGGCGTTTGCCCCACGCCTTGAGGCTGTGCTCCTTCTCCTCGTTGAACAGCAGACGGGCCGCGAGCAGCGTGTCCCAAATCTGTTCCGGCCGGAGGGTGCCCGGGTAGACCTTGTTGATGGCGTGGAAGTCGAACTTGGCGCCGTTGTGGAAGACGACGCGGTCGGCGGCCGAGAGGCGATCAAGCCCCTCTTGAATGGGTGGGTAACCCGGTTGGTCGGCGTAAACGTCGACATCGTCGCCGTCCTCAGTGCCGATCTGCAGCATGTGGACGCACGTCATCTGGCGGAGGAACCCATTGGTCTCCGCGTCAGCGATCAGGGTGAGCATGAAACTCCATGAAGCCGCGCTACGGCGGGCGTCAGGAGCGAGGATCGAACTCCTCGTCTGCCTGAGCCGCCGCGCGTCGGACCACGCTCTCGGCCTTGGCAGGCGGAGCGTCGAACCATTCCCCTTTTTTGGCGTAGCCCAGCCGCCGCAGGGTCTTGTGCGCGAGCCATTCAGCATGGCGGCGCCCAAGCGTGGGAGCAGCGACATACAGGTGGTAGCCCCTGTCGGGGTCACCGGTGTTGTAGCTGCTCAGCCTGCGGCGGGGATCGTTGGTCTGGCCTACCTTGACCCATCCGGGGAAGTGGGGATGGGTGATGACGTAGACGTAGCCAGACGGATCAGAAGTCTGACCCAAGGTCGTCGTCGAGTGCCAGTTCCTCCGGCACATAAGGGACGAGACGGCCGGTCACCCGGTCGTATCGAACACTGCCCGCCAGCCCGGTGATGCCCGAGTAGCGGTTCTTGAGGACGCGGAAGTTCGCCACGTCGCGCACCTCGTCCTCCTCGGACTGCTGGTTGCGCTCCAGGCCGATCACGATGTCGGACAGCTGGACGATGGAGTGGCTGCCCCGCAGGTGGGCAAGGCTGATCTCGGCGCCCTGTTCATGCCCCTTGTCGCCCGAGGGGCGGCGCAGGTGCGAGACGAGGTGCATCGACACTCCGGTCTCCTCGACGAGGGACCGCAGGTTCGTCATCAGCCGGTCGATGGTCTTGCGCTCATCGTCGTTGTCCTCCATGCCCGACACGATGATCGAGAGGTGGTCGAGGATGATCGTCCGGCATCCGCACCCGACCGCGAGGAACCGCAGCTTGGACAGGATGCTCTCGGACTGGATGGACCCGAAGTGGTCGAAGGTGAAGAACCGTCCGGTGCCCAGAGTTTCCTCATAGGCGCGGCGCAGCTCGTCCTTGGACACCTCGTTGCCGGGGAGGTGGATCGGCTTGTTGAGGTGGAGCCCGACCATCCGCTGGGCGGATCGGCGGACGTTCTCCTCGAGCGCGACATAGCCCACGTTCTGCCCTTCGAGCAGGCGGGCATAGCCGATCTCGGCGACGGCGGTGGACTTGCCCATGCCGGACCCGGAGGTCCAGGTCACGAGTTCGCCGAACCGCTCACCATAGGTGACGTCGTTGAGGCTGGCCCATGGGTACGGACGGCCGAGTTCGATCTCGGTCGTCAGCTGGTCCCACAGGTCGAGGCCGTTGACGATGCCGTCAGGCCGATAGAGCCGCGCCTCCCAGAAGGCCGACACGAACTCCTTGATCCGGCCGTCGACCAACATTTCGTTGGCGTCCTTGACCGGCAGCTCCATGACGTGAGCCTTGCCGGGGGTCAGGAGGCGGACGCACTCGTCGACCGCTTCCCGGCCCGGCTCGTCCATGTCGAAGCCAAAGATCACCACGTCGTAGCTCTCGAGGAACTCGAGGCTCGCCTTGACCGCCTTGGCAGCGGACTGAGCACCGTTCGGGATCGAGACGACCGGCCAGTTGCCGAGCATCTGGTACGCCGACATGGCGTCGATCTCGCCTTCGACGACAAGAATGCGTTTGCCCCCGTCCCGCCAGAGGTGCTGGCCGAACAGGGTTGCATCCTTGAAGTCACCGGTGGTGCGGAACTTCTTGCCGGCGGACCGGACCTTCTGGCCCACGATCTGCCCCGCCTTGTTGCGGTAGGGCGCGACCTGGACCTTCTGGCCTCGATCATCCTCGGCGATGAAGTAGCCGAACTTCTCGCACGTCGCCTCGTTCAGGCTCCGGGCCGGAATGGCCTGGTAGTGTCCGAAGGGGACGAGCGACTTGTCCTTGGGTTGCTTGGGGGCGGACGAAGGGGCCTCGCCCTCCGCCGTTTCATAGTGCTTGCAGGAGAAGCAGTAGCCATGCCCGTCGTCGTATCGCGCGAAGGCGTCGGACGATCCGCAGGTTGGGGCTGGGCAGGGAAGGCCGGTCTCGACGACCTCGCTCAACGGGCCTTCCAGCACTCGCGGACAGCGTCGAAGAACGAGGGAG
This sequence comes from Devosia enhydra, assembly GCF_900119845.1. Taxonomy (GTDB): domain Bacteria; phylum Pseudomonadota; class Alphaproteobacteria; order Rhizobiales; family Devosiaceae; genus FPKU01. The sequence goes on from NZ_FPKU01000001.1 coordinate 630,113, forward strand.
CGTCGTTGTCCTTCCACTCCTCCGCGAACGCCCGGCCGGCCTCGGCGGAGGAGGCGATGAGCATCAGGACGAACAGGGTAAGCGCTGCGGGGATCAGGGCGAAGGCGAGGGCGAGGCGCCGCAGGAGCGTGTTCTTGATCCGGTAGATCAAAGCAGCACGACCATGTTGGGGCCGAGGACGGTGATGAACGTGACGAGTGTGGTGGCACACGCCAGCATGAGCCAAGCGAGAGGGGTCAAGAGTTTCCTCCGAATGTGGAAATGACGATGTTGCCGTCCGGCTTGAACCACGCGTTGTGGACGGTGAGACCCGGAGAGGCGTGTTGTTGCGCCTCCCATCGGGAGGCGAAATGCCAGAGCAGCCCGGTGGCTGGGTCGACCACATCGGCACCACGTCGGGCACCTAGGACGACCCAGAAGTCGGGCTTGCGATCAGGAAGCAGCGGAGAGCGCCTTCGGCTCCGGGGAGACGAAGTAGCGCGTGTACCGCTGACCCGTCGCCGGATGCTTGCGGTTCTGGCGCTGGACCTCGTAGCCGAGTGCCTCGAGGTCGTTGATGCGCCGGGCCAACGACATGATGCCGTAGTCGTCGATGGCCGAGCGCGGGGTGATGTACCCGACCATCTTGCAGTGGGTCAGGATTTGACGCAGCTGCGGGCGGAGTTTGTCCTGCACGTTAATCAATTGGATCAAGTCCCTCATCGTTCTCATTCACCTCACACCACCAGAGCCGGAAGCCGGGCTCCTCGCCCTTGCCTACCCAGCGTTTGACCACGGTCAGGGACACGATCTGCCTGTCATCCAGCCACGACTTCCCGAGCTTCGTGATCAGGTCCATCGGACCCTTCGCGAAGTTGTCCACGTCGCCCATCGGGGCCGTGTGGTCGGTCTTTTTGGGGGCCGGGCAGTTGACCTCGACGACGAGCGCCACGTTCCCCTTGAGTGGGACTGTGGGCATCGCCTCGATGGCCGGCTGCGCCGACTTGATCCAAGTCGTGTAGGATTTCGGGTAGTACGTTCCCCATCTTGTGACACGGGGACGCCCTGCCGGGACCGGCTTGCCGCCGATCCAAAGCGAAAAGAGGCCCGCGCGAGCGAGCCCCTTGAGTTGTTCGACCGCCGCTAGGGCGAGATTAGAAGTCGCCACCGTTATCGTCGCCGGTGTCACCATCGTCGCCGGCATCTGCACCGCCGTCGAAGTCCTCGACGTCGTTGATGTCGAAGCCGTCGATGTCGTCGAGCGCGTCGAGGTTGGCACCGCCGCCCGCGTTCTTCTTGACCAGCTGTACGACCGTCAACTGCAGGCTCACGCCGAACATGATGACGTCGATGATCTTCTTCCCCTCTTTCACCTTCTCGGTTTTCTTGTAGGCGTAGAGGGTGGTCACGTAGCGCACCTCGTCACCCGAGCGGGCTTCGATACCCTTCCTCAGGGCCTGCCGCTTCGTGTCGACGACCGTGGGCTTGTGCTTGGTCGAGGCCTTGAGGATGATCTTTCCCTCGAACTCCTCCTTGTCGCCCTCATACTCCTTCCACGGAAGATGAAGATCGGACAGGTCGTCGTTGGGGAACACCTCGGCCGCGAAGTCGCGCACCTTCTTCTCGTGGTCGGACATGTCCGTGTCGCCGTCGAGGACCAGCTGACCCTTGAACTTGTTGTCGGCGTACTGGCCCTTGGTGTCGGGCTTGTGGTGGTAGGCGTAGGCGGCAATGCCAACCGGGGTCACGAGCTTGACCTTCGGCTGCTTCGTCTTGGTCTCAGCCATGCGGCTCAGTTCCCTTCGATGTGCTTGGAATAGATGTCGCGAACGAGGCGCGTGAGCTTGCGCCGTTCGCTGCGGTCGAGGCGGGCCATGTCGAACACGACGCCCTCGGGAGTGGTCAGGTCGTAGTGGGCAGCGCCCATGCGGATGCGAATGCCGAGCATGTGGATGGTTCCTTTCAGCGAGAGGGGGACAGGCCGCGCGTCATCAGTTCGACCTGGAGGTCGAGCGGCAGCGGCTCGTGGCGGCGCCGGTGAAACTGGGCGGCGTCGATCAGTTCGTCGTTGGTCAGGTCCGACCACATGCGTGTTGCTCCGTCAGGGTGTTGCGCTTGTCAGGGCAAGAGGGTCCACTAAATGCGGACCCCTCGCCGTCAGGTCATTTGCCGGGGTACTGCGCCCACGGGAGCTGCCAGTGCGGGCCGTCCTTGAAGGACTTCCAGTCACCGCCCCACTCGATGGGGACGCCTTCCAGCTTGGCCGCCTCTTTCACGGCGCGGGCGAGCAAGTGGTAGAGCGGCCAGTCCCAGCGGATTTCCCCAACGAATGGGGCAATGTCGACGGCATGGGCGTAGCCGTTGGCAGCCGGAATGTGCCGGCTGTTCAGCGTGGTGCTGGCGCCCGAGGCCTTGAGCTGCTTCTGCCGGGCCAGAGTGCGAACCCCCTCGATCACGGTGAAGTCGACCGTCGAGAGTGTCAGGGCGCGGCGGATAACCCGCACCAGATCGGGATGGACGCCCGCGAGGTTGCCCTCGGAGCGCTTGGAGAACACGAACATGCGTGGCCTTTCAGTTATAGAGTTATGCTTGTCGTCAGGCAAAGAAGAACTCGGAGTCCAGGCACTCGGAGACGTCGAAGTCGCCGGGTACGATGAACTCCGAGTAGTGCGGAACCTCGGCCAGCCCCTCGGCCTGCGCGTTGAACTCCGCCTGCAGGATTTCCAGCCAGTCCTGCTGATACATGACCACGAACTGCTCGCGGAGGCACCGCGACAGGTCATCGACCCGCGCCGCGTGGACGCCGAAGCTGTCGTGGATCATGGCGAACGAGACGTTTGGACCCAGACGCTCGGCCATGGCGTTGACCGTCATGGTCAGGTGCGCCGCGTCGAACGAGTGGATCAGGTTGGGTGCCGCCGCCAGCATCTGCTTGCGACCCTGCAGCCCGCCCGTCCTGTCCTCCTCCCAGAGGACCAGCTTGCCCGCGATGGTGTTCAGGCGCAGCCGGTTGAGGGTGTAATAGGACTGTCGGACCTTGTTGCCGGTGGGCGTGGTAAAGTCGAACGGCTTCTCCGCCTCGGCGAGAGCCATCGCGGTGGCCTGCAGCCACGCCATGACCCCCTTGGCAGACGTGATGGTCTCGTCGAGAGCCGCCACGATCTTGTCCTTGAGGTAGGTTGCAGCCTGTCCCTTCTTGTCCATGCCCTCGGTGTGACCGTCGTTCATCAGCTGCTCGGCAATGCCGCGCTCGGTGACGCCGTAGGGCGTGGTCATCACGGCCCGCTTGACCACCTTGCGCGTGATCTTGCCGATCCACTCGTGCGCCAGGGCGACCCCCGCGACGGCGTCTTCCGACACCAGCCGCTCAACGACGGTGGCCACCTGTGTGTAGATGTCCTGCCGCACCTTGTTCGCCGCGACGTTGGTGGCACGGGCGCCGATGGGATCACGACCCATCGCCGACAGGTGCTGCAGCCCGTTGCACGACCCGTCCTGCGGGACGGGCTGGTGGGACACGTATGTGGTCGGGTCCACCAATGACCACGCCTCGTGCAGCTCCCGGCAGGTAGCGAGGAAGCCCCACGGCTCGTCAGCCTCGGCCCAGAATCGGCCCCCGTCTAAAGGGTCGACTGCGCTGTCGATGATCTGGACGCGATGCTCCTCGACCCACTTCACGCGAGCGGCCAGAGACATCTTGTCCTCGCCGAAGCAGTTGGCTGCGCGGATGCAGAGCCAGAACAGCCCGCGCTTGCCCAGCTCCACGCCCTCGGCGAACTCAAGGAGTGCCTTGCCGAAGTCGTCACACTGCGGGTGGAGACCCTGCGGCATCGGGTAGAACCGGGTGCGGAAGTCGAGGAAGTGCGGGAACCAGATCGCGGGCTGATTTCGCATGGTCTCGGCGATGTCGATCTGGGTGAGCAGCGCCTTGCGACGGCTCTCCATGCGGGCGTTGTGGCCGTGGATCGAGGACAGGTGGAACTTCCACTTGTTCCGCTCCTCCTCGGTCATCGCCTCCCACTCCTCGGTCGACTTCTTGGGGAGGTCGACGGTGTCAGCGTAGGGTAGCCCGCCCAGCTTGGAGCCGGACCGGTACGCCTCGGTCATCACGTCGAGCAGCCAGCCGTTGATCTTCCAGGGCGTCCGCTGGATGGCGTTGAGGGCGTGGAGGGTGCAATCCGACACCGGCGCTTCGAGCGCCCGGGTGTGGGTGTGCAGCCCGGTGCGGACGAGGTCCGTGTTCAGGAGGTAGTAGCCGCCTTCGTACTTCGACTGGGACTGGGTCAAGTTCTGCGCACTCTTGAGGATGGTGGGATGGCTGATGAAAGCGGGAGGGGATAGGCTCATGCCGCCACCTTCCAGTCTGCCGGAGGGATGATCGTGGGGAGCAGCGAGGGGCGGGACAGTTCACACTGCTGCCCGATGCGGAACAGCGCCTCCTTCGCCGCCTCGGTGAACACGAACTGCTTCTCGAAGCGCCCTCCACGGAGGCGAGCGTCCTCGATTTGGAACCATTCGGGCACCGCCTCTGAGAGCAGCATGAGGAGCCGGACGCCGAAGCTGATGCCGTCGTCACGGGTCCAGCGCTCCTCGCGCTTGCGGCCCATCTTCTCGCGGAGCCGCTTGAGGTTGCGGGCGTTCATGTCGTAGTTCTTGAAGAACCGGTCGACGGTCTCCTTGTCCGTCCCACGCCACTCCTCGAAGTCGATCTGGTCGCGGAGAGAGGCGTTGATGTCGGAGGCCAGCCCCGTCAGCGCCGGGTTGAACGTAAAGTCTCGAGGCATGAACGACATGCACTTCTTGACGGTGATGACGGCGAGCGTCTCGGCCTTGAACGTCAGGATGAGGAACCACCACGGAGCTGGACGTCCCCGCTCTCCGGCGGCAAGCCCATCGGCGGCCTCCTTCTGTGCCGCCTTGATCCGCTGGATCAGGAGGGGTACTGCCCGCTGCTGTAGCTGCGAGCCGAGTTCACTGTCAGCGACTCGCTGACTGTCGAGTTCGTCGCGGACCTTGCGGACCCCGCGCTCCACTCCGTCGAGTTCCCAATGCTTCTGCAGCTCGATGTCGTGCAGGTCTGGGGTGTGCCAAAATTGTGCCAAAAGCGCCTCTGGTAAAAAGGTGTTATGCGTCAGAGAGTTACGCTTCTACCTTCGCAAATAGACAAGGAACCCCAAGGGGTTAAGCCATTACGGGGGAACAGGTATTCCGAATGGTGATCACTCTTTTAATCGGATGGTCGAGGGTTCGATCCCCTCCCGGCATACCAATTCTTTCCGATCCGTCATTTTTCTTAACGCGATGATGGCGTCGCGAGCTTTGCTCGAGGCCGTGTCGCGCCGAGCCCCGCGCATCCAGCCGGCGCGTCAACGTAGGGCAGTCCGTTGGGGATGCGCATTGCGCCGGGCGGCACCTTGCACTAACGTCTTTCGTGACACGAAACGTAACCCCGCGATCGGGCGCCGCCGGCATCAGCCGGCTGTTGCGACCGAGCGGGACAGGAGTTTGATGGTGACCGATCTCGATCGGTCCGCAGTCGACGATCCGCCCACCGGCGGGTCGCGGCTCCGCCAACGCGACAGGCAGCCGCCTGCGCGCGGCCCTTCGGCCGGGGCGGACAGGCGGACACAAACCGGGCCCTCGCGAAGGCCACGCGGCCCGCTCTATGCCGCGCTCGACCTGGGCACGAACAATTGCCGGTTGCTCATTGCCCGGCCTCACGAAAACACCTTCCGCGTGCTCGATGGCTTCACCCGAATCGTCCGCCTGGGCGAGGGGCTTTCGAGCACCGGCCGGCTCTCCGATGCAGCGATGACGCGCACCCTCGAGGCCCTGAGGCTCTGCCGCAACAAGCTGCGCGAGCATGAGCCGACGCGCATGCGCCTCATCGCCACCGAGGCCTGCCGCGCCGCCGCGAATGGGGCCGAGTTCATCGCCCGCGTCGAGACCGAGCTCGGGCTGGCGCTCGAAATCGTCGACCGCCGGACCGAGGCCGAGCTCGCCGTCACTGGCTGTGCCGATCTCATCGAGAAGGACAGTGCGGGCGCGCTGATGTTCGACATCGGTGGCGGGTCGTCGGAACTGGCCTGGCTCGATTTTCGCGGCGGCCGCCCGCGCCGGCAGGGCAAGACGGCATCCTCGATCCGTTCCTGGCAATCGCTGCCGGTCGGCGTGGTGTCGATCGCCGAGAAATTCGGCGGCGTCGAAGTCAGCAGCGAGACCTTCGAGGCGATGGTCGCGTATGTCGCGAGCTTCCTCAGCCAGTTCCGTGGCCGCGAGCGGCTGCGCCAGATGATCGCCGAGCATCCCGTGCACCTCATCGGCACGTCGGGCACCGTCACGACGCTTGCCGGGCTGCATCTGGGGCTCGAACGCTACGAGCGTCAGAAGGTCGATGGCCTGTGGATGACGCGCCAGCAGGTGGACGATACGATGAAGGCGCTTCTGGGCATGTCGTTCGAGCGGCGCGTCAGCCACCCGTGCATCGGGCGCGACCGCGCCGATCTCGTTTTGCCCGGATGCGCGATCTTCGAGGCGATCCGCCGCGAATGGCCGACCGACCGGGTGCGCGTTGCCGATCGTGGCTTGCGCGAGGGCATTCTGATCTCGCTCATGGATGCGGATCGGTCCATGCGGGCCGGCGGCCAGATGGGGAAACGCTGATGGCCAAGGGCAAGGCAGGCGGCACGCTGGGCGGTGGCCGCATTTCTGAAAAGGACCTGAAGGTCCGCGTCAAGACGGCCAAGGGCCGAAAGATCGGGTCGACGCTGTGGCTGCAACGCCAGCTCAACGATCCTTACGTGGCCAAGGCGCGGTCCGAGGGCTATCGCTCGCGCGCCACCTACAAGCTGACCGAGCTCGATGAGCGCTATCGCCTGCTGCGCAAGGGCATGCGGGTGGTCGATCTGGGCGCCGCGCCGGGCGGCTGGTCGCAGATCGCGGCCAATGTCACCGGCTCGACGGACGAACACCCCCTGGTCGTGGGCATCGATTATCTCGACATGGACCCGATCCCCGGCGTCATCCTGCTCAAGAAGGATTTCACCGACGACGATGCGCCGCAGGTGCTGATCGACGCGATGGGCGGCTACAAGGCCGATCTCGTGATGTCGGACATGGCGGCGCCCACCACCGGCCATCGCGCCACCGACCATCTGCGCATCGTCAATCTCGTGGAACTCGCGGCCCATTTTGCCATCGACGTGCTCAACCCGGGCGGCACCTTCATCGCCAAGGTGTTCCAGGGTGGCACAGAGCATGAGCTGCTGTCGCTGCTGAAGCGCCATTTCGCGACGACACTGCACGCCAAGCCCAAGGCCTCGCGCAAGGAATCGGCGGAGACCTATCTGGTGGCGCGCGGCTTCAAGCCGGCTGGCCCCGTCGACCCTGATGGCGACACGGCCGAAGACTGAGCGGGCGCCGGCCCGGCGTCCGGACGCGGCCGGACAAGACTGGAGCTTCGCGCCGTTTCAGGAAACCGGTGAAAAGCTCTAGCCGCGCTGCCGGCGTTTCTGCCCCGAGATGTCGCTGCCGGCATCCCGCGGCAGGCCGAAGTAAAAGACCATCGCAATGGCGGAAAGCGCCGATACGGCCACCCATGCGACATGGAAATCGTCGAGGCCCACCGGTCCGCCGGTGATGTTGGCGCTCAATTCGAGCACGCCGCCGGCGATCGCCACACCGAGCGCGATGCTGATCTGCTGGGTCACGGCGGTGATCGCCGTGGCCTGGCCCACTTCATTGTCGGCGACCCCGGCATAGCCCATGGCGTTGTTGCCCGAAAAGAAGATCGAGCGCATCACGCCCCCGATCAGCAGGCAGCCCATGATGAGCGGCGCCGGTGTTTCCGGCCCGAAAAAGGCGTTGGCGACCATGGTGAGGCTGGCAATCGCGATGGCAAAGGTCAGCACCCATTTGAAGCCGACGGCTGCGAAGAGCCGCTCCGCCACCACTTTTGAGAACATCGCGCCCACGGCGCTGGCAAAGGTGATGAGACCGGATTCGAGCGGCGTCATCCCGAAACCCAGTTGCAGCATCAGCGGCAGCAGGAAGGGCAGGGCGCCGAGCCCGGTGCGAAAGATCGCGCCCGAGAGCACCGACACGCGGTAGAGCCGTTTGCGCAACAGGCGGAAATCGAGCAACGGCGCGCTCTTCCTGCGGCTCGAGACCAGATAGGCCGCGCCCGCGAGCAGCCCGATGACCGCTGATCCGATGCCCGCGATGGGGGGCAGGGCCGGCAGGCTGATCACCGAGAGCCCGAAGATCAGCCCTGAAAACCAGATGGCGCAGAGCAGGAAGCCGCTCTTGTCGAGCGGCCGGGGCTCGCGCTTCTCGATCTTGGGCAAGAATTTCGAGGCCAGCACGATGCCGATGAGGCCGATGGGCACATTGATCAGGAAGATCCAGTGCCATGTGAAGATGGTGGTGATGAACCCGCCCAGCGGCGGGCCGACCATCGGCCCTATCAGGCCGGGCAGGGTGAGCCAGGCCATGGCGCCCACCAGTTCGCTGCGCGGCGTCACCCGCACTAGCACTAGCCGTGCGATAGGCGTCATCATCGAGGCGCCGAAGCCTTGCAGGAAGCGCGAGGCGACGAAGGTTTCGAGCGAATAGGAGGCCGCGCAGCAGAGCGATCCGACCACGAAGATGCCGATCGCCATGCGGAAGACAGTGTTGGCGCCGAACCGGTCGGCGATCCAGCCGCTCACCGGAATGAAGATCGCCAGTGCGACGAAATAGGCGGTGAAGGCCAGCTTCAGCGCGATGGGATCGGTACCGATATCGGCCGCGATCGCCGGCAGCGACGTGGCGATGACCGTCGAATCCATGTTCTCCATGAACAGGGCGACGGCCAGGATGAGCGGGGTGATGCGGTTCAACTGCGTAAGCGGGCCTGGTCGAGTCAGCGGGTGGGAAATTCTAGACCAACCCTTGGTCCCAGTCATGCCGCAAGCCACTAGCCTTTGTGATGAGGTGGCATGAGGGTCATTCGCGCCGCGCTCTAGGCAAAGCCGGGGACCGGTGCTAATGACCCTCGCCAACCCGGAACGCGGCGCGAGTCGCCGGCCCGGGCTTCCAGCTTTTGTCGCATCCTGCAGCGGGAAGGGGCCATCCCTTGGCGAAGATCATTTCATCCATCACCGGCGAGAGCGCCCTGACCTTTGACGACGTGCTGCTGCAGCCGGCGCATTCCGATGTGCTGCCCAGCCAGGTCGACATCAGCACCAGGGTGACCAAGGACATTTCGCTCAACATCCCGATCCTGTCCTCGGCGATGGATACCGTCACCGAGAGCACCATGGCCATCGCCATGGCGCAGGCCGGCGGCATGGGTGTGATCCACAAGAACCTTGATATCGGCGTCCAGGCCGAGAATGTCCGCGCGGTCAAGAGCTTCGAGAGCGGCATGGTGGTCAACCCCATCACCATCGGCCCCGACGCCACCCTTGCCGATGCGCTCAACCTCATGGAAGCCAACCGCATCTCCGGCATTCCGGTGGTGGAAAATGGCGGGCGCGGCGGCCGGAATCTGGGGCGTCTCGTCGGCATCCTCACCAATCGCGACGTGCGTTTCGCATCCAATCCGCGCCAGCCCGTTTCCGAGCTCATGACCCATGAGAACCTCATCACCGTGCGCGACGGGGTGAGCAAGGATGACGCCAAGCGCCTCCTCCACACCAACCGCATCGAAAAGCTGCTGGTCGTGGACGATGAAGGCCGCTGTGTCGGGCTCATCACGGTCAAGGATATCGAGAAGGCCCAGCTCAATCCCCATGCCGTCAAGGACGCGCAGGGCCGGTTGCGCGTCGCGGCTGCCACGGGTGTCGGCGATGCCGGCTTCGAGCGCTCGCTGGCGCTGATCGATGCCGGTGTCGATCTCCTCGTCATCGATACGGCCCATGGCCATTCCGAGGGCGTGCTGCGGGCCGTCGAGCGCGTCAAGCGCGAGAGCAATTCGACCCGCATCGTCGCCGGCAACGTCGCGACGGCGGCAGCGACCCGCGCGCTCATCGACATGGGCGCCGATTGCGTCAAGGTCGGCATCGGGCCGGGCTCGATCTGCACCACCCGCATCGTTGCGGGCGTCGGCGTGCCGCAGCTGGCAGCCGTCATGTCCTGCGCCGAAGAGGCTGATCGTCAGGGCATTCCGGTCATCGCCGATGGCGGCATCAAGTTCTCGGGCGACTTGGCCAAGGCGCTCGCGGGCGGCGCCTCCTGCGCCATGATCGGTTCGCTCCTTGCTGGCACCGACGAAAGCCCGGGCGAGGTCTATCTCTACCAGGGCCGCTCCTACAAATCCTATCGCGGCATGGGCTCGGTCGGCGCCATGGCCCGCGGCTCGGCGGATCGCTATTTCCAGCAGGAAGTCAACGACACGCTCAAGCTCGTGCCCGAAGGCATCGAGGGGCAGGTGCCCTACAAGGGCGCCGCCAACCATGTGCTGCACCAGCTTGCGGGCGGCCTGCGCGCGGCCATGGGCTATACCGGCGCTCACACGCTGCGCGAATTCCGCGACAAGGCGGTGTTCGTGAAGATCTCCGGCGCGGCCTTGAGCGAAAGCCATGTGCATGACGTCTCGATCACGCGCGAAAGCCCCAATTACCGCGTCGGAAAGTAACTTTCATGACGGGTAACGCGCTCTGGCTGATCGCCTCGCTCCTGGTCCTGGGGCTCCTGCCCCTAGGCCTGGTGCTGCGCCTCGGCGCCATCCGCCTGCCGCTGGTGTTCTCGGGCAAGGTCAAAGTCCGCGACATCGCGCTCTCGCGCACCAGCTGGCCCGAAGATGAAAAGAAGGTGTCGAACGCCTTCGACAACCAGTTCCAGCTGCCAGTGCTTTACGCGGTGGCCGTCTTCATCGCGTTGGCGATGGGGCCAGGGCTCCTTGAGGTCGTTCTGGGCTGGGCGTTCGTCGTCTCGCGTTATGGGCATGCGGCCATCCACATCACCAGCAACCACATCTTCCGCCGCTTCTGGGCCTATTGCATAGGGCTCGGGCTGCTTTGGGCCCTGTGGCTCTGGCTCATCATCCGCTGGGTGATGCTTCTTGCCTCTGGAGTATCCGCATGAGACTGCCGGGCCGTATGGCCGCCGCCATCGCCGTGCTCGAGGATATCGAGAGCCATCGCCGTCCCGTCGCCGAGGCGCTGAAGGCGTGGGGGCTGGCCAATCGCTTTGCCGGCGCGGGCGATCGCGCGGCCATCGGCAACCTTGTTTATGACGGCCTCCGCCGCAAGCGCAGCCATGGCTGGGCGATGCAGTCCGAGGCCGCCCGTGCGCTGGTCCTTTCGGTCGTCGTGCGCGAATGGGGCGAAAGCCCGGAGAGCCTCGCCACGCTTTTCGCGGATGATCCGCATGCGCCGGCGGCCTTGAGCCCCGATGAGGTTGCGCGCCTTTCTGCCACAGATCCTCTGGCCGGTGCCCCCGCCGCTGTCGTTGCCGACCTGCCGGACTGGATCGCGGCCCTCCTCGAGATCAGCCTTGGGCACGACTGGATCGTCGAAGGGCAGGGGCTCACCGGCCGCCCGCCGCTCGACCTGCGCGCCAATCTGCTCAAGTCCGACCGGGCTCGGGTGATGAAGGCGCTGTCGCGCTTTTCGCCCCAGGAAGGTCCGACGAGCCCCTGGGGTCTGCGCCTCGCCGCCGGCCCGCGCGATGCCCGCACGCCCAATGTGCTGACCGATGAAGCCTGGCTCAAGGGCTGGGTGGAGGTGCAGGATCAGGGCAGCCAGGTCGTTTCGCTCCTCTGCGGCGTCCAGCCCGGCGAGCAGGTGCTCGATCTCTGCGCCGGCGCCGGCGGCAAGACCCTCGCTCTGGCTGCGCTCATGGGCAACAAGGGCCAGATCTTCGCCCATGACAGCGACCGCACCCGCCTCGCCCCGATCTACGATCGCCTGAAGCGCGCCGGCGTGCGCAATGTGCAGGTCCGCCCGCCGGCCGAGACTGCGCTCGATGATCTGGTGGGCCGCATGGATCGCGTCGTCGTCGATGCGCCCTGCACTGGCTCGGGCACCTGGCGGCGCCAGCCGCACGCCAAGTGGAAGCTGACGCCGGAGCAACTGGCCCTGCGGGTCGCCGAGCAGCAGCAGATCCTCGATGATGCCGCGCGCTTCGTGAAGCCGGGCGGCAGTCTTGCCTATATCACCTGTTCGGTCCTGCCAGACGAGAACGGCGCCCAGGCGCAGGCCTTTCTCGCGCGCCACCCTGAGTTCCGCGTCGTGCCGGGGCATGGCCTCTGGCACAAGGCGTTTGGCGGCAGCGGTGCGCGGGCCCGGTTCACCGCTGAGGGCGGCATCCTGCTCACCCCCGCGACCACCGGCACCGACGGGTTCTACATCGCGAGATTCGAACGGGCTCAGTGAACCTGGCGCCAGGGTCGGGCGTTAATGGGTCATGACCCAGCCCACCTCGCCCTCGGCATCGCTGAACAATCCCCGCTCCTGGCTCGTGCTGGGATTTTTCATCCTGCTCGTCGTCGGTGTCGGCGGGCTGATCGGCACGCAGTCCATCCCCGGCCCTTGGTATGAATCGCTGACCAAGCCGCCCTTCAATCCGCCCAACTGGATTTTCGGGCCGGTCTGGTTCACCCTTTACGTGCTGATCGCCATAGCCGGCTGGCGCACCTTCGCGGTGGTTGGCGGCGACTGGGTCAAAGGTCTCTGGATCGCGCAGATGCTGCTCAACTGGGCCTGGTCCCCGGTCTGGTTCAACCTGCAGCAGGTCTGGGTCGCCCTTGCCATAATCATCGTGATGCTCGCCACGATCCTGCTCTTTATCGCCGACCGCTGGAACCGTGATCGATTGGCCGCTGCACTGTTCGTGCCCTATGCTGCATGGGTGAGCTTCGCCACTCTGCTCAATCTTTCCATTGCGATTTTGAACTGAAGTCCGTCATTTTGACTTGAGATGCTTGCGCGCCTGCCCGATCCTCCTCGGGCTGGCGCGTAATGCATTCGAGGCCCCTGGTGACGTCCCCGCTGACCCTAGACGCGTTTCTCGGCGAGCTTTTCGATCCCGGCAAGGCCCTGACCCACATCCCCTATATGCTGCTCGTCGTGTCGATGCTGATGCGCGACATGAGTTGGCTCAGGGCCTTTGCCATCACCGCCGGCGTCATCCGCATCTTCAACCGTTCTTTCGTTGACCAGGATTTCATCGTCGCCTTCTGGGAGACGGCGCTGGTCGGCATCAATGTCGGGCAATTGATGGTGCTGTGGTACTACGCCAAGCGTGCCCGCTTCTCCGAAGAGGAGAAGATGCTCATCTCAAACCTCGATCCATCGGTCTCGCGGCGCACCGTGCGCCGCCTGCTGCGGCTCGGCGAGTGGCGCAATGTCGAGGGCGATACGGTGCTGATCGAGGAGGGCCGGCCGGTCGCCAATCTCGTGTTCGTGGCCGAAGGCGTGGCGCAGATCGAGCGCGGGGAGCGCATCGTGGCGGTTTGCGGGCCGGGCGATTTCCTCGGCGAAATGAGCTTTGTTTCTGGCAAGCCCGCCAATGCCACCGTGCGCACCGCGCGGCCCGGCCGCATCCTGAGCTTCCCGCAATCGTCCCTCCGCCACGCCATGCGCAACGACGAGGAGCTGCGCCAGGCAGTGGAATCGGGGCTCAACCGCAATCTCGTGGGCAAGCTCGCAAAGTCCGGCTGACGCCAAGATCCTTGTAACAAAACTGTCGTCAAACTGGAGGAGAGGGCCCTGCGGCGGATCAGCTAGACCCGCGCGGCGAACAGGCGATGCCATTGCGCATCTTGCGGGACGGGCCATGGATTTTTCACTGCCGGAGCTTTTGCGCGGGCTCTCCAATCCGGTCACGCTGTTCGGCCATTTCACCTATGCCTTGCTGATCATCTCGATGCTGATGCGCAGCATGGTCTGGCTTCGGGTGCTCGCCGTTGTGTCGGGTAGCTGCAAGGTCATCTATCGCGCATTCTTCCTCGTCGATCCCGTCAGCGTGTTCTGGGAGGCGATCTTCACGATCGTCAACATCATCCAGCTCATACTGATCTGGTACTACCAATACCGCCACCGCTTCGACGCCGAGGAAAAGCATTTCGCCGAGCAGATGCCCCGCGGCATCGATCGCTCCTCGATCAGGCGCTTCCTCGCGCTCGGCACAGTCACTGCGCTCGACCCGGATATGGAGATGACGCGGCAGGGGCAGGCCGTGGCCGATCTCACCTATATCGCCGAGGGCATCGTCAAGGTGGAGGCCGATGGCAAGCTGCTCGCCATCTGCGGGCCGGGCGACTGGATCGGCGAGCTGAGCTTCCTCTCCGGGCGCGAGGCAACCGCCACGGCCACGGTGGTCAAGCCCACCCGCGTCATCCGCTTCAACCAGCAGCGCCTGCACACCGCCATCGCCCGCGACGCGGCCCTGCGTCGTACGCTCGAAACGGCACTCAACCGCAATCTTGCCGGCAAGCTGACCCGCAGCAATGCCATGGGTGCCATGCCCGGCTGAGGCAGGTTCACGGCCATCGGGCGCTTGCGGAATGGCGGCTGCGCGCGTAAAGCCACGCCATGATCGAGAGCACCGCCAGCATGCCCGCAGACTCCATCCTCATCATCGATTTCGGTTCGCAGGTAACCCAACTGATCGCGCGCCGTCTGCGCGAAACCGGGGTCTATTGCGAGATCCATCCGTTCCAGAACGCCGATGCCGCCTTTGCCGCGATGAAGCCGAAAGGCGTCGTGTTTTCGGGCGGGCCTGCATCGGTGCTCGATGAGGGCAGTCCGCGCGCGCCGCAGGCCGTCTTCGCCTCGGGCGTGCCCATCCTCGCCATCTGCTACGGGCAGCAGACGCTTGCGCACCAGCTCGGCGGCCGGGTCGAGGGCGGACATAATCGCGAATTCGGCCGTGCCGACGTCACCATCCACGAGCCCAGCCGCCTTTATGAGGGCGTGTGGGAGGTGGGCCAGCGTTATCCGGTGTGGATGAGCCATGGCGATCGCGTGACCGAGTTGCCCGAGGGCTTCAAGGTCGTCGGTACCTCCGAGAACGCGCCCTTCGCCATCGCGGTCAACGAGGACAAGCGCTACTACACCACCATGTTCCACCCCGAGGTGGTGCATACCCCCGATGGTGGCAGGCTGCTCGCCAATTTCGTGCGCAACATCGTCGGGCTCGAGGCGGACTGGACGATGTCGGCCTATCGCCAGCGTGCCGTCGAGAAAATCCGCGCGCAGGTGGGGTCGGGCAGGGTGCTTTGCGCCCTTTCCGGGGGCGTCGATTCCTCGGTTGCTGCCATCCTGATCCACGAGGCTATCGGCGACCAGCTGACCTGCGTCTTCGTCGATCATGGCCTCATGCGGCTGAACGAGGCCGATGAAGTGGTCTCGATGTTCCGCGACCACTACAATATCCCGCTTGTCCACGTGAACGCGGCCGACAAGTTCATCGGCGCGCTCGAGGGCGAGGCGGACCCCGAAACCAAGCGCAAGACCATCGGCCGCCTCTTCATCGAGGTGTTCGAGGAGGAGGCGGCGAGGATCGGCGGGGCCCAGTTCCTCGCCCAGGGCACGCTCTATCCCGACGTCATCGAGAGCGTCAGTTTTTCGGGCGGTCCCTCGGTCACCATCAAGAGCCACCACAATGTCGGCGGCCTGCCCGAGCGCATGAACATGCAGCTTGTCGAACCGCTGCGCGAGTTGTTCAAGGACGAGGTTCGGGCACTTGGCCGTGAACTCGGCCTGCCCGATCGTTTCGTCGGCCGTCACCCCTTCCCGGGCCCCGGCCTCGCCATCCGCCTGCCGGGTGGCGTCACGCGAGAAAAGCTCGACATCCTGCGCAAGGCCGACGCCATCTATCTCGACGAGATCCGCAAGGCCGGGCTTTACGACAAGATCTGGCAGGCCTTCGCCGTGCTCCTGCCGGTGCAGACCGTGGGCGTCATGGGCGATGGCCGGACCTACGAGTTCGTCTGCGCCCTTCGCGCCGTGACTTCGGTCGACGGCATGACGGCTGATTTCTTCCCCTACGACATGAACTTCCTCGGCCGCGCCGCCACCCGCATCATCAACGAAGTCCGCGGCATCAACCGCGTCGTCTACGACGTCACCAGCAAACCCCCCGGCACTATCGAGTGGGAATAATTCGCGCCCACCCAAACGCCGCCGATAACCGCCGGCCTCCCTCCGTAACACACTGAAAATCAACAATTTTCTCTTCGCCGTCTTTCGCCGTCAATCGCTGGGCAAGCCTCGAGATCGACGGCGGAGTTGACGGTATGGGGCGTCTTGTGACATCGCAGATTTTCATATACCGTCATGGCTTAGAGAGCTTGTGACGGTATTTTTTTGACCTTATTCCATTGAGAATAAAGGATAATTCACCGTCAGGATTGGTCGATTTTGGCCTGACGGTATTTTTAGCGGCTCTCTGGCGACTTTTGAACGATCTAGGAGGGGCCGATGCTTACCGATGCGGCAATCAAGGCACTGAAACCAAAGGATAAATTATACAAGGTCTCCGACCGTGACGGTATGTATGTCGTCGTAAACCCGTCGGGCGCCGTCGTGTTCCGCTATGACTACCGTATGCACGGTCGACGCGAGACCTTGACCCTCGGCAGATACGGGCCGGCGGGCCTCTCTCTGGCCCGTGCGCGGGAGAAGCTGATCGACGCGCAGCGCTCAATTCAGGAAGGGCGGTCGCCCGCCCAAGAGAAGCAGCGGGAGAAGCGCCGCATCAGGGAAGCAAAGAGCTTTGGCGAGTTTGGCGAACGCTGGCTGCAAGAGCACCGGATGGCGGAGAGCACCCGCGCGATGCGGCGCTCGATCTACGAGCGTGACATTCTGCCGACGTTCCGCAACCGCCTGCTGACGGAGATCACGCCCGAGGATCTCCGGGCTATGTGCGACAAGGTGAAGAAGCGGGGAGCGCCTGCCACGGCCGTCCATGTGCGTGACATTGTGAAGCTAGTCTTCGCTTTCGCGAAGCTGCACGGCGAGAAGGTGCCGAACCCCGCCGAAGAGGTCGGGCCGGCCTCGATCGCGACGTTCGTTCCCAAGGATCGCTCGCTCTCGCCCGCCGAAATTCGGGTGATGCTCGGCCAGCTAGAGCATGTGGCGACGCTGCCGACAATCCGGCTCGGTCTGAAGCTGATCCTGCTCACGATGGTCCGCAAGAGCGAGTTGCAGGACGCGGTGTGGGATGAGGTCGACTTCGAGAATGCGGTGTGGTCGATCCCGAAGGAGCGGATGAAGCGTTCCAAGCCGCACAACGTCTATCTGTGCGAACAGTCGCTCGACATCCTTGTCGCGCTCAAGACCTGTGCTGGCAATTCGCGCTACCTGCTGCCCTCGCGCTACGACGCGGATGCGCCGATGTCGCGCGCGACCTTCAACCGCGTCACCACGGCGGTCGTCGTGCAAGCCAAGAAGGCGGGCCTGCCGCTGGAACCGTTCACCGTGCATGACCTTCGCCGCACGGGCTCGACGCTGCTCAACGAGCTGGGCTTCAACAGCGACTGGATCGAGAAATGCCTGGCGCACGAGGACGGGCGCTCTTCGCGCGGCGTCTATAACAAGGCCGAGTATGAGCACCAGCGCCGCCACATGATGCAGGAATGGGGCAATTTGATCGACGCATGGGTCGGTGGCCAGAAGTACACCCCGACGCTCTATCCGGCTTCCATGGACCTCCTAGCCCCGGAGCCTAGCCTTTGACCGGACGGGTCTTCCTGAGCGTAACGTTGGGCGCCGGCGCACGCTTGGCCGTCTTCGCCTTGGAGGCTCGGCGGCGTTCTTCAAGCCAGGCCTCGACTTCGCCGAGGTCCCACACGACGGTTCGAGAGGTCAGGTAGAAGCGCTGCGGAAACTCGCCGCGCTGCTCCATCTCGTAGATGGTCGTGTCGGCCAGGGGAACGATCTCTCGAAGCTGGTGCCTGCGGATGGTGCGTTTGTTGAGAGGCGCCGGTGTCTGGCTCATCGTCCAGCCCCACCGTCTGCGATCCTGCCATTCCATGTATTCATGCCAGACCTCCTTTAATGTGGCCGGGTCAGCGACTTGGCTGCATTCCCGGCGTCTGACGAACCATGGCGAAGGACCGGCCGACGGTAGCGTGCCGCATTCGCGTTCGCTCGCGCACGGCACCCCAACCAACCGGGTTCGCACGATATGCAGTGATTAGGGGGCGCTAATCACCGCAGATCGTGCGGCGATTATTCTGGTGAGAGCGGAATCCGCCCGATGGGAGCGCAACGGCGTCGCCGGTACGACCCCCCGCCGGCATGGCAGTCAGCCCGTGGTGCGCCGGGCCTTGGCGAACCCTCGATCGGACGAGATGAAGCGTTCGAGCATCGGCACGATGAGCTTGGCGGGTTCGATGGGCGCACCGCCTTCGGCGAGGAGGCGGCCGTAGTCGGTGAGGTCGCGATGGAGCGCGGCGGGCAGCTCCAGCGCGATCTTCATGGGTTTGTCGTCGGCGATGGGGCCGAGCTTCAGCTTGGTCATGGTCAGCTCCTATAGGGTTCGAGTACCAAATCCTTGGTGACGATGACACGGACCGGGAAGCCGGGCCGGATGGTCAGCGTCGGCGGGACCTGCAACTGACGCTGGACGATCTGCTGACCGGCCTGATTGATGGTGTCCTGCGCGCCGTCGCGGATGGCGCGGATCAGGCGGTCGTTATCGTCGGTGGCGAGTTCCGCGCCGACGCCGAGCAGCGTCGAGAGCGCGGCAGCCTTGGCGAGATCCCACCAGTTATAATCGACGCCATCCTCCAGTCCGGCATAGCCTTGCGTGTCGGCGCCCGGCTGGCGCTCGAGAACGAAAGAGCGGCCATTCGGCATAATGAGGCGGTTCCAGACGAGCAGCACGCGGCGCTGCCCGAACTGGACGCTGTTGTCATACTGGCCGATGAGCCGCGTTCCCTGCGGCACGAGCAGGGTGCTGCCTGTTGGGCTGTCATAGATGTTCTCCGTGACCTGCGCGGTGATCTGGCCGGGAAGATCGGAACGGATACCGGTGATGAGCGCGGCTGAGATGACGGCTCCGGCTTGCAGGACGAAGGGCGATGCCGGCGGCGTGACGCGATCCGGCGTCACGGTGCGCCGATCGACCGCCGCATTGAGGAAAGCAAGTTGCCGGTCCTGGGCGCTCGGTTGCCCTGTGGCGGCGCTGCCGGGGTCAAACCCCGCAAGGCCGGGCGTGGCTCCCGGCATCGCGGCGGCCGTCGAGCCCTGCCGCGACTGGAAGAAGACGGTGCTGAGGCGCGCGGCTTCCTCCTCGGCGCGGCGGTGTTGCTCGGCCTCGTCGACGCCCGGCGTCGGAACGACAGGCGGCACGACGGGCTGACCGGCGTTCTGGGCGGACAAGATGGGGCCGCCGAGATCGCCCGGCAGGGCCGGGCCGAGGATCGGACCAATATAGTCGCGTGGTAGCCCGGCGAGACCGTCGGCGGTCTGCCGGTTGGCGGTGGAATAGAGTTCTTCCCCGCCATCGCCCGGCCCGCGTGTCTGGAGCGCATAGATGAGCGCCCCGCCGATGCCGACCATGGCGACGGCGGCAACGCCGGCGAGTATCTTGCGCGATAGGCGGGTGACCCGGGGCGCTTCGGCGCGCAGGCGCATGGGGGTGGCGCTGGTTTCGGTATCGCTCATGACTGCGGCCTCCCGTCGGTGCGGACGATTCTGACGGTCTGCTGGCGGTCGCCGCTACCAAGGCGCAGCTCGGCCGCGCCGAACAGGCGATCGACGATCAGGATGTGTTGATAGACGCGGGTATTGGCGATCTGGGCTTCACCCTCGGGGCCGATAACGACGATCGGCGGCATTTCGCCCTGCACGATGCCGCGCGGGAATTCGACATACACACGGCGGCCATCGTCATAGACGGCGACGGGCTTCCATGGCGGATTGCTGGAGCCGGTCAGGCCATAGCGATAATTGCGCGCGGCCATGGCCGGAATGACCGGCGTTGCCGGAACGGCCTGCCGCCCGCCGCCTGCCGGCTGCGGATAAGACCAGGACACGGCCGGCATGTAGGGCTTCTCGCCGGAACGCAGCTCGACCATGTAGGTGCGCCGGTCGGTGGTGATGACGAGATTGGTTGTGATGTCGGCGCGCGTCGGTTTTACCAGCACATGGACACGGCGGGCGACGCCGGAGCCGGATTCCGTGTCGCCGATCATCCAGCGGGCGGTATCGCCGGCAGCGATCGGTCCCGCGCCGGTCAGGCTTTCGCCGGGTTCGAGCGCGATATTGGTGATTTGGCCGGGCGCGGCATAGACCTGATAGAGCGCGCCTTCCGACCACGGATAGACCTGAATGGCGTTGAAGTAGCCTTCGCGGCGCGGCTGCACACGCGCTGCGGCGTTGGCATTCTCGACACGGCCGGTCGCCGTGCTGGCGGCCTGACCGCGGCGTGCGACCGTCCAGGCTGGAGGCACATGCAGCGGTTTCAGCCGCTCGTCCGTCACGGCTGCGGGAATGGCCGGAAGCGGCGGGACGCTATTGTCGTAGCTGATCTGCGGCGGCTTGGTGGAGGCGCAGCCGGCGAGCATGGTCGCCGATAACAACAGCGCGGGAACGGCAGATGTGCGAATACTCCGGTTCATTGGCCCATCTCCCGCGACCAGTTGATGGCGTTGACATAGATGCCGAGCGGATTGGCTTTTAGCCTATCGGCGTCTCGGGGTGGCTGGAGGCCGATAGTGAGGATCGCGGTCCAGCGCTCCGTGCCGGAGAGCTGGCCGTTCTCGAAGTGCCGCTCCGTCCAGGCGACACGGAAGCTGTCCGGCGAAGCGCGAATGACGCTGGAAACGTCCACCGCGATCTGCTGCTTGCCGACCTTGGTGAACGGGTCGTTGGTGCGGGCGTAGTCGTTGAGCGCGCCCGCACTGCGGTCGGTCGTCCACTCATAGGCGCGAAGCCAGTTCTGGCGCACAATGATGGGATCGGCCGGGATCGAGCGGACCTGTTCGATGAAGCGGGCGAGATGCCATGCGATCTGCGGATCGGTCGGCCGATAGTCGGCAGTCGCCGGCGCGACGGTCTGGGCCTGGCCGAGCTTGTCGACCTGCACCACCCAGGGAACAACGGTCCCTTGCACCGACTGCCAGACGAGCGCGGCGGCAAAACCGCCAGAGAGAACCAGCGAGCCGAAGGCCATGTATCGCCAGTTCTTAGCCTGTACACGGGCTGATCCGATGCGCTCATCCCAGACCTGCGCGGCTTTCTGATAGGGCGTCTCGGGTTGCGGGGTTTTGCAGTAATGCGTGGCGGGTCGTCGAAACAGGTTCATGAGCGTTCACTTTCAGAGAGGTTGACGGAAGAGCCGGAGCCGTGGCTGTCGCCGGAGCGGACGGCGTGGGTCGTGGTCTGGACGCCGTGCGAAAGGCGCTGAGAGCGCTGCATTCGCTTCGCCCAATCGGGCTGGCCCTTGGCGGTATGGGTGGCGGAAGCGGCGTCGGCTGCGGCATCGGCCGAACCGCCGAATGTCCCCATGGTCGAAGAGCCGCCCGTGACGCTGAAGCCGCTTTTCACGCCATCGGAGAAGCTGGACTTGACGCTGGCCGAGGCGCGGCGCCGCGGCGACATGGCGCCGGAGCCTGCCGAGCGTCCGACGCCGCCAAGACCGGATGCGGCACCCGCCGCACCGGACTGGCCAAGCGAACCAAGGCTGAAGGCCGCGGATGCCTCACCGGCGGCTGTCGCACCGCCGCGCACGGCTGCGGCTCCACCTGACAGCATGGCGGCTCCACCGCGCGCAGCGAGCATCGCGCCGCCGCCCACGGCCATGGTCGCGCCGGCGGCGGCGAGACCCGTGCCAACGGCAGCCCCCGCGCCAAGCTGCGGACCGCCGCTGACCAGGCCGGAAGCGATACCGGGACCGAAGATGCCGAGGCCAAGGAGAGACAGGGCGGCGAGCACGACAGCCATGGCGTCGTCGATGCTCGGTGTCTGTCCGCCGAAGCCTTGGGTGAACTGGCTGAACAGGGTCGAGCCGATGCCGATGATGACGGCGAGCACGAGAACCTTGATGCCGCTGGAGATGACGTTGCCAAGGACGCGCTCGGCCATGAACGCGGTCTTGCCGAAGAGACCGAACGGAATAAGGACGAAGCCGGCGAGCGTTGTCAGCTTGAATTCGATTAAGGTGACGAAGAGCTGGATGGCCAGAATGAAGAAGGCGAGGATGACCAGCGCCCAGGCGAAGAGCAGGCACGCGATCTGGATGAAGTTTTCAAAGAATGCGACCCAGCCCATCAGATCGGAAATGGATTCGAGCAGCGGCCGGGCGGCATCGAGGCCGGTCTGCGCGACCGTGCCGGGGCGCATCAGGTCGGCGGTCGAGAAGCCGGTGCCCGACGCTTTGAGGCCAAGCCCGGCGAAGCTGTCGAAGACGATCTTCGCGAGGTTGTTCCAGTTGGAAATCAGGTAGGCAAAGGCCCCGACGAACAGCGTCTTCTTGACGAGGCGTGCGATGATGTCGTCATCGGCGCCCCAGGACCAGACCAGCGCAGCCAGCGTGACATCGATGACGATGAGCGTGGTAGCGATAAAAGTGACCTCGCCGCCGAGCAGCCCGAATCCGCTGTCGATGTAACGGGTGAAGGTGCCGAGAAATGTGTCGATGACTCCGCTGCCGCCCATGCATCACCGCCTTTCGATTTGCGCGGGCGATGCCGGAGCCGGCGTGCGCCCAAGGAAGCGGTTGCGGGTCTCCGCCCAGACGCGCAAGCATTCAGGGTCATCCGCGGCCTTCTGGCCGAGCTGCTGGCAGCGGCGCTGGCCTTCGCGCAGCGGATCGGAAGTAGGTTGGAGAATGCGCACCGGCGAAGATGCCGGCGCGTCCTCTTTGCGGGTCAGCTCGATCATCGTCGCCATGACGGCGACGGCGACGAACACAATAGCGCCGAGGCGGGCCAGCATCTTGCCGTCCATGGGAATGCTCCTTCTGGCGGTTACTTGCCTGTGTTGAACATCTGCGCGTTGCCCGGCTGGTAGCCCGCGCCTGGCGTCAGAAAGCGGCGGCGCTGTTCGCCGGCCCTGTTCGGCGGCGGCGGCCCGTTCGGCCTCCGTGAGTGCGCTGGCACGGCCATTCGAGGCGAGCAGCGCCACGAGATCCGAAAGCTGCTGCGACTGGAGCGCGAGAAGCTGGTTGCCCGCCTGCGCCGCTTGCAAAGCGCCGGTCGCGTCCTGGCTCTGGTCGATCAGCGCCGACATCTGCGCGCGGTTGCTGTCGATGTTGCCGACAGCACCGGCCTGCACGCGCATGGCATCCTGTAGGCCGCCGACGGTGTTTTGCCAGCGCGAGCGCGCATTGACGACGAGCTGCTGGTCGGTGGCCGACATCGAGACGTTGCCGTACTGGCTCTGGAACGCCTGGTCGATCTTCTGGACGTCGAAGGCGATGTTCTGCGCTTGGCCGAGAAGCTGCTGGGTCTTCTGGACGTTCTGCTGCAAGGTCTGGAGGGCAGAGAACGGCAGGCTGGCGAGGTTCTTGGCCTGATTGATAAGCATCTGCGCTTCATTCTGAAGCGAGGTGATCTGATGGGTGATCTGCTCCAGCGTGCGCGCTGCCGTCAGGACGTTCTGTGCATAGTTCGTCGGGTCATAGACGATGCGCCAAGCATTGGCCGGCGTCGCCATCATCGGCGAGAAGGTCACCGGTGCCGCGGCGAGCACGGTTGTCAAACGGCGCGCAATATTGCCCCCCGATCGGCGTCCAATCTTGACCCCTTGATGAGCTGATACGGTGAGGAGGCGGCGCGGCGAAGCTGGTCGGGTTTGCGCAGCCGCGCCGGCTCCGGGTCGCTGGCGGCGCGTGGCTCAGAGCCTGTTCTTGAAGCGCCAGCTCTCGTTGCCGGTCTCGACGATGTCGCAGTGGTGGGTCAGCCGGTCGAGGAGCGCGGTGGTCATCTTGGCGTCGCCGAAGACGGAGGGCCATTCGCCGAAGGCGAGGTTCGTAGTGACGATGACGGAGCTCTGTTCGTAGAGCCTGCTGATCAGGTGGAACAGCAACTGGCCGCCGGACTGGGCGAAGGGCAGATAGCCGAGTTCGTCGAGGACGATGAAGTCCATCCGCGAGAGATAGTCGGCCATGCGACCCTGCCTGCCGGCGCGTGCCTCGGCCTCGAGCTTGTTGACGAGATCGACGACGTTGAAGAAGCGCCCCCGCGCGCCGGCACGGATGCAGGCGCGGGCGATCGCGATGGCGAGATGGGTCTTGCCGGTCCCCGTGCCGCCGACGAGGACGACATTGCGCTGATGGGCGATGAAGTTGCCGCCGGACAGGTCGCGGACGAGCGTCTCGTTGAGCGGCGTGCCGTCGAAGACGAAGTCGCCGACGTCCTTGGCGAGCGGCAGCTTGGCGATGGTGATCTGGTACTTGATCGATCGCGCCTGCTTCTCGGCGATCTCGGCTGAGAGCAGATCGCCGACGATGCGCTGGGGTTCGTGCTGGCGCTTCACCGCCGTGGTGATGATCTCGTCGAAGGCGGTCTTCATGCCATAGAGCTTGAGCTCGCCCATTGTGGCGAGAATCTCCGAGCGTTCCATCACACGGCTCTCCTGAGGCTGTCGTATCGGGCACAATCGGCGGCGGGCTCATGGCGCAGGCGCAGCGCATCGGGCGTCATGATGGTGATCGCGGCTGCCGGCTCCCGGCGCCGGGCCAGGATGTTGAGAATGACGTCGGCGGAATGCACGCCCTGCTTCAATGCCTCGGCGCAGGCGGCTTCGACCGCCGGCAAGCCGTCGCTCAGCACCGCGGTCAGGATATCGACCATCTGCCGGTCACCATCCTGCGCCGCCGCCAACTTCCGACGCACCCGGTCGAGTGCAGCTGGAAGGATCCAGTCCTTGAAGGGCGCGCCATTGCGCAGGGCGCCCGGCTTGCGGGCCAGCACCGGAACATAGTGCCAGGGATCGAAGGTCGTCTGATCGCGGCCGTAGGACCGGGCGTGCTCCCCGACGATGCGACCGTCCTGACGCAGCTCGATCCGATCGGCATAGGCGCGGATCTCGACGGGCCGGCCGATCGCGCTGGCTGCGACCGAGTACTTGTTGTTGTCGAAGCGGACCAGGCAGGTCTTCGACACAGCTGCCGGCAACGCATGGAAGCCGTCGAAGCGCCCGACATAGGGAACGAGACTCGGCCGCTCGGCTTCGAAGGCCTCCCAGATCGTCACGTCGCGTCGCTCGGGATGGCGATGCGCCTTGGCATAGCTGATCGCCTGATCCATCCGCCAGGCGTTCAGCTCGTCATAGTTCTTGACCCTGAGCCTGGGCGCGAAGAAGCGCTCGCGCACGAGGCCGACCTGGTTCTCGACCTGACCCTTCTCCCAGCCAGAGGCCGGCGTGCAGGCGACGGGGTCGACCAGGTAATGGCTGCACATCTGCAGGAAGCGCCGGTTATAGGCCCGCTCCTTGCCGACGAAGATGGTCTCCACCGCCGTCTTCATGTTGTCGTAGATGCCGCGCGTGCAGGCGCCCTTGAAGAAGGCGAAGCCCCGGTCGTGGGCATCGAAGACCATCTCCTGGCTCTCGCGGGGGTAGGCCCGTACGAACAGCATGCGCGAATGACAGAGCCGCAGATGGGCGACCTTCACCTTGGTCGTCGCGCCGTTGATGACGACGATCTCGTGGCTCCAGTCGAACTGGTAGGCTTCACCGGGCGCGAAGCTCAGCGGGACATAGGCATCGGCGGTGACCGCCGACTGCTCGCGGCGCCAACCCCGCGCGTAGCGGCGAACGGCATCATAGCTGCCCTCGTAACCGCGGCCACGCAGCTCCTCGAAGATCCGGATCAGCGTCAGCCGCTCACGCGCCGGCTTGCCTTCGTTGATCATCAGCAGCCGGTCCAGATCCGGACGCCAGGGCCCGATCTTCGGCTGCGGCTGAACCGTCCGCTCGTACTCGAACGACGTTGCGCCCGAGCGCAGCACCTTGCGCACCGTGTTCCGTGAGACATGAAGCTCGCGGACAATCTCCTTGATCGTCTTGCCCCGGACCGAAAACTCGCGCCGGATCCGCGCAGTCGTATCCACGCCCTTCATCCCCCGCCCGCCCGTCTGAAACCAAAACGGGCAATCTCACCGAAACCGGCTCAAGGGGGTCAAAGTTGGACGCCGATCTCCCGCCTTACGGGGTCAAACTTGCACGCCGAAACACACGCTCCGCTGCCTCATCGCCAAGGGCCTCGCGCACGGCGGCAAGGATGTGAGCCTTGGTGATGCGCCCGAAATAGCTCCGCACGGTCGGCGTCCAGTGCGCCGTCATGTCGAGCGTCACCGCCGTCGCCAGCTTGTTCGCCGTTTCATGGGCGCAGCGCTTGGTGGTTTCCCACGCCAGTTTCACCGCATTGACGGTCAGCGAGGCGCAATGCGCCAGCAGGGCCATCAGGCTCGCATGGTCCAGACCGGCGACGAACTCCCAGAGGTCCGCCACGTCGCGCGGCATGTCTGCCGCCCATCCACCATGGCGATCCACGAGCATCTTCGTCGTCGCCGTGTCCTCGATGCCGTCCGCGTGGGCGGCGAGGTAATTGCTCGTCGGGCTGATTTCGAGGCAATGGGCCGTGCTGCCGCCCCGGTAGTAGGTCTGCACGGCGAGCGTATGAACCACGGCGATCAACGCCATGTCCGGCTGCTCGCCAAGGGCGAGGCGCAGGCCAAGGGTGCGATGCGCGGTCAGGTCGCGAATGAGCGCGTCCGACAGCGGCTTGCCCGCATCCCCGGCGTCTTCTTCCGGCTCGGCTTCGGGAAGGTCGTCGCCTTCGCCGTCCTCGCCGTCGTTGTGGAGGATTTCACCGTTGGCGTTGACGCGCACCCCGTCGAGGACGGTTTCCCCATTTTCTGCGGTTTCCGCTTCCGGCTCCGTTGCCTCGTCCTCGGCGCGGATGAAGCCGCGCTCGATCCGCACGTCGCCGTCATGGGCGACGACGACGAACACGCCGGCGCGCGCGATATCGTCGGGATCGTAGGCGCGGCGCTTGGCGTCGATCCGCTCGATCTCGGCTTCAAGCTCGGCAAGGCGCGTATCCACCTCGGCCGGGAGGTCGACATCGGCGTCCTCCCATTCTGCGTTCAGATGCTCAAGCTCGTCCTGCGCCGCGTCGTAGGCAACCGCGTCGGCCTCGGAGAGCTGCACCGGATGCGGATAGACACGACGCAGCCCGTGGGCGTGGGGGAAGTCGAGATAGGCGGCGCTCCACTTCCAGCCCTCGGCCTGCTGCACCTCGGCGGCGATCCCTTCCAGCTTCTCGACGGCAAGCCGGTCCAGCAAGGCCGGGTCTTCAAAGAAGCCGCCGCGATCCTCGGTAAACAGGTCGCGGATGATGGTGCCGCCTGCCTCGGTATAGGCTTGCGCGCCGACGAAGACCGCGCAGCGATCCGTCGCGGGCACGTTCATCTTGGTCAGGTCGCGCCGGATGATCGACGGGTCGCGGTTATAGGACAGGTTCTCATAGACGTGTTCCTGACGCGCGTGATCGTCGGTGATGGCGAAGGCCATCAACTGATCCAAGGTCAGGTCGCCGTCGCGATAGATCTGCAACAGCTTCGGGCTGACAGCGCCGAGACGCATCCGCTGCTTGACGACATGGGCGGTCACGCCGAACCGGGCGGCGATTTCCTCCGCGCCCCATCCCCGATCCTCCGCAAGCTCGCGGAAGCGCTCGAACTGATCGGCGGGGTGCAAGTCCTCGCGCGTCACGTTCTCGTCAAGGCTGATCTCCGCCACATCGTTCGCCGTGTCGATGACGCAGCGGATCGGCTCGGTCTTCTTGATCTGCTTGCGCTTTACGCGAAGCATCTGCGCCAGCCTGCGGCCTTCACCGATGCTGACGAGATAGCAGCCGGTCGGCCCGCCCTCGGCGTTCGTTTCCGGCTCCACCACTAGATTTTGCAGGATGCCCTTGGCGGCGATGCTCGCCGCCTTCGCCTCGATGGACGCCTCGCTGTGCGGGGTCTTGCGGGCGTTCTTCGGATGCTTCTTGAGCTTGTTGAGCGGGATGAAAACGGTCGTGCCGTGTTCGGCGGTTGCGGCGGTATTGGCATTCTTGGTCATGGTCTTGATCCTCATGGGCTTGGGTTGGAGCGCAGCGCTGCGCTGCAACCCTGGCCGTCGCCGAGACCGGGGGGTGCAAGGTGCAAGGGCGACCGGGACGGAGGGGGATCACCCGGCCTGCACAAGCGGATCGGAGCTCTTGGCGAGAGTGAGAAACACGCATCCGCGCGGAAGGCTGGGGAGACCGTCCCGGTCGAGCGTCAGCGATCCCTTGCGCCGCGCCAGGGGGCGGAGCCCCAAGCAATCGGCACGGCCAGAGCGGAGCGGCGGCCGGGGGCGAAGACCGGATCAGAACGTGAGACGATGGAAAACATGAAGCTCTGAGATTTTGATCGCAGTGCTCCTTTGGTCTCCGGTAGATTCCCGCTTCAGTTTAACTATGATTATCAGCAACGCGAATGCGTTCTGGGGGGTGGCAGAGAAGTGCGGGTAAGGCGTCTAAATATCACAAATTTCCGTGGCATCTCGCAAGGCAGTGTTGATTTTGTCGGACACACACTGCTCGTCGGCGGCAACAACATCGGAAAATCAACCGTATGCGAGGCGCTCGATCTCGTGCTCGGACCAGAAAGACTATTTCGTCGGCCGGTCGTTGATGAGCATGACTTCCATTGTGGGAAGTATCTCGACGACAAGGGAGCGCCGATAGAAATCCGTATTGAAGCAGTTCTGATTGAGCTTTCCGACGAAGCGAGGCGACGATTCGGAGGTCATCTACGGCGCTGGAACGACAAGGACGGAGTGTTTCTGGATGAAGATGCGGATGCGCTGGATCAAGCCGATGGTGCTGATGCGATTTGGGCTTTGCCGCTGCTCTTCGTCGGGCGCTATGACCGGGAAGAGGATGACTTCATCGGCAATACGTTCTTCGATCACCCTACCAAGGAAGTCGATGCGCTTTACGAGGAAACCGAGATCCAACTGGGTCAAGGTCGTGCTCTATTCACTCGCGCGCATAAGCGGCTTTGCGGGTTCGTGTTTTTGCGCACACTTAGGACCGGCTCCCGGGCGCTGAGCCTCCAACGCGGATCGTTGCTCGATTCTGTCCTCAAGCTCGGAGGAGCAGGCGCGGTGGAGATGTGGCAGGATACGTTGTCGCGTCTTCAAGGGCTGGATCCAGCCATCGGCGAAATCGCGCAATTAAAGCATATCCGCGACGAAGTGCGTTCGCGGATGGGGCGTTTCGTCAACCTGGCACCAGGTGATGACTCAACGGGGTTCTTCGCGTCAGACCTGACACGCGAGCATTTGCGCGAGGTGGTGCGCCTGTTCATTGCCGCTCAGCCAGGTCAGCATCTGGTGCCATTCGGGCGATTGGGCACTGGCTCGATAAACCTGCTTGTCTTTGCACTGCTGACCTTCATCGCGGAGCTGAAGGACAAACAATCTGTCATCTTTGCCATGGAGGAGCCGGAAATTGCCCTGCCGCCGCATACGCAGCGCCGCGTGACTCGGTTCGTGCTTGCAGAGATGGGGCAGTCGATCGTCACTTCGCACTCGCCCTATGTGATCGAGCAGTTCGACCCCGAGCAAATCGTCATACTCAATCGGGATGAAAATGGTTCGCTGAATGGGCGACCAATCGACGCGGCCGCGGTGAAGCCCAAAACCTTCCGAGCGGAACGGCGCCAGTTCGCCGAAGCGATCTTGAGTCGCGCGGTACTGGTTGTGGAAGGATCGACCGAGGCATCCCTGTTTCCAATTGCATCGTCGATTACGGAAGCAAGCCTCGGCTCGGACGCCTACACGCATTTCGATCTAGCTGGCGTCAGTATCTTCAATGCGGGCGGCGATGGCGCCGTGCCCCGACATGGACCTGTGTTCTCTGCGCTCGGCAAACTGTCTTTCGGATTCTACGATAAGCCCAATGCCGCGCTGGCTGCGGACGCCACGGAGAAACTGAAGGGTTACACCCAGTTCTGGGAATCGCCGGAGAAGGGCATTGAAAACGTCCTGCTGAAACAGATGCCCGTCGCGGTGGTCCGTCGATTTCTTGAAGAGGTAAAGAGCCGTTCGGACTATCCGCCAGTCGGCGCCTATGATCCGGCGGCCGGAGACGCCGATGTTCTCACGCTGGCTAGCAAGGTGCTGAAGGCGCGCAAGGGCGACGCTTACGGCTACGCCGCCATGCTGATCGCACAATGCCAGGACGCCAACGAACTGCCGGCGACCGTCCGTGAGATTTTGGAGACGATCCACAAGGCGCTGAGCGCGGTTCCGGAAGACATTGCTGTACCGCCACCGCCGCCAGATGACTTCGCGGACCTGCTCGGATGAAGGTGGAACTGTGCGACAAGCGTAAAGCGATCATCGCGCAGGACGGGCACCTTCTGGTGCTAGGCGGTCCCGGTTCCGGCAAAACCACCGTCGCCATGTTCAAAGCACAGAAGCGGTTCGCCGAGTTGAAACCCGGTCAGGAAATCCTTTTCCTGAGTTTCTCGCGCGCGGCGATCCGCCAGGTTCTCTTGCGTTGCAGGGAAATCCTGTCGCCGGCGGAACGACGCGCGGTGACCGTGCAGACCTATCATGCCTTCTGCATGGAACTGCTGGAGGCCCACGGTCGCTTGCTGAGCGGCAAACCCGTGCGTTTCCTCTACCCCGGCGATGAGAGGCTTCAGAGGTCATCTTTCGACGGGGATTGGAACTTGGAGCGCCAACGGCAGGCGGCTGAGTCCGGCCTTTATTGTTTCGATCTTTTCGCTTCCGGAACTGCCGAATTGCTCGAACGCTGCGCCGCGTTGCGCGAACTGATTGCCGACCGCTTTCCGATGATTATCGTCGATGAGTTCCAAGACACGGATGACAATCAGTGGCGGATCGTACAGGCGCTGTCGGGCGTCACAGATGTTTTCTGTCTCGCCGATCCTGAGCAACGCATCTTCGACTATCGAGATGACATTGATCCACGGCGGCTCGACATTCTACGCGAGACCATCAAGGTTACGGAATTCGATCTCGGTGGTGAGAACCACCGCAGCCCGAACGCCGGCATCCTGAAGTTCGCCGATGCTGTGTTGCGCAACCAAAGCCCGTTGCCCGAGACACCGGATGTTAAGCAGGCGAGCTATTGGCCAAATGCGTTTGCTGCGACGGTCCATGCTGCGGTCATATGGACGTTCTCGGCCCTGCGGAAGAAGGGCGTTCAAAATCCAAGCGTCGCGGTTCTCGCGCGCAGCAATGCGCTGATCTCCGACCTATCAGCGATCCTGTCCGAGCCGCACACTTACAACAACCAGCCTTTGGCCATCGTCGAGCACGACGTGGTTTGGGACGCTGAGCTTTCGGCCGCCGCCGCCATCGTTGTTGCGTCGATTCTCGAATGGCCGACGGCTTCGGCTGTCGCGAGCCTTGTACGGACATTGCGACTGATCTCAGCCTACTACAAGCTGAAGAACGCAGAGGAACCGACCAAGACTGCGGCAGACCATGCGCGGAAATATGAAGAGGCTGCGGCTAAGGTTGAGAAGGGCGACGCACCGCGTATCAATGCAGCGAAGGAGCTAGTTGCCGCCCACGCGACCACGATCGAACTGACTGGCGATCCCGTTGCCGACTGGAAGGTCGCACGTCGCGTCCTCCAAGATATTCCGGCGCTGGCTGAACTGTTCCGGGAAGTCCGGCTGGTCCGGCTGTTCCGGGCGACGGATGCTCTCGCCTCCGGGCTGGGCGAACGATGGCTAGCTACAGGCAGCTATGCCGGGGTGAGCGAACTGGTGAAGCACATTCTCGAACAGGAGCGGCTCATTGCGGTGGAGCGCGATCCACAGGGTTGTGTTCTGATGAACATGCACAAGTCAAAGGGGAAGGAGTTCGATGGTGTCGTTCTTGTCGAAGGCGCCTTTAAGTCCGGCTTCTTCAACGAACGTGAGAAGCCTCCCTTCGAGCCGAGCCGCAGGCTGCTGCGTGTGGCCCTGACCCGCGCGCGGACTTTGGTCATGATCGTCCGTCCCCAGAAGGCGCGGCCGCTGGTCGATTAGGCGACTGTATGGCGACGGAGACGACCGGCACCGGAAAATGGACGCAGGCGGGCGTCCCCCACAAGGGCTGGAGCTGTGTCGACATTGAGGAATTAGAGGAACAGGAGCATCTCTGTGAGATGTGCGAGGGTACCCGCAGAAGGGGTCGGCCGAGACGCAAGGCTCGGGCGCAGGGGAAGGCTTTCCCCTTCCAATCGGCACCAACGCTATTCGTCAAAAAGGGGCGGTCTCCGCGCGATAGGCCACAATGCCGCTCGTTGCAAGCTGTCAGAAAATCACGCATATTTCTGACAGGGGGATGGCCATGCAACGCTTGACCGAACAAATTCTTGCACATGCGGATGGGCTGCCTGAAGGCAGGCCGGTCGCGGCCAAAAGTTTGCTCCACCTCGGAAACCGGGCGGCGGTGGATCAGGCTCTGTCGCGCCTTGCCGAACGGGGACAACTGCTTCGGGCTGGGCGGGGTGTGTATCTGTTGCCCGTTACGAGTCGGTTCGGTGTGAGGGCTCCGTCAGTGGAGCTTGCGGTGGAAGCGATCGCCGCCCAGCGCGGTGAGGTCATCGTCTCGAGCGGTGCGGCCGCCGCCAACCGTCTTGGGCTTACCACACAGGTGCCGGCCCGGTCGGTCTATCTGACGTCGGGGCGCTCCAGAAAGATGAGACTTGGCGACCAGCTCGTCGAGCTTCGCCATGCACCACGATGGCAACTCGCGCTGGCTCACCGGCCCGTGGGCGAGGCGATACGAGCCTTAGCATGGTTAGGGCCCGACAGGGCCGAGACAGCCCTGCGGACCTTGAAGGGGAAGCTTGCACCCGCTGCCTTCAACGAATTGGCCGCAGCGGCGCCGCAGCTTCCGACATGGCTGGCGCGCAACGTCGGGAAGGTCGCGCATGGCTGATTCATTCCACCTCGCCGAGATCGAGTTCGCGGACGTCATACCCGTCGGCGACAAGTTGACCGCGGCGCCGCTGTCCTGGCGTCGGAGCTGAAATGTTGCGACAGGCGGCCAAACGAACCCGAACAAAACGCGCACCGCCGATCGAGCCTGCACTTGGCTGGACCTATCTCTCTCGCGAGGCGCTCTCCCGCGCGAAGGCGCAGATGGACGAAGAGTCCATGGGCGTGCGCGACGAGATCGGTTTCCTGACGATCCACCAGCGTTACGCCGACCGCTTCTTTCCGGGCACATCGGTCCTGCATACCCGCGCCCGCTACGCGATTTTCGTGCCTTGGCTGTTCGAGGATCTCGCGGGCATGGTCGGACCGGCTGCGCAGCGCGCCTTGCGTGAGCGCGAGAGATTGCTCGCCGGACGGCTGAGCGACGCGGGCGAAGCCCAGGTGATCGGCGGCCGTGTCTTTCCAAAGCCCTCAAGCCAGCCGCCGTCCACCGTCTATTGGAACGCGCTCGCGGCTTGGGCGATTTTGCGCCCGCGACCGGACGGTCGGACGATTTCCCGTGGGCAGGCGCATGGGTTGCTGAAGACCGTCGGTTCGCCCATCGACGATGATGGTCAGCCTCTCCTGAGCTTTGAGCCGCCTTTCGTGCGGCTTCCCGATCGTCCGAGCAACTGGCAGAGTGGAGACATCACGCTTCGCCTAAAGAAGGCGGAGGCCGGGTTCCTGCGTGAGCGGCTGGCGCAGCTACGTGGCAATGGCGGCCGTGAACTGTCGCTGCTGGCAAGGCTGGTCAGAACCGAGGCAGCGGCTCCTGCCGAGATGTGGGCCAACGAAACATACGCCATCGCCGGCGCCGATCAGGGCCCGCTTGTCCGCGCGCAGCAGGCCGCCAGTCTCGCGGGCATCGGCCGCGCCATCTACGACGCGCTGCTGGAGCGGATCGTCGAGATCGATGACAAGCGGGATATCTCGACCCGTCACCGCGAGCATCTTGGGGTTATCCTCGCGGAGCAGGGTCCGATCGCAGCCGGGCTCGATATAGCGGCGCTCGAAGCGGACATTGGGTCTCTGCCGGCGAAACTGCTTGCTGTGGTCACGGCAACGAGGGACTGGATCGCTGCGGGATCGGGGAATCCTGTCGCGCTTTCCGACGTCTATACCGCAGCCGAGGCGCGCAAGGGACCGCGCGCGCGGCTTGCGCCGACCCCCAATGGGCGGGCGCGCCGACTCGAGTGGTCGAGCGATGAACATGGCTTGGCCGGACCCCTCCATTACCGGTGGCAGCAGGTCAGTACGCTTCTCGACGATCTGGCGGATCCCGAATGAGCGGCGCGGTCGACAGTTGGCCAGCTCTTTCGTTTCTGGAAGGCCTGCGTCCCGGCCCTGACGAGAATGTCGAATTGGCGTTGCTGGCGTCTTATTCGGCAGACCTTGGATCGATCGGCGCGGCCTTGCTAGCCCTCGCCGGCAAGGACAATGAGGCGGGGCGAGGCAGCCCCTCCGATTTCGCCGATGCCGTTGAACGCCTGCGCGGCAAGGTGCGGATCATCATCCAGCGCGGTCGGCTTGCGAAGATGCGGCGAACGCCGCGTATCGCGGCGGTGCTGGACCAATTCGTGCGGGAAGTCGATTTCGACGAAGCTGCCCATAGCTGGCATCCCAAGGCTGCGTTGGTACGGACACGGAGCGAAGGCGGCGAGATCGGGTGGCGGCTCTGGATCGGAAGCCGAAATCTCACCGAGTGCGTCAACCGCGACATCGGGCTTCTGCTGGTGTCAGGGGAGAATGGCGGAGGCCCGATCTCCGGGGCAGGCGATCTGGCACGCGCGTTAGCTGAGCGTGCCGAGCTCAAGGGAGTCCGGCCTGCTTCCCTCGCGACTGCGATTACGAAGATCCCGTGGCGAGCGCCCGCCGGCGTGCGCGTCGAGCGAATTCGCTGGTCTACGGGGACAGGAGGCCTGCAAGCTCCAGTTCCACCGGCAGGGGCCGATGAAATCGTCGTCGTTAGCCCGTTCATCGATAAGAATTTCTTGGCCGGACAAGTGTCGAAGGGGCCGAAGCCGGCCCGTCGCGTGCTGCTAACGACCATGCGCGAGATCGAGCGGGTTGGCCCGTCGCTCTCCTCGTTCGACGATTTGTTGGCGCTGGATGCGCCGGATTATCCCATCGGCGACCCGGAGCCGGAGCAGGCGAACACCGGATCGGCATCTGACGCAGACACTGCGGATGACGAGGAGGCAGAGATCGGCCGAGGCCTCCATGCCAAATTGCTGTTCGTGCGCGCGGGACGAAAGCGGACCCTATGGCTCGGAAGCGCGAACGCCACCATGCGGGCGTGGACGGGCCGCAACGCGGAGGTCATCGCTGAGTTGCAGATCACTGAGGCGCTGGAGAAAGGTCTGAGGGTTTTGCTCGGCTCGGCGCGGATCGTCGAGGCGCCGGATACCGAATATCCGCCGGACGCGGCGGCGCTGGAAGAAGAAGCGCTCGAGCGAGCTCGGGCGCAGGTCGCAGCGCGATGGGCGAGCACGCTCAGCATCGACGGGGATGAGGTCCATCTTGTCCATGGTTCCGATCTCTATCCCGATGGACCGCATCCTGAGGAAGCCGACATCGTGCTCGAAGTCGGCGCCTTGCACGGCGAGCTAAAAGCATGGCCGCGGCGACAGACGACGGTGGCGCTTGGGCCCACGCTTCCTGCCGAACGAAGCGAGTTCGTGCGCTTGCGTGTCAGCCGCAGCGAGAAGGGACTTTCCTGGCTGCAGCGCGCGCCCGCCGACCCGCCTTTCGGCGAAGAGCGCGATCGCGCGGCCTTCGTGCGATTTCTGGGAGCGAGGGGCTTCCTTCTCTGGCTGGCAGGACTGTTGGCTGATGATGGCCGCGATGGGGAGGATGACTGGACGATCGAGAAGCAACAGGATCGTGCAGCCCCCGGTGTAAATCCAGCGCTCGATCCCGCACTTCCGACGCTGGAGGAGATGCTCGCGGCCTGGTCGCGCGATCGAAACAAGTTCCGCGAAATCGAACGCCGCGTTTCAGAATACCTGCCTGCCGTTCTGGAGCAGGCGGCCCAGGAAGACCTGCAAACCGCTGCGATGTTGCGGCGCTTCGAGGAACTGTGGGGCAAGCTGCGGATCGGCCTCGGCGAAGAGCGCAAGGAGAAGCGTCGGTGAGCGCCCCCAAGCCGTTCCAGGCAGCAGCCGTCGATGCCGCGCTCTCGGCTTTTGCCAATCAGGGCGGGCGCCGACGCTTTCTGGTGGCCGATGAAGTCGGATTGGGAAAGACTATCGTCGCGAAGGAAGTCGCGCGCCGTATGTCGGAAGACGGTGAGCGGCCTCTCGTTATCTATTACATCGCCAACGGCCATGCGGTCTCCCACCAGAACAAGGGGCGCGTCGTCAGCTTCCTCGACGAGCCGGAACGTAAGGCGGCTGTCGCGACGCCGGATCGCCTTTCCCTGATCGCGGTCTCGAAGCGGTCCGACAAGCCGGTTCTGATCTATGCGCTGACGCCGGCGACGTCCTTCCCCGGCGCGCGTGCTCGCCTGACCGGCGGAAGAAAAGAGGAGCGGGCATTTCTCAAGGTGCTGCTGGACCGGGCTTACCCGGCGTTCGCTCGCGATCTCGATCCGGCCGTATTGCGCCTGAGCGTTGGCGCTTCCTGGGACTGGCTGGTCGAGGATGCCGAGAGGAAGCTCGCCGCGGCGCCACCGCATCTGACACGGCGGTTTCGCGAGGCGCTGGCGGCTGAATTTGGAGAGCCCGTGCGCGAAAGGCTCGAGCAAGCTCTGTATGGTGACGAGGAGCGGAAGATAAAGCCGCTCAAACCGACCACCTTCGTCGGTCATCTTCGTCGGGCCCTGGCGCTGGCGACCCTACGTCATCAGCCGCCCGATTTGGTCATTCTGGATGAGTTTCAGCGTTACAGGCAGCTATTGGACGAAAAGGACGCCGACCCGCTCCTCAAGGCCCTGCTGGAGCCCTACGGGTCAGTGGCTCGGCCAGCCATCCTGCTCCTCAGCGCAACACCCTACCGGCTGCTCAGCACGCGATGGGAGGAAGCCCAGGGCGCGCTCGCGCACGCCGAGTTGCTGGAGTTGATCGAGTTCCTCGCCGGCTCCGATGTCCGTGACCGCGCAAAGTCTCTGTTTTCTGATTTCGGCGACAAGTTGCGGGACATCGCGGTGCATGCGGAGGCGACCGATCCCCGCCTGGAGATCGAGATCAACGAGGCTGCCGGACTCAGAGATGCTCTTCGCGCACTGCTGACACCGGTCATGTCCAGGACAGAGCGGGACAGCGTCGCCTCGGGCGATCCGTTGGCTGGAACGCAATTCCTTGCGGCGGAGCCGATAGCTGAAGACTTCCAAATCTATCGGCATCTAGCAGACAGCTTTCCTGAAGACGTGCGCTACGAAGCGCTGCCCTATTGGTCGTCTGTCCCGCTGCCGGCCCAATCCCTCGGGCCTCGGTACGCGGCTTGGAAGCGCGCAACCATCAAGGCCGCGCCGAAGCTCACGAAGATGACACGGGAGCGCCGCAACAAGCTGGATGCGCCAGCGAGTTGGCCTGACGCGAAACTCAGGGCGCTCAGCGCCGCAGCGCCGGCGAAACTTCTATCCTTGCCGTGGGTCGCGCCCTCTCTACCGTGGTGGCCGCTTGCCGGCGGCTGGAAGGGTATAGTCGCCGACCCGAAACTGCTGATGTTCAGCCGGTTTCGAGCGACTCCGCCGAGCGTGGCGGCGCTCCTGAGTTTCGGGGTCGAAGCGTCATGCCTTCCCCGACAGCGTGGCGGCTACGAGAAAGCCTATCGGCGGCGGCGCTTCAAACTGGCGGCCGTTCCCGGACCGGTCATGGCCGCCTTTCATCCGTCACCATGGCTCATCCGGCATACGGATCCGCTCGCGAAAGCGGGGGAGACGATCGGTGCTATCCGCAAGCAGGTGAGGCGGCAGATTCTCGCGGCACTTCCCAAGGGGATCATCGAGAAGGACACGGTGAAGGCCCGTCGACGGCACCGATCCATCGGCCGGACCTTGGCCGCGATAGAACGGGCGGCCGGGCTGTCAGAACAGTCTGCTGCTGCTTGGAGCAGCGCCGTCGGGGAGGATCGCGCCGCCCGGTCCGCCGTCCTTAAATGGCGACAGACGCCAACGATCGAGCGCCTCTCGCCGGCCGAACTCAATGATCTCGTCGACTATGCCATCGGCGCGCCGGGCGTGGTGCTCGGCCGAGCGCTATTGCGGCATGACCCGACAATCCTTGATCCGGCGCGCTATAGTGAACTCGTTCAATTGAGCTGGCAGGGCTTGCGCGCGTATCTCGACAATCCGGTGATCCTGTCGTCCCTGCCGGGCAAGAACGCGGTCGATCAGGTGATGGGCGCCGTCGTCGATGGCGGTTTCGAAAGTGTCCTCGACGAGCATTTCTGGCTTCGCGCGCAGAATCTTCCAGAGGGTGCGGCGGGCCTTGCCAAGGATTTGCACTCTTCGCTCGGCCTGCGGGCGGGTAGTTTCAGCTTTCACAGTATTGGCGGGCCAGCGCACAAGATACCGGTACGGTCCCATGTCGCTGTTCCGTTCGGCGACGCCGAGACGGAACCGGCCGGCAAGGTGAATGGAGCGCTCGCGCCATCCGCGCCAGCGCGGCCGGACGAAGTCCGTCGGAGCTTCAACACGCCGTTCTGGCCGCATGTGCTGGCAACGACGTCGGTCGGACAGGAAGGTCTGGATTTCCATCCCTGGTGTTCGCATGTCGTGCATTGGGATTTGTCCTCCAACCCGCTCGACCTTGAGCAGCGCGAAGGTCGCGTTCAGCGCTACGCCGGGCTGGCGGTGAGGCGGCGACTTTCGAACATGTTGCGCGAAGAAGCTCTTGGACGCGTGGTTGTGTCGGGCGGCTCTGCTTGGCATCACCTGCAGCGGCAGGCGGAGAAGCTGGTTGATGTGAGCGGCCTTCGACCTTGGTGGGTGCTTGAGAATGCTGAGATCAGCCGCCACGTCTTCGAACGTCCATTTGGCCGGGACATGAGCCGCTTCGCCCAGCTTCGCGAGCAGCGCATGATCTACCGACTGGCGTTGGGCCAGCCCAACCAGGAGGACTTCATCGAGATTCTTGCGCGCGGCGGCGAGGCGACCCGCGTATTGCTGAGCCCGCTTGTGCTGGATCTCTCCGCTATGGGGCTACGTCAGGCACCCGAACCAGCCGCCCCGGATTGTCGCAGTGCCACACGGTTCCCCCTTCCCCTGGACCAAATGGGGTGATACAAATCCTCGGATAATAGATGCCACACTCCGAGCCTACGTATCGTGCCCGAAACCGCGTCCCAGCGCCGCATTGCCCACTCCGTGCTCACAGCGCGCGGTATTGCGCGTCTCGCCGAGCTGCGGGCGGCTGGAGTGACCGCGGCAACTATGAGCCGCATGGAGCGGGATGGCGAGGTGCTCCGACTTGCGCGAGGGCTTTATCAACTCCCTGATGCGCCGCTCGACGCGCATCACAGTCTGGCCGAGGCAGCGAAACGGGTGCCTAAGGGTGTGGTCTGCCTCGTCTCAGCCCTCGCGTTCCATCAACTTACCGATCAGCTCCCAAGGCAGGTGTGGATCGCCATTGGCCAAAAAGATTGGGCCCCAAAAGCAGATGGCACGCCAGTTCGGCTCGTGCGCTTCACGGATCGCCTCCTTACGGAAGGCGTCGAATCCCACACCGTCGAAGGGGTGCCCGTAAAGGTCTTTGAGGTCGCGAAGACAATCGCCGACTGCTTCCGGTATCGCAACAAGATCGGCCTGTCGGTGGCGATTGAAGGTCTCCAGGAGGCGCTGCGTCAACGCAAGACAACGCCTGGCGAAATCGTCAGGCAAGCGGAGCGAGGAGCGATCGCGACGGTCATTCGACCTTATCTCGAGGCGCTGACCGCCAATGGCTAAGGAGCTCAAAAATATCGGCGCTTCGGTGCGCGCCCGCCTCCTGCAGGTCGCCAAGGCAAGTGGCCAGAGCTTTGATCTTGTCTTAACGCGCTTTGCGCTCGAACGGCTCCTCTTCCGGCTCAGCCAATCACCGCATGCGGACCGCTTCGTTCTGAAAGGCGCGATGCTGATGATGAGTTGGTTCGAGGATCCACATCGCGGCACGCGTGACCTCGATCTGTTGGGGTTTGGTGACCCTGAACCTGAGGCGATGCTCGGGACATTTCGGGACATCCTGGCGCTCAACGATGATGATGGTGTGGAATTTGACGTCGACGCCCTTCGCGTCGATCGCATTCGCGAAGAGCTCGAATATGGCGGGCTGAGGCTGCGGACAACCGCCTCGATCAGCGGCGCCAGGATCAATCTGACGATCGACATCGGCTTCGGTGATGCGGTGGAACCCGGCGCGGAGATGCTCGACTATCCCACCATGTTAGCTTTTGCCGCACCGCGTCTGCGTGCGTACGCGCGCGAAACTGTTATTGCTGAGAAGTTTCAGGCGATGGTCGCGCTCGGACGCGCGAACAGTCGCATGAAGGATTTCTACGACATCTGGATCCTCAGCAAGTCATTCGATTTCGCCGGCGACAGGCTCGCGCGCGCGATCGCTGCGACGTTTGCCCGGCGCGAGACAGCGGTTCCTGTCGATTTGCCCGATGCACTAACGTCGGCTTTCGCCAACGATGAACAAAAACAGCGACAGTGGAACGCCTTTGTCAGAGACGTTTCCGCCAATCCGGGAAGCTTGGAAGATGTCGTGACCAGCCTGGCCGAGTTTCTAATGCCGCGCGCTATACAAGCGCGCGCTTCAAATAATAATGGTTCAAAGTTGTAATTCAGATATCTCTTTTCGAGATGACTGAAGAGGGGGCGTCGTGGATATATTCGATCTCGATCAGGCGTTGATAGAGCGATACGAATCGTTCGCGCGCTCCTTTTCGGAGATTCATGCGCCGGAAATCCGTGCTCAGGTTGATGCTGCATATAACGAGCAGCGTTTTTGGCCGGAGCCGCTCATTACCATCAATCCGCATTTCGAGGCCGGTCATTCTGTCAAACAGCTTGTCGCTCAAGGCGTGTTGGATCCGGCCCTCAGCAAGATATTCGCCAGCGGTTCGGATCGGGCGCCGATCAAGCTTCACCGCCACCAGGAGCGTGCTGTCGCGAAAGCGCGCAATGGTGAGAGTTTCATCGTCACAACCGGTACGGGGTCCGGAAAATCGCTCTGCTTTTTCGTGCCGATCGTCGATGCAGTCCTGCGCGCACGGCGCGCAGGCGAGGCGCAGCGGACGCGCGCGATCATCATCTATCCCATGAACGCGTTGGCCAACAGCCAACTTGAGGAGCTCGAAAAGTTCATCGGCGGCTCAGGGGTCGAAGAGGAGTTACGCCCGACCTTTGGCCGCTATACAGGCCAAGAGAGCGATGCGGATCGACAAGCCATCGCCAAGGCCAAACCCGACATTTTGCTCACGAACTTCATGATGCTCGAATTGCTCATGACGCGTCAGGACGAGCTCGATCGTGCCGTCATCGCCAATGCGCACGGCTTGGATTTCCTGGTCCTGGACGAACTGCACACATATCGCGGCCGCCAGGGCGCGGACGTCGCGATGCTGGTGCGTCGCGTCAAAGACCGCCTCGTCAAAGAGGGCAAGCTGCTTTGCATCGGTACGTCAGCGACGATGTCGAGCGCGCAGGATGAGATCGAGCGAGCAAGTGCCGTTGCTCGTGTCGGCAAGCTCATTTTTGGCGAAGAACTGAGTTCAGCCTCGATCATTGACGAGAACCTCGCGCGGGCCACGGACCCCAACATCAAAAGCACCAGCCTCGGAGTATCCCTCGTGGGTGCAATCCGAGCGCCTATCCCGGCTACGCTCACGGATAAGGAGCTGTACAGCAATCCGCTTGCCTGCTGGATCGAGACTGAAATTGGACTCGCTGAAGGCGAAAAATTGCGGCGTCGCCCACCCATGACGTTGAGCGACGCGACCTCCAAACTGGCAGCTCAGACGAACATTCCCTCTGGGGAATGCAGGAGCGCTCTTGCCGGAATGCTGTCTTTGATGGGGCGTCGCGAAGATCTTCGCGGCGGCATCAGCGATCGTGCATTTCTGGCGTTTAAGCTTCATCGCTTTATTTCCGGCGCGGGGCATGCCTACGCAACGATCGAATCTGCCAGCGGTCGGCGTGTCGTGTTGGAAGGGCAGGTCTTCCACCCCTCCGATCCGAATGCGCGTTTATATCCGGTCTTCTTTTGCCGAGAATGTGGCCAAGAACACCATAGCGTGCGCATTGAGAATGCGCTCGATGGTATCCGGGTTCTTGCGCGGGCCATCGACGAGCCGGCGAGTGAAGACCCAGAACCAGACGGTTCGCGAACCGGCTTCCTAATTCCCGCGGTCAATGCCGACTTTCAGTTCGGCGGCGCTGTCGCTGACTATCCGGACGATTGGCAGGAAACCACGCCGGCAGGCCAGGAACGCCTTAAAGGAGGGCACCGCGGCAAGCATGAGGGGCAACTCCTTTTTGTGAAGCCTGATGGGTCGCTCGGCGATGATGGGGTGCCAGCCTGGTTCTTCAGCGGCAAATATCGCTTCTGCCCCCATTGCCGCCATCAGCCACCTCAACAGGCACGCGACATCAACAAGCTGGCGGGCCTGTCGGCTGAAGGCCGCAGTTCGGCGACGACGCTCATCGTCTCGACCATCCTGGCTTGGATGGAGGCCGACGGAACGCTTGAGGAAAGCACCCGCAAGCTTCTGGGATTCACAGACAA
This sequence comes from Devosia enhydra, assembly GCF_900119845.1. GTDB lineage: Bacteria > Pseudomonadota > Alphaproteobacteria > Rhizobiales > Devosiaceae > FPKU01. The sequence continues at coordinate 672,725 of NZ_FPKU01000001.1, forward strand.
TCGGCAGGATGCGGCCCTGCAGGCTGGGCACTTCAATGACTTCATTTTCGTCAGCTTGCTCCGTGGCGGTATCTTACGTGCCGTGCGGGACGCGGGTCAGAAGGGCTTGGCGGACGTTCGATTCGGGGAGGCTGTTCGCACGGCGCTTGGCTTCGATCTGGAGGAATCTGAGCGGCTATCCGATTGGATGGCCGATCCGCGCGTAAAGGGATTCCACAACCGGCAGGCCGCCGAGGAAGTGCTGACGTCGATCTTGGCACATCGCGTATGGGCGGATCTTCGGAAGGGCTGGCGCTTCACAAATCCCAATCTCGAAGAAGCCGGCCTCGTGGAGGTGCGGTTTCCGGGACTGAGTGAACTCGCAAGCGATGACGAGGAGTTTTCCGACAATCCGCGACTGGCGGCCAGCACGCCCCAACTGCGGGCCCGGCTCTTCACGCTGCTTTTCGACTATATGCGTCGCGGCCTTGCGATTGCCACCGAAGCGTTGGATCGCCAGCGAATATTGCAGGTCGCCGAGACGTCCAGAAATCACCTGCGCGATCCCTGGCTGATCGATCAAAACGAAGAACAGGAACTGCGGCAGGCCGGGTTCCTGATGATTGATCCGCCGAGCAAGGCGGAGATCAGCGCGGCGGAAGATGTTCTGATTGTGCGAGCCGGCTGGCGGACGGCGTTGGGTAAGGCCCTGCGCAGCAAGGATCTGTGGGGGGAGCCGCTTCCAGTCAAAGAGTATGACGATGTGATCGCCACGCTCCTGCGTGCGGCCGAAAACCACCAGGTCGTCCGGCGGGTGGTCACCGGCGGAGACGCTCCTGCGTGGCGCCTGTCGTCGACCGCCTTGCGCCTCTTTCCAGCCATCAAGAGGGCCGACGGGAAACGCGAAAATCCATTTTTCCGTGCGCTCTACGAGGATGTCGCCGAGATGCTTGGGCAGGAAGGTAACTTGCCCTTCGCCTTCGAGGCTCGGGAGCACACTGCGCAAGTCGATCAAAAAGTTCGTGCTTGGCGCGAAGATCGATTTCGGTTCGGGAAGTCAGATATCGAAAGGATCGCCCAGAATCGGGACGAAATGCGCCAGGAAGGCGAACCCGCGAGTTTCCTCCCGGCGCTGTTCTGCTCTCCCACGATGGAGCTCGGTGTCGATATCAGCGCGCTGAACGCCGTATTTCTCCGGAACGCACCGCCAACACCGGCAAATTACGTGCAGCGAGCCGGCCGTGCTGGCCGCAGTGGTCAAGCAGCGCTGGTCGTTACCTATTGCGCTGCGCAGTCCCCCCACGACCAATATTACTTCAATAATCGGCAGGGGCTTGTCGCGGGCGTGGTGAAGCCGCCAGCCCTCGATCTTGCCAATCGAGATCTGCTGCGGAGCCACCTCCATGCCGAATGGCTGGCGGCTGCCGTGGTGCCGCTGAAGCCAGCCATCCCTGAAAACTTGAACATGGCAACACCGGAGATGCCGATCTCCGATCCAATCCAGGCGGCGTTCGAAAAGCTTGCCGCAAGCGGAGCCGCAAAGCCGACGATGCGCCGCCTTCTTGATCAGACTGTTAGTGCGGTCGAGTTGGCCGACGCTCCGTGGCTGGCCGATATCGATGCCTTCGTCGATGAAACCAACCGGGAAGCCGCGCAGAATTTCGCAAGCAGCTTCAGCCGGTGGCGGGAGCTCTACCGAAGCGCACGTCGCGAGCAGGATGAGGCGCATCAAATCCAGCAGAAGACGTCCTTCAAACCGGGTGAACGAAAAGAGGCTGCGCGCCGTCATTTCCGGGCGACTGAAGAACTTGACATGCTAGAGCGCGGACAAGCTTCGAACGGCTCCGATTTTTATACTTATCGCTATCTGGCGACCGAAGGATTTCTGCCAGGATACAACTTCCCGCGTCTCCCGCTCTACGCTTTCATCCCTGCGACCAAGCGTGCGGCCGTCCTGCAAAGGCCGCGTTTTCTCGCCATTTCCGAGTTCGGTCCCAACAGCCTGATTTATCACGAGGGGCGCGCCTATCGGGTTGTTCGTGCGAAGCTGCCGGCGCACGGTCGCCTCGACGACGGTAAACTGGCAACCACCAGCCTTATCCTGTGCGGCGAGTGCGGAGCGGCTCACACCGATGACAAGCTCGAGCGATGCCATGCGTGCGGCGCGTCGTTGGCCGGTGTGGATCGGCTCGACAATGTCTATCGAATCGACAATGTCGAAACGGCGCCGTCGTCTCGGATCACGGCGAATGATGAAGACCGGCAAAGGCGCGGCTTCGAGATCCAGACCGTTTTCCAGTGGCAATTCGAAAAGGGCGTTCCCGATATCCGCACGCTCACCTTGCGCTCGGAAAAAGGGCCGTTGCTGCTTCTCGATTATGGCGCGCGCGCGAAGCTATCGCGCGTCAACAAGGGACTTCGCCGTCGGAAGTCCAAGTCGATAAACGGGTTCTGCATCGATCCGACGTCAGGCCGATGGGTAAAGGATACGCTCAACGGCGGGGATGATGATGATATGGACGTTACGATCCCGAAGTCGCAGCGCATCGTACCGATCGTCGAGGACCATAAGAACGCGCTTCTGGTGCGGCCGCTTGCAAATTTTGACGAGCGGCAGATGGCAACCCTGCAGCACGCTCTTCTGCGAGGCATCCAGATTGTTGCCGAGCTTGAAGAAGGCGAACTCTTGGGCGAGCCGTTGCCTGCGCGCGAGGATCGCAAGGCAATCCTGCTTTACGAGGCGACCGAGGGGGGAGCGGGTGTTCTGAATCGCCTTGTCTCCGATCCGCGGCGAACGGCGGAGATCGCCCGTCAGGCGCTAGATCTCATGCACTATGATTTCGCGCCGGATGGGACTGGTCTCAAGGAGCGGTCGGATGCGTGCGTCGCTGGCTGTTACCGCTGCCTGCTCTCCTACTTCAATCAGCCCGACCATAATCTGATCGATCGTCGCGACGCGGAGGTCACAGCCTTTCTCTGCCAGCTTGCAGAGCCTGAGGTCGTGCAGGCAGAGCCGGTGGAGGCCGAAAGGGGCTGGCTTGGTGCGATAGGCCGGTGGGGATTGCCAGCACCATCCCCGCGCAAGGTCGACGGCACCTTATACGAGCTTTATTGGCCAAGCTTTCAGGTGCTCGCGGTGTCAGGTCGTGTACCGGACGGGCTTGTTACGGCATGCGCCGACTTGGGGGTGGATGTCGTCGAGCTTCCCGAGGTGCCTGGCGAAGCCGCGCCGAGGGAATTGATTGAATTACTGGGGGCGGCATAGTGGAAGCAGTTAGATTTTCCCCGGGGGATCTTGTCGAGGCGCGGGGACGCGAATGGGTCGTCCTTCCGTCTCCGGATGACGACATCCTCAATGTGCGGCCATTATCGGGCTCGGAGGCGGATGCGCAACGGATTGCGCTCGCGCTTGAAGTCAATCCCGTCAGGCCTGCGCGATTTGCTCCACCAACACCCGACCGGCGAGACACCCAGGACGGTGCGCGGTTGCTAGCAGATGCGCTGCGTCTGTCGCTTCGCCGAGGTGCCGGCCCGTTTCGAAGCGCCGCGCATCTCGGCGTGGAGCCGCGTGCCTATCAGCTCGTGCCACTGATGATGGCCTTGAAGCTGCCGGTGGTGCGGTTGCTGATCGCCGACGATGTGGGGATCGGCAAGACGATCGAGGCGGGATTGATCGTCCGCGAGATGCTCGACCGTGGTCTGATCGACCGCTTCTCCGTGCTGTGTCCGCCTCATCTCGTCGAGCAATGGGTGAGTGAGCTTGCAGAGAAGTTCGACATTGACGCCGTGGCCGTCACCTCGGCTAGGGCGCGCAGCTTGGAGCGGGGGCTTCCCGCGGCTCAAAGCCTTTTTGAGGCCTATCCGCACACTGTCGTTAGCCTCGACTATATCAAGGCCGACAGCCGCCGCGACGAATTTGCCCGGGCGTGCCCCTCCCTTGTGATCGTTGATGAAGCACACGCCTGCATCGGCGGGGACCGCGGCAGGCATCAGCGTTTCGAGCTTCTCGAACGCCTGGCCTCCGACGAGGAGCGTCACATGCTGCTGCTGACGGCCACACCGCACAGCGGTGATGAAGCGGCGTTCGATCGTCTGCTAAGCCTCATTAGCCCGGACTTCGCGGGAGGGCCTCAAGGCGATGAGAATGCGCGCACGCGATATGCTCGCCGCCTTGCCCAGCATTATGTCCAGCGGCGCCGACCCGACATCACGGAGTCCGGCTGGCACGAAAAGCGAACCTTCCCTGTTCACCAGGTGAAGGATGAGCCCTTCAGTCTCAGCGGCGAATTTAGCGCGTTCCATGATCGTGCCCTGGACTACTGCCTGGCTGTTACCCAGCGCGCCGGCGCCGACCAGCGCAGCCGACGGCTTGCTTTCTGGGGGACGCTCGCGCTCATGCGGTGCATCGGCTCCTCGCCGGCAGCCGCCACAAACGCGCTGCGCAAGCGCATGGCCGGGGTGGCGGATGAAGAGGCGATGCAGCCCGTCGTGTTCGACGAAGATGAAGGCCTGCTCGACCAAGGCGATGTGGAGCCTGGCACGGCTAGCGCCAGCGCCGAAGAGCGCGGTGAACTCGCCGAGCTGATCGCGATTGCAGAGTCCCTTGATCGCCGCCGTGGCGAGGATCCCAAGATGGCGCGGCTGCTGAAGGTTCTAAAAGGGTTACTTCAGGAAGGAGCCAAACCGGTCGTCTTCTGTCGGTTCATCGCAACGGCGGAGGCGCTGGGCGAGGAGATCAAGCGCGCTTGGCCAAAGGCTGACGTGACAGTCGTGACAGGACGCCTGCCGCCTGAAGAGCGACGAACTCGCATAGATCAGCTCGAGGATTCCGAGAGTCGAATCCTCGTCGCGACCGACTGCCTGTCCGAGGGGATCAATCTGCAAGCGCTGTTCGATGCCGTCGTTCATTACGATCTTAGCTGGAATCCGACCCGACATCAGCAGCGCGAGGGGCGCGTCGACCGATTTGGTCAGCGTTCGCCGGTCGTCCGCTCGGTGACGATCTTCGGCGACAACAGTGCGATCGATGGCGCAGTCCTGCAGGTCATCCTGCGAAAAGCGGACGCTATTCGTAAGGCGACAGGCATTTCGGTGCCGATGCCCGAAGACAGCGAAGGCGTGACCTCCGCGCTCATGCAAGCACTCATGCTTCGCGCTGGCGGACACCGAGAGCAGTTGGCTTTCGATTTCGGCCTTTCCAGCGAGCGCCTCGATAGCAAATGGCGCGACGCGGAGGAAAACGCGAAAGCAAGCCGTGCGCGCTATGCGCAAGGTGCGCTGAAACCCGACGACGTGCTGCCGGAGTGGCGGCAGATGCGTGCGCTGAACGGCGGCCCGACCGAAGTTGCGCGCTTCACGGAACGTGCTTTGAAGCGCGCCGGTGCACCACTGCAGAAGGCCGATCAACATCATCTAGTGCATCTGGATGCGATGCCTGACGCTATCAAGGAACGCTTGGAAGCGCGTGGTCTACGTGGGACGCGAAGGGTCGGCTTTGAGGATGATCCGGCGCCGGGCGTGACACATCTCGGGCGTATCCACCCCCTGGTTGCAAGTTTGGCAGAAAGCTTGGCGGAGGGGTCGCTAGATCCGGAAGGGGCAGCATTCCGTCCCCTTGGCCGATGCGGCGCCTGGCGCACCCGCGCTGTCGCCCAGATGACAACACTGATGCTGTTGCGCCTTCGTTTCAAGCTTATCACCAGCGGTCGCACAAACCGCCTGTTGCTGGCCGAGGAAGCGACGGGGATCGCGTTCGGCGGATTGACTCCGGTGCCGATTGTCGAAGGGCATTCCGCCCTGGAGCTTCTCGAGGCGGAGGCGGCCGGAAATCTCGATGAACTCGCCGCTGCGCGTCAGCTCCAGAGAGCTCACGAACGACTGGTCAGCTATCAATCGGCGATAGAGGCCTTCGCCGCCGAACGCGGAGCGGCGCTTTCTGCCGACCATCTTCGGCTGACGGAAGCCGCGCGCGGCGGAGCGACGGTTGAGGTCGTTCCTGTTTTGCCAGCGGACGTCATAGGTCTTTATGTCCTCCTTCCGGAGGGCGAGTGATGGCCCGCCATCTCAAGCGCGCTGCCAATATCGGGCTCACTGCCGTCTCGATCGAGGGAGGATTGATCTCTCCCGATCAGGTTGCGGCGATCGCCGCCACCGCTCCAGACCAGAAAGCAGCCGCGGAATATGGCTGCCCCAAAGGAACGAACCTGCGTGACGAGATCACGCGCTATTTCAGGATCGGCCAAGCGCATTGGCAGGCATATGCCAGATTAGCGGCGCCGACCGAGGTTCAGACTACCGCCTTTGTTAAGAGCCTGCTTGAGGAGGCCTTCGGGTTTGAAGGCCTACACGGCCCGAATGTTCATCAGCAGGATGGTCATACTTATAGTATCACCCTTGAGGCAAAGGGCGGCAGGGTGCCCATCGTCGTGGCCGCACCTCTCTCTGAAGCAGATGCGTTCACCAAATCGCTTTCGCACCTTGGCGACGATCATGGCGGCACGATCCCGAGGCGTTCGCCGAGCGTGTTGCTCCAAGACTGGCTCAACGCGAACTCCGAGTTCTTATGGGGTCTGGTTTTTTGCTGGCGACCGCCTCCGCCTCATGCGGGACAACGCCAGCTTCACCCGCCCAACCTATATCGAAGCGGACCTGGGCGCGATTTTCCGCGATGAGATGTTCTCGGATTTCACCGCAACGTGGCTGCTCATCCATGCAACGCGTTTTGGAGCCGAGGGGGCTTCTTCCGTAGACTGCGCATTAGAGAGGTGGCGTGAAAGCGGACTTAAAGCAGGCACCGCCGCGCGTGAGAGGCTCAGAGAGAATGTTGAGGAGGCGTTGCTAGCCCTTGGACAAGGCTTTCTCGATGCCAACCCTGAGCTACGCAGCAAATTGGATGATGGTGTTCTCGACATCCACGGCTGGTTCGAACAGCTTTTGCGGATTGTATATAGACTGATCTTTCTCGCTGTGGCGGAGGATCGTGATCTGCTACATGCGCCCGACGCATCGGTCTCGTCACGAGATCTCTACACCTCTGCCTACAGCTTCAATCACATGAGGGAACGTTCTACTCGGCGATCGCCGCACGACCATCACCATGACGCGTGGGAAGCAGCCAAGATCGTCTTCAGAGGATTGCAGCAGGGGGAGCAACTCTTGGGCTTGCCGCCGCTCGGGGCGCTTTTTGCTCAAGGGCGAACATCCGACCTAGATAATTTGAAGCTGCCAAATCGAGCATTTCTGCGCGCGATTTTCCAGCTGAGCTGGCTGGTTGAAGACGGCCGGCGCCTCCGCATCAACTGGCGTGATATGGCGACGGAAGAGTTGGGATCGGTTTATGAGGGTCTTCTTGAACTGGTGCCTACCCGGGAAGACAACGGTCGTCGTTTTTCCTTTGTAGGCGGTGCAGAGGCCCGCGGAAACGCACGAAAGACGAGCGGTAGCTATTACACACCAGATGGCCTGGTTCAGACATTACTTGATGGCGTGCTCAATCCGGCTCTCGAACGCGCCGAGGCCGAAGGCGGTGCAGAGGCGATCCTCTCTCTTTCCGTGATCGATCCAGCATGCGGTTCCGGCCATTTTCTTCTTGGGGCGGCACGCAGAATGGCAAGCCGTGTTGCGCTCCTGCGGAGCAGCGAAGCGCCAGATTATCCAGCAGCCATGCGCGATGTCGCTAGCCACTGCATCCACGGGGTGGATCGAAATCCAATGGCCGTGGAGTTGGCCAAGGTTGCCATGTGGATCGAAAGCGTAGAGCCCGGTAAGCCGCTTACTTTCCTCGACAGTAATATCCGCTGTGGAGATAGCCTCATCGGCGTCTTTGACATCGAGATGTTGAAGAGAGGGGTTCCTGACGAGGCATACAAGCCACTCACGGGCGATGATAAGGAAATCGCCAGAGCATACGGACGGTACAATAAGCAACAGCGAGATGGCAAAGGCGCGACCGGCTTGCTGTCCGAACTGCGGCCTCCGGAAAGCTTGTCCCGCGCCGACCAAAAACTTCACGCTTTGCCGGAAGACGATTTGAGGCAGGTAGAAGCGAAAAGTCGTGGATTTGACGAGCTGCGCGCATCGCTTGACTGGCAGCGGCTGAAGTCGGCGAGCGATCTTTATGTGGCTGCTTATCTTTATACCGCTGCTTACTTTGCTCGCAAATCCTCAGCTGCGTCGAGTTTCGATGATCTGCCAATCACCGGACACGTGTGGAATGCGGCCGGAGGCCGAAACGTGCCGCAGCATCTGGTGGATGGCGCGAGGAAGACCTCTGATGTGGTGCGAGCGTTTCACTGGCACATCGAGTTTCCAAGAATTTTCAATGCCCCAGACCCTGGCCGCCGTGGGTTTGACGTAGTTATCGGTAATCCGCCCTGGGAGCGCATAAAGCTACAGGAGCAAGAGTTCTTTGCAGCCCGTTCACCAGACATCGCTGGTGCTCGCAATAAGGCTGAACGTGAAAAGCTCATCAAGAAGTTGGAGAAGGCCGAACCAGATTCGCCTGACGGCCAACTCTGGGCCGAGTTTCAGTTTGCCAAGCGTACCGCGGAGGCAAGCAGCGAGTTTGTTCGGACGGCCGGCAGGTATCCCCTCACGGGGAGAGGCGATGTCAACACTTATGCGTTATTTGCTGAGCTTTTCTTTCAATTGACCAACGCACGCGGATTCGCGGGCGTCATAGTGCCCACGGGCATTGCGACTGATCTCTCGACTTCGGCCTTCTTTGGTGAGCTTATCGAGCGATCACGCTTGATGAAACTTCTGAGCTTCTACGAAATCCGGCGCTGGTTCAAAGGTACTGACGATCGGAAGGCGTTCTGTATCTTGATGATCGGTGAGGCTGGGGGAGCAGCCGACTTTTGCTTTGATATTGAGAATATTGAAGATATCGATGATCCTCGACGGAGTTTCAAACTCACCTCAAGTCAGATCGCGCGTATAAATCCGAACACAAGGACGGCACCTGTATTTCGGTCGCGTGCGGATGCAGACATAACGGCAAAGCTTTATGTTCGAGCGCCGGTGCTAGTCGAACAACGGAGTGAAGAGAGTGGCGGCGATGCGAACCCATGGGGGATCACGTTCCAAACGCTATTCCACATGTCCAACGACTCGCATCTATTTGCGACGGCGCAGGCCTTGGAAGCTGAAGGTTGGATTCGCGACGGAGTGGATTGGATTCGCCGTGGCGACCCTCCAAGCGAACGTCGTGTTCCGCTCTACGAAGCTAAGATGACTCATCTTTTCGATCACCGCTGGGCGACCTATGCCGGCGGATCGGTTGATGACGAGGAGGGGGCCCGGGATTGTACGCCAGCTGAGAAGCAGAATCCAAACTTCGAGACCACGCCACGTTATTGGGTACCAGAGGAGCATGTGAGGGTTGGTCTGGCCCGGGTTCCTGCGAGCCTCAAACGAGGCTTTCGGGAGGGTAATGCGGATCGGATCCTCAAGAGCCTTACCGAATGGTTGGTGGGATACTGGGCCGCGAGTGGGGAGAGACTCCAGGAGCCCGAGCTAGCGCGGATATTGGGTCACCACAGTTGGCGATCAATTTTAGGAAGCTCTGCCGATCGCTTCTCAATGGAAATAAAAACCATTGGGATCGGAAGGGAGATGCAGCGAGAGACGCCGCTGACTGCCGAAGATATCGAGTTCTTGAGTCACGGTTCGCGTGATCCGCTCGCTCTTGCCGCTGCGCTACTTACTCGCAAGCAGCCACGCTGGCTCATGGGGTGGCGCAGAAATGCCAGGACTGCGGACGAGAGAACGTGGATACCGAGTGTCCTGCCCAAGGTCGGCGTAGGCGATAGTATCTTTCTATGGAACACGGTTGTCGCCGATCCGAAGGCAGCCGCTGTATTGTTGGCCAACGCCTCGTCCTTAACAGCGGACTTCGCCGCAAGGCAGAAAGTCGGTGGGACTAATCTGAGCTTCTACTTCGTTCAGCAGTTTCCAGTCCTTCCGCCCTCGTCGTTCTCATCCCAGGACGTAGACTTTGTAGCTGAACGGGTATTGGAACTCTCGTATACAAGTCATGCGATGCGTCCTTGGGCAGAGGATCTTGGGTATGATGGACCGGCGTTTGGTTGGCACGAAGATCGCCGCATGGACTTGCGAGCAGAGCTCGATGCTTTCTATGCGCTTAAATACGGCCTTTCTCGAGACGAACTGAGGTATGTGCTCGATCCAGGCGACGTGAAGGGCAGAGATTATCCCTCAGAGACTTTTCGTGTGCTCAAAGCCAATGAAGAACGTCGCTTTAACGAATTTCGTACTCAGCGTCTCGTGCTTGGCGCCTACGATCGGCTGTCTAACGCGCATTTAGTGGCGAATCCGATCGAGCTTCGAACATCTCGTGCAAAGCTGCTTGTAGATGCCTTATCCGACAACGCCTGGGCTCGAACGGCGCAACCGCAGCCGGGCGACGTTGGCGCCGTGTTGGCTGCAATTCTTAAGACAATGGACGGTCCTAAGCCGATCCGTGATGTACGTCTCGTTGCCGCTTTGGCCATCGAGCCGCGCCTACTTACTCCGCTCTTGCCCGCTACCAAAGCGGCCGAGTGGAGTCGCCTGGTAGGGGCAGAGGCCGATCCTCTTGCCAGCAATGTCGCGACATTCGTCGCAAGGAACAACGCAGCGTGGGGCGCCGCACTTCGAAACCACCGCGGCAACGGACGATTGGTGGAGGATGTCCAGCGTGGAACATGGGCGTCTGGCCCCGGTTTGGACGCCATCGACACTTCCGGATGGCCTGACGGTCGCGCAGGCTTCGTGTTCGGTGCTCTCGAGAACATCAACCTAGACGCGGCGGTGGATTCGCTGCCCGCTGACATACAGCAGTGGGTGATCAATGCCGCAGCAGCCTGACCTTCTCGACCCGCAGCTTCTGACGGTAAGCCCCACTGAAGGGTTCGAAGGGCCGCGGCTTTGGGTTCGACGACTTGTCATATGGAAGGAGCCTGGTGGGGAGAAGGTGCGGGACATCGAGCTTCGCCCCGGCCTGAACATCGTCTGGTCACCTGATGGAGCAGATGATGCCGCCTCGGTAGGTCAAACAAATGCCGTCGGGCATGGTAGCGGCAAAACGCTTTTCTGCCGGCTTATCCGCTATTGCCTTGGCGAGGATCGCTTCGCCACCGAGCCTCAGCGTGATCGGATCGGCACTGCATTCCTGAACGGCATCGTGGGTGCCGAGATCATGCTAGACGGAATCTGCTGGGCGATCCTTCGCCCACTTGGCGCGCGTCGGCGGCATATGGCTGTACCGGGCGGAAATCTCGACGAGATCGCCGCTGGTGAGGGCGCTTCAACGGGAATGGAGCCGTTCGTCGAGGCGATCGATCAGCAAATCATCACCACCGCGCTGGCGCAATTGGTTCGCCCGCAAGCGAACGGGCATATTTGGCCGATCGCGCTCGCCTGGCTCACGCGGGACCAAGAGTGTCGATTTGACGATGTCCTTGACTGGCGGTCGCCGGCCTCGGACTCCGATTCACCGATGCCCGCGAGCGGACAGGAGAAGGGACCAAGGCTTGAGGCGCTCCGTTCGTTTCTGATGGCGATCACGCCTGAGGAACAGGCCACGCGTGGTGAAGTGAATAGCCTCAGCGAGGAGCGCCGAGTCCTGGATCAAGAGATTGGCCATCGCCGGTGGGAAATCGAACGCACACAAACACGGCTCGTTATGGGGCTAGGCCTTGAGGGGCAGTCGCTTCCAGAGATGCCATTGCTGATCGACCTCATGCGTAGGTCCGCCAGCACGCGCTTGGCGTCGGCAAGTAAGATTCCGACTGGTGGCGATGCTGAGCTCGCCGCAGCACGCGAGCAACGAGAGGCCGCGAGAAATGAATGGGCGCGCCTCGAAGGCGAACGTATCCGCATCGGGGCGCTAATCCCCGCTGAAGAACGTACATTGGCGATGATACGCGGGGAATTGCCGGGGCTTTCCTATTCGAAAGTCGAAGCTGAAAGCCCGATATGCCCGATATGTGAAGTCCCCATCGACCGCGCCCTGGCAGAGGGCTGCAAGCTCTCGCACAGAATTCCTGATGCCGACGCCTGCCGGCAGCGTTGGAATCAACGACAGGCTGATCACGACTCCCAAGCGAAGCGAGTTGAAGATCTGAGGCAAGAGCATACGAAGCTCTTGCCCCAGATTGCTCTGGCCAAGCAGCATTTCGATCGATCCGTTGATAACGTCACGAACATCGAGAAGACCAGGGATGCCCGAGAGTCCACTTGGTACACCGCCCGCAGGCTCCAGGACGATGTCGAACGCCTTGCCGAACTCTTCGATGCGCAAGAGGCAGGTATCAAGCGTCTGCGCGAATTGGGCACAAAACTAGAAACCGAGAGAGAAAGGCTGGGCGCCTTTCGTGACAAACAGGCCAGGGTTTTCGGACGCATGAGCGAGAAGTTCGACCCGATCGTCCGACGGTTGGTCGGCCACGATGCAAAGGGCCGGATCACCCTTAGCGGGAACGGGCTTGATCTATCGGTAGACATGGGCGGCGACCGGAGGACAGCCGCGATCGACTCTCTCAAGGTTCTGGCTTTCGACCTTGCTGCGATGTGCGTGAGCATCGAAGGCGCGACACGTGTGCCGTCATTCCTGCTTCACGACAGCCCACGTGAGGCCGATCTTGGCTTGTCAATTTATGGACGGCTCTTCGATATCGTTCAGGATTTGGAGCGCGTCGGTGGAAAACCACTGTTTCAGTACATCGTAACCACAACCACGGCACCTCCAACTGAGTTCAGGGGACGTCCGTACCTGCAGCTGAAATTGCATGGCGATCCGCCCGCACAGCGCTTGCTCGGGGTCGACCTATGAGCAGCACCGAAGGGCGTCTTCCGGCTTATCCCTTCGGCCTTCTTTCTGAGCTGCGCGATGCCGCGAACGAGCATGGATACCGTATTGGCCCTGAAGAGGCTGGTGGATGGATCTTTTTCCGGTCGGCCAGTGCGCCAGGGGAGATCGGACTGGCCGCCGCAAACGGCACCGGTCCATTCTTTCTGTCTCTGATGCTGCCGGGAGTGGCGCGAGCGCTGGACGCCCAACCCGCAGCACCTTGCGCCAAAGGTCACGCAAGTGCCTTCATATTTGCTACGCGTGATGAGTTGCATGCCGGGGTCCAAGCTGTGTACCGCCTGTCGGTTAGCCTGCCCAACTTTCCCCTTGAGAAATACGAAAACGCTGTCTCGGGGATCGGCGAGACTGAAGGCGAACGCGCACAAAAATTTAGGATCGGACAAAATATCTTTCGCGATGCCCTGATGGAATACTGGAACGGAACCTGCCCGATGAGTGGAATTTCGAGTCCTGCGCTGCTGAGGGCCTCGCACATGATCCCATGGTCGGATTGCACGACCGACGCACAGCGCCTCGACGTGCATAACGGACTTCTACTGTCCGCTCTGTGGGACTCCGCATTCGATGCGGGGCTGGTGGCATTTGATGACGACGGTTTGGTTTTGACTTCTGCTCGTTTGGAGGATGCTGCGCTTCACGCCTTGTCCTTAGATAAAGCGCCGAGGCTGCAGTTGCGCGATGAGCATCGGCCTTACCTTGCCCATCATCGTAACCACGTTTGGATCCGGAATTGATGGTGGCAGGCGCTCCGAGCCTGCACGAGGGGGTTGGGTTGGACTTCGAAGATCTGCTGACAGCGCTGGAGCCCCCGCTGAACCATGCCGGCACCGCCACGCAGCCTGCTGAGTTCAAGGAATGAGCGGGCCTGTGTCGACAGCCGGACTGGGGACGTCGACCAAGCTGATTGCTTTGACCAAGCATACCAAGCACGGCCACGTACCAAGCCCGGTTTCACCGTATTTTGCGGCGCCCGCGGCGCAGTCGGCCTTGTCTTTCAACTCGATTGCCTTGGCCGCCGCCATCGCGAGGACGGCGACGACTTGGGATGATGCACCCGTTGTCCTACTCGACGGATTGCAGCAAAGCGCACTGATTGAACTGGAGACTTTGCTCCAAGATGGATCGGCCTTTGCGCTCGAATCTCATTTCAAATTCCTCGCGGATACCGCCGGGTCGCAGTTTGCGGCCAAGGTCGGCGCCGGCATTGCCCACCTCTATATGGATGCTCTCGGCTACGCATGGCGAGCAAACGCAGCGTGCCTCTCGTCGTCGCTCGATCCTCATGCGGATTTCATTTACGAAGGTGGCAACGCGTCCGGCCATGGTGTTGTGCTCGCCGAGGCGCACGGTTCGTTCGCCAAGGATGCGAGCGCTGCCAAGATAGCGAATGCGGCGAAGAGAAAGTACGTCAAACAGGTAAAGCCCTTTGTCGCGAAGCCTTCGCCGTTCGGTAAGGTCATCCACGGCTATTCGATTGCATTCGGCGCGAAGCCCACGGTAGCGGGGAGCTTCCTGGCCGTATCGGAGACGCGGATCTCGAAGCCACGAAAACGACCTCCATCGCCAGGTGACCCGCAGAGAGGCGCGATCCCCGAAGGCACGCCGGCGCCGATGGCTCTTGCGACCCATCGCTCGAACTTTCTCTTGATGGGGGCGCCGGAGGTAACGAATTGGATCGACTGGATCCGCTTGCCAGACTCCCCAGCTCCCGAGCGACATGACGTTCCGTTTCTTCGACTAGGCTATGCCGGACGAGCCTATTTGGCTGCGCCTCGGTGTTTTTTGCGGCCGGGCGGCTCTCCGTGGTGGATCGAGGATTTCTTCGATCATCCAGAGTGGTGGCGGCTTGCTCGGCGCGCGCATTTGTCGGTATCGGGTCACCCTGGCTTCGACTTCGGCTGGTTCGCGATCGAGGAGAAAGCTGGAAGCGAATTCTTGAACGCACTCAGCAATGCGATCCGCAACCGAGCGGTCGGGCTGCCGACAACGATGAGGCTTCCGACCCTCGAACCAACAGGCTTTTCGCTCTCCGCGGAAGATCGCATTGCTCGGGCCGACGCAGACGAGCCTTACCAGTATGCGCTTTTCCGCGACGGCTTGGCCCTTCTGGGAGAGCCGTTCCGAGGGCGGCCGCGCGATGTGGTTGTCTGGTCGCCCGATGAAGGGATGGCGCTCGGATGATGCGCATCGGGTCGCGTCGCATAGCCCACTGTGCTATGAGTTCGTGACGGTACTTTCTTGGTTCTCAGCGAGACTCGTCTGCGCCGTCGAAAATAGGTCTTGAGAGGCGATAGATATCGATAGATATCGAAATCGCACAAAAAAATTTCGTGCGATTTTCCCTTTAAAATCAATACCGTAAGATTTTGACGGTCCGCGGGTCGGCTTTCGGCGTCGAAGGCAAGAAAAAACCAAGCTAGATCAATGGCCTAACTGGGTTTAGAACAATCGAGTGGGAATGACCGGCATCTAGCCGAAGGCAAAGCTGGATCTGTGAACTTGGGCCGCGGCAGCAGGCGGGTGCCGCGCAACTACCGCACGCTCGATTGTCGGCCATGAGTACGGCGATCGCCCGGCTGTCGCACGTCGATCACGTCTAGTCCGGCGCCCTGATTCCGACCGTCACCGCTGGAGCGCGCGACAGCGAGCCGACGACGTGCGCTGGAAGCAGTCGCCCGTGTCGGTGTCGGCTCGCGTGGATGGGATACCTGCCAGCCATCCCAATCCCGCCGCGCCGTCTCCTGCGATGATGCTGGCGAAATGGTCGCCCCATCACGACGCGCCGCCTGCTGGCCCATGAGGCAAGCGAAAAGCAGCTTTTGACCGGCGTAGCGGACACAATTTACGCGCGCCAAGCCAAAGCACTTATTCCAGCTTCGCACACCGGAGTGTCCAGTGAGGCTCGATCTCGTATCGAGCCTGGCCGCTTCTCCAACAACGAGACCGCCGCCAGCGACACTGCCAACCACGTGCCGAAAACGTAGCCGCTAAAGCATCAGAGGGGAGCAATGGCGGAGAGGAAGTCAGCCCTTTTTCTGTTTTTGTCGGCAGTGTTGGCAACAACAGGCCGATTTCTGGGAGTTTTCCCTATCTCCGGTTGCCACTGGTGCCAGTTCAGGCATTGTTGACAACCTCTCCCATTAGGAACGGCGTTAGGGATGGCCAAGGATAAGCTGCGCGATAGTCAGGTGCGGGCCACGTCCAAGCCCGGTCTGCTCGGTGATGGGGACGGTCTATATCTGCGCGTCTCTGCCGCAGGCCGCAAGAGCTGGGTTTTCATCTTCATCAGGCAAGGCAAGCGGCGCGAGATGGGGCTGGGTCCCTACGGCTCGGGAACGGGGCAGGTGACCCTTGCATTGGCTCGGGAGAAGGCGACCGAGGCGAGGCGCATCCTGGGCGCCGGTGGCGATCCTTTCGCCGACATGGCTGAGAGGCAGAAGCGCACGGAGATCAAGACCTTCGGCCAAGCGGCTGATGCGCTGCTTAAGGCCAAGGGCGACACGTTCCGAAACGCGAAGCACCAGGATCAATGGCGAATGACGCTTTCCGATTCCTACTGCGAGCGGCTGCGCAAGATCCCGGTGGCCAACGTGACGACCGAGGACGTTATAGCCGTTCTGCAGCCGCACTGGCTTCTCAAGCACGAAACCGCCTCGCGGCTGCGCGGGCGGATCGAGAAAGTGCTGGATTTCGCCCGAGCCAAAGGCAGGCGCGACGGTGACAATCCTGCGCGATGGAAGGGCAACGTCGAGGTGCATCTGCCGAAGCCAGCGCAGCCGATGGCGCGCGGTCATCATGCTGCGATGGCATATGCCGACCTGCCGAGTTTCATGGCCGAGCTGAAGCAACAGAAGGGCACTGGTGCCAAAGCGCTGGAATTCAGGATCCTGACCGCTGCGCGGACTGGCGAGACGCTTGGGGCAGTGTGGAGCGAATTCGACCTGGCGAACGGGCTGTGGGTGATCCCCGCCGGCAGAATGAAGAGCCATCGAGAGCACCGCGTGCCGCTGACCGACGAGGCGCTGGCGGTTCTTGCCTGGGCCGATGAGCATAGGCGCGGCGACTACGTCTTTGCGGGCATGAAGGCCGGTCGGCCACTGTCGAATATGTCGCTCGCAAAAGTCCTCAAATCGATGGAGCGGGACGTCACCACGCACGGCTTCCGATCATCGTTCCGGGACTGGGCAGCAGAGAAGACGAACTTTCCCAGTGAGATAGCGGAACAAGCACTTGCTCACATTACTGGCACCTTGACAGAAAGAGCATATCGGCGGGGGGACGCTATCGACAAAAGGCGTAAGCTTCTGACCGCTTGGGCAAAGTATGTGTCAAGACCAAACACTGTTGAAAAGTGAAAGCGGACTCCGAGGCGTACTCGCAGCCTCCAAGTGTTCTTTTTTAGTTCCTTTCACTTTGCCCGGTTGCGCATCGTTATCTTTATTGCAAGTGCTGGAAACAGGCACGAGCAAGGACAGCGCAAATGGACGCATTCCCCACCCTCATTTCGATGAACGAAGTCTGCCGCGTCACGACGTTGAGCAGGACGGCCATCAATAATTTCCGCCGCGCAGGCCAGTTTCCTGAGCCGGTCCCGCTCGGCGAAAAAAGGTTCGCATTTCTCGCGGCCGATGTTGCCCGGTGGATCGAGGCCCGCGCGAAACAGCGCGGCAAGAGCAAGCCGGCCGATCGCGAGCAGGCCGCATGAAGCGGCGCCAGCGGCAATTCGATGCCGAGAGAATGACAGTCGGCACTCGCCCGATTGGCTCCATCAAGCTTGATCCTGGGCGAGGCTTTCTCTGCTCTGACGGCGATGGGGTCTTTCTGGGCGTACGGATGACGCTGACCGACGCTCGATCGGCCCTGCTCGAGCACGACCGAGCCCGACAGGTGGCTCTGCGCGAGATCCACGGATGAAGCCGGTTCTGTTCCCGAGCAATGAGGCGCAGGGCTTGTCGTTGCGCAAGAGCCTGCGGCTGCTGGTGGCGCTGCGGCGGAAACTGATGGGCTCCGTTGGGTATGCCAGCGGCTGGGCCCGAGCCGCGGCCTATGTGTCGCGCCTGCTCGACGGTGAGGCCATGACGACCACCACCGTGATGCGTCGCGCCGAACAGATTGGGCTGATGGTTGGCGTCGATATGAGCTTCGGAATGATCTTGCGGGCAACAGACGAAGTGTCGGCCTCGATCATCAAGATTTCAGCCGAGCAGATCGGCAGTGACGTGGGTCTGACGCAAGCGGAGCGCACCGCGATCGGCGACCGCCGCATGCGCTGGCTCGATGCCAAGGATGAGAACAAGGTGGCACGGGCCAAGCGACTGAAGAGGGAGAGCGAGGCACGTCGCCGCGCCCAGCAGGGCGCGACGCCACGAAGCCAGTCCATGGCAGCGACAAAGCCTTGGGAGGCATTGAATATTTCAGAATCCACCTATCGGCGCCGCAAGCGGATGACCGGAATTCGTGGTGCTGGAGAGTCTATAGAAGAAACACAACTCCACGAAAAACGGTCACGGCCCGGCAAACTCCACGAAAAACGGTCAACGGAAAGGGTATCCCATGCGTCGTCGCGGCCCTGAGCAATTGTCCCTTCTCGATTGGGTGACACCGAGGACGGTTATTCCATTCCCCTGTGGCGCCCGCCTTGGGCGGGCTCGACAGGTTGCCAGAGACATCGGCAAGCGCACCACCGAGGCCGGCAAGGATGCAGCATGGGACCGGCATGTGGCAGCGCTGACTGACGAGCTGACCCGTCACGGTGCCACCCCCGACCAGATCAATGCCGAACTCAACAGGTTCGTCGCCTTGTGCGATCGGTTGATGGCACCGGGCGCGGATCGGCGCGAGGGGTGACGGGGTGGCCTCGATCTCTGGCGCCCCCGACCGGCGGACCCGCGCGGCCCCTACACTCGCGCATTTTATTTTTCGGAATCGGGAATCCGGATTGCGCGGGGCACTGGCCGGCCGCGAGGCGGCCGCAGCCAGTGCCAAGCCTGCTGGCTACATCGATGCAGGCAGCGGGCAAGCTGCCTGCATTCTCCCTGCCGCTACCAGGACATGCTGATCGATGGTAGCAGCCGCCCGAAAGTATGGCGCCGGAGCCCGCCGCGTCTATCGCGCGCCGGATGATCAGGCCCGCCGGCACCGGCTGCGTGAGCTGCTGTGCCGCGGGGACGCTAAAGCGGCCGCGGCGGTGATCGATGCCCTGCCGCGCCCGCTGCCTGCCCGGCTGCCTAGCGCTCTGCGGGATGGTGCCATCGTGGCCGCGGCCGACTGGCTCGCTATGGGCTGGCCAAGTCTCTCGCAGCGGCAACTGGCGGAGATCATCGGCGACATGGGCGATGCCCTCGAGCGCGGTGGCACCCCCAGAGCCGAGAGCCCCGCCATGTCACTGGCACCGGCCGATCGGGCGGAACTGAGGGAGCGTTTGGCGCCGGCCCTCGGCTGGGCCCCATGGCCAGGCACGGATCGGATCCGGCGCCTTCTTCGGGAGAATCATCAGCGCGGCGCCGACGTCGCGAAGCGAACGAGTGGGGCGTAAATGAGTAGAGATACGCCCCACTGATCCGGGCCATGGTGCCTCTCAGACGAGAGGAACCGATGAGCATTCTCAACTTCGCCAGCACAAAATCCGCCGCTGCAATTGCGGCATCCATCCCGGGTGATCGATCCGCAGCTATCGCCGAGGCCTTGGCGTCGACGGTGCCGGCTGGGCTCACCAGCAAGAGCGCGGCGCTCTCCGAGTTGCGCGCGCGCCATACCGAGCTCTGGGATGCGCATCGCGCTGCGATTGCTGCCCACATAGCGGAAAGCACCCCCGCCACGCGCAATGCGGTGACAGACACCAAGGCGGCGATGGACGAACTGGCCGAGCCCATCGCCAAGGCCCGGGCCGAGGTGCGCCGGGAGCGGGAGAAGTTCGAGCCGACCTTTCATCGTCAGGTGAAGACGCTCTATCGCCCGCTGGTCGATCGCTTGCAGGTGGCGCGGGACGTGCTCGGCGAAGTTCAGGCCGAGCTCGCCGCGATCGATGCGGCAGCCAACCAGCTCGGCATGAGCGTGCCGAACCGCGCAGGCGGCATGCCCTCGCTGCCCTTGCTCGATGCCCTGATCGAAGGACTGGCCGACGATGCCCAGACCTCAGCTTGAGAAGCCGCTCCACGTCTGCGGCTATGTCATTCCTTTCGGTCGCGAAGTGCCGATCGGCGGGTTGCGGGAGAGCGTTTCGCACGGCGCTTTCAAGCCGACAGCGCGCAACATCGGCCTGCAGTTCGCCGAGCATGTCTTCGGCGAAACTACCGAATATGCCCGAACCAAGGACGGGTCACTGACGGTTTGGGCCGACGATTTCGGCCTCGCATTCGAGGCGCACTTGAAGCCCGTCGCGGGCGTGCAGGGCTTCATCAACAGCGTGCGGGATCACTTGACCGACGGAGTCTCGATCGGCTTCGGCGAGATGTATGGCGGCGAGGCCTGGGATGCGGACGGCAAATTCAGGATGATCAACTCAGCCTCGATCGAGCACATCTCCGCGGTGAACCGGCCGGCCTATGGCGAGTGGACTGGAATATGGCATGCGGAGCGCGAACCGCGGCATCTGCCCCAGCATCTGACCGACCTCGCCAATCGCTGGCGAGCCGGTCTTTGCAATCGAACGATGATTGCCGGGCTGGGCATCGGCCCAGCGGCAGTCGCAACACGCATCTCGGCCGGCGCCTCTCCATCGTCAGCCAAGAAGGGCGGGCACATGGCCGTACCGCCCGTTGCGCGTGAGGCCGGGGCGGACCGTAATTTCCGCCCCGGCCATACCCGGGAGTATGCGAGGGAGATCCTCGCGCTCTTGAACGCTCTGAGGCTGCCACGAACTGCCATTATGGGCGCCTCGGGCTTCCACGCTGTCGCCCGGCTGAGACAGATGGCCGAGGCCAAGGGCATTCGCATCTGATGGTGCAGGGGCTGGGCCTCACGCTCCGGCTGGGGCTCACCAGGCGCCAGGACAAGCCGGCCGAGCCCGAGCCGCAGGAGCGGCAGGCGCCGGCAGCCGAGCTCGATGAGGCGCCGGCCGACGACGAAGAGGAGCCAGCCTATGCCGCCGATTGACGATGCCGACGATGACGTGGACCCGAAGCTGCGGCCGTTTCTCGCCGCGATCGACATGATCCAGACGGCGCAGGCCTTTGGCGGTTTCGACAGCGGGCCGTTCGGCCGAGCGCTTGTCGCGCGCGGCGCGGCGCTGATGCTGGTGACACGCGGCCCGGCAGAGACCGCCGAACTTTTGCGGCAGACGGCCGCGCGCCTCGATCGAAAGGGAAACTGATGGCGACCGATGTTGAAAGGCTGGTTGTCCAGCTATCCGCCGACCTGCGCCAGTATCAAAACGCCATGAACAAGGCCATGGGCGTCACCAATACCAAGGCGAGGGAAATCGAACGCCGCTTTGAGCGAATGTCGGGCACAAGCGTGGCCAGCTTTCAAAGGATCGGCGAGCGCGGCGCCGCAGGGCTCCGCCCCATCGGTGCCCAGACGTCCAATATTGCGGCGCAACTTCAAGATGTTGGCGTGCAACTGGCCGGCGGTCAGAGCCCCTTTCTCATTGCACTGCAGCAGGGAACGCAACTGAGCGCCGCTCTGGGCACGGGCCAAGGGCTGAGGGGCACCCTGGCCGGTCTTGCCGCAGGCTTTGGCTCCCTGCTCAATCCCGTGTCGCTCGCGACGATCGGGCTGATCGGCCTGGGCGGAGCGGCGGTGCAATACTTCGGGATGCTGCTCCAGGACGGGGCGGCCTCAGAGGAGCAGCTGAAGGAACAAGAGCAGCTGATCCGGCAGGTGGCCGATCGCTGGGGTGACGCTGTTCCCGCGCTTCAGGAATATGTGCGGCAGCTGGACCTGGCGAAGAGCACTCAGGACCTGAATCAGGCGACCGATATCGCGGTCGCCGGCATCTACCAGTCCATTGCCTCGACGGTTCGCGATGACCTGCGGCCCGAGCTGGTTGCAGCCCGTGTGGACCTTCAACAGCTGGGCGCGGATGCGCAGGAGCTCGACACGCTCCAGGCTGCTTTCGACGATCTCGCGCGCAAGGCCGATGAGGGCAAGGCCAGCGGCGCTGACCTCGAGGCGATCATCAAGCTCTTGTCCAACTCGACGGCCGGCAGCACGCCGATCGTGCAGGGGCTGGTGACAGTGCTTGGCAATCTGCGAGCCCAGTTCGACGAGGCGGCGGCAGCCGCCCAGCGGTTGCAGACTCAGACCGCCGAGGCTCTGGGCAACGTGCCGACGGCTGCGAGCTTCATCGCCGAGCAGGAGAGGCTCAACGCCCTGACCAGCGATCAGCTGGCCCTCGAAGCAGAGATCGGACGCATCAAGGCCGAGGCCAGCCGGGCCGACATCCTCCTGACTGAGGAGCAGGCCCTGGCGCTGGCCCAGCAGCGCCTGGCTGCCGAAGAGCGCCGAGCCCAGCTGACGAGCGATGGACGGAATGCCGGCCGCGCTACGCAGGAGGCGCTGAAAGAGCAGCAAGCGGTGCTCGAGCTGATCCAAGTGCTCGAGCTCGAGCTGGCCACCCTTGGCGCCAGTGACACGCAGAAGGAGATCAGCAACGCCCTACGGCAGGCGGGCGCTGCGGCGACCGATGAGCAGCGGCAGCGGATCGTTGAGCTGGTGACGGCCAAGCAGGCGGAGCTTGCCGCGACCGAGCAGCTGAACAATTCCCTTCGGCAGTTCTCCGACATCAGCAAGTCGGCGCTGCAGAGCTTCATCAGCGACATCCGGCAGGGCACCGACGCCACGACGGCTCTGGGCAATGCGCTGGGCAATATCGGCGATAAGATCCTGAACCTCGGGATCGACCTTGCACTGAACAGCCTGTTCTCTGGCCTGACCGGTGGGCTGGGCGGTGTGACCGGTGGCGCCTTCGGGTCGGGCCTCTGGGGTTCGGCGATCTTCGGTGGCTTCCGGGCTAAGGGTGGACCAGTCACCCCCGGCCGCGCCTACGTCGTAGGCGAGAAAGGACCGGAGCTTATGATGCCTGGCCAGAGCGGGATGATCGTTCCGAACCTGCCGGCTCCTGCCGCCGCAGCGGCGGGTGGCGGCGGCAAGCTGACTATCACGCTCGGCCCCGGCCTCGAGGCATCCATGCTAGACCAGGCAGCCCAGCAGTCCGTCGAGATCGTGAAGACGATGACGCCACGCATGATCAACAGGCAGGCCCCGACTGCCGTGGCGCAGAGCCAGCGCAACCGCGTGGCATAGGGGACCTATTGGCTGTTGTGAAACGCATCGATGTCTTGGGACACTTGTGCTGCGGCCTTCTTTGCCGCCTCCATTTCTCCCACGGCTACCAGCGGACCAACGTGCATGAGGTACTGCTCAGCGAAGTGGAGCTTTTGTTCGAGCGAAGCGACTTCAGGCCCGAGCAGTTCAGGGACCGGAAGGCCTAGACCGTCGGCCATAGCCCACATCGCGCCTGCGTTGGCGACGAAGCTTTCCTGCCAGGCGACCTGCCGGCGATTGGAAGGTTTGGCAAGAGCGAGGTTCGTCTTCAGCCTGGCCATGAGTGCAGCTAAGCGCTTTGACGGATCTTGAGCCGCGGCAGCGGGCACCTGATCCTGCGCGTCGCGAAGCTCGGTGGACAGTCGGGTTACCTCTTGCTGAAGTCGAGCCAGATCCTCCTTCTTCGCATCAATCCTGCCATTTAGGGTCTGAATGTGCTGGCGTCCCCAAGCCAGCCCTATTCCCAATCCTAGCGAGAAGACCAAGAACCCACCGGTTAGCAATGGCAGCGGGTCGCTTGATACCTTTCCCCAATAGGCCTCTAGCCAACCAGTTATGTCCACAAATTCCCCCGTCGCTATTGGCTGGGTCAATATGGCTTGAGGCGGGGGCGCCCTCAATCCCTGAGACTTGATGCCCGGCCGGACCCGCGGTCCCTGCACTCGCAGATTTTTTTCTTGGTTTCGTGATTCAGGGGTGCGAACCGGCAGCAGCCATGGCTGCCGCAAGCCCCGGCGAGCCTGCATTCAAGCCGCAACGCTATGTTGAACGATGGCGCGGAACTGGTATTTTCCAGCGAACAGTTCGCAGTGAGGTTCGCATGCAGCGCAAGATGGCCAAGAACCTGCCGACCGATCGTCACCGCGGCGGGGCAGCCTTCGTCGAGACGCGCACCGGTGCCTTCTATGGGCGCTTGGGCTATCTGGCCGGGCTAGGCCGGCCGGCCAAGAGGATCGCCGAGGAGCTGGGCGGGAGGTATGCCCCGAATACATCAACGCCACGCTGCGACGGTGGGGCGTGAGGCGCACCCGGCGACACACCTTCTGCCAGGTGCCGATGACACACCAGCTGCGCAAGGCGGTGGAATATCGGGCCGAGAAGGAGGGGATGAGCCCTGATGACGATCTGCGCAAACTGATCGCCGACGCGGTAGTGCACGATTGACCCCGATGCACAGCATCAAAGCTCTTGGCCTCCATCTGTATTTGTGACGGAGCTGCGGGCAGTATCGTGACGTAACACGGATGTTCCACCAAAGGATCATGCTTTCGACATCGCGCTTTCAACGCCGTCGACCTTGGTTGAGACGCTGGCGAATTCTGTGGAATATCGTCATGCCGCGCCGAAGCTAGAAAATTTCGATCTTCCTACCTGGAGTATCGAGCCCCTAATAATGTGGAGAGGAGGCCTAACATGGATTTTCAGGATCGGGTCAAAGATTGGATGGTCGCCTGTTTCGATACCGGAGCGACGTTCGACGTTCAGGAGCGTCTACACCGTTTTCTTGAAGAAGCGTTAGAATTGGCACAAGCCGCCGGCGGATCACGAGATGAAGCAATCGCCCTTGTGGAATACGTCTTTTCGCGACCTGCCGGGGAACCGCGCCTAGAAGCCGGCGGGGTGATTTTGACATTAGCCGGACTGTGCTCTGCTTCCGGGTTCGACATGATCGAGGCCGGTGAGGCCGAACTGGCGCGCAATTGGGATCGGATCGACATCATCAGAGCAAAACGCGCTGCTCGCCCCCGCAATTCGCCGCTGCCACAGCGCACCTGATTTTCGCCCTCTACAACCAACGAAACAACTTCATCGCGCCACATGCTGAACATTTCGTTCGACACAATCGAATTGAAGAAGCGATGCTGCGAGTACGCGACCGCCGAGGCGGCATATGGAGCGCTAGACGGCCGTGCCTTGTTCACTGCATTGGCGGACGCCGAGGCCATGGAGAACGCGGCTGACTGGATCGACTTCCGCAGCCCCGAGCTATCAGTTCAGAATGACGGTTCTCTTCTTCTAGTTTTTGGCTCAAACTTGTTTGCGAGACTGATTCCTGTGGGATCGAAGTTCGAAAGGGCTGACGATGGCAGCGTAACGTGGCACACGGTGCGGTATCTGAAGCTGGTTCAGATAGGGAACAGACACCGATGGACGAGCAGGCAGCAACCGACTGGTTCTCCAAGCCAGGCGACGCCGTCCGGGCCGTTATGCACCGCCGGGGCGTTAGCGCCCAAGAACTGTCTGCCGCATTCGAAGAGGGCATGAACACCGTGCGCGCTATCTGCGACGGTTCACTCGCCATCAATCCGAAAATTGCAAGCGTCCTTGCTGATCGTTTGGGCGGGGACGAGGCCTTCTGGTTAAAGCGTCAAGCCAATTTTGAGGTCGCGATCAATCGCGCCGTCGCGATGGCAGCGGCTTCTGAGCCTGAGGCGTGGCTGACCCGCGTGCCGGCTCCGAGCGGCAGGAAGCTGCCGGCCAACATCAATGCCGACAAGCTGCGCGAAGAACTGCGCAGCCGACTCGTGTATTTCAACGTCCCCAAGTTCGACTCTTGGGAACAGCAATACGGTTCACTGATCGGAGCGACTCGCTTCCGAACATCCGAGACCTTTAAGTCATCCGATGAAGCTGTCTTGCGCTGGCTTCGTCGTGGTGAAATGGAGGCCGAGCTGTCTGAAACCGGCGTTTGGAGCCCAGGTAATCTTCAGGATCGATTGGAGCAGATTCGCAAGCTGGTGCACGTGTCCAAGCCCGAGAGGTTCCTACCGTCTCTTCGTGCACTCTTCGCCGAGGTCGGCGTCGCCCTCATTGTTGTGCGTGCACCTAACGGTTGCCGCGCAAGTGGCGCAAGCCGCATGGTCTCGCCGGACAAGTCAATGATCCTGATGAGCTTCCGGCACCGCTCTGACGACCATTTCTGGTTCACTTTGTTCCACGAGATCGGCCACCTCCTTCTTCACAAGGCGGCGACTTTCGTGGATCAAGACGACACGTTTGGCGACGAGCAGAGCGAGCGTGAAGCAAACGATTTTGCCAGTTCTTGCCTAATCCCGATCGACCGGGTCGGAGAGCTCGAGGAGATTAACCCGACGCGGGATTCAATCATTAGGTTCAGTCGGTCAGTGGGCGTCTCTCCCGGAATTACTGTCGGCCAGCTGCAGCACCGCAAAGTGCTCGCCCATAACCAGATGAATTCGCTGAAACGCCGCTGGACTTGGGACGAGATCGAACCCGCACTCGTCTAGCCCTTGAAGTGCACGAAGTTCGTCGGGCTCTTCTGCCAATTGCAAAGAGCGTCCTCCATGACGTGCATGCCCACGCCGAGAACGCCGTCCAGCTCGTCCACGAGATCCTGCAATGCCTCAGGCCCCGTGCTGCTGTCTGCGCTTCCATCGAACAACAAGCGCGCGCCACGCGCCGGGCCGGTTGCGCCTTTAAAATAGGCCTGTCCAGCATGGATAGGAGCGATGCCGTATCGGCCGATCAGGGCAAGATAATCGAACTTCGCCAGCCGACCGAAGCTGAGGACGGTCATGCTGCTGTATAGGTGATCGAAAATGATGCCAGGCTCATTGCCGGCTTTCCTCACCTCTTCGGCGAAGAATACTTTATGGCCAGCGGCGCCAATCCACTCGAGATAGGTCGCCAGCACTTTCCCGAAGGGCCGGTTCGAGTTCGGATCGAGGCTCTCGTACTTCCTGTGGTTGCCGAACTTGCCGCCGATGCAGGTCCAGTTGGCTGCCAGCCAATCGACAAAGGACTGCGGATCCGCGGCGACCGTCTGCCAAGTCCATATCCCTTGTCCGAGTTTCCCGTAGATGTGCCGAAGCCGCAGCCAACCAGTGTCCGCAGGTCGTGCCAGATGGGTCATGAGGAAAATAAGCCAAGCCGCCTCTTCAACATCACCGTTCTGCATGTGATAGGCGACCGCGCGCTCAGCATCGAAACCAGCGTCATTTGGATCCGCTCTTCTCGGCGCAACCGCTTTGCGCTGGACCAGTTTATAGTAGTCCTCGCGCCGGAGGCTGGCGACGAACTGCACCGCCAGCGTGTCAAGTGCGACGAGGTTGGCAATTCCCGGCAACATCCGGATATTGTAGCTAAAACCCTGCAGGCCGTCGGTGATCTCCTGCTTCTGCTTCTGTCTCGTCGGCCAGATCAATCGCGCGTCTCCCGCGAACGGAATGTGCGGCGCCTTAAAGTGCGCCGACCATCGATATAGTTCTTGTAGATGGGGGTAGTCACGGCATCCCGCAACGCGTCCAATGCAGCATCGTTCCCCGCCGCCCAGAAGGCCTGATATAGGCGGACGATGTCGGCCCAGTAGTCGTCGGGCGCAACGGCGAACGCGTCGACGGACTCGCCATGCCGAAGCATGTCTTCAACACTAAGCAGCGCCGGAACAAGTTCGAACGGCGAGCCATCAGGCATTCGCGGCATCTCCACCGTCCTTTGGTGCCCCTCCTCCAGATACTGAGCCGCGGCCTCGAGCTTGTCGTCGTAGATGTGCATGCTGCCGACGTAGTGGTAGTACTCGCCGAGCTCCATCCCGAGCGTCCTAGCCATCATCTCTTGAATCATAGTGAAGCAGAACACGTCGTGCGGCAGGCCGAAATAGGCGTCGTTCGACCGCATGGTCACTGATAGATGCAGGCGTTCCTCGCGGCACAGCACCTGCAACGTGGTGGTGCATGGGATCTCCAGATAGCGCTTGGCGATGTCCTCGGCATTGAACAGCTGGATGACGGCCCTACGCGATCCCGGCGTCTTCTTGAGAAAGGCAATGACGCTGTCGACCTGATTGATGTTGCCGCGCATAGTAAAGAGCCTTGGACCATAAGCGCCGTGTATGGTCCCGTTCTCAGCATCATGCACGTATCGAGGGACATAAGGTTCAACGAATTCTAGCTTATCGGACCCGGACAGATACCAAAGTAGCTCACCCAAAGCGCTGAATGGCTTTCCGCGATCCTCGGAGCGGCTCAATCGGGCTTGCGGCCTCGTTAAACGAAGGGTCACCCCGAGCAGTTCACGCGTACCGCCCCGGGAACCGGTATTCATGGCGCCTCGCTGGATCAATGCTTCGTATAGATGCACGAGCAGGCCGTCCAAACTTTCTTCGGTGATTTCCAAATCAGTTCTCCCCTTGAGCAAAGCTCAAGGATTTCGGAGGCGTGTGCAATATTGTTCTTTTAGATTTTGCCTCGATTCAAACAATTGACCCAGGGATGGAGAGGGCCGACCGCGTTAGGGCATGCCTGAGCACCAGAGAGCGCTGCAATCAGCAGAGATCAAGCCTTTATGAACGAGCGGCTTGCGGGCGACTACAACATTGCCCCCGAGCCAAGGAACATCTACTCGAACCGTTCCCATGATGAGAATGCCCTTGTGCAACCCGAGAGCAGGGCCCTGTATCAGCGCCTACTCGATCAAGGCTGGACCGACGCGCTGCGCAAGTAGCACCCACGCGAGACGATCTACACATTCTGGGACTACATGCGGCAGAGATGGGAGCGGGATGCGGGGCTGCGCCTCGACCATTTGCTGCTGAGCAAGCAAGTGACCCGTCGCCTGGTCTCGGCCGGTGTCGATCGGGACGTCCGCGGCATGCCGGGCGCCAGCGATCATGCACCCGCGTGGATCATAGTGAACGCGGAGGTATAGGTCAGGCTTCTCCGCCTCAAAGCGGCAACTGCCATGCCGCGAGGGGAATAAATGCGACCGAGGCAACGCCGAGCCCAATAGCGGCGAACTGTGTGACCGTCATCATCTTCAGTTCGCGCGACCCGTTTGGAAGTGGCTCGCCCGGATCTATCAACAGCCTGACGTTTGTGTGAAGCGCGAAGAAACGACCGGAATAGCCCCAGTTGTAGTAGGTTACCAATCCTGAGATGAAGATGGCCACAAGCCCAGCAATCAGGCACCACATTGTGGATCGCAGGTCCGCTGTGGGCAGGCGCTCTGCTAGCTGCGCGACGAGGACTAGTCCGCCGAAGTGAGCAGCCGCCACGGTTGCAATGAGCCACCGACCATACTGGCCGACTTGATCCATTGCGAATTTCCAGCCCTCTTTTTGAACCGAATGGAACGCTTGACGTGCATCTCGGAAATCCTGGACTGAGATGCCGGCCTCCCCAGTTAGGGCTGGCTGCTGTGCTGGGGAGGGGGGCTCAACTCCCGGATGGTGTAAATCACAGCGTCGATGGCGCCATTCAAGGAGGCGAGCTCGTCGATTTCGTCTTCTGTCCAAGTTCGATGTTCACGGGACGCGACGGTCGCCAAGAGTCTTCTGCGCTCGATGAGCAGCTGAAGGTGTGCCTGAAGTTCCTGCATGATCTCCCCCCGGGTCGCCAAATGTGTAGCAGGGCTCCACAAGACGTAACAGCATCGGGTGCAGAAAGTCGGGATGAGCCCTGATGACTATCTGCGCAAACTGATCGCCGACGCGGTGGTGCCGCGCTGATCAGCGCTTGCGTCGCAGCTCGGCCATGCGCTCGACGGCTGCAGCAGCAAGGTCGGAGTAGATATCCGCGAGGGCCTCAGCCGCCGCGATGACCTCATCGGGTTGGTCATCATCCTCAATGTCTTGCAGAAGCGCGTCGGCTGCCTGGGCATGCTTTTCGAGGCCCTGATAGATCGCGACGGCCTGATCATGGGTCATTGCGGGCGAATTCAGTGCCGGCGGCACGTCAGTGACAAGCTGCTTTGCGATCCGGCCGCGCTCATCAAGCTCTTTCATCCAATCCATGGCTCTGCCCCCGTTGCTCAACGCATGAGGCGGCAAAAACCCCACGAGCGCAAGCCATCCACCCCTTGGCGAGGGTGGTGCTTGTCGATTGCTCAAAAAGGGTGCATCGTGTCCGTGGGCGTCAGAACCCGGACCAGTGATAGGCAGACAGATCGGTTGGCGCCGACCTTGCTGCCGATGCGTGAGAGCCTTGGCGGGCTCAACAGCGCTTTACGGACGCGCTTGGCGGCGCGCCGAACTCGGCCATTTAGGCCGGGGGCGGGCGCTATGTCCAGAGGGGCAACCCTTAAAAGTGTCCGGCCTGTCTCACTGGCAGGTTCTGAACCCCCGGCTGCCGGTCTGTCACCGGCACGGGCCTTCAGAAGCCCCAACCAGTGAGCCAACCATGACCCTCTCAATTCGCCGTAGGATGCGCCAGCAGACCAAAGACGCTGCGCAGGCCAGTACCCTTCCGTGCCCCGTCTTCCGTCAACTGAACAGGCTGTGCCGATTTCTCGGCGCCTCCTGCTTGCGGGCGGGGGTGCACTGGTCTCGACCGCAGCCTTTGGGCACGCCAGTAGCGTCGGCACTGGCCGAAGATCCTGCAACACGCGTCGCTCGGCTGGCCGAAGAGCTTTCCGTTGCGCTCGACAGCTATGTCAGCGGTTCCTTCCGTGCCATCATCGAGCCCGACAGCAAGTCGACCTGCCCGGTGCTGTTCCAGAATCGGCGCCGGCTCGATGCTCGCGACAGGCTCAACCGCGCCATGGGCGCGTCGCGCGATGCCTTGGCGGAAATCTATGGCTGCGATCCGGCTGACCACTCGTTTATCGGCGAGCGCAAGGGCGCGGTGGTGATCGCCGCGATGCCACCGACCGAGCGAGTGGTATGGGACTTCGAGGCGGTGTCGTGATGGGCGCGCAGCATCAGCCGGCACGCATCGAGCTTACGGCGAAGGCCGAGGCCTATGTCGAGCATCAGCGCCGCAAAGCCTTCCGAGCCCGGATCGAGGCTTGCCTCGATGAGGTCCACGCAATGATCGAGATCCTCGATCGTCTGGATGGCGACTGCGACCTCGAGCCGAACCTCGGGGCTCCTGAGATTCCGCCGCTGCGGCTTGTGGCCTGCAACGGCAATCTCTCGGGCTGGGGCAGGGAGCAGGGCGACCAAAGGCGCTGGGCTCAAGGCGCCGAGGATGACACCGAGCACGAGGACGAGCACGGCGGCGACATCCAAGACGAGCCGCACGACGCCTTGAGCGAGGGCAACGACGAGCTCGACCTCGGCTGGTCAGAATCGGTCGTCCAAGGCTGCGGAATGTGCGCACAGGGCAATATCGAGCGCGACGGCGACATGCCGGGCGGATCGCTGATCGCAGCCGAATAGGATCGAGACCGTTATGAACTGGCTTAGGATTTGAGGGCTCCCTAAAGGGGAAACGCCAATCAAATCAACATCATAATCGAAGGGGCTGGCGGAGAGGAAGGGATTCGAACCCTCGAGACAGCTTTTGACCGTCTGCTCCCTTAGCAGGGGAGTGCCTTCGACCTCTCGGCCACCTCTCCGGCACGCGAGGGTCTAGCCGCGAATCGTCGGCGAGACAAGCGAATTCGCGCCGGGCTGGGTGATTAGGCGGAGCCGCCTGTCACGGTGGACCTGCGCCCGGCCTGAGGCTGTCCATATCCACTTCCGAGTTGGCCCGGGCAAATAAAAAAGGCCGGTGCGATGGCACCGGCCCGGCATGTCGAGATCTCGGGGCAGGGTCAGTGGTTGACGACCACCAGGGCCCCGACGGTCACGCGCTCGTACAGATCGGTGACGTCTTCATTGGTGAGGCGGATGCAGCCCGAGGATACCGCCTGGCCGATCGACCACGGCTCCGAGGTGCCATGGATGCGGTAGAGCGTCGAGCCGATATAGAGCGCGCGGGCGCCGAGCGGATTGTCCGGGCCGCCGGGCATGTAGGCCGGCAGGTCGGGAACGCGCTTGCGCATGGCAGCCGGCGGGGTCCAGCCGGGCCACTCGGCCTTGCGGGTGATGCGATGGGTGCCCGACCACGCGAAACCGTCGCGGCCGACGCCGACGCCATATTTCAGCGCCTTGCCGTCTTCCATCACGAGATAGAGGCGACGCTCGCCCGTCTCGACGACGACGGTGCCCGGCTTGTACTTGCTGGCATACTCAACGACCTCGCGCCGGATCGGGCTGCCGCCGCGCGAGCGCGTGGCGACGGCAGACGCGTCTTCCCACTGATTGGAATCGGGATTGTAGACGCGGGCCGCATGGGCGGGAACCACGGTGCCGAGCGACAGCAGCGCGGCGCATAGAATGGCGATGAAGGCTTTCAGTCTGGTCATCTCGTATTGCGTCCCTGACGGCTTCGCCTCCGGCATCCTCTCGATCCGGCGGCAGGATGAAGGTGCATAGCGCGACGCGTCACACGCGAACAGGCGCCACGCCACGATTCGAACACGCCCGCCACACCTTGCGATCATTGTGTTGCCGCATTGTCGCGGTGGAAAGTCACCAATCCGTGATGTCAGCGTTGACACGCAGGCGAATCCACCCTTAGAGCCGCCGTAGAGGGGTGGAGGGGCGTCGATGAACGACTTTTTCAAATGAGCGACATCTTCAAGCGTCAGGCCGCCGAGGCGGCGATGGCCGAGCTTAGGCCCGGCATGCGGCTCGGCCTCGGCACGGGATCGACGGCGCGGCACTTCGTGGACCTTCTGGGCGCGCGGGTGGCTGAGGGCTTCGCGTGCCTCTGCATCCCCACCTCCGAGCAGACCGCTGCGCAGGCGCGCAGCCTCGGCATTCCGCTGACCGATCTCGACGCGACCCCGGAGCTCGACCTGACGGTTGACGGGGCCGACGAGATCGGGCCCGGGCTCAGCCTCATCAAGGGCGGCGGGGGTGCGCTGCTGCGTGAAAAGATCGTGGCGGCCGCGTCTTCGCGCATGGTGGTCATCGCCGATATGAGCAAGGTGGTGCCGGCGCTCGGCGCCTTCCCGCTGCCCGTCGAAGTCAATCGTTTCGGCCTCGAGGCCACCCGGCGCGCCGTTGCCGCGGTGCTGCACGCCATCGCGCCCGGCGGGGCGCTGTCGCTGCGGCAGGGGGCGGGTGGACAGCCCTTTGAAACCGACGGCGGACACCTCATTCTCGACGC
The DNA here is from genome assembly GCF_900119845.1 of Devosia enhydra. Taxonomy (GTDB): domain Bacteria; phylum Pseudomonadota; class Alphaproteobacteria; order Rhizobiales; family Devosiaceae; genus FPKU01. Next base: position 705,740 of record NZ_FPKU01000001.1, read on the forward strand.
ATCTTTTGGCCGCATTTCCGATCCAGAAGCCGTGTCGAGGGCCCTGCTGGATATTCCAGGCGTGGTGCAGCACGGGCTTTTCATCGGCCTGGCGAGCAAGGCCTATATTGCCGGGCCGGATGGCCTCGTGACATATGAGGGCTGAAGCGGCGAAGCGGGGGCTTGCGGGCACCCGTTCCGACACCAAGGCCAGAAGCGAGATGGACAAAGCCATGATCAAGACCACACGGCATTTTGCGCGGGCCCTGACCGGGGCGCTGCTGGCGTCGATGGTACTCGCCGCCATGCCCGCTCAGGCGCAGGAGCTGGCGCCCCAGCATGTGGCGATCGCGCGCAAATATGTGGACCTGACCGACCGTGCCGGCATCTTCGAGGTGGCCCTGGTCGAGACCGCCGTGGCTACCATGCGGCAAATTTCGTCGCAAAACCCGACCCTCGTCGAGCAGACCGACGAGGCGATCAAGAAAACGCTCGAGACCTACCGGGCCCGCAAGGACGAGCTGCTCAACCAGTTTGCCCGCGTCTATGCGCTGAGCTTCACCGAAGACGAACTGACCCAGATCGTGACCTTCTACGAGACGCCGGTGGGTCGGAAGCTGACCGCGGCCAATCCCACCATCAATTCCAGTGTTGCTACGGTCATGAGCGTCTTCCAGCGCAATCTGCAGACCGAATTCTTCGCCAGCGTGCGCGCCGAGCTCGCCGCGGCGGGCTTCAACGTCTGATCCTTGCGCCGTGATCGGCGGCATCGGGGCTCCGGCATGTCCGGAGCCTTTTTTCATGCGACCGGCGGTCGCCATCGTTTCGGCCTGAGGGAGATCCTGCAATGACGCGCAGCTACGATCTTGTGGTGATCGGGGCCGGTTCCGGAGGGGTGAGGGCGGCCCGGGTGGCGGCCAATCTGGGCGCCAGTGTCGCCATCATCGAGGATTACCGGGTCGGGGGCACCTGCGTCATCCGCGGATGCGTGCCCAAGAAGCTCTATGTCTATGCCAGCCGCTTCGCCGACATGTTCGAGATTGCCGGCTCCTTCGGCTGGACCGTCGAGGCCAGTTTTGACTGGGCGACCCTCGTGGCCAACAAGCAGCGCGAGATCGACAGGCTCGAAAAGGCCTATACCGCCGGGCTCGAGGGCTCGGGCGTCGAGATCATCCGCGATCGGGGCACCATCGCCGGCCCCAATTCTGTCCGCCTGCGCGACGCCGGCGAGACGCTCGAAGCCAAGACCATCCTCATCTCGACCGGCGGCCATCCCTCGAAGCCGGCCATTCCGGGCGCCGAGCTGGGCATCACCTCCAACGAGGCTTTCGACCTCAAGACCCTGCCGCATTCGATCCTCATTGAGGGCGGCGGCTATGTCGCGGTCGAATTCGCGACGATCTTTGCCGGCCTCGGCGTCAAGACCACGCTGGTCTATCGCGGCGAGCGCATCCTGCGCGGCTTCGATGACGATCTGCGCACCGGCATGGAAGCGGGCATGCAGATGCGCGGCATCCAGTTCATCTACGGCACCACAATCTGCGGCCTGTCGCAGGCCGGACAGGATGTTTCGGTCACCCTCAGCAATGATGTGGTGGCGCCCTATGGCGCCGTGATGTTTGCCACCGGGCGCGCGCCCAATATCCACGGGCTGGGCCTCGAGACCGCGGGCGTGGCGCTGACCGAGACCGGCGCCATCGCGGTCGACGCCTATTCGCGCACCAGCTGCCCATCGATCTATGCGGTTGGCGACGTGACCGGCCGGATCGCGCTGACCCCGGTGGCGATCCGCGAAGGCCAGGCCTTCGCCGAAACGGTGTTCAACAACACTCCCACCGCCGTCGACCACAGCCTTGTGGGCACCGCCGTCTTCGGCGAGCCCGAAGCGGCGGCCGTCGGCCTCACCGAGCATGATGCGGCGTGCGCGCACAAGGACATCGACGTCTACCTCGCCCGCTTCCGGCCGATGATCAACACGCTTTCCCAGCGTTCGGAGCGCATGGTGATGAAGCTCGTGACGCTGCCCGACGGAGGCAGGGTCATCGGCTGCCACATTCTGGGGCCGGGTGCCGCCGAGATCGTGCAGATGGCCGCCATACCCATGGCGATGAAGGCCGACAAGGCTGATTTCGACCGGGCCATCGCCATGCATCCCACCGCCGCCGAGGAGCTGGTGACGTTCAAGGCGCCGTCCTGCCGTTATCGCGGCGGCATCCGCCAATAGTTGCGGCCCCACCGGGGCCGAATGCGCTTGGCAGGGCAGGTGGCGCTTGCTAGAGGGCTCGGAACCCCGAAGGTGCCCCCGGAGAGCATGAGGATCATGAGCAACTGGACCCCGCAAAGCTGGCGCGACAAGCCGATTTCACAGGTTCCGGCCTATCCCGATCCCGAGGCCCTCGCGCAGGTCGAGCGTCGGCTGGCGACCTTCCCGCCGCTGGTGTTCGCCGGTGAGGCGCGCGATCTCAAGGCCCAACTGGCCGAGGTTGCGGCGGGCCGGGCCTTCCTGCTGCAGGGCGGCGATTGCGCCGAAAGCTTCGCCGAGCACGGGGCCGACCACATCCGCGACTTTTTCCGCGCCTTCCTGCAGATGGCGGTGGTGCTGACCCATGGGGCCAGCAAGCCGGTGGTGAAGGTGGGTCGCATCGCCGGCCAGTTCGCCAAGCCGCGCTCGGCCGATACCGAGACCGTCGACGGGGTGACGCTGCCCTCTTATCGCGGCGACATCATCAACGACATCGATTTTTCCGACAAGGGACGCACGCCCGATCCCGAGCGCCAGCTCGAGGCCTATCGGCAGTCCGCCGCGACCCTCAACCTTCTGCGCGCCTTCGCCTCGGGCGGCTATGCCGATCTGGCGCGCGTGCATGAATGGACGATGGGCTTCATGAAGGGCTCGGCGGCCTATCCGCGCTTCGAGGCGGTGGCCGAAAAGATCGACGACGCCATCGATTTCATGCGTGCCCTGGGCCTCACCTCGGACAACACGCCGGCGCTGCGCCAGACCAAGTTCTTCACGAGCCACGAAGCGCTGCTGCTTGGCTATGAGGAGGCGATGACACGGCGCGACTCGATCACCAACGACTGGTACGCCACGAGCGGCCACATGCTGTGGATCGGCGATCGCACCCGCCAGCCGGGGGGCGCCCATGTCGAGTATTTCGCCGGCATCCGCAATCCCATCGGCATCAAATGCGGCCCGACGCTCGATCCGGCCGAGTTGCCCGTGCTGCTCGACCGTCTCAACCCCGACAACGAAGCGGGCCGCATGACCCTGATCTGCCGCTTCGGCTCGGACAAGATCGCCGACCGCCTGCCGGCGCTGATCGATGTCGTCAAGGCGAGTGGGCACACCGTGGTGTGGTGCTGCGACCCCATGCACGGCAACACCGTCAAGGCCTCGTCGGGCTACAAGACGCGTCCGTTCGAACGCATCCTTTCGGAGGCGCAGAGCTTTTTCGACATCCACCGCCAGATGGGCACCTATGCCGGCGGCGTGCATATCGAGATGACCGGCGACGACGTGACCGAGTGCACCGGTGGCACGCAGGCGGTGACCGAAGCGGGCCTCAAGGACCGCTACCACACCTATTGCGATCCGCGTCTCAACGCCAATCAGGCGCTGGAGTTGGCGTTCCTCGTGGCCGAGGAGCTCTCCCGCGTCCCGGCATCTCGCCGAGCGCCGGTTACCACGATATAATAAAGTTAAAGGTGGGAAGCGTCGCTGGGTGTTAGCTAGGGCGCTTCGACCCCTGCCACGCAAATCAGGCAGCCGGTAAGCCGGCGCCCCACGGACGGTGAACGGTATGCCCAAGACCTTATTTCCCGGGGCATCGCCGGAACTGCGAGCACGGCTGGAGCGGGATCCCACCGTCCACCTGGCCAACAGCTTCGACTGGTCGCAGACTGAAATCGGGCCGATCACCGAATGGCCTGAAGCCCTGCGCGCGGCCGTCCGGCTGATGATGGCCACCGAAGTGCCGATGGTCATGCTGGCCGGCGCGCAATCGGGCACCCTCATCTACAACAGGGGCTACGCCGAGTTCGCTGGCGACCGTCACCCGGCGATCTTCGGCAAGCCGGTCGAGACGGCCTGGCCCGAGATCGCTGCGTTCAATCGCGAAAACATGCGGCGTGGCTTTGCCGGCGAAAGCTGGTACCTGGCTGACCAGGAGCTGGTGCTTGACCGGCACGGCCTTGCCGAATCCGCATGGATGAACCTCAATTACTCTCCAGTGCTCGACGAGAGCGGCACTCCGCTCGCCATCATGGTCGTCGTCATCGAGACCACTCAGCGGGTGCTGGCCAACCGGGCCCTCGCCGAAAGCCGGCAGAAGCTCGACCTGGCGCTGTCGGCTTCAGGGCTCGTGGGCACCTGGGACTGGGATGTGGTCAACGACCGGGTGACGGCCGACGAACGCTTCGCCAGCCTGTTCAGCGTCCCGGTCGAGGCGGCCAGCGCCGGCGTGCCGATCGACCAGTTCGTCAACGCCATCCATCCGCACGACCAGAAGCGTGTATCGGGCGAAATCGCGCAGGCGCTCGAGCGCGGCGGAGAGACGCGCATGGAATACCGTCTGGTGCGCCCCGATGGCTCGACGGCCTGGGTGGTCGCCTCCGGCACCGTCATCCACGACGACGAGGGCAGGGCGGTCCGCTTTCCGGGCGTCGTCGTCGATATCAGCGACCAGAAGGCCATCGCCAACGCCCTGGCCGAAAGCGAAGCCCGCTTCCGCACGCTCGCCGACACCATGCCGCAGATGGTCTGGTCCACCCAGCCCGACGGCTATCACGACTACTACAATGCCCGCTGGTACGAATTCACCGGCATCCCGCAGGGCACCACCGACGGATCGGGCTGGAACAACATGTTCCATCCCGACGATCAGGGGCGGGCCTGGCAGGTCTGGAAGCATTCGCTGGCGACCGGCGAGCCCTATCGCATCGAATATCGCCTGCGCCACCGCAGCGGCGAATATCGCTGGGTGCTGGGGCAGGCCCTGCCGATCCGCGACGAATATGGCCGCATCATGCGCTGGTTCGGCACCTGCACCGATATCCATGAGGGCAAGCTCATCGCCGAAGAGCGCGACATGGTCGCCCAGGAGCTGAGCCATCGCATCAAGAACATCTTTTCGGTGATCACCGGCATCGTCAGCCTCTCGGCCCGCACCCGTCCCGAGGCCAAGGAGTTCGCCGATCAGCTGCGCGCCCGAATCTTTGCGCTCGGTCGCGCGCATGATTTCGTGCGGCCCCATTCCAAGGCCTCGGCCGGCACCAGCGTTGCGGCCTCGTTGCGCTCGCTGATCACCGAGCTGCTCAGCCCCTACCAGCAGCAGGGCGGGCGCGAGCGGGTGATCTTCGAGGGCGAGGATGCGCCGATCGACGAGGGCGCGGCGACCCCGCTGGCTCTGCTCTTCCACGAGATGGCGACCAACGCGGCCAAATATGGTGCGCTCTCGACCGAGCAGGGCGTCATCCGCGTCACCTGCCGCATCGATGGCGAGGATTGCCACCTGACCTGGAAGGAAGAGGGCGGGCCCCCGACGCTGGCCGCGCCCACGGGGCAGGGCTTCGGGTCCAAACTGATCACGCTGAGCGTCGAAGGTCAGCTGCGCGGCTCGATGGAGCGCATCTGGGACGATGACGGCCTGCGCGTCGAATTGCGCCTGCCGCTGGCGTCGCTCAGCCGATCGGCGCGGCTGCAAACCCGGCAGAGCCCTGCCAGCGATCAAACAGCCTGAGCCGACGCGGCGGCCTTGCAGCCTCCGCCTTTTCACGCAGCGAAATCGCGAACGCCACGGCCTGCTCGAGCTCGGTGCCATCGGCCGGCTTGGGCAGCACCCCTATCGTGCCCGGCACGCCGTCGCCAAGCTGCGAGGGATTGGCGGTGATGAACAGCACCGTCACGCCACGATCGGCCAGCGTGCGACCCACATCGATACCGGTCGGTCCGTCGACGAGGTTCAGATCGACAAGCGCAATGTCGGCGTCGTCGGCAAGCGCAAGGGCCGTACGCCGGTCCGCCGCGATGCCGACTGGCTCATGGCCCATGTCCGCGATGATCGATTCGATTTCGGCGGCGACGAAAATCTCGTCTTCCACCACCAGAATTCTGCTCATGGCCATGTCCTTCACCGGTCTCTGTCCGGGTCGACTTCGGTGATTGCAACGCGCCAGCATGGTCGCGGTTGCCGCGCAAGCGGGTGTGCAATGCAGCCATTCAATAAAATACGATGCATGTTTAACAGACGCTGAAGGGAGGCTTTAACCAACACCCGTTTGCGACCTGACCGTCAGTTTAGCGGAACATTAACCCTAACAGGGCATAAAGACTGCAAGTTTGCACCGCGTTTTTCTGAGGTTTGCCATGTTGCGCACGGCCGTGAGTACCCTTGCCCTGATGATGGCGACTGTGCCGGCCATGGCTGCCGACTGGGACGAGTGGTCGGATGCCGACATGTCCTTCCGCGGCTCGCAATGGGTGGAGCCCAAGGACTGGACCGAACTGGGGGACGGCACCGACTCCCTCGGCTTCGAATTCGGCACGCGCTACTGGTATTCGCTCGGGGCGCATTCGAGCAGCGTGGGCGGGCTCGACAAGACCACCGAGGATGCGGCGCACTTCGTCGAAGGCCATCTGCGCATCGAGGATGCGCGGACCCGCACCTATGCCAAGGGCCTCGCCGGCTACGCCATGGCGGTGCGCGGCAGCTATGACACCGGGCTCCGGACGGGCGAAACCCTCGACGGGCAGATCGGCTATATCGGCGCCGATATGGGCTACATGGCCTTCGGCAGCACCGAGCCGACCGAAGGCTTCGGGCCCTTGCTGGGCTATCTCTACTGGAACGACTCGCCGCGTACGACGCGAGAGGGCTACACCACCAATACCGCCGTCACCGACTGGTCGCCCGACACTGGCCAATGGTCCCTGGGCTTTGATAGCCAGGACGACAACATGGACATCCATGCCCTTCGGCTCGGCGTCCAGACGCGCGCCAAACTGGGCGAGATGATCGATGTGACGGCCGAACTTGCCGCGGTGCCCTATGCCCATGTCAGCGGCACACTGGGGTCGCACAGCAGCAATTCGGGCCCGGCGTCCTATCCGGTGTGCAATGTCACCCCGCCGGATTCCTGCCCCACCTACAGCTTCCAGTCCTCTCCCACCACCTTTTCGGGCTGGGGTTATGGCGCCATGGGCGAGCTGATGGTCGGGCTCCATCCCACCGAAAACCTCACCTTCCGGCTGGGCGGCCGGGCCTGGTACCTGCAGGGCACCCATGACGCCACCTATACCCGCCTGTCGGTAACGCCGCCGCAATTGCAGGCCCAGGTGCCGGTCTATGCCGATGATGGGGTGACCATCGAAGGCTATCGCGATCCCGATCCGCTCTACGGTGCGCCAAGCTCGGGCACCGAGGATTTCATCCAAACCTCGAACCCCTTCTCGCTCATGCGCTACGGCCTGCTGGCCGAACTGACCTACCGGTTCTAATCGGCCGGCCCGTCCGAGCTTGCTTGCCCTGCCGGGGGCTAAGCGATAAGTCTGCCGCGTCTTTTCCAACCGGACGCGCGCCTTGACCAATCGGCTTCGCATCGCCCTCGCACAGCTCAATCCCAAGGTCGGCGCGCTCGCGGGCAACCTCGCCCTGGCGCGCGCCGCTTATGCCGAGGCCGTCGCCGCCGGCGCCGACATCGTCATGTTTTCCGAGCTGTTCCTCGCCGGCTATTTCCCGGAGGACCTGCTCTTCAAGCCGCGCTTCGTCAGCGATGCGATGGCGGCTGCTGAAGCCTTGGTGGCCGAAACGACAGCCGGCGGCCCGGTGCTGGTCCTGCCCACCATCTGGCGCGATGGCGAGGTGCTGCGCAACGCGGTGCTCGTCGCCGAGGGTGGGGCGATCACGGCGCTGCGCTGGAAGCGCGAGCTGCCCAATGACGATGTGTTCTACGAACAGCGGTATTTCGCGCCCGGCCCGCTGCCCGAGCCGGTGACGATCCGCGGCGTATCGATCGGCATCCCGATCTGCGAGGATATCTGGCACCCTGAAGTCTGCGGCCATCTCAAGGCTCTGGGTGCCGAGCTCATGCTGTGCCCCAACGGCTCGCCCTATTGGCGCAACAAGCAGCACGAGCGCATGAACCTCGTCCGCGCCCGCGTCGCCGAGGATGGCGTGCCCATGCTCTATCTTAACCAGGTCGGCGGGCAGGATGAGCTGGTCTTTGATGGCGCCTCCTTTGCCATCGAGCCGGGCAACCGGCTGGTACTGCAGGGCCGCTCCTTTGGAACGGACATGCTGATTTCCGACTGGGAGAGGCAGCCCGAGGGCTGGCGCTGCACGACCCCCGCGATCACGCCGCTGTCTAAGGTGGACGAGGCGCCGTGGCAGGCGGCGATGCTGGGCCTGCGCGACTATGTCGAAAAGAACGGCTTCAAGAGCGTCCTGCTCGGCCTCTCCGGCGGCATCGACAGCGCCGTGGTGGCTGCGCTCGCAGTCGATGCCCTGGGCGCCGAACGCGTCCATTCCATCATGCTGCCCTATCGCTACACCTCGCCCGAAAGCCTCAAGGACGCCGAGGATTGCGCCAAAAGGCTCGGCGTGCGCTACGACGTGCTGCCGATCGGCCCCCCGGTCGAGGCGGCCCTTGCCGAGCTTGCACCCGTCTTTTCCGATCGCCCCGCCGATCTCACCGAGGAGAACATCCAGTCCCGCATGCGCGGGGTCTATCTGATGGCGATCTCCAACAAGCTTGGCGGGCTGCTGCTGACCACCGGCAACAAGTCGGAGATGGCGGTGGGCTATGCCACGCTCTATGGCGACATGAATGGCGGCTTCAACCCCATCAAGGACATGCTGAAGATGGAGGTCTACCATCTTGCCGCCTGGCGCAATGCCCATCTCCCGCTGGGCGCCCTCGGACCCTCCGGCGAGGTCATCCCCCAGGCCATCATCGACAAGGCCCCGAGCGCCGAGCTGCGCCCCGACCAGACCGACCAGCAGAGCCTGCCGCCTTACCCCATTCTCGATGAAATCATCACCGGCCTCGTCGAGAACGAGCTGTCCGTCGCCGAAGTGGTCCGCAATGGCGAAGGCCGTTTCGATGGCGACCTCGTGCGGCGCATCGAGCGGATGATTTATCTCGCCGAATACAAGCGCCGGCAATCGGCGCCCGGCGTCAAGCTCAGCCGCAAGGCCTTCGGGCTGGGCCGGAAATATCCCATCACCAGCGGCTATCGCGACGGGAGCGGTTCATGAGCGTAGAGCAGGCCGTCATCGTCCGTTACGCACCATCCCCCACCGGCCGCCTGCATCTGGGCAATGCGCGCCCGGCGCTGCTCAACTGGCTTTTTGCGCTGCGCCACGGCGGCACCTATGTGCTGCGGCTCGACGATACCGATCACGCGCGGTCGACCGAGGCTTTTGCGCAAGGCATCATCGAGGATCTCGCCTGGCTCGGCATCACCCCGGCCCGCATCGAACGCCAGAGCGCGCGCAAGGCGATCCACGACGCGGCCCGCGACCGCCTGATCGCATCGGGGCGGCTCTATCGCTGCTACGAGACAGAGGACGAGCTCGACCGCAGGCGCGCCCGCGCCCGCACCATGGGCCGCCCGCCGATCTATGATCGCGCCGGCCTGAGGCTGACCGACGCCGACCACGAGCGCTATGCAGCCGAGGGTCGCAAGCCGCATTGGCGCTTCCGGCTCGACGGGCGGCCCGTCGCCTTCACCGACCTCATCAAGGGGCCGCAGACGGTCAATACCGCATCGATGTCCGATCCCGTGCTGGTGCGCGAGGATGGCAGCTATCTCTACACGCTGCCCTCGGTGGTCGACGATATCGAGATGGGCATCACCCATGTCATTCGCGGCGAGGATCACGTCTCCAATACCGGCACGCAGATCGAGATCTTCGAGGCGCTGGGCGGTCCGGTCCCGCTTTTCGCGCACCACAATCTGCTGACCGGCGCCGATGGCGAAGGCCTGTCCAAGCGGCTGGGGTCACTGTCGCTGGCCGATCTGCGCACCGAGGGCTATGAGCCGCTCGCCGTTGCGCTCGTCGCCGTCCTCACCGGCACCAGCCTGCCGGTCGCGCCGCAGCCGTCGCTCGCCGCTCTTGCCGAGATCTTCGATCTGGCGATGGTGTCGCACGGGCCGGCGCGTTTCGATCCGGCCGAACTCGACAGCCTCAATGCGCGGCTGCTGCACGAAACCGGCTTTGATGCGCTGCGCGACCGTCTCGCCGCCCATGGCGTCGCCAATGAACCAATGTGGCTGGCCCTGCGCGGCAATGTCGCGCGGCTGGGTGATGTGGCCGAACTCGCGCGGCTCGTCACCGGCCCCGTCACGCCCGTCATCGCCGACGAGGATCGCGCCTTCATGGCAGCGGCGCGCGAAGCCCTGCCTGAGGAGCCGTGGGATGATGGGGTGTGGGATCGCTGGATAGCCGCCGTCAAGTCCGCGACCGGCCGCAAGGGCAGGGGGCTCTTCATGCCCCTGCGCCTCGCGCTGACCGGCCGTGACGACGGCCCTGAACTCAGGTCCCTGCTGCCGCTGTTGGGGCGTAGGGCGTGTCTGGACCGACTATCCTGACGGTTTTTTCCCCGAACTGAACCAGACGCATCGGCTCGGCCGCATTGGCTGAGGCGATGGGCATGGCCGGCGGGTCCTCGCCCGGCGCATGCGGTCGGCGCCGCGGCAGCGGCACCGACACGAACTGGCTGGGATCGACCGCGGCCGCCTGGATCACGCCGCGCCCGCGCGGATCGCGCACCGGCAGGGGCACCATCCGGCCATCGACTTCGAGCGTCGATCGCGCCTGCCCGGTCTCGGTCAGCGCCGTCGTGATCGTGCCCGTGCCGTAGGTCTGCGGCTTGCAGCTGTTGGTGAGATCGACGGCGGTGCGGTACTTGAAGGCGTTGGGCAGGGCCGAATAGGGCTCCCCGAAGAGGTTGCGCATCTGCTCGGGCGTCTGGCCGGGATTGTCGTGCATGTAGAGCTCGACATCCACCCCTGGACATTGCTCGGCGCACATGGCGGCATCGTTGGAGGCATAATCGGCCAGCGTCGAATAGCTGATCGGCCAGTAATAGCCGTCGCTCTTGCGCACGCAGAGGGTGCGCACGGTGTGATAGCTGCCATAGCCGCGGAATTCCTCTCCGCGAATGCCGCCGCCGCCGTCAAAACCCTGGTCGGCGCCACCGCCGGTGAACCCGCCAAAGAGCTGCTCGAAGAACCCGCCACGATTGGCTTGGCGGTTCACCGTGGCCGAGGAGCCGGTATTGCAGCGGAAACGGGCGCTTTCCTGCAGAATGGCCTCGCGCTGCTGGGCCACGGCATCGCCGGTATCGACCTGTCGGCTCAGCGCCGCCACCTCGTCGCGCGCCGAAAGAATGCGCCGCGCCAGATCCTGGCACTGCCGGGGCAGGGGCTGCCCGCGGCGCGCCAGATCGTTGCAGCCAGTGCGCACATAGGTGCTTTCGGCCCGCTGCAGGTCAGTCGAGACGCTGCGCAATTGCTGCGAATTGTTCTGGCGCGACCGGAACTGTCCGTTCTGCTCGAGGCTGGCGAGCGATTGGGCGAGGCGCGCGCAATTGGCTGACTGCGCATAGGCGCCATGGGCATCGAGCCCGACGATCGCCGCCGCCATGAACATGAGGAGCATGGCGCGAAGAACGACGGCGGACGTTGTACGGAAGGTGGAAGAAGTCATGAAATCAGCGAGTCTCCTTGCGCATCGCCTAGCCCGACAATATGCCGAAACGGCGACGCCGCACAGTCATCGGTGGCCGCGCAATGCTGCGCGAAACGCCGCCCCCTCCCAAAGGTTCCGCCTCACGCCGAAATGATCGGCCGCGATGCCAACGTGAACAGCCGCCGATGTCGCTTCTCAGCGGCCAAGGTAGTCTCGCTGTGCCGGGCACGCGACCGCGAAATCGAGCATGCGACCGGCCGGAAAGCGATGGAGCCCCTGATGCGACTGAACCGCCTGAGCCTGGCCGCCGCCGTCACGATCATCGCCCTCGGCAACATGGTGCCGCTGCACGCGCAGGATGCGCTGCCCGCACCCGACCCCGCCATCGCCAGCATGTCGCCCGATGAACTCGTCACGACGCGCGAGAACAAGATGAAGGAGAATGGCGGCATACTGCGCAGCGCCGCGGGGCTCACCGGCGCCGCCGCTGAAGAGGCGGCCACCACGCTCTTGCAGAACTATGTCGATTTCATTCCCCTGTTCGATCAGCGGTCGCAGTCGGCCCTCACCAACAGCGCCCTGCCCATCGCCTGGGAGGACTGGGCCGGATTTTCCGCCCTCTTCGAGCAAAGCCAGCAGGCGGCGCTCGCGATGAAAACGGCAGCCGGGGCGGGCGATCAGGCGGGCTACGTCAAGGCTGTGGAGACGCTCGGCGGCCTCTGCGGCCAGTGCCACGGCAAATATCGCCTCTAGGCCGGTCCATCACCTGCGCACAACGCGCGATCCCTCATCGCTCATGGCCGGCGGCGTGTCCGTCGGCCATCGGGGAAAGGGCTTGCTTTTGCCCCTGAGGCAAAGCAAGGTGGTGGGATGAAAACCAATTCGTTGATCGGCATCTGCTGCTCGATTATTAGCCGCTGACCACAGTCGCGCGGCCTGGTTTTCTTCATCCCTGTCTTGAGCTGAAAGAACCCGAGCGCCGCGCGCGTGACCCCGTGTCCGCCCGCGAGGAATTCCATGACGTCCGGCCCGCAGCTCAGGCTCTACAATACGCTTACCCGATCCAAGGATGTCTTTACCCCGATCGATCCGGGCAATGTGCGCATGTATGTGTGCGGGCCCACGGTTTACGACTATGCCCATATCGGCAATGCCCGCCCGGCCATCGTCTTCGACCTGCTGTTCCGGGTGCTGCGGCATGTCTATGGCGCCGACCACGTCACCTATGTCCGCAACATCACCGACGTGGACGACAAGATCAACGCGCGGGCGGCGCGTGATTTTCCCGAGCTGCCGTTGAACGAGGCGATCCGCCGGCTGACCGAGACCACGGCCGCGCAATATCAGAAGGACGTGACGGCGCTGGGCTGCCTTGCGCCCACCGTCCAGCCCCGCGCCACCGAATTCGTGCTGCCTCGCGCCGATGGCAAGGCGGACATGACGACCCTGATTCAAAATCTCATCGAACGCGGCCATGCCTATGCCGCCAATGGAGAAATCCTGTTCGATACCGCCTCGATGCCCGACTATGGCAGGCTCTCGCAGCGCCGCCTCGAGGACCAGCAGGCCGGCGCGCGCATTGCCGTCGATGCCCACAAGAAGAACCCGGAAGATTTCGTGCTCTGGAAGGCCTCGTCCGCCGGCGAGCCCGGCTGGCCCGCCCACTTCCATCTCCCCGATGGTGAGGTGACGATCACCGGCCGGCCGGGGTGGCATATCGAGTGCTCGGCCATGTCGGCGGCCTATCTGGGCGAAGTTTTCGATATCCATGGCGGTGGGCTCGACCTCATCTTCCCCCACCACGAAAACGAGATCGCCCAGAGCCGCTGCGCCCATGGCACCGATGTCATGGCCAATGTGTGGATGCACAACGGCTTCCTCCAGGTGGAGGGCAAAAAGATGTCGAAGTCCGAAGGCAACTTCATCACCATCCACGAACTGCTCGAGACCGAGAAATTCGGCGGCCGCAAATGGCCCGGCGAAGTGCTTCGCCTGGCTATGCTGATGACCCATTATCGCGAGCCCATAGATTTCACTGTACGGCGATTGCAGGAGGCGGAAGCAAAACTGGTGTCTTGGTACGAGGCATTAGTGCAGGCCGATCCAGTTGCGGACTTTCGCTCTGCCGCAGGCCAATATTCCGGAGATCTATATAATGACCTCCCCGAATTCGTAGACGCTCTCCTGGACGATATAAATTGCTCTCGTACGGTCACTGCAATTGATGGGCTGAGAAAGAAGCTTAGCAAAGAAAGCGCGCCTTTATTCGCTTATGCGATCAACTTAATGGGCGTCGACCTCGAAAGCTTTGACACATGGTATCGCGATCGAATGGCGAGCGTACCCGAGGAACAGGAAATTCAGACGCTCGTTGATCAACGCACGGCTTTTATCCTGATGGGTCAGTGGTCGGATGCAGATGAAATTCGCGCACGTCTCCTGACATGGGGTGTCGTACTGCGAGATGAGAAGGATCCCGTCACCGGCGAGCGCCGGACCAAATGGGAGCTGAAGCGATGATCGACCACACCGGCATTCACGTCACCGACTATGCCAAGGCCAAGACCTTCTACGACGCCATCTTCGGCGCCATGGGCGGCGGCATGCTGATGGAAGTGCCCGAGCAGTATACCGGCGGCTGGAAGGTCGTGGGCTATGGCCGCGAGCAGCCCGTGTTCTGGCTGAGCGAGGCCAAGGATGCCGGTCCCGGCCGGCACACCGCATTCGCGGCCCGCAATCGCGCCGAAGTCGATGCGTTTTACGCCGCGGCCATGGCCGCCGGCGGCAAGGATAATGGCGGGCCCGGCATCCGCGCCGATTACCACCCCAATTATTACGCCGCCTTCGTCATCGACCCGGATGGAAACAACATAGAAGCGGTGTGTCATGCCCCGGAATGAGACCCTGACGGGCGGCTGCCAGTGCGGCGCCGTCCGGTTCGCCACCAAGCTCGTCGGCCGTGGCTCCATCTGCCACTGCCGCATGTGCCAGAAGGCCTTTGGCGGCTTTTTCGGCCCGCTGGTCACCACCCATGACGGGCACTGGACACGCGGAGAACCAAAGTGGTTTCAAAGCTCCAACGCCGCGCGCCGCGCCTTTTGCGGGGAGTGCGGCACCCCGCTCGCCTATGAGACGCGCTTCGGGCTCGAACTCGCCATAGGCGCCTTCGACGATCCCGAGGCGGTGGCCCCGCAGATCCAGGTCAACCCTGCCGACAAGCTTGGCTTTTTCGATCATCTGGCGCAATTGCCGGTGCGTGACGATGCCGGCCCCGAATGGCGCGACTTCATGGCCGGCATCCACTCCAACCAGCACCCCGACCATGACACGGCCGACTGGCCGGCAAAGAACCGCGAGTAGACGCTTATGGATCGCGAACGCCTCTATATCTTCGACACCACTCTGCGCGACGGTGCGCAGACGGCCGGCATCGAGTTCTCTGTAGAGGACAAGATTTCGATCGTCCGGCTGCTCGAGGATCTGGGCGTCGATTACATCGAGGGGGGCTATCCCGGCGCCAATGTCGTCGATGATGCGTTCTTTTCGCAAAAGCGTACCCGGCGCGCGACCTTTACCGCCTTCGGCATGACCAAGCGGGCAGGGCGCTCGGCCGCCAATGATCCCGGCCTGCAGGCCGTGATCGGTTCGGCCGCCTCTGCCACCTGTCTCGTCGCCAAGGCCTGGGACCATCAGATCACCACTGCCCTGGGCATCGGCATCGACGAAAACCTGCGCAACATGGCCGATTCCGTCGCCGCGTCCGTCGCATCGGGCAAGGAGACGATGATCGATTGCGAGCATTTCTTCGATGGCTGGAAGAGCAACCGCGATTATGCCCTGCGCTTCGTGAAGACGGCCATCGATGCCGGGGCCCGCTGGGTGGTGCTGTGCGACACCAACGGCGGGACCATGCCCAGCGAGATCGCCGATATCGTCAGGGATGTGCAGACCGTGGCACCGGGCGACCGGCTCGGCATCCATGCCCATGACGATACCGGGCAGGCCGTGGCCAACACGCTGTCGGCGGTTCTGGCCGGCGTTCGCCAGATCCAGGGAACGCTCAATGGCATCGGCGAGCGCTGCGGCAACGCCAATCTCGTGACCCTTATTCCCACCCTGATGCTGAAGCCGGTGTTTGCCGAGCGCTTCGCCCTGGGGCTGAGCGAAGCGCAGCTGGCCGACATCACCCGCATCTCGCGCGCCTTCGATGACCGGATCAATCGCGGCTCGGCGCGGCAGGCGCCCTATGTCGGGGCTTCGGCCTTCGCGACCAAGGCGGGCATCCACGCCTCGGCCATCGCCAAGGATGTTTCGTCCTACGAGCACGTGCCGCCCGAGACGGTGGGCAACGAGCGCAACATCATGGTGTCGCAGCAGGCGGGCAAGTCGAACCTGCTGACGGCGCTGTCGCGCCACGGCATCGCCATCGAGAAGGACGACAGCCGCCTCGACAAGCTGCTCCGGACTGTCAAGGAGCGGGAATCGCGCGGCTATTCCTATGATGGCGCCGATGCGAGCTTCGTCGTCCTCGCCCGCAAGGTGCTGGGCACGCTGCCCGATTTCTTCACCGTCGAGAGCTACCGCGCCAGCGTCGAGCGGCGGCACAATGCCCGTGGCGAGCTCATCACCATGACCGAGGCGGTGGTGAAGATCCGCGTCGGCGACGACCTGCTGATGTCGGTGGCCGAAGGCAACGGCCCGGTCAACGCGCTCGATCTGGCGATGCGCAAGGATTTGGGGCGCTATTCAGAGCATATCGAGGATCTCGAGCTCGTCGACTTCAAGGTGCGGATCCTCAACGGCGGCACGGGCGCGGTCACCCGTGTACTGGTCGAAAGCCGCGATGGCACGGGCGAGAGCTGGTACACGATGGGGGTATCGCCCAACCTCATCGATGCGTCTTTCGAAGCTCTTTATGAATCGCTAACCTACAAACTGCTGAAGGTTGGAGCGCAACCGCTCCGGCCGTGAGTCGCGGGGCAGGCCGGTATGGGCCGTTGGGCCCGCGCATGGCTTGGGCAGGAGGGTCCCATGGCCAGGGATGATCGCAGGCGCATGATCCTCGTCTCCGTGGCCGGCGCCGCGGTGACCGTGCTCGTCGTCGTCTCGCTCACCATCGGGCCGACGCTGATCGGGTGCCTTGCCAATCGCAAGGGTTGGGCGGCGTGCCTGCGCCAGCAGAGCGTGGAACGCGGCCTCTTGCCACCCGGCGTGCCCGCCACCACGCCCGCCGCCGCCGATGTCACCCAAGGCCCCTCGCGTCTCGAAACCGGGCAGTCCGCGCTTCAGGAGCCTGTCGCCGCGCCGACGCTTCTGGTGCGGGCAGCTGGGCAGGCGGCCGGCTGGGTGCGTCCTTCCGGGCAGGGCGCGGCACAGGGCGCCACGGCGCTCCGTCCCCTCATCGGCATCGCCGAGGGCGCTGTGCGATCGGCCGGGGACCAACCGCCAAGGCTGCGCGAGATTTTCCGCGGCGCGGCCCTTCTGCGCCCACCCCTGGCCTCCGCCCAACCCGTTGGCAAATGGGCCGGCAATCGGCGCGAGATCGCGATGGCCGATGCGCGGGCGCCGCTGATGTTCGTCCCGCCGCTGGCCGAGGCCCGGGTCACAGGTCGCGCGGTCGCCGACACGCGCCTCAAACCCGACATGCTCCGCGCCGCCGCACGCCTTGCGCCGCCTCTGGGCGATGCGCAAGTCGAAGGGCGGTTGCGGCTTGCCGCCATTTCTGAAGCAGACGTCCGCAGCACCGCTACCGGCGCGGCCCGGCTCGTGCTGCCGAGGCTAAGGCAGGCGGAGGCCCTGGGGACGCCGCGCAGCGACTGGCGCCTCCATGTCGCCACCTCACGGGCCGCAGGCGCTGCGACCGTTCCGCCGCCGCTCGTCGCTCTGGGCACGGCACTCGGCGGCAGCGAACCTCAGATCGCGCCACAGCGCATCCGCGTGGCCTCGCGCCTCGTCTGGCCCATGCCCGAAACTGCAACGGGGCGCGCGCTGACGGGTCAGCGTCACGAACAGGCCGCCGGGCTCGCGATGGGCCTCGCGCAGATCGCGCCCGTCACGCCGCCCGCCACCGGATCGGTCAGTGCAACGAGCGCGCCTCCGCCGGCCGACCGCGCCGCCGAGACCCCCGCCATACCCCAGATGCCGCCGCCGCCGCTGCCGCCCCCGGTGCGCACGCCGTCCGAGGCGCCTCAGCCGCCCGCAGGCGCGCCATCACCTCGCGTCCAGCTCTCGCAGGCGCAGGGCACCCCACCCGCGCCCGTCCCCGCCGAACGCCGCAGCCCGTCCGCTGCACTGCCGGAGACGCAGCGGCGGATCGCAGCCGACTACGACGTGGTGCGTGGCGATACGCTCTGGGGCATTTCCCGTCGCGCCTATGGTGCCGGCCGGCATTTCCGCGTCATCTTCGAAGCCAATCGCGCAGTGATCGCCGATCCCGACCTGATTTTCCCCGGCCAGAGGCTCGCGATCCCCGAGACGGCCGGGCGCTGAGCCCGGCGCGCACTTGTCTGGCAGGGGCCCTCGCACTATATCGGTGTTCGACGATTAAAGAGGGTCCCATGCAGGACGAAGATCTGGCCGGCGTGATGCGGGCCCTCGGCCACCCGGTGCGGCTGTCCATCATGCGCATGCTCGCGGCGCAGCGGCAGAACCCCTGCTGCTGCACCGATGTGACGCAGTCGTTGCCCCTGGCGCAATCGACGGTCTCCCAGCACATCAAGGTGCTGCTCGATGCCGGGCTGATCGAGCGGCAGGCGCGCGGCACGCGCAATTGCTACACCCTGCGCATCGAGCGGCTGGCCGCAGTCAACCAGGCCTGTGGCGGGCTCTTTTCCGGCCTGTGCAAGCCCACGGCAACGCCTCACCTCGCAAACGAACTCGCCTGATGGTCCAGCAGAACGGGCCGGCCGGGAAGCCCAAGGTTTCCGGTGACGAGGGCGCGCTCCTCTCCACGGTGCGCAATCTGTGGACCTATATGTGGCCCGACAACCGGCCCGATCTGCGCCTGCGAGTCATGCTCGCCATCGCGGCGCTGCTGGTCTCCAAGGTCGCGATCACGCTCGTGCCCTTCGCCTACAAGGGCATTGTCGATTCGCTCGATGGCGCGGCGCCCGATGGCCCCTTGGTCATGGGGCTGGCCGTGCCCATCGTGCTCGTCATCGCCTATGGGCTGGCGAACGTCTTTGATGCCGGCTTTCAGCAATTGCGCGACGTGCTGTTCGCCAGCGTCGGCCAGCATGCGGTGCGGCGACTCGCCAACGAGACTTTCGAGCACATGCACCGGCTCTCGCTGCGCTTCCACCTGGCGCGGCGGACGGGCGGGCTGTCGCGCGTCATCGAGCGCGGCACCAAGGGCATCGAGACCGTGGTGCGCTTCACCATGCTCAACACCGCCCCGACGCTGGTGGAGTTCATCATCGTCGGCATCATCTTTGCCGTGATGTTCGGGATCTCCTATCTCGGCGTGCTGGTGGTGACGGTCTGGGCCTATCTCTATTTCACCATCAAGGCCTCGAACTGGCGTATTTCCATCCGTCGCGACATGAACATGAGCGACACGGACGCCAACTCCAAGGCCATCGACAGCCTGCTCAATTTCGAGACGGTGAAGTATTTCGCCAACGAGAAGATGGAGGCGCGCCGCTTCGACGAAGCGATGGCCGGCTATGAACGCTCGGCCATCCGCATCTGGACCTCGCTCGGCGTGCTCAATTTCGGGCAGGCGGCCATCTTCTACACCGGGCTGATCGTCATCAGCATCATGTCGGTGAATGGCGTCATGAGTGGCGCGCTGACGCTGGGCGATTTCGTTCTGCTCAACACCTTCCTCATGCAGGTCTACCGCCCGCTCAACTTCATCGGCTTCGTCTATCGCGAAATCCGGCAGGGGCTGACGGACATCGAGGAGATGTTCAAGCTCCTCGACCAGAAGCCCGAGATCGAGGATCGCCCCGGCGCCAAGCCGCTCGCGGTCACCGGGCCGGTCATCCGCTTCAACGATGTGCATTTCGCCTATGATGCCGAACGGCCGATCCTCAAGGGCGTGTCCTTCGAGATCCCCGCCGGCCATACCGTAGCCGTGGTGGGTCCTTCGGGGGCCGGAAAGTCGACGCTGTCGCGGCTGCTCTACCGCTTCTACGACGTCGGTTCGGGCGCCATTACCATCGACGGGCAGGATCTGCGCGACGTGACGCAGGAGAGCCTGCGCGCCAGGATCGGCATGGTGCCGCAGGATACGGTGCTCTTTAACGACTCCATCGCCTACAACATCCGCTACGGCCGGCCCGACGCCAATGACGAGGAGGTGCGCCGCGCCGCCGACATGGCGCAGATCGGCCCCTTCATCGCCACGCTGCCCAAGGGCTATGACAGCCAGGTGGGCGAACGCGGCCTCAAGCTCTCGGGTGGCGAAAAGCAGCGCGTCGCCATCGCGCGCACCATCCTCAAGGCCCCGCCGATCCTCATTCTCGATGAGGCGACCTCGGCGCTCGACACCAAGACCGAGCAGGATATCCAGTCGGCGCTCGACGTGGTGTCGGCCAACCGCACGACGCTCGTGATCGCCCACCGGCTCTCGACGGTGGTCAACGCCAACGAGATCATCGTGCTCAAGGATGGCCAGATCGCCGAGCGCGGCACGCATTTCGATCTCCTCGGCCGGCAGGGGCTTTACGCCCAGATGTGGAGCCGGCAGCGCGAAGCGACCGAGGCCGAGGAGCGGGCCCGGCGCGTGGCGGCCGATGCCGAGGGACTGCTGGGGCCGGCGCGCACCAGCGTCTAGCCTCGCGGGTATCCAACCGAGGGCGAAACGCGCTAGGAACTGCCGCAGCCCCTTGCGGCGCCGCGTCCCGATTGAGGGTCGCGTGCACCGCATCGAGGCGCCCCAGCGGACGACCTGCCGATAATGCTGCGCGTAAACCTGATCGCCAACTTCCTGGGCCAGGGCTGGTCGGCCCTGATGCAGCTCGCCTTCGTGCCGGTCTACATCCAGTTCCTCGGCATCGAGGCCTATGGGCTCGTGGGTTTTTTCACCGTGCTGCACCTGATGGTGGCGCTGCTCGATGGCGGCATCCTCGCCACCGTCAATCGCACCATGGCGCGTTTCACCGGCGGGCAGGGTACCGCCGAGGAGGTGCGCGACCTGCTGCGCAGCGCCGAGTTCGTTCTGGCCGGTTTCTGCACGCTTGCCGCCATCGTCATCGCTCTGGCCTCGGGCTTTATCGCCGGCGGATGGTTGCAGCCCGGCAGCCTCTCCCATCAAAGCGTGCAGCTTTCGGTGATGCTGATGGGCGTCGTCGTGGCCCTGCGGGTCATGGAGGGGATCTATCGCGCCTCCATCATCGGCCTGCAGCGGCAGGTGCGGTTCAACGTCGTCTATGCCTTTATCGTCACCCTCCGCAATGGCGGAGCGGCACTCGTCGTGGCGCTGATCTCGCCGACCATCGAGGCGTTCTTCATCTTCCAGGTGATCGCGGGCATCGTCAGCATCGCCGTGCTCTTCGGCTTTGCCGTCGGCGCCCTGCCCAAGGCCACGCGGCGGGGGCGGTTCTCCTGGCCGGTGCTAAAGGCCGCCGCGCCCTTTGCCTTCGGCGTGTTCCTGATCAGCGGCACCTACATGCTCTATTCGCAGGCCGACAAGCTGCTGCTGCCGCGCCTCGTCGGGCTTGCCGATTATGGCCATTACGCGCTGGCTTCGCTCGCGACCATGGCGCTGATCCTCGTCTCCGGACCCCTGTCGATTTCGGTCATTCCCCGCATGAACCAACTGGTGGCGCGCAGCGACATGGTCAATCTGCGCTACACCTTCCACCTCGTGTCGCAGCTCAAATGCGCGCTCTTGGGAACCGCTGCTTTGGTGCTTGCCGCCTTTGCCCAGCCCGCTCTAACCCTCTGGACGGGGCAGGCGGATGTGGCCGCCGCAACCGCGCCCATCCTCACTATCCTCGTTATCGGGCAGCTCGTTCACAGCTTTACCGGCATGCCCAACCAGTTGCGCGTGAGCTTTGGCGAGACGCGACTCAACCGGCGCGTGAACATGCTGGGGCTGGTGCTGATCGTGCCCGGCGTGGTGCTCGGCGCGACCGTCGCCGGCGTCACGGGCGCCGCCATCGCCGCGGCGCTCACCAGCTGCGCCATGTTTCTCGTGGTGGCTCGTTTCGGCTTCGATGACAGCCTGCCCGACCTGCGCCGGCAATATCTGCGCGACGATATCGTGCTGCCGCTGGCGGCGGCCGGAGCGGTCACGCTGGCCTGGCGCTGGGCGCTGCCCGATGATCTGATGCAAGGGTGGCCGGCGCTGCCGCTGTTCGCGCTCGTTTCAGCCACCACGCTCGTCGCCGCGCTCGCCGCCGCCCCTGCCTGCCGTCAGGCAGCGGCACAGGAAATCAGCCGGCTGCGGAAGCGCGCGGGGCGTTGAGATCGTCCTCACCCGCCGCCTTGGGCAGCGGAAAGACCACGTCGTAGCCCCAGTTGAAGACAAAGGCATAGACCATGTAGAAGCCGGCAAAGGCCAGGTCCATGATCAGCGCCTGCCACAGGCTAATGCCCAGATACCACGCCATGAACGGCAGCAGCATGGTCAGCAGCCCCAGCTCGAACAGCACGGCATGGCCGATGCGAATCGGCACCGTCTTGACCACGCTGCCCCTCAGCCGGCGCATGGCATGGTCGAAGCCCAGGTTGTAGACATAGTTCCACCCCATCGCGACCGTGGCGGCGACGAGGCTGACGATGCCGACATCATGCAGGGGCATATGGAAGACGAGCGCCCCGAGCGGGGTGACGAGCGCGAGCCCGAGCACCTCGAAGCACAAAGCGTGGCGGATACGATCGCGTGTGGTGCGCATGGGCGCCTCCTTCAACTGCCGGGTCGTCCCGACTGCCTTGCCCTGATGGGGGAGGTCGTCCTCGCAGATCCTGCGTCCCGCAGGAGGATTGGCGCGCCCAAGGGGAATCGAACCCCTGTTCCCGCCGTGAGAGGGCGGTGTCCTGACCGCTAGACGATGGGCGCGGTCTTAGTCAGATCGTCCTCATCATGACGAAAGTCAATCCTGAGGAAGTGCGTGGCGCGCCCTAGGGGAATCGAACCCCTCTCTCCACCGTGAAAGGGTGGCGTCCTAACCGATAGACGAAGGGCGCTAACGCGAGGCACCGTATAGGCGGCGAAGCTGCTGAGCGCAAGAGACTTTCTTCGCTTTTCTCCACCCTCAGCAGCTGAAAGTGACGGGCGTCTTCCGGCCACGCGGGCGCTCGCGCACATCCACATGGATGAAGGGGTGGTTGTAGTAGCAGCCCAGCCCGCCAACGCCGCTGTGCCGCATGCCATAGGCGATCAGCTTCTCCTTGGGCACGCCGGGAATGTAGAAATCGGCCGCCATGCACTTCATGTGATAGGAGGCGTCGGCCCCACCGACCTTGCCGTTGTAGAACGGGTCGCGATAGCCCGAATTCATCACGACCTTCTTGCCGAAATGGCCCTCGAAATCCCAGATCACGAATCGCAGGGCAGGGGTCAGGCAGATGGCGTTGACATTGTCGTGCGCAATGAACGTGCCCAGCGAGCGATCGAGCCCCCTGTAACCGCTGCCATTGCTCGAGGCGAAAAAGGCCAGCGGTGCGCAGCCCGCCACGAGCCCCGTCATCAGCAGGGCGCCTATCAGTTTCTTCATCGTCGCTTCCCCGGTTCGCAGAACTGGCGAACCCCGGCCGTCGCGACGTGACGCACCACCCTGCCAGAGCGCAGCGCTGCCCGCTGCGAAATGACTGGCGGCGCCGCGGCGACCAGGATGGGGGGAAGCTAGACCGGCTTGGCTAAGCCGGCCCTAAGAGGCGTGGTTAAGCGGCTCTTACCACTTACCGGTATTGGGCATCGAGGCCCAGGGCTCGGCAGGCGCCAGCGGCTTGCCCTTCTGCAGCAGCTCCACCGAAATCTCGTCGGGCGAGCGCACGAAGGCCATGTTGCCGTCGCGCGGCGGACGATTGATGGTGATGCCCATTGCCTGCAGATGCGCGCAGGTGGCGTAGATATCGTCGACTTCATAGGCGAGATGGCCGAAATTGCGCCCGCCGCTATAGGTTTCCGGGTCCCAGTTATAGGTCAATTCCACCTGCGCGTCGGGCTGGCCTTCCGGGGCAAGGAAGATCAGCGTGTAGCGTCCCTTCTCGTTCTCGGAGCGGCGGATTTCCTTGAGCCCGAGGCCTTCGCAGTAAAAGCGCAGGCTGGCATCGACATCGGTGACGCGCACCATGGTGTGAAGATATTTCATCGCATCGGCCTTCTTGAGGTTAGAAGATGAGCAGGGGCTGTTTCCCTAGCGCCACAGCGGGGCCTCGACAACAGCCGAGCAGCCAACAACAGCTCTTCAGACCCTTCCATCGCGTCCGAAAGATGGTAATCACTGCTTAACTTTTGGCAGTGAATCGGCCAGACTGTGGCAGGTTTGTGGAGTACTCCGTCGTTCGGCGGATCGGGTGTGAGGGCGCGACATGGGAGTGAAATCCTCCGCAGATGCCGATGCGGCGGTGCCGCAGGCGCGTGGCATGGCGGATGAGCGCTCCCCCTCAGGCCCGGGTGGCGACATGGACGTGGTTGAAATCGTCGGTGCCATCAAATGGTTCGACGTCGCCAAGGGCTTTGGCTTCATCGTGCCCGATGATGGGCGCCCCGATGTGCTTTTGCACGTGACCTGCCTCCGCCGCGACGGCTTCCAGACTGCCTATGAGGGCGCGCGCGTCGTCTGCGAAGCCATGGCGCGGCCCGGCGGCCTCCAGGCCTTCCGCATTCTCTCGATGGACGAATCGACGGCGCGCCATCCCTCGCAGATGCCTGCGGCGCGCACCCATGTGACGGTCGAGCCCGAAAGCGCGCTCGAGCGGCTCGAGGTCAAGTGGTTCAACCGCATCAAGGGCTTCGGCTTCCTTACCAAGGGCGAAGGCTATCCCGATATCTTCGTCCACATGGAAACCCTGCGCCGCTTCGGGCTGACCGAGTTGCGGCCGGGACAATTCGTGCTCGTTCGCTACGGCAATGGGCCCAAGGGCCTCATGGTTGCCGAAATCCGCCCCGATGGTTGGGGAGAGGCGCCGGCGTCCCACTGACCGGGCCTGCCCAGGATAAAGCCGATGCGCCCAGATTTCACCACCACCCTGCGCCGCCCCTTCGCCCGCCTCATGGCGATCGTGCTGTTCACGATGGCCCTCGCCGCGTGCAGCGCCGCCGAGGACAAGGTGACGATCACGACGGCCGCCGGCGCTTCGCACAGCTTCACCGTGGAACTGGTCGATACCGATGAAAGTCGGGCCCGCGGGCTCATGTATCGCACCGAGCTTGCGCCCGATGCAGGCATGCTCTTCGACTTCATCGACGAGCGGCCGGTGAGCTTCTGGATGATGAACACCTTCATCCCGCTCGACATGATCTTCGTGGCGAGCGACGGCACCATCCGCAACATCCACGCCAATGCCGTGCCGCAGGACCGCACGTCGATTCCCTCGGATGGGCCGGTGCGCTTCGTGCTCGAAATTCCCGGCGGCCGTGCTGCGGAACTTGGCATCAGCGCCGGCGACCGCATGGCGCATCCGCGTATCGGCAGCGATTCATGACGCTGGCGGCCGGCGCCGCGCTCCTCGCATCACTGCTGCTGATCGGCCTGGCCGGTTTCCATGCCGCCCTCGCCATGGGCGCGCCCTGGGGCGCCTATGCCTGGGGCGGGCAGCACAAGGGCGCGCTGCCGCAGCGGCTGCAATGGGGCAGCGCGGCCTCCGTGCCCGTCGTTCTGGGCATGGCGGTGGTGCTGCTGATCCGCACCGGGCTCTTGCACCCGCAGCTCTCGGCGGCCATGGAATGGGCAGTCTGGGCGATCTTCCTTTATCTCGTGCTCAACGCGGTCGCCAACTGGCGCTCCGAGAGTGAGCAGGAGCGCCGCGTGATGGGCCCGCTGGCAACCGGGCTTGCGCTACTGGTCGCAATCGTCGCCTTCAACACCTGATCTGACGCGCTGGGAGTGCCTCGGCACGCTGCCAGTCCTTGCTGTGCCGCATGCCTGCGGCGATCCGGCATCGCCCTTCGCCGCGCGGACCGCTCAAGCCCCAAAAGCAAACCGGCCGGAGCGTGAGCCCCGGCCGGTTCGATATCCAATGATCGCGCCGGAAAACCGGCGATGATCTTAGAAGTGGAAGTTCACGCCAGCACGGATCGCGTGCGAGGTGAGCGCGATGGTCGGGTTGATCCCGCCGGTGTCGTACACGGCATCGCCGTAATCGCTGTAGCGATACTCGAGGTTGAGCGAGACGTTGTCGGCAACGGCCACGTCGACACCGGCACCGATGGTCCAGCCGATGTGGGTCTGGCTGTCTTCTTCGGGCAGGTTGTTCGAACGGGTGCCGCCGGCGACGGCGAGACCGCCGGTGATGTATGGCATGAAGTTGCCGCCATCGAAGCCGAGCTTGGCGCGGAGCGAGCCTTCCCAGTCGATCGTCTGAACGGTGTCGAAGGTGGTGATATCGCCCGAGGCATTGGACCAGGAGATGTCAGCGACCACGCCGCCAACGACTGCGTCGGACAGGTAGAAGTTGGCACCGACCTGCGCACCGAGCAGCCAGCCCGACGGCGAAATGTCGTTCGTGCCCGGGCCCGAAGTGTGGTCGGCTTCGGCCGAGATGTAGCCGACATGCACGCCGACATACGGGCCTTCCCACAGGCCGCTGACCATCGGGGCAGCAACCACGGGCGGGGCGGGGACGTAGAGATCGGCGGCCTGGGCGGCGGCCGGAGCAGCCACGACGGCGGCTGCCAGCATCAGAGTCTTGGTAAAGCGCATTAAGGCCTCCTCGGCTATTAACGTCAGGGCACAATCTTCCAACGATCCTTAAAAGGCAATTTCCAAACATCCTTAACGCCCCATTTTCGCGCCATTTCAGCCGGCTTTGCCCTTTGGTGTTGCAGATTGGTCATGATTTAGGCGGTTCGGGCTTGCCCGCCGCCCCATTTTAGGCAGGTCGAACCCGACTCACTGCACTAGCACGGCATGGCGGCAGCCAAAGCCATGCACCCGCACATCAGCCTCCCCGAGGCTCAGCCCCGTGACGTCGAAGGCGGCATTGAGGATGCCATCCACGAGCGGCGCGACGGGCGCCAGAGCCAGTCGCACGGCGCTCTCATAGGCCGGTCGCAGCAGCCCGTTGAGCAGATTGAGCCCCAGAAGGGTTACCTCCACATCGAGATCCTCGAGCAGGCTCGCCGTCAGCGATTGCGCGGCGGTGCGGGTCGAGGCCGTGCGGATGGTGCCGGCCGGCACGTCGGCGGCCGTGAAGGCGAGGTTGGTCCAGCTCTCCGATTGCGCCGCCACATCGGCACTGCCGGTGATGCGCACCGCGTTCACCACCGAAACCAGTTGTGCGGCGCTCACCGAAGGTGGCGATGCCATGGCCGTGAGCGCCGCATCGCCGACCTCGCCGATTTGCGCCCGCGCTATGCCCGGGCGGGCCGCGATCACCGCTGTGGCGCCCTGTGGCCGGCCCGGCGGGCAGGAGAGGTCGGTGAGCCGCGCCTCGGCCGAGGCGGCCTCGAGATAGATCGGCAGGCGGATGCCCGTGCCCTGCAACAGCCCCGTTCCGGCGACAGTCACGAGCAGCCGCAGGCGCAATTGCGCCGTCCGCACGATTGTGCCCTCGCGCCCCACGCCGAACCAGCCGCTGCCTTGCGGCGGCTCGCCCACAACGATGGCGAGGCTGGTGCCGAGCAGCCCCGGCACCTGGAGCGAGACGCCGAGGCTCGCCTGATTGCGGCCATTAGCGAGCGATGCGGCGGCCCCGAGCAGTTCGATGACCCCGATTCGGGCATCGAGCCCGGCAGTCTCGGTGCCGATGCCGAGCGCGCCGAGCAGCCCGAGACCGAAGAGGCGATTGCCGCGCAGCCGCAATCCGGCGCCCACGGCGCCCGCGATATTTGTGGTCGCCGCGCCGGCTTCGCTGTTACGGCCGAGCACGGCGGCGGCGGCGGAAACGAGGTCGGAGAGCGCGAACTCGCTCGCGAGCAACTGGTCATAGGTGCCGGCCGAAAGCGACAGGCGGCCAGCCAGCGCGTCGAGCAGGTCGGCAACGGCGATGTCGGCGCCCAGGAGCCGATCATAGCCCATCACACCGGCCGAGGCCGAAATGCCGAGAAGCCCGTTGAGAAGCGTATTGGCCACGCCGCCCTCGAGGCTGGCAAGGCGCGATCCGACCGAAAACGCCGCTCGCGCCGAGGCCGCGGCGGTGGCGCTGACCGCGATATCGGGCGGACCGAACAGGCTGCGATAGAAATAGAGCGAGCCGGGGCGCCGCAGCGTCACGCGCACCGCATCGGGCGAAGCGCTCCCCGCCACAAAGCGCTGATGGGCCGCAAGCGCATCGGTGCCGCTATAGGCCCCGGTTTCGACCCCGACGCGCACGCCCAGCGCCGCCATCTCTGCAAGGCTGCGCCCGGCATCGAGCTGGCGCGCATCGACCAGCGCCAGCCGCGTCCGCTCTGCGGCATTGGCAGGGTCGCCGGCCGCATGGATCGCCGCCAGATCCACCGCTGCCTGCATGGCGCGGCGTTCATGGTGCAGCATCGCCTCATCGACCATCAGCGCCGCGGTGCCGATGATGACGGGCAGGGTGATGGAAAACAGCAGCGCGAAATTGCCGCCCTCGTCGCGGCAGAACCGCTTCAGCAGCTGACGCAGGCCCATGGCTCATGCGCCGCCATTGCGGATGGTGGCGCGGTGGCGGATGGCCTTGCCCGGGCCGGGCAGGGGCACGCCGAGGTTCCAGATCGGCAGCGCCGACGCATCATAGGTCAGCGTAACGAGGAACTGGTTGGCCTCGCTTGCCGAAGGCCCTGCCTCCACCCCCACCGCACCCAGCCCGAGCAGCGGATAGACCGCCGCGTTCCGATCGATGAAGCCGGTGGCAAGGTTGATGCGCTCGGCATCCGACAGGCCGGCCACGGAGGCGCGGGCGGCATCGGCGGCCAGCTGTTGCAGCGAGTGCGAGGCTGCAAGATAAAGCCCATAGGCGAGGCTGCCCATCACGAGAAACAGGAAGACGGGCAGGATGAGCGCGAATTCGACGGCCGATGCACCGCGCGCGCAGGTGCGAAAGTGCCGTTTCTCCCCAACAACAGCCATCTTGGTCATCTCCGGTGAGTGCGCCGGCAATCATGGACCGAGCTCGCCCAGAGACGGTTATTGCGGCTCTGCTCAGAGTACTGATGGGAGGCTCGCCACTACTTACGGAGAGAGCGCAGCATCGGCGCAGTGCGGAGACATCGACTGCGTCGGACGAAATGGATGAACCGGCAAGGGCTTGCGGCGCTCCCACCACAGGCCGCACCCTCACATCGCGGCCAACACCGGTGGAGGCAGCCGCCGATACGGCGCAAAACCCGCGTTAACCATCGCTGAGAGGAGTGAGAAAGCGTGGCGACCCCGGCGTGACTCGAACACGCAACCACTCGCTTAGAAGGCGAGTGCTCTATCCGGTTGAGCTACGGGGCCTCTCGCGCCGAGCTTCCTGCCCCAGAGCGCGCGCGCGCGCAAGGGAAATCCGGCCGCGCCACGCTGCGCTTGCCCGCTGCGTGGCTTCGTGGCAAAGCCGATGGCGGATGCCAGCAGGGGAGAGCTGCATGAACGGGGTGAGGGCGAAAGCCGGCCGGATCGTCATGGCGCTGGGCGCGCTCGGTCTTTGCACCTTTGCCACGACGGCGCAGGAGGCGACGGTGCAACTGGCGCGGGGCGCCTCATCGCCCTCGCTCGCTGCGCTTGAAACCAGCCTTGCCGCGGCCGGGCTGGGCTTTGGCGAAACGCTGGTTGCCGGCGATGCCGAAGCACAGCGCGCCGGGCTGCTCGATCTCGCCCTCGCGAGCGCGCCGCCCATGGTGCTGGTCATGCCCTTTGATCGCACCAGCCGCGATCTGGCGCAGGTCGGCGCCTTGGCCGATCTCCGGCCCGCTCTGGCGCTCGAGGATGTCTCGGCGCTCATCGATCCGGCCTGCGTGGTCGAGGGGCGGCTCGCCTGCATCCCCATCGGCTCGGGAAGCGATTGCGGCCCGGCCGGTCCGATCGCGGTCGTCTTTCCGGCCAGCGATGACCAGCGCGTCGTTGCGCTGCAATGGCAGACGGCGCTCACACTTTTCGATGCCGAGATTGCCGGTGCCCTGGGCACGGGCGGTTTCTGCACCCAGCCAGCACGGGAAGGCTGACCATGAAGACGATCAAGGGGCCGGGCATCTTTCTGGCCCAGTTCGCGGGCGACAGCGCGCCATTCGACAGTTTCGATGCCATCTGCGGCTGGGCCGCCGGGCTTGGCTACAAGGGCGTGCAGGTGCCAACCTGGGTCTCCTCGCTGATCGATCTCCGGCTGGCCGCCGAGAGCCGCACCTATTGCGACGAGCTGGCCGGCACCGCCGCGCGCCACGGGCTCGTCATCACCGAGCTTTCCACCCATCTCCAGGGCCAGCTGGTGGCCGCCCATCCGGCCTATGATGCGATGCTCGATGGCTTCGCGCCAAAGGCGCTGCACGGCAAGCCGGCGGAGCGGCAGCGCTGGGCCGTCGACCAGCTGCATCTCGCGGCCAAGGCCTCGCGCAATCTGGGGCTGTCGGCGCATGCCACCTTCTCGGGAGCGCTGGCCTGGCCGTACCTCTATCCCTTCCCGCAGCGGCCGGCCGGGCTGATCGAGGAGGCCTTCGACGAGCTCGCTCGGCGTTGGCATCCGATCCTCGATGCCTTCGAGCAAGAGGGCATCGATCTCTGCTACGAAATCCATCCCGGCGAAGACCTACATGACGGGGTGAGCTACGAGATGTTCCTCGAGCGCGTCAACAATCACGCCCGCGCCAATCTGCTCTATGATCCCAGCCACTTCGTGCTGCAGCAGCTCGACTATCTCGCCTATATCGACATCTATCACCCGCGCATAAAGATGTTTCACGTCAAGGATGCCGAGTTCAACCCCACGGGCCGGCAGGGCGTCTATGGCGGTTATCAGAGCTGGGTCGATCGGGCAGGGCGCTTCCGCTCGCTCGGCGATGGGCAGGTGGATTTCGGCGCGGTCTTTTCCAAGCTGACCCAATATGATTTCCCCGGCTGGGCCGTGCTCGAATGGGAATGCGCCCTCAAGCATCCCGAAGATGGCGCGCGCGAAGGCGCCCAGTTCATCTCGGCCCATATCATCCGCGTCACCGAGCGCGCTTTCGACGATTTCGCGGCGGCCGGCACCGATCGCGCCGCCAACCGCCGGCTGCTGGGCCTGGGCGAGGAGAGCTGAACATGGCTGAGACCGGAGCACGCAAGATCAGGCTCGGGATGGTGGGCGGCGGCAGCGGCGCCTTCATCGGGGCCGTGCACCGCATCGTCGCGCGGATCGATGGCGATTACGATCTCGTCGCCGGCGCCTTTTCCTCCCGCGCCGAGATATCGCGCGCGAGCGGCGCCGCCATCGGGCTCGACCCGGCCCGCGTCTATGGCAGCTATGACGAGATGGCGAGGGCCGAGGCCGGCCGGCCCGACGGTATCGAGGCGGTTGCCATCGTTACGCCCAATCACCTGCATGCCGGGCCGGCACGCGCCTTTCTCGAAGCGGGCATCCACGTCATCTGCGACAAGCCGCTGACGGCGACGCTCGCGGAGGCCGAGGCGCTGGCCAAAGTCGAGCCGCGCAACGGCGCAAAGTTCCTCCTCACCCACAACTACACCGGATTTCCGCTGATCCGGCAGGCCCGCAAGATGGTAGCCGATGGGCTGCTCGGCACCCTGCGCATGGTCAATGTCGAATATGCGCAGGATTGGCTGACAAAGCCCGTCGAGAGCAAACAGGCCGAATGGCGGCTCGATCCGGCCCGCTCGGGGGCGGGCGGCGCTATCGGCGATATCGGCACGCATGCCTATAATCTCATGCGCTTCGTAGTCGGCCAGAAGCCCGAGGCATTGGCAGCCGATCTTGCCGCCCTCGTGCCGGGGCGGGTGCTCGACGACAATGTCAACATCCTCCTGCGCTTCGCGGGCGGCGCGCGCGGCATGCTCTGGGCCAGCCAGGTCGCGCCCGGCAACGAGAACGGTCTGCGGCTGCGGATATACGGCGATCGCGCCGGGCTCGACTGGAGCCAGGAAGATCCCAACCGCCTCCATTACACGCCCTTCGGCGAACCCCGGCAGATCCTGACGCGGGGCGGGCCGATGGCCGGCGTCGGCGGGGCCGCGCCTGGCACGGGCGTCCGCGTGCCCTCCGGCCACCCCGAAGGCTATCTCGAAGCCTTCGCCACCCTCTACGCCGAATTCGCCGCCGTGATCCGTGGCGACACCGAACCCGCCGACCGCCTGCCCTCGCTCGCCGACGGCCTCGAAGGCGTCCGCTTCATCGACACCGCCGTCAGATCCAGCCAGTCCGACAGCCGCTGGCTGCCGCTCTGAACCTTCTTTCTCCCCTCGAGTAGAAGGCGCCCCCTTTGCCTTCTCCCCTGAGGGGAGAACGTGGCCCGAAGGGCCGGATGAGGGGTTCAGATTATGGGCTTAGCCGAGACCCCGAACCCCTCTCCCCGGCGGGGACAGGGGGCGATAGGGCCGAGAGCGGGGCGTAAGCCAATAGTGGCACGAGGGTGCCCCCTTTGCCTTCTCCCCTCGAGGGGAGAAGTTGGCCCGCAGGGCCGGATGAGGGGTTCAGATTATGCGCTCAAGCCGAGAAGCTGAACCCCTCACCCCAGCCCTCTCCCCTCAGGGGAGAGCGAGCCCACTCCCCACCTCCAGCACGATCTTTCCGATATGCCGGCTCGTCTCCATCCGCGCATGCGCATCGGCCGCCTTCGCGAGCGGAAACACGCTGTCGACCACCGGCTTGAACCGGCCATCGGCAACCCACGGCCACACCCGGTCGCGCACCGCCGCGACGATCGCGGTCTTTTCCGCATCGGGGCGGCTGCGGAGCGTGGAGCCGGTGATGCGCAGGCGGTTCATCATCACGCGGGCGAGATCGAGTTCGCCCATCCTTCCGCCGGAAAAGGCGATGATCGCAAGGCGGCCGCCCGGCGCCAGCGCCTTGATGTTGCCCGGCAGATAGGACCCGCCGATGATGTCGAGAATGACATCGACGCCCTTGCCGAACTCGGCCTTGATCACGCCGGCGAAGTCTTCCTCGCGGTAGTTGATCGCCCGTTCGGCCCCCAATGCCCGGGCGGCTTCAGCCTTTTCGGCCGACCCGACCGTCACGCTCACCTTCGCCCCATGCAGCCGCGCCATCTGGATGGCGGTGACCCCGATACCGCTCGTGCCGCCATGCACCAGCAGGTGCTCGCCCGGCGCAAGCGCGGCGGTGTCGAACACATTGGTCCACACCGTGGCGATGGCCTCGATCAGCGTCGCGCCTTCGACAAAGGAGAGCCGGTCGGGCAGCGGCAGCACATGCCCGGCATTGGCCGTGCAATAGCCAGCATGGCCACCCCCGGCGAGCAGCGCGACGACGCGGTCTCCGATCGCCCAGCCCGAAACGCCGTCGCCCAGCGCCGAAATCGTGCCGGAAACCTCGAGCCCCGGCAGGTCCGAGGCGCCCGCCGGTGGCGGATAGACCCCGCGCCGCTGGGCCAGATCGGCGCCGTTGAGGCCAGCCGCTGCCACCTTGATCAGCACCTCGCCCGGACCCGGTTGGGGGATCGGCCGGCGCGTCAAGGCCAGCACCTCGGGGCCGCCCTTGCCGGCGATTTCAATGGCGGGCATGTCGGTCATAGGCTGTCTCCGGTCAAAATGGTCAGGCTTTGCAGCGCGTATCGATGAACGCCCCGACCTGCCTTTGCATCTCTGCATCGTCCCAGAGCCGCGCGTCCACCATGCTGGCGCTGAGTTCCAGCACCGGCAGGCCGGCTTTTTCGAGGCTGGTGCGGCAGATTTCCGTGCCATAGGCCGAAAGCCTGTCGCCCTGAGGGGTCAGCATCACGGCGCCATGGGCACCAAAGGCTTCCGCCTGCTCGAGAATCCATCCGGCCATCCAGGGCGGCAGATGCAGCTGCTCATTCATCGAGATCGACCGGGCTGCCAGCGCGCGCAGCGGATCGTCGTCGAAATATTTGCGATAACCGTCCGAAAAGAAGTTCGTGTACATCGACCAGACGAACACCGCGCCATGGCTTTCCTCGAAGGCGCGGTAAAAGCCGGTGTTGAACCACAGCCCGGTGTTGATCCAGAGCAGCCGCACCTTCTCGTTGCCGCAGATGCCATAGCCGGTATCGACCCGCTGCTGGATCTCCTCGACATAGCTGCGCATGTGGTCCACCGCCCATTGCGAGCCGCGATTCCAGGTGGCCGCCATCACATTGGTCAGCTGGTCGGGCAGGGCGACCGGGCAGGGCCGCGCCTTGGCGATCAGGTCGCGGGCTTCCGCTGCAAGTTCGCCGGCCTCGTTGATGCGGTGCATCTCCTCGGCCAGCGTGTCGCGGTTGAGCTTGCGCCCCAGCACGCCTTCGGAAAAGCCGATCAGCGCCTCGATCTGCTCCACCTGATAATCGAGCCGGTGGCTTTCATAGAGCCATTCCCAGTTGCGCTGCGCATGGTTCCACCAGTCGGGAACCAACCGCGTCTGCGAGGGCGTATCGAGATAGAAGGCCGGGCAGTCGAAGGCGCCGGCCCATTGGGCGGTGATGCGCTGGGCGTAGTCGCCGCGCAACCGGTCGAGGATCAGCGCCGGGCGCGGCAACCCGCCATAGGGCGCCTTTTCCGGGTTGCCATCCAGCGTCGTCATCATCGGCAGGCTGAGATAGCGCGGCAGGTCGTGGTGATAGCCCAGCCGGTCCATCAGGTCGAAATAATGCGGCGACAGCCGCTTGGCCGCGATGATCGAGGAGTACCAGGTGTTGGTCACCAGCGGCACGTCCATCGCGTGGAAGATCTCGTGCGGCGAAACCGCCGCTGCGATCACATAGGGTTCGCCTTCCTCGATAGCGCGGTGCTGGAAATCCTTGAACCAGGATTTCTGCTTGTCCCGCGCCCGTGCGGTCGCGGCGAGCCGGTCCCCATCCGCTTCGGTGTCGGCTGCCGGCGAGGGCTTGGTTGCGGCGGTCATCGGCTGAGCTCCCGCACGAAGGTGGCGATGTCCGTCTGCGTCCGGTCATCGATGGACCAGTAGGATTGGCCGGTTAGGAGAATTGAAGCGACGCCGATCGCCTCGAGCGCCCGCTTCTGGGCGGGGTAGTCCCAGCCCAGCGTGTCGTCATGCGCCTCGAGCGCAAAGATCACGCCATCCACCGCCGCGTCCCGCACCCGGGCAATGAACTCGGCATCGACCGCCTCCTGCGGCAGGCGCCGCGGGCTCGGACGATGGGTCATGCAATGGGCAACCAGCGCCTGCATCGGATCATCGCTGTCCCCCACGGGGGTCTCATAAAGCGTTTCGCCCCAGTCATGATCGTCGGCCACGATCGTGGCCCCGGTGGCTTCCACCGCCCTGTAGAACCCATCATGCTCCTGCGGGCTACCCTTGATCATCAGGCGCGGTCCAGGCACGATGGTCTCGTGATGGGTCACGGCTTCGGCGATCAGGGCCGCTAACGCGTCCACAGGCAGCACCTGCCCGCAGCCGGCAAGGCGCAGCGCGGTGGTGCCACTGATCGCGGGGGGCGTCGTCCGCCGTCTGGCAACGATAGTGCCAAACCCCCTCCGCGCCGCGTCATGGCTGGCAATCGCATCCGCAATCGCCTTGTCGCTGATCGGCGCACCCGCGATCCCTCCAAGCCGAGTGCGCAACTCCTCCATTCGCGCCCGCACATAGCGAGCCGTATAGTCGAACGGGGTCTGGAGCAGATCGAAGAGGTGTAGTGCCGGCAGCCGCAGCTCCGGTTCGGTCGTCCGGATGTGCTCGACGAGGTAATAGAACTGCAGCAGCCCCTCGGAGCTACGCGGCACCACGATCAGGTCGAGAAAGCCGTAGTCCCCGGCCAGCAGCTTTTCGACTATGGCGCGCAGATAGCCCTCGCGCACCGGCTCCATATAGGCATCCGAGCGCGCCGTGCCGCGTGCCGGATCGCCGACGAGGCGGAGGGGGAACATGCCCGCGGCGGTGATGAGCTCGGTCGGCACCGTTGCACCCAGCACCCCGATCACTCTGCCGCCGTGGGCATAAAACCGGCGCGCTTCCGCTTCACGATCAGCATAGATCGATGCAATGTCTTCGAGCCGGTGTGCGGGCCCGGCGCTCACAACACGCCTCCAACCCGCATTTCGTCGATCTGGGCACGCGAATAGCCCAATTCCAACAGGATTTCATCGGTATGCTGACCGAGGTCAGGCGCGCTTTCGGTGCTGCCGGGGCCATCCTCATCGGCCGCGAAACCGGCATTGACCACCTTCATCGTCCGGTCGAGCACCGGCACGTCGATTTCGGTAAAGGTCTCGCGCCCCTCGAAATAGGGGTGCCGCGCAATGCCGGGAAGATCGCGCACCACCGCACAGGGTATCCCATTGGCGTTGAACGCAATTTCCCACGCCTCGGCACTGCGCGTCTTGAGCGTGTCGATGATTGCGGCGCGCAGCGGCTCTGCATTCTCCCATCGGCCGGCGGGGTCGCTAAACCTTTGATCTTCAAGAAGTTCCGGCAGGTTCAGCACCTTGCAGAGGCTGGCAAACTGCTCATTGGTATTCGCGCCGATCGATAGCGGCCGATCCGCCGTCGGAAACATGTCGGCAGTAGCACTGAGGCTGAAGCCGCGATTTCCAACCCGCTTAGGCTCGTCGCCGGTGCCGAAATACTTGAGCAGCATCGAGCTCATCAGCACCATCGATGCGTCGAGCATGCTCACATCAAGAAACTGCCCGCTGCCACCGCGCTCTCGTCGCAGCAATGCTGAAATAATTGCAAATGCCGCGAGGTGACCAGAGAAGGTATCGATTACAGGAAAGCCCACCTTTGTTGGCGGATCATCCGGTTCGCCTTGCAGAGACATCAATCCCGACATGGCCTGCGCAATATGATCATAGGCAGGATTGTCGCGCAGGATCGAGTCCTGTCCATAGCCCGAGATCGCGCAATAGATCAGCCTGGGATTGAGCTTGCGGCAATCCTCCCAGCCGAAGCCCTTGCGCGCAAGCACGCCTGGCCGGAAATTCTCAACCAGAACATCGGCTTCGATGACGAGCTTTCGCAGCACCTCCAGCCCTTCGGGCTTGGCAATGTCGAGCGTTATCGAGCGCTTGCCGGCATTATACCCGATGAAGTTCGCCGAGTTCCGCCCGAACCGTTTGTCATGCCCATAATACCGCATCACGTCGCCGGCGCCGGGCCGCTCGACCTTGATCACGTCGGCACCCAGCAGCACCAGCTGGCGGGTGCAGAACGGCCCGGCCATCACATGGCTGAGATCGAGAATGCGGATGCCATCCAGAGCGCGTGCCATATGCCAAGCCTAATCAGTTGTTCGAAAACGGAAATTTCAGGAGCGCGCCCTCTCGAAAGGGCGCGAGTGTCGCGGCGATGTCGGTGCTGTCCTCAAGGTCCAGCAGGGCACTAAAGCCTACCCGGGCGGCCTCGTCGGTTACCGAGCGGCGGGTGCAGTCGTGGAACTTGGTCCAGGCTTCGTCTTCGGTCAGCGGATCGCGCGGCCCGCGCCACTCGCCGCTTTCGCCAGCTTCTTCAAGCACTTGGCCGCTGATGAGACGCACGGTCAGCCGGCTGCGAAAGTCCACCGGCCCCTTGGGGCTGCCATCGGCAAGCCCGCCAACACTGGTCCTCGCCATCAGGCTTCGGATGGCCGGATCGTTGAACGCGCCACCCTCGAAATCGCCCAGTCGAACCTGCCCCTGCGACAGCGCCCGCGCCACCACGTATTGAAGGCTGAACTTCGAGGCCAGGGGCGTCTGTGGATCAGGCGTGTCGATGTTGAGAAGGCGGGTTGGATTGATGCGGATATCGATGCCAGCGATCTGATCGGGCTCGATGTTCTGCTCCCGCCGCAGTTTCAGCGCCAGCGCGATCGAGGAGTGCGTGCTGCCGCAGCAGGGATAGAGCTTGGGCCCGAGCTCTGTCGTTTCGATGGTCGAGGGGCTCATCCAGCCGCCGAGCACTTCATCCACGTCTGGCGCATCCAAGCCATTGAAAACGTGAAAGAAACCGTTCCGGCCGTCGAGCGCTGTCTCGCGGGCCGAAAAGCCCTGTTGCGCGAGGAGTGCCGCCATCACCCCGTGGCGGGCCGCCTGGCCGCAATGCAGCGGCTTGGTCATCGACCCGATATTGCCGCCAATGCCCGATGCCAGCGACGCCGCGATGCAGAGCGCCGTGGCCGTCGCCTCGGTATCGAGGTCGAGCAAAGTGGTCGCGGCGGCGGTCGCTCCGAAGATGCCGATCGTCGCACTTGGGTGCCAGCCGCGATGGAGGTGCGCCGGCACGCTGGCAATGCCGATCCGCATTGCCGCTTCAAATCCAAGCACATAGGCGAGCAGTGCCCGCCTTCCGCTGGCCCCGCAGTGCTCGCCCAAAGCCAGTAGTGCCGGGACGAGAACCGCGGACGGATGCAGCATGGCGGCAGTGGCGCAATCGTCATAATCGAGCGCGTGCGCGGCTGTGCCGTTGATCAGCGCGGCATCGAGCGGGCCCGTGGTGGCCCCGATCCCCAGAAGCGTCGATCGACCTGTTGCTCCTGCCATACCCGGCAAAGCGAGAAGGTGCTGCAAGGCCGGCTCACCCATCCCCCCCAGCGTAACGCCGACCGTGTCGAGCATAGCGTCCCGGGCCCATCGCCTCGACAGTGCGGAAAGCGGGGCGCTGCGGCTCGCCACGAGCCGCTCCGCCAGCGCGGTCGCGAGCGGTGCCGTACCGCCTTTGTCTCCTGAGCCCCTCATGTGCCGGCCTCTGTCGTTTGCATCAGGCGCAATGGCCTTGCGTCCAATGCAAGTGCATGGTTATCTGTCATAACTAAAAAATCAAGCATGTTCGCCCGGCTGGTCCGGAGTCGACGGCAGGGGGAGGGCAGATGACGGTCGCTACGACGCGCTCCATCATATCCGGTGAGGCGGGGGCACAGACGGCGCCCCGGGTGCAGGTGCGCAACCTCAGCAAGATCTATCGCACCCGACGGGGCGAGCACGTCGCACTCGACAATGTCTCGATCGATATTGGCGCCGGCGAGTTCGTCGTCCTTCTGGGGCCGAGCGGGTGCGGAAAAACCACGCTGCTGCGCTGCATTGCCGGGCTCGAAGAGCCCGATGGCGGTGAAATCCACATCAACGGCAAGCTGGTCTATTCGTCGTCGGCCGGCATCTCCGTGCCGCCCGAGGGGCGGGCGCTCAACATGGTCTTCCAGTCCTATGCGCTCTGGCCGCATATGTCGGTGGTCGACAATGTCGCCTATCCGCTGCGCAACGCCCGTGCATCGACGAGCGAGGCACGCGCCAGGGCCGCCGAAACACTTGAACTTGTGGGACTTGGCGCCTTCACGGCAGCCTATCCCGGCCAGTTGAGCGGAGGGCAGCAGCAGCGCGTGGCGCTCGCGCGCTCGATCGTTTCCAATGACGGGCTGGTGCTGTTTGACGAGCCGCTGTCCAATCTCGACGCCAAGGTGCGCGACCGTCTGCGGGTGGAACTGCTGAACCTGCAAAGCCGCATCGGCTTTTCGGCCGTCTATGTCACCCATGACCAGATGGAAGCCCTTGCGCTGGCTGATCGCGTCGCGGTGATGGATGTGGGGCGGATCGCCCAGATCGGTTCGGCCCGCGATATCTATGATCGGCCGACATCGCGCTACGTGGCCGACTTCGTGGGGTCCGCCAACGAGATTGCCGGGCGGATCGTCAGTTCGTCCGAGGGCGTCGCTATCGAGACGCCGATGGGCCGTCTCAGCGGCGTTGCCGGGAGCGACCGGCTGGCCGAGGGCGCCAAGGCGATCGCCATGGTGCGGCCCGAGCACTGCATTCTGGCTTCGCCGGGATCGGCAGCGTCGGGCAACCAGGTCGAGGGCGTTGTGGAGCGCTCGCTCTATCTCGGGCCCGTTGTGCAGCATTTCATCATGGTGGGCGAGCAGCAGTTGACCGTCAGCGTCTCCGGTGGCGAAGGACTGCAGCCCGGCTCGCGGGTCGCCATCGGTTTTGCAGCGGACCGGACCCGGATTTTTGCAGCTTAGGAGCGACGCGATGGACGCCACCACCCGCGCCGCCCCGACGCGCAAGGCCAGCGCCCTCGCCGGGGCCATTCGCAACATGACGTGGTTCAGCGCCGTTTTGTGGGCGCTGATGGCCATCGTCGGCCTTCTCGTAGTCTATCCGCTGCTGACCGCGCTCATCCATGAATTCGATCAGGTGGTGATCGGATTGGGCGAGTTGGGGCAGGGCGATCTCGCCGCCTCGGTGCCTACAGTGTTGTGGAACACCTTCGTTGTCGTGGTGGGTGGAACAGTCATTGCGCTCGTCATCGGGTCGGCGCTGGCCTGGGCCAATGAACGCAGCGATGCCAGCCTGGGGTGGATCGGTCAGCTCCTGCCGCTGGCCGCGCTGATCGTTCCGCCCATTGCCGGCGTCATCGGCTGGGCAGTGCTGCTCGATCCGCGCGCCGGGCTGATGAACCACTTCATCCGCAACATGCTGGCGCCCTTGGGCATCAGCTTCGATACCGGCCCGTTCAATATCTACACAATGGCCGGCCTCGTGATCATCACGGGGCTTTACATCGTGCCCTATGTGTATCTGGTGGTGTCTGCGGCCCTGCAGCGGCTCGACCCGGCCGTGGAGGAGGCGTCCCGTGTCTCTGGCGCCAACCCGTTCAAGACGCTCTACCGCGTAACGCTTCCCGCGGTTCGGCCGTCGCTGGTGGCCTCCGCGCTGCTTGGCGTGATCTCCGGGGTGAGCCTGTTCTCCGTTCCCGCGATTTTGGGCGGCGGCGCCCGCATCGACGTGCTCTCGGTGTTCATCTACCGGCTGCTGAGCGTCTATCCCACGCGCATCGGACCGGCGCTGGTTCTGGCGATGGGCATGCTCGTGCTGGTGCAAGTGCTTCTTGTGGCACAGCATCTGTTGATCAGGCGCGGGCAGAGCGCCGCGATCGGCGGGCGCGGCTTCCGGGGCACGCGGGTCAAGCTCGGGCCGTTCCGCTATCTCGTGCTAGCCATGGCGGCGCTCTATCTGCTCGCGACGGCGGTGCTGCCGCTGCTGGGGCTGCTGCTTGTGTCATTGCAGCCGTTCTGGACGCCTTCCATCAACTGGGCGACGCTGACGCTCGACAATTTCAAATTCGTGTTGCTCGAGAACAAGACGACGGTCAGCGCGCTCATCAACAGCATGTGGCTGGGCTTCGTCGTCGCAAGCTTCAACATGCTGCTGACCGGCGCGACCACGCTGCACTTTGTGCGCAATCCAGCCGCGCGCCGGCTTGCGGACTCGCTCACCGGCATGCCGGCGACCATTCCCCATACCGTCATCGGCGTCGCCTTCATCCTGGCGTTCAGCCAGCCGCCGCTACGCATCTATGGCACGACCGCGATCCTGCTGCTGGCCTATGTGGTGATGACGCTGCCCTATGCCGCCCGCGCCGCCAGCGCCGCCGCCGACACCATCGGCATCGAGCTGGGCGAGGCATCGCGCATCAACAAGGCCAGCGATCTCGTGACCCTCTGGCGCATCATGCTGCCGCTCGCCCTGCCGGGACTCGTGGCCGGCTGGATCATGGTGTTCGTGCACACAGTGGGCGAGATCACCGCCTCGGCCTTTCTTTCGGGCACCAACAACCCGGTCATCGGACGCGTGCTGCTCGATTTCTGGACATTCGGCAATTTCCCGCAGGTGGCGTCGCTGGCGCTGATCATCACGGTGATCAGCTCGACCTTCGTGGGGCTGATGTTGCTCGTGACGCGGCGTCGGCATGCGGTAACCGTGAGCTGACGCGAAAAGACAGACTTACCGGCGACCCGAAAACGGGCGCCAGCCAAGGAGGACCATATGACCATCGCAAAGACCGCACTGCATCGCCGGGGGCTGCTCAAGGCCATCGGACTATTAGTGGCTGCCCCGCTGCTGCTCTCGACGAGCATCACCGGCGCCATGGCGCAGATCAGCGAAGAGCTGATCGCGGCAGCCAAGGCCGAAGGTAGCGGCACGATCTATACCAGCATCGACCCCACCATCATGGCCAATGTCGCCCGGGCCTTCCAGAAGGCCTATGGCATCCCGGTCGATATCCAGCGTGCGAGCTCGTCCGCGCTCGCGCAGCGCTTCAACGCTGAGACGGAATCCAACAATTTCATCGCTGACGTCTATTACAGCACCGACCGTGCCTTCCACGACGAGTCGGGCGGCAATGGTCGCTTCCTGCCGGTGACGGAACTGGCGGGTTATGCCGAATGGCCCGCAGAGGCCAAGGACGAGACCTCCATCGTCATCGGCTACAATCCCTATTCGCTGATCTGGAACACGCAACTGGTACCCGAGGGGCTGACCAGCTGGGAAGACCTGATCGATCCCAAGTGGAAGGGCAAGGTCATGCTGACCGATCCGCGGATCGGGGTGACGTCGAACCAGTTCTACAAGATGTTCCGCGAAATTTATGGCGACGATTTCCTGCGCAAGCTGGGCGAGAACGCCACCTATTCGCCCAGCGCCGTGCCCGGCATCCAGCAGGTTGCCGCCGGCGCCCAGGCGATCTATGCGCCCGGCATCCACCAGGTTGCCGTCGGCCTGCTCGACAAGGGCGCTCCGCTGGGGGAAGCGTTCCCCGAGCCGACGATTTCGTCCAACAATATCGCGAGCCTCGTAGCCACGGCGCCCCATCCCAATGTCGCCAAGCTTTTCGTCAGCTTCCTGATGACGCCCGAGGCGCAGGCCATCAACAACCAGGATGGCTGGTCGCCGATCGAAGGCATCGAGGGAACGCGCGAGATGCCGCAGACCGTGGATATCGACCCCGAGGAAACCGCGGCCGAGGTGCCGGAGCTCCTGCAACTGCTCGGCCTGCAGCAGTAAGCCGATCGATCAGAGGCAAATGCCCGCCGTCCGGACATCCGTCCGGGCGGCGGTTTCGTTCAGCGGGGTGGGCGCACGCCAGAGAGGAATGCCGTAACCGCTTCGCGATGGGCGTTGCTCGTATAGCACATCGCCTGCGCAGTCCGGCCGCGCTCGAAGACATTGTCGAGCGAAGCTTCGAGTGAGCCGTTGAGAATGGTCTTGCCCAGTGCAAGGGCGAGGGGCGATCCGCTCGAAAGCTCGGTGGCCCAGGCGACGGCCTCCTCCACCAGCGTCTCTTCGCCGCCGCCGCGATCGGCTAGTCCGATGGCAAGCGCCTCGTCCTGACGCACCGTGCGGCCCGAAAAGATCAGTTCCTTGGCACGTGGAAGGCCGATGCGACGCGGCAGCAGATAGAGCCCGCCGCCATCGGGCACGAGGCCCATGCGGATATAGCTCATGGCAAAGCTCGCCTTAGGGGCTGCGATGATGAGGTCGCAGGCCAGAGCGAGATCGCAGCCGAGCCCGGCCGCCGCCCCGTTGACGGCGGCGATGGTCGGCTTGGGCAGGCGGGTGAGCGTGGCGATGAGCTGCTGGGTCAGCGCCTGGCTCTGCCAGCCGGCGGCGGCGATCTCTCCCGAACCCGCCTCCAGCCGCGCGCCCATGGCCTTGATGTCGCCGCCGGCGCAGAAGGCGGGGCCGGCGCCCGTCAACACTACTGCCTTCACCGAAGGGGCAGCCGCCAGTCGCTCGCAGGCTGCGATCATGGCGCGGCGGGTTGGATCATCGAAGGCATTGCGCGCCTCGGGGCGCGACAGGGTGAGGATGGCAACGGCACCCTCGCGCCTCTCGATGATGGCAGCGGAGTTCTCGGCGGCATCGGTCATGGCTCGGTCCCCGTATCTGCCCGATCTCAGTGCCCGCCGGCCAGGCGCTTTTCTCCCGCCTCGATCCGGATCGGCAGCACGTTTTGGGCCGGCGGCAGGGGGCAGACGGCGAATTCGGTGAAGGCGCAGGGCGGGTTGATGGCCTTGTTGAAATCGAGCACGATTGTCTTGTCCGTCACCTCCTCGCCATAGACGAAACGGCAGGCGGCATAGGTGCTG
Source organism: Devosia enhydra (assembly GCF_900119845.1). Lineage (GTDB taxonomy): Bacteria > Pseudomonadota > Alphaproteobacteria > Rhizobiales > Devosiaceae > FPKU01. The sequence continues at coordinate 749,435 of NZ_FPKU01000001.1, forward strand.
TCGCGCGATGTCAGGTCGCGGATGACGAATTGCGGGCTTTGCGGCGTACCGTGGGTGGCGAGGAGTTCATAGGCCACGCCATCCTTGCTGAAGACCGCCTTGTGACTGGCCTCGACCTCGGTGGTGATGGCCTTGGACGTGGTGATGGTGAGCCCCATCGGCGCGTCGAGCTTCACCCACTCGGCCGTCAGTCGCCAGCTCGGATCGTAGGGGAAATACGCGATGGGCGGCAGGGCGTCGCCCGCCTTCGATGCGGTATCGCGCACGCGCAAGGCATTTTCGCCGTTGAGCGTTGTGACCTCGAGCAGCAGCGTGCCAGAGGTGAAGCGCGGCGGGTGCGCCTTGGAGAGGGCGAGCGTGATGGGTGCGCCGCCATCGGCGGGCGTGTAGGTAACGCCACCTTCGTGGTCCTGGGTGAGTGTGCCGACATGGGCGGGCCCGGCCGGAAGCACGATGTCGTTGTCCGAGGCGCTGCCCATACGCACCGTACCTTCCGACAGCCACTCGCGCGCTATGATGTTGAGCCAGCCATCGGGCGCCTTCAGCGCCTCGAGGCGGCGGGCCTGCCACTGGAGATAGGCTTTGTGCTGGTCGGTCATGATCGTGTGTCCTTGAGGGATAGGCGCGGTACGCTGGCAAGCAACCGCTGCGTATAGGGGTGCTGGGGTCGGGCCAGAACTTCGGCTGTGTCGCCGCTTTCGACGATGCGGCTGCGTTCGAGGATGACGATGCGGCGGCAGAGCGCGGCCACCACGCCGATATCGTGGGAAACGAACAGCAGGCTCATCCTGGTGCCGAGGCTGGCCAGCAGTTCGACAATGCGGATCTTGGTCGTGAGATCGAGCGCGCTCACGGCCTCGTCGGCCAGCAACAGGCGAGGACCCGCCACGATGGCTCGGGCGATGGCGATGCGCTGGCGCTGGCCCCCGGAGAACTGGTGCGGATAGCGCCCGGCGGCATCGGCATCGAGCCCCACCGACGACAGGGCATCGGCCACCATCTGCCGGTGGTCGCCGGGAATGCGCAGCGATCGCAGGGGTTCTGCGATGATGGACGATATCTTCTGGCGCGGATCGAGCGACGAATAGGGGTCCTGGAAGACGATCTGCGCCTGCCGACGAAACTGCCGCATGAAGGCGGCGTTGCGCGGATCAAGCGACGCACCATCGAAGGTGATGGTTCCGCTATCGGGCCGGGCCAGTCCCAGCAGCAGACGGAGCAGGGTGGTCTTGCCAGAGCCGGATTCGCCTACGAGGCCGACCGTGTCGCCGCTCTCCATCGCGAACGAGACATCATCGAGAATGCGGCGCTCGGCGGTATAGCCGAAGCTGACCCGGTCGACGCTGATGAGGGTCATTGCCGCCCCTCCAGCGCCGCATCGAAGCGCCGCGCCGCCGACAGCAGGCTGCGTGTGTAATCGTGAGCCGGCTCGGAAAAGACCCGCGCAACCGGCCCCGATTCAACGGCAACGCCCTGGCGCAGCACGATGACCTGCTCCACAGCGCTTGCGACCAGCGGCAGGTCGTGGCTGATGAACAGCAGCGCCATATTGCGGTCGCGGACCAGCCGGTCGAGCAGCGCCATGATCTCGGCCTGTGTGGTGACATCGAGGGCGGTGGTCGGCTCGTCGGCGATCAGCAGGTCCGGCTCGCAGGCAATTGCCATCGCAATCGCAACGCGCTGCCTCTGCCCGCCGGATAGCTCATGCGGATAGGCCCGCGCGATGCGCACCGGATCGGGCAGGGCGACATCGACCATGATGGCGAGCACAGCCGCATCGAGCGCCTGGCCCGAAAGCGGCCGGCCATCGCGGCGCGCCCGCCGCCGCAACGGCTCGCGGATCTGCCGACCCACCCGCATCAGTGGATCGAGCGCGGTCAGGGGCTCTTGGAAGACGATGGCGACAGCCTTCCCCCGCAACTGATCGAGGTCGCGGTCCGCGGCGCCGACGACCTCGCGACCGGCCAGCTTCACCGATCCGCTGGCGCGCAGCCCCGGCGCAAGCAGGCCAGTCGCAGCTAGCGCGGTGAGTGATTTGCCGGAGCCCGATTCCCCGATCAGCCCGAGCCGCTCGCCGCGTTGCAGGGTCAGCGACAGAGTATCGACGAGGACCTTGGTTGCCGAACGAACGCTCAACCCGGTGATCTCGAGCAGCGGGCTCATGACAACGTCCTCGCGGCATCGATCCGCGCCCGCAGCCCATCGGCCAGCAGGTTGACGCCGATCGCGAGGGAAACGAGTGCAATACCGGGTGCGATGGCGCCCAAGGGAGCGGTGTAGACCGTGCCCTGCGCCTCCTGCAGCATCCGGCCCCACGAAGCATTGGGCGGTGGCGCGCCGAGCCCCAGGTAAGAAAGCGAAGCTTCCGCGATCACGGCCAGCCCGAACTGGAGGGCGAAATTCACCGAGAGCGTCGGCCAGATATTGGGCAGCACATGGATCGCGACGATCTTGGGCCAGCTCGAGCCGGAGGTTCGCGCGGCGGTGATGTAATCCATAACCAGCACGCGCTTGGCGAGAATGCGCGTGAGGCGTGCGACGATGGCTGAAAGCGCGATGCCAAGCGCGACGATGGCAGAGCCGAGGCTCGCCGTATCGCTGGCTGCCACCACCAACATGGCGATGAGCAGGGTCGGGAAGGCGATGAGGATATCGAGGGTGGCGGCCAGCGCATCATCGAGCCAGCGGCTGGCAAAGGCCGCCAGGATGCCGATGCTGACCCCGATGGTGGCCCCGATCGCCACGGCGCCAAGGCCCACGGTCAGGGCGATGCGGCTGCCGATCATCAACTGGGTAAAGAGGTCTCGCCCCAGCCGGTCCGTGCCCACCCAATGGGCAAGGCTCGCTCCTTCGAGCCGGCCACCGGTGAAGGCGTTGGGCTCATAGGGCAGCCAGACGAGGGTCAGTAGGCCGATGGCGATGTGCAGGCCGACCAGCATTATACCTGCCATGAGGGTGAGCGAGACGATACCCCTCCGGCGGTTCGGCGATGCAGCAACGTCACTCATGCCTCCACCCGCGTCCGCCCGCGCAGGCGCGGGTCGATGAGGCGCTGCGCAAGATCTGCGGCAAAGCCGATGATGAGCACCAGCAGCGTCGAGACGAACAGCACGCCCTGCACATTTGGGTAGTCGCGCTGCTGAATCGCGAGCAGAAGCATAGATCCGAGGCCGGGCAGGCTGAAGACGCGCTCGATGACGACGGCGCCGAGAAAGGTCGTCGCCAGCTCGATGCCGAGGATCGAGATCACCGGAACCGCGCCATTGCGCAGCCCGTGCCTGACGAGCGCCTCGGTGAAACCCGCGCCGAGCGCGCGTGCCGTCCGCAGATAGTCGCTGCCCAGCACATCGAGCGTTGCGGCGCGGACATAGCGCAAAAGCGACGCGCCCATCACGAGCCCGATGGTGAGCGCGGGCAGCACCATGCCGATGGCCGCTTCACCAAAATTGCTCCAGCCGCGCAGGGGGAAGCCACCCGATGGCAGCCAGCGGAGGTTTATCGCAAAGAGCGTCACCAAGAGGATGCCCACCCAGAAAACCGGGATAGCGATGCCGAGCTGGGAGATGACGGAGATCGCCGCGCCATACCAGCGATCGGCGCGAATGGCCGACAGCATGCCGAGCGGCACGGCGAGGGTGATGGCGATCAGAAAGCCCAGCGCGGTCAGCGGCAGGGTCACCGACATGCGGTTGCCGATCTCTTCGAGCACCGAAGCGCGGCTGACAAAGGATGTGCCGAGATCGAGCCGCGCGAGATTTCCGATGAACGTGCCGAACTGCACATGCAGCGGCTGGTCCGACCCCACCTGCGCCCGCGCCGCTTCGATCTGCTGCGGCGTCGCGCCGACGCCGAGCAGCGCGTTGGCCGGATCGCCGGGCAGAAGGCGCAGGAGCACGAACAGCACCACCGCCGCAACGAAGAGCGAGACGATGAGAATCAGCGTGCGGCGGAGGGTGTAGGCGAGAATGGCGGACGTCCTTGCGCGAGGGGTGTCGCAACAATAGCGGGGCTTAAAAGGCAAAGCCACCGGCTGGTCGGCCGGTGGCGGTTTTTGCGGGCAGAGCCAGTCCGGCGAGATGCTGGACTGGCCTGCGGTGAGCGCTTCAGCGCAAGCGCTTCAAGGCTCGAAGCCTATTGAGCTTTCTCGATGTCATAGGCGAAGAACTGCGAGTTCAGCCCGTTGACCGGATAGCCGGTGACATTGGCCGCCGACACCACGATCTGCGGATAGAGATAGAGCCAGTTGCTGGCCGCATCCTCGGCGATGATCTTGTTGGCCTCGGTGAGTTTCTCGAACTGCTCGGCTTCCGAGCCGGCGGCCTCGGCGTCGGCGATAAGCTTGACCACGTCGGGATTGTTGTAACCCCAGTAGAAGTCGGGATTGCCGTAGAAAACGATGTCGCGGTGGTTGACGTGCTCTTGCAGCGTCGCCTCGAAATTCCGCTCCTGGTAGATCTTGGTATACCATTCATTGGCGGTGATGATGTTGATGTTCACCGTGACGCCGATCTTGGCATATTCGGTCTGCAGGAACTGCGCGACGATCGGGTGCGGATCATAGTCCGGCGTATCCAGGGTGAAGGTGAAGCCATCGGGATAGCCGGCTTCGGCGAGCAGGGCCTTGGCGCTCTCGACGTCATAGGCATCGACGCCCGTGAGATCGACATACCACGGATCGGTAGGGGGCACGAACGAGCCGATCAGCGTGCCGTAATCGCCCCAGATCGAATTGAGCAGCCGCGCCTTGTCGGTGGCTCGGGCGAGGGCCTTGCGTACCTTGACGTTGTCGAAGGGGGCCACCCGGTCGTTATAGGCGAGCAGTTCCTTGGTGGTCGAGGCGCCCTCAGTGACCGTGTAGCTCGGATTGCCGCTGAACTGGGCCAGCGAATCCGGGCTCTGCACCGAGGTGATGATGTCAATGGCGTTGGTCAGCAGGGCGTTATTCAGCGCCGTGGCATCGGTGAAATAGGTGTAGATCACCTCGCCATTGCTGGGGGCCTCGCCCCAATAGCCATCAAAGCGCGAGAGCGCGAGGGCCGAGCCCCGACGCCATTCGGCAAGGGTGTATGGGCCGGTACCGTCCTCGGCCGAGGTGATGTCGCCCGCCGCGTCGTTGACGATCCAGACATAGGAGAGGTTGTAGGGCAGGGAAATCGACCGCGCGGACAGCGTGATCACGACCGTCTGGTCATCAGGTGTCTCGATGCCGGCAATGGTGGAGAGGCTGCGCTTGCGCGAGCTTTTGGAGGCTTCGGCAGTGACGCGCTCGATGGAGTATTTGACGTCGGCGGCGGTCAGGGGATCGCCGGAGTGGAAGGTCACGCCTTCCTTGAGCTTGAAGGTATAGGTGAGGCCATCCTCGCTCGCCTCGTAGCTCTCGACGAGGCGCGGCTCGACGGTGCCGGCATCGGTCAGTTGAAACAGCGCCTCATAGACATTGCCGTTGAAGGCCTCGTTGATGCCCTGGCCGGCGCCGGCGGTGTTGTCGAGGTTCTGCGGCTCGTAGAGCGATCCGATGCGGATGCTGGCGTCAGGGTTGAAGCCCTGCCCGAGCGCGATTGCCGAAAAGCTTGCGCCGGCAAGAAGGGCGGCGACGAAAAGCAGGGGCCTGGAGGTCATGGTAGTATCTCGGTTGAAAGCGTTGAGCCAATATAGCCCATGACCTGCCGCGTCTCCATCGCCGCCGCAATCATGGGCTTGCGCGTGCAGAGCGTCACGGCGAATGAATTTTCCACCGGCGTACGGGCGGAGAAACGATACATCTCCGAGCGCCTCGGAACGCTCATGCGCTGATGGTCAGGCGTCGAGCACTTCGGTCAGCCGCAGGATCCGGCGATCAGGCACCACCGGCGCATCGGCAGAAAGCCCGATGCCGAAGGGGTCGTACCAGATGCCCGTCATGCCCAGCCGCTGCGGCGCCAGAACGTCCCAGACGAGATCATCCCCGATCATCCCTGCGTCCTGAGGGTCGACCGCGAGTGCCGCAAGAGTATGCACATAGGCCCGGCCGTCGGGCTTGCCGAAACCGGCCTCCTCCTCGACCTGGATGTGATCGAAGCGATGGCGCAGACCGAAGCGGTCGATCTTGGCATTCTGCACCTCGGTCGCGCCGTTGGTCACGAGCCCGAGCTTGAGCCCACGCGCACGGAAGGTGTCGATGACGGCCAAGGCGTCGGGATAGAGGTACATGTTCTCTTCGCGATAGGCGGCGTAGCGATCGGCGATGGCGTCGGCGACAGTATCGAGCCCCGTGAACCCGGCCGAAAGGACGGCGTTGCGCACGACCGATCGCCTTGTCGCGACGGCCTGGAGCCGCCAGCGACGACGATTGTCGTCATCGCTGAGGAAACTCGCGGTGCTGTCGGCAATCACCGTCGCGACAGCGCCCGGATCATGGCCGGCAAGCCCCTCCGCAAACTCGCGCACTACCGCATGCCACGCCGGGGCCGGATTGGCGTAGGCGAAGATCAGCGTATCATCGAGATCAAAGAGAACCGCCCGTTTCATCGCGCACGCCCGTCGTAATGGCTAAGAATGACGGCAGCGGCGGCCCCGAGATCGACGCTGCATCCCAAGCTTGCGAGAGCCTGCCCGACCGCCAGGACGCCGGTCAGCACCGGCTGGAGTGCTGCGCGCGGACTTGTGTGGTTGAGCCGGACAAGCCTTTCGGCAGCTTCCCCGATACCGGGACCTATGCCGGTATCGAAGGGCGCAAGGGCGGAGAGCAGGTTGCCGATCCCGATGCCCGGTGGCGGTACGGCCGCCGTGGTGAGGTTGGATGCGCGATCCGGCGACACGAACGCTGTCAGTCCGAGGGCGACGAGCCCTGCCCGGGTGGCCTCCGCGGCGCGGGCGTGGCGGGCGATGACTGCGGCAAGCCCTTCGCGCTCGACCCGGTCGAGGGCGGCATCGAGGGCATGAAGCTCGAGCGCCGAGGGCATGCCGGGCAAGGCGCCGCGCCCCTTGTCGAGCCAGTTGTGCTTGAGATCGAGCAGCGAGAGAGAGGAGAGTTCCGGCGCGCCGGGCGCGAGAAGCCGCTCCCACGCAGCCGGGCTCACCGACAGCGCCGAGAGGCCGGCCGATCCGCCAAGCGATTTCTGCGCGCCGATGACGGCGATGTCGATGCCCAATGCATCGACATCGAGCTCGTGGCCACCCACCGAGGCCACGGCATCGACGATGACCAGCGCACCAGCGGCCCCGGCTGCACGCGCGATGGGCTCGAGCGGATTGAGAATGCCGCTCGAGGATTCTGCGTGGACGAGCGCTACGAGGTCGTAACCGCCTTTGGCCAGTTCGGCCTCGACGGCTGGAGCCTCGATCGGTTGCCCGCCCGAGGCGCGCAGATCGGTCACCTCCGCACCGGCCCGGCACAGCCAGCGGCCGAACCAGTCGCCATAGGGGCTTGTCACGATATTGAGGGCGCGCATGCCCCGGCGGGGGAGACTGGTCGCCACGGCTTCGAGCGCAAGGATTGCCTCGCCCTGGACGATCAGCACATCGTTTTTCGTGTTGAGGATCGCAGCCAGCCGGTCCGCAAGTTCGGCCATCCGGCTGGGCGGAAACGGTGGAATATCGAGAAGGGCGGCGGCGGCGAGGGCAGGGATCATCTAGGCCTCTCTTGATGAAGACGGGGCACGGCGGCGATCAGCGCGCGCGCCATGGGGGACGAGGGCTGGGCGATGACTCGGCCGGTGGGACCGGTTTCCACGATCCTACCCGCGTCCATGATCGCGACCCTGTGGGCCACCGCTTTGACGACTGCGAGATCATGGGAGACGAAGAGATAGGCCAACCCATCCTGGCGTTGCAGCTCGACGAGCAGGTCGAGGATCTGGCCCCTGATCGACACATCGAGCGCCGATACCGCTTCATCGAGCACAATGAGCCGGGGCTCGCAGGCCAAGGCCCGCGCGAGGGCGACACGCTGTCGCTGGCCGCCCGAAATCTCCCCGATCCCGCGATCAAGAAGGCTGGCAGGCAGCTGAACGCGGTCGAGCAGGGCGTTGGCCCTCATGCGCCACTGGCCGCGCGGCGCGAGCCTGTGGATGCGCAGAGGATCGGTGATCGCGGAAAGGACGCTGGCGCGCGGGTTGAAGGCGCCGAGCGGATCCTGGAACACCATCTGCATCAGCCGGCGCTGGCGGCGCAGGGCGCTGCCCTTGAGCCCCAGCCAGTCCTGCCCGGCAAAGCTGACCTCGCCGGCATCGGGTTCGATGAGACGCGTGATGACGCGGGCAAGGGTGGATTTGCCGCTGCCCGAGGGCCCCAGAAGTCCCAGCGTCTCGCCGGCCGACAGGGTGATCGACACGTCATCAAGCGCGGTGACCCGTCGGCCGCCGCTGATGAAGCGCCGGCTGATGGAATTGGCAACGAGCAGGGGCTCTGCACCGTCCGTCGCGAGGCCTTCCTTCATGGCACCGTCCGTCCGATGCGCGGGGTATCGGTAAGGTCGATATGCGTGCCGAGAAGATGGCGGGTATAATCGGCCTGCGGCGTCTCCACCAATTGCAGCGCCGGGGCCAGTTCGACGAGCCGAGCCTGATGCATCACCGCGATGCGGTCGGCAAGGCTCGCCGCCAGCGCGATGTCATGGGTGATGAGGATCAGCGCCATGCCATCGGCGGCGCAGAGGTCGCGGAAGAGCGCCACGATTTCGGCCTGCACGAGCACGTCGAGCGCACTGGTTGCCTCGTCGGCGATGAGCAGGCGGGGCCGGGCGGCGATGGCTGCCGCGATCGCGATCCGCTGGCGTTGCCCGCCCGAAAACTGGTGTGGATAGGCCCGCATCGCCAGTTCCGGATCCGGAATGCGGACGCGGCCCAGAAGTTCGAGCGCAAGGATGCCGGCCTTTTCCCAATCCAGCCCGAGATGGCGCTGCGCGGCCTCGGCCACCTGCTCGCCGATGCGCAGCACCGGATTTAGACTTGCGCCCGGATCCTGGAACACCATGCCGAAATCGGCTCCAGCCCTGGCGCTGCGGCCGAGCGAGGGCCAGGTGATGTTGCCCGAAAGCCTCGCACCGCGTGGCAGGAGGCCTGCCAGAGCGAGCGCAAGCGTGCTCTTGCCCGACCCGCTCTCTCCGATGATCGCGAGCTTTTCGCCGGGCGCGATGTCGAGGGAGACAGCGTCGAGCGCAGGCTCTGCCTGACGGGGGTAAGTTACGGACAATTCCGTCAGGTGCAGCAGTGCCGTCACGCCCGATCCCTCCGGGCGAGCATGGTGGCGAGACCCTCACCGAAGAGGTACACGCCGATGACGGTTGCCACCAGAGCGAGGCCCGGCACGATGGAGAGGTAGGGCGCCGAGCGCAGGACGCTACGGCCTTCGGCGATCATCGAGCCCCAGGTTACGATGTTGGGATCGCCCAGCCCGAGGAAGGACAGCGCCGCTTCGGTCAGCACCGCGCCGGCGACGATGACCGCGCTCAGGGCTAGGACCGGAGGGATGGCGTTGGGCAGCACTTCGCGCAGCGCGATCTCGAGCGGATGCATGCCGATGATGCGAGCCGAAGCGACATAATCGCGCTCGCGGATCGACAGCACTTCGGCGCGCGCCAATCTTGCCGGTCCGGTCCAGGCCCCGAGCGCAATGGCAAAAATTACCACCGGCAAGGTCGGCTGCGCCACGCTGACAAAGGCAAGCGCCAGCAGGAAGCCGGGCACGATCTGGAACGCGTCGACCACCCGCATCAGCGCTTCGTCGACGAGGCCGCCGGCAAAGCCCGCCAGCGTACCGATGATCGCGCCGATGGCCACAGCGACCAGCGCCGCAGCGATGCCCACCAGCAGCGACGCCCGCGCGCCATGCACGAGCCCGGCAAGCACATTCCGGCCCAACCGATCGGTGCCGAGCGGGAACGCGGGATCGGCAAACGGCACCAGCAGCGGTCGGCCGGCGATGCGAAGCGGATCGCCCGGAAACAATAGCGGCGCCAGGAGCGCGATGGCGGCAAGCACGAGCAAAAGCAGCGCGCCGATCACGCCTTCCGGCGAGCCGATGAACCGTCGAACCGCACTCACGAGGACACCTCTGAGGCACCCACGCGCGGATCGAGGAGCACATAGATGAGGTCGATGACGATGTTGACGCAGATCACCAGCAGCGCGCTGACCACGATGATGCCCATCAGCAGGGGCGCGTCGCGCAGGCCAACTGCCTCCTGCGCCAGCCGGCCGAAGCCGGGAATGGCAAAGACGCTTTCGATGACGACGCTGCCGCCCAGCATCGATGCGGCCTGGAGCCCCAGCATGGTCACTACCGGCAGCAACGCGTTGCGCGCAACATGGCGCAGCACGATCCGAGACGGCGCAAGACCCTTGGCGCGGGCGGCGCGGACGAAATCGAGCCGCCAGATCTCGGCCATTCCGGCGCGCATCAGCCGCAGGAAGAGCGCCAGATAGATCAGCGCGAGCGCCGAGACGGGCAGCACCAGATGGCGGGCGATGTCGAGCGCACGGTCGAGGCCCTCCTTGCCCGAGGCGATCGTCTCGATGCCGGAGGTCGGAAACCAGCGCAACTGCACCGCAAAGGTGATAGACAGGACCAGCCCCAGCCAGAAGCTCGGCACGGCGTAAAGGGCCAGCGAGCCGATCGACAGCACGCGATCGCGAAGGCTGCCCGGCTTTGCGCCGGCTACGATGCCGAGCAGGGTGCCGAATACGAACGAGAGCGCGGTGGCGCTGCCCATGAGGTAAAGCGTGTTGGGCAGCCGCTCGAGGATGAGCCCGGCGATCGGCCGGTTGAACCCCACCGACCAGCCGAGATCGAAGCGCAGGAGCGAACCGAGATAAAGCCAGAGCCGGCTCAGCGCCGACTGATCCAGCCCGTAACTCTGCCGCAACTGCGCAACCAGCGCGGCATCACCGCCTCCGATGGACACCAGATAGGCATCGACCGCATCGCCAGATGCCGATTCCAGCAGAAAGAACGTGCCGACGACCACGATCAGCAGCACAGGAATGCTGCTGATCGCGCGACGTCCCACGAGGCGCAGGGCACGGTTCAAGATGGCGCCGACTCCGGTTCCGGGATCAGCCTATCACTGCTCCAGGGCCACATCCGCCCAGTTTGACACGGCCCAGCGCGGATTGTTGCCGACATTGAGCACGGATGTGCGGGCCACCGTGATGAAGCCCCATTCGGCGACGTTGATCAGCGGCAGGTCCTCTGCCACCTTCTCCTGAAGCGTGTTGTAGAGTGCGGTGCGGGCCTCGGTATCCACCGTTTCGGCCGCCTGGTCGATCAGGGCGTCGATCTCGGCATTGGCGTAGCCGCCCTGGTTGGAGAAGCTGACCCCGGCCGGCGTGCCCGAGCGCAGCAGGATGGTGGTTGAAATCGCCGGATCGCCGCGGAAGACCGGCGGCGCAACGGCAAGATCGAAATCATGGTCCGTATAGACTGCCTTCTGGTGGGCGGCGGAGTCGTTGTTGACCAATTGCGCATCGATGCCGATTTCGGCAAGCGCCTGCCGCAGATAATCGCCGAACTGACGGGTCTCGTTGAAATAGGGAGCCGGCAGCAGCTTGAGCGAGAACCGCACGCCATTGGCGCCGCGCGGATAGCCTGCCGCATCGAGCAATTCGTTGGCCTTGGCGACATCGAAGTCGTATTGCGGCACATCCGGATTGTAGAATTCCGGCGCGTTCTGCGGCACGAGGCCGGTGGCCGGCTTGGCATAGCCGAGGAAGATTGTGTCGATGACGAACTGCTTGTCGATGGCATGGGCGATCGCCCGGCGCACCTCGACATTGGCCAGCTCGGCGCGGCGGTGATTGATCTCCACCACCAGCTGATAGGTCAGGCCCTCATAACCCTTGGAGACGACCTCGATACCCGGCACCTGCGAGATGCGTGCAAGGTCGGCGAGCGGGACAGCGGAGAACGCCGCGAGGTGAATTTCCTCGGCTTCTAGCGCGCCGGCCGCGGCGGCACGATCGGGCAGGACGCGGTAGATGATCTCGTCGAGCCTCGGCTGGCCTTCGCCCCAATACTCGGCGTTGCGCTCGAGCCGGTAATACTCACCAGGACGATATTCGGCGAACTTGAACGGTCCGGTGCCCACGAGTGCGGCATTGGCCGGGTTGGCCGCGATGTCCGTGCCTTCATAGAGATGACGGGGCAGTACGCTCGTCACCACCGGCAGCGCGTTGCGCAGCAACTGGAAGGGGGTGGGCTTGGAGAAGTTGAACACTGCCGTCAGGTCGTCAGGCGTGTCGACGCTTTCGAGATTGGCGAAGACGATGCGCCCGAGGTTCTGCAGCGGCTTCCAGACCTCGATGGCCGAGAAGGCGACGTCGGCCGACGTAAAGGGCTGCCCGTCATGCCAGACTACGCCCTCGCGCAGCTTGAACGTCGCGCTGAGGCCATCCTCAGACCCTTCCCACGACACCGCAAGCCGCGGTACGACCCCTCCCTCAGCCTCGAAATCGGCTTCCGCAAGCGCCTCGATCACTTTGCTGGAAATGAAGAACACGCCGTTGGACGCGACGATCGCAGGGTTGAGGTTGCGCGGCTCGGAATCCGCAGCCACGATCAGCCGCCCGCCGCTCGGCGTATCCTGGGCAAAGGACCACGAGGGCAGGGCAGTCGAGGCCAGCAAAAGCCCGGCTCCCTGAAGAACTCGTCTGCGCGAATAGAGGGCCATCATCATCTCCTTCGAAGCCGGGCGTCCCGCCTCGGCTGCACTGGATGAACATTAGCCCAGTTGTTTGGCCGAGCGCGAGGCACGGCCGCCTCATCTTGCCGAGCCGAGGAGCATTGCTTTTCGAGACAACCGCGCATCGCGAGACTGGCATGGCGCAAAGAGACCCGCCTTCCAAGAGTCGGTGCAAAAGCCGCTATGGAGAGAGGAGGATGGTGGGCCCGGCAGGACTCGAACCTGCAACCAGACCGTTATGAGCGGTCGGCTCTAACCATTGAGCTACAGGCCCATCCTCAGGGCGCGATGCGCATCGGTGATTAGCCCAGTGGCGCCCGGCGATCAAGACAAGGGGGCTGCAATGGAAGGTGTTGGAAAGCGCCTCAAACCATCAAAATGCATTGCGCGGCAGTTGAGAGGTCTTTGCGCGCAGTGCACTCTCGTTTCGCGGCAGAATCAGCCCTCGGCTTGCGTCGGCGAGGCACAACGTCCTGGTAGGCGGCAAGTCCGATGGTCAGACGGTCCTATGGTGTCGTGGCGCTGCTTGTGGGCGCGGTGGTGATCGCGGGCCTGGCTTTCCACCTCACGGCTCTGCGCTCCGAAACCATCCATGTCGCCGAACGCGAGGCGCTCAACCTGCGCGGCGCTCTCGTCGAACATGTCGTCCAGACACTGACCAGCATCGATCTGTCGCTGCTTGGCATCGCGCGCGAGATGTCGGCCTCAAGTGAGGACATCGCGTCGTCCCGCCTCTTGCGGGGCGGACTCGAGACACGGCGGGATGTGTTGAGCAACGTGCTGGCCTATGTCGTCGCGGACGTCGACGGCAAGGTGATCGCCAGTTCGGGCGGCGACTGGATCAATTCGCTCTCTGAACTGGCCCCGCCCGAGTTCTGGTCCGGCGCAGCGGTCAACGACCACACGCTGAGCGCGCCGCGCAGGGACCTCGCCGGGCCGGCCCAGGGACGCTGGGTGACGTCCATGACCCGCGCCATCGAACAGGACGATCAGCGGGTCGGCGTGGTTGTGGCGGTCATCTCGATCGAGCAGCTGCATGCGTTCCAGCGCTCGCTGGTGCCAGGCGATCGCGATACGTCGGGGCTGGTCACCGCACAGGGCATAGCCTTGACGCGCACGCCTTATGACGAGACGGTTCCCGGGCAGGATCTCTCGAACGGCCCCCTGTTCGAGCGGCTGAGGACGGCGGATGATGGCCTCTATCTCGCCGAAGCCCTCATCGATGGCGAACGCCGGATTTCTGCCTATACGCGAGTGCCGGAATTCTCGCTGGTGGCCTATGTCGGTCTTTCGGAGGCGGACAGGCTGGCGAGCTGGACGCTGCTGGCGATCGTCGAGATCATTCTTGCCAGCTTCGTGCTCGTCGCCATCGGGCTGGGCACGATATTTCTCGATCGCAGTTATCGCGCGCGGGAAAAGCTTGCCAGCGAGCGCCAGTCGACGCTGCGCGCTCTGGCGGAGGCAACGGCGATGCTCGTCGCTTCCGAGGGGCCTGCAACGCTGATGGCAAGGCTCGATGCCGTGCTTCTCGCCATCGTGCCGCATCGGCGTGCGAGAGCCCTGCTGTTTTCGACCCACGGTTCCGAGACCACGCCACCACTGAGCGGAGGCGGCGGCATCGTCAGCGCGCCGATCGTGAAGCCGGATGGCAAGGAGGTGGGCCTCATCGAGGCTGTCACGTCCGGCCGCGGGCAGGAGGATGCCGATCTTGTTTGGGCGCTCCGCCAGCTTGGCGCATTGACCGGCCTCGTGCTGGAGCGGCTCGAGGCCGCGATGCGCATCAACGAGGCACTGCAGCGCGCGGAAGCCGAAAGCGAGGAGGCGGACCGGGCGCGCGGCGCTCTCGATGCGATCTACTCAACCCTCACCGACGCCGTCGTCGCCTTCGATTCGCGCTGGCACATCATCTATGCCAATCCCGCCACGCTCGCCCTCACGCAGAGGGGGGCGGACCGCCTGATGGGTCGTTTGGTCTGGCAGCTGTTCCCGGGGCTGCTCGGAACCCCGTTCGAGGATGAGCTCAGGCGCGCCGCGGCGGCGCGCGAGCGGGCGACGTTCGAATTCTATTACGCACCCGAGGCTCTGTGGTTTTCCGTCAACGCATTCCCCCAGGAATTGGGGATGACGGCCATGCTGCGTGACGTCACGGCGCAAAAGGACACCGAGGCGCAGTTGCGCCAGTCGCAGCGCATGGAGGCCGTCGGTCAATTGACGGGCGGGGTGGCGCATGACTTCAACAATCTGCTCACGGTGATCATCGGCAATATCGACGACCTGCTCGAAGACCGTAGCGAGCGCGATCCCGCGACCAGCCAGCTGCGCATGGCCCTCAAGGCGGCGGAGCGGGCCGCTGAGCTGACGCAGCGCCTTCTCGCGTTCTCCCGCAAGCAGGCGCTCGACCCCCGCGCTGTCGATATCAATGGCCTCCTCGGCCAGCTCGAGCCGCTGGTGCAGCGCACCATGGGCGACGCCATCGACATTGTCTTCATTCTCGACAAGGCCATCGATCGGGCCATGGTCGATGCGGGGCAGCTCGAAAGCGCGCTGCTCAACCTGGCGATCAATGCCCTGCATGCCATGCCCGAGGGCGGCAAGCTGACGATCGAGACGAGCATGGCCTATCTCGATCGGGACTATGCCGGCAGCCGGCTCGAGGTGGCCGAAGGCCATTATATCTGCATCTCGGTGACCGATACGGGATCGGGCATGACGCCCGATGTACTGGAGAGGGTGTTCGAACCGTTTTTCACCACCAAGCCGGCGGGCCTCGGCACCGGGCTTGGTCTTTCGATGGCCTATGGCTTCGTCAAGCAGTCCAAGGGACATATCAGCATCTATAGCGAGCCCGCCATGGGCACGACGGTGCGGATCTATCTTCCCCGGGCGCGTGTGGAAGGCGTGGAGGCGAGGCAACTGCCGGAAGCGGTGGCGGTTCCGACGGGCAGCGAACGCATTCTCGTCGTCGAAGACGAGGCTCTCGTGCGCCATCACGCTGTGAACATTCTCACCGGCCTCGGCTATCACGTGGTGGTAGTGGAGGATGGCACGGGGGCTCTCGCCGCACTCGACGGGCAGGAGGTTTTCGATCTCCTTCTTGTCGACGTCGTGCTCGGTGGTGGCCTCACCGGGCGCCAGATTTCGGAAGCAGCCCAGGCGCTACAGGAGGGCATCAAGGTGCTCTTCATGTCGGGCTACACTGAAAACGCCATCGTTCATCATGGCCGGCTGGATCAGGGCGTGCATCTTCTGGGCAAACCCTTTCGCAAGGCAGACATCGCGAAAAAGGTGCGTGCAGTTCTCGACGAATGAACCCTGCCTCAAAAGCACAGGGCGAAAACGCAGGGTCACTTTAACCAAGGCATAAAGGTATTCCCGTATCCACATCCCTCTGGACGGTTGGAGCTGGCATGCCTGCTAAAGTAATGCGGCGTCTGAAATCGGACGAACGGCGATCGGGGGATTGCGCCATGGAGCCGGTTGGGGGAATCGGACCGGGTCAGAGGGTTGTTGTGATCGACGACGACCCCTGGGTCCGTGAGACGCTCGTGCAGATGACGGCCCGCCTCGGGCTCGATGCACACGGGGTTGTTCCGGATGAGAGGGTGTTCGATCAGCTCAGGGACCTCACGCCCGATCTGGTCGTGCTCGATCTCTCGCTGGGACGATCCGATGCAGTGCAGGTTCTCAATCATCTGGCATTGCAGAATTTTTCGGGTCTCGTTCTGCTCGTGAGCGGCATCGACCCGCAGACGCTCGACAATGTCCGGGCCATGGGCGCGCGCCGCGGCTTGCGGATGATGTCGCCACTGCGCAAGCCTGTCAGATCCGCCGACCTCGCCCGGGTCCTATCAGAGGCGACCGAACCCGAGGCCGGAGGCCTCGCGGTTCTCGATGCCCAGCCCACCCGGCGCGTCAACGTCGCCCATGCCCTGGCCCAGGGCTGGCTCGAGCTCTGGTACCAGCCCAAGATCTGCGTTCCGACCGGGAAGGTGGTCGGTGCCGAGGCGCTGATCCGGATGCGGCATCCCGAGCTTGGCATCATCCCGCCCGTATCCTTCGTGCCCGCATCCGGCAGCACCGCCTATGAAGACATGACGCAGTTCGTGATCGAAACGGCATCGCGCCACCACCGCGATCTTCCGATCTTCGCCCAGGGCGTCAAATTCTCGATCAATGCCTCCATCGCGCTCATGCAGAAGTCGACCTTCGTCGACATGATCCGCGATGCCTGGCCCAATCCGTTCGCGCATCCGGGCCTGATCATCGAGGTCACCGAAGACGAAGTGGTGAGCGACATTCTGGCCGCCCATGAGGTTGCCACCCAACTCAAGCTGCACAATGTCGAGCTTTCGATCGATGATTTCGGCTCCGGCTATTCGTCGTTTTCCCGGTTTCGCGAGCTGCCATTCGCCGAACTCAAGCTCGACCGCAGCTTCGTGACGGGCGCCGGCAGCGATCTGCGCAAGCGGGCCGTGTGCCGTGCGGCTTCTGCGCTCGCCCACAGCTTCCATGTGCGCTCGGTTGCCGAGGGCGTCGAAAGCGCCGAGGATCTGGCGGTTATCCGCGATTGCCAGTTCGACGAGGCGCAGGGCTATTATTTTGCCCGGCCCGTGCCGTTCGATGCCTTCCGCACCAGCCTCGTCGACGCCTTCAATCGGCCGGGCAGCGGCGATTTAAAGCGGCATCCGGCCTGAGGCAGACAGGAGGGGCGATGCTGGACGAGTTGCGGGCCTTCCTGGGGCGATTGCGCGGCGCCGGCGAACCGGATCGGGCTGGCGAGGATATCGCCATACCGGCACGGCTTGCCTCCGAGCCGCAACCGGAAGGGGACGAGCCTCAAACCCAGCGCGTGGAGCAGCCGCAGGATTTCGACCTGCGACTGGCGCAACTGAGCAGCGCCGCGCGCGCGGCCGGTGCCGCGGTTGTCGCCGGCGCCGTCGAGATGCTCGGGCTCGATGACATTCGCGCTGCCCTAGGCGATCGCTGGCCAGTGCTCGCCGATGCGATCATGGCGAGCGCCGATCACGAGCTCTCCCAGGCGCTGCGCCCAGCGGATTTCTACCGGCGCAATGGCGATGTCGGGTTCATCGTCTGCTTCGCTGATCTGGGCGTGACGGAGGCGCGCGCGGCCGGTGAGGATATTTCCCAGCGCATCCGTGCCGCCATCCTGCGCGATTTTCCCGAGCTTGCAACAGCCCTCAAGGTCGAACCGTTCATCGCCGAGGTTTCCCCCGAGAGACTGGCGCGGGGTTCCGCGACGAGCCTGATCGAGGCGCTGCACGGGTCGCTCGGCGACATGCGTCACGAAGCCCAGCAGGTCGCCAAGCGCTACCGCGCCTCGCTGGTCACCAATTTCAACCTGATCTTCGTGCCTGCCATCCATGCCCGCAGCCGCGTGACGATCTACAATCGCGCCGTGCTCGAAACGACGGCCGGATGCGCGACGCTCGAGCAGTTCCAGGCCCTCGCCGATGCCAAGCAGGTCACCCAGACCCTGGCCGAACTCGATTATATCGTGTTCACCAAGGCCCTGACGGCGCTGCACAAGGCTCTCAAGAGCCGTCGCGGCGTGATCGTGCTGATCCCGGTGAACTATTCGACGCTGGCGGTGCGGGCGACGCAGGATGAGTATGTGCGCCTGCTCGACATGCTGCCCCCGGCCTATCAGCGCCTCGTGGGCCTCGAGATTTCCGGCGTGCCGGCCACTGCGACCAAGGCTCATCTCACCACCATCGTGGAGCGCCTGCGCCCGCATGTGAAGTGGCTGGCAGTGGATGTGCAGAGCCTCGAAGCGCGCGGCGCGCTGCTTGGCATCGACGGCATCTGGGCCTTGTCCTGCAATCTGGCGGGGGCGAACAGCGCCGATCCGCGATTGCTGCCGCGCCTGCGCGAATTCGTCTCGACGGCCAATGCGTCGCGGCTCAGCACCCTCGCGCATGGCGCCAACTCCATCGGCGCCGCCCTTGCTGCCTGCGATGCCGGCTTCACCTGCGTCGATGGCCCGGCCGTGCACGCAGGGTCCGATGTGCCGCGCGTGGCGGCAGTATCGCCGCCGCAACTGCGCGCCGCCGCCGGCACGACCCGCGCGGCCCGCCGATGGTAACGCCCGCAATGCCGACATTTTTGCCGTCTTCTTCAGGAGAGATCCCCGTGTACGACACCGTCTCCGACCGGCTGGTACTGATCGAATCGCGGCCCGGTTCGCTGGCGGTGGTGGGCGAACGGGCCAACCCGCTTGGGCTGGACTGGCTGGGCATGGAGGCCGGCGACCTGGCGTCTCTTGCGCGCGTGGCGCCCAGCCACATCGCTGTCGACATCGATGGCGGCGATCCCGAGACCGTCCTTCAGTCCGTGGCGCAGGCCGCATCGGCCGCGATGGTCATGCTGGTAGGAAAATGCGATCCGGAGCGCGCCGACCGGCTCGAGCGTCTGGCCTTTGAATTGGGGCTGGCCGTCATCGGGGGCTGCGTCGCGCGAACCGATGTTGACGCGATCGACGGGTTCCTGTCGTTGCAGGGCATGCCGCCCGCCGCTGCCGAAGCGGGGCTCGCGCCAGGGTCCGGCCTCAGTTTGCGGGATGTGGACCTCGCCGCTGCCCTCACCGATGGCCAGCTCTTCATCGTGCTGCATCCGCGCATCGGGTGCTGCGATGGGCGTCTCGATGGCTTCGAAGCTCTCCTGCGCTGGCATCATCCCGAACTGGGGGCTTTGAGCGCGGCGCAGTTCATCGAACAGGCCGAGCGACTGGGCTTGCAGGAATCGGTCACCGACTTCGTGCTGGGGGAAAGCCTGGGCTGGCTTGCCCGTTCGCGCGCCGCCGGCGCCACCATGTCCGTCAATCTCTCGATGGGGTCGCTGGCCGAGCCCGATCTCTGCGAGCGCGTGCTGCATCACTGCGATCGCCATGAGGTGTCGCCGAGCCGCCTTACGCTCGAAGTACAGGCGCAACCCGGTCACCTCGGAGAAGCCTCGCTCGCCGCCATGGCGCGCATGCGCTCGCATGGCGTGCGGTTCGCACTCGATGATTTCGATGTTTCGGAGATGAGCCTGGGGCAGCTCGTCCGGCTGCCCATCGACGACGTGAAGCTTGATCGTCAGACCATCGGGGCGGCTACGGGCAGCGAGGAGACGCGCCGGCTGATCGTCGCGACCGTCGCTGCGGCACGCGCCCTCGGCCTGCGTACGGTTGCCGAAGGCGTCGAAACGCTCGAAACTTTGACGCTCCTGCGGTCCGCAGGCTGCGATCTGGCGCAGGGCTATTTCATTTCGCGGCCGATGCTGCCCCCGGCTGCCCTTGCCTGGATGGGCGCTGCGGCCTGATGTAGCGGCAGAGCACGTGGGCAATGATGGCGGGATGGTAAACTTCCCGTTACGCTTCTCGGCGCTACGGATTGCTCCGGCGCGCAGACATGATTCGCAAGTCGGTTGATCCAGAGGATAACGACGAGATGGGCGGCACAGGCGTCGACCTCCCATTTGATGGCAAGAGCCTGCAACTGCTGTCGCAAGCCGTCGCGCGACTGAAGGATATGGTCGTCATCACTGAGGCGCCCACCCAAGAGGGGGAGGGGCCGCGGATTGTCTTCGTGAACCCCGCCTTCACCCGCATCATGGGTTACGCGCCCGAAGACGTCATTGGCCGCACCCCGCGCTTCATGCAGGGTGGGCGCACGCAGCGCAGCGAGCTCGATCGTATTCGCAGGGCTCTGGAGGCCGGCGAGCCGGTGACGGCACAGGTCATCAACTACACGCGCGCGGGAAGCGAAGTCTGGTTGGACCTCGATATCTCGCCCATCATCGGTGAGAACGGCCGGCCGACGCACTGGATCGCCATCGAGCGCGACATCACCCTGCGCAAGGTCCGTGAGTTGGCGCACGCCACCGAGAGCGCCGTGATCGATATGGTCGCCGCGGGCGCCGGGCTTCAGCCGATCCTCGAAAAGATCACCCGTGCGATCGACAGCCTCTCGCCAAAGGGGCGCTCCTCGATCCTGCTGCTCAATGATGGCGAACGCTATCTGAGCGTCGGCGCGGCACCGAACCTGCCGCAAACTTTCAGCGCCGCCATCGACGGGCTCCCCATCGGACCGGTTGCCGGATCCTGCGGCACGGCCATGCATCGCAAATCGCGGGTCATCGCCACGGATATCGCGACGGACCCTCTCTGGGTGCCTTATCGACGCCTGGCGCTCGACCATGGGCTGCATGCCTGCAGGTCCGATCCGATCTTCGGGCGCAATGGCCGGGTGATCGGCAGTCTCGCGGTTTACTACCCCGATGCGCGCGAGCCCGACCCCATAGATCTGGCGCTGATCGAACGGCTGGGTCGCGTCGCCGGCAATGCGATCGAGCGCATTACTCAGGACCTGGCCCTTCGCGACAGCGAGGAACGGTTCCGGATGGTGGCGCGGGTCGCCGCCGATGTGGTGTGGGACTGGGACATCGCGCGCGGCCGTCTCTGGTTCGGCGAGGGGCTGTCGAGCCATTTCGGCTATGAGCCCGCAGAGCCCGAACTCGGCATCGAATCGTGGCTTCTGCGCATCCATCCGGACGACAGGGAGCGGGTCGATGCCGACCTGCGGGCGTTTGTTGCGTCCAAGCGCTCGTCGTGGATCGGCGAATATCGCCTCATCAGGGCCGATGGATCGGTTGCCCAGGTTCGCGATCGTGGAGCCGTGGTCCGTGATGCGCGCGGACTTGCGACGCGCATGGTCGGCAGCATGGTGGACATCACCAACGAGCAGGCGCTGCAGGAGGCGGTGCTGCGCTCGCAGCGCATGGAGGCGATGGGGCAGCTCACCGGCGGCATCGCCCATGATTTCAACAATCTGCTGACCGTCATTCTCGGCAATGCCGAAATGCTCGGTGAGGCTTTGGCCGATGACCCGCAGCTGGGTGCGCTGGCCGGCATCACGCGCATGGCGGCCGAGCGCGGCGCGGAACTGACGGGAAGCCTGTTGGCCTTTGCGCGAAAGCAGGCGCTCGACCCCAAGCCCACGGATGTCAATCGGCTGGTCTCAGGACTCGACGGGCTACTGCGGCGCACGCTGGGCGAACATGTCGAGATCGAGATCGTTCGCGGTGGCGGCCTGTGGGCGGCGATGGTGGATGGGCCGCAACTGGAAAGTGCAATCCTCAATCTCTGCATCAACGCGCGTGACGCCATGCCCGATGGCGGACTGCTGACCATCGAACTGGCCAATGCCCATCTCGACGATGCCTATGCAGCCATGCACGACGAGGTGTCGCCCGGCCAGTATGTGCTGATCGCCGTGTCCGATACCGGTGTGGGAATGCCAGCCAAAATCGCCGAGCGGGCGTTCGATCCGTTCTTCACAACCAAGGAGATGGGCCGGGGCAGCGGGCTGGGGCTCAGCATGGTGCATGGCTTCGTCAAGCAGTCGCGTGGCCATGTGAAGATCTATTCCGAGGTCGGAGAGGGCACGAGCGTAAAGCTCTACCTGCCGCGCGCCCATCGCGGGGCAACGGGGCTCGAGGCGCCGAGCCCGCCTGCGCGGTCCGTGCGAGGGTCGGGCCGCATCCTGCTGGTCGAGGATGACAGCCTCGTCCGCGAGCATGTCTGCGACCAGTTGAGCGGGCTCGGTTACGAGGTCACCAGCGTCGCCAATGCGCGCGCGGCGCTCGACCTCTTTCAACAGGGCGCGACCTTCGACCTGCTGTTCACCGATGTGGTGATGCCCGGGGGCATGAGCGGCAGGCAGCTGGCCGAAGCGGTACAGCAGATCCATCCGGACCTGCCTGTTCTGTTCACCTCCGGCTATACCGAGAACGCCATCGTCCATCAGGGCCGTCTCGATCCCGGCGTTCACCTTCTGCAAAAGCCCTATCGCCGTGCCGATCTGGCCGCCAAGGTCAAGCAGGTCATGGAGCAGGGCTAGGCCCGACCGGTTCCGCAGCGTCTTTGCCCTCAACCGAGCCAGTCGATCCGCGGCGACGGTGTGCTTTTACCGCGCTCGGCCCCCATGGAACGAATGCTGTGTCGCCCGGTTAACAATGCCTTGAGATAGGCAGTAAAGGACCTTGCCTGCATGCGTGGCATTGTGGCAACACTGCCGGCGCGACAGGGGGATATCGTGAGCGACAAGCTCAAATTTGGCACCAGCGGCCTGCGAGGGCTCGCGGGCGAGCTGCTCGACGGCTCGGCCCAGAGATACACGGCAGCATTCCTGCTCTATCTGCGCGAAGTCGGCAAGGTCGGCTCGGGTGAGGTGTTCATCGCGCGCGATCTGCGCGCCAGCAGTCCCGCCATCGCCGCCGATGTCGCCGCAGCGATCGCGGGCGTTGGCTTGACGCCGGTGGACATCGGTACGTTGCCGACACCGGCGCTGGCACTGCATGCCATGGCCAATGATGCGCCCTCAATAATGATCACCGGCAGCCATATCCCGGCGGATCGTAACGGGCTGAAATTCTATACCCCGCGCGGTGAGATCACCAAGGCCGACGAGGCAGGCATCCTTGCCGCGCTGCCCAAGGCCGGCGGGCCCTTTCCGCCCGCCATACCGCGCGATGCCTTTGCCCAGGCCGGCGATCGTTACAGGCGGCGCTATCTCGGATTGCTGCCGCCGGGTCTGCTCAATGGCTGGCGCATCGGCGTCTTCGAGCACTCGTCAGTCGCCCGCGATATCCTGGTGTCGCTGCTCACCCGAGCCGGTGCCGAGGTTTTGCGGCTGGGCAGGGCCGAGAGCTTTGTGGCCGTGGACACCGAGGCCACCCAGGATCCCCTGTTCAGTGCTCGTCAGCGCTGGATCGATTCCTACCGGCTCGACGGCATCGTCTCCACCGATGGCGATGCCGATCGGCCTCTGGTCATCGATGGCAAGGGCGGCTTCCTACGCGGCGATCTGCTCGGCCTGCTGACGGCGCGGCTCGTTGGCGCCCAATCCATCGTCACCCCCGTGACATCGAATTCGGCAATCGAAACCAAGGGCGGCGTTGCCAATGTCCGCCGCACCCGGGTGGGTTCGCCCTATGTGATCACGGGCATGGAGGGTGCACGTGCCGGCAGCGAGGGCGTCATCGTCGGCTTCGAGGCCAATGGAGGAGTGCTGCTGGGCGACACGGTGACCGTCAATGGCGTGACGCTGGCCGCTCTTCCCACCCGCGACGCGGTTCTGCCAATCCTGGCGGCCTTGAGCATTGCGGCGCAAAGCCGGTGCGGGCTTGCCGATCTCACCGATGCCGTCGGCCTCAGCCATGCGCTGAGCGACAGGATCCAGGACGTCAATATCGATAAGGCCGCGGAGTTCGTCCGTCGCCTCACCAAGGAAACGAGCTACGCCGCCGCCTATTTCGTCGGCGCGGGAAAGCCGGTCGGTCTCTCGAGCATCGATGGACCGCGGTTCCGGCTCTCGGGCGGCGAGATCGTGCATTATCGCCCCTCCGGCAACGCGCCGGAGCTGCGATGCTATGTCGAAGCCAAGACACCGGAGCGTGCCCGGACTTTGCTTGACTGGGGCCTCAAGGCCGCGGCCGAAGCGGTCGGCGGCACGCGCTGAAGCCTCCTCGTCGCTCAGACGGGCTCGGGGGTGTAACCGGCGTCCGTGATGGCCGTCCGGGCGATCCTTGCGTCGCCTGACACGCTGACGATGTGGTGTTCGAGGTCGATGTCCACCGCAGCGTCGGGCAGGGCCTTGGCAAGAGCATTGCGTACGGTGCCGACGCAGTGGCCGCAGGTCATGTCGTTGACCTGAAAGCGGGCAGGGGCCTGTTCAGTGGCCATGATGGTCTCTTTGGTTGGCGAGGTCATTGAGGATCGGACAGTCCGGACGATCATCGCCCGAACAGCAATGCACCAGGTGGCGCAGGGTATCGGTCATCGCCTGCATCTCGGCGATGCGCTTTTCGAGATCGGCAACATGCTGCACGGCGATGGCTCTGACATCGGCGCTGGATCGGGTGCGATCCTGCCAGAGTGCCAGCAAAGCCTCGGTCTCCGGCATGGAAAAGCCGAGGTCGCGCGCGCGCCGGATGAAGCGCAGCCGATGCACGTCCTCCGTGCTGTAGACGCGGTAGTTGTTGCCGGTGCGCAGCGGCGCGCGGATGAGCCCGATGGACTCGTAATAGCGGATCATCTTGGCGCTGACACCCGATGCGCGAGAGGCTTCGCCGATATTCATCGCCCAGCCTCCCCGCCGATGTTTACGCCACGCAGCCGCAGCGCGTTGCCGACCACGAACACACTCGAGAGCGCCATCGCGCCGGCTGCAAGCATGGGCGACAGAGAAAGGCCGAACGCCGGATAGAGCAGGCCGGCGGCCACTGGGATCAGCAGCACGTTGTATCCAAATGCCCAGATGAGGTTCTCGGCGATGTTGCGCGTCGTCGCCCGGCTAAGCGCGATGGCCTTGGGAACCCCCATCGGATCACCGCCGACCAGCACCACGTCGGCGCTCTCCATCGCGATTTCGGTTCCGGTTCCCATGGCGATGCCGATATCGGCCGCTGCCAGCGCCGGCGCATCGTTGATGCCGTCGCCGACAAAGGCAACCCGGCCATTGGCGCTGCGCAGGGCGTTGACGATATCGGCCTTGTCGCCGGGCAGAACCTCGGCTCTGACATCGGCGATACCCAGCGTTTCGGCGATGGCGGCGGCGGTGCGGGCATTGTCGCCGGTAATCATCGTGACGCCTATGCCCCGTCCGCGCAACTGCCTGACGGCAGCGGCGGCGCTGGGCTTCAGCGTGTCGGATATGGCAAAGAGCGCGGCGAGGCGCCCGTCTATGGCGAGATAGACCGGCGAAGCCCCGATGCCGGAGAATTTGGCGGCGGCGTCGGCGAGCGCAGTCGTGGTAATGCCCTCGGCGGCAAGATGTCGGGCGGCGCCGACCAGAATCTCATGCCCGTCTATACGTGCCGAAATCCCGTGCCCCGCCGTGGCGGCGAAGCTATCGGCAGGGGCGAGCGACAGACCGCGCACCTTGGCCGCACGCACCAGCGCGTCGCCCAGAGGGTGCTCGGAGTTCTGCTCCGCCGAGGCCGCCAGGCGCAGCGCGTCGGCTTCATCGAACCCCTCGGCCATCGCGATGCCGGTGAGTTCGGGGCGTCCCACGGTCATTGTGCCGGTCTTGTCGAATGCGACGTGGCGAACACCGCCAAGGCCCTGCAGGGCATCGCCACGGCGGAACAGCACGCCCAGCGCCGCTGCCCGGCCGCTTCCCACGAGGATCGATGTCGGCGTGGCCAGTCCCATGGCACAGGGGCAGGCTATGATCAGCACGGCCACCGCATGGGTCATCGCCAGCGAGACATCGCCAGTCAGCACCAGCCACACCCCCAGAGTGAGGATCGAAAGGCCCAGCACGGCCGGCACGAACCAGTAGGTGATCTTGTCGACGAGCAACTGGATCGGCAGCTTGTCGGCCTGCGCGTCCTCCACGAGCCGGATGATCTGCGCCAGCGTGGTATCGGCGCCGATCCGCTCGGCACGAAAGCGGAAACTGCCATTGGTGGCGATGCTTCCGCCGATGGCGGTGTCGCCGGGTGAGCGCGATACGGGCACCGGCTCGCCGGTCAGCATCGATTCATCGATATGGGAGGCTCCCGAAATGATCGTGCCGTCGACAGGCACGCGATCGCCCGGCCGCACTTCGAGGATGTCGCCGACGGCGATGGCCTCCGCGGGAATGTCGAGCACAACGCCGGCCTCGACGCGGCGCGCGCGCGGCGCCTGCAACTGCGCAATGGCGCGGATGGCCTCGCCGGCACGGCCCCGGGCACGTGCCTCGAGCAGTCGTCCGAGCAGGATCAGGGTGACAATGACGGCCGCGGCCTCGAAATACACCCCGCCCTGGCCAGCCGGCAGCAGCGTCGGCAAGAACGTCGCGATGCTGGAATAGGACCAAGCCGCGAGCGTGCCGATCGCGACCAGTGCGTTCATCTCCGGCGCGCCGCGCAGCAGCGCCGGTATGCCCTTGGCGAGAAATCGAAATCCGGGGCCGAACAGCACTGCCGTGGCAAGGGCGAAGTAGGCGATGTTCAGCGTCGCTTGAGGCACGAGCCCCAGCAGCCAGTGATGCATGCCGGGAACGAGATGGCTGCCCATTTCGAGCATGAAAAGCGGCAGCGTCAGCGCGGCTGCGATCGAGAGATCGCGCAGGAGGCCGGAATCTTCGTCCTCGTGCCGATGGTCATGAGCCGCACCGGAAGCAGCCCGCTGCTCGTGCGGCACGGCCTCATAGCCGGCTGCCTCGATGGCGGCGGTTATGGCAGGGACCGCGGTCTCGCGATTGTCGACCATCACAGTGGCCCGCCCAGTCGCCAGGTTGACGGACGCGGACCTGACATCGGGCAGCTTGGTGATGGCCCGCTCGACGCGCCCCACGCAGGACGCACAGGTCATGCCCTTTACATCGATATCGATGCGGGTGGCGGCGGATGTCACGGCAGAGTTCATGGCAACTCCCCTTTCGCCACCTCATGTAGGGATTGCCATCATGGGAAGGTCAAGGGGGCACTACGAGGGCCGCCGGCTATTCTCTTATGACGATGAAAACCGCCGCGCTCGCCATCATCAGCGCGGCCGACTTGTTGAGTCGCGACAAGGCCTTCGGGCTGCGGAAGAACTCCCGTGCCGCCGCAGCCAGAGCCGCATAGGCGCAGCCCACCGCCAGCAGCACCACGGTCACTATGATGACGAGTTCGGTGAAGGCGAGGGCGGTTACGGGCCGGTCGAGCGGCAGCAGGGTCGGCAGCAGCGCCAGATAGAACACGATGGTCTTTGGATTGCCCAGCGTCAGCGCAAAGCCCGAGAGAAATGTCCGCAGAGGCGTCTCGGGAGCACGCGCGCCGATCTGTTCCTTGCCGGGCCGCGCACTCCAGAACGTCCAGGCGATATAGAGCAGATAGGCCGCGCCCGCCCAGCGGATGAGGGTAAAGGCCTGCCCGAACCAGGTGGCCACGGCAGCCAGCCCGAACACGGCGAAAACCAGATAGATGAGGTCGCCGGCCAATATTCCCAGCACCATGAAGAAGCCGGCCTTGAAGCCCCCGCCCAGCGCCCGCGCCACCACCGCTGCGACACCCGGCCCGGGCACGATGACGGCAATGGCATAGGCTAGCGTGAAGGCGGCGAGGGTGACGAAATCCATCTGGGCAACTCCAAAAGCGGGCGGAGCTTATGGGGGCCAAAGGCAAAAAGCAATATGGTCAGCAATGCTGTCCTAATGCCTCTCACAGCTGCGTGAGGAACTCCGTGAAGGTTAACGCGTTGATCGCAACCCGGAGGTCTACACACATGCTTAGGCGAACCATCTCGCCGGCCCATGCGATGCGTCTCGAGCGCATGCAGGCCAGCACCAATTTCGAACGCGTCCTTGCCAACGCCGCTCAGCTGTCGCTGGTGCTGATCGGCTTCGTGGTGCTGCTGGCCGCGCTGAAGACAGGGCAGGTGATCCTTGCGCCTGTCTCGGTGGCCATTGTCATCGGGCTGATGTTCGGTCCGGTCGCCGACATGATGGAAAAGCGGGGAGTGCCGCCGTTTTTATCCGCCGGCGTGGTCGTGCTGCTGCTGCTGGGCTTGATCGCCGCGGGCGGCTTTCTCTTTGCCGGTCCCCTTTCCGAATGGATCGAGCGCGCCCCGGCGATCTGGGAAAAGCTGCGTTCCGAGCTGACCACCCTGCGCCAGCCGCTGGAGGCTCTGGGGGCTATCCAGCAGCAGGTTCAAGGGGCCATCGGCGGTGGCGGCGAGGGGGTCACCGTCACCATGGCCGATGACGGCAGCGCCGTGCGCGAACTCGCCTTCCTCGCTCCGGCGGTGCTGGCGCAGATCGGCATCTTCCTTGCCAGTCTCTATTTCTTCATGGCTACGCGGTCGGATTTTCGCATCTCGGTGCTGTCGCTCTGCGTAACGCGCCGCATGCGCTGGCGCACCGCGCATGTGTTCCGGGATGTCGAGCAGAAGGTCTCGAAGTTCCTCCTCTCGATCACCATGATCAATGCCGGGGTGGGCGTCGTTACCACCCTCGTGATGTGGGCGCTGGGTGTGCCTTCGCCCATGCTCTGGGGCGCGCTGGCCTTCGTCGCCAACTACATTCCCTTCGTGGGCCAGTTCACCATGCTGGTGCTGCTGTTCGCCGTGGGTCTCGGCACCCGCACTGGTATCGAGCAGGCGGTCATTCCCGTATTCGCTTACTGGGTCGTGACCCTCATCGAGAGCCAGCTGATCACCCCGCATGTGCTGGGCCGCACCATCACGCTCAACCCGTTCATGATCTTTCTCTCGCTCGCCTTCTGGCTGTGGGCCTGGGGACCGGTCGGGGGCGTGGTGGCCATTCCCTCGCTCCTGATCCTCTACTCCATCGTCCATCACATCCTGCCCTCCCGGCCGCTGGCTGTGCGCAAGCCCAAGGCGAATGCGAGGCTGCTCGATCGCGAGGCGACCAAAGACGAGCGGGCGGCTGAGGCCAAGCTGAGGGAGGCGGAAGCCGAGGTCAAAGCCGGCGAACCGGCCTTGCCCTGAATAGACCGACAATAAAGAAAAGGGGCCCGCTGGGCCCCTTTGCGTTTCTGATGCCAGCCGGCAATCAGTGCTTTTCTTCGGCCTTCGGCGACTTCTTGGCCTTCGGGCCGGGGATGGCCTTGGGACGCGCCGGGCGCGGCGGCGCCGCGATCAGTTCGAGCTTGGCATCTGGTCCAACGCCGACAACCGCAACGGTCACCGTGCCACCGTTCTGAAGCTCTCCGAACAGCACCTGATCGGCCAGCGGCTTCTTGACATATTCTTGGATGACCCGGCCGAGCGGCCGTGCACCCATCTTTTCGTCGTATCCGCGCGAGGCCAGCCATTCGGCTGCTTCCGGGGTCAGGTTGATCGTCACGCCGCGTTCGGCCAGCTGGCCTTCGAGCTGGAGCACGAACTTCTCCACCACCTGCCGCACCACGGCCGGGGGCAGGGGCCCGAACGAAATGATCGCATCGAGCCGGTTGCGGAATTCCGGCGTGAACATCCGGTTGATCGCTTCCTCGTCATCGCCCTGTTCGCGCTTGCGCCCGAAGCCGATCGGCGATTTTTGCAGCTCCATGGCCCCCACATTCGAGGTCATGATCAGGATGACATTGCGGAAATCGACCGACTTGCCGTTGTGGTCGGTCAGCTTGCCGTGGTCCATCACCTGCAACAGGATGTTGAACAGGTCCGGATGGGCTTTCTCGATCTCGTCGAGCAGCACCACCGAATGCGGGTGCTGGTCGACGCCATCGGTCAGCAATCCGCCCTGGTCAAACCCAACATAGCCCGGAGGCGCGCCGATCAGCCGGCTGACCGTATGGCGCTCCATATATTCGGACATGTCGAAGCGCAGCAGTTCCACCCCGAGCGTATCGGCGAGCTGCTTGGCCACTTCGGTCTTGCCCACGCCGGTCGGCCCGGTGAAGAGGTAGGAGCCGATCGGCTTTTCCGGTTCGCGCAGCCCTGCACGTGCCAGCTTGATCGCCGAGGCCAGAGCCGTGATGGCCATGTCCTGCCCGTAAACCACCGTGCGCAGGCTGTTCTCGAGCCCGGCCAGCAGTTCGGTATCGGATTTCGAGACCGATTTGGGCGGGATGCGCGCCATCGAGGCGATGGTGTTCTCGATATCCTCGACGTCGATGATCTCCTTGCGATCTGCAGGAGGCACCAGCATCTGGCTCGCGCCGGTCTCGTCGATCACGTCGATCGCCTTGTCGGGCAGCTTGCGGTCGTTGATGTAGCGCGCCGACAGCTCGACGGCCGCCTTGAGCGCATCGTCGGTATATTTGAGCTTGTGGAAGGTCTCGAAATAGGGGCGAAGACCCTTCACGATCTCGATCGCGTCAGGGATCGAGGGCTCATTGACGTCGATCTTCTGGAAACGCCGGACGAGAGCCCGGTCCTTTTCGAAGAACTGGCGATATTCCTTGTAGGTCGTCGAGCCGATGCAGCGGATGGCACCCGAAGCCAAAGCGGGCTTGAGGAGGTTCGAAGCATCGAGCGCGCCGCCGGAAGTGGCGCCGGCGCCGATCATGGTGTGGATTTCGTCGATGAAGAGCACGGCGTCGGGAAGCTTCTCGAGCTCCTTCATCACCGATTTCAGGCGCTCCTCGAAATCGCCGCGATAGCGCGTGCCGGCGAGCAATGCGCCCATGTCGAGCGCATAGATCACGGCATTGTTGAGCACCTCGGGCACGTCGCCTTCGATGATCTTGCGCGCCAGCCCTTCGGCGATCGCAGTCTTGCCCACGCCGGCATCGCCGACATAGATCGGGTTGTTCTTGGAGCGGCGGCACAGCACCTGGATGGTGCGGCGCAGCTCGGGGTCGCGACCGATCAGCGGATCGATCTTGCCCGCGCGGGCCTTCTCGTTGAGATTGACGCAGAAATCGGCGAGGGCCGATGTCTGGTTGCCACCGCGCTCGCCCTCCTCATGCCCGTTCGCGCCCGGTTCGCTACCACGCACTCTGCGCTCCTCGGTGGGCCCCGACTTGGTGATGCCGTGGGCGATGAAGTTGACGGCGTCGAGCCGGCTCATATCCTGCTGTTCGAGGAAATAAGCGGCGTGGCTTTCGCGCTCGGCAAAGATCGCGACGAGCACATTGGCACCCGTCACTTCTTCCTTGCCGGACGACTGGACGTGGATCACTGCGCGCTGGATGACCCGCTGGAACGCAGCGGTGGGGCGCGCATCCTGCCCGTTTGGCACGACGAGGCTGTCGAGCTCCTCGTTGATGAAATCCTCGAGATCACCCTTGAGCGCTTCGATATCGACATCGCAACCGGTCAGCACCGCGATGGTATCGCGGTCTTCGGTCAGGGCGAGAAGCAGATGCTCGAGCGTGGCAAATTCGTGCGCGCGCTGCCGGGCATAATTCATGGCCTGGTGGAGGGCCTTCTCCAAGCCGCGGGAAAATGAAGGCATGGCAGCTTCCTATTGCTTTTCCATTACGCACTGAAGCGGATGCTGGTTCTTTCGGGCAGCATCCATGACGCGGGTCACCTTGGTCTCGGCAACCTCGTAGGGATACACGCCGCACTCGCCCACCCCTTGGGTGTGAACATGCAGCATGATCGCCATCGCGTCTTCACGCGATTTGTTGAACACATCCTGCAGCACCATCACGACGAATTCCATCGGGGTATAGTCGTCGTTGAGCAGCAGGACGCGGTAGAGACTGGGACGTTTGGTCTTGGGGCGAACCTTGGTAACCGTGCCGGTTTCGCGATCGGAGTGGTCACCGCCATTCCCTCCGCGACCCGGTTCGTCCGGGCCGGACACAAGGCGCATCACCGGTGCGTGGTCCGGCGTGGCCGCGTGGGGAAGCATCATATTCAACCTGAGTTTGAACCCTTCGCTAAGCAGCGAGCCGAGGCCATTATGTAGGCAAAATTCCCCTGCTGTTAAGGCCCCGTCGTTCAATCTTTCCCTCGGGCCCGGGGCGCCATTTTCCTGCCCCGGCCGTGCCATCAATTTAGCGGGCATTTTACCGAATGGTAATCGGCGGCCCTTAGGTTGAGCGTGCGTAAGGCGCCTTCTGCTGGTCTTGGGGAAGCGGCAGCAGGCGACGATCGATGTGTAACGGGTGAGTCAACGACCCGAGTTTCAAGAGTTGGAGTAACGGGGTGGGTTTCCACACGGCTTTTTCCTCAAGGCGCGGTGCTTTCGCGCGGGCCCTGGTCGCGATGTTCGTCGCGGTCCTGGCCATGGCGACCTTCGCCCAGCCTGCAGCGGCGCAGAACCTGCGCAAATATGCGGGCATCGTGGTCGATGCAAAGACCGGCAAGGTTCTCTACGAGAGCGACGCCGACGCGACCCGCTATCCCGCGTCGGTGACCAAGGTCATGACCCTGTATGTCCTGTTCCAGGAATTGCAGGCGGGCAACGTCAAGCTCTCAGACAAGATGACGGTCTCCAAGCACGCCGCCTCGGCGGTGCCGACCAAGCTCGGGCTCAAGGCCGGGGCGACGATTTCGGTCGAGGACGCCATCAAGTCGCTCGTGACGCTTTCGGCCAACGACATGGCCCGCGTCATCGCCGAGCACATCTCGGGCTCCGAAAGCGCCTTCGCCCGTCGCATGACCGAGACGGCCAAGGGCCTCGGGATGAGCAAGACCACCTATCGCAACGCATCCGGCCTGCCCGATAGCGGGCAGAAGACTACGGCGCGCGATCAGGTTATCCTCGGCATCGCCGTCTACCAGCATTTCCCGAAATATTACGAATATTTCCAGACGCGCAGCTTCAGCTTCGGCAAGCGCACCTATGGCAATCACAACCGACTGCTCGGCTCCAACGGCGTCGATGGCATCAAGACCGGCTATATCAACGCCTCGGGCTTCAACCTGCTGACCGCCGCGCGCTCCAGCAATCGCCACATCGTGGTGGTCGGCTTCGGCTTCAACACCTCGTCGGCCCGCGACAGCAAGGTGCGCGAGCTCGTCCGCTCCTATCTGCCCAAGGCGCGTCAGGGGGATTACCTGCAGACCGCGATGATCCCGAAGCCGGGCCGTGGTGCAGGGACCACCCGCGTTGCCGTTGCCCAGCCCACCATGGTCGTGCCCGCGCCGCGTCCGAGTTTCCGGCTGGCCTCTGCCGTCGTTGCCGCGTCCGCTCCTGCGCCCACGGCTGCGCCGCAGCCCGTGACCATCACCACCGACAATATCGCCGTCGCCTCCATCGGTGGCCCGGTGCCCGCAGCCCGTCCCGCGGCGCCCGCTGATATCGGCGTGCCCAATGCCGTGGCAGCGGCCAGTGCGCTCGGTGGCGTGCAGGAGGACCGGCCTCTGGATGTGATCGGCGCATGGCTCAGCGAGACCTTCTCGCTCGGCGCGCCGCCGGCTGCGCTCGGGCAGACCCGCCCCTCCGCCCCGCTGCTGCCCCCGGTCGGGGTTGGCGCCGATGGCCAGCCGGTCGACCTGATGACCAGCGGCAGCTCTTCGGTCGCCGCCCGTCAGCCCGATCAGCCCGTCATCCAGCAGGTGGCGGCCCACTCCGCCGCCGCCGCGCCGCAGTCGGGTGGCTGGATCGTGCAGATCGGTGCGGCTCCGAGCGAGTCGGGTGCCAATTCGCTGATCAGCGATGCAGCCTCCAAGGTCGGCGGGCTCGGTTCACGCCAGTCCTATATCGAGCGGTTCGAAAAGAACGGCCAGGTGTTCTATCGCGCCCGCTTCGGCGGCTTCGACGGCCGGGATGCGGCCAACACCATGTGCAATGAACTCAAGAAGGCAAAGATGAGCTGTCTCGCCATGCAGAGCTAGAACTCGGCAGGCCCGTCTCCGTCGCGCGTGTGGCGGCGGGGCAGGGCGGCTCACCATAGGGAAGCACGTTTGTGGCATGTGTCTGGAGTAGCCCAAATGAGCGAATTGAATGGCCTCAGCGATCTGGCCAGCTTCGAGGGCCGGTCGGCTCTCACCCAAAAGGATACCGCAGCCCGTCGTCGCGCCCTCAAGGGCCTCACGGCGCGGATCGAGAATGGCGGTCCCCGCCGTACGGTCAGCGAATTGCTGGCCGTGGTGATGACACTCTCGGCCCGCACGCGACGCATGGCGGCCGAGCCGGTGGTGATTGACCTCGATGTCTTTGCGCCCAATGGCCGTCGTGCCGTCCATCTGCGGCTGCCCGGGGCGTGAGGCCTCGTTCTACGATTGGCCGGCGGGGCTCTTGAGGGCAAAGCCGATCATCATCACGAGATAGATGAGGCCGGGGGCGAGAATCGCTTCGAGCCCGAACCGGCCATAGAGCAGGGCTCCTGCGAGGCCGCCAACGAGCAGGGCGGTCCACACCTGAAGCTGCTGGAGCCAGCGCCAGGGGGGCGCCTTGCCCAAAATGGCGGCAGCCAGATCCTGCCCGGCGGCAAAGAGCGTGCCCGTGACGAAGGTCGCGCCAAGCCGGGCGCCACTGCCGCTGAATGGCAGTGTGGCGTTCTGGGCCCCTGCGCCTGCGGCCAGAACCATCATGGCCTGCGCCGCCGGCCAACCGGCCGCACGGAGCGCAAGAGCCACGCCAAGCGTCGCGATGACGAAGGCGAGCACCATGCTGGGGCCCCAGCGGCGCGACCGATAGCCGAGAAAGGCGCCGATGAAACTGCCGCCAAAGAACATCGCCACCAGCCCTGCGGGCAGGGCGACCAGCTGTTCCATGCCTCCGATTGCGGCGCCCAGCTGCGTGGTGTTGCCGCTCATGAACGAGGTGAAATAACCGCCGAGCTCGATGAACCCGACCACATCGATGAACCCGGCGCAGGCAGTCAGCAACAGGCCCAGCATCAGGCGCCGTTGCGGTGTCATGGGTCAGTCCAGCGCCCTGGAGATCGCGGTGGCCAGTTCGGCAAGCTCGCCATCATCGGCCTTGCCGCCGCCATGCCGGCCGAGCTCGACGCCCTCATAGACCGGGATCAGATGGAAGTGCAGGTGAAAGACCGTCTGCCCCGCTGGCGCTTCGTTGAACTGGGCTAGCCTGATACCGTCGGCCCCGGTCGCCTTGAGCACGGCGCGTGCCAGCCGCTGCACGAGGGGCATGACGGCGCCCAGCGTCTCCGGATCGGCATCGAGCAGGTTTCGCGACGGCGCCTTGGGTATGACCAGCAGATGGCCGCGCGATTGCGGAAAGATATCCAGCATTGCAAGCGCCGTCTCATCTTCATGCACGCGATGGCAGGGCAGTTCGCCGCGCAGGATGCGGCCGAAGATATTCTGGGGATCGTAGGTCATCAGGCGCTGTTCCGAAGGGCGGCCGCGGCCGCGTTGGATCGAAGCGGCACGTAATCCGCGATGGTTTCCTCGATGACGTCCACGGCGCGACCGGTGCCATCCTCGAGCAGCAGCTTTTCCCGCAGCGCCATGGCCGCAGCCGCAAAGCTGGTCTCGGTATCGAGATCCTCGAGCGCCTGGGCGAGAATGGCCGGCGTCAGCTTGCGCAGCCTAACCGGCCTCGGCCCGCAGCCCAGGTCGTAGACGCGCTGGCCCCAATAAGGCTGATCGAAGAACTGCGGCACAACGAACGTCGGGCGGCCGGCATAAAGCCCGGCATAGGTGGTTCCCGCGCCACCATGGTGGACGACCGCCTTGACGTGGTTGAAGAGCTTGGTGTGCGGTGCGCGAGCGATGGCATAGACGGTCGGCGGCAGTTCGTCGAGCTTGAGCCCGCCCCAGCCCTGGCTGATCACGGCCCGCCCGCCCCAGATCGACAGGGCCTTGGTGATGATCTCGGTATTGCGCTGGGCGCCCCACGGCATCGAGCCGAAACCGAGATAGATCGGTGCCGGACCGCGCTCGAGGAAGGCGCGAAAATCGTCGGGGGGTTCCCAGCCGGTCTGGTCCTCCAGCCGCCAGAAGCCCGTGACCGTGGTCGTTTCGGGCCAATCGGCCGGGGCCGGGGAGATCGCAGCCGAATAGGCATGCAGCGCCGGAAGCAGTTGCCCATGCGAATTGTGGGTGAACCCACCGCGCGCCGGCCGCTTCAATCCGAGCAGCTTGCGGCGAAGGCGATCGCGCGGAAAGTCGTTATAGGTCTGCTGCGCGCTCTGCACGACGTAGGAGAGCTTGTTGAGGATCGGATCGAGGCGCGTGCGGCTGAACAGAGGCTCCAGCGGCGGGCCCTCATAGGCGCAGTAGGGAAACTCGCCGGTCGGATTGAGCGGTTGCAGCGCCGTCATGATGGCGGGAATGTCGAGCACCTCGGCCACGTCGATGGCGAAGGTGGTGTTCATGTGGAAGACGATGGCGTCGGCCCCCTGGGCCAGCGTCCACACTTCACGATTGGCCTGCTTGAGGATCTTCTGGCCTTCACGCAGCAGCACCGGCATGTGCAGCAGGCTGCTGCGCGACATGACGCTCTCGAACTGGCTCATGCGCAGGAAGTTCTGGATATTGGAGCCCAGGCTGTGGAACTCCACGCCGTGCCCTTCCACGAACTCCTCAAAATCGGCGGATGTGCCGAGAACGACGGAAAAGCCGCGCTTCTGAAGGGCCAGCGAAAGGGCCACGAAGGGCGCGACATCGCCCATCGTTCCGATCGCTGCTATCGCCACGCGTCGTGTCATGCCGTTCAACGCTCCCACGGCGGCGCTGTGGTGCAAGGCTGCACCACCTCAACCGCCCACGCTGCGGTCAGCTGCCGGCCGCCTGAGGCTGATCGGGGCCTGCCGCATTCTCCGGCTTGAGTAGCCGGAACCGGATGTAGTTCCAATAGGCCAGCGTCGTCAATGTCACCGGCACGTAGGTAAATCCGCGACGGATGAAGAAAAGTGCAATGGATACGGCCGTTTCCGCCGACATCAGACCCTTGCCCATGGCAGAGGTGAACGCCGAAGGCACGATGTGGCGATAAAGGATGTCAGGGTCGATGTCATACTGGCGCGCCTTCACGGCGAAGGCGCGCTTGGAGGTCGAATAGTCCCTAAGCTCTGCCATCCCCATGTCGCCATGAAGCTCGACTTCGGACCCGAGGCCCCAGACTTCTGGCGGCGTCAGGCGGTCCTTGCCGATGGTGCGGAACATCTCGATGAGATCGACGAAGGTGGTGTAATTGGCATTCCAGCAATCATCGCTCTTGGCGCCGTGCGACAGGATCAGCACATCGGCCCGCTCGAGCTTCTCGCGCATCCGCTCATAGTCGCCGGCCGAGAAATCGACGCCGGACTTGGCGGTCTCGACAATACCCCCGAGGCGTTCGAGCCGCGATTTCATCGCCGATCCGAACGCGCCCGAAGCGCCGGTGATCACGAAGCGGCGCCCCTCGATCTGGCAGCCCTTGGCGAAGATGACGTCGAAGATGTTGATGAACGAGGAATAGAAGGCGTTGGGAAAGATGTGGTGCATGGCGTGGTAGGACTTGCCTACCCACCACAGGCCGAAACGGCCGCTGACCCGATCCATCTGCATGTGGTTGAAATCCATGCCTTCTTCCCACACCACCCAGATGACCATGATGGTGCGGATGACAGCTACTGCCGCGACCGGCTCCCACGGCATGACGAAAAAGAACAACAGCGTGCCCAGCATCGAGGTGCCGTATTCGGGCAGCACATGCAGCCAGATATTCTGCATCCGATAGGCCGGATCGATCTTCATCTCCGGCGTCAGGAACTTGTGGTGCACCCAATGCCAGCGGCTGAAGGTACGCAACAGCCTGTTGGGCGAGTGCTGCCAGCGGTGCAGCAGATAATGCAGCCCGTCGAACAGCAAGGTGGAGGCGAGAAAAACCACCGCTGCCTGAACGATGAAGACGCCGATCTGCCAGACTAATTCCATGCTTAAACTCCGTAGACCTCCGCATCCTAACGATCCTGAGGCGGAATGTCTCCTTTTCGGAACGGTGTATAGCGGGCCAGCACGTCCTGGCTCTCTTCCACCGCCTCGCGTTCCTGCTCGAGAAACCGTGCAACGGCCTGTCGCAGGCCCTTGTGGCCGATCCAGTGCGCCGAGCGCGTCGTGGCGGGGCCGTAGCCGCGCGCCAGCTTATGTTCGCCCTGCGCACCGGCTTCGATTCGGGACAGGCCGTGCGACAGTGCGAAGTCGATGGCCTGATAGTAGCAGAGTTCGAAGTGGAGAAAAGCTATGCTCCGTGTCGCACCCCAGTACCGGCCGTAAAGCGCGTCCTTTCCGATCAGGCTCAGGGTCCCGGCAACGGGCTCGTCTCCCTCATAGGCAAACATCAGCAGAACCCTGTCGGCCATGGCAGCCGACAGCATCGAGAAGAACGCCCGGTTGAGGTAGGGTCGTCCCCATTTCCGGCTGCCGGTATCGATGTAGAAGTCGTAGAACCGGTCCCACACCGCTTCGGTCAGGTCCGCGCCCGTGAGCCAGCGGATGGTCAGGCCCTCGGTGGCCTCGCGCCGTTCCCGCCGCAACTGCTTGCGATGGCGCGACGAGAGCGAGCCGAGAAAGCCCTCGAAGTTTCCATAGCCGGCATCGTGCCAGTGGAACTGGGTATCGGTGCGCAGGAGCCAGCCGGCACGCTCGGCCAGATCGGCCTCGTCCTCCGTCATGAACGTCGCATGCGCCGAGGAAATGCCGTTGCGGTCGGCAAGACCCGCCACCGCCTGCATGAGTGCCGCCTTGCCAGCCTCGGTTTTTGCAAGGAATCGCGGGCCGGTTACCGGGGTAAAGGGCACGCAGATCTGCATCTTGGGGTAATAGCTACCCCCGGCGCGCTCGAAGGCGTCGGCCCATCCATGATCGAAGACATATTCACCCTGGGAATGGCTCTTGAGGTAGAGCGGCGCGATGCCGGCAATGGTCTTGTCCTCGCCGCGCAACACGATGTGCTGCGGCTGCCACCCGGTCTCCACCGAGGGACTCCCGGACGCCTCGAGGGCCGCAAAGAACGCGTGATCGAGAAAAGGATTGTCGGGGCGTCCCGCGTCTCCGGGCAAAAGCCCGTTCCAGCTCCCGGCGTCGATCGCGCCGACGCCGTCGACGATATCGAGCGTAAAGGTCGTTTCACTCACTCGGGCGTGAACCCCTCGAAGACGATCTGGTCCGAAGCGCTCTGCGCATCTCGTGCTTCTACGCGGCTGCGGATGGTCCAGACCGTAACCGGCTTGCCCAGACTGCGGAACAAACGGATGGCGGGCAGGTCCAGCGCATCCTTGCTGGCGGAGATGAAATCGAAGCGCGTCCACGGCCAATGGAGAAGATGGCGGAGGAAGCGCCTGCGAGATGGCGAAAGATGGGCAGTGTCCTCATCGGACCCGTCATACAGCTCGGTGATGATGCCACGCGGACCCATGAAGCCGAAGCGAGAGACCAGCGCAACCAGCGCCGGATCAAAGGATTCAAGAGCGATCGGGCCGGCATAACCGGAGGCCTGGTCGGCGACGGTCTTGGCCAGCATGCCCGTCGCGGCCCCCGACTGCTGCTTCAGTTCGACCTGCAGCAGCACCCGTCCCCGGACCTGGTCGAGCAGTTGGTGAAAGCGCTGCGGCGTGTCTGCCGAACTGCTGCCGAGAAGCGGGATGGCGCAGAGCTCGTCGGCGGTCAGGTCGATGACCCGCCCCCTGCGCCCCGTCAGGCGATCGAGCGTTGCGTCATGGAACACCACCGGCACGCCATCGCGCGTCAGTTGCAGGTCGCATTCGATGGCATAGCCGGCGGCGACGGCGCGCTCGAAAGCCGTGCGCGAGTTCTCGATGATGCCGGCCGCCCGATCATGCAGGCCGCGATGGGCGATCGGCGTGTCGAATACGGGCCGGGGCATGCTGGAACTCGCGTGAGATGGATGGGGTCAGGCCCTGGCCTATACCTCTACGATCGCCTCGATTTCCACGGCTGCGCCGAGCGGCAGCGCCGCGACACCGAAGGCAGACCGCGCATGCCGTCCCTTGTCGCCCAGAACCCCGATGATGAGGTTCGAACCGCCATTGGCCACAAGGTGCTGTTCGTTGAATTCGGGGGCCGAGCAGACGAAAACCGAGAGCTTCAACACCCGCTTGATCGCTTCGAGATCGATGCCTGCGGAGTGGACGATCTGCGCCAGCACATTGAGCGCCGCCAGCTCTGCCGCATTGCCACCCTGCACCACGTTCATCGTGTCACCCAGCCGACCGGTCACGACGCCCGCATCGCTGGCCGAAATCTGGCCGGAAACGTAAAGGATATTGCCCGAGCGGGTGACCGGCACGTAGCTCGCGACAGGCGCGCGCGGGGTGGGCAGCTCATATCCATACTGGCGGAGGCGGTCGAGGGCTGTGGTCATCGAGGTGTCCCTTTTGGTTCATCGTCTTTGTCGAGCGGCGGCCGGCTGGGGCGGCGCCCGTAGAGCTTGCCGCGCACGAGGGCCTCGCGGCCGAATCGTTCGCGTACCCTGTCCATAGCGCGTTCAGCCGCGGCGCGTCTTGCGATCCCGGGGTCGAGGAGGTCTGCGGGATCGTCGGCTTCGGCGCGTGTGAGCCCGCTGACGCCGATGCCGATGAGCCTGAACGGCGTGCCGTCCACCTCGCGCGCCAGCAGCTGCAGTCCGGCTTGATAGAGCGTGCCGGCCAGCTGCGTGCCGATCATCAGGTGGCGGGCCCGTGTCCGCAAGCGGAAATCCGCCGTCTTGAGCTTGAGCGTCACCGTGTCGCCTGCCAGCTGCTTGGTCTTGAGCCGCTCGGACAGGCGCTCGCAGAGCGCGAGCAGCTCGGTCGACAGGGCTTCGAAATCGGCAAGATCGGCGTTGAACGTGCTTTCGGACGAGACGGTCTTCATCTCATGGTCGGTCTCGACGGCACGGGCATCCTCGCCCAGCGCCAGCCGGCTCAGCCTCAGTCCCGTCTCGCCATAGAGCCGGATAAGGTCGTGCTGCGGGCGGGCCTGGATGTCGGCGAGGGTGTGGAAACCGTCGCGCCGCAATTTTTCGGCAAACACCTTGCCGACCCCGAAGATGATGTCGACCTGCTGCCGAGCCAGGAAGCCTACCGTCTCCGCCCTGCCGATCAGCGCAAAGCCGCGCGGCTTGTCGAGGTCCGAGGCGATCTTGGCGAGGAACTTGTTGTGCGAGAGCCCGACGGAAACCGTGATGCCCAGATCGCGCTCGATCTCGCGGGAGAGGCGTGACAGCACCTGCGCCGGCGGCGCCTTGTGCAATTGCTGGGTGCCGGAAAGATCGAGAAACGCCTCGTCGATCGAGAGCGGCTGCACCGAAGGGGTCAGTGCGTCCATGCGGGCGCGGATCTGCCGGCTGACGCCGACATATTTGGCCATGTCGGGCTTTATCACCGTGGCCTGCGGGCACAATTCGCGCGCCTTGAACATCGGCATGGCCGAGCGCACACCATATTGCCGGGCGATGTAGCAACAGGTCGAGACCACCCCGCGCACCCCGCCGCCGATGATCAGCGGCTTGTCCCGAAGGCTCGGGTCATCGCGCTTTTCGATCGACGCGTAAAAGGCATCGCAGTCGATATGCGCAATCGCGAGCGCGTCGAGTTCGGAGTGGACGAGCAGGCGCGGCGACCCGCATTCCGGGCAGCGCGGGGGAGGGGTCTCGCGCCTGCCCCAGCGATCGCAATCCCGGCAGAGAAAATGCAGGTCGGCCATCGTTCAGGACTGCGGGTTGAGCCGCTGCCAGACGGCCATGAAGCGTTCCGGCGCAATGCCGGCGTTCGAGCAGAGCGCCAGCAGCAGCGGTTCGTTGCGGGCGAAATGGTCGATGAGCCCGCTCGCCAGAGCGGGCGTTCCGCGCGCAGCCATCAGGGACCGTCCGTCATATCCGGTCTCGGCCATGAAGGCGGCGAGCGCCTCGGGATTTTCGGCGAGGTAGCCAAGGCACAGCTCACCAAG
The DNA here is from genome assembly GCF_900119845.1 of Devosia enhydra. Taxonomy (GTDB): domain Bacteria; phylum Pseudomonadota; class Alphaproteobacteria; order Rhizobiales; family Devosiaceae; genus FPKU01. The sequence continues at coordinate 791,326 of NZ_FPKU01000001.1, forward strand.
TTGTGTCGTGGCCGGCACTGCCGATTGTTCGCGGATAGGCATCCCAGTGTCCTCGGGCAGCGTTCGTCATTGATGTTAAACCCTTCATCGGGCAGAACACAGGGGGCTGCGCTGGCCCGACAGGGGAATCGCCATGTCCGACAGGACGCGTCCGAAGACGGTGATGATCGTCGAGGACAACGAGCTCAACATGAAGCTGTTCAATGACCTGCTGGAGTCGCAGGGCTATATGGTGATCCAGACCCGAAACGGCATGGAAGCGCTTGAGCTGGCGCGTGCGCATCACCCCGACCTGATCCTGATGGATATCCAGCTGCCCGAGGTTTCGGGCCTCGTCGTCACCAAATGGCTCAAGGAAGACGACGAACTTGCGGCCATTCCGGTCATCGCCGTCACCGCCTTCGCGATGAAGGGTGACGAGGAGCGCATACTGGCCGGCGGCTGCGAGGGCTACATCTCCAAGCCCATCTCCGTGCCTCACTTTTTGGAAACCATTGCCCGCTACATTGGCCCTGCACGATAGCCGGGGGCTTCTCCCCGGCTGATCCATCAGGACAGTGCGGGGGCAAGGATTCGTGACGGCTCGGGTGCTGATCGTTGACGACGTCCCGGCCAATATCAGGTTGCTCGAAGCCCGCCTGTCCGCCGAATATTTCGACGTTCGCGCCGCCACCTCCGGCCCCGCCGCCCTCGATCTCTGCTTTGCCGGTGGCGTCGATGTGGTGCTGCTCGATGTCATGATGCCGGGCATGGACGGCTTTGAGGTCTGCCGCCGGCTCAAGGCCGATCCGCGCACCCAGCACGTTCCCGTCCTGATGATCACTGCGCTGGACCAGCAGAGCGATCGCGTGCGCGGCCTGCAAGTGGGCGCCGACGATTTCATCAGCAAGCCGGTCGATGATCTCCAGCTGCTTGCCCGCGTGCGCTCTCTGTCCCGCCTCAAGCTCCTGACCGACGAGTTGCGGGCCCGCGCGCGCACCGGTGGTGACATTGCCGCCGACGATATCATGCCGGCCGCGGAATCAATGACGCCCGACAATGCCCGCATCCTGCTTGTCGATCCCGACCTGCGCTCGGCCCGCCGCACCATCGAGCAGCTTGGCGCGCGCCACGATGTCGAGATGCTGTCCGAGCCCGAGGAGGTTCCTGCGCGGATCGCGGGTGGCGAGTTCGAGCTCGTCATCGTCAGCATGGCACTTGGCGACCACGACCCGCTGAGGGTGGCCTCGCAACTGCGCACCATGGAACAGGCGCGAACCCTGCCCATCCTCCTCGTTGCCGAGGAGGCCGACCGGGCCCGGGTCATGCGCGGGCTCGACCTCGGCATCAACGACTTCATCCTGCGTCCGGTGGAAAAGAGCGAACTTCTGGCTCGCGTCGCCACGCAGGTGCGCCGGCACAGATACGCCCAGGCGCTGCGGGACAATCTCTCCAATACCCTCGCGCTCGCCATCACCGACCAGCTCACCGGCCTCTACAACCGCCGCTATTTCGACCGCCACCTGACCCTGATGATGGAAAAGGCGCGCGAGCAGGACCGCGATATGGCGGTGATGCTGATCGACATGGACTACTTCAAGACCGTCAACGACACCCATGGTCATGATGTCGGCGATGCCGTGCTGCGCGAATTCGCATTGCGGCTGCGGCGCAATATCCGCGGCGTCGACTTGCCCTGCCGGTTGGGCGGCGAGGAATTCGTCGTGCTGATGCCCGATATCGACCTGCGCAATGCCGAGGGTGTTGCAGAACGCGTGCGTTCGGCGGTTGCCGACCGGCCTTTTGCCGGCGAGGACGCGCGCAGCTTCGGGCTCACCGTATCGGTGGGGGTGGCGCTCAACGAGCTGGCGGACGATACCCCCGACTCGCTGCTCAAGCGCGCCGATGTCGCGCTCTATCGCGCCAAGCGGGAGGGGCGGAACCGGGTGATCTTCGACGCCGCTTGAGGCGTGGAAAAAACCGGGCGACCCGATCCTGTCTCGGCATTAGCCGGCGGTAAGGTTAACGTTTCATTATATTGGCGGGCCAGGGTTGATGCCGGGCCTGAAAAGAGTACCTTCGCGCTCAAGGAGACGCGGCCGACGCGCCGAGCCTCCGCTGCATTCCCTACGGTCAACCTCAGGTCCGCCGCAACTCCTGGGTCCGTAGGGAGGCTGGTCCGGCAAGGCTAGAGTGGCCTCTTCGACACGCCGAGCCGGACCAGCCACTCCGATCCGCAATCGCCCATCACGCGATCGCAGCAAAAAGCCCCGCATCGATGATGCGGGGCTTTTTCATTCAGATCTGGAAGCGATCACTTATTTGATCTTGGCTTCCTTGAAGTCGACATGCTTGCGCACCACCGGATCATACTTCTTGAACGTAAGCTTCTCGGTCTGGGTGCGCGAGTTCTTCTTGGTGACGTAGAAAAATCCGGTGTCGGCCGTTGAGACGAGACGGATCTTGATCGTGTTGGTCTTGGCCATCGTGTTATCCTTGAAACACCGAGCCGCGCGGCAGGCGCGCGGCAATCAATTCGGGCGCAAACTACGGATTTCCGGCCCGAAGTCAAGCGCGACAGAGGGTCAGATCGCCGGCTGACCGGCACTTGCCGGACCGGCGCCATTGCGGCTCGTGCGATAGCGCATGAGCGTTTCCTCATTGGGCGGATAGGTGCCGGGCAGGGGGCGGCCGGCCGCGATCTCGCCGATGACAAAGGCCTCGAGCTGCTCCTGTTGCCAGGCCTCCTCGGCCACCTCCTCGGCGATTTCGCGCGGCACCACCATCACCCCATCGCCATCGCCCACCATGATGTCACCCGGAAAGACCGGTGCCGTCCCGCAGCCGATCGGCAGGTTGATATCGATGGCGTGGTGACGCGTCAGATTGGTAGGGGCCGATGGCGTGGCGCAATAGGTCTGGATCGGCAGGGCCGCGATGTCGTCGGCATCCCGGAGCCCGCCATCGGTCACGACGCCGGCGCAGCCCCGCACCACGAGGCGCGTGAGGAGAATCGCCCCCGCTGAGGCCGCCGTCGCGTCCCCGCGACAATCCATCACCAGCACATGGCCCGACGGAATGGTCTCCACTGCGTGGCGCTGGGGGTGGCGCGGATCGCGGAAGGCGGCGAGCACGTCGAGATCTTCGCGTGCAGGGATGTAGCGCAGCGTGAAGGCAGGCCCCACCATCGTCGCCTTGCGCGTCGAGAGCCGCTTGACGCCCTGCACGAACTGGCAGCGCAGACCCCGGCGGAACAGGGTGGTGGCGAGGGTAGCCGTACTCACCTCGAGGAATTTCTTCCTCAGCTCGGGAGCCATGGGCGCGAGAATGTCGGTCATGGCAGGTCTCCTAACCCTTGACGGCGCCGCCGGTGAGCGCCTGGACGATGAAGCGTTGCAGGATGATGAACATGGTCACCGCAGGCAGCATGGCGATCACCGATGCAGCCGCGAGATAGGGAATGGTCACTTCGCCTTCGGTCTGTCCGGGCGCGAAATTCAGCACGCCGATCGAGATGGGCAGTAATTCGCTGCGCTGGAGCAGGATGAAGGGGATGATGAACTGGCTCCACGAGGAGATGACGTTGAAAATCAGCGCCGCCGCGAGGCCGGGCATGGCCAGCGGCAGGATCACCAGCCGCAGCACCTGGAGCCGGCTCGCACCATCGATCCGCGCCGCTTCGTCGAGCGAGGCCGGGATCGAATCGAAGAAGCCCTTGAGCAGCCAGACGGTGAACGGGATCTCCACCGTGATGTAGATCAGGATCACGCCCAGATGGCTGTCGAGCAGGTTGAGCTGCTCGTAGTAGCGATAGAGCGGAATGGCGATCACCATCGAGGAGATCATCTGATAGACGAGCAGCAACAGCAGCAGCTGCTTGTCGAAGCGGAACCGCAGACGCGAGAAGGCATAGGCTGCGGGCGCCGAGACGAGGATGCAGCCGAGCACCGAGAAGGTGGTGAGGAATACAGAGTTCCACAGCATGCGGCCGATGGTCGTTTCGGTCAGCACATAGATGTAGGTCGAGAGATTGAAGCTCTGCGGCAGGAAGGTCGGCGGCCAGGTGAACACTTCGGTCCGGCTCTTCATCGAGAGCATTACGACCATGATGATCGGGAAGAGTGCGATGGTGACGGCCACGGCGAACCCCAGATAGAGCCCGATATTGCCCAAGAGCCTGAGGCGCGGATTGCCGACGTGATTCTGTGTCTGCTCCATGTGCATAATCCTCAATCGGCCTGGCGGTTGACGCGCAGCAGCCAGAGATAGACGAGCGTCATCAGAAGGTTGATGGCGAGCAGCAGAACCGCGACGGCGGCACCCCGCCCCAGATTCATGAACTTGAAGACCTGCTGGTAGACGCTGAGCCCGATGACTTCGGTGGCGCGCGCCGGGCCGCCCTCGGTAAGCGCCACGATCAGGTCGAAGGTGTTGACCCCGCTGATCGTCATCAGCACGAGCGAGACGAACACCACCGGCACCAGCTGTGGCAGCGTCACGTAGCGGAACCGCGCCCAGGCATTGGCCCCGTCGATCCGCGCCGCCTCATAGAGTTCAGCGGGTATCTTCTGCAGGCCCGCGTAGAGGATGATCATGGTGAAGGCGACACCGCGCCAGACATTGGCCAGGATGGCCGTCAGCAGCGCCAGCCGGGTGTCGGTGAGGAAGGGCACGGAGGTGCCGAAGGCTTCCGAAATCCAGTAGTTGAGCAGCCCATGGCTCGATGTGGAGAGCAGCAGCTTCCAGAGCACGCCCACGATCACGCCGGGGATCACCCAGGCCGCGAGGATGGAGGTGCGCACCACCACCATGCCCTTGAGACCGCGCTTGACGCCCGCATCGATGGCCAGCGCCAGCAGCATGCCCAGCGTCAGCTTGAGCAGCACGCTGCCACCGGCAAAGATCAGCGTGATCTGGAGGCTGCGCATCGTCGCCGGATCACGGAAGAGCCGGCGATAGGAATCGAAGCCATATTCGTAGTCGCCACCGATGAGGCTGGCATTGGTGAAGCTCAGGCGGATCACATCGAGCAGCGGCCAGGTGTAGAACACCAGCAGGAAGAGCCCGGCAGGCAGCAGCCAGAACAGCGGCGCTTCCTGCATCCTTGTCCAGAGGCCGACGCTTCGGCCGAGGCTTTGCGCTTTGGTCACGGCTGTGATCCCAGGGAGGAGAGAAAGGCGGGCCAGCATGGCGGCCCGCCGGCAGGGTCAGTGGGAGTTCGCGCGCGCGATCAGAGCTCGAGCTCTACGGTTGCCCAGGCCTCGTCGACGGCCTGTTCGGGCGTTGCCGCGCCCAGCACGACCTGCTGGAAGGCATTGGCGATGGCCGTTGCCACGACATTGTAGTGCTTGCCATTGGCCATGGGCATGGCCAGCGACACGCCATCGGCGAGGCTCTTATCGAGCGGGTTGTTGACGAAGGCCGTGTACTTGTCGAGCGCGGAGAGACGCGTCGGGGTGTAGCCGCCGGCCTCGCCCCAGCGGGCCATGGCCCAAGGGCCGATATAGGTGTCCATCAGGAGGTCGGTGATCAGCGCCTGCTTTTGCGCGTCCTTGGTGAACATCGCCCAGCTCCAGCCGCCCTGATACATCACGGGCGCGGCGCCATCGAGCTGCGGCATGGGCGCGAAAGCCCATTTGTCGCCATCGGGCGTGGCACGGATGCCGCCGCCCATGAAGGTGCCGCCCAGAACGAACGGCATCTCGCCCGCCGTGACGCGGGAGACGACGTCGCCGGTCGCCGAGAAGGACACGACATCGGACGGCATCACGCCGGCATCGACCTGCTCCTTGTACCAGGACAGCACGCGGATGAGGATGTCGCGATTCTCGCCCTCTCCGAAGACCGGGGTGGAATCGGCGTCATCGGCCATGATCTGACCGCCGAGGCTGGCGACATGGCTCATGAGAGTGAGGCGCATGATCTCGGGACCGCCGAGCACGAAGAGCCCGTAGCGGAAGCCGTTCTGGTCCTTGAGCGCCGCGGCCTGGGTCGCGAGCTCTTCGAGCGAGGCGGGCGGGGTCGGCACCAGATCCTTCCGGTACCACAGGCCATAGGTATAGGCCGTGATCTGGAGGTACTTCACCTCGCCGGTCTCGGGATCCGTCATGGCGTCGAGAATGCCGGGAATAAAGTCGGCCTTGTCGCCCTCCGACAGATAAGGATCGAACGGCTGGGTCAGGCTGTAGAATTTCTGGAAGTCGCGATCCTCGGTCATGATGACGTCGGCGGCGCGGTCTGCGGCGGCATCCTGCAGGCGCTTGGCCACGATCACGGCGTCGTCGCCCTGCTGCACCTGCACCTCGATCTTCACGTCGGGATGCCGATGAATCCAGCTGTCGAACGCCTCGGTCAGCGCATTGCGGCGACGCTCGTCATTGGACTGGTGCGAATAGCCAAAGCGCGGCGACATGGTGATGGTGATCGGCGCATCGGGGCGGCCGATGACTTCCGGGGTAACGAGGCTCTCCTGCGCGCCGGCCATGCCGGGCACCAGCAAGCCGATGATGGTGAGCGGGGCGAGCCAGGCACGGCGCAGCCGTGCAGGGGTGGTCATGGTCCTCATGCAATCCTCCTCCAGAGTGAACGCAGGTCGCGACGATCTCTGCCGTCGCCGTCCGGCCAGTCCGAACCGTGGCCGGATTTGCGCGTCACCCCGAGTTTTTGTCAAGCGAGATTTTATGACTTTTTACAACTTAGCATCGGTCTCAACCTCTGCAGCGTGCCGCATCCGCCTTCCGTTCACCTTGTCCAGCCGAGCCCGTCACAGACCTGTAAGGAGTTGTAATTAACCGCATCGCGGTGCTAGAAGCGCCTCAACAGATCGGTGAGGGCGAGATGAAGATTACCGGGATCAAGACCTTTCTCATGCGGGCAGGCCCGCCGCGCAATCCGCTGGCCCAGCCCAGTGCCGATGCCACCCCCAGCTTTTCGACCGGCCAGCCCGACAACGGCACGCGGCACTGGCTGTTCGTCAAGGTCACGACCGATGAAGGCATAACCGGCATCGGCGAGGGCAGCGGCTGGCCCGTGGTGGTCGAGGCCGCGGTGCGCGATCTCGCGCCTGTCGTCATCGATGAGGATCCGGCCGATATCGAGCGGCTCTGGCAGAAGATGTTCGTCGCCCAGATGGGGCACGGCCAGACGGGCACCGTCGGGGCAGGGGCCATCACCGCCATAGAGACCGCGCTCTGGGACATCAAGGGCAAGGTGCTCGGCACGCCGGTGTGGAATCTCCTGGGCGGCAAGATGCGCGACCGCATCCGCGTCTATGGCCATGCCAGCACGCCCGAGCAGGCCCGCGCCTATGTCGAGATGGGCTACACCGCGCTCAAGACGGGTGGCGTGCACCGCGTGCCCGAGAAGGTGGCGCGGCTGCGCGATGCCTTAGGACCCGAGATCGATCTGATGCTCGACCTGCACGGCGCGCCCTGGCTCACCACCAAGGACGCGATGATCATCGGGCGCAGCCTCGAGCAGTATCGTCCGCTGTTCTGGGAGGATCCGGTGGCGCCCGAAAACATCGACGGCTTGCGGCGGTTGCGCGACGCGGTCGCCATTCCGCTCGCGGCCGGCGAGCGCTGGGCCAATATCTGGGGCCTCAACCAGTTGCTCGGCGAAGGGCTGGTCGATGTCGTGCAACCCGATACCGGCCGATCCGGCGGCATCTCGCAGATGAAAAAGATCGCGGCGATGGCCGAGGCCCGCTTCATCACCGTGGCGCCGCACGCCGGCTCGCTCGGGCCGGTGGCCGAATATGCGGCGATCCACGTCATGGCGGCGATCCCCAACGCGCTGGTGCTTGAACGCTTCGCGCTCGATTGGGAGCCGCGCGAGCGCGTCATCGACCCGAGCCCCGAAATCGTCGATGGCCATGTCATCGTGCCCACGGCCCCGGGGCTGGGCGTCGACATCGTCGAGGAAGAGGTGGCCAAATATCCGCCGGGCCACAACGTCGCCGTGCGCGGCACCGCCAAGGTCAATGCCTATGAGGCCGGCACCTTCAGGGAGGCCGTCTACGTCCAGACCCGCTGGCAGCGCCAGTCGGTGTTTCCCAAATGACGGGGCGGCCCGCAGCCATTATGATGGATGGTGGGCCCATCCTCTCTGATACGGGCCGGGAAGCAGCGGATATCCTGACGGTGAGTGACGACACAACCAGCACGCAGACAAGGCAGCGCAGTCTCGCCGATATCGTCTACGAGCAGGTGCTCGCCGAGATCGTCGATGGCGTCTTTGCCGAAAATTCGCGCCTGCCGGCCGAAGGCGCGCTGGCCGAGCGATTCGGCGTGTCGCGGCCTGTCGTGCGCGAGGCGCTGGCACGGCTGCGCGACGATGGTCTCATCGTCTCCCGCCAGGGATCGGGCAGCTATGTCACCGCGCGGCCGGCCCGGGCGGTGCGCGCGCTGGCGCCCCTCTCGTCGATCTCGGACATGCAGCGCTGCTTCGAGTTTCGCGTCGGCGTGGAGGGCGATGCCGCCTATCAGGCTGCCCTGAGGCGCTCGGACGCCGACATCGCGCAATTGCGCACCGCGTTCGCGGCGCTCGACGATGTGGTGAGGCGCAATGCGCTCGGCGTCACCGAGGATTACGATTTTCACCTCGCGGTGTGCCTCGCGACGCACAACCGCTTCTATGTGGGGATGCTGGAATTCCTGCGCGAGAACATGGTGATGGGCATCAACCTCACGCGCAATCTGTCGCTCAGGCGTTCGTCCGAGCGATTGAAGCTCATCCAGTCCGAGCATGCTGCCGTCGTCGATGCCATCGTCGCGGGCGATGCCGAGGCGGCGCGGCTCGCGATGCGGGCGCATATCGAGAATGCCAAGAGGCGCGTGTTCGAGGGCGTCGACGAAGACATGGGCGCCTGAGTGGCGCCCATTTCGCTTTTCAGACCTCGGGGATCTCGCGCGGCCGGTTGGGATCAAAGCCATGCATGCGGTTGGCCCATTGCAGGCCCACGAGCCCGCCCTTGATGGAAGGCAGCATGGCGAGCGGCAGGATCACGGCCAGCGGCAGCATGGTGTAGAGATAGGTCAACGGATTGACCTGCATGGCGATTTCCATGTGCAGCATGATGCCGACAAGCAGATGCCCGACGATCATGATGGCGATATAGGGCGGGCCATCATCGGCGCGGTGATGCTTGAGCTCTTCGCCACACGCATCGCAGCTGTCAGCAACCTTGAGATAGCCGCGGAACATGTGACCCTCGCCGCAATGCGGGCATTTGAGCTTCATGCCGTTCCAGATGGCCCGGCCGACATCGCGCTTGTCCTGCGCCACGATCTTCACGCCCATGTCTATTTCTTCCTTCGGCCCGACGGCGGAGCCTTGCCGCCGCTGCGAGTGCGTCCCGTTGGTCGTCCCTTATACGTCCTAGATGGGCTTCGCCCGGCGCGTTTGAAATTGGACGGATTGACGCGGGTGCCCTCGGACAACAACTCGAAGCGCAGGGCGCCGGCAAGCGGTGCCACTTCGAGCAGCCGGACGGTCACCGTGTCGCCGAGTCGGAACATCTCGCCCGTGCGGTCTCCCACCAGCGCCTGTTCCTCTTCGACATGACGATAATAGTCCTCACCGATCGTGGAGGCCGGGATGAAGCCATCGGCCCCGGTATCGCTCAGCCGCACGAAGAGCCCGGCCCGCGTGACCCCGGCGATTCGTCCGGTGAACCGCGCGCCGATCTGACCGGCGAGGAAATGCGCCATCAGCCGGTCGACGGTTTCGCGCTCGGCCGACATGGCGCGCCGCTCGGTAGCCGAGATGTGCTGGGCGATGCCGACCAGCCGGCTCTCGTCCTCCTCCCTCAGACCGTCGCTGCCAAAGCCCAGCGCCGAAATCAGCGCGCGGTGCACGATGAGGTCGGCATAGCGTCGGATGGGCGAGGTGAAGTGGGCATAACGGTCCAGGTTGAGCCCGAAATGCCCGTAATTTTCCGGCGAGTATTCAGCCTGCGCCTGGCTGCGCAGCACCATCTCCGAAACCTGGTGGCTCTTGCCGCCGGCCTCGGCCTTGGCGAGCACGCGGTTGAAGTGTTCGGGTCGCACCGCATCTCCCGCCTGGAACGACAGCTCCAGCGAGCCGAGGAATTCGCGCAGCGCGAGCAGCTTTTCTTCGCTCGGCACGTCATGCACGCGATAGACCAGCGGGGAGCGATGCTTTTCGAGCGTCTCGGCCGCCGCCACATTGGCCGCGATCATCATCTCTTCGATCAGCCGGTGCGCATCGAGGCGCTCGGGCACGCGAATGTCGCTGACCATACCATTGGCGTCGAGGATGATCTTGCGCTCGGGCAGGTCGAGATCGAGCGGCCCCCTGCGCGTGCGCGCCCTCTTCATGCTCTCATAAGCGGCCCAGAGCGGCTTGAGGATTGTCTCGAGCAGGGGGCCGGTGACATCGTCCGGGCGCCCGTCGATGGCCGCCTGTGCCTGCTCATAGGCGAGCTTGCCGGCGGAGCGGAACAGCACGCGATGGAAGCTGTGGCTCTTCTTGTGGCCCTCGGCATCGATGACCATGCGCAGCGCAAGCGCCGGCCGGTTGACCCCGGGTTTGAGCGAACATAGCTCGTTCGAAATCCGCTCGGGCAGCATCGGCACCACCCGGTCGGGAAAATAGACCGAGTTGCCGCGCAGATACGCCTCGCGATCGAGCGCGCTGCCGGGCCGGACATAAGCCGCGACATCAGCAATGGCGATGTGGATGATGTGGCCGCCCGGATTGCTCGGGTCGCTGTCGGGCTCGGCATGCACCGCGTCGTCATGATCCTTGGCATCGGCCGGATCTATGGTGATGAGCGGAATATCGCGCCAGTCCTCGCGCCCCGAAAGCGTCGCCTCCTTTGCCGCTTCTGCCTCCTGCAAGGCTGCGGTTGGGAAGCGATAGGGGATTTCGAGGCTGTGGATGGCGATCATGCTGACCGCCCCTTCGCTTGCCGGATTGCCGATTACCGACACAACCTTGGCCCGCGGGATCATCAGCCGGCCGCTGGGCTTGACCTCCACTTCCACGAGGTCGCCATCGCGCGCCTCGCCGAGATCGCCCAGGTGGATCCGCATCTCGCGCTGCTTGCGATCGACCGGAATGAGCCGCGCACCCTCCTCGTCGCGCCGCACGATGCCGATCTGCCCGCGGCGCGGCTTGTCGAGGATCTTCATCGGGCGGGCGGTGTAGACCGGAATGCTGCCATCGCCCGCATCGATGCGCGCCAGGATGCGGTCGCCGGGGCCCGGCACCACGCGCGCCGACTTGCCGCCCAGAATGCTGACCCGAGGGGCAGGGCCCTCGTCCTCGCTCCAGTTCGCCGGCAATCCGTAGAGCGCTTCGGGATCGGCGTCGGTAGGAATATCGAGCACGGTCACGGCGGGCAGGGTGGCCGCCCGGCGCAGCGTGCGACGCTTGCGCGAGATATGGCCTTCGCCTTCGAGCTGCTTCAGGAGATCGCGAAAAGGGGCCCGCATGGAGCCGCCTATGCCGAAATGGCGCACCAGGTCGCGCTTGGTATCGAGGCCGGGCACATTGGCCATGGCATCGAGCACCGCCTCGCGCGACGGCAGGCTCGGCAGCTTTTCGGTATCGTCTTGGGGTATGCGGGGCATCGGGCCTTCCAGCAGCGGGGAATCAAGCGCGCGGAGGGCAACCGCGTCATCCTGCAATAAGATAGGACGCGCGATGCGGTTTCCCAAGAGCGGCGATTTCCGGGCGGTCAGCCCCGGCCGCTGCATCGAGGCCGGGCCTCCTGTGAGGGTCAGGCCTCGACGGACTTAGCCTTGCTGGTCGGTGTCGACTTGGCGGGAGCCTTTTTCGCGGCCGGCTTCTTTGCGGCAGGCTTTTTAGCCGTCGCGGCTTTTTCGGCCGGAGCCGCCTTGCTCTTGCTCGCGGTCTTGGCGGCGGTAGTCTTGCCCGTTGCCTTGGTAGCAGTTTTGCGCGCCGGCTTCTTGGTCGCGCCCGCACGTTCGGCCAGCAGTTCGAGCGCCTGCTCGATCGTTACGTCCTCGGGCTTTGTCGTCTTGGGCAGGGTGGCATTGACCTTGCCCTGGTTGACATAAGGCCCATATCGTCCATCGCGCACGGTGATGGCGCCATCGGCATGCTCGAAGCTCTTGATCGCCGCGGGCGTAGCGGTCCGCCGCCCGCCGCCTGCCGCCTTGGCCGCGATCAGGTCGACGGCGCGGTTGAGGCCGACGGTGAACACTTCCTCGACATCGGACAGGTTGGCATATTTGCCATCATGGAGCACGAACGGCCCGTAGCGGCCGATGCCCGCCGTGATGGGCTGGCCGGTCTCGGGATGCAGGCCCACGAGGCGCGGCAGCGACAGAAGTTCGAGCGCTTTCTCAAGCGTCAGCGACGCCGGCGTCCAGCCCTTGGGCAGGCTTGAGCGCTTGGGCTCGCTGCCTTCGCCAAGCTGCACATATGGCCCGAAGCGGCCCGATTTCAGGAAGATCTGTTCCCCCGAGTCCGGGTCGGTGCCGAGCACGCCATCGCCCGATGCTTCTGCCGTGGCGCCGGTCGCGGCATCCGAAAGCTGCATGGTGTGGCGGCACTCGGGGTAGTTCGAGCAGCCGATGAAGGCCCCGAATTTGCCGATCTTGAGCGAAAGCTGGCCCGTGCCGCAGGAAGGGCACGCGCGTGGATCCGAGCCATCGGGCTTTTCGGGAAAGATGTGATCCTTGAGCAGGTCGTTGAGCGCGTCGAGCACCTCCGACACCCGCAGGTCCTTTATCTCCTCGACCTGATGGTGGAACTGCCGCCAGAAGTCGCGCAGCACGTCCTTCCACTCGAGCTTGCCGTCCGAAATGAGGTCGAGCTGCTCCTCGAGGCTGGCGGTAAAGCCATATTCCACGTAACGCGCAAAGAAGCTCTCGAGGAACGCTGTAACGATGCGGCCGCGATCCTCGGGCACCAGCGCCCGCTTTTCGAGCCGCACGTAATTGCGGTCCTGCAGCACGGTGATGGTCGCCGCGTAGGTCGAGGGCCGGCCGATGCCGAGCTCCTCCATCTTCTTGATCAGGCTCGCTTCGGTATAGCGGGGCGGCGGCTGGGTGAAGTGCTGCTCGATATCGCAGCTCTTGAGCGCCGGGCGATCGCCTTCGGCTAGCGCAGGCAGCTCGCGGCTGTCCTCGTCTTCCGCATCGTCCTGGCGATCTTCGCGGGCTTCCACGCCATACAGCGCGAGGAAGCCGGGGAAGGTCACGACCGATCCCACCGCACGCAGGGCGATCTCGCGGCCGGCATTTTCAACCGCGATATCGGCAGTGGTGCGCTCGATTTCGGCGGCCCGCATCTGGCTGGCCAGCGTGCGGCGCCAGATCAGCCCGTAAAGCTTTTGCTGGTCGGCTTCGAGATCGCGCGAGGCATCGGGATGCCGGAACATGTCGGTGGGGCGGATGGCCTCGTGGGCCTCCTGCGCATTCTTGGCCTTGCTCTGATAGAGCCGCGGCGTTGGCGGCAGATAGGCCGTGCCGAATTCCTTTTCGATCGAACGGCGCGCCTGCTCGATCGCCTCGGGGGCCATCTGCACGCCGTCGGTTCGCATATAGGTGATGACACCTGCCTCGTAGAGGCGCTGGGCCGCCTGCATGGTGCGCGAGGGCGAAAAGCCCAACCGCGACGAGGCATCCTGCTGCAGGCTCGAGGTGGTGAAGGGGGCGTAGGGATTGCGCCGCGTCGGCTTCTTCTCGACGCCCGTCACACGGAAGGCGCCGCGATCGATCGCAGCCTTGATGGCCGCCGCCTCATCGCCATTGCCAATATCGAGCTTGTCGGTCTTGTTGCCATCCACCGCATAGAGGCGGGCCGGGAACACCTTGCCCGACTTTTCGAGATTGGCGATGATGCTCCAGTATTCCTGGGGCTTGAACCGCTCGATCTCGGCCTCGCGATCGCACACGAGACGCAGCGAAACGGACTGCACGCGCCCCGCGGAGCGAGAACCCGGCAGCTTGCGCCACAGGATCGGCGAGAGGGTGAACCCCACGAGATAATCGAGGGCGCGGCGCGCCAGATAGGCATCGACGAGGTCCTCGTCGATGGCGCGGGGGTGCTTCATCGCCTCGGTGATCGCCGACTTGGTGATGGCGTTGAAGACAACGCGGCTGACCGGCTTGTCCTTGATCGCCTTCTTTTCCCTGAGCACGTCCAGAACGTGCCAGGCAATCGCCTCGCCTTCGCGATCGGGGTCGGATGCCAGGATGATCTCGTCGGCTTCCTTCACGGCCCGCGCGATCTCGGCGACGTGCTTCTTGGAGCCGGCGTCGATCTCCCAGCTCATCGCGAAATCGTCATCGGGCAACACCGAGCCATCCTTGGATGGCAGGTCGCGGATGTGGCCAAAGCTCGCGAGAACCTCGTAGTCCTTGCCGAGATATTTGTTGATCGTCTTGGCCTTGGCCGGACTTTCAACGATGACGAGCTTCATTCGGGGTGGTTCCTGGCGCCGCTTCGATGCGGGCGCAACATGGTGAAGCGCCTCTCGGGTGTCAACCAACATCGCGGAAAGGGCATGGCGGCCGCTCTGGCCGAAGCGCTGCGCCGTGTCAGGCGCGCAACGAGACCAGTTGCCCGCTCGACCATTCGAGCCGGCCTTCGAGATCGAGCTCGATCAACAGGATTTGCATCGCTGCGGCCCGGATGCCGGTCTCCGACACAAGGTCGTCCACCGCCGTCGGCGTTATTGAGAGTGCCGAAATCAGCCGCGCCCGATCGCTCTCTGCCGGCGGCTCGGTCGGCGCCCCCAATTCGGCGATCTCGGGGGTCCAGTCCGGCTCGAAGAGCTGGGTGCGGCTCGGGTCGGCCGTCTGCAACACCTCGACGATGTCAGCCGCCGACGTGATGAGCCTTGCGCCCTGCTGGATCAGCGCATTGCCGCCTTCCGCGCGGGGGTCGAGCGGCGATCCGGGCACCGCAAACACCTCACGGTTCTGCTCGAGAGCCAGCCGCGCCGTGATCAGCGAGCCGGAGCGTTTGGCCGCTTCAACCACCAGAACGCCGAGCGAGAGGCCGGACACGAGCCGATTGCGCCGGGGAAAGTCCCGCGCCCTCGGCTCCCAGCCCAGCGGCATTTCCGTCAGCAGCCATCCACCGCGATCCGCAATCTCCTCGGCCAGCGGCAGGTTTTCGGCCGGATAGATGCGATCAAGACCACCAGCGAGCACGGCCACGGTGCCGGTGTCGAGCGTCGCCTGATGCGCCGCCGCATCGATGCCGCGGGCGAGGCCCGAAACGACCACAAAGCCGGCTTCGCCCAGGTCGCGTGACAGGATGCGGGTGAGCTTCTGCCCCGCAGCGGAGGCATTGCGCGCGCCCACCACGCCGACGGTGCGTCCAAGGTCCATGCGGCGCGCGCCCACGATGGTCACCAGCGGCGGTGGGCCGGAGATGTGATGCAGCAGCGGCGGGTAATCGGGTTCGCCGGCGGCCACCATGCGTCCGCCTAAGCGCTCGGTGGCGGCGATTTCGTCCTCGGCTTCGCCCTTGCTGGGCACGCGGCTCGCCACCCCCGACCGACCGGCGATATGGGGCAGGGCCTCGAGCGCCGCCTCGGCCGAACCGAAGCGATTGAGCAATTGCCTGAAGGTGACCCCGCCGACATTATCCGTGCGGATAAGGCGCAACCACGCGACGCGCTGGGCCGGCGAGAGCTGCCTGCCGCGCGCGCCGCTCATCTCAGCGCGGCTTTCCGCCGGAGCTCCCGATCCGGGGTTCGGTGCCCTGGATCAGCCTCGCGATGTTGGAGCGATGCTTGATGAAGAGGAGTACGGCCAGAAAAGCGGTTGTGGCCGCAAGGATCGGCCCATCCCACGCATAGGCAAAAAGCGGTGCCGTCGCCGCCGCCGTCAGTGCCGCCAGCGATGAGAACCGCTGCGCGAAGGCGATCACCAGCCAGGTGGCACAAAAGATCAGCCCGATGATCCAGTTGAGCGCCATCAGCACGCCGATGAAGGTCGCGACACCCTTGCCGCCCTTGAATTTGAGCCAGACGGGAAAGACATGGCCGAGGAACGCACCGATCGCCGCGCCATGCACGATCAGCGCGCCGTCGAGAGAGCTTTCCCAGCCCTGGAAGGGCAGGATGAAATAGCGAGCGATCAGCACCGCAACCGCGCCCTTGAGCGCGTCGAGAAGCAATGTCGCGGCAGCCAGCTTCTTGTTGCCGGTGCGTAAAACGTTGGTGGCCCCGATATTCCCCGAGCCGATCGACCGGATATCGCCGAGCCCGGCCGCGCGCGTCAGCAGCAGTCCGAAGGGGATCGAGCCCAGCAGATAGCCGGTGAGCAGGGCAAAGATCGCGCGAATGATGATATCGGTCGCGCCCGTGGCCGATTCTACCCCCATGCTACCGCCCCTCCTCGTGGGCGAACACCGTTTCGCCCGCCACCACGGTCCGCATCACCTTGCCAGCAAGTCTCGCGCCTTCAAAGCTCGTATTGCGCGAGCGCGAGCGGAAACTGGCTTCCTTGACCACCCAGGGGTAGTCGAGGTCGATGACGACGAGATCGGCCGGTGCGCCCCTGGCCAGCCGCCCCGCCTCGAGCCCCAGGATTTCAGCCGGCCGCGAGGTCATCGCCCCAAGCATCCGCAGCAGCGGAACGTCCCCCGAATGCACCAGCCGTAGGGCCGCCGCCAGCAGCGTCTCGAGCCCGATGGCGCCATCGGACGCTTCGCCGAAGGGCTGGCGCTTGACCTCGCTATCCTGCGGATCATGATCGGAATGAATGACATCGACGGTGCCATCGGCGAGCCCCGCCACCAGCGCGCGGCGATCATCCTCGCTGCGCAGCGGGGGATTGAGCCGGAAGAAACTGCGATAGGATCCGATATCGTTTTCGTTCAACGTCAACGAGTTGATCGAGGCGCCGCATGTGGCGCGCGAACCCCGGCGGCGCGCTTCCGCCATGATCTCGACGCTCCGGGCGGTGGAGATCTGTGCCGCGTGATAGCGCACCCCGGTGAGGTCGGCGAGGGCCAGGTCGCGCGAGAGCGGAATGCTCTCGGCCTCGCCAGGAATGCCCTTGAGCCCAAGCATCGTCGCCAGCGGCCCCTCGTTCATCACCCCTTCGCCAGCAAGGCTGTTATCCCGCACATGGTGGAAGACGGGCATGTCGAAATTGGCCGCATATGAGAAAGCCGACCGCAGGAGGCCGGTGGACTGGATCGACTGGCGCCCATCCGACAGGCAGACCGCGCCGGCCTCCTGGAGCAAGCCGAATTCCGTCAGCTCCTTGCCGGCCAGCCCGCGCGTGATGGCGCCGGCCGCGAGCACATTGACCCTGGCCGTGGCCTTGGCGCGGCGCTGGAGATAGTCCACCATCGCCCCTTCATCGATCACCGGCGTCGTGTCGGGCATGGCGAGAAAGCTGGTGACGCCACCGGCCGCTGCCGCCTGTCCGGCACTAGCCAGCGTCTCGCGATATTCGTGTCCCGGCTCGCCGGTGAACACCCGAAGATCGATGAGCCCCGGCGCCACGGCCAGTCCGCCAACATCAATAATCTCGGCATCGGCCGGCGCACCCGACATGCCGCCTTCGACCATATCGGCAATGCGCCCGTTCTCGATGAGCAACGCGCCGCGCGAATCGCGGCCGCTGGCGGGATCGAGGATGCGGGCATTGCTGAAAACCAGCGGACGGGGGCTCATCGCGCACCTCCCGAAAGCAGCGCATCGAGCACGGCCATGCGCACGGCGACGCCCATCTCGACCTGTTCGGTGATGACCGACCGGCTGCCATCGGCGATGGCGGGATCGATCTCGACGCCGCGATTCATCGGGCCGGGATGCATTACGATGGCGTCCGGCCGCGCAAAGCCGAGCTTTTCTTCATCGAGGCCATAGAACCGGTAATATTCCCGCACCGAGGGGATCATCCGCCCGCTGGCCCGCTCGTGCTGAAGGCGAAGCATCATCACCACATCGGCGTCGCGCAGGCCGGCCTCCATATCGGTATGCACTTCGGTGGCCAACTGGTCGATGCCGCGCGGCAAAAGGGTGCGCGGCGCCACCACGCGGGTGCGCACATTGAGCGCGCCCAGCAGCAGCAGGTTCGAGCGTGCGACGCGCGAATGCGCGATGTCCCCACAGATGGCGACGGTCAGCCCGGCCAGCCGGCCCTTGTGACGGCGAATGGTCAGCGCATCGAGCAGCGCCTGTGTGGGATGCTCATGGGCGCCGTCCCCGGCATTGATCACCGAGCACCCGACCTTCTGCGACAGCAACTCCACCGCCCCCGCCGCCGAGTGGCGCACGATGATGACATCAGGCTGCATGGCGTTCAGCGTCGCGGCCGTGTCTATCAGCGTCTCGCCCTTGCTCACCGAAGAGGTGCGCACCGACATGTTGACCACGAGCGCGCCAAGCCGCTTGCCGGCGATCTCGAACGACCCCTGCGTGCGCGTCGAGGCTTCGAAGAAGAGGTTGATCTGGGTCTTGCCCGACAGCGTCGGCAGGGACTTTCGCTCCTGCCGGGATACGGGGATCATCGCCTCGGCGCGGTCGAGCAGGTTCAGGATGTCGGGGGGAGAAAGCTGGGCGATGCCAAGCAGATGCCGATGCGGGAAGGGCGTGCTTGCGCGCAGAGCTTCCGTGGAAGCGGTGTCGGGCATGGGCGGACGTGTCCTCGGGTCAGCGCGGTCTAGCGGCAGCGCCTCGCCGGGGCAAGAGATTTGCGCCCTTCGGCGAGGTCTATCCCCGGCGAAGCCGATCGAGCGCCCCCTGCAGGATGTAGCTTGCGGCGAGCTTGTCTACGATTTCGGCCCGCCGGTCGCGCCTGAGATCGGCCTCGATCATCATGCGCGTGACCGCGCTGGTCGAGAGCCGCTCATCCCAGAACACCAGCGGCAGAGGCAGCACCCGCGCCAAGTTGCGCGCGAAAGCCCGGGTCGACTGCGCCCTCGGACCCTCGCTGCCATCCATGTTGAGCGGTAATCCGAGCACGATGCCGCCGATGGCATTCTCGCCCACCAGCGCCACGATCCGCTCGGCATCCTGGGTGAATTTCAGCCGCTTGATGGTCTCGAGCGGTGTCGCCGAATAGCGCATGCCATCCGATATGGCGACGCCGATGGTCTTGGTCCCGAGATCGAGCCCCATCAATCGGCCCGATGCCGGCAGTTGCGAAAGGTCGTGTTCGTGCATGAGGCGACCTATCATCAAATCCGGCGGCCTGCGAGTCGCGCGACGACTGGAGGCCTGCGTCAAACATGAAACTGACATGGTTTGGAGGCTCGACGCTGCGGGTGCATCTGGGCGGGCGAATCGTCGTGGTCGATGAAGAGGATGCGCCAGACGGCATCGACCGTGCAGAGCTTCTGTCGGGTGCCGATTTCAGCGTCGGGTTTGCCAGCCAGTCCCTGCCAGGGCTTGATCCGCGCAACTGGCAGCCGCCCAGATCCGCGGCGCTGCTCGATGACGGGCAGACCGACATCGCGATTGGCCGCCTTGCTGCCGACGCGCTTCTCGTTTCGGCTGCCGGCGAGCCGCCGCTCGTCCTGGCGCATGCCGAACTGCCCGAGGCCGGTCGATGGACCCGCGAGGCCGTTGTGGTGGCGTTTTCCGTGCCTGCGGCGCTGTCGGGGCTGAAGCTTTGGGCGCCGCGGCTGATCGCGCTCGCGGTGGCGCCCAAGGCTGCCGAAACGGCCTTTTCAGCCCTTGCCGCCGAGGCCGGAGGCACCGGTTTGATGCTGCTCGAGCCCGGGCTAGCGCTGGAAGTTTGACACCGGCCGGGTGCACGGTGTTTAAGACCTCGATCAAACCGCCACTTCCGAGGGTTCCATGTCGGTCGACGCCGCCACCGTCAAGCGTATCGGGCGCCTTGCGCGCATCCGCATCGAGGAAAACGAGGTCGAGACCTATCGCGGCGAGCTCAACGCCATCCTCGGCTTCGTGGCCCAGCTCGACGAAGTCAATATCGAGGGCGTCGAACCCATGACATCGGTGACGCCGATGGCGCTGCGGCGCCGCGACGACAAGGTGACCGATGGCAATTATGCCGAAGCCGTGGTCGCCAACGCGCCCTTGACCGAAGACAATTTCTTCATGGTGCCCAAGGTGGTGGAATAGGCTCATGGCCGTCTCCATCGCCATAGAGAGCCCGTTGCAGGATGAAGTGCGTGCCCTCGTGGCGGCGCTCAACGCCTATCTGTCGCCGCTCTCGCCGCCCGAATTCCAGTTCAAGATGACCGTCGAGCAGATGGCGGGCGCCGATACGACCGTCTTCATCGCGCGCGATGAGAGCGGCCGGGCGGTCGGCTGCGGAGCGCTGCGCCTGCACGCCGATGGCCTCGGCGAGGTCAAGCGCATGTATACGCTGCCCGAGGTGCGCGGCCAGCGCGTCGGCCGGGCGCTGCTCGATGCCATCGTGGGTCTTGCGCGCAGCAAGGGCCTCGCCGTGGTGATGCTCGAAACCGGCGGCCCCGATGCCATGCCGGAGGCCAAGAGGCTCTATACCCGCTACGGCTTTACCCCGCGCGGACCCTTCCTCGATTATCCGGAAAGCCCGTGGTCGGCTTTTTACGAGCTGCGCCTTGATGGGGAGGCGTCCCGATGAAGCCCCTCATCCTCGCCATGCTGCTCCTTGCCACGCCGGCCGTCGCGCAGGAAGATCTGCGCATCGACACATCGCGCCTGCACGTCACCGATCCTGCTGCCTGCGTGGCGCTCGAGGACAAGGGCGTCGATGCCTGGCTCGACATCGATTTTCGCGCACTGACCTTCGCGCGCGGTATCCAGTCGATGGAGTTCGACTGCCGCTTCTTCGACGTCAAGTCGAGCGAGGGCAGCACGCATCTGTTCATCGATGCGGTCTGCTCCACCCCCGGCGAGGTTTATCCCGACACCTTTGCCGCGATTCCGGTCTCGGAGACCGAGATCCAGGTCGTTTCCGGACGCGACGCGAGCCTCGCTCTTGCCGGCCTTATCGAGCCGCAAGACCCCGAGGCGCTGCCCGGCGCCACCACCTACACACGCTGCGACACCCTGAGCGAGATACCCCGTTGACCGACCTGACCAGACTGAGCATCGCCGACGCCCGCAAGGGCCTCGATGCCAAGACCTTTTCGGCCCGCGAACTGACGGACGCCTATCTTGCGGCCATCGAGGCAGCCAATCCGGCGCTCAACGCCTATGTCGCGGTCACACCGGACAAGGCCCGGGACATGGCAGAGGCCAGCGACGCGCGCATCGCCAAGGGTGAGGCCGGGCCGCTCGAAGGCATTCCGCTGGGCATCAAGGATCTCTTCGGCACCAAGGGCGTGCATACCCAGGCGGCCAGCCACATCCTTGATGGCTTCAAGCCCGGCTATGAGTCCTCCGTCACCAGCAATCTCTGGCGCGATGGCGCGGTGATGCTGGGAAAGCTCAACATGGACGAGTTCGCCATGGGCTCATCCAACGAGACATCCTATTACGGGCCGGTGGTGAACCCCTGGCGCGCCAAGGGCTCGGATACCGATCTCGTGCCGGGCGGCTCGTCGGGTGGCTCGGCCTCGGCCGTGGCCGCCTGGCTCTGCGCCGGCGCGACCGCGACCGATACCGGCGGGTCCATCCGTCAGCCCGCCGCCTTCACCGGCACCGTCGGCATCAAGCCGACTTATGGGCGCTGCTCGCGCTGGGGCGTCGTCGCCTTTGCCTCCTCGCTCGATCAGGCTGGCCCCATCGCCCGCACCGTTGAGGATGCGGCGCTGATGATGACCTCGATGTCGGGTTTTGACCCCAAGGATTCCACCAGCGTCGATCTCGCGGTTCCCGATTTCGCAGCCGCGGTGGAGCGTGGAGTCAAGGGGCTCGTCATCGGCGTGCCTCGCGAATACCGCATGGATGGCATGCCCCAGGAGATCGAGGCGCTCTGGCAGGAGGGGCTGAGCTGGCTCAAGGCCGAGGGCGCCGAGATCCGCGACATCTCGTTGCCGCACACGAAATATGCCCTGCCGGCCTATTACATCGTGGCCCCCGCCGAGGCCTCGTCCAATCTGGCGCGCTATGACGGCGTCAAATACGGGCTGCGGGTCACGGGCAAGGACATCACCGATCTGTACGAGATGAGCCGCGCCGCCGGCTTCGGCCGCGAGGTCAAGCGCCGCGTCATGATCGGCACCTATGTGCTGTCGGCCGGCTATTACGATGCCTACTACGTCCGCGCCCAGAAGGTCCGCACGCTCATCAAGCGCGATTTCGAGCAGGTCTTTGCGGCCGGTGTCGATGCTATCCTTACGCCCGCCACGCCGTCGGCCGCCTTTGGCATTGGCGACGCGGCGATGAAGGCCGATCCGGTCAAAATGTATCTCAACGACATCTTCACCGTGACCGTGAACATGGCGGGGCTGCCCGGCATCGCCGTGCCGGCCGGCATGGACGGGCAGGGGCTTCCGCTCGGCCTCCAGCTCATCGGCAAGCCCTTCGACGAGGAGACGCTTTTTGCCGCAGCGCGCGTCATCGAGCGCTCGGCAGGTCTCGACCTCAGCCCGGCAAAATGGTGGTAAACATGGGACAGGACGTCTTTTCCACCCTTGATTGGTCGGCTCCACCCAAGGACATGTCCAAGCCGCTCCAGGCCATGTGGTGGCTCAAGAAGGGCAGCCTGCGGGTCGGCCCCGAATGGGAACAGGCCCATGCCATCGTGCAGGCCATGGAAGGTGTCATGGAGTTCGACTGGGTGCATGCGCTGATGCACTGGATCGAGGCCGACATGGGCAATGCCGACTACTGGTATCGCCGCGCCGGCAAGAAGCGCGCCATGCCCAGCGTGGCCGCCGAATGGGAACATATCGCCCGCGAACTGAGCGGCATGGCACGCCACTGAAGCATTTCCTATATCCTGCGCATACGCAGCGGCGCAGTCTGGGTCTGCTGTCCCAGTTGCGCAGGAGAAGGTCATGGGCTCCGTCATCGTCAGGTCGCTCGGCATCACCGCCATCGCGGTCACGCTGACTTTTCTCCTGAGCTTTGCCATCAGGGGCTGGGCCGGAGCGCCGATCGATACGGTCGTGATCGTCTCTGACGCGCTCATTCCCATCGTCATCACCTTCCCGCTGTCGCTCTTCGTTTTCCACCAGGGCGAGCAGCTGCGGCGGGCGCATGAGGAGCTCAAGCTCGCCCATAGCGTGCTGACCTGCCGCGCCAGCCATGACGGGTTGACAGGGCTCCTCAATCGCGAGTCGTTCCTCGCTCAGATCGATCTCACCCGCTTCGACGAGCGCCGGGGCGTGCTGCTCATCGTCGATGCCGACCATTTCAAGCGCATCAACGACACCTGCGGACATGAGGCGGGCGACGAAGCCCTGCGCCGGATCAGCACGGCCATCACCTCGGCGCTGCCTCTGTCCGGCGCGACCGGCCGGTTGGGCGGGGAGGAATTCGGCATCCTGCTGCGGGGCGCCAGCCTCGCCCAAGCCCGTTCGCTCGCGGAAGCGGTACGTCTTGCCGTGCAGGCGACGGCATTCGCGCCCGCCGGTTGCGAGCCCGTGCCGCTTTCCGTGAGCATCGGGGGTGCCCATTGCGTCACTGGAGCCGAAACCGCAGACATCCTGCGTGCCGCCGATCGCTGCCTTTATGATGCCAAGCGCCAGGGTCGCAACCGCGTCGTCTTTGCCAGTGGGCTGAGCCCGGCGGGCTCCGTCGCAGCCTGATCGGCAGCGCGGCAATCGGGCCGCCAAAGGTTGAATTTCATTTTCGCCCGGTGCAAACCTCTGGAACAGACAAGGGAGACAGCACCGAGTGACCAAAGCGCCAGAGGCCTGCGAAACCAAGGAAGACGTGCGCGCCGAGATCGACCGGATCGACCAGGCGCTGCTGAGGCTCTTTGCCGAGCGGCACACCTATGTCACCCGCATGGCCCACATCAAGACCGATCCCCACGAGGCCTATGACAAGGCGCGGATCGATGCCATCATCTCAAAGCAGCGCAAGCGCGCCGAGGAACTGGAGCTCGACGAGGACCAGGCCGAGTTGCTGTGGCGCACGTTGATCGACTGGAACGTCAATTACGAGAAGGGCATCATCGTCGCGCGCAAGCGCATGGGATAGCCCAGCAGGAGCCGCCATGTATCCGACCGTCGCGATCAGAACCGCGCTGTCCGCCGAGGCGGAGACGCTCGCCGACATCGGATATGTCGCCTGGGATCGCGATCTGCGCCCGTTCCTCGCCGGTGCCGCAGCCTCGCGCGAGGTGCAGCGCGAACGGCTCGACCGCGACGTTGCCACCCATATCGCGCGCATCATCGTCGCCGACGTCGATGGTGTCGCCACCGGCTGGTGCATGCGGGCCCGCGGACTGAGCTACATCCCCTATCTCTTCGTTACGCCCCTGCTGCAGAACCAAGGCATCGGCTCGATGCTGCTGCGCCGCATGGAGACGATCTTCGAGCTCGAGGGGGCGGGCTATGTCCAGCTCGATACGCTGGCCGACAACGTGCGCGCCGTCACCTTCTACCAGCGTCAGGGCTATCGCATCCTGGCGCTGAAGCCACAGGGCCGGGTGGCCGGCGACACCACGATGAGCGTTCGGCTCGAAAAGCCGCTCTCGCCCTATCGCGGCCAGCTCGACGAGTAGGGTCGCCCAGCCTCGATCTGGGCCTGCGCCTGTTGCATTTGCTGTGCGGCGGGTTAGAACCGGCCAGAGATCAATGCCGGGACGGAACGCCTTGACCATCATCGACACGCGCACGCCCAACCCCAAGAGCTTCATCCAGGGGGCAACGGGCGATTGGGAAGTGATCATCGGCATGGAAGTCCATGCCCAGGTGACATCCGAGAGCAAGCTGTTCTCGGGGTCTTCGACGCTGTTCGGCAATCCGCCCAACGCCAATGTCAGCTTCGTGGATGCGGCGATGCCCGGCATGCTGCCCGTGATCAACGAGGAGTGCGTGCGCCAGGCCGTGCGCACCGGTCTCGGGCTCAAGGCGCAGATCAACAAGCGCTCGATCTTCGATCGCAAGAACTATTTCTACCCCGACCTGCCGCAGGGCTATCAGATCTCGCAGTACAAGGACCCGATCGTGGGCGAGGGCAAGGTGCTCCTCGACATGGGCGATGAGACCATCGAGATCGGCATCGAACGCCTGCATCTCGAGCAGGACGCCGGCAAGTCCATCCACGATCAGCATCCCTCGATGAGCTTCGTCGATCTCAATCGCTCCGGCGTGGCGCTGATGGAGATCGTCTCCAAGCCCGACCTGCGCTCCTCGGACGAGGCCAAGGCCTATCTCTCCAAGCTCCGCACCATCCTGCGCTATCTCGGCACCTGCGATGGCAATATGGAGCAGGGCTCGATGCGCGCCGACATCAACGTCTCGGTGCGCAAGCCCGGCGGCGCCTTCGGCACGCGCTGCGAGATCAAGAACGTCAATTCCATGCGCTTTGCCGGCCAGGCAATCGAGTTCGAGGCCCGTCGCCAGATCGACATCCTCGAATCGGGCGGCACGATCGACCAGGAGACGCGGCTCTACGATCCCAAGACCGGCGAGACCCGCTCGATGCGCTCCAAGGAAGAAGCGCATGACTATCGCTACTTCCCCGACCCGGACCTCCTGCCGCTCGAATTCGACGATGCCTTCATCGCCATGCTGGCTGAGGGTCTGCCCGAGCTGCCCGACGAGAAGAAGGCCCGCTTCGTGCGCGACTATGGCGTCACCCCTTATGACGCGATGGTGCTGACGCTCGAAAAGGAATCCGGCGATTATTTCGAGGCGGTGGCCAAGGGTCGCGATGGCAAGCTCGCCGCCAACTGGATGATCAACGAACTTTTCGGCCGCCTCAACAAGGAGGGCAAGTCCCTCGCCGAGAGCCCTGTCGATGCCGGCCAGCTCGGCGCCATCGTCGATCTCATCGGCTCGGGCGCGATCTCGGGCAAGATCGGCAAGGACCTGTTCGAGATCGTTTGGACTGAGGGTGGGGATCCGGCCCGCATCGTCGATGAGCGCGGCATGAAGCAGGTGACCGACACCGGCGCCATCGAAAAGATCATCGACGAGATCATCGCCGCCAATCCCGACCAGGTCGAGAAGGTCAAGGCGAAGCCTACCATGATCGGCTGGTTCGTGGGTCAGGCGATGAAGGTCTCGGGCGGCAAGGCCAATCCGCAGGCGCTCAACGCACTGATGAAGCAGAAGCTCGGCATCGAGTAGTCATCCTCAAGAGGAGTTCGACATGGCGACGGTTTCAGTTTCCCTCCGCAGCGTAACCGATACCGGCGCGGCCATGGGCTGGGCCGGAGGCCACACCGTCGTCATCGATCGCAATTCTGGCAAGGCAGGCGGCACCGGGCTTGGCTTCAATGGTGCGCAGATGCTCGGGCTCGCCATCGGCGGCTGCTTCTGCAACGACCTGCGCTACAAGGCCGAGGAGATGGGCATCACCATCGTCTCCATCGCCGTGGACGTTGCGCTCGAGCTCGGTGGCCAGCCCAGCCGCGTGCTCGGCTGCGACCTCGCGGTAACCGTCATGTCGGATGATGCGAATGCCGACATCGCGGGTCTCGTCGCGCAGTCCGAACAGGCCTCTACCATCGGCCAGTCGGTCATCACCGGCTTTCCGGTCAGGGTCCGCGCCTCCTGATCGGCCTCAGGGGCCTGTAGCTGGCGGGATGCCCGAGCGATCGGCGCGGCGCCCGCCCGTCAACCGTCGCCACAGCCGCCCGTCGAGCAGCAGCAGTCCGAGAAAGATGCCCACCATGCCGGCGATATGGCTGGGCTCGACATGCTCGCCCAGAAACGCGATGCCGAGGATGACGGCCGAGACCGGCGCGATGAAGGTGACGGAGGTGAAATTGGTCGCCCCGATCCGTGGCAGGATGCGGTACATCACCTGATAGGCGAACGTGGTGGCGATGAGACCGATGCCGAACGCCGCGCCCCATGTCTCGGCGCGCTCGATCTCCGGCAATCCTTCGAAGACTAGCGCTGCCGAAACAGCGCCGATCGCCGCTCCCGTGAGGCTCAGCGCCGCCACAGTGGAGGCTTCGATGCCCCGGAAAATGCGCGCGTAATTGAGCGAGACCGCGTAACATAGCGTCGCCGCAAGGCAGGTCAGGATGGCCCAGAGCTGGCTCGATCCGCCGCCCGCCAAAGCGGGTGCGGCAAGGATGGCGACGCCCGCGAACCCTGCGATGACGCCGGCAGTTTTCTGCGGCGTCGCGCGTTCGCCGCCCTTCCAGAGCTGCGACACGAGCACCGTCATGATCGGCGTCATCGCATTGATGATCGCAGCGACGCCGGCGGCCAGATGCCCCTGCGCCAAGGGAAAGAGCGCGAAGGGGATAGCGTAGCAGATGAGGCCATAAACGAGGAAATGTCCGTAGATCATCGGGTCGCGCGGCAGCGGGCGCCGCAGCGCCACGAGCACGGCCCAGCACCCTGCCGCCCCGATCGTGACGCGAAGTGCCGAAACCCAGAAGGGGCCGAGCTCGCGAATCAGGATCGCGTTGAACAGGAACGACGTTCCCCAGATCGTGCCGAGCAGCACGACCCAGAACCAGTCTCGCAGCGACATGAGGTTCCTCCGCGGATGCCTCGGCTATAGGCCCGGGCTCAGGCGGCGTCGAACCGTTTTTGACGATCGGGTCCATCACATTCGGTGATGGATGCCATCACCCGAGCCGTGCCTCGCCCCGCGCCACCATCGCCAGAGCCGCAGGGTAGAGCCGATGCTCTTCCACCAGCACCCGTTGCGTCAGCGTCTCGCGCGTATCGTCGGGATATACCGGAATGCGCGCCTGCGCGATGGTCGGCCCGTCATCGAGCGCGGGCGTCACCCAATGCACCGTGCAGCCATGTTCGGTGGCTCCCGCCGCCAGAGCCTGCCCATGAGTATCGAGGCCCTTGTAGAGCGGCAGCAGCGAGGGATGAATGTTGATCATCCGGCCCTGCCAGCGGGTCACGAAACCGAGGGAAAGGATGCGCATGAAGCCGGCGAGGCAGACGATGTCGGCCTGCCAGCCCGTCAGCACGCGATCGATCTCGGTGTCGAAGGCGGCGCGATCGGAAAAATCCCGATGCGATGCCGATGCCGTGGCGATCCCGTTGGCGCGGGCAAAATCGAGCCCGGCAGCCTCCGCCTTGTTGGAGAACACCCCGATGATCTCGGCCGGATAGTCGGGATCGCGAGCTGCCTCGACCAAAGCAGCCATGTTCGAGCCGCGCCCGGAAATCAGTACGGCGACGCGCTTCCTCGTCGTCACAGGGGCAGTGCGCCGTCAAACACCACGGCTGCCCCGGTGCGCGCCTCGAGCCGCCCGATGGCATGGGCCGGTTCGCCCGCCGCCGTCAGATGCGCGATCACGGCATCGGCCTCGTCGGCCGCAACCGCCAGCACCATGCCGACGCCGCAATTGAACGTCCGCACCATCTCGTCCTGCGACAGCCCGCCGACCCGCGCCAGCCAGGCAAAAACCGGCGGCAGACCGACCTTGTGCAGGTCGATCCGCGCGGAGAGGCTATCGGGCAGCACGCGGGGAATATTGTCCACGAAGCCCCCGCCGGTGATATGGGCCATCGCCTTGATACCAAGCCCGTCGCGCAGCGCCGCCAGCAGCGGCTTCACATAGATCCGCGTCGGGGTCAGCAGCGCGTCCGAGAGCGACTGCGTCTCGTCGAACGGAGCCGGCAGGAACCAGTCGAGCCCGGAAATCTCGACTACGCGTCGCACCAGCGAGAAGCCGTTGGAGTGTACGCCAGAAGAAGGCAGGGCGACGAGCACATCGCCCTCAGCGACATCAGCGCGCGGCAGCAGCGTGCCGCGTTCGGCGGCGCCCACCGCAAAGCCGGCCAGATCGTAGTCGTGCCCGTGATACATGCCCGGCATCTCGGCGGTTTCCCCGCCGATCAGCGCACACCCGGCGATCCGACAGCCTTCGGCGATGCCGTTGACGATCGCGGTCCCGGTCTCCACGTCGAGCCGGCCGGTGGCGAAGTAATCGAGGAAAAACAGCGGCTCTGCGCCCTGCACGATGATGTCGTTGACGCACATCGCCACGAGATCGATGCCGATCGTCTTGTGGTTGCCGGTGTCGATGGCAATCTTGAGCTTGGTGCCCACGCCATCATTGGCCGCAACCAGCACCGGATCGACGAAACCCGCCGCCTTGAGGTCGAACAGGCCTCCGAAGCCGCCGATCTCCGCATCGGCTCCGGGGCGCCGCGTGGAACGAACGGCGGGCTTGATGGCTTCCACAAGGGCATTGCCGGCATCGATATCGACGCCGGCGCGCTTGTATGAGAGGCCGTTTAATGGCAGGTTTTGCACGTCGGTCATGGACTTGGCAGCCGGCTCGGTCGGGCGAGAACGTCCCTGCGCTGATAGCGGCTCCCCCTCCAGTGTGCAAGGGCAAGACAGGGACATGACACTGCGGAATCAAGTTCTGGCCTGGGTCGGCATCTGCCTTCTGGCCATACTGACGCTTTGGCTGTTCAGGTCCATCCTGCTGCCCTTCGTCATCGGCATCGCGCTGGCCTATCTGCTGAACCCCATTGTCAGCACGTTGCAGCGGCTCGGCATTTCGCGGGGGCTCGGCACGGCCACCGTGCTTCTGGTGGTGGTCTCGATCATCATCGGTCTCTTCGTGATGGTCGTGCCGCTTCTCGTCGACCAGATCTTCGGCCTGCTTGCCCGCCTGCCGCGCTATGTCGCCGATCTGCAGGCGCTTGCCGAAGACATCGTGCCGCAGGTTGCCGCCTGGCTCGGGCCAGAACGCTCCGCGCAGTTACAGGCGACCGTCGGCGAGGTCATCTCGAATGCCACCGGCATGATCGGGGCGCTGACCGCCACAATTGCTGCCAGTGGCGCCACGCTGCTCAACATGGTGGCCATCATCGTGGTCACACCCGTCGTCGCGTTCTATACGCTGATGGACTGGGACAAGATGGTTCGCGGGCTCGATGATCTGCTGCCGCGACGGCACCGCGACGAAATCAAGGGCATTCTCTCCGAGATCGATCGCTCCATGCACGGCGTGCTGCGCGGGCAGGGCAGCGTGATTCTCATCCTCGCGGCGTTCTACGCCACTGCGCTCACGCTTGCCGGGCTCAATTTCGGCCTCGCGATCGGGCTCATCGGCGGGCTCTTCTCCTTCGTCCCGTTCCTGGGCTTCGCGCTCGGCATCGTCCTGTCGGTTGGTGTCGCCATCGTCCAGTTCTGGCCAAACTACTGGATGGTGATCGTCATCATCGCCATCTACCTCATCGGCCAGTTCATTGAGGGCAACATCCTCTATCCCAAGCTTGTGGGCTCCTCGATCAACATCAACCCTGTCTGGCTGATGTTCGCGCTGCTCGCCTTCGGCCTGCTGTTCGGCTTTGTCGGCCTGCTGCTGGCGGTGCCGCTTGCGGCCATCGCCGGTGTTCTCACCCGCTACGCTGTCCGCAAATACAAGGCATCGAGCCTTTATTCCGGCACCGCCCAGCCGGCCCCCGCGCTCATTACTTCGGCCAATGCACCGCGTCCCGGTGCCAAGGTATGAGGCCGTTTCGCCAATGAAAAGCGCGCCGCGGCAGCTGCCCTTCGCCTACGAGATGGAGGCGTCTCACGCCGAGGATGATTTCATCGTCGGCGAGGGCAATCTGCTCGCGCACGGGCATCTTCTGGCCTGGCCCCGATGGCCCGGGCCGCTGACGCTCATCGAGGGCCCCGCCAGCACCGGCAAGTCCCATCTCGCCCGGATCTGGGCCGAGCGCAGCGGCGCGCGGATCGTCACCCCGCTTCGGATTGCGGCCATGGCGGCGGAGGGGGGCGGCAGCCCGATCGTCATAGAGGACATCGATCGCGAGGGCTTCGACGAGCGGGCCCTGTTCCACCTCCTCAATCAGTCGATGCGCGATGGGCGCAGCGTGCTGATGACGGCGCGGACCCCCGTCGCCGCATGGCCCTACGCCACCGATGACGTGCGCTCCCGCGCCCGGCTGGCCGCGCGTTTTGCCCTTGCCGTCACCGATGACATCGCATTGTCACAGATGCTGGTGAAACTGTTCAGCGACCGTCAGGTGAAGGTCGAACCGCGCGTGATCGCCTATCTCGCCGCACGCATGGAGCGTTCGGCCGAGGCGGCGGTCCGTCTCGTCGAAACCATCGATCGGCTGGCTCTGGCCCGCGGCGTCGCGATCAGCCGCGCCGTTGCCGCCGAAGCCCTGGCGATCCATGAGGGGACGACGGATGCGTGGCTCGTCAACGGGTCCGGGGATGCAGGCGATGAATGAGATGACCGTAACCGAGACTGTCGATCCGGCGCCCGACGCCCTGTCCCTGCGCAACAGCCCGGCGCGCTTCGTCAACCGCGAGGTGAGCTGGCTGCAGTTCAACATGCGCGTGCTGGAGGAGGCGGGCAACACCAACCATCCGCTGCTCGAGCGTCTGCGCTTCGTGTCGATCTCGGCCAACAATCTCGACGAATTCTTCATGGTGCGCGTCGCCGGCCTCAAGGGTCAGCTGCGGGCCGGCATGGTGCGCCAGAGCGCCGATGGCATGACGCCGGCGGAGCAGCTCGAAGAGATCGCGACGCTCGCCCAGCATCTGCATCTCGAGCAGCAGGACCATTGGCAGAACCTGCGCGAGGAACTCTTCGCGCGCGACGTGGTCATCCACGAGCCCAACGACCTCAAGAGCGAGCAGCTCAAATATCTCGAACGGCTGTTCAAGGAAGAGATCTTCCCGGTCCTGACGCCCATCGCCATCGATCCGGCGCATCCCTTCCCGTTCATCCCCAATCTCGGCTTCACGCTCGCCTTTGAGATGGTGCGCCCCAATTCGACGCAGTCGCTGACCGCGCTCGTGCGCGTGCCGGGCAATCTCGATCGGTTCATCACGCTGCCGGGCAGCCTCGCCACCGAGGGCCGCGTCGAGGTCGTCACCATCGACACGCTGATCGATCTGTTTTTCCACAAGCTGTTTCCCGGCTACGAGGTCGCCGGCTCCGGTGCCTTTCGCGTCATCCGCGACAGTGAGATCGAGATCGATGACGAGGCGGCCGATCTCGTGGTCGAGTTCGAATCGGCGCTGCGCCAAAGGCGTCGCGGGCAGGTCATCCGGCTCGAGATCGAGAGCCGCATGCCGCGCAGCCTGCGCCGGCAGATTTCCGAGCGGCTCAACGTCACCGATGCCGACACGTTCGATGTCGAGGGCTTTCTCGGCCTCGCCGATGCGGCGCGCATCTGCGACATCAACCGTCCCGACCTCAAGTTCCAGCCCTATATCCCGCGCTTTCCCGAGCGGGTGCGCGACTATAATGGCGATATCTTCGCGGCCGTGCGGGCCAAGGATTTGCTCGTCCACCATCCCTTCGAGAGCTTCGATGTGGTGGCGCAGTTCCTCGTGCAGGCGGCGCGCGACCCCGATGTCGTCGCCATCAAGCAGACGCTCTACCGCACCTCGCGCGACAGCCCCATCGTCAAGGCGCTCGTGCTGGCTGCCGAATCGGGCAAGTCGGTCACGGCGCTCGTCGAGCTCAAGGCGCGCTTTGACGAAGAGGCCAATATCCGCTGGGCGCGCGACCTCGAGCGAGCAGGGGCCCAGGTGGTATTCGGCTTCGTCGAGCTCAAGACCCATGCCAAGATGAGCCAGGTGGTGCGCCGCGAGCAGGGCAAGCTCGTCTCCTACTGCCACCTCGGCACCGGCAATTATCACCCCATCACCGCCAAGATTTATACCGACCTCAGCTTTTTCACCGTCGATCCGGCGATCACCCGCGATGTTGCGCGCGTCTTCAACTTCATCACCGGATATTCCCGCCCGACCGAGCTCGAAGCTCTGGCCGCCTCGCCGGTCAATCTCAGGCAGACGCTGCTCGATTGCATTGCGCGCGAAGTCGAGTTCGCCGAGCGCGGCGAGCCGGCCACCATCTGGCTCAAGATGAATGCGCTGGTCGATCCCGAGATCATAGACGCGCTCTACGACGCCGGGCGGAAGGGCGTGCGCATCGAGCTCATCGTGCGCGGCATCTGCTGCCTCAGGCCCGGCATACCGGGCTTTTCGGACAATATTCGCGTCAAGTCGCTGGTCGGCCGGTTCCTCGAGCATTCGCGCATCTACTGCTTCGGCAATGGCGAGCCGATGCCGTCGCGGCGCGCCCGGGTCTACATGTCCTCGGCCGATCTCATGCAGCGCAATCTCGACTGGCGCGTTGAAGTGATGGTGCCCATCCTCAACAAGACGGTGCACAAGCAAATTCTGGATCGCATGCTGGTGGCCTATCTCAAGGACAATCAGCAGAGCTGGGAAGTGTTGCCCGATGGCAGTTCGCACCGCATCCGCTTGCGCGAGGGCGAAGAGCCCTTTAATGCCCATAACTACTTCATGACCAACGCCAGCCTCTCGGGTCGCGGAAGCGCAACGGTTCGGGAGCGCGAAGAAGGTGACGAGTGATAGGATTCTGGGGCACTGACGCCGATCCCACCGCGCAGGGGCGCATCAAGGGCGCCCAGCCGGTGGCGGTGCTCGATATCGGGTCGAACTCCGTCCGTCTCGTGGTCTATGAGCGTCTCGCCCGCGCGCTGACCCCGCTCTACAACGAAAAATCGAGCTGCGCGCTCGGGCGCGGCATCGCCAAGACCGGGCGTCTGGCCGATGCCAACATGGCCCGCGCCATCACCGCCATCAAACGCTTCGCCCTCGTGGCCCGCCTGATGCGCGTGGGGCAGGTGCATGTACTCGCCACCTCTGCGGTGCGAGAGGCGAGCAATCGAGACGAATTTGTCGCCGAGGTTACCCGCATCATGCTAGCCCCGGTGCGCGTGCTCTCGGGTGCCGAAGAGGCCCACTATGCGGCGCTCGGCATCGTCGCGGGCATGCCGGGCTTTTCGGGCGTCGTCGGCGATCTGGGCGGCGGCAGCCTCGAACTCTCTGCCATGACGGGTCCCGACGAGTCAGAAGGCGAAACTCATCCTCTCGGCGTCATTCGCCTCCAGGACGATTCGGATGGCGACCCGGCCAAGGCGGTCAAGATCGCGCGCGCGGTGCTCAAGGAGTCGCCCCTTGCCCGCGGCCATGCCAGTGGGCTCTTCTGCGCCATCGGCGGCACATGGCGCTCGCTCGCCAAGCAGCATCAGGTGCTGCGCGATTATCCGCTGCACATGGTGCAGCATTATTCCGTGCCGTCCGAGGACATTCTCCAGCTCTGCGACGAGATCGTCGCCACCACCTCGGCCGGCAAGTCGATGCCGGGCGCAGATGCCGTCAGCTCCTCCCGCCGCGATCTCGTGCCCTTTGGCGCCGTGGTCATGGGCGAACTGATCCGGCTTGGCCAGTTCCACACAGTGATGTTTTCGGCCCTTGGCGTGCGCGAGGGCTATCTCTATGGCGAGCTCGATGCCGCCGAAAAGGCCGTCGATCCGCTGTTGCAGGGGGCCGAGGAGCTCTCGGTGCTCCGCTCGCGCTCGCCCCAGCACGGCGAGGATCTGATCGGCTTTACCGGCCAGTTTCTCGAAGCTGCCGGATTGTCCGAGACCGAGGAAGAGCGTCGCCTGCGCATTGTCGCATGCCATCTCGCCGATATCGGCTGGCGCGGCCATCCCGACTATCGCGGCGCCCAGAGCGTCGACATGGTCGCCTACAGCTCGCTTTCGGGCATTGACCATCCCGGCCGCGCCTTCATTGGCGAGGTCACGGCGGTGCGCTATGCCGGGCTGAAGCACAAATCGGTCACCCCGGCGCTGCTCAATTTGCTGTCGCCCGAAAGCACCGCCCGCGCCAAGATGATCGGGGCGGCCATGCGGGTCGCCTATCCGATGTCGGCGGCCATGCCCGGCATCCTGCCGCGCGTGCGCTTCAGCGCCGAGGGCGAGACGCTGACGCTGCACCTGCCCGAAGACCTCGCCTTTCTCGATGGCGAGCACCTGCGCGGGCGCATGGAGCAGTTCGCCAGCGTCACGCCCTTCAAGGCCATCGCCATCGTCGTCGGCTGACCCGCGCAAAGGCAGGCACGAGGCCTGCCTTGCTACTTCTCGATTTCGATCTCGATCACGCCCTTGCGCGTCGCCGCCAGCCCAAGGCGCCCGTGCTTGATGGCGAGTGCCTTTTCCCCGAAGAGCTTACGCCGCCAGCCCTTGAGCGCAGGCACGTCGGCATCGTCATCGAGCACCAGGGCGTCGATATCCTCGGAATTGGCGATGATGCGCCCAGCCACGCCATGCTGCTCTGAGACGGCCTTGAGCAGCACGCGCACGAGGTCGCCCACGGCACCCTTGGGCGACGGCCCCCGCTGCCGGTCGGGCATATCGGGCAATTCCGATTTGGGCAGCTCCTCGACACCCTTGAGCAGGGCGATGATTTCGCCGGCGGCGCTCGAACGGCCATAGCCTCGCTGCACGGCGCGCAGCTTTTCGAAGGCTTCGGGCGTCAGCGGGCGCTGCATGGCCAGTTCCACCACCGCTTCATCCTTGAGAACGCGGCTGCGCGGCTGGTCGGTCTCCTGCGCCCGCCGCTCGCGCCATTCGGCGATGACCTTCAAGGCCGCCAGATCGCGCGGCCGCGACAGCTTGGCCTTGATGCGCTCCCAGGCCTGCTCGGGCTTGACCACATAGGTATCGATGCTGTTGAGCGTGTCGAGTTCGTCCGCCACCCAGTCCTGGCGCCGGGTGCGCTCCACCTGGTCCTTGAGCGCCTTGTAGATGTCGCGGAGGTGGGTGACGTCGGCGAGCGCATAGCGCAGCTGCTTGTCGGTCAGCGGGCGGTGTGACCAGTCCGTGAAGCGCGACGACTTGTCGATCTCCTCATTGACGATGGCGCGCACGAGGTTGTCGTAGGAGATGCTGTCGCCGAAACCGCAGACGCTGGCCGCGATCTGCGTGTCATAGATGTTCACCGGCACCTTGCCGGTGGCTTTCACGAAGATCTCGATATCCTGCCGGGCCGCATGGAAGACCTTGGTCACCTCGGCATTGGCGAGCAGCGCATAGAAGGGCTGCAGGCTGAGCCCATCCGCGAGGGGATCGACGAGAACCGCTTCATCCTCGGTGGCCATCTGCAGAAGGCAGAGACGGGGCCAGTAGGTCGTCTCCCGGAGGAATTCCGTGTCGACGGTGACGTAGTCGAATTCGGCGGCGCGCCGGCAGAACTCGGCGAGTTCCCCTGTGGTGCGGATCACATCCATGCAATCGGTCTCGTTTCTTCTCTCTTTACGCTCATAACAGGCACAGCCTGCGGGCTCCAGATGCCAATAGGCCCGCCTGGGCCGCCAACTTGACAAATCGGGCCCTGCATGCGCTTGTCGCGCCCCGATCCGTTGCCCCATTCCAGCACGAGACTGCCATGCATCGCTACCGTTCGCACACCTGTGCAGGCCTTTCCGCCAGCGACGTTGGCAACACCGCCCGTCTTTCGGGGTGGGTGCACCGCGTCCGCGACCATGGCGGCCTGCTTTTCATCGATCTGCGCGACCATTACGGCATCACCCAATGCGTGATCGACCCTGATTCTCCGGCCTTCAAGGCGGCTGAGTCGGTGCGGTCCGAATGGGTCATCCGGGTCGATGGCGAGGTCAAGGCCCGCACGCCCGAGACCGTCAACCCCAACCTGCCGACCGGGGCAATCGAGCTCTTCATCCGCGAGCTCGAAGTCTTGGGCAAGGCAGCAGAGCTGCCGCTGCCGGTGTTCGGCGAACCCGACTATCCCGAAGATACGCGCCTGCGCTATCGCTTCATCGATCTGCGTCGCGAGACGCTGCACGCCAATATCGTCAAGCGCACCAAGATCATCACCTCGATGCGCCGCCGCATGCACGATATCGGCTTTGCCGAATATTCGACGCCGATCCTGACCGCATCCTCGCCTGAGGGTGCGCGCGACTTCCTCGTGCCCAGCCGCATCCATCAGGGCAAGTTTTTTGCCTTGCCGCAGGCCCCCCAGCAATACAAGCAGCTGCTGATGGTGGCCGGCTTCGACCGCTATTTCCAAATCGCGCCCTGCTTCCGCGACGAGGACCCGCGCGCCGATCGCCTGCCGGGCGAGTTCTACCAGCTCGATCTCGAGATGAGCTTCGTCACCCAGGAAGACGTGTGGGACACGATGGAGCCGGTGCTGCGCGGCGTCTTCGAGGAGTTCGCCGAGGGCAAGCGCGTGACCCAGACCTTCCCGCGCATCCCTTATGACGTGGCGCTGCGCAAATACGGCTCCGACAAGCCCGACCTGCGCAACCCCATCGAGATGCAGGCGGTGACCGATCACTTCCGCGATTCCGGCTTCAAGGTCTTTGCCAACCAGATCGCCTCGGACCCCAAGGTCGAGGTCTGGGCGATTCCCGCGCCGAGCGGCGGCAGCCGCGCCTTCTGCGACCGCATGAACGCCTGGGCGCAGGGGCAGGGGCAGCCGGGCCTCGGCTACATCTTCTTCAAGGACGGGCAGGGCTCCGGCCCGGTCGCCAAGAACATCGGCGAGGACCGCACCGCGGCCATCCGCGAGCAGCTCGGGCTTGCCGATGGCGATGCGGTGTTCTTCGTGCTTGGCCGGCCCGAGAAGTTCTACAAGTTCGCCGGCGAGGCCCGCACCCGCATCGGCACCGAGCTCAATCTGGTCGATACCGAGCAGTTCGCGCTCTGCTGGATCGTCGACTTCCCGTTCTACGAGTGGAACGAGGACGAAAAGCAGCTCGAATTCGCCCACAACCCCTTCTCGATGCCCCAGGGTGGGCGCGAGGCGCTCGAGAGCGGCGATCCGCTCGCCATCAAGGCGTTCCAGTACGACGCGGTCTGCAATGGCTACGAGATCGCCTCCGGGTCGATCCGTAACCAGGAGCCCGAGACCATGGTCGCGGCCTTCGAGAAGGTCGGGCTGTCGCGCCAGGATGTCGAGGATCGTTTTGGCGGCCTCTATCGCGCCTTCCAGTATGGCGCGCCGCCCCATGGCGGCATGGCGGCCGGTGTCGATCGCGTCGTGATGCTGCTCTGCGGCGTGCAGAACCTGCGCGAAATCACGCTCTTCCCGATGAACCAGCAGGCAGAAGACCTGCTGATGAATGCGCCGTCGGAAGCGTCGCCCAAGCAACTGCGCGAACTCGGCCTGCGCGTGCTGCCGCCGCAGAAATAGCGGTTGCGGGGCGCGGCGGTTAGCGCCCTGTTAAAGCTCGCCAGTTAACCATGCCGGTGTCGCGCGATCCTCGCGGGTTGCGCGCAACACGCCGGGCATGGGGGCCCGGAAGCGTCACGGGCGGGGTCGGCGGACGGTGCGGTCGCGGTATTCCAACGTCTTCATGCTGCTCGCTGCCATCGCCGCCTTCGTGCCGGTGATGGGCGTCGATTTCCTGCTCGATGGTTATGTGCGCGTGCGCGAAAGCGCCGCCCTTCAGCAATCGGTCGACGAAATCGCCCGCAAGGTCCAGACCAGCGCCTATGATGGCGTGGCCGCCCTGCGGCGCATCCTCGCCGACAGCCCCTCGCTCTGCACGCCCACCTTCATGGCCAATGTCCACCAGCAGATGGAGCAGAGCCTGCATCTGCGCCAGGTGCTCGTCGAAAATGCTGATGGCGTGCAGTATTGCGATGCGCTCGGCCGTCCGCAGGCCATAACCGCCCTTGCCAAGCCCCTGAGCGTTCCAGGTCACACCGAGACCCTCTCCGTCGTGCGGCTCGGCACGCTCGCCATGCCGGTGCTGCAGGTCACCCAGGGCTTCGGCACCAACCGCCGCGTCTCAGCCTTCGTGCCGGTCTTACCCACGGCGGCCGAGGACATGCTCGCCGGGCTCAAGCCGACATCGAGCGTCCGCATGACGCTTACCGATGGCACCGGCATCATTTCGGCCGGCGATTCGACCGGCGTCGAAGCCCGCTCGGGCACCGAATATCTTGTGTCCGAAGCCTTTGCCGGCGAGCTGCCGATCCGCATCGAAGCCGCCGTGCCCTTCGCCATCGTGCGCGCCGATTATGCCGAGCTCGATGTCAGCTTCACCCTCATCGCCTGCATGATGAGTGCCGCCTTCTTCCTGCTCGCCCTGCAATATGTCCGGCGCTCGCAACTGCCGGCCTTCGATCTCGAACGCGCCATCGCCGCCGGCGAGCTCAAGCCCTATTACCAGCCGGTGATCAATCTGCGCACCGGCACGCTGGCCGGCTGTGAAGTGCTGTGCCGGTGGGAAAAGCGCAATGGCGAGCTCGTGCCGCCCGGCTCGTTCATCGATTATGCCGAGGTCACCGGCCTCGCCATTCCGATGACGCTGAGCCTCATGCAGCAGGTGCGCAGCGATCTGGGCGAACTCAGCCGCGAAGTCCCCGATCTCAAGATTTCGATCAACCTGTTCGAAGGCCACTTCCGCGATGGCACCATCGTCGAGGACGTGCAGGCGATCTTCGGCGGCTCGCCCATCAGCTTCCGGCAACTGGTGTTCGAGATCACCGAACGGCGGCCGCTCGACAATTCCGTCCAGGTCAACAGCGTCATCGCCGGCCTGCACGCGCTCGGCGCGCGGCTCGCCATGGACGATGCCGGCACCGGCCATTCCAATCTCGCCTATATGCAGACGCTGGGCGTCGATGTGATCAAGATCGACCGGGTGTTCATCGACATGATCAAGCCCGGCACCACGCAGGTCCCGGTGCTCGATGGGCTGATCTCCATGGCGCGCGACCTCGGCACCGAGATCGTGGCCGAAGGCGTCGAGACCGAGGCGCAGGCCCTCTATCTGCGCGCGCGTGGCGTAGTGATGGCGCAGGGCTTCCTCTTTGCCCCCGCGCTGCGGCCGGGCGCCTTCCGCGATCTGGCCCGGGCATTGCAGAGCCCGCCCGAGCGGGCGGAGCTTCCCGCGCCCGAGGCCGCCGCCTGAAGGCGGCATCGGGTCTTTTCTTCGCATCCGATTAGTGGCAGGAACACCCGGCCAAACGAGGGATGCCCATGTCCGCCGATCCGACCGAGCAGAAGCGAGCGCTGCGCGAAGCCGCGCTGCATTTCCATGAATTCCCCAAGCCGGGCAAGCTCGAGATCCAGCCGACAAAGCCGCTTGGCAACCAGCGCGATCTGGCACTCGCCTATTCGCCCGGCGTTGCTGCCCCCTGCGAGGAGATCGCCAGCGACGGCGAAGCGGCCTTCCGCTACACCTCGCGCGGCAACCTCGTCGCCGTTATCTCCAACGGCACGGCCGTGCTCGGCCTTGGCAATATCGGCGCGCTGGCGTCCAAGCCGGTGATGGAGGGCAAGGCCGTCCTCTTCAAGAAATTCGCCGGCATCGACGTCTTCGACCTCGAGATCGACGAGATCGACCCCAAGCGCTTCATCGAGGCCGTCGCGCCCTTGTGGCCGACGTTCGGCGGCATCAACCTCGAGGATATCCGCGCCCCCGACTGCTTCGAGATCGAGGAAGCGCTGCGCGAGCGCATGCCGATCCCGGTCTTTCACGACGACCAGCACGGCACCGCCATCATCGTCGGCGCTGCGGTGCTCAACGGGCTCGAACTGGCCGGCAAGCGCATCGAGGACGTCAAGATCTGCACCTCGGGTGCAGGTGCCGCCGCCATCGCCTGCCTCAACGTTCTGGTCGGGCTCGGCGCCCGCCACGAAAACATCTGGGTCGCCGACAAGGACGGCCTCGTGACCCACCGGCGCAACGACGTCAATGACAAGTGGCGCGGCCAGTTCAGGCGCGTCAGCGAGGCTACGACGCTGGCCGAGGTCATCGACGGCGCCGACGTGTTCCTCGGGCTTTCGGCCGCCGGGGCGCTCAAGCCCGAGATGGTCAAGCGCATGGGGCCCAAGCCGCTGATCCTCGCGCTCGCCAATCCCGTGCCCGAGATCATGCCCGAGGAGGCGCGCGAGCTCCGTCCCGACGCCATGGTCTGCACCGGGCGCTCGGACTTCCCCAACCAGGTCAACAACGTCCTCTGCTTCCCCTTCATCTTCCGTGGCGCGCTCGACGTTCAGGCCACCACGATCAATGAGGAAATGAAGCTCGCTGCCGTGCGGGCCATCGCCAAGCTCGCCCATGAGCCGGGCCTCGAAGTCTCACCCTCGGGCGCCCCGGCGGTCTATGGACCCGACCACATCATCCCCAATCCCTTCGACCAGCGGCTGATCCTGCGCATCGCCCCGGCCGTGGCACGGGCCGCGATGGAATCGGGCGTCGCCAAGCGGCCGATCGAGGATTGGGAGGCCTATCAGGACAGCCTCAACCGCTTCGTGTTCCGCTCCGGCCTCGTGATGAAGCCGATCATCGATCGTGCCCAGGGGCAGGGCAAGCGCATCGCCTTCGCCGATGGCGAGGACGAGCGCGTGCTGCGCGCCGCCCAGGTGCTGCTCGAAGAGCGCATCGCCCGGCCGATCCTCATCGGCCGCCCGGCGGTCATCGAGGCGCGCATCGAGCGGTTCGGCCTCAATCTCAGGCTCGATTCCGACATCGAGATCATCAATCCCGAGGATGATCCGCGCTATCGCGACTATGTTTCGCTGTTCCACTCGCTGGTCGGTCGCAAGGGCGTCACGCCCGACACCGCCCGCACCATTGTGCGCACCAACACCACCGTGATCGGTGCGCTGGCGGTCAAGCGCGGCGAGGCCGATGGGCTGATCTGCGGCCTGCAGGGCCAGTACATCAAGCATGTGCGCGATATCCGCTCGGTGCTCGGCCTGCAGGAAAGCGTGCGCGACGTTTCGGCGCTCTCCATGCTGATCATGCCGCGCGGGGTGTTCTTCCTCGCCGACACCTATGTGCACATGGACCCGACGCCGGAAGAAATCGTCGGCATCGCCCTGGCCGCCCGCAGCCATCTCAAGCGCTTCAACATCGAAGCCAAGGCGGCGCTGCTGTCCTATTCGAACTTCGGTTCGCGCGATGGCGAAACGGCCTACAAGATGCGCGAGGCCTATCGGCTCCTGAAGGCCGCTGCGCCCGACATGATCGTCGAGGGCGAGATGCAGGGCGATCTGGCGCTCAACGAAGGGCTGCGCGAGCGCTACATCCCGGACTCGATCCTTTCGGGCGAAGCGAACCTGCTGCTTTTCCCCAATCTCGATTCCGCCAACCTGTCGATGACGCTGCTCAAGGAAATGACAAACGCCCTTTCGGTCGGCCCCATCCTGATGGGTCCGGGCGCGCCGGCCCATATCCTTGCGCCATCGGTCACGAGCCGCGGCATCGTCAACATGGCTGCCATCACCGCCAGCGAGGCCGTCACCGGGGTCTGAGAAGCATGGCTAGCCCGCACGGATCAGCGGGATGGCCATGTCCTTGCGGAAGAGGTGGATGAGCACGCGCAGCGCCTCGCCCTCGGGCCCCACCAGCCCCGGATTGCGGGCAAGGGCGGCCGCCGCGTCGTCATGGGCCAGTTGCAGCAGGTGCCGGTGCACGTCGGGCACCGCCAGCCGATAGCCGGGCATCCCCGATTGGCGCGTGCCCAGAAGGTCGCCCTGGCCGCGCAGTTCCAGGTCCTTCTCGGCGATCTCGAAACCGTCCTCGCTCTTCCTGATGGTTTCGAGCCGCGCTTCGGCGGTCGGGCTCAGCCCGCCCTTGTAGAGCAGAAGGCAGGCCGAGCGGCCCGATCCGCGCCCGACGCGGCCGCGCAGCTGATGCAGTTGCGCGAGCCCGAAGCGCTCGGCATGCTCGATGATCATGATCGTGGCATTGGGCACGTCGACACCCACCTCGATCACCGTGGTGGCAACGAGCAGGCTCGTCCGCCCGGCCGAAAAATCATGCATCGCCTTCTGCTTGGCGGCGGCGCTCATCCGCCCGTGCACGAGGGACACCCGCTCCCCGAACACTTTTTGCAGCTCCGCGTACCGATCCTCGGCGGAAACGATATCGAGCACTTCGCTCTCTTCCACCAGCGGGGTCACCCAATATGCTTGCGCGCCCGCTTCGATCCGAGCCTTGAGCCGCGCAACGATGCGGTCATAGTCCGAGATCGACAGCACGGCCGTGTCGATAGGCTGCCGCCCGGCCGGCTTCTGGCGCAGCACGCTGACCGCCATGTCGCCGAAATGCGTCAGCACCAGCGTGCGCGGAATGGGCGTCGCTGTCATCACCAGAAGATCGGTGTCGCGGCCTTTTTCGGAGAGAGCGAGCCGCTGGTGCACGCCGAAGCGATGCTGCTCGTCCACCACCGTCAACCCCAGATTGGCGAAGGCGACGCCCGACTGGAAGAGCGCGTGGGTGCCCACCACGATGCTGGTCTCGCCCGATGCGATGCCGGCGAGTGCAGCGCGCCGTTCGCCCGCCGCCATCTTGCCGGTCAAGAGCTCGATGCCGAGTCCGACCGCGTCGCAAAGCGGCTTCAGCGTCCGATAATGCTGCGCGGCGAGAAGTTCTGTCGGCGCCATCAGCGCCGATTGTGCGCCGCTTTCGGCCATGGCCGCCATGGTCATCAGCGCCACGACCGTCTTGCCCGAACCCACATCGCCCTGCAGCAGCCGCGACATGCGATCGGGATGCACGAGATCCGCACGGATTTCGGCGATCGCCTGCCTCTGGCCGTCGGTCAGCGAAAAGGGCAGGGCGGCTTCGACCCGTGTCGTGATCTCGCCGGTCAGCATCCGCGAT
This sequence comes from Devosia enhydra, assembly GCF_900119845.1. Taxonomy (GTDB): domain Bacteria; phylum Pseudomonadota; class Alphaproteobacteria; order Rhizobiales; family Devosiaceae; genus FPKU01. Next base: position 834,732 of record NZ_FPKU01000001.1, read on the forward strand.
ACGCCGCGCGCCGTCACCACCTCCGATCGCACCATCATCAGCGCCAGCTGCCCGGCGAAATATTCGTCATAGGCGAGCCGCATGCGCGCCGGTCCGCCGAGATCGCCCTGCGACGGGCTCTCGGGCCGATGCACCATGCCGATGGCCTCGCGGAAGCCCGGCCAGTTGCCGCCGGCAAAGCGCTCGGGCGGTATCCATTCGGGCAACTGGGGCACGGATCCGAGCGCCTGACCCACGAGCTTGGTCAGCGCCTTCGCTGCCAGCCCATGGGTCAGCGGATAAACCGGCTCGACCAGCGGCAGCTTCTCGAAATCCTCAACCGGCACGATGTAGTCGGGATGGGTGATCTGCTTTTCGCCATTGAAAAACCCGATCGTGCCCGAAACGAACCGCTCTTCGCCAACCGGCAGGGCGCGTTCCACCCAGCCGCCCTGTGCGCGGAAGAACACCAGCTGCACCTCGCCCGTCTCATCATGGGTGAAGACCCGATGCGGCACATGCGGCTTGCCGCGCGGCGGCGGCTGGTGGCGATCGACATGCAGGCGCAGCGTCGCGATATGCCCCACATAGGTGTTGGCCGCCCCATCCATCCGACGGCGATCGACGATGCCCGACGGCATATGGAGCAGCAGGTCGAGAACCACCGCCTCCTGACCCTCGGGCGCGCCGAAAAATCGCGCGAGCAGGGCGGAGAGCTGTGGCCCGACGCCCTTGATGGAGCTGAGCGAGCGAAACAGCGGATCGAGAACGGGCGGGCGCGACATGCCCTCTTATAGGCGATGCCGATGCGATCCGCAGCACGCCCGCTTGCGTTCAACAGCTATCGCGACGGCCGCTGCAACCGGTGGTCGGCCACGTCGTTGCTGACAAGCCGGGCTTCGCGGCGTAAACAACGGCTCCACATCGAAGAGACGCCCCGCCCATGGCCCTTTCCAAAGTCGCCGGTGAAGACATTTCCACGCGCCGTCGGCGCCTGCGCTATCGCGCCTGGCATCGCGGCATGCGCGAGATGGACCTGATCCTCGGGCCCTATGTCGACGAGCATATCGGGACGATGGAAGAGCCGGCGCTGGACCGGCTCGAAGTGCTGATGGACGAACTCGATGCCGATCTGCTGGCCTGGATCCTGGGGCAGGAGCCGGCCCCTGCCGATCTCGATCCGCAGCTCATTGCCGATCTCGCCGCCCATTGCCGCGAAAGGCACCGGACATGAATGCACCCTTCCACCCCGGTGACCGCCGCACCATCGGCAACGTGCCCGATGGCATGCAGCCGATCATCCTGGCGCGCCTCGTCGAACAGCGCCTCAAATCCGAGCCCGATGCCCGCGTCGCACTGGTCTTCGTGGCCCGCGACGGGCGACGCATGCAGCGCATGGCTGAGATTCTCGGGCAACTGCTGCCGGGACACCCCATCGCGACCCTGCCGGCCTGGGATTGCCTGCCCTATGATCGCGTCTCGCCCAATGGCGTCACCATCGCCGCACGCATGTCGGCACTGGCAGCGCTCACGTCGCCCTCGACCAAGGGGCTGATCGTCCTCACCGCCACCAATGCGCTGGTGCAGAAGCTGCCCCCGCGCGACGTGGTTGCGGGCATGTCGTTCTCGGCGCGCTCGGGGCAGGTGGTCGATAGCGAAAAGCTCATCGCCTGGGCCACCAACAACGGCTATCTGCGCGTGCCCACGGTGCGCGAGGCCGGCGAGTTCGCCGTGCGCGGCGGCCTCGTCGATCTCTACCCGGCAAGTTCAGAAGTGCCGCTGCGCTTCGATTTCTTCGGCAAGCAGCTCGAATCGATCCGCACTTTCGATGCCGGCACCCAGCGCACCACCGGCCAGCTCAAGCGCGTCGATCTGGCGCCGATGAGCGAGGTGCTGCTCAACGAAACCACGATCAAGCGCTTCCGCAGCCGCTATACGGCAGCCTTTGGCGGCAACACGGTCGATGATCCGCTCTATGCGGCTGTCAGTTCCGGCCAGCGCTTTTCGGGCATCGAGCACTGGCTGCCCTTCTTTTACGATACCCTCGAGCCTCTCGCTGCCTATTCGGGCGAGGCGCCTATGGTGTTCGACGAACAAGCCCGCGAGGCTCTGGCCGAGCGTCGCGTGCAGATCGGCGACTATTATGCCGCCCGCGAACAGGCGCGCACCGCCAAGCCCGGCACCGCTACTACCGGCGCGCCCTACAAGCCGGTTCCGCCCGACCAGCTTTACGAGATGGAAGGCGATCCCTATGCGCTGGCCTGGGCGGCCCCGCTCATTCAGTTCACGCCTTTTGCGGCGGCGGGCACCGAGGATGCGGGCGGGCGGCTGGCGCACAACTTCGCCGCCGAGCGCCAGCGCACCGATTCCAACCTCTTCCAGTCGGTGGTCGATTTTCTCGATGGCGAGCGTCGGGCAGGGCGCCGCACCATAATCACCTGCTGGTCCGATGGCTCGCGCGACCGCATGGCCCAGGTGCTCGCCGACCACGGCCTCGAGCATCCGCACATGGCCGAGAACTGGCGCGACGCCGAAACCACGAGCGCCGAAACCACCGCGCTGGTGGTGCTCGAACTCGAATCCGGTTTCTCAACCAGCACGCATACGGTCCTGTCCGAACAGGATATTCTGGGCGAGCGGCTCTTGCGCCCGCAGAAGCGCCGCAAGGCCAGCGATGCGCTGACCGAGGCGGCGAGCCTCGCCGCCGGCGATCTCGTTGTGCATGTCGATCACGGCATCGGCCGCTTCATCGGGCTCAAGGCCATCGAGGTCTCCGGCGCCCCGCATGATTGCGTCGAAATCGAATATGCCGGCAACACCAAGCTCTATCTGCCGGTCGAGAACATCGAGCTGCTCTCGCGCTACGGCTCGGATGCCGTCGTGGAACTCGACAAGCTCGGCGGCGTCGCCTGGCAGGCCAAGAAGAGCCGCCTCAAGCAGCGCATCCGCGAGATGGCGGGCCAGCTCATCAAGATCGCGGCAGCCCGGCAGCTGGTCAAGGCCGAGCCGGTCGATCTCTCGAGCGGCGCCTATGAGGAATTCGCGGCCCGCTTCCCCTATGACGAGACGGAAGACCAGCTCATCGCCATTTCGGCCATTCTCGACGATCTGACCTCGGGCCGCGTCATGGATCGGCTCGTCTGCGGCGATGTGGGCTTCGGCAAGACAGAGGTGGGCCTGCGCGCCGCCTTCGCCGTCGCGCTCAGCGGCAAGCAGGTCGCCGTCGTCGTGCCCACCACGCTTCTGGCCCGCCAGCACTTCAAGACCTTCCGGGATCGCTTTGCCGGCCTGCCGGTGCGTGTCGCTCAGGCCTCGCGCCTCGTCACCGCTGCCGAGCTCAAGGCCACCAAGGAAGGGCTGGCCGAGGGGCAGGTCGATATCGTCGTAGGCACCCACGCGCTCCTCAGCAAGACCATCAGGTTCAAGGATCTCGGGCTCCTCATCGTCGACGAGGAGCAGCATTTCGGCGTCGGCCACAAGGAGCGCCTCAAGGAGCTCAAGGCCAATGTCCATGTGCTGACGCTAACCGCGACGCCCATCCCGCGCACGCTGCAGCTCGCCCTCACCGGGGTACGCGATCTGTCGCTCCTCGCCACCCCGCCGGTCGATCGCCTCGCCGTGCGCACCTTCGTCTCGCCCTTCGATCCGCTGTCGATTCGCGAGGCGCTCCTGCGCGAGAAATACCGTGGCGGACAGGCCTTCTATGTCGTGCCCCGAATCAAGGACCAGCCCGACATCGCCGAATTCCTGCGGGCGCAGGTGCCTGAAGTGTCGTTCGTCGTTGCCAACGGCCAGATGCCGCCGTCTGAACTCGACGACATCATGAACAATTTCTACGACGGCAAGTTCGACGTGCTGGTTTCCACAACCATCGTCGAATCTGGCCTCGACATCCCCAATGCCAACACGCTGATCGTGCATCGCGCCGACCAGTTCGGGCTGGCCCAGCTCTACCAGATCCGGGGCCGCATCGGCCGTGCCAAGCAGCGCGCCTATGCGCTCTTCACCATCCCCGCCGACCAGAAGCTCACCGACACCGCCGAGCGCCGTCTGACGGTTCTGCAATCGCTTGAAAGCCTCGGCGCCGGCTTCCAGCTGGCCAGCCACGATCTCGACATCCGCGGGGCGGGCAACCTGCTGGGCGAGGAACAGTCCGGCCATATCCGCGAAGTCGGCTACGAGCTCTACCAGTCTATGCTCGAGGAAGCCGTCGCGGCCCTCAAGGATGGCGAGGAGGATTATGTCGACACCAACGAGTGGAGCCCGCAGATTTCGCTCGGCATGCCGGTGATGATCCCCGAGCATTACGTGCCCGACCTGCAACTGCGCATGCAGCTCTACCGGCGCCTGGGCGACCTCAAGACGGCCCGCGACATCGATGCGGCGGGCGCCGAACTCATCGATCGCTTCGGCCCACTGCCGGAGGAAGTCGAGGCGCTGCTCAAGGTCATCCTCGTCAAGGCGCTCTGCCGCACCGCCAATGTCGAAAAGGTCGATGCCGGCCCCAAGGGCGCGGTCATCACGCTGCGCAATGGCGAGTTCCCCGATCCGTCGGGCCTCGTGCGCATGGTTTCCGACCCCGCGATGCAGGTGCGCATCAAGCCCGATCAAAAGCTGGTGTTCGTGCGCAGCTGGCCGACCCCCGAATCGCGTCTCAAGGGCACGGCCGCCATCCTCGTCAAAATGGCCCGTCTGGCCGAAGGAAAGGCCGCCTGAGCGTCAACCGCGCCACACCGGCGCGGGAATGGCTTGGCCAGCTTGGCCCGGTCATGTTATTGCCCGAATTCGCGCCTTGAACGGCGTCAGATTTAGGGGTGGCTGCGTCGCCCCGAGGGAAGAACGCCAAGGAAGCTCGATGACGCCCAGAAACACCATTGCTGCCGCGCTCGCCGTTCTCGCACTCGCTCTGCCCGTCGGCTCTGTCTTTGCGCAGGACCAGGGAGGCGCGGCCGCGCCCGCGGCGGCGCCTGCTGCTGCGGCGGCAGCTCCGGCAGAGCGTCGGCCGACCGATAACTGGCTTAAGGTCTGCGATCCGCTCGAGGACGGCAAGAAGGCCTGCCTGATGCGCCAGGTCGTTGCCGGGCCGAACAACCAGTTCCTCGGCTCGTTCCTCCTGCGCGACAACCCCAATGAGGAGAGCCGCCTGCTGGCGGTTGCGGCCGTGCCGCTCGGGGTGCTGCTGCCCTTCGGCCTCACCTGGCAGATCGATGGCGGCAAGCCCGTCCGCGTGCCCTTCATGCTCTGCGACCCGCAGTCCTGCGCCACGCAGCTCGTGATCAACGAGGCCTATGTGCAGAGCCTCAAGCGCGGCGGCAAGCTGACGCTGACGGCCAAGAACCGGCAGAATCAGGATCTGGTCATCGAGATCAACCTGGCTGGCTTCACCGCCGTCTATGATGGCGATGCGCAGATGACGCTGCAGGAATTCAACCAGGATACCAGCGGCGAAGCGCAGCTCGAGCGCATGCTGCAGGATCGTGCCGAGCAGCTTCGCCGCCAGCTCGACAGTGGTGCCGCCCCCGCCAACGGCACCGCGCCCGCCAACAGCCAGTAAGGCTCGCGTAGCTGGTCGAATGAAAAAGGGCGCCCTCGCGGCGCCCTTTGTTTTTGGTCTCAGGCCTTGCCGCTGCCGCCCATGCCCAGCGAAAACGCCTGGCGGCGGAGGAAAGGCAGGCTCTTGAGCGCCCAGAGCCCGCCCGCCCTCAGCGCCTGCGCCGGCAGCATGCCGGCCACCAGCGAGCGATAGAGCCCTTCCACCATCGTGCTCGTGCGCACGAGGTCCGTTGCGCGCCGCTCGGCATAGGCCCGGCTTGCCGCTTCGGCCCAGCCGGCCTCCGCCCTGTCTCGGGCCAACACTGCATCGACGAGATCGGCCACATCGCGCAGACCCAGGTTGAGCCCCTGTGCCCCGATGGGTGGAAAGGCATGGGCGGCCTCGCCCACGAGCGCCAGTCCCTCCATGCCCGCCGGGCTCGCCGACAGGATGGATAGGGGGAAGATCGCACTTGGGCTTGCAAGGCTGATCGCGCCGAACAGCCCGCAGGAGCGTTCGCGCAGCGCCGCGAGCAGGGCCTCTTCCCCGCCATCGCGCGCCCTCGCCAGCACGGCCGGATCGTCGATCCAGACGAGATTGGCGCGGTCCTCGCCGGCCGGCACCAGCGTGAACGGGCCGCGCGGATAGTGGAACTCGACAGAGGTTTCACCCAGCGGCCGCCCCAGTCGCAAATCGGCCACGAGCGCAGCTTCGCCGAGCCGGCTGTCGCGGGTAGTGAATTGGCCGGCGCCCCGCACCGTCGAGCGCTTGCCATCGGCCCCTACCACCAGGGCCGTCTCGACGCTGCCGCCATCGGCGAGCGCGATGCGCCAGCCATTGCTGGTCCGCGAGAGGGCCGTGGCTCCGGTCGCGACCGTCACGAGCCCGATGGTCGCCGAGACCGCGGCGAAAACCTCCGCCAGCCTCATATTGGGAAAATTCCAGCCAAACGCCGGCAGCCCTGCCTCAGCGCTGTCAAACAGCGTTTCGGGCGCGCGGATCAGCCGGTTGGTCATATCGATGATGCGGATGCGCCCGAGCCGATGCCCGATCGCGGCCGGATCGGCCACGAGACCGGCCTCCTGCAACCAGCGAACCGAAGGCATCATCAGCGCCGAGGTGCGCCGGTCGGGCGGGGCGGTGGGAGCCAGGTGCATCACCTCAACGCCATGCCGCGCCAGCGCCGTCGCGGCGGCCAGCCCCACGAGCCCGCCGCCAACCACCGCGATTTCGCTGCGCCGTTCGTGCATCGTGCTGCCCTCCATGAGCTCGTGCGACCTCTATCAACCGTCCCATAACGGCGCCAGTGCGCATCGGGTCGCGGCGTGGCGGGGGATTTCATCAACAGCGCTCTTCCAAGCTGCTGATCGCCCGCATAGAACGGATGGTCATACAATCCTCCGGAGCCGCCGAATGCTCGAACTGCTCAGTGATCCCAATGTCTGGGTCGCGTTCGCCACCTTGACGGTCATGGAGATCGTCCTCGGTATCGACAATATCGTCTTCATCTCGGTGCTCGTTTCGCGGCTGCCGCGCGAACAGGCCGAATTCGCCCGCAAGCTCGGCATCGGGCTCGCGCTCGTCTTCCGCATCCTGCTGCTGTTCCTCATCAGCTGGATCGTGCAGCTCAAAGACCCGGTCTTCACCCAGTTCGGTGTGGAGTTCTCGTGGAAGGACATCATCCTCATCGCGGGCGGCGGCTTCCTCATCTACAAGGCCACCCATGAGATGCATGCGGCCATCGAGGATGACCATGAGGTCACCGTTGGCGGCGCGGCGCAGGCGACGCTGCAGGCCATCCTGCTGCAGATCGTCATCATCGACATGGTCTTCTCGATCGATTCGATCATCACCGCCGTCGGCATGATCCCGGCCGATCAGGTCGCCGTCATGGTTGCCGCCGTGCTCGTCGCGGTCGCCGTGATGTTCGTCGCCTCGGGTCCGATCGCGCGGTTCGTCGCCGAGCATCCCACCACCAAGATGCTGGCGCTCGCTTTCCTGCTGCTGATCGGCGTGACGCTGGTGGCCGATGGGCTCGGCTTCTACATCCCCAAGGGCTACATCTACTCGGCCATGGCCTTCTCGGTGCTGGTCGAGGCCGTCAACATCTTCGCAAAGCGGCGCAAGGGTCGGCACAAGAAGGCAGCGGCAGCCTCCGGCGTCACCCCGTTCACCGGCGATACCGGCTCGGTGTCGGTCGGCGAAGCGTTGTCGGCCATTGGCGGGCAGGGCGCCGCTGCGGCACCCGTCGCATCGTCGACCGTACGCACAGCCGGCTCGGCAGCACCCGCCGCACCGCGCAAGATTACCCCCGTCACCCGCGCCCAGTCGCGCCCGAAGTCGGCGCCGAGGAAGCCCAAATGACGGGGGCTTTCCTCGTCCGCACCCATGGCGGCGCCGACGCCATGGAGTGGACCGAGCACGACCCGGGCCAGCCTGGCCCGGGTGAGGTGCGCATCCGCCACACCGCGATCGGCCTCAACTTCATCGATACCTACCAGCGCAGCGGCCTTTATCCGATGAAGCTGCCCTTCGTGCCCGGTAACGAGGGTGCGGGCAGGGTCGTGGCCATCGGCGAGGGCGTCGAGGGCATCGCCATCGGTGATCGGCTGGCCTATCAGGGCGTTGCCGGCGCCTATGCCGAGGAGCGGCTGCTGCCGGTCTCGCGCGCCGTGCCGATCCCCGACGACATCGATGACGAGACCGCCGCTTCCGTGCTGCTCAAGGGCCTCACCGCCTATTATCTCCTGCACCTGACCTGGCCGCTCAGGGCCGGCGAAACCATCCTCTTCCACGCCGCCGCCGGCGGCACGGGCCTCATCGCCTGCCAATGGGCCGCCGCGATCGGAGCCACCGTCATCGGCACGGTCGGATCGGACGAAAAGGTGGCGCTCGCCCGCAACAATGGCTGCGCCCATGTCATCAATTACCGCAGCGAGGATTTCGTCGCCCGCGTCCGCGAACTGACCGGGGGCAGGGGCGTCGATGTCGTCTATGATTCGGTGGGCAAGGACACCTTCGAGCGCTCGCTCGAGTGTCTGCGCCCGCGCGGGCTGATGGTGAGCTTCGGCAATTCCACCGGCCCGGTCGCCGTGCCCGATCTCGGCATTCTTGCCCGCAAGGGCAGCCTGTTCCTCACCCGGCCGACCGGGGCGAGCTATTTCCAGACGCGCGCCGATACCCTTGCGGCGGCCGATGCCCTTTGGGCCATCATTCGCTCGGGCAAGGTGCGCGTTCATATCGGCCAGCGGTTTGCGCTGTCTGAGGCGCCCGCGGCGCATCGGGCGCTCGAAGGGCGCGGCACGGTCGGCTCCAGCCTTCTGCTGCCGTGATCGGCAGCGTCTGGACAGGCGCTGCCGCTAGCGATAAAGCCGTTGCCATGCGGGCAGGTGGCAGAGTGGTCGATTGCTCCGGTCTTGAAAACCGGCGGGCGCGCAAGCGTTCCGGGGGTTCGAATCCCTCCCTGCCCGCCACTCTTCTGGCCCTGCCATGAAGCCGCTGATCCAGCCCCTGGGCGATCGGGGCATGGTGGTGCGGTTCGGCACCGCGCTCGATGATGGCGCCAACAGCCGCGCCATCTCGCTGGCGCGCCGGGTCGAGGCCGCCGCTATCGAGGGTGTCGACGCCGCGACGCCCGGGCTGGTCTCGGTGTTCATCGCCTACGACCCCCACCACATCGGCTTTGCCCGTCTTGCCGGCGAGATACGTATTCTCGCCAATGGGCCGGATGGTGCCGATACAGCGTCGCGCGCCCACGATCTGCCGGTCCGCTATGGCGGCCTTGACGGGCCGGACCTCGGGCCAGTCGCCGATGCGCTCGGCCTCTCGCCCGAAGCCTTCATCGCCGCCCATCGGAACGACACGCTGCGCGTCCTCGCCATCGGCTTTGCGCCCGGCTTTGCCTATTGCGGGTTTCATCGTGAAAACCTCGCCATTCCTCGCCGACGCGAGGTGCGCCAGACCGTGCCGGCCGGCTCCATCCTTTTCGCTGCTCGCCAGACCGCGATTGCCGCAACCGAGATTCCCACCGGCTGGCATGTCATCGGGCGCACCGAGACGCCGACCCTGATGCTCGCGCCCGACGCCGCCCATTGCCTCCTCAAAGCCGGCGATGCCGTGCGTTTCCACGAGGCGCGGCCATGAGCGCTCTCATCCGCATCCTGCGCGCCGCACCGCTCACCACCGTGCAGGATCTGGGCCGGCCCAAGGCCCGCGCCATCGGCCTCTCCGCATCGGGACCCATGGACCGCTCGGCTTATGCCGAGGCCAGTGCACTCCTCGGCCAGGCCGGTGATACCGCCCTCGAATTCACGCGTGCGGGCCTCGCTCTCACTGTCGATCATGGGGCGATCAGCGTGGCCTGGGCCGGTGGAACATTTCGCGTCCGGCACAACACCGACGCTCTGCCTTGGCCCGGCATGGCCGAGATCGCTGCCGGCGATCTGCTGGAGATCGAGCCCGGGCCAGCGGGCAATTACGGCTATCTGCGTTTTGACGCCGAAGCCGGTATCGACCCCGTCCTCGGCAGCCGCGCCACGCATCTGACGGCGCGCATCGGGGGGCTTGATGGCCGGGCCCTCAAGGCGGGCGACACCATCGCCTTTTCGGGCGAGGCGTTGCCCGTTATCCGGCATTCGTCCCCGGCACGGCCCGAGGGACCCATCCGCGTCGTCTGGAGCCTTCACGCCGATCTTTTCTCGCCCACCACGCGGCAGCGTTTCGTCTCCTCGCCCCTGCGCATCTCGTCGCGGCTCGATCGCATGGGCGTGCGGCTCGAGGATAGGGCGGGCGTTTTTGCCGGCAGCACCATCCTGTCGCTCGTGTCCGATGCCATCGTCCCCGGTGATATCCAGATCCTTGGCGACGGCACGCCGATCGTCCTGATGCGTGACCACCAGACCACCGGCGGCTATCCGCGTATCGCCACCGTGATTTCGGCTGATCTCGACCGGTTCGCCCAGCTTCGGCCGGGATCGGATGTCCGCTTCATGCCGGTCACCCTTGACCATGCGCAGGCCGTTTCAAGGAGCGCTCAGTGATGCAGATCGATCTCAATGCCGATCTCGGCGAGGGCATGGGGCACGATGATGCGCTGCTCGACATCGTCACCAGCGCCTCCATCGCCTGTGGCGGGCATGCCGGCGATGACGCGACCATCCGCCACGTCCTGCGCGCCTGCAAGGCCAAGGGCGTGCGCGCCGGCGCCCATCCGGGCTATGCCGACAAGCCGCGCTTCGGCCGTTTCCGCCTCGTGCTGCCGCTCGGCACGCTCCTCGCTCAGATCCGCGGCCAGCTCGATCTCATCCGCCGTATCGCCCATGAGGAGGATGTGCCGCTGCGCTACGTCAAGCTGCATGGCGCCCTCGCCAATCAGACGGCCGAGGAACTGGCGCTCGCCGTAGCCGTCTTCGGCACCGTCGAAGCCATGGATCGCACGCTGGCCGTGCTTGCGCTCGACAACAGCGCCCAGGTGCGCGCCGCCAATGCCGTCGGGCTGCCGGTCATCCGCGAAGCCTATGCCGATCGCGCCTATACCGCCGATGGCCTGCTCGCGCCCCGCACGCTCGAAGGCGCCGTGATCCATGATCGCCAGGCGGTTGTAGACCGCTGCCTTCGCCTCGCGCGTGATGGCGAGATCGTCGCCATCGATGGCACCGTCTTTGCCTCGCAGGCGCGCTCCATCTGCCTGCATGGCGATACACCCGGGGCGGTCGAACTCGCCCGCCATATCCGCGCCGCGCTCGAAGCCGAAGGGATCAGGGTTGCGGCCGAGCCTGTGGACGCTTGACGCGCGGCCTTTGGCCTTCCGCCCTCAGCCTGCCAAGATGCGGGTCCAAAGGAATCGCCCATGAGTACCGGTCCCGGCTTCGTCCATCTCCACATCCATTCGGCCTATTCGCTGCTCGAAGGCGCGCTGCCCATCGCGCGCCTGCTTGATCTGGCCAAGGCCGACAAGCAGCCCGCCATCGGCATCGCCGATACCAACAACCTCTTCGGTGCGCTCGAATTTTCCGAGAAGGCCGCGGGCAAGGGCATCCAGCCCCTGATCGGCGTCGAACTCTCCATCGATTTCGGCGACCGCGACGAGCGCGCCAATGAGCGGACGGATCGGGGCTATTCGGGCAAGAGCGCGCTCGTGCTGATGGCGATGGGCGCCGAGGGCTTCGCCAATATCTCGCGCATTGTCAGCCGCGCCTATCTCGATGGCGAGCATGGCAATGTCTGCGCCCGGCTCGACTGGCTGGATCGTGCCAGTGCCCAGGGTATCATCTGCCTGTCCGGCGGCCCCGAAGGTGCCATCGATCCCTTGCTTTCGAGCGGGCTCGAAGGCCCGGCGCTGGCCCGGCTCGACCGATTGCACGCGCTCTTTGACGATCGCTTCTATATCGAACTCCAGCGCCATGGCCGGCCGCAGGAAACGATCAACGAGCCCCGGCTCATCGATTACGCCTATGCCAGGGGCGTGCCGCTCGTCGCCACCAACGAACCGTTCTACGCCGCGCGCGACGATTACGAGGCCCATGACGCGCTCCTGGCCATCGCCGGGGGCACCGTGCTCGCCCAGACCGAGCGCCGCCAGCTTTCGGACGCGCATCACTTCCGCAGCCGCGCCGAAATGCGCGAAACCTTCGCAGACCTGCCCGAGGCCCTCGACAACACCGTCGAGATCGCCCGCCGCATCGCCTGGCGGCCCAAGAAGCGCAATCCCATCCTGCCCAAATTCGCCGCGGCCCCGGACCTCACGGAGGCCGATGCGGTGGCCGCCGAAGCCGACGCCTTGCGCGCCATGGCCGAGGAGGGCCTGCGCGAACGTCTGGCCACAGTCGGGACCGCGCCCGGCAAGACCGAAGCCGAATATTGGGACCGCCTGAACTTCGAGCTGGGCATCATCCAGTCGATGAAGTTTCCCGGCTATTTCCTGATCGTTGCAGACTTTATCCGCTGGTCGAAGGCGCATGGCATCCCCGTGGGTCCGGGGCGCGGCTCGGGCGCGGGCTCGCTCGTGGCCTTCGCTACCACCATCACCGACCTCGATCCCTTGCGCTACAACCTGCTGTTCGAGCGCTTCCTCAATCCCGAGCGCGTCTCGATGCCGGATTTCGACATCGACTTCTGCCAGGATCGCCGGGAGGAGGTGATCCGCTACGTCCAGAAGAAATATGGCGAAGCCCAGGTCGCCCAGATCATCACCTTCGGAACCTTGCAGGCGCGCGCCGTGCTGCGCGACGTCGGCCGCGTGCTGCAGATGCCCTATGGGCAGGTCGACCGCATCGCCAAGCTGGTGCCCGCAAATCCGGCCGATCCGTGGACGCTCGAACGCGCCCTCAAGGAAGTGCCGCAGCTGCGCATGATGGCCGACGAGGATGAGTCGGTAGCCGAGCTCCTCGCCATCGGGCAGAAGCTCGAGGGTCTCTACCGCCACGCCTCCACCCATGCCGCCGGCCTCGTGATCGGTGACCGACCGTTGCAGGAGCTCGTGCCGCTTTACCGCGACCCGCGCTCGGATATGCCGGTCACCCAGTACAACATGAAGCTGGTGGAGCAGGCCGGCCTCGTGAAGTTCGACTTCCTCGGCCTCAAGACCCTCACCGTCATCAAACGCGCCGTCGACATCATCCGCCGCGATATCGATCCCGATTTCGCCATCGAGCGCATCCCCATCGACGATGTGCCCACCTACAAGCTCTATTCGGCCGGCGATACGGCAGGCGTCTTCCAGGTTGAAGGCGCCGGCATGCGGCGCGCCCTGACCGACATGAAGCCCGACCGCTTCGAGGATATCATCGCCATAGTGGCGCTCTACCGGCCGGGCCCGATGGACAATATCCCGCTCTTCTGCGCCCGAAAGCGCGGCGACGAAGAGATCGAATACCCGCACGATGCGCTCAAGACCGTTCTCGACGAGACCTATGGCATCATCGTCTACCAGGAACAGGTGATGCAGATCGCCCAGCTCATTTCGGGCTATTCGCTGGGAGAAGCCGATCTGCTGCGCCGCGCCATGGGCAAGAAGATCAAGGCCGAGATGGATGCCCAGCGCGAGCGCTTCGCCGAAGGCTGCGTGCGCTACGGGCTGAAGCCGGCGCTCGCCGATACCATCTTCGACCTCCTGGCCAAGTTCGCCAATTACGGCTTCAACAAGAGCCACGCGGCGACTTATGCGCTGGTCTCCTACCAGACGGCCTATCTCAAGGCGCATTATCCGCACGCCTTCTACGCCGCCTCGATGACGCTCGACATGGGTAACACCGACAAGCTCAACGAATTCCGCCGCGACATCCGCAAGCACGGCATCGAGATCGTGCCGCCCTGCGTCAACCGCTCGGATTCGATCTTCGACGCGCGCGATGGCCGCATCTATTATGCCATCGGCGCCATCAAGGGCGTGGGGCAGGCGGTTGCCGAGCACATCGTTGCGGCTCGCGGAGATCGCCCCTTCAGCGATCTCGCCGATTTCGCCACCCGCGTCGATCCGCGCATCATCAACCGGCGGACCCTCGAAACCCTCGTCAATGCCGGCGCGCTGGATGGGCTCGTACCCCGCCGCGAGCAGGCTTTTTCGGCCATCGATGCCATCATCGGCACGGCGCAGCGCACCTCTGCCAACAAATCCGACGGCATTTCGGACATGTTCGCCTCCGAAAAGCCCGAGCCGATCGTGCTGCCGCAGGCGGTCGCCGCCTGGACACCGGCCGAGCGGCTCGAGCGCGAGCACACCGCCATCGGCTTTCATCTCTCCGGCCATCCGCTCGACGAATATGCGGGGCTGTTCGAAAAGCTCAGGGTGCAGAGCTGGGTCGATTTCGAGCGCGCGGTCAAGGAAGGCTACACGCGGGCAGGGCGGCTCGCCGGCTCTATCGGCGCCCGCAATGATCGCCGCACCCGCAAGGGCGCGCCGATGAGCATCCTGACGCTGTCCGATCCCAGCGGCACCTATGAGTGCATCGTCTTTTCCGAGCAGATCGGCACCCTGAGCGACGTGCTCCAGCCCGGCGCCTCGGTAATCCTGACCGTGGAGGCGGACGAGCGGCCGGACGGGGTCAGCCTCAGGCTGATCGGCGCCGAATCGATCACCGCCGCGTCCGAAAAGCTCGGGCGGCGCCTCACGGTGTTTGCCGGAGATGCCAGTTGCCTCCAGCCCATTCGCGCGCAGTTGCGGCCGGGTGGGGAAGGCGTGGTCAGTTTCATCGTCATCCGCGATGGCGGGTCGCGCGAATACGAGATCGAACTCAAGGAGCGCTACCGCGTCACCCCCGAACTGGCCGGCGGCATCAAGGCGCTTCCGGGCGTCACCGACGTGCGCCTCAACTGACCCGGCAGGTGCCGCCAAGGCAACGCGGCGCTTGTCAGCATGCCAATTCTCACCTATATCGCCCACGCGTCCGATGGTCGGGCGCGATCTCACACACGTGGCCGGGCCTGCCGTTTATCGGCCGGTCCATCCGGTGACGGGACTTCCCGTCGCTCTTAGGCATACGTGGCGGAACAACCGGAAAAGGAAGACCGCAATGGCATTGCCAGATTTCTCCATGCGCCAGCTGCTCGAAGCCGGCGTCCATTTCGGCCACCAGAAGCATCGCTGGAACCCGAAGATGGAACGCTTCATCTTCGGCGTGCGCAACGACATCCACATTCTCGATCTGGGCCAGACCGTGCCGCTGCTGCAGCGCGCGCTGCAGCAGATCAGCGACACCGTCGCCGATGGCGGCCGCGTGCTGCTGGTCGGCACCAAGCGCCAGGCCGCTCCGGTGGTTGCCGAGGCTGCCCGCCAGTCGGCCCAGTATTTCGTCAATTCCCGCTGGCTCGGTGGCACGCTGACCAACTGGCAGACCATTTCGCACTCGATCGCGCGTCTGCGCGAGCTCGAGGCGCAGGAGGCGGATGGCTTCCAGGGCCTGACCAAGAAGGAGCGCCTGCTGCTCGATCGCGAGAAGGAGCGCCTTGAGCGTGATCTTGGCGGCATCAAGGACATGGGCAACCTGCCCAACCTGCTGTTCGTCATCGACACCAACAAGGAAGCCAATGCCATCAAGGAGGCACGTCGCCTCGGCATTCCGGTGATTGCGGTGATCGATTCGAACTCCGATCCCGATGTCGTCGACTTCCCGATCCCGGGCAATGACGACGCCAGCCGCGCTCTCGAGCTTTATTGCTCGCTGGTTGCGCGCGCCTGCATCGACGGCATTGCGCGCTCCTCGACCTCGCGTGGTGCCGATCTTGGCGCCGCCGAGACCGCTCCGGAAGAGCCGGCGCTCGCCGAAGACGCGCCCGCCAGCGCCTGATTGTTCTCGGGAATCGGGATTGCCCGGTTCCCGCTTCCGCTGTTCAAAGAATGAGGCGGCAGCCCGTAAAGGGGCCGCCAGAGAGGTGACACCATGGCTATCACGGCCCAGCAGGTCAAAGAGCTCCGCGACTCCACCGGCGTCGGCATGATGGACTGCAAGAAGGCGCTCGCCGAGACCAATGGCGACATGGAAGCCGCCATCGACTGGCTGCGTACCCGCGGCCTCGCCAAGGCTGCCAAGAAGGCTGGTCGCGTCGCGGCCGAGGGCCTCGTCGCCGTTGCCATCGAAGGTACCAGCGGCGCTATCGTCGAGGTCAATTCCGAGACCGACTTCGTTGCCCGCAACCAGCAGTTCCAGGATATCGTGGGCAACATCGCCCAGCTGGCGCTCGCCACCGGCGGCAATGTCGAAACCCTCGGTGCTGCCGACTATCCGGGCACCGGCCGTTCGGTCACCGATGAGCTGACCAACGCCATCGCCACGATCGGCGAGAACATGACCCTGCGCCGCAGCGCCGTGGTCTCGGTCACCGATGGCGTCGTCGGCAACTATGTCCACAATGCCGTCAAGCCCGGCATGGGCAAGCTGGCGATCGTCGTGGGTCTTCAATCCACCGGCAACAAGGATGTGCTGGCCCCCCTGGGCAAGCAGATCGCGATGCACATCGCCAACACCGCGCCGCTCTCGGTTTCGTCCGAGGACATCGATCCCGAGATCGTTGCGCGCGAGCGTGCGATCTTCGCCGAGCAGGCCCGTGAATCGGGCAAGCCCGACGACATCGTCGCCAAGATGGTCGAAGGCCGCGTCCGCAAGTACTACGAGGAAGTCACGCTCCTCGCGCAGGTCTTTGTGATCGACGGCGAGCGTCGCGTCTCCGACGTCATCAAGGCCGCCGAGGCCGAGGCTGGCGCCCCGATCAAGGTCACCGGCTTTGTCCGCTACGCCCTGGGCGAAGGCATCGCCAAGGAAGAGACCGACTTCGCCGCCGAAGTCGCTGCGACGGCCGGCGTCAACTGAGTTGACACAGCGTGACGCGGAGCGATCCGCGTCACCTCCTGGCGGAGGCTGCGCCTTCCCCGCCCCTTATGTCATAAAGGCTCGTGGTGCGGTCCATCTGCGCCCAGGGCAGCGGCTACACGAGGCATAGAATGGGCTCCCCCGCCTATAAACGCATCTTGCTCAAGGTTTCCGGCGAGGTGCTCGCTGGCGACCAGTCCTTCGGCATCGAGCCGAAATTCCTGCACGCTATGGCCCGCCAGATCGCCGACGCGCAGCGCTCGGGCCTGCAGATCGCCATCGTCATCGGCGCCGGCAACATTTTCCGCGGCATGGCCGTGGCCGCCAAGGGCGCCGACCGGGTTACCGGCGACGTCATGGGCATGCTTGGCACGGTGATCAATTCGCTGGCGCTCGGCGATGCCATCGAGCAGGCCGGCGTGCCGGTCAAGGTCTATACCTCCGTGCCCATGCCCACCGTGGCCGATACCTTCACGGCCCGCGATGCAACCGCGGCCCTGGCTGATGGTTATGTGGTCGTGTGTGCCGGAGGCACGGGAAACCCGTTCTTCACCACCGATACCGCTGCCGCTCTCAAGGCCATCGAGCTGCGCTGCGACGTGCTGCTCAAGGGCACCAAGGTCGATGGCGTCTACAGCGCCGATCCGCGTACCGATCCGGCGGCCGAACGCTATGAGACGGTGAGCTATGAGGAAGTCATCGCCCGCAACCTGCAGGTGATGGATACGGCAGCCTTTGCCCTTGCCCGGGACAACGGCTTGCCCATACTAGTCTACGCTCTGGGCGACGCAGATGGCCTCATGGGCGTTCTGACCGGGCGTACAAGAAGCACGCGCGTAGGATAACGCGCCCCAGACAAGGGAGACATCCGTGGCCCAGTCCTTCTCGGTCGACGAACTCAAGACCCGCATGCACAAGACGATCGCCTCGCTGCGCGACGAACTTGGCGGCCTGCGCACCGGCCGTGCCAGTGCCAGCCTGCTCGAGCCGGTCACCGTCGATGCCTATGGCTCCAAGATGCCGCTCAACCAGGTCGCCACCGTCAGCGTCCCCGAGCCGCGCATGCTGTCCGTGCAGGTATGGGATCGCAGCATGGCCGGCGCCGTCGACAAGGCCATCCGCAATTCCGGCCTGGGCCTCAACCCCATGACCGAGGGCGCGGTGATTCGCGTGCCGCTTCCCGAGCTCAATGAAGAGCGCCGCCGTGAATTGAGCAAAGTTGCCCATAATTATGCCGAACAGGCCCGTGTGGCGGTGCGGCACATTCGCCGCGACGGCATGGACCTTCTCAAGAAGTTGGAGAAGGACGGCATTATGGGGCAGGATGAAGCGCGCGGGCTCGGCGACAAGGTCCAGAAGGTGACCGACGACGCCGTGTCCGAAATCGATGCCGTGGTGGCAGCGAAGGAACAGGAAATCATGCAGGTCTGACCTGCCATCCTTTCACGCGCCCCCCGGAGGGCTGCCGATGTCCGTCGATCCCGCCATAAGTCCTCGCTCCGGCCACACCTCTGGCCTGAAGATTCCCGGCCATCTGGGGGTCATCATGGACGGCAACGGACGCTGGGCGACGGCGCGGGGCAAGCCGCGCACCGAGGGGCATGTGGCGGGCGTCCGGGCCCTCCGCCGGCTCGTCGAACTCTGCATCCGCTATGGCGTCGCGCACCTGACCGTCTTCAGCTTCTCCTCGGAGAACTGGAGCCGGCCGCACGAGGAAATCTCCTTCATTTTCGCGCTGTTGCGGCGTTTCGTTGCCACCGATCTCGAATCGCTGATGAGCAACAACGTCAAGGTGCGCATCATCGGCCTGCGCGAGGGGCTCGATCCCTCCCTGTGCCGGTTGATCGACGATGTCGAGCGCCGCACCGCCGACAATACCGGGCTCAACCTCATCGTCGCCTTCAACTATGGCGGCAAGGCCGATATCGTTCAGGCCACCCGGCAGATCGCGGCTGAAGTGGCAGCGGGCCGGCTCGCGCCCTCCGCCATCACCGAAGACACCATCAATCGCGCTCTCTACACCTCGGGCATCCCCGACCCCGATGTCATCGTCCGCACCAGCGGCGAGCAGCGCGTTTCCAATTTCCTGCTCTGGCAGGGCGCCTATGCGGAATTGATCTTCGTCGAGGAGAACTGGCCCGATTTCGACGAAAATTCCTTCCTGCGCGTACTCGAGGCCTATTCGGCGCGGGATCGTCGCTTTGGCGGCGTCGGGACCTTCAAGCGGTGAGCGACACGCCACCCTCCGCCGATCAGGAACAGTCTGCCCGCCGGAGATGGGCCGATCTGGGGCCGCGTTTCGCCTCGGCCGCCGTGCTCGTTCCGCTCACCTGCCTCGCGCTCTATTTCGGCGGCTATTTCTTTGCGGCCGTCGTCGGCGCCGTTTTCGCCGGTGCCTATCGCGAATGGGAGCGCATGGTCACCCTGCAGCCGCTAACCCCGTTCGGCGGCGTGCTGATCGGGGCCGTGGCGCTTTCGGCACTGGTGCAGCCGGCTTTCGGGCCATGGGCAGGGCTCGGGGTGTCCGCACTCGCGGCGCTTGCCGCGCTCGTCCGTGGCGGGCAGGCGGCGCCCTGGCGGGCCTTCGGCCTCGTCTTTTTCGGCCTCGTCATCGTCGCGCTGGTGATGCTGCGCGGGTCGGGCAGCGAAGGCATCGCCGCCGGGGTGTTCCTCGGCTCGGTCATCTGGCTCACCGATACCGGAGCCTTCTTCACCGGTCGGCAGGTCGGCGGCGAGCGGCTGGCGCCCGATATTTCCCCCTCCAAGACGTGGTCGGGTGCCATTGGCGGGCTCGCCCTCGGGGTTACCGCGGGCATCATGCTCTGGATCGTGTTCACCGATTCCCCGCTATGGATCGGGATGCTGATCTCGGTCGTGCTCAGCATTCTGGGGCAGTCCGGCGATCTTGCCGAAAGCGCGCTTAAGCGCCGCTTCCGCGTCAAGGACAGCGGCGACATCATCCCCGGCCATGGCGGGCTGATGGATCGGCTCGACAGCCTGACCTTCGGGGTGATCTTCCTCTGCATCGTCGGCGCGATGCATGCCGGCACCGATGCGGTCGCGCGTGGATTGCTCTTCTGGTAGGCTGCGGCAGCACGGCGCTTGCGCCCGGGGCTGTTCAACCGCAATCTTGACGCAAAGCCGGTCAACAAGTCCGGCGCCGCGGGGCTCCCGCGCGTTTCCGGACGTATGGAGATCGAACTGTTCGAACCGTCCCTGCAGCTGCTTTACGCCATCCCGGCCTTTCTCCTGGTCCTGACCATTATCGTGTTCGTGCACGAGATGGGGCATTATCTCGTTGCCCGCTGGAACGGCATCGCCATCCAGGCTTTCTCGATCGGTTTTGGCCCGGAAGTGATCGGCTTTACCGATCGGCGGGGCACGCGGTGGAAGCTCTCGGCCATTCCGCTCGGCGGCTATGTCCGCTTCGTTGGCGACATGAATCCGGCTGGCGTGCCGGACCATGAGGCGATCGCGGCCGCCGATCCGGAACTGGCGCGCAGCCTGTTTGTCAACAAATCCGTATGGCGCCGCATGGCCGTGGTGCTTGCCGGTCCGGTCGCCAATCTCATCTTCACTTTCCTCGTGCTCTACGCGCTTCTGCTCGGCTATGGCCGCTACACGCTGCCTCCCGTCATCGACGAGGTGATGGCCGGCTCCGTCGCGGCGGAGGCAGGTCTTGCGCCGGGCGATCGCATCGTTGCCGTCGACGGATACCGCGTCAGCGGGTTCGAGGATTTCCAGCGGCTGGTCGCGACCGCGCCCGAGCGCCAGGTCACCGTCGAGCTCGAGCGGGCAGGGGCTCCGCTCACCCTCGCCATGACGCCTGCGGCCACCGAGATCACCGACCGCTTCGGCAACACCCATCGCGTCGGCCGCATCGGGGTCACGCGCAATGTCGAGGATACCGACGTCACGCTCTATCATCCGGGGCCGGTCGAGGCCGTGTCCCTGACGCTTGAGGAAATGCGCTTCATCGTGCAGCGCACCGGCGAGTTCCTGGGCGACTTCTTCGTCGGGCGCGGCGATATCGAACAAATCGGCGGGCCGGTAAAGGTCGCGCGGGTCTCGGGCGAGGTGGCGACAATGGGGGTCATCGCGCTCATCAACCTCATGGCGCTGCTGTCGCTCAATATCGGCATTTTCAACCTGCTGCCCATTCCCATGCTCGATGGCGGGCACCTGGCCTACTACGCCTATGAGGCGGTCCGCGGCAAACCCATGAGCCAGAAGCTGCAGGAGCTGGGCTTTCGGTTCGGCTTTGCCATCGTGGTTTCGCTGATGGTTTTCACCCTCTTTAACGACACCATCCTCGAAGCCCTGCGGCGCTGGTCTTAACCCTATGTTTACCCAGCTTTTCCGGGTGTTGCCGGAATGCACGGCCACCAATCTTTTGGTAACCGCGTCGCCTGATGGCGCTTGCCCGTGGTTAAAATACCGGTAAAACCTAAAGCTGGAGTTGGCTGGGAAAGCGCTGTGCATGGCGATTCTCCCGGCAGTGGTCGCAAAGGCAATATTACGATGATCGATCCCAAGAAGCTGATGTGCGGTGCCCTCCTGGCTCCCGCCCTCATGATTGGCGCGACGCTCACCGGGGTGGGCGGCCCGCTTATCGGGGTCGAGGCAGCGCAGGCGCAGACGGTCAGTCGCATCAGCGTCAGCGGAAACAGCCGGGTCGACTCTGCCACTGTGATTTCCTACCTCTCGATCCGGCAGGGTGATCAGGCGAGCCGGGCGGCGATCGATGCCTCCATCGCCTCGCTCTATGCCACCGGGCTCTTCAGCTCGGTGACCGTGGGCGTGTCGGGCTCGACGCTCAATGTGCGCGTCGTCGAGAACCCGATCGTCGCTTCGGTCCTGTTCGAGGGCAATCGCCGCTTCCCCGATGCCGAGCTGCTCTCGATGGTCGATGTCGCCACGCGCGGCAGCGTCAGCCCCGAGCGCCTGAATGCCGATACCGAGTCCATCAGGCTCGCCTATCAGCGCGCCGGCTTTTCCAATGTCAGCGTCACCACGCGGCAGGAAGTAACCGATACCGGTCGCCAGCGCATTGTCTTCGTGATCAACGAGGGTGATCGCACCGGCATCAGCGCCATCAATTTCACCGGCAACAATTCCATCGATGCGGGCACCCTCAAGGGAATCATCCGCACCAAGGAATCGCACCTGTTGTCGTGGCTCTTCAAGGATGACGAGTACAGCGCCGACAAGCTGATGCTCGACCGTGAGCTCATCCGCCAGTACTACGCCAATCGCGGTTTCCCCGATGCGCAGGTGACGTCGGCCGTCGCCGAATACGACGCCAGCCGCAACGGCTATTTCATCAACTTCACCGTGGTCGAAGGCGACCGCTACCGCTTCGGCAATATCGGTGTCGAAACCAGCATTCCCGGCCTCGATGCCAACCGCCTCACCGGTGCCATCCGTACCCGTGAGGGTGGTCGGTATTCGCTCGCCGAGCTGCAGCGGTCTGCCGAGGATCTCGCCTTCGAGGCGACCGGGCAGGGCTATGCCTTCGCCGACGTGCGCCCGCGCCTCGATCGCGACATCGCCACCGGCACGTTCAACGTCACTTATCTCGTCGATGAGGGTGCGCGCATCTATGTCGAGCGCATCAACATCACCGGCAACCTCAAGACCCGCGACTACGTGATCCGTCGCGAGCTCGAGTTCGGTGAAGGCGACCCCTTCAACCGTTCCATCGTGCAGCGTGGCCGCACCGCCATCGAGCGTCTGGGCTTCTTCTCCAAGGTCGCCGTTTCGACCGCGCCGGGCAGCTCGCCTGATCGCGTCGTGATCAATGTCGATGTTGAAGAGCAGTCCACCGGCGATTACGGCATCTCGGCCGGCTACTCGACCGATGACGGTATCCTGGGCGAAGTGTCGGTCACCGAGCGCAACTTCCTCGGTCGCGGCCAGTATCTGCGCGCCTCGGTCGGCGCCACCGGTTCGGGCCAGACCTACGAGTTCTCCTTCACTGAGCCCCGCTTCATGGGTCTCAAGGTGTCCTCGGGCATCGACGTCTATCACCGCAATTCCGATGAGTCGGATTCCAACCGCTATGGCAGCACCTCCACGGGCGGCCAGCTGCGGCTCGGCCTGCCGGTGACGCGTGATCTGTCGCTGACCGGTCTGGTCGGCGTCGAAACCCGCAAGATCACCGATCTCGAAGCCCCCTTCACCTATCTTCTGGGTGGCGATGGCTCGACCGGTATCGAGGCGGACTTCAACAAGGCCTGGGTTGGTTACAGCCTCGTCTATAACGGGCTCGACGATCCCAAGAAGCCGCGCGAGGGTCTCTACGCCACCTTCTCGCAGCAATATGTCGGCTGGGATCACAACTACCTCAAGACCGAGGCGCGGGCCCGCTACTTCATGCCCGTTCTCGATGACAGCGGCATCGTGGCCAGCGTCCGCGGTCAGGCCGGTATCATCAACGCGCTCGGTGACGAGGCCGTCAGCCCGTTCGAGACCTTCCGTCCCGGCGCAACGCTGGTGCGGGGTTTCGAGGGTCGTGGCCTTGGCCCGCGTCATGCCGTGTCCGAGGAAATCCTCGGCGTCACCAGCTATGCCGGCATCTCCGCCGAAGTCGAATTCCCGATCCCGATGCTGCCCGACAATTTCGGCGTCAGCGGCGCGGTCTGGGCCGACGCGGCCTGGATTGACGGTGCGGGTGGCGACTTCCCGGTTCTCGCCGGCAGCATCGACGATCCGCTGAAGGCCTCGGTCGGCGCCTCGATCATCTGGGACTCGCCCTTTGGCCCGCTGCGCGGCGATTTCGCCTATGTCCTCAACAAGGCGACGCTCGACAAGAGCCAGGTGTTCCAGCTCACCATGCAGAGCCTGCTCTGATCGCTGGGCAATTGCGAAACGGCCCCGTTCCTTTGGGAGCGGGGCTTTTTCTTTGCCCGGGCGTCTTTCGTCCAAGCAATGCTTGCGGCCCGGGCGGGCGCATGAGACAGTCCGCCCCAGTTCTTCCCGATCGTCTCCAGCATTCTCCACATGGTCGATATTCGTTTTCATCACACCGCCGGCCCCCTCGCTCTGGCGGACCTGATGGCGGACGTCGGCTATGTCAGCGATCGGCGCCTCCCGCAGCTTGAGGTCGCGGGCGCCGCCGAGCTCGACGAGGCCGATGCGCAAACCATCGTGCTCGCAGCCGGCAAGCCCTATCGCGATGGCCTGCGCCACACGCGCGCCGGCGTCGCAATAGTCTCGCCCGAGCTCTCCGTTGATGTGCCCGAGGGCACATTCGCCATCGTCGATACCAGGCCCCATCTGCTGTTTTCCGCCATTCTCGAGCGGCTCTATCCCGGCAATACCCGCGCCGTGCAGCTACGCGCGCTCAATCCGGGCGCCGAAGGCGAGATCATCATCGAGCGCGGCGTGTCGATCGGCGCCAATGTGGTCATCGGGGCAGGGGCCGAGATCGGGCGCGGCACCATCATCGGGGCCAACACGGTCATCGGAGCCGGTGTAGCCATCGGGCGCGACTGCGTCATCGGAGCCAACTGCACCATAGAATGCGCCTATCTTGGCAATGGCGTCGTGCTCCAGTCCGGCGTCCGCATCGGTCAGGAGGGCTTCGGCTGGCTCGACCATGGCCGGGGCAACCGCAAGATCCCGCAACTGGGTCGCGTCATCATCCAGGATCGCGTCGAGATCGGTGCCAATTCCACGGTAGATCGCGGCGCCCTGGGCGATACCGTGATCGGGGATGGCACCAAGATCGATAATCTCGTCCAGGTCGGCCACAATTGCCGTATCGGGCGGCTGTGCCTGATCGCTGCCAAGGCGGGCCTTGCCGGCGGCTCCATTCTGGGCGATGGCGTTCTGCTCGGTGGTGGTGCCGGTCTGGCCGGCCACCTCACCATCGGCAGCGGTTCGATCGTCTATGCAGGGGCCGGGGTCACAAAGAGCTGGCCCGAAGGTTCGAAGATCATCGGCGCCCCGGCGCGCGAGATTCGTGAATTTTGGAAAGAGGCGGCCACCATCCGTCGCCTGATGAAGGGAGAACGGCCGTGACCGATGGCGGGAAGGAACTGGGCAGGCTCGAGATCGACGACATCCTGAAATGCCTGCCGCATCGCTATCCTTTCCTGATGATCGATCGGATCATCGACATCGATGGCGATGACGCGGCCGTGGGTATCAAGAACGTCACCTATAACGAGCCGATCTTTCAGGGCCATTTTCCGGACAAGCCGGTGTTTCCCGGCGTCCTGATCATCGAAGCCATGGCGCAGACGGCGGGGGCCATCGTCATCGCCCATGATGCGGCCGACGGCACCAAGAACATCGTTTTGATGCTCACCATCGACAAGGCCAAGTTCCGCAAGCCGGCGGGACCCGGCGACCGGATCGAGTTCCACATCAAGAAGATCCAGCGCCGCCGCACCGTCGGTCGCTACGAGGCGCGCGCCATCGTCGATGGCGTGCTGATCGCCGAGGCCGAGGTCGGCGCGATGATCGTGCCGCAATGATCGATCCCGGCGCGGTCATCCATCCCACCGCCATCGTTGCGCCGGGCGCCAGGATCGGCGCGGGCGCCGTCATCGGGCCCTATTGCATCGTGGGCGGCGGGGTCGGTCTCGGCGAAGGGGTCGAGCTCGTATCCCATGTGGTGGTCGACGGGTTTTCCGATATCGGGCCGGGCACCAAGATCTATCCCTTCACCTCCATCGGCAAGCCGCCGCAAGATCTGAAATATGAGGGCGAGCCGAGCCGGCTCAGCATCGGCGCCCGCTGCGTCATTCGCGAGAATGTCACCATCAATCCCGGCACGCGCGGCGGCACCATGCTCACCAGCATCGGCGATGACTGCCTGCTGATGGCCTCCTCGCATGTGGCGCATGATTGCCAGGTCGGCAATCGCGTTGTGCTCGCCAATTATGTCGGGCTCGCCGGCCACGTCACCATCGGCGATCACGTCGCCTTTGGCGGCATGTGCGCGGTGCACCAGTTCGTCCGCATCGGCGCCCATGCCTTCATCGGCGCGCAGAGCATGGTCGATGCCGATGTCATTCCCTATGGAATGGCGGTCGGCAACCGGGCCCGTCTTGCGGGCCTCAACCTTGTGGGCCTCAAGCGCCGCAAGTTCGAGCGCGAGGCCATTCATCGCCTGCGCGCCGCGTACCGGATGATCTTTTCGGCCGAAGGCACGCTGCGCGAGCGCGTCGAGGACGCGACCGGCCTTTTTGCCGATGATCCGCTGGTGCAGGATGTGCTGAGGTTCATCACCGCCGCTTCGGATCGGTCCATCTGCCTGCCCCGCAACGGGCGGGACGAAGACTGAGGTGACGACGCGGCTGGCGCTGATCGTCGGCTCGGGCGCGCTCGTGCCCGAAGTCGTCGCCGCCGCGCAGCAGCGTGGCTTCGCGCTCCGGGTCCTCAGCCTCAAGCGGCGGGCCGATCTCAAGGGGCTCGACGCCATCCCGTTCAGGCTCTCGGATCCAGATGCTGCAGTCGCGGCGATCAGGGCGTTCGGCGCCACGCATTTTGCCCTGGCCGGCGGCGTCAGCCTGTCCGATATTGCGCGCGAGACGCTGGCGGGCTTCTTTTCCGGCTCCGGCTTGCACTCGATGGGCGATACCGAGCTCTCCGATCTGGTCGCGCGGCTCGAAACCCTCACGGGCGCCAGCCCGCTCGGCGTGCACGAAATCGCGCCCCATCTTCTGGCCTCGGCGGGGTCGCTCGGCGGCCCGGCGCCCACCCCCGCGCAGCACGATGCGGCCCGTTATGGCCTTGGCCTCGGGCGAAAAGCCGGCAGTCTCGATCTCGGCCAGGCCGTTGTCGTGGCCGGTCGGCGTGCGGTGGCGGTCGAAGATATCGGCGGCACCGACCAGCTCATCGCCCGGGTTCGGCGGCTCAGATGGCGTGGCCTCGTCGCCGATGGGGCGTCTCCGCTCGTGCTGGCCAAATGTCCCAAGCCGCAGCAGCCGCTTTTCGTCGATCTGCCCGCCATCGGCCCGCGCACTGTTGCCAACGCGAAGAAGGCCGGCATCGGGCTGATCGCGGTCGCGGCGGGTGGCACCATCGTTATCCAGCGCCAGCAGGTGCGGGCGCTCGCTGATCGGCTCGGCGTCGCGGTGTTCGGGTATACTGATGCGTGAACCGCTGTCGCTCTTCATTCTTGCCGGCGAACCCTCGGGCGATCGTATCGGTGCCGATCTCGTGCGGCGCCTCAAAGCTCGCGTGCCGCTCGCGCTTCAGGGCGTGGGGGGCGAGGCCCTGATCGGGCAGGGGCTCAGGAGCCTTTTTCCCATGTCCGAACTCTCGGTCATGGGCTGGAGCGATGTGTTGCCGCGCCTCCCGCTGCTCCTCTGGCGTGTGCGACAGGTGGCGCGGGCCATCCTGTCGTCGCGGCCCGATATCGTGGTGCTTGTCGACTCGCAGGTGTTTTCCAAGCTCGTTGCCCGGCAGGTGCGGGCAGGGGGCGGGCGCATGCCCATCCTGCTTTATGTCGCTCCGGCCGTTTGGGCGTGGAAGCCCGAGCGGGCGCTCGCCCTTCCGGCACTGTTCGATGAAATTTTGTCCGTGCTGCCCTTCGAGCCGGCCGCCATGCGCGATCTGGGCGGGCCCGAAACGCATTATGTCGGGCATCCTGCGCTGGAGGCGATACCATTCATCCCGGGCCGTCCGGCCGACGGGCCCATCCTGCTGCTCCCCGGCAGCCGGGTCGGACAGATGCGGCGCCACTTGCCCCTGATGCGCGCAGTCGCCGAAGGCCTCAAGCAGTCAGGCGCAGACAGATTGGCGATTCTGGCGCCATCGTCTCTCCAGCCCCGGATCACCCAGGCGGTAGCCGACTGGCCGGTCGTGCCGGCGGTGGTGAGCGGAGAGGCGGGCAGGGGGCGGCTTTTTGCCGAGGCGCGAATGGCCGTGGCCATCAGCGGCACCATCACGCTCGAGCTTGCACTGGCCGGCGTCCCGATGGTCGTGACCTATCTGGGCGATCGTGGGCAGGCGCGGCGCTTCCGCCGCTACGGCGTGCGCTTTGCCGCCCTGCCCAATATTCTGATGCAGGCGTCGGTCGTACCGGAAATTCTGATGGAAGCACCGGAGCCCGCGCGTCTCGCCGAGGCGGCGGTCGGGCTTTATCGCGATTCCGAGGCGCAGGCCGCGCAGCGCTCGGCTTTTGCGGCCCTGCGCCGCACAATGGAAACCGGCACGCCGGAAGATCCGCGCGAGGACCCGGCGGACCGGGTGCTCGCGCATCTGGCTTGAGAGCCGATCAGCGCTGGGCGATCGGGGTATAGTCGCGGGCAGTGGCGCCGTTATAGAGCTGGCGCGGGCGACCGATCTTCTTCTGCGGGTCGGCGATCATTTCCTTCCACTGGCTGATCCAGCCAACGGTGCGGGCCACTGCGAACAGCACGGTGAACATCGAGGTCGGGAAGCCGATCGCGTCCAGGATCACGCCCGAGTAGAAATCGACGTTCGGATAGAGCTTGCGCTCGACGAAATATTCGTCCTCGAGCGCAATGCGTTCCAGTTCCTTGGCAACCTGCAAGGTCGGGTTGTTCTCCACGCCCAGGATGTCGAGCACGCGGGCCGCCGTCGCCTGCATCACCTTGGCGCGCGGGTCGTAATTCTTGTAGACGCGGTGCCCGAAGCCCATCAGGCGGAACGGATCGTTCTTGTCCTTGGCGCGGCGGATATATTCGGGGATCCGGTCGACGGTGCCGATCTGGCGCAGCATGTTGAGCGCCGCTTCATTGGCCCCGCCATGCGCCGGGCCCCAGAGGCAGGCCACGCCCGCTGCGATACAGGCGAAGGGGTTGGCATCCGAAGAGCCCGAGAGGCGCACCGTCGAGGTCGAGGCGTTCTGCTCGTGATCGGCATGCAGCGTGAAGATCAGGTCCATCGCCCGGGCGATCTCGGGGTCGACCTTGTATTCTTCCGCCGGCACCGCAAAGCACATGTGCAGGAAGTTCGACGCGTAATCGAGATCGTTGCGCGGATAGACGAAGGGCTGGCCCACCGAATATTTGTAGGCCATCGCCGCCAGCGTCGGCAGCTTGGCGATCATGCGGATCGAGGCGATCTCGCGCTGCTGCGGGTCATTGATGTCGGTGGAGTCGTGGTAGAACGCCGCCATGGCGCCAACCACGCCGGTCAGCACCGCCATCGGATGTGCATCGCGACGGAAGCCGCGATAGAAATAGTGCATCTGCTCATGCACCATGGTGTGGCGCGTCACGCGCTGGTCGAAATCGGCCATCTGGGCCTGGTCCGGCAGTTCGCCATACAACAGCAGGTAGCACACTTCGAGGAAGTTGCTCTTGTCGGCCAGCTGTTCGATCGGGTAGCCGCGATAGAGCAGCTCGCCCTTGTCGCCGTCGATATAGGTGATGGCGCTGTCGCACGCCGCGGTCGAGGTGAAGCCGGGATCGTAGGTGAACAGACCGGTCTTGGCATAAAGCGATCGGATATCGATGACGTCCGGTCCCACGGTTCCGCCCAGAACGGGGAATTCGTAGGTCTTCTCGCCTATCGTCAGTTTCGCCATGGTTTCGGTCATATCGTTCTCCTTGCGGCGCGGACGTCCGATCAGACGGTCTGACAAGACGGAGCCGACGGTGGAAATCAGGCAGAAAAGCCTGAGTTGGCGTATCCCATTTGGCCCTTCTGCGCAACAAATGGGCGAATAAAGCTGACCTATCTTACTTGAGATTGATCGCCGATACGGGCCAGCGACTCGGCCTTGCCAATCAGCACCATCACCTCGAAAATGCCCGGTGAGACGGTCCGTCCGGTCAGCGCGGCGCGCAGCGGCTGGGCCACCTTGCCCAGTTTCAACCCCTTGTCCTCGGCAAAAGCCCGCATCGCGCCATCGATGGCCGGCACCTGCCAGTCCTCGAGCCCGGCGAGCACGCTCGCGGCCTCCCCCAGCATCGCCCGCGCCTCCGGGGTGAGTTGCTGCGCCGCAGCTGCGTCGGGCGTGATC
The DNA here is from genome assembly GCF_900119845.1 of Devosia enhydra. Classification (GTDB taxonomy): domain Bacteria; phylum Pseudomonadota; class Alphaproteobacteria; order Rhizobiales; family Devosiaceae; genus FPKU01. The sequence goes on from NZ_FPKU01000001.1 coordinate 864,496, forward strand.
GGCCGCACGGCATAGATGAACTGTGCCAGGTCGATGAGTTCGAGAATGGTCTTGGCGCGCGGCTGCAGCTCGGGCAGGGCGGCCAGAACCGTGTCGGCATTAGCGCTCAACCCCGCAAAATCGCTTGAGCGACCGACCTCGCGAGCGGTTTCGAGCATCACCTTGTAGAGCCGGTCGGGGTCGGCGGCGCGGATATAGTGGCCGTTGATGTTCTCGAGCTTGACGAAATCGAACCGCGCCGCGCCCTTGTTGAGCCCGTCGAGATCGAACCACTCAACCATCTGCTCGGTCGAGAAGATCTCGTCGTCGCCATGGCTCCAGCCGAGCCGGGCGAGGTAGTTCCTCACCGCCTCGGGCAGGTAGCCGAGCTGGCGATAGGCCTCCACACCCAGCGCGCCGTGGCGCTTGGAGAGCTTGGCGCCGTCCGGCCCGTGGATCAGCGGAATATGGGCCATCTCCGGCACGTGCCAGCCCATGGCGTTGTAGATCACGATCTGCCGGGCCGCATTGGTCAGGTGATCGTCGCCACGCATGATGTGGGTCACGCCCATGTCGTGGTCGTCAACCACCACGGCATGCATATAGGTCGGCGTGCCGTCCGAGCGCAGGATGATGAAGTCGTCGAGGTTCTCGGCCTTGAACACCACCTCGCCCTGCACATGGTCATGCACCACGATTTCGCCGGTCTGCGGCGCCTTGATGCGGATCACCGGCGCCACGCCGGCCGGAGCTTCCGAGGGGTCGCGGTCGCGCCAGCGCCCGTCATAGCGCGGCGGCTTGCCGGCCGCGCGGGCCTCTTCGCGCATCTGCGCCAGCTCGTCCTGCGAGCAGTAGCAGTAATAGGCCTTGCCGCGTGCCAGCAGTTCGTGTGCCACCTCGGCATGCCGGGGCGCGCGCGAGAACTGCATATAGGGCTCGCCATCCCAGTCGAGCCCGAGCCAGCGCAGCCCGTCGAAAATCGCCTCCACCGCTGCGTCCGTCGATCGCTCGCGGTCGGTATCCTCGATGCGCAGCAGGAACTTGCCGCCGGTTTTTCGCGCATAGGCCCAGCAGAACAGGGCCGTGCGTGCCCCACCGATATGCAGGTAACCGGTGGGCGAAGGGGCGAAGCGGGTAACGACTGTCTGTGCCATGAGTGCTGGAAGCTGTCCCGAAAAAGGCCTGCCGTTTCCGGCTTGGCGGGGTTGCGCGGCCGTGTGTAGCATGACGGGCGGCAGGCGCAAGGGCAGCGCCGAGCCCAACACCGAGGGCAAGGCAAGTACGGGTGGGGGCCCGTGGTTCATGACCGATGATCGCACCGATCTGGCCCTGCCCGCGCCCCCGCCGCCAGCGCTGCGCTCGGACACGACCGCTCCGGTGCTGCGAAACCCTCTGCGCTTTCCGACATCGGCGCTCAGGCTGCGCCGGCGCACGCTCGGGCTCGGCGCCGCCTGCACCGCGGCGCTCGATGCGCGGCGGCTCTTTTGCCTCGTTCCCTTCGCGCTGCTCGCCGGGCTCATCATCTACGCTGCCCTGCCGGTGGAGCCAGCACCATGGGCGCTGCCCACAGCCGCGCTCGCTGTCGTCCTGCTCGCGCTCTTCCGTCTCATCCCGACGCGGCCTGCGGTTCTCACTCTTTCGGCCGCTTTCGGCTTTGCCCTCCTGCCGCTCCATGCGGCTCTGTTCGCCACCCCCATGCTCGCCTTTCCGGCCTATGGCGCCTATGAGGCGACGATCGACGAGATCCTCTCCGAAAGCCAGACCGAGCGACGGATGATCGTGTCCGCGATCACCCCCATCGATGGCGCCCGCCCGCTCGACATCCGCCGCGCCCGCATCTTCGCCGCCGCCGACACGCCGCTGCGCGCCGGCGATCGCATCGCCGCAAATTTTCGGCTCGCGCCCGTACCCGGCCCGGTCCTTCCCGGCGCGTTCGACGCCGAGTTTCATGCTTATTTCGCCGGCATCGGCGCTTATGGCACCGTCACCAGCGATCTTCGGCGCATTGCGCCGGCCGAGGGCTTCGCCTTATCCCGCGCGGTCGATGAGTTGCGCCGCAGCATTGGCGAGCGGATTTCCAGCGTCCTCAGCGGTCCGGCCGCCGCCATCGGCTGGGCCATGGTCGTGGGCGACCAAAGCTTCATCAGCGACGAGGTGCGCGAGGTGATGGCCGCCTCGGGCCTCGCGCACATCTATTCCATCTCCGGCCTCCACCTCTCGATCGTCGCGGGCGGCGCCTTCTGGCTGTTGCGGGCCGGTCTCGCGCTCTGGCCGGCATCGGTCGGCTGGCCGATCAAGAAGATCGCGGCGGTCGCCGGCCTGCTCGCCGCTTCCGCCTATCTCATGCTTGCCGGCGGCCCGGCCAACATCCCCGCCTTCCGGTCCACCCTCATGCTCGGGCTCATTTTCGGGGCCGTTCTGGTGGGCCGTCGCGCCCTCACCATGCGCAATGTCGCCATCGCCGCGATCGTCATCATCCTCATCGATCCGCCCAGCATTTTTCGCCCCAGCTTCCAGCTGTCCTTTGCTGCCGTGGTCGCGCTCATCGGCGCCTATGAACTGCCCCGCCAGCCGCGCGAACGGGCGAGGGGCATGCCGTCGCGCATGGCCGGCGCCATATGGGCCACGGCGCTCACCAGCCTCGTGGCCGGGCTCGCGACGCTCCTGTTTTCGGCCTATCATTTCCAGCAGACCGCGCCCCTCGGGGTCGTCGGCAATCTCATGATGCTGCCGGTTCTGACCTTCGTCATCATGCCCTTCGGCGTGCTCTCGGTGCTGGCTATGCCGCTCGGGCTCGATCCGTTCCTGTTGCCCATCATGGGCTGGGGCATTGACCGCATGCTCGATATCGCCACGCTCGTCACCGGCTGGAGCGTGGGTCTCGAGCAGAACCCGATCCTCGCGCCCGCGGCTCTCGTCATCGGCTTTGCCGCGCTCGGCTGGTTTGCCTTCTTCCCGGGCTGGTGGCGCCTGGCAGGGCCGGCATTGGCCGTGCCGCTGATCGCGTTTTTCGGCTTTGATCAGCGGCCCGATGTCATCATCGCCGATTCCACCCAGGCCATAGCGGTCCGGGCTGGCGAAACCTATGGCCTCCTGGCCGGCCGGACGGGCAGTTTTGCCGTCGATGTCTGGTCGGATCATTATCGGCGCGACATCGACGCCCAGCTGTCGGGCGCCCGCTGCGACGCGACCGCCTGCCTGCATGACGGCCCGCAGTTCCGCACCGCGCTTGTCCTCGGCTCAGATGCGTTCTCAGAGGATTGTGCCTGGGCCCACCTCATCGTCACGCGCCTGCGGGCCCCGATGTTCTGCGCGGCTCCCGTCGTCATCGATGCCGGCGCCATCGCGCGGGGCGGGGTGCACTGGCTGCGCTGGAGCGGAGACGGCTTTGAAATCCGCACCGCGAGGGTCGCCACCAGCCGCCCCTGGCGCGCTGATCTGCGCTGATACCAATAGCGGCACCGCCAGTCTGCGGGGCGCCACATGTTCGGCCGCTCCGCGCCATTGGCACGTCGGACTCAAGATCCGCTGGCAACACCATCCCAATCGCAGGCTCACCCTTCCGGGGTGTCTCGAGTCGAAGGGACCCGCCCGCCCGCCCGCAATGGCAGGAAAGTCTTTACAGCCGCGGGATGGGATCGGGCTGTCCGGGCACGTCCACGTTCAGTGCAAAAATGCTGCCCGCATGCGGCTGCTTTTCCAGGTCTTCGGGCGAAAGGCCCTCCCGCGCCGTCGTGACATAGAGCGTGCGCAGATCCGCCCCGCCGAAAGCCGGGCAGGTGACATTGCTGGCGGGCACCTCAACCACGCGATCGATGCTGCCATCGGGCGCGTGCCGCACCACGCAGCCGCCGCCCCACCGCGCGCTCCAGAGATATCCCGCCGAATCGACCACCGCGCCATCCGGCTTGCCGCGATGGCCGTCGGTCGAGGCGAAATCGCGCCAGGGGCCCACCGGCTTGCCCGTCTCGGGATCGAGCGGCGCAGACCGGATCACGCCGGTCTCCGTATCGGTGAAATATCCGATCCGCCCGTCTGGTGAAAAGCAGATGGCGTTCGGAATTGTGATGTTGGCGATGATCGTTTCGATCTGCCCGTCGCGATACCAGTAGATCGCGCCGGCACCCGGATCGGCGCCGCCGCGTCGGCTCATCGTGCCGATCCACCAGCTGCCCGAGGGATGCAACCGGCAGTCATTGGAGCGATTGCCGTCGCGATCGGCCTCGATCGCGATAACCCGCTCCGCCGTGTCCCGCGGCATGCTGAACCGGTAGACACCGGAAGCCGAGACGATGGCCAGATGATTGGCATCGAGCGCCGCACCCGCGCTCACCGGTTCGTCGAAGGTGAAGCGATCCACCATGTGACCGTCCGGCCGCGCCGAATACAGGGTCTGGTTGACGATGTCGAACCAGAAGAGGCGTCCAACCATGCTGTTCCAGAACGGACCCTCGCCCAGTTCGCACCGGCAATCGACGAACAGTTCCGCAGTGCTCAACTTGCCTTCTCCGCGTCATAGGCCTCGACGGCGCGGCGCGCCCGGTCGGCGATTTCATCGAACCGCATGCCCGGCTTGTAGAGATAGGTGCCCAGCCCGAATCCGGCACATCCTGCCGCGAAGAACTCGCGGAAATTGTCCGGGTTCGCCCCGCCCACGGCATAAAGCGGCACCTTGGGCGGCAGCACCGCCTTCATCGCGCGGATGCCCTTGGCGCCCAGCACTTCGGCGGGAAAGAACTTGAGCCCGTCGGCTCCGGCGCGCAGCGCGGCGAAGGCCTCCGTAGGCGTCAGCACGCCGGGATAGGAAGCGAGCCCGCGTGCCTTGGTGCGCCCGATGACATCGGCATTGGTATCGGGAGAAACAACGAAGCTGCCACCGGCATCGGCCACCGCATCGGCACCCTCGGGGGTGAGCACCGTACCGGCCCCGATCCTTGCCTGCGTGCCAAAATGGCGCGCCGCAGCCGCGATCGATTTCAGCGGCTCGGGCGAATTGAGGGGCACCTCGATGAGCCCGATGCCGGCCCGGACCAGCACGTCGCAGACATTGATGGTCTCGGCCGGGGTGATGCCGCGCAGGATCGCGATGATATGACGATGCTCGATCATAGGAGTTCCCTTGCTGCCCTGAGCCCGGCCAACGTGCAGTCGGTGGCATCGACGATGCGGCTCTTCCGCCCGATCGCGGCAAGCCCCCGGCCATAAAGCGCGCACAGCGCGGTGCTGCCGATCAGCGGTACCTCCTCATCGCCTCCCCAGTTGCGGAACCCCGCAATCTCGGTGCCGATGAGAAGCCCCGACAGGAAGCCCCGGCACCATGAGGGCGATTTGCCCGAAAGCAAGGCCCCGGTGCGCACGCGAAAGAGGCTCGACAACAGCCGTTCCGGCCGCGCCAGCGCAGCCTCGACCCCGTCGTCGAAACCGGCCTCACGCTCGCTTTCTACCACGTCGCCGGCCAGCGAATGGCGCAGAACCGTGTGCTGGGCGAGCGCCTCGAACACTTCTCCCGTCATCGCAGAGCCAAAGCGGGTCAGCCTGCGCCCGTCGAGCTCGGCCCATTTGCAATGGGTGCCGGGCAGAACCGCGAGGCCGGAAAACCCCGGCAGCAGCCGCGAGAGGCCGAGAAGCTGGGTCTCTTCGCCGCGCATCACATCTTCGCTGCCCACGCCCTTGTGGCAGACGCCGGGCTGGATGCGCGCGCTCAGGCCCGGCCTCGTGCCTAGGGGTTCGACCGCCGAGAGCGCCAGCCCGCCCAGTTCGGCAGGCACCTCAAGATAGGGGGCTTCCCGCCAGCCCTGCCGCGCTCCTGCCATGCCGCAGATCAGCACCTCCAGCGGGGCGCCGGCGGGGATGGCCATGTCGGTCAGCAATAGATCGAGAGCGGCGGGGTAGGCCTCGGGCGTAAGCCGCGCCATGCCCGCCTCGGACCGTGCGGACGCCACGATGCCGCCATCGGCCGATACGCCCCAGGCGCGGACATTCGACGTTCCCCAATCCACCGCCACCCAGGCGACCGATTCCCCCATAGCGCTCCTCCCCAGGCCGAAACCGCCAGGACCCTAGATCATTTCGTCTACCGGTTGAACGCGGAAACGCCCAATCGCCGCGCGATCTCGAAGCCTTAGTAGCGGCGCAGCAGGCCCACGAGCCGGCCCTGCACCTTGACGCGATCCTGAGGGAAAATGCGCGTCTCATAGGCCGGATTGGCAGCCTCGAGCGCGACCGACTGCCCCTTGCGCCGCAGGCGCTTGAGGGTTGCTTCCTGATCATCGACCAATGCCACGACGATCTCGCCGGTCACCGCCGAATCCTGCTTCTTGATGATGACGGTATCGCCATCGAAGATGCCCGCATCGATCATCGAATCGCCGCGCACTTCGAGCGCGTAATGATCCCCGCCGCCGAGCATTTCGGGCGGCACGCCGATGGTGTGGCTGTGGCTCTGGATCGCCTCGATCGGCGTGCCCGCCGCGATCCTGCCCATTACCGGCACCATCACCGGGCGCCCGCTGTCATCGGGCGATGGGGCAGAGCTGACCGCGGCCGGCCGCGGCGGCGGCGCAGCCACGCGCCCCAGCGTGCCCTCGATCACGCTCGGCTCGAACTTCGCCTTGCGGCCGCCCAGCGATGGATTCATCGAATCGGGCAGGCGCACCACTTCCATCGCCCTGGCCCGGTTGGGCAGGCGCCGGATGAAGCCGCGCTCCTCGAGCGCCGTGATCAACCTGTGGATGCCCGATTTCGACTTGAGGTCGAGCGCATCCTTCATCTCGTCGAAGGATGGCGGAATGCCGCTCTCCTTCATGCGCTCGTGGATGAACATGAGCAGTTCGTGCTGCTTGCGCGTCAGCATTTCGGACCCCCGGCGCAGATTCGGAACAAAGACTGAACGTTTATAGGTGTTCCAGTTCTGTTCTGCAACCGATGATCTTATCCTTCGTCAAGAAGAACGAAGCGCCGGGCCACCATATGGTGCGAAAGGCTGCGGGCCGGCACGCGCCCCGGCACCAGCATGTCGGCAAGGCCGGCGCTGTCGGGCAGCAGGGAGGCATCGACCAGAACCGTGGAAAAGCCTGGCCGCAGGCCCATTCTTGCTTCCTCCACGAGGCTCCAGAGCCGGCTGCGCAGGTCGAGCGCGGCCTCGCAGGCCGGACAGGCCGCGCCGCCCTCATGCGCATGCGGGGCGGAAAGCCTGAGTACGGCGACGCCGGGCCCGCCCACCAGTGCCGGCCCGCCATCGACGATCTTGACGCCGATTCGCTGCGGCAGTCCGTCGCCGCGTTCGGCTCGGAGCGGGCTCAAGCGGCCTTCTCCACCGCGCCGGGGATGTAGTTGAGCACCGGACCGAGCCAGCGTTCCACCTCTGCCACCGCCATGCCCTTGCGGCGTGCGTAGTCTTCCACCTGGTCGCGTTCCACCTTCGCCACGCCAAAGTAGTAGCTTTCGGGATGGGCAATATAGAGGCCCGAAACCGATGATCCCGGCCACATCGCATAGCTCTCCGTGAGCCGCACGCCCACCGCGCGCTCGGCATCGAGCAGGCGGAACAGCGTCGTCTTTTCGGTGTGGTCGGGCTGGGCGGGATAGCCCGGGGCAGGGCGGATACCCGAATAGGGTTCCCCGATCAGCTCATGGGGCGCATAGGCCTCGTCCCGCGCATAGCCCCAGAGCTCGCGGCGCACGCGCTCATGCATATACTCGGCCAGGGCTTCGGCGAAGCGATCCGCCAAGGCCTTGACGAGAATGGAGGAATAATCGTCATTGGCCTTCTCGAAGCGCTCGGCGATCGCCACCTCCTCGGGCCCAGCCGTCACCACGAACCCGCCGACATGATCCTGCTTGCCGCTGTCGCTGGGGGCGACGAAATCGGCCAGCGCCATATTGGGCTTGTCGCCGGTTTTGGAGAGCTGCTGGCGCAGGGTGAACAAGGTGGCGAGCGGGGTCTGCCGCGCCGCGTCGGCGTAAAGCGCGATGTCGTCGCCCACCGCATTGGCCGGCCAGAACCCGACCACCGCCTTGGGCCTGAACCAGCCTTCCGCGATGATCCTGCCCAGCATCTCCTGCGCATCGGCAAAAAGCTGGCGCGCCGCAGCGCCCTGCGCCGGATCGTCGAGAAGCTTGGGGTAGACGCCCTTCATCTCCCAGGTCTGGAAAAACGGCGTCCAGTCGATATAGCGCGCGAGCGTCGCAAGATCGAAATTCTCGAACACCTTCGTGCCGAGAAAGCTCGGGGCAGGGGGCGCATAGGCGCTCCAGTCCGGCACGAAGCGGTTCTCGCGGGCTCGCGCCAGCGGCAGCCGCTGCTTTTCGGCCTCGCTGCGCGCATGCCGCTCGGCCACCTGCCGATATTCATCGCGCACAGTGCGGGCATAGTCGGCTTTTGCATCGGGCGAAAGCAGGCTCGAGACCACGCCAACGGCGCGGCTCGCATCATTGACATAGACCGTCTGGCCCCGCCGATAGCGCGGATCGATCTTGACGGCCGTATGCACGCGGCTCGTCGTCGCCCCGCCGATCAGAAGCGGGATGGCGAACCCCTCGCGCTCCATTTCGCTCGCCACATGCACCATTTCATCGAGCGAGGGGGTGATGAGGCCGGAGAGCCCGATCACGTCCACCTTCTCGCGCCGCGCCGTCTCGAGGATGGTCTGGCTTGGCACCATCACGCCCAGATCGATGATCTCGTAATTGTTGCAGGCGAGAACCACGCCCACGATGTTCTTGCCGATGTCGTGCACGTCGCCCTTCACCGTTGCCATCAGCACCTTGCCGGCGCTCTGGCGGCCCGATGCGTCGCCATTGGCGGCCTTTTCGGCCTCCATATAGGGCATGAGATAGGCCACTGCCTGCTTCATAACCCGGGCCGATTTCACCACCTGGGGCAGAAACATCTTGCCGGCGCCAAAGAGGTCGCCCACCACGTTCATGCCGGCCATCAGCGGGCCTTCGATCACGTGCAGCGGGCGCTGCGCGGCCTGGCGCGCTTCCTCCACGTCGATTTCGATGAACTCGGTGATGCCGTTGACCAGCGCATGGGTCAGGCGTTCGCCCACCGGCCGCTCGCGCCAGGCCAGGTCCTTGCCGCGCGCTTCCTTGCCGGCCGTGCCCTTGTACTGCTCGGCGAGGTCGAGCAGCCGCTCGGTGGAATCGCTGCGCCGGTTGAGCACCACGTCCTCGCAGGCCTCGCGCAGGCCCGGCTCGATGGTGTCATAGACCGCGAGCTGGCCTGCATTGACGATGCCCATGTCCATCCCCGCCTGGATGGCGTGGTAGAGGAACACCGCATGCATCGCCTCGCGCACCGGCTCGTTGCCGCGAAACGAGAAGGAGAGGTTCGAAACGCCGCCCGAAATATGCACATGGGGCAGGGTGGCCTTGATGCGCCGCGTCGCCTCGATGAAGTCGACACCGTAATTGTCGTGCTCCTCGATCCCCGTCGCCACCGCGAAGATGTTGGGATCAAAGATGATGTCCTCGGGCGGAAACCCGACCGCATCGACCAAGAGCCGATAGGCGCGGGTGCAGATTTCCACCTTCCGGGCCTCGGTATCGGCCTGGCCCTTTTCGTCGAAGGCCATCACCACCACCGCCGCGCCATAGCGCCGGCAGAGTTGCGCCTGCGCGAGGAAGGCTGCCTCGCCCTCCTTCATCGAGATGGAATTGACGATGGCCTTGCCCTGCACGCATTTGAGCCCGGCCTCGATCACCTCCCATTTGGAGGAATCGATCATGATCGGCACGCGTGCGATATCGGGCTCGGCGGCCAGCAGGTTGAGGAATTCCGTCATCGCCTTCTTGGAGTCGATGAGGCCTTCATCCATGTTGATGTCGATGATCTGCGCGCCATTGTCGACCTGGTCGCGCGCCACCTCGAGTGCCGTGGCATAGTCCCCGCCGGTGATGAGCTTGCGAAACCGGGCCGAGCCGGTAACATTGGTGCGCTCGCCCACATTCACGAAGGGAATTTCATCGGTCAGAGTGAAGGGCTCGAGCCCCGCAAGGCGCAGCCGCGTCTCGATCTCGGGAATGGCGCGAGGCGGGTAGGGGGCCACTGCCCGCGCGATCGCTGCGATGTGTTCGGGCGTCGAGCCGCAGCAACCGCCCACGATGTTGACGAGGCCTTCCGCCGCGAATTCGGCGATCTGGGCCGCCATGAACTCCGGGCTCTCGTCATACTGGCCCATCTCGTTGGGCAGGCCGGCATTGGGATAAGCGCAGATCAGCGTGTCGCAGACGCCTGAAAGCTCGGCCAGATGCGCGCGCATGGCGCTGGCCCCGAGCGCGCAATTGAGCCCGAAGGTCACGGGGCGCGCATGGCGCAGCGAGTGCCAGAAGGCCGTCGGGGTCTGGCCCGACAGCGTTCGACCCGAAAGATCGGTGATCGTGCCCGAAATCATGATCGGCAGGCGCAGCCCACGCGCCTCGAACTCGGCCTCGGCGGCAAAGAGCCCGGCCTTGGTATTGAGCGTATCTGTGATGGTCTCGAACAGCAGCAGGTCCGACCCGCCCTCGATCAGCCCCGCGATCGCCTCGCGATACGCCACCACAAGATCGTCGAAGCTGATCGCCCTGTGGCCCGGATTGTTGACGTCCGTCGACATCGAGGCCGTCTTGGTGGTGGGCCCCAGCGCGCCGGCCACGAACCGCCGCCGCCCATCGGTCGCCTCGGCGCGGCGGGCGGCGCGCACTGCCACTTCGGCGCCGGCCTTGTTGAGCTCGAACACCAGCTCTTCCATCCGGTAATCGGCCTGCGCCACCGAGGTCGAGGAGAAGGTGTTGGTCTCGAGAATATCCGCGCCCGCAAGCGCATAGGCCAGGTGCAGGTCTTCGATTGCCTGGGCCTGCGTCAGCACCAGAAGGTCGTTATTGCCACGCACCGGCACCGGCCATGCGGCAAAGCGGGCGCCGCGGAAATCCTCCTCCTCGAGCCGCAGCTTCTGGATCATGGTGCCCATCGCGCCGTCGAGAATAAGGATCCTCTTTTCGGCTGCGGCCTTGAGCGCAGCGGCGACATCGCTTGTCGATGGGCGTGCGGCGGCGTCGGTCTGGGGCATGGCAAGGTCCTCGGCTAGCCGCGCCATCACGCGGCATACTCGCCATATAAAGATATCTTTATATGATTACCAGCCCCGACCTTGGGCGGAGCCTTGCCTGGTGGGCGACTATCCGCGCCCCCCTGAGAACCTCATGCTGAGGAGCGCAAAGGCGCGTCTCGAAGCACAAGTGTCGGGCGCGCCCCACCTGTCATCCAAGCAGAGAACAGCGAGGGCAGGGCAAGACAATCTAGCCACTTCGATACCGCGCCATGCACTCGTGCTTCGAGACGCGGCTCCGCCGCTCCTCAGCATGAGGGCGGATAGAGGGTGCCAACTGAATGAAAGTTGAGTCGCTTTCAGCCTACCCGCGACCTCCCTGAGAACCTCATGCTGAGGAGCGCCTAAAGGCGCGTCTCGAAGCACGAGGTTCGGGCGCCACCGCTGTCGTTCAGGTGCCACGAACTGACACCAAAGAAGGTGTCCGCACACAGCCCCGCCACAACCACGGCGTCATTCCGGCGAATGCCGGAAGCCAGTTTCGAATTGCGCCACCGCAGACAGAGGTCCCTGTTTCCACAGGACGACGGGGAGGGCATCCGTGGCACCGACCCGCCCAGGCCCGCGTGCCAGTCCTCCTAAAGCAGGAGCCTCCTTCACACCAACCACACCCGCAACCGACCCCCGGCAAGACCATCCAAGCGACCATAGCAGTCGGCCCGAAAGCGACAGCGAGATCCACACGCCTCACGACGCCTTTTCGATTTCGGAATGGCTCTTGAGCACCCGGTCGCCATCCTCCTGCGTGATGAGATAAGCCGGCTCGTCCTGGCTGGCCTTGCGGGTGATCTCCTTGCCCTTGATCGTGCGCGTCACGTCATCGGTGAAGCTCTCGTCGATCTTGCCCCGGGCCGTACCTTTGCCCCAGCTCCAGCTGACTTCGGTGCCTTTGCGATAGGTCGTCATCGTCGAACTCCTCGAACCATCCGCCCGATCAATGCCGCCGTGAACCACGCCGTTCCCAGCTCGAGATGATGTGTCGGCAGACCTGTCCGTGATGCCGGCGGATCGGAGTCCCGACGCAAGTGGCGCCCGAAACCTCAGATGGCCATCCGTAGCCGCGGCGCCTCCGTGTTCAAAAGCCCGCCGGCGCACCGGCGCGGCGATACGGACGCTGCAATTCCCGAGCACACCGTGCGCCTCCAGAGCACCCAAGACACCATACCCAAGCTGCGACGCCACGCTGGCGCACCCGTGCCGCCACACCCACGGCGTCATTCCGGCGGATGCCGGAATCCGGTTTCCCTTCCAAGTCCGCCAATCGCCATCCGCGCATCCCACGGGCGACCAACCACCCAACGCCACCGGCATCCATCCTCCCACGGGGCAGGCCCAGCACCATCAGAGGCGAGGGCACCACCCAAACCAACCTCCAACGCACCAGCCGACGGCCAAACCCGCCCCCAGCCAACCCACGTAGCCATTCGCATAAGATATATTATGGAACTATCCGATGCGGTAAACCCGCCGCGATACCACCATTCCGCCGATCCGCTTGCCGATCCCCGGGCCGCCTGATAGCCCGTCGTCAGTCCGCACCGAGGTCTCATTCGCCATGCAGATTAGTCTTACCGACGCCCCCGAGGATAAAATCCTCAAGGCCATCGCCGATGGGCTCACCGCGTTCAACGAGGAGGATGTCGGTCCGTCCGCGCGCCGGCCGCTCGTCGTGTCCATCACCGATGATGATGGCACGATCCTCGGCGGCATGTCGGGCTACACCGCCTGGGGCTGGCTCTACATCCAGTGGCTGTGGCTCGATCAGAGCCTGCGCGGCCAGAAGCTCGCCGGCCGCATCCTGCAGATGGCCGAGGCCGAAGCGGTCAAGCGCGGTTGCCAGGCGGCCTTCATCGATACCTTCAACCCCATCGCGCTCAAGGCCTATCAGCGCCAGGGCTACGAAATCTTCGGCGAGCTGCCCGAGTTTCCCAAGGGCCGCACCCGCACCTTCCTCAAGAAGTTCCTGCCGCCCGCCTGATGGAAATCCGCAACGGCTGTCGCTGACTAGCCTCTGGCGCCGCGCAGGCCCACCACGCAGGCCGCGATGATGATCGCGCCGCCGATCCACAGGGTCAGGCCCGGCACCTCACCGAAAAACACATAGCCGAACATCGCCGCCCAGAGCAGCGCCGTGTAGTCTACGAGCGCAAACAGCGAGGCCGGGATCATCTTGAGCGCAACGACAAACAGCAGATAGCCCGCCGTGCCCAGCACCCCGAGCGCCACCACCATCAGCCATTCGACGCCCTGCGGCATCACGAAGCCCGTCGCCATCGTCGCCGGCAGCGCAGCGGCCGCCACCATCATGGCCTGCGCAAAGGTGATCGCCGTGGCCGGCTCATCGGAGGCCTGCACCTTGAGCAGCACGATGCCGCCAGCATAAAACAATGGCGCCGCAAACGCCGCCGCCCACGCCAGCCAGCTGGTAGTCCCGCCGAGCCCAGCCTCGCTGTTGCCGAGCACGATCACCACCGATCCCACCAGCGCCATGGCCACGGCCGTCATCACCGCGCCCGTGATTGTCTCGCGCAGGAAAATCGCGCTCAGAACCCCGACATAGACCGGGCCGGTCATGGCGAGCGCCGTGGTCAGCGCGAGCGGCAATCCGCTCAGCGCGTAAAAGAACGACATCGCCGTGAGGCCCACCAGCACGGCGCGCGCGGCGTGGCGCCACAGCAGCTCCCGGCGCGGCCAGGCCTTGCGGAACGCGAGGATATAGATGCCGAGGATGACGCCCGTGCCGCCAAAGCGGAAGAACACGAGTTCCGCCGTGGGTATCGTCGGGGCCAGCGCCTTTACCACCACGTCGAGCAGCGTGAAGGCGGCCATGCCGAGCGCCGCGAGCCCCAGCGCCCGTGGCGCTGCGGCAGCCGGCCGAACCGTGGGTTTGGCGCTCACCCCGCCACCTTGCCGCCGGTCATCGGGGTCTTGACCCCGGTGGTGGTCGGAAAGCTGATCGGCAGATCGCGCAGACGCCGCACCGCCAGCAGCGCAAAGCACTCCGCCTCGATGGCATCGCCGCGCCAGCCCACCGCCTCGGCCGGAATGGCCTTTACACCCGCGCGCTGGGGCAGCAATGCCATGATCGCCGGATTGCGCCGCCCGCCGCCGCACACGATCAGCCGGTCCGGCCGGCGCGGCAGCAGGTCGAGCGCCTTGCCCACGGCGGCGCAGGTGAAGGCGGTCAGCGTCGCGGCACCGTCCGTGTCAGTCAGCCCCTCGGCCATCGCGGCCGAAAAATCGAACCGGTCGAGGGATTTGGGGAATGGCGCGGTCATGTAGCGATGCTCGAGCAGCCGTGCCAGCCGCTCTTCGTCCACCGTGCCGGCGAGCGCCAAACGACCATCGCGGTCCATTTCACCCAGGGCGCGCTCGCGCACGAAATCATTGATCGGGGCGTTGGCCGGGCCGGTGTCGAAGGCGATCACGGCGTCGGCGCCATCCCACCAGGTGATGTTGGCCACCCCGCCCAGATTGAGAACCGCCGTGTCGCCAGTCGTGCCCAGGGCGCGCAGCAGCGCCGCGTGATAGCTCGCTGAGAGCGGAGCGCCCTGCCCGCCCGATCGCACGTCGGCGGTGCGGAAATCATAGACCACTTTGGTGCCCAGCATCTCGGCCATCAGCGCGCCGTCGCCGAGCTGGCGGGTGTCGCCGATACGCGTTGCCGTCGGCGCGCGATGCAGCACCGTCTGCCCGTGAAACCCCACGGCGCCGATCTCGCTCATCCGCAGCCCGTTCGATTCCACCAGCGCCCGCACCGCCTTGGCCTGCGCCCGGGTCAGCGCCGCCTCGGCATCGGCAAATATCGCCGGCTCGGGCCCCTCGAAGTTCCAGGCGCGCGCCGCAGCCACGGTGTCCACCAGCAGCGCCCGCACATCCTCGCCATAAGGCGCCAGCGTCCACGGGCCGAATTCGGTCACCGTCACGCCGTCGGTCTTGAGCATGGCGACGTCGATATTGCCGTCCAGCACGGTGCCGGTCATCAGCCCGACTGCCCAGATGGGTTCCACCCGTTCCTCCCTCGCGGCCGTTTCGGCCGTTATGATCAGGCCTAGCGCAGGGCCTCGCCGATGATGGTGCCCACGGCTGGCCGTAGCGCAAAGATGCCGCTGTCGAAATGCCGGCTCGGATGCACGCGGTTGGTCAGAAGCGTCCAGGCCAGCCCGGCCTCAAAATCGATCCACAGCCCCGTGCCGGTGAAGCCGGTGTGGCCGATGGTTGCAACCGAACAGCTCGTGCCGCCCGACCAGCCCATATAGGGGTGCTCCCAGCCATGGGTGCGCCGCGCGGAGATCGGGGTGCGCATCAGGCGAATGGCGTTGGCCGAAGCCCTCTGCCCGTCGAGCAGCCCCTGCGCAAAATCGAGCACGCCTGCCGCCGTTCCGAAGAGCCCGGCATGGCCCGAGCCTTGGAGCGCATAGCAGTTCTCGTCATGCACCTCGCCCACCATAACCCTGCCGCGCCAGGCGCAATATTCGGTGGCGGCGGTGTCGCCCGGCTCGGGGCGCCACGAGAAGCCGGTTTCGAGCGGAAAGTCGCGGATCATCCGGCCTTCCAGCCGTTCCAGCGCGATGCCGAGCAGGATGAAATTGATGTCCGAATAGGCCGGCATGCCCTGCCGCCACTCGCGTTGCAGCACGAAGGCGCGCAGCGTCGCGGGGTCCTGCCCATAGGTATAGAGCGGCTCGACGGCGGGAAACGGCGTCTGGTGCCCCAGGCACTGCCGGAACGTCACCTGCCGTTCCCAGCAATCGGGATGATACTGGCGAAAGTCCGGAATCACGCTGGTGATCGGCGCATCGAGATCGATCCGCCCGGCATCGACCTGCGCGAGAATGCGCGTCGTCGTGAAGATCACCTTGCTCATCGAGGCGAGGTCAAACCACGTGCCTTCGCTCATCGGCCGGCTCTCGGGCACGATTTGCGCGCGCCCGGCATGACGTAGCACCCGCTGCCCATCGGCCGTCACGAGCCCGAGCACCCCACCCGGTATCCGCCCCGAGGCTATCGCGTCGGCCACGGGCGCAAATGCAAGGTCTGCGATGCTGTCGAGGGTTTTCTCAGTGGCTGTCATGCTGATCTTTTGTTGTCGTCACTTCCATCCGTATCCCGGGCAAAGGCCCCCTCACCCGGCGCTACCGCGCCGACCTCTCCCCCAAAGGGAGAGGTGAAGAGCGCCCCACTTAACCTCTCCCTTCGGGGGAGAGGTCGGCCGAAGGACGGGTGAGGGGGCCTTGCCGCTTGCGCTGACCGCCGCAATTGCGCACCCCAAACCCAAAATTCCGCAGCCAGAAATCACCATATCCACCGCTCGCCACCAAGGCCCCCTCACCCGCGACTACGTCGCGACCTCTCCCCCAGAGGGAGAGGTGAATCGGTCCCACTACCACATCCGTTCTTTACCTCTCCCTTCGGGGGAGAGGTCTGCCAATTCCGGGCCAAGGCCCCCTCACCCGCGACTGCGTCGCGACCTCTGCCTCAGAGGGAGAGGTGAATCGGTCCCACTACCCCATCCGTTCTTTACCTCTCCCTTCGGGGGAGAGGTCGGCCGAAGGCCGGGTGAGGGGGCCTTGCCGCCTGCGCTGAACCTAGCCATCCACCCCACCCATCACGCCGCCTCATACAAATGGCACGCCACATCGGCCACGCCGCCCTCGCGCCGCACAAGCGCCGGGCGGTCGGCGCTGCACACCGGCATCGCCATCGGGCACCGTGTATGGAAGGCACAGCCGGTGGGTGGGTTCGCGGGATCGGGCAATTCACCCTTGAGCACGGTGCGTTGGCGCGCCCTGCCCTCGCCCGGCCGCGGAATGGCCGAAAGCAGCGCCTGCGTATAGGGGTGGCGCGGGCTTTCCATGATCGCCTCGGCCGGCCCGATCTCGACGATCCGGCCCAGATACATCACCGCGATGCGGTCCGAAACGTGCCGGATCACCGACAGATCATGGCTGATGAAGAGGATCGAGAGTCCGAGCCGACGCCTCAGATCGGCGATCAGGTTGATGATCTGGCTCTGGATCGACACATCGAGGGCAGACACCGCCTCATCGGCCACGATCAGCTTGGGCTCGAGCGCCAGAGCCCGGGCAATGGCAATGCGCTGCCGCTGCCCGCCTGAAAACTCATGCGGAAAGCGCTTGCCGGCATCCTCGGGCAGCCCCACCAGCCCGAGCAGTTCGGCCACCCGTGCCCGCCGGCTGTCGCTCGTGCCAATGCCATGCACCACCAGCGGTTCGCCTATGATTCCGCCCACGGTGTGGCGCGGGTTGAGCGAACCGAACGGGTCCTGGAACACGATCTGCAGGTCGCGCCGCGCCGCCTTCATGCCGCTTTTAGAGAGCGTCATGAGGTCCTTGCCATCAAAGCGGATGGCTCCGCCGTCGGGCTCAATCAGGCGCAGCAGCGCCCGTCCCAGCGTCGATTTTCCGCAACCCGATTCGCCCACCACGCCCAGCACTTCGCCCGGCGCGATGGCAAACGACACTTCGGAAACCGCCTTCACCCGCGCGCCATTGGCGCCCGGATACGTCTTGGTCAGCCCCTCGACGGCGATCAGCGCAGTGTTGTCCATCAGGGTGCCGGCCTTTCCGCCGGGTTCCAGCACCGCACCTTGTGGGCCTCGCCTTCAAGCTCCGGGAGCGTCTCGGCGCACACCCCGATCATGGCGTGGCAGCGCGGGTGATAGGTGCAGCCCTTCGGCCGCTTGCCCGGCGGCGGCACCGTGCCGGGAATGGCCGGCAGCGCCGTTCCGGGCGGGTTCGAGGCAGGAATGGTGCGCAGCAGCGCCTCGGTATAGCGGTGCATCGGATGCGCAAAGAGCTGCTCGGCCGGCGCCTCTTCCACGATGCGCCCGCCATACATCACCGCCACGCGGTCGCAATAGCTCGAAACCACCCCCAGATCATGGGTGATCAGCAGCACCGCCATGCCCTTTTCGCGCCGCAGATCGTCGATGAGTTCGAGGATCTGCGCCTGCACCGTCACGTCGAGCGCAGTGGTCGGCTCGTCGGCCACCAGCAGCTCGGGGTCGCAGGCGAGCGCCATCGCGATCATCACGCGCTGCCGCTGCCCGCCCGAAAGCTGGTGCGGAAACCGCTCCAGCGCTGCCTTGGGCGAGGGTATCCCCACCCGCCCCAGCAGTTCCGCCGCCCGGTCGAGCGCGTCTCTGCGGCTGACGGGGCGATGCAGCCGCACCGTCTCGGCGATCTGGTCGCCGATGGAAAAGACCGGATTGAGACTCGTCATCGGCTCCTGGAAGATCATCGCGATCTCGTCGCCGCGCAGCGCCTCGAGCCCCTTCTCGTCGAGCCCGAGGATGTCCTTGTCCTTGAACCTGATGCTGCCGCCGGTGATCCGCATCGGCGGTTCGGCGATGAGCCGCATGATCGAGAGCGCGGTCACCGACTTGCCGCAACCGCTCTCGCCCACCAGCCCCACCATCTCGCCGGCGCCGATGGTGAGATTGACCCCCTCGAGGATCGGGCGACCATGCGCGGCGATCTCGAGGCCCTCGATGGCGAGCAGCGGCGGAAAGGAAGACGGCGTGGGCATGGTCGGTCCGGTTCGGGCTCCTCTTGATGGAGCGGGGCGGCCCGCTCCTCGATCCCCCGCATTCCGGGGGCTTTCGAGGCGCTTGCCCGAGCCGAATTTGTACCATAGCGTGAGGGTTGTCCAGACTGGTATTATGATTGGTATTAGATTGGGCTTGTGCTAGGCTTTCCTGACGCGGAGGGGTCCGCGCTTTGGCGCCGCTGCTTTCGGGTCGCGCCATGAAGCTGCACGACGAACGCTCTTGGAGGTAACATGTCGTTCAAAACGCTCACCATGTCCCTGTTCGCAGGCACCATGCTGGCTGGCGCTTCCGTCGCTGCGCCGCTGCAGGTGGCCATCGATTCCTCGCCCGCCGGGCTCGATCCGCATCTGATCACCGCCTTCAACAGCGTCGTGATCGTGCAGAACAACATCTATGAAGGCCTTACCGCCATCGCGCAGGACCTCTCGGTGGTCCCGGCCCTGGCCGAAAGCTGGACGATCTCGGAAGACGGCAAGACCTATACCTTCAAGCTGGCCGCCGGCGTCACCTTCCACGATGGCACCGCCTTCGATGCCGAGGATGTCGCTGCCTCGATCCGCCGCGTGCAGTCGGCCGATATCGCCTCCCCGCTCGCCAGCCGCGTCACGCCGATCACATCGATCAATATCGTCGACCCGCTGACGATCGAACTGGGCATGGATGCGCCCTTCGCGCCCATCCTCACCTCGCTCTCCACCGTCGCCATCGTGCCGGCCGAAGCCGAGACCAACAAGGAAGCGCTCCAGCAGGTGCCGGTGGGCACCGGGCCGTTCAAGTTCGTCGAGTGGCAGCCCAATGGCTTCATCCGCCTCGAGGCCAATGCCGACTACCGCGTGGCCGGCAAGCCGTCGCTTGAAGGCGTCACCTTCAACTTCGTGCCTGAGTCCGCCACCCGCCAGGTCGGCGTCACCTCGGGCCAGTATCACCTCCTGCCTGGCATCGATCCGGCCACGGCGCTCCAGCTCCAGGGCCAGCCCAATGTCACGGTCGAGGAAACCCGCGACCTCTCCTACACCCTCATCGGCATGAACGCCGAGCGCGCCCCCTTCACCGATGCCCGCGTCCGCGAGGCGGTCAATTACGCGCTCAACCGTGACGAGATCATCCAGGGCGCGCTGTTCGGCGCCGGCGTGCCGGCCGGCCCGCTCTCGCCCGCCCTCGTCAACTGGGCCATCGATACCTCCGAATATGCCTGCTACACGCAGGATGTGGAGAAGGCCAAGGCGCTGCTCGCCGAAGCCGGCGTCACCACCCCGGTCAAGGTCACCATGCCCGTTCTGCCGCGTCAGGACGTGCGCGACATCGCCCAGGTCGTGCAGCAGCAGCTTGCGGCCGTCGGCATCGAGGTCGAGCTTGTGAACCAGGAAATCGGCCAGTTCGTGCAGGATTGGCGCAATTCCAATTTCGACATGTTCGCCTCGGCCAATGGCGGCAGCCCCGATCCGGATGAATATTTCTACCGCACCTTCCGCACCGGCGGCTCCACCAACGTCTTCAAATACTCCGATGCCGAGATCGACAGCTGGCTCGATGCCGGCCGGTCGGAGACCGATGCGGCGGCCCGCAAGGCCACCTATGACGAGGTGCAGACCAAGCTGGCCTGCCAGGGCCCGGCCGCGCACATCGCTTATGGCAACTACTTCACGGCCGTGAACGCCGCCGTGCAGGGCTTCGAAATCTACGCCAACGGCCGCCTCACCAGCCTCGTCGACGTGACGCTCAACTGATCCTTGCGGGCTGCCATCCGCGCAGCCCGTAGCCTTCATCCGGGGCGCCCTCATCCTGAGGTGCTTTGCGCCAGCAAAGCCTCGAAGGACGAGGGTGCACCTCGCGGAACGGCCCATCCATGCCCCTGCGCTTTTTCCTCGCCCGGCTCATCGATCTCGTCGTGGTGCTGTTCGGCATCTCCATCGTGGTCTTCCTGATGATCCGCCTCATCCCCGGCGATGCGGTGGCCATCATGCTGGGCGCCAATACCGAGATCACGCCCGAAAGCATCGCCGAACTGCGCGGCCGGCTGGGGCTCGACCGGCCGATGATCGAGCAGTATTTCGTCTGGATCTCGGGCGTCCTCCAGGGCGATTTCGGCACTTCGATCTGGACGGGCCGGCCCGTCTCCGAAGAAATTGCCGCCAATATCTGGCCCACCATCGAGCTCACCCTGCTCTCGGTGCTGTTCGGCGCCGCCTTCTCCATTCCGCTCGGCGCCTTCATGGCGCAGGCGCGCGGGCGTGGCAGCGAAGTGGCTGTGCGCGTCGGGGCCATCGCCGGGCTCACCATCCCGTCCTTCTGGCTCGGCATCGTTTCCATCTTCATGGTCTCCAAGCTGTTCCCCGGCTGGCAGGCGCTCGGCTACGTGCCCTTCACGCAGGATCCGCTGGGTAATCTCTCGCGCATGATCCTGCCGGTCATCGCCCTCTCGCTGCCCATGCTCGCCAATCTCTCGCGCCTCGTGCGCTCGGCCATGCTCGATGCGCTGGGGCAGGATTATGTGCGCACGGCCAAGGCCAAGGGCGCGCCGCGCCGCGTCGTGGTCTACAAGCACGCGCTGCGCAATGCGCTCATTCCCTTCGTCACGAGCGTCGGCGTCTCGGCCGGCTATCTCCTGGGTGGCGCCATCGTCATCGAGCAGGTGTTTGCCATTCCCGGGCTCGGCCGCCTTGTGCTCGGCGCGATCTCCGAGCGCAATTACCCGCTGGTGCAGGCCACCATCCTCGTGATGACGGCCGGCTTCGTCATCGTCAATTTCCTCGTTGACCTGCTCTATGCGGTCATCGACCCCCGGATTTCGCGGCGATGATTGCGTTTTTCCGCCAGAACAAGCTGCTCACCTTCGCGGCGGTGTTCGTCGCCATCCAGGTGCTGCTCGCCATCTTCGCGCCCATCGTCTCCCCGCACGATCCCTTCGTGCAGGTCATGGTGCAGCGCATGAAGGGCCCCAACGCGCTCAACTGGCTCGGCACCGATCAGCTCGGGCGCGATGTCTTCGCGCGCATTCTCTATGGCTACCGCACCTCGCTGCTCACCTGCCTGGCCGCCGTGGTCATGGCGCTCCTCGCCGGCGGCTCGCTCGGCATGCTCGCCGCCTATTATCGCGGCTGGTTCGATCGCATCGTCATGCGCTTCATGGATGTGCTCTTCGCCTTCCCCATCATGCTGCTCGCCATCGCGGTCATCGCCGTGCTCGGCCCCAACATGTGGAGCGCGGCGATCGCCATCGCTATCGTCTACACGCCCATCTTCGCGCGCCTGCTGCGCGGGCCGGCCCTCGTCATCTGCGAGAGCGAATATGTGCTGGGCGCCAAGGCGATCGGCGCGGGCGACATGCGCATCATCTTCCTGCACCTTTTGCCCAACATCGCCTCGGTGGCGCTGGTGCAGACCTCGCTGCTGCTCTCGGCCGCCATCCTCGTTGAAGCCTCGCTGTCCTTCCTCGGCCTCGGCGCCCAGCCGCCCGTGCCCTCGCTGGGGCTGATGCTGTCCGAAGGCCGCAATTTCCTCCTGCTCTCCCCCTGGCCTGCCGTCTTTGCCGGCTTCGCCATCCTCTTCCTCTCCTTCGGCTTCAACCTCCTGGGCGACGCCCTCCGCGACACCCTCGACCCCCGCCTGAGAGGACGCGATTAAGGTCTGCCCGCATCCCCGCTCCACCGACGGTGCCATCCCCACGCTCACCCCCTGCGTCATTACCGCCCCGCCCACGGGGTCATTCCCGCGAAGGCGAATGCAGTTCTGGGATCGCGGCAAGCCGCAGCGAGCCTGGCAAGGCCCCCTCACCCGGCGCTACGCGCCGACCTCTCCCCCAAAGGGAGAGGTAAAGGGTGCCCCTCAATTTAATCGCGCACTGTTCCAGCGGCCCTTGCACCACCTCTCCCTTCGGGGGCTTCGAAGCGACGGCGGAGCCGGGCAATCCGTCCGGTGGACGGATTGAAGCTGAGAAGGCCATGAGAGCTACGCTCGAATGGCGTGAGGTCGGCCGAAGGCCGGGTGAGGGGGCCTTGCCCCAAACGCGATCGCAAGACACGTTCAATCAATGTAAACCCAACCCCCACCACCAGAACGCTCGCCATGCGCCTCACCACCAGCATCGACCGCTTCCCGCTTCGCCAGCGCTTCACCATCGCGCGCGGCTCCAAGACCGAGGCGGTGGTGGTCAACGCCACCCTGAGCGATGGGACGCATGAGGGCCGTGGCGAGTGCGTGCCCTATGCCCGCTATGGCGAAACCGTGGAGGGTGTTCGCGCCGCCATCGATGCGCTTGCCCCAGCCATCGCCGCAGGCCTCGACCGCACGGCGCTACAGTCGGCTCTGCCGCCCGGCGCCGCCCGCAATGCGCTCGATTGCGCCTTCTGGGACCTGGAGGCAAAACGCGCCGGCCGCCGCGTCGCCGACCTTGCCACCCTGCCCGCGCCAGCCCCTGTCGCCACCTGCTTCACCATCAGCCTCGACACGCCCGAGACCATGGCTGAGGCCGCGAGTCGGGCCGCCCATTTGCCTCTTCTCAAGCTCAAGCTGGGCGCCGAAGGTGACGAGCATCGTCTCACCGCCATCCGCTCCGCTGTCCCGCAGACCCGGCTGGTGGTCGATGCCAATGAGGGCTGGCGGATGGATGTGCTGCCTGCGCGCCTCGCGCTCTGCGCCCGCCTCGGCATCGCGCTCGTCGAACAGCCCCTGCCCGCCGCCAACGATGCGGCGCTCGCCACCATCGCGCACCCCGTGCCCATCTGCGCCGATGAGAGCGTGCATGCCCATCTCGGCGATCTCGCCGGCCGCTACGACGCCATCAACATCAAGCTCGACAAGACGGGCGGGCTGACGGAAGCCATCGCGCTGGCGCAGGCCGCGCGCGCTGCGGGGCTCAAAATCATGGTGGGCTGCATGGTGGGCTCGTCGCTGGCCATGGCCCCGGCCCTGCTGCTCGCGCCTTGCGCGAGCTGGGTCGATCTCGATGGTCCACTGCTGCTCGCGCAGGATCGCGAGCCTGGTCTTGCCATCACAGATGGCGTCATCGCGCCCTTTGGCACCGAAGTCTGGGGCTGATCAGCCGGCGCTGGTATCCGTCAGCACGCGGCCCGCGCTCACATCGATGCGCATGCCATCGAAGGCCGGCTCGACGAAATCCGGCGTTTCCCCACGCAGCGTCTCATAATCGAGATCGATATGCAGGTTGGTCAGCACCGCCTGCTTGGGCCTGTGCTGGTCGACCAGCGCCAGCGACTCCGTGAGGCTCAGATGGCTCGGATGCGGCGTGCGCCGCAGCGCGTCGAGCACCCACACATCGAGGCCGCTCACCGCAGCTTCCGACTCGGGCGGAATGCCCGAGAGATCGCAGGAATAGGCGAAGCGCCCGATCCTGAACCCCAGCGAGTCGATGTTCCCATGCACCTGCCGGAAGGCCGAAACCGTCAGCGGGCCGCCGGCGCCGGTGACCGTCACGGTCTCGCCGGGCTCGATGATGTTCTGGTTGAGGATCGGCGGATATTCGCTGTTGGGCGGCGCGGTGAAGCAATAGGCGAAGGCCGAGACGATGCGGTTGGCCGCCTCCTGGCTGAAATAGACGTCCACCCGCTTGCGGCTGTTGAGCGCCAGCACCCGCAGATCGTCGATCCCATGGGTGTGGTCCGCATGCTCATGGGTGTAGAACACCGCATCCACGGCCCCGACCCGCGCATCGAGCAACTGCTCGCGCAGGTCGCAGCCGGTATCGACGATGATCCGCGTCGGCGTCTCGACGCCAGGCGCGAAGGCTTCCACCAGCAGCGCGCAGCGCCGCCGCCGGTTGCGCGGATTGACGGGGTCGCAATCGCCCCATTTATTGCCCAGCCGCGGCACCCCGCCCGATGAGCCGCAACCCATGATGGTCGCGATGATCCGCTGCCCGGTCACGCCCCGACCCCGGTCTTGCTGAACAGCCGCCCGAAATTGGCTGTCGTTTCCGCCGCCAGCGCCTCGAGACTCAGCCCGCGCACGTCTGCCAGCTTTTCCGCCGTGTGCCGCACGAAGGCCGGCTCATTGTCCGCCCCGCGATGCGGGATCGGCGCGAGATAGGGCGCGTCGGTTTCCACCAGATACCGGTCGGCCGGCACTTCGCGGGCCACGGCCCGGATCTCCTCGGCATTCCGGAAGGTGATGATGCCCGAAAACGAGAGATACCCGCCCAGCTCCAGCCCTGTCCGCGCCAGCTCGCGCCCCGCGGTGAAGCAGTGGAGAACAAAGGGGAAAACGCCTTTTTCCGCCTCATCCTTCAATATGTTGGCCATGTCCTCATCGGCCGAGCGGCTGTGGATAACCAGTGGAAGACCTGTGGATCGCGCTGCCGCGATATGGCGCCGCAACCCCGTTGCCTGCGCCTCGCGCGGCGCGTTGTCATAGAAATAATCGAGCCCAGCCTCCCCGATGCCGACGCAGCGCGGATGCTCGGAAAGCCCGATCAGGTCCTTTGTCAATACATGCAGTTCCTCGTGGGCATTGTGCGGATGCGTCCCCACCGTGCACCACACCTGCTCATTGGCCTCGGCAATGGCGCGAATGGTCGCAAACCGCTCCACCCGCGTGCCGATGGTCACCATGCCGGTCACCCCGGCCGCCTCGGCGCGCGCCAACACCCCCGGCAAATCCGCCGCCAGCTGCTCGAAATCAAGATGGCAATGGCTGTCGATCAGCATGACGTCGATCCGCCTTCCACCCACCGCGTCATTCCTGCGAAAGCAGGACTCTCTGTTTGACGATGCTGGCCAAGTGAACGGAGATTCCTGCTTTCGCAGGAATGACCCCGAGGTTGGGTTGAACGCCCAGCCCCCATCGGCGCCGCAACAGCCCCCCTCCCGCCCGCAACAGCCTCATCCTGAGGTGAGAAGGCGAAGCCGCAGCCTCGAAGGACGAGGCGTGCCACGATGCTCTCGCCCCGCAGGACCGCACCCAAGCCCCCCGTCACGCCTTGGGCACCTCGAACTTGCGGAACACCGGCTGCGGCACGGGCAGCTGGGTGCCGGCCACCAGCCCGATACCCTCGGCCCCGGCCCGCTCGATGGTCCGCTCTGCTTCTGGCACCGCAAGCGCATCGAGCATCTTGGCCGCCGAAGCCGGCACGAAGGCCAGCGCGGCGATCGCGGCCCGGCGCACCACATCGGCGGTCACGGTCAGGATCGTGCCCATGCGCGCAAGGTCGGCCTT
Organism: Devosia enhydra; assembly: GCF_900119845.1. Lineage (GTDB taxonomy): Bacteria > Pseudomonadota > Alphaproteobacteria > Rhizobiales > Devosiaceae > FPKU01. Next base: position 890,311 of record NZ_FPKU01000001.1, read on the forward strand.
CAGCCCCCAGGGCGCTTGCTCGGCGAAATAGAGGTTGGCGGCGTTGAGCAGCGTCACGAATTCCGCCGTCGCCTCATGCACCAGCTGCTGGTCCATCGCGACGGTCATCCTGCCGATGGTCTCGCGCGCCAGCGTAAGGATCGCGAGATCGACATCGGCCGGCGCCGCCTCGGGCAGCACGCCGCCGAAGTTCTTCTGGATCATCGAGAGCGAGCGCTGCGCCAGATTGCCAAAATTATTGGCGAGATCGGCATTCGAGCGGTTGATCAGCTTCTCGTTGGAATAATCCCCGTCCTGCCCGAACGACACTTCGCGCAGGAAGAAATAGCGCACCGGGTCGGCCCCGAATTCCTCAACCAGCGCAAAGGGATCGATGACATTGCCGAGGCTCTTGCTCATCTTCTGCCCATCCACGGTCAGAAACCCGTGGGCGAAGACGCGATGCGGCACCTCGAGCCCCGCGCTCATCAGAAAGGCGGGCCAGTAGACGGTGTGGAAGCGGATGATGTCCTTGCCGATCACATGCAGATCGGCCGGCCAGAAGGTGCGGAAAGCCTCACTCTTGTCGTCGGGAAACCCGACCCCGGTGATGTAGTTGGTGAGCGCGTCCACCCACACATACATCACATGCCCATCCGCCCCCGGCACCGGGATGCCCCAGTCGAAGGTGGTGCGCGAAATCGAGAGATCCTGCAGCCCGCCCTTTACGAACGAGATGATCTCGTTGCGCCGCTCCCGCGGCGCGATGAAATCGGGATTGGCCTCGTAGAGGTCGAGCAGCTTCTGCTGGTAGGCCGAGAGGCGGAAGAAATAGGTCGGCTCTTCCACCCACTCCACCTCGGCGCCCGAAGGCGCGAAGCGCTTGCCGTCCTTCTCGGTCAGCTCGGCCTCGTCGAAATAGGCCTCGTCGCGCACCGAATACCAGCCCTTGTAGGTCGACTGGAAGATATCGCCATTGCTGCTGGCCGCCATGCGCTTCCAGATGTCCTGGCTCGCTGCGTGGTGGCGCGGTTCCGTGGTGCGGATGAAATCGTCGTTCGAGATCTCGAGCACGCCCGCCAGCCGCTTGAACTCGGCCGAGTTGCGATCCGCCAGTTCGCGCGGGGTCACGCCCTCGCGCGCGGCGGTCTGCACCATCTTGATGCCGTGCTCGTCCGTGCCGGTGAGAAAGAACACCTCACGCCCCTCGAGCCGCTTCCAGCGGGCGATGGCATCGGTGGCGATCATTTCATAGGCATGCCCGATATGCGGGGCGCCATTGGGATAGGAGATCGCGGTGGTCACATAAAAGGGCTTGGCGGTCATCGGGGCTCGGCGGGGGTGCGCGAAAAATGCGCCCTCATGGCGTCGAAGACCGAAACCAGCGTCTGCCTGAAATCGAGGTTGAGGCTGTCGGCATCCGAGAAAAGGGCCTGCGCCTTCTCCCATAGCTCGGAGGCTGAGGCAAGCCGCCTGCGCGCCTCGGGGCCCGCAAGCGCCGCATCGCGCGCCTCCTGCGCGATCCGCTCAAGCATCAATTCGCGCGCGAACCGTGCTGCCGCTCCATCGCGATCCCCGCCCAGCGCATCGGCCAGCGCCAGCTGGCTGCCGCGCTCGGTGGTCGCGGGGCTTTCGAGCCATCCCCGCAAGGCCGCGATGCCGGTGGCATCGGCCAGCTTCAACGCCTCGAAGCCCCGCCGCGGCCGTCCCTGCGCCAGCCCCACCGCATCGCCGATGCGCTGGGCCGGTGCACCGGCCGCCTCCAGCACCGCGCGCACCCCTGCATCGGGCAGTGGCCTCAGCGCGATCTGGTGGCAGCGCGATTTGATGGTCGGCAGCAACCCGCCGGGCCGGTGTGAAATCAGCAGGAAGGCGGTGTCGGGCGGCGGCTCCTCGAGGATTTTCAGCAGCGCATTGGCGGCGCTGGCATTGGCGTCGTCGATCGCGTCGATGATCGCCACCCGATGCCCGGCCCGCCCGCGCGTATGGTGCATCCGGTCCTTGAGCGCACGCACCTCATCCACCCGGATGACGGTATAGAACCCCTTGGTGTCGCGCGGCGCCTTGCGCAAAACGAAGAGATTGGGGTGCGATCCGGCGCGCACCTGCTCGTCCACCCGGTGCGCATCCTCGTCGCCCGTCGCAGTCAGGATCTCGCGCGCCAGCGTAAAAGCAAAAGTCGCCTTGCCGATGCCCAGCGGTCCGTGGATCATCATGCCGCTCGGCAGCCGCCCCGCCGCGATTTGATCGCGCACGGCAGCGAGCTGCGCCTCGTGCCCCACCAGGGTCGGCGTCAGCTCCGGGGGCGCCACACCCTCGATGTGGTCGGCCTCGCGTTGCGGTGCGTCCTCGCTCACGCGCCCGGCCCGGCCACCGTCTCGGGATAGCGACGCGTGATCGTGTCCCAGATTTCCTGTTCCAGGGCCTCGGCACCCTGATTGGCCGGTATCACCACGCAGCGCTCGGGATTGTCGCGCGCGATGGCCAGAAATGCCTCGCGCAGCCGCTGGTGCCAGTCGAGCTCTTCCTTCTCGAACCGGTCGCCGGTCGCAACGAGAGCCTCTTCAGGCGCCCGCTCCCGCACCCGCTCGAAGGCGAGGGCCGGGTCCATGTCGAGCACGAAGGTCAGGTCGGGCTTGCGCCCGTCGAGCGCCAGCACCTCGAGCGCCGCGATCAGCTTCTCCTCCACCCCGCCCGTCAGCCCCTGATAGGCGCGGGTGGAATCGTGGAAGCGGTCCGAGACAACCCATTTGCCGCTCTCGAGGCTGGGCGCCACGAGCTGCTTGACGTGGTCGAGCCGCGCCGCTGCGAACAGCACCGCCTCCGCCCCTGCACCCCAGCTTTCGGGCCGTCCCTGCAGGATGAACGAGCGGATCGCCTCCGCCCGTGGCGTTCCGCCGGGCTCGCGCGTCCGCACCGCCCCGATCGAGACCTTGGCGAGATTGTCGACGAGCCGCCTGGCCTGGGTGGATTTGCCCACCCCCTCCCCGCCTTCGAAGGTGATGAACCGCGCCTTGCCGCGCCCGGGCATGTCAAGCATCGCCATCGCCTTTCGACGCCGGGATCGTCACAGCCAGCCCAGCGCCAGCTGCTTCAGCGCATCGGTGGCCTGGCGCACGATGTCGCCCTTGTCCACCGTCTTGCCGGCATAAAGCGGGGTCTGCTGCACCGCATCGCCATTGCAGAAGAGGTTGAGCGTCGCCACCTGCGCGCCCTCGTCCACAGGCGGGCGCAGCGGGCCCTCATAGGTGATCGTGCCCGTCGGGCAATCGCGCGCGCCGCGCGGCATGAAGAGCTCGATCTTGTCCTTGCCCACCAGCGGCACAGATCCGTCGGCCCCACCATAGACATTGGCCCAGCCCACGATCTCGTCGCCCTCATAGAGCGTCACGAGTTCGAAGCCGCGCGTGCCCCAGGTGATGAGCTTGCGCCCTTCCTCGGCCCGCTCGCGCTCATTGGCGAGACCGTGCAGCACGGCGATCAGGCGTCGGCCGCCCTGCGTCGTCGAGGCCACGATGCCGTAGCCGGCTGCCTGGGTGTGGCCGGTTTTGAGGCCATCCACCCCGATGCCCATCTCGACCAGCGAATTGCGGTTGGGCTGGCGGATCTTGTTCCACGTCATCTCGGATTCCGAGAAATAATGGTACCAGTCCGGATAATCGCGAATGAGGTGGCGGCCCAGATCGGCGAGGTCCCGTGCCGTCGAATATTGCTCGGGGTCCGGCAGCCCGGTCGCATTGGTGAAGTGCGAGCCTTCGAGCCCCAGCTCCTCGGCCTTGCGGTTCATGATGTTGGCGAAGGTCTCCTCGGTGCCGCCGATGCCTTCCGCCAGCGCGATCGCCGCGTCATTGCCCGACTGGATGATCACCGAGCGCAACAGGTCCTCTACGCGGATGCGTGAATTGACCTCGGCGAACATGGTCGAGCCGCCCGAGGTGGTGCCGCCCTCGCGCCACGCCTTTTCGGAGATGAAGAATTCCTCGTCCATGCTGAGCCGGCCGCGTGCGATCTCGTCAAAGACCACTGCAACCGTCATCAGCTTGGCCATGCTGGCCGGTTCGAGCCGCTCGTCGGCGTCCTTCTGGAACAGCACCGTGCCGGTCTCGTGGTCCATCAACACGGCGAAGGGCGCCTTGGTGTTGAAGTCCTGCGCCTTTACGGCAAGTCCCGAGACGGAGCTTGCCAGCGCAATCCCGAACGCAAAGGCTATGGTCATGGCGCGCATGCGGCGTCCTCCCCTTTCCGCTGGCATCCGGCGGGCAACCGATCTGCCTCGGCGGCTCCATCTCGCCACTGCCCCTGCCCGGGCCGCGGCGCTCTTTGAGCCTATGGAATAGACCCCAGCCTAGTACAGGACAATGTCCCCAAGGCCAAGTTCGCTGGCCAGGGCGAGCACATCGGCGCGATCCACGCCGGGCTTGAGGCCCCTGATGCTCACCTGCGTGCGCGGGGTGCCGTCCTGCGTGATTTCAGTCAGCTCCACCGCCGCCAGCCGCGCAAAGGCCATGGCTGTCTCGCGCGCCTTGTCGGCCGCAAAGCTGCCGATCAACGCCTGCATCGCTTCGCCCTGGGGCGGCGCGATGGTGCCGCTGGCCATGGCGCTGGCTGCCGAGGCCGCGCCGGTCTCTACCGGTGCCATCGCGGCGCCATCGGCGTAGCCGAACATCGAGAACATGCCCCGCGCCATGTCGCCCAGATTGCCGGGACCCTGACCCTGCATCGGCTGCGGTTGAGGAATTGAGGGATCGACCATCGCGATCATCGTGCGCCCGCGTTCGAGCGTCGTCTGCCGGTCGACGCTCGCCATCAGCATGCGGGTGTCGTCGCCCTCGAGCGGCGCCGGCCCCACATACTGCACATGCACATTGCCCACCCCATGCCCCACATAGCCGAGGATCTCGGCAGCGCGGTGCGACAGGTCGATGACCCGGCCGCTCATGTAAGGTCCGCGATCATTGACCCGCACCAGCACGGATCGCCCCGTATCGGTGTTGGTCACCCGCGCATACGAAGGCAACGGCATGGTCGGGTGCGCCGCCGTGATGGCATTGGCCGAAAAGATCTCGCCATTGGCCGTCAGCCGGCCATGGAAGTCCGAGCCATACCACGAGGCCTGGCCACGAGCCTCATAGCTGGGGTCTTCGCTGGGCGTGTAGACCTTGCCGCGAACCGTATAGGGCTTGCCCACGAGATAGCGTCCACCCCCGCGCGGCGGATTGGGATTGCTCGTCACGCGCGGCGAAACCTTGACGCCGAATTCCTTGCTCGAAAACGCATCCCGCTTCACGGACGCTCCGAGATCGGCGAAGCCGCCACAGGCGGCCAGCAGCGGCAGCGTCACGACGGCAAGGGCGGCGAAGCGCATGCGGCGCGTCATCGATCGGGTCGGGGAGGGGCTGGTCAACTCGGCGGTCCGATATAAGAGGTGGTCGTCGATCGCCGCACTCTAAACGACCCATTCGCCCCGCGCCCGCCCCAAGCGTCGGCATGGTTTCTCATCGCTTAATTTGATTCAAATTGCCGCGATCTGCATCTCGACACGTCATGCCACGCGACTTCGTCGATTTCCCACGGTTTTGCGGCATTCCCGCACGGTATCTCACAGTGCCGCCTGTTAAGTTTCGGCACGATTCGCGTCCCTGTTCGAAAGTTATCCCCATGCAGCCATCCCGTGATCTCGACGGCCTCGTTGCCATCATGGCCGCCCTTCGCGACCCTCAGACCGGCTGTCCCTGGGATATCGTTCAGGACTTTGCCTCCATCCGGCACTACACCATCGAGGAAGCCTATGAGGTCGCCGACGCCATTGAGCGCAGCGATTTTGTTGCGCTGCGCGAGGAGCTTGGCGACCTTATCCTCCAGCCCGTCTATCACGCCCAAATGGCCGCGGAGGCCGGGCTTTTCGATATCGCCGACGTCATTGAAACGGTGACCCAGAAGCTCATCCGCAGGCATCCGCATGTCTTCGGCACCAATCGAGAAGCCGACGCCGAAGCCGCCCAGGGTCGCTGGGAGGCCATCAAGGCCGAGGAACGTCGGAAAAAGGCCGAAAATCAAGGCCCTGACGCCCCTCTCCCCTCCCTGCTCGACGATGTTCCCGCCCCCCTGCCCGCCCTCGCCCGCGCCCAGAAACTCACCAAGCGCGCCGCCTCGATCGGCTTCGACTGGCCCGATATTCCGGCCGTCATCGCCAAGGTGCGTGAGGAGTTCGACGAGGTCCAAGCCGCTGAAACACAAGAGGAAAAGCAGGAGGAGGTAGGCGATCTCCTGTTCGCTGTCGCCAATCTGGCACGCAAGCTCGGCGTCGATCCGGAGGCGGCGCTCCGCGACGCCAACCTCAAATTCACCCGCCGATTCCATTACGTCGAATCGCGCTGCCGCGAAGATAGCGTGGCCCCCGCCGAAGCTGGCCTAGACCGGCTCGACGGCTACTGGAATGAGATCAGGGCGAAAGACAAGAAGCGGGACTAAGCCGCTGCTCGGTCAATCTTTTTCCAACCTGTCCCCGAACCGTTCGGCGAAGGCTATACTGTGCCGAGGTTCAACCCGAACCTCATAGACCTGGTCGGTCTCGCCCGGCTCGCCTCGGTTCACGACTTCCGAATGGCTGTAGAGCCAGGCGACATCGGCGCCATCCTGATGAGCGATGCGCACCTTGAAGGTCCGGCTCTCCGCGCCCATCGCCCGCTCGATGGTCTGGAGCAGGAGGTCGATGCCCTCCCCCGTCTGGGCCGAGACCGGCACCGAGGCAAACACCCGCCCGGCCGGCTGTACGCCAGCCAGCGCGGGTCGCTCGCCATCGCCGGCCCGTTCGAGCATGTCGACCTTGTTCCAGACCTCGATGATCGCGACCTTCTCGCCGCTAACCCCAAGCTCCGCCAACACTTTCAGCACGTCGCTGGCCTGCGCGGCATGGTCGGCATTGGCCACGTCCCGCACATGCAGGATCACGTCGGCATCCACCACCTCTTCGAGCGTGGCGCGAAACGCAGCAACCAGGTCGGTCGGCAGGTCGGCAACGAAGCCCACGGTATCGGACAGCATCACCTCGCGCCCATGCGGCAGCTCGATCTTGCGGATCGTGGTATCGAGCGTCGCAAAAAGCAGGTCCTTTGCGAAGACGCCGGCCCCGGTCAGCCGATTGAAAAGGCTCGACTTTCCGGCATTGGTGTAGCCCACCAGAGCGACAGTGCTGAACGGCACCGCATCGCGTCGCCCGCGCTGCTGGGCTCGCGTCTTGCGCACCTTCTCGATGCGATCTTCGAGATGGGCAATGCGCTCCTGCAGCAGCCGCCGATCGCTTTCGATCTGCGTCTCACCCGGACCGCCCAGGAAGCCGAAGCCGCCCCGCTGCCGCTCCAGATGGGTCCAGGACCGGACCAGTCGGCTCTTCTGATAATTGAGATGGGCAAGCTCGACCTGCAGCACGCCCTCGCGCGTCGCAGCCCGTTCACCGAAAATCTCGAGAATCAGCGCCGTGCGATCGAGCACCTTGGCGCCCGTCTCGCGCTCCAGATTGCGCTGCTGGATGGGCGACAGCGCCGTGTCCACCAGCACGAGCTCGACGCCCATCTCCTTGACGCGCTTGGTGATTTCCGCGACGTGGCCAGCCCCGAGAAATGTTGCGGGACGGACCTCGCGCACCTTCATGATCTCGGAAAAGGCGATGTCGAGCCGAATGGCCTCGGCAAGACCTTCGAACTCGGCCTTGCGCGCCTCCACCCCATGCAGGTTGGCTTGTCCCCGCACATCGGGAATGATGAGCCCGGCACGTGTGGGGGCGGCGCGCTGGTCGATCAGGCCATCATCGTCCCGACCATCCTCGTGGATGTCACCCATGAAGCGGCCCGATCACTCGCTGTCGGCCGTATGCTCGGGATCGAAAAGCTGGATCGGCGCACCGGGCATGATCGTCGAAATGGCGTGCTTGTAGACCAGTTGCGACTGGGCGTCGCGACGCAGCAACAAGCAGAAATTGTCGAACCAGGTGATCACGCCCTGAAGCTTGACGCCGTTCACGAGGAAAATGGTCACCGGGACCTTGTTCTTGCGGACGTGGTTGAGGAACGAATCTTGAAGGTTCGGGCTTCTCTCGACGGGCATTTTGAGCCTCTTCTGGGGCAGCACTGACGCTTTGCTGCCACTTGTCCGTTTCTGTTGGCGGCCGGCTTGGGGTGCCGCCGTCGCCATGGAAAGTGCACCTTTCCACCGCAATCATTTATCGCACATCCGCGCCCTTCTGCATACCCGCAGCCGAAATCTCTCAGAGCCCCAGCGACTTGATCTTGCGGTGCAGCGCACTGCGCTCCATGCCCACGAATTCAGCAGTCTTCGAGATATTCCCCCCAAACCGCTCGATCTGCGCCAGCAGATACTGGCGCTCGAACACCTCGCGCGCCTCGCGCAGCGGCAGGCTCATGAGATGGGCCGAAGCATCGGTGTCGCCCACCGTCGGCAGCACTTCGCCGATGTCCGAAGGGAGCATGGCGGCCGTGATGACGCCGTTCTCGGGCGCCTGATCCTTCATGAGGATCAGCAGTCGCTCGATCGAATTGCGAAGCTGGCGGGCATTGCCGGGCCAGTCCTGCGCCTGGAGGACGGCGAGGGCATCTTCGCCGATCACCATCGCGCGCAGGTTGTGCATGCGGCACACCTGCTCGATGAAGAGATCAACCAGCGGCGGAATGTCTTCCCGCCGCTCCCGCAACGGCGTCAGCTGAATGGGCACGATCGACAGGCGATGGAAGAGGTCGGAACGGAACCCGCCGCCCTCGATGGCCTGCGCAACGTTCTGCGAGCTGGAGGACACCACCCGCACGTCGATAGGTACCGGCACGGTGCCCCCGACTCGGAGAAAGCGGTTTTCCACCAGCGTCCGCAACAGCGCGGCCTGGGCGGGTGCCGGGAGGCTTGCGACCTCGGACAGATAGAGCGTTCCGCCATGGGCACGTTCGAGAGCCCCGACTTCCGTACGCAGCGTGCCCATGCGCTCGCGTGCCTCTCGCCCGAAGAGAACCGTCTGCACCTCATCGGGCGCATAGAGCGAGCAGTTGATCTCGACGAATGGCGCGTCCGCCCGCTGGCTGCGCTGGTGAATGAGGCGCGCACACAGGCCCTTGCCGCTGCCTGATGCTCCAGAAATGAAGACGCGCGAATTGGTTGGCGCCGATTTCTCGATCACGGCCCGAACCTGCTGCAACGCCGGCGAGGCGCCGGCCAGTTCAGCCGCCTTGATGCTGGAGCGCTCGCGCAGATCCGCCACTTCGGACTTGAGCCGGGAGGCCTCCATGGCGCGCTGCGTGATCAGCAGCAGGCGATCGATCTTGAACGGCTTCTCGATATAGTCATAGGCGCCGCGCTTGATGGCCGAGACGGCGGTCTCGACATTGCCATGGCCCGAAATCATCACCACCGGCAGGTCGGGATGCTGGCTCTGGAAGACGTCGAGCAATTGCAGCCCGTCGAGCCGCGAACCCTGCATCCAGATGTCGAGAAACACCAGGCTGGGTCGCCGCTTCGCGATCTCGTTGAGACCCGAATCGGCATCGTGCGCCTGCCGGGCCTCATACCCCTCGTCCTCCAGAATGCCTGCGATCAGGTCCCGGATGTCGTCTTCGTCGTCGATGATCAGAATATCGCGTGCCATCAGGTGCTCGCTGCCGCCGGGACGGCTGGCTCCTCTATTTCGTCACGGGGCCTGCTGTCGCCCTCTTGCATTGCTGCGTCCAATCCTCCGGCATCCGCCCCGGCGCCGTTATGACTGGTGTCTTGGTCAGGCTTGTGTGCAACCGGCTCATCGGCGCCGGCAGCGTCGTCGTCCGTGGCCTTGCCGCGCGGCAGGGTGAATGCAAAGCAGGCCCCTATCCGGCCTGCCTCGTCGGGCTCGGCATCGACCAGTTCGACCCGACCCCCGTGCTGTTCGATGATCTTGGCCACTATGGCAAGACCCAGTCCCGTGCCCTTTTCACGCGTGGTTATATAGGGTTCGAGCAGACGCTGGCGGTTTTCCTTCGGCCACCCCTTGCCGTTATCGCAAATCGAAACCCGCACATGGGTATCCTGCGGCTGGGCGTCAACGGTGATGACCGGGTTGCGAATTGCCTCCAACCCTGCGCCCTCGATCGCTTCTACTGCATTCTTGATCAAATTCGTCAAGCATTGCGAGATCAGCCTGGCGTCGAAAAAGGCGCTGATCGGCTGCTCGGGCAGGTTCACCCAGATATCGATGGCCGGAAGGCGGACGCTTTCAAGGAACACGGCCTGCCGGATGGTATCGGAGAGATCGCCCTTTTCCGGCTGGGCGGCAGGCATGCGGGCGAAGGACGAGAACTCGTCGACCATCCGCCCGATATCGCCCACCTGCCGGATGATGGTGTTGATGCATTTGTCAAAAACGTCGCGATCGCCCTCGAGCCGCTCGCCGTAACGGCGGCGCAGGCGCTCGGCCGAAAGCTGGATGGGCGTCAGCGGGTTCTTGATTTCGTGGGCGATGCGTCGCGCCACATCCGCCCAGGCCCCGGTGCGCTGTGCCGACAAAAGGTCGGTAATATCGTCCAGCGTTGCCACGAAGCCCTTGGATTCCGTCATCGATCCTTCGCGGGTGATCTGCACCTGATAGGTGCGGTAATCCGGCCCAGAGCCCAGTTCGATCTGGTCGCGCGTCTGTCCACGGCGGGCGGACATGGCGCGCTCGACGATCGGGGCGAGTTGGGGAATGACCTTCGCGATTGGCTCTCCGATCACTGAAACCTCATCTCGCGACAGCATTTCGGCGGCGCGCGCATTGACCAGTGTCACGGCCCCGAACGGATCGAGGCCGATAATGCCGGCCGACACGCCTTCCACCACTGCTTCGGTAAACTGCCGCCGCTTCTCATTGGTTTCATTGGCTTCGAGCAGCGCCTGCCGCTGCGTCTTGAGCTGGTGGGTCATGCGGTTGAAGCGATTGGAGAGATCGCGCAGATCACCGCGACCCGCCTGAACCGGCACCTGCACATCGAGATCGCCGGCACTGACCCGGCTCGACGCAATCATGAGATTTCGGATCGGATCGACGAAGCGGTTCGCCATCGCGATGCCGGTCCAGAGCGCCGCCAGCAGCAGCACCAGTGCAAGGCCGACATAGGTGATGGTGACCGTGATCTGGAACACCAGCCGGTTGGACGCATATTCGCGATACTCGGTGATGTTCTCGTCGGTCAGTCGCATGAACTCGAGCACGACCGGGTCTACCTGTCGGGCGACGAACAGGTAGGTGTCGGTATAGCCGCGCAGCTTTACCACCGAGCCCACCAGATTGGTCCGACCCGGCGCGATGAGGGTCGGCACCCCCTCCTCCACCCCTTCGGTCAGGCCATCGGGCACGCGCGGTACCGTCCCTGGCGCGTTGATCTGGGCCCGCATGAGGGTGTCCCCGGACGCGTCGATCAGCGAGGTGAAGGGCAGCGAGCGGGTGGTGGCCAAGGCCGTCAGGATGCGCTGGAAGCGCTCGCGATCGGTCTGGTAGGTACCGCGAGCCTGTTCGAGCTCGGTCGCGACCCAGATGATGTCGTCTCGCAAGACCTGCGCGTGCTCGAGCATGTACGAGCGTGCCACCAGTCGGGAGCTTTCGACGATGGTGCGGGTGCGCTCCGAGAACCACTGATCGAGGCCCTGATTGAGCGAAAAAGTCGCCACGACCGCCACCAGAGCCGCCGGGATGGCGGCAACCAGGGCGAAAAGCGTCACCATGCGCAGTTGTAGCCCTGAACCGGCTTCCTTGCGCCAGCGCGATTGCAGCAGGAGCAGCGCTTCGGTGAGCACGAGCGCAATCAGCATCAGCACGAGGATGCCGTTGGCGACCCAGATGACGGTCCAGATTTCCGGCGTCGGCTCGATATCCGTGCCGCCGGTGAGGATCAGGAACGATCCTACCGAGACGAGCACGGCCGAAATCACCACCACCAGACCAAGTGCACGAATGGCCTGTTTGGAGCGATCCCCGAAGAACGCAACAGCAGCGACAGCCGGATTGGCCCGGCTGTCCGACAGATCAGCGCTGGCCATCGCGACATCGTTCATGTTCAGAGCCGGGTTCGGATCAGTCGGGACCTACCATGCTCCCTTTGTCGACGTCGACCCTTGGGGATAAATGTTGCCGAAATGTGACAGCGATCGGCGTTAGGTCGAACGCGCACCACAGAGGCGCGCCCGCCTAACCCTGACGGCGGCTCTGCTTGACGATCTCGATCGAATGCGTCCTGATCTTCTTGCGCAGGGTGTTGCGGTTGAGGCCAAGCAGGTCGGCCGCCTTGATCTGGTTTCCGCCGCAGGCGTTGAGCGCCATGGCGATCAGGGGCGCTTCGACGCGATCGATCACACGCTGATAAAGTCCCGGCGGTGGCAGATCCGGTTCATGTTCGCGCAGCAGCTGTGCGACATGGGTTTCGACGGCTGTCGAGACGTCCACCGGTCCGGTGGTGGCCACCAGAGGCTGCCGCTCGGCAATGTTGAGCTCCGACTGCACGATCTCGAGCGAAATCTGCTCGTCGGCATAAAGCGCGGTGAGGCGGCGAACGAGGTTTTCGAGTTCGCGGACGTTGCCTGGCCAGGAATAGTTCTGCATGAGGCGAATCGCCTCTGACGAGATGGTCTTGACCGGCTCGCCCTCGGTTTGGCTGGCCCGCAGGAAATGCTGCACCAGATCGCCGATGTCGTCGACGCGTTCGCGCAGCGGCGGCAGGCGGATGGGCACGACGTTGAGGCGATAATAGAGATCTTCACGAAACAGGCCCTGCCGGATCATCTGGCCGAGGTCCCGATGGGTTGCGGCGACGATGCGGACATTGGACTTGATCGGCGTCCGACCCCCGACCATCGTGTATTCGCCCTCCTGCAGCACGCGGAGGAGCCGGGTCTGGGCATCCATCGGCATGTCGCCGATCTCATCGAGGAACAGCGTGCCCCCCTCGGCCTGCTCGAAGCGACCGGAGGACCGGGAGGTCGCCCCCGTGAATGCCCCCTTCTCGTGGCCGAAGAGTTCGGCCTCGATCAGATCGCGCGGAATAGCCGCCATGTTGATGGCGACGAAGGGTCCGTTTCGGCGCTTGCCGAAATTATGTAGGGCCTTGGCCACGAGCTCCTTGCCGGTGCCGCTCTCGCCGGTGATCATCACCGTCAGATCGGTCTGCATGAGCCGCGCAAGGGCCCTGTAGATGTCCTGCATCGCCGTCGAGCGACCTACGAGCGGCATCTGCTCGCCCGGTTCGTCGGCCTTGCGCTCGGCAGGCGTGGGCTTCTTGGCATCGGCCAGGGCCCGCGCCACCACCGACAGCACCTCCGTGATGTCGAAGGGCTTTGGCAGATATTCGTAGGCGCCCATCTCGTTGGCGCGGATCGCCGTCATGAAGGTGTTCTGCGCGCTCATCACCACCATGGGCAGGTCGGGCCTGAGCTTCTTGATCTTGGGCATGATGTCGAAGGCATTGCCATCGGGCATCATCACGTCGGTGATGAGAAGATCGCCCTCCCCGCGGCTCACCCAATTCCACATGGTCGAGAGATTGCCCGTGGGCCGCACTTCATACCCGGCGCGTGTCAGCGCCTGATTAAGCACCATGCGGATGGCCGCATCGTCATCGGCGAGCAAGATGGTGTGGCCGCTCATGATGATTTCGCCTCTTTCTTGTGCGCCACGAAGCCACCGCCGCTCGCGACGGGCAGGAGAATGCGGAAGCGGGTGCGGCCGGGCCGGCTATCGCAGTCAATGACCCCGCCATGGTCGCCGATGATCTTGGCCACGAGCGCCAGGCCCAGTCCGGATCCGTTGGTCTTGGTGGTAACGAAGGGATCGAAGAGGATGGGCAGCAGGTCGGACGGCACGCCCGGCCCGTTGTCTTCGATGACGATCTCGAGCGGCAGCGAAATGCGCTGCGAAATGCCCTGCACGGAAATCCGGATGCCCGGCCGGAAGGCGGTGGAGATGCGGATCTCGGGCTTCTGCGTGTGCTCGAGGGCTTCGGCCGCATTCTTGATGAGGTTGAGGAAGACCTGCACGAGCTGGTCTCGATTGCCCAGCACCGGCGGCAGCGAGGGATCATACTCCTCGGTGAAATCGATGCCGCGGGCCACCCCGTTGCGCGCAAGCAGCTTCACCCGATCGAGCACCACATGGATGTTGATCGGTTCGCGATCGAGCGGGCGGTCATCGCCGAACACCTCGACGCGGTCGATGAGGTCGACGATGCGATCGGTTTCCTCACGGATGAGGCGCGCGAGCGGCAATTCCTCGGAGGCAACGCTCTGCTCGAGCAGCTGGGCGGCGCCCCTGATGCCAGAGAGCGGGTTCTTGATCTCGTGGGCCATCATCGATGCGAGGCCGGTGACCGAGCGGGCGGCGCCGCGACTGACCAGTTGCCGATCGATCTTGTCGGCCATGGTGCGCTCCTGAAAGAGCAGCGCAACCTGACCTTCGAGCTCGGCCATCGGTGTGCCGAAGACGTCGACGACCCGCTCGTCCCCGAAACGGGATGACCCCACCCGGACACGGTATTCCGTCATGGGGGCGCGACGTTCGGCCACCGATTCCACGAGCCCGATGATCGGCGAGCCGAATGCAATGAGGTCATCGAGCTTCTGGCGGCTGAGCACGCTCAGCGATGCGCCGAAGAAGGCCTCCGCCGCGTAGTTGACGAACATCACGGTCCGGCTCTCGTTGACCACGAGGATGGGCTGCGGCAAAGCCTGGAGAATGGCGGCCGAGAGCGCGCCGAGCGCGTCGGACTTCATGCGGCTTCCTTTCGGCCAGAAACGAGCGCCTCGCGAAAAAGACTGATCGCCTCGCGCGGGCTATCCGAGGTCAGCATCGTCTGGCGCAGGGCCTTGGGCGGCTCTGCGCCCTGCCCTTCGAGGTACCAGTCGAGATGCTTGCGCGCGATGCGAACTCCGAGCGCGCTGCCATAGAGCGTGAGGATATCCTCGTAATGCTCGGTGACGAGGTCGATCAGGGCCTCGCCCTCGGGAGCGCGTCCGGCGTCAGCGCCCGCCAAGGCTGCGCCGACCTGTCCAACGATCCAGGGACGCCCCTGCGCGCCGCGCCCGATCATCACTGCGGCGGCGCCCGATTGCGACAGCGCGTCCTGCGCGGCATCGAGCGTCGTGATGTCCCCATTGATCACCACCGGCACGCGAACGGCCTCGACGACCTCCCGCACCGGGGCCCAGCGCGCCTGCCCCTTGTAGAACTGTTCCCGCGTCCGGCCGTGGACGGTGACCATCCTGACGCCAAGGGCCTCCGCGCGCCGCGCCATGTCAGCTGCGTTGAGGCTTTCGTCGTTCCAGCCGAGGCGCATCTTGATCGTCACCGGCAGCCCCACCGTCATCACGGCCTCTACAAGCCGCATCGCAAGGTCCGGCACGCGCATCAGCGCCGACCCGGCATACCCATTGGTGACGCGCTTGGACGGACAGCCGAAATTGATATCGAGCACATCGGCGCCCGCGTCGCGCGCGATGGCTGCGCCGCGCGCCATCCATTCGGGCTCGCAGCCGGCAAGCTGCACCACATGCGGAATGCCGGAGACGCGGCCGAGTTTGCGCACCATATCCGCATGGCCCGTTGACAGCGCCGAACTCGCCACCATTTCTGACACGACAAGGCCGGCGCCGAACCGGTGGGCCAGCTTGCGCATCGGCGCATCGGTAATGCCAGCCATGGGCGCCAGAAACGCCCGGTTGGGCAATTCGTGGCCCCCGATGCTCAAGGGTAAGGCAGTGGTGGAAAGCGCGTGCACGCGAAACGCTCAATTCGCTGAAGTGCCTGCACAATAGTCAAAAAGCGTTCGACTGCAACCGCTTTTGCTGGGCTTGCCCTGCCCATGTGGTAACCGCTATGGCATCGATACCGCAGGGAGGTTGAGCATGGCCGTCGCGCAGCGGATCGCCGTCATTATCGTAGCTGCCGGCAAGGGCGAGCGTGCGAGCCGCGATGGCGATCCTGAGCCAAAGCAGTATCGCCTTCTGGCCGGCAAGCCCGTGCTGTCCCGGACCGTCGAAGCTTTCCTCGCAATCGACGCCATCGACCATGTCGTTCCTGTCATCCATGCCGACCATCAACAGCGCTACGCAAGGCTCGCTCTGGGCCATGATCGGCTGCATCCTCCGGTCATCGGGGGCGCGACGCGTCAGGCCTCGGTGCGCGCCGGGCTCGAAGCGCTGGCACCGCTGAGGCCAGACATTGTGCTGATCCAGGACGCCGCGCGCCCATTTGCGGATGCCGAGCTTATCGGGGGGGTCATCGCGGCGCTCGAGAGCGCGCAGGCCTCGCTGCCCGTGACGCCAGTCACCGATACCATCAAGCGCTCGAGCGACGGACGCCTGGTCGAGCGGACGGAGGATCGGCAGACACTGTTTGCCGCCCAGACACCGCAGGGCTTCCGCTTCCCGCAAATCCTTTCGGCCCATCTGCGGGCAGCGCGACTGCCGCGCGAATTCACCGACGACGCGGCGATTGCCGAATGGGCGGGGCTCGACGTCGTCCTGACACCTGGCAGCCTTCGCAACATCAAGCTGACGATGCCCGGCGATTTCGAGCGCGCCGAGCGCATGATTCTGGGAGATCGCCGGATGGAGACGCGTATCGGCACGGGCTATGACGTGCACCCCTTCGATGACGGGCAATCGGTCTGGCTCGCCGGCGTCGAAATTGCGCACACCCGCAAGCTCAAGGGCCACTCCGATGCCGATGTGGCCCTGCATGCGCTCTGCGATGCCATCTATGGGGCGCTTGGCGAGGGCGATATCGGTCATCATTTTCCGCCCAGCGATATGAAGTGGAAGGGCGCCGCCTCACGCATTTTCCTCGAGCATGCGGCTGGGCTCGTGGCCGCGCGTGGCGGGCGCATCGTCAATCTCGACATCACCATCGTGGCCGAGGCGCCGCGGATCGGGGCACATGTGCCGGCGATGCGGGACGTCATCGGCGCCATCTGCGGCATCAACCCAAGCCGCGTGGCGGTCAAGGCAACAACCAACGAGAAAATCGGCTTCGTGGGGCGGGAAGAGGGGATTTGCGCCATCGCCTCGGCATCTGTCGAATTGCCGAGGCAGGACTGATCCGATGCAGATGCCGCCCGACATCGACGCACTGGCCCGCGAGGCCGTGGCTGCGCTGATCGCCCGGCGGCTGACCGTCTCGACGGCGGAGAGTTGCACGGGTGGATTGATCGCCGGAGCGTTGACGTCCGTGGCGGGATCGTCCGAGGTGGTCTATGGCGGCTTCGTCACCTATGCCAACGAAGCCAAAATCGCCATGATCGGCGTGCCCTGGGCCCTGCTCAAGTCGCATGGCGCGGTTTCGAAAGAGGTGGCCATCGCCATGGCCGAAGGGGCACTGGCCGCTGCCGGCACGCACATTGCCGTTGCAGTGACGGGCGTCGCCGGTCCGGGTGCCTCCGAGGCCAAACCTGCCGGGCTTGTGCATTTCGCCCTGGCCGGGCCCGATGGCGTGCGCCATCTGCAACGACAGTTCAGTGGGCTCGATCGTGCAGGCGTGCGCCACGCCACTGTAGTTGAGGCGCTCAGGATGATCATCGCTGCGGCAAAGAGCGGCTAGAGCTTAAATTGTCGCGTTTCCGGACGGCAAACCGGTATCCCCTTTGCCTCGAAACGCTCTCGCCTCAGCCAAACCGCCGGTCCGCCTCGGCGACGAACGCATCCATGATCTCGCCCTGCTTCGCCGCGAAGGCGGGCTCGGCAACGGCTGCGATCAGCGGATTTGATATCTTGAAATCGATGTCGAAGGTGACGCGCGTCCCCTGCCCTTCGGGCTCGAACCGCCACGTGCTGTCGAGATAGGCGAACGGCCCATCGACCGCCTTGGCGCGGATGGTGCGCGCCGCCTCGTCCATGGTCACCCGGCTTGTGTAGGACTGGGTGACCGGTCCGAAGCGGATCGTCATCTTGGCGAACCGCTCATTGGCGGCAAGAGGACGGTCGGTCCACACCCTCATCGCTGAGCAGTTCGGCACGAAGCTGGGATAGGTCTCGAGATCGGCTACGAGCGCAAACATCGAGCCAGGCAGATGCGGCACGTGCCGCTCGAAAAACAGGTCGGGCATGGATCAGCGCTGCGCCGCGAGCCGTGCGGCCTTGAGGCGAGCAAAATCCTCGCCCGCATGGTGGGACGAGCGGGTCAGCGGTGAAGCGGACACGAGGTGGAAGCCCTTGGTCTTGGCGATGGTCGCGTAGGACTTGAACTCGTCTGGCGTCACGAAGCGCAGCACCGGATGGTGCTTGCGGGTCGGCTGAAGATACTGCCCGATTGTGAGGAAATCCACATCGGCCGAGCGCAGGTCGTCCATCAACTGCAACACTTCGTTCCGCTCTTCGCCCAGTCCGACCATGATGCCGGACTTGGTGAACATGGTCGGGTCGAGTTCCTTGACCTTCTGCAACAGCCGGATCGAGTGGAAATAGCGCGCGCCCGGGCGAACCTTCAGATATTTCGAGGGCACCGTCTCCAGATTGTGGTTGAACACGTCGGGCTTCGCAGCCACCACGATTTCGAGCGCGCCGTCCTTGCGCAGGAAATCGGGCGTCAGGATCTCGATGGTGGTGCGCGGAGTGCGCGCCCGGATCGCAAGGATGACATCGGCGAAATGCCGGGCCCCGCCATCGGGCAGATCATCCCGATCGACCGATGTGATGACGACATGCTCGAGCCCGAGCGTATCCACGGCCTTCGCCACGTTCTCCGGCTCGTTGGGATCGAGCGGCAGCGGCAGGCCGGTGCGTACGTTGCAGAAGGCGCAGGCGCGTGTGCACACCTCGCCCATGATCATCATCGTCGCGTGCTTCTTGCTCCAGCACTCCCCGATATTGGGGCAGCCGGCTTCCTCGCACACGGTGACGAGATTGTTCTCGCGCACGATCTTCTGGGTTTCGCGGTAAACCGGCGAGCCCGGCGCGCGCACGCGGATCCAGTCCGGCTTGCGCAGCACTTCGGTATCGGGGCGATTGGCCTTTTCGGGGTGCCGGGGACGGCTGTCGATCAGCGTAACCACGTGTGTTCTCCGATCAAGGGTTCCGAGCCGGAGCTTTGGCCGGAACCTGGAAGAGCGACGCGATGCCCCAGCCCAACGCGCCGAAGATGAGGCCGGGCAACGCCCCGGCAACGACTGCAGTCCAGAAGGCCGTGAGCCCCTCGACCGGCACCATGTTGAGCTTCACATGGCTCGCGCCGGGATACAGCAGCTCCACCGTGCCCGCGACAAGCCCGACGGATGTCCAGAAGATGAGGAGCACAAGGAAGATACGGCGCCGAATGGACATGGGTTCTCCTCAGGCGACCAGCCGCGCCGCCAGAATGACGATGACGGCGCCGCCCGTGGCGATGATGAATTCGCGCAGCCAGACATTATCGACGGGAATGGCAATGCCGAAATAGGACACAATGAAGCCCCCGACAATAGAGCCGAGAAGCCCAGCTGCGAGATAGCGGATCAGGCCCGTGCCGCCGACGATGCGGCTGGCCAGCCAGCCGGCCGCGAGGCCCACGAGCACCCAGATCAGGATCTGCTGTCCATCCATCCCGATCGGCTCCGGTGGCACGAGGCTGTTGCCCATCAGATATTGAGTGCCCGACCATAGGCGTCAAGCACGCTTTCCTTCATCGTCTCGCTCAGGGTCGGATGCGGGAAGATGGTGTGCATCAGCTCTTCCTCGGTGGTCTCGAGGTTCATGGCAACGACGAAACCCTGGATCAGCTCGGTGACTTCGGCGCCCACCATATGGGCTCCCAGCAGTTCTCCGGTCTTGGCGTCGAAGATGGTCTTGACCAGCCCGTCGGGCTCGCCCAAGGCCACGGCCTTGCCATTGCCGATGAAGGGGAAGCGCCCGACCTTGATGTCGCGTCCGGCTTCCTTCGCCTTGGCTTCGGTCATCCCCACGCTCGCCACCTGCGGCTCGCAATAGGTGCAGCCGGGCACCTTGGACTTGTCGAGGCCGTGAACCTTGTGGCCGGCGATGGTTTCGACGGCGATCACCGCTTCGTGCTCGGCCTTGTGCGCCAGCATGGGCGGGCCCGCGACGTCGCCGATGGCCCAGACACCCGGCACGTTGGTGCGACCATGGCCGTCAACGACGATGGCGCCGCGATCCAGCTTGACGCCGACTGTCTCCAGTCCGAGACCTTCGGTATTGCACACGACGCCAACCGCAGAAATCAGCCTGTCACCGGCAACCTGCTGCTTGTCGCCCGACTTCAGCGCGACATGGGCAACGACGCCCTTGGCCGACTTCTCGACCTTTTCGACCTTGGCATCGGTCAGGAACTTGATGCCGCGCTTTTCGAGCCGCTTGCGCACATGAGCGGCGATCTCGGAATCCTCGACAGGCAGGATCTGCGGCAGGAGCTCAATGACCGTAACTTCCGCGCCCATGGATCGGTAGAAAGAGGCGAATTCGATGCCGATGGCGCCTGATCCCATGACCACCAGCGACTTGGGCATTTCGGCAGGGACCATGGCCTCGAAATAGGTCCAGATCCGATCACCATCGGGCTCGATGCCGGGCAATACACGCGGGCGCGCGCCTGTGGCGATGATCACGTTCTTGGCTGTGTAGGTACCTGGGCCGAGCGTCGACTTCGGCGGCGGAACCTGGGGGTCCATCGCCTTCTTTTTCGTTTTTTCGACCACCACGGTGCCGGCTTTCTCCAGCCGCGCCTCGCCCCAGATGATGTCGACCTTGTTCTTCTTCATGAGGAACTGGACGCCGGTATTCATCTGGGTCGCGATGCCACGCGAGCGCTTGACGATGGCGCCCATGTCGAACCCCGGCGCGCCGGCGGAGAGGCCGTAATCCTTGGCATGCTGCATGTGCCCGTAGATTTCTGCCGAGCGCAGCAGCGCCTTGGTCGGTATGCAGCCCCAGTTCGAGCAGATGCCGGCCATGTGCTCGCGCTCGACGATCGCCGTCTTGAGCCCGAGCTGGGCGGCACGAATGGCCGCGATATATCCGCCGGGGCCCGCACCGATGACGATGAGGTCGTAGCTGTCGGCCATTGCGGGCTCCTAGATCTTGAGAATGGACTTGACGACCGGCACGAGCCCCTCGCCGATCGCACGGGTGTTGGCCGCATCGAGGTGAACGCCATCGATCGGCGTGGCTTTCGCCACGGTCGCAGCGTCGAAATAGCCGCAGCCCAGCTCTTTGGCGATCCGCCCGTAATAAAACGAAAAGAGCTTGGCCTCATCTGCGCGCGGCGCAAACATCGGGTGCAGGTCCTTGTGGTCCGTCTCGACCGTCAGCGGCGGCGAGACGATCACCACTTCGGGCACCTTAAAGCCCGGCATATAGGGATGGTGCCGCACGATTTCCACAAGTCGCTTCACGCCCATGGCAGCGCCGAACGCCGTGCCGTTGATGAAGAGCTTGAGATCGTTAGTGCCAAGGAAAATGATCACCAGATCGAGCGGCGCGTGCGTCTGCAAAAGCGTCGGCAGCACGCGCGCGCCATTGCGATCGAAGGCGGCGGCGTTGTCGTCGAAAACCGTAGTGCGCCCGCCAAGACCTTCGGCGATGACACGCGCCACGCCGCCAAGGCCAGCCTCCAGCACGCTGGGCCACCTGTCTTCATAGGCATGGCGTCCGAACACCGCAGCATCGTGCCCGTAGGTGAGGCTGTCGCCATAGGCGAGGATGGTTTTCATCTAAACTCTCTCATTCCACCTTGGCGGCAGCGTCCACACTCATTGCATCTGGGACGCAAGCTTTTGCAGGGTAAGGCCACCAATGCCAAAACTGAAGCGCACCGGAGCGCCTGCCTTAAGACCAAAAGCATTGCCTTTGGTGCTCTGCCGGATCCAATGGCCACCCATTAGCGGAGACGCGCATACCGGTTCCCCGCGGCCTTTGGCAAACTCAACGCAAAGCATGTTGAAATTGCCTCCCCGCTTTAGAAACCACTTACCCGCCTCAATCTTCTTCGAATAGCCAGACCAAGCCAGCAAACCGCCGTCAGGCGCGAAATACATCACTCCCGTCCCGGAGAATTGCAGCCGCCGCCGTACAAAATCTGGCTGAGGGCGGATCGCGATCAGCATTGTATAGCCGCTCACGAATTTCTTTGCCTGTGCCGATGACCCGTAAAAGAAGCTCTCGACCAATGCCTTGTCAGCGTTGATTACAGCGGCATCTTGCGCGCTTGCGGGCGCAGCCAAACCAAGTGACACTAGCAACGCCAAGACCGTCAGCAATGACTTCATCAAATCCCCCGAATAGAAGTGAGCGTCATTATCTAACGTGATTTGAACTGATCAAGCCAGCATCATTACCGGATTTTCGATCAGCCCCTTGAAGGCGGCCAGAAGTTCGGCCCCCAGCGCACCATCGACCGAGCGGTGATCGCAGGAGAGCGTGACGGTCATGAAGGTACCGGTCTTGATCTCGCCCCTTTCGGCGTAGACCCGCTCCTCGCCAGCCCCGACCGCAAGGATTGTCCCGTGCGGCGGGTTGATCACGGCGGCAAAGTGCTTGATGCCGTACATGCCCAGATTGGAGACCGAGGACGCGCCGCCCTGATATTCATGCGGGGCGAGCTTCCGGCTCCGGGCGCGCCCGGCAAGGTCTTTCACCTCTTCGGAGATCTGACGCAGCGACTTGGTCTCGACGGCCTTCACCACCGGAGTGAAGAGGCCACCGGGCACGGCCACGGCAACCGCCACATCGGCATGCTTGTGCAGCAGGATCGCGTCTCCCGCCCAGGTCGCGTTCGCCGAAGGTACGGCCATCAGCGCATGGCCCCAGGCCTTGACGATGAAATCGTTGACCGAGAGCTTGTAGGCCGGCTTGCCGTCCTTGTCCTTGGGGGCCAGTGCGTTGATCTGCTCGCGCGCAGCCATCAGCGCATCGATGCGACAATCGAGCGTGAGATAGAAATGCGGCACCGTCTGCTTGGATTCGGTGAGGCGCGCTGCCACCACCTTGCGCATGCCATCGGCGGGAACGAGCTCGTAGCTGCCCTCGGGATAGAGCGCCAGAACCTGGGCCTTGGTCATTCCGGCAGGCGTGGCTGCGGAACCGGCCGAAGCCGGCGGCGCGGCGGAAGGCGCGGCCTTGGGCTGGGCTTTCCCCGAGCTTGCGGCCTCGACATCGGCCTTGATCACGCGGCCTTTCGGGCCCGATCCGGCAATCGCCGAAAGATCGAGACCCGCTTCCTTTGCCAGCCGCCGGGCCAGCGGCGAGGCGAAGACGCGACCGCTATCAGCCTTCTGAGGCGCGCTCGAACCGGTGTTGCTGTTGGCGACCGAAGGCGCAGCCGCCGGAGCGCTGGCTTTACTCGCGGCTGCCGCGGGCTTTGCCGCATCCGAGCCGGTTGTCGACTTCGCGGCATCGGTCTTGGCCGCTTGGGATTTTGCGGCCTCAGGCTTGGGCTGCGGCTCGGCCTCTGCGGTCTCGCCCTCTTCGAGGAGCACAGCGATGATCGCGTTGACCTTTACACCCTCGGTGCCCTCGGCAACCAGGATCTTGCCGATCTTGCCCTCGTCGACCGCCTCGACTTCCATGGTGGCCTTGTCGGTCTCGATCTCTGCAATCACGTCGCCCGAAGAGACGGTGTCACCCTCCTTGACGTGCCATTTGGCGAGCTTGCCCTCTTCCATCGTCGGGGAGAGCGCCGGCATGGTGATGTTGATCGGCATGACCTCAGCTCCGGTAGGTGACGGCGTTGACGGCGGCGATTACTTCGTCGACGTTGGGCAGCGCCAGCTTCTCGAGATTTGCGGCATAGGGCATCGGCACGTCCTTGCCGGTGACTCGGGTGACCGGCGCATCGAGATAATCGAACGCCTTCTCCATCAGCTGCGCCGCGATCTCGGCGCCGATGCCGCCCTGCGGCCAACCTTCTTCGACGGTGACGCAGCGGCCGGTCTTCTTGACCGACTCGATGACCGTATCGATGTCCATCGGGCGCAGCGTGCGCAGATCGATCAGCTCGACATCGACACCCTGGGCAACCAGCTTTTCCGTTGCCTGTGTCGCGTAGCGCATGCCCATCGAGAACGAGACGATGGTGACATCCTTGCCCTTGCGGGCGATCCGCGCCTTGCCGATGGGCAGCACGTAATCGTCGACCTTGGGCACGAGCCCGGTCGAACCGTAGAGAATTTCGTTTTCAAGGAAGACGACCGGCGTATTGGACCGGATCGCCGCCTTGAGGAGACCCTTGGCGTCCGCCGCGCTATAAGGCGCGATGACGTAGAGACCGGGCACATGGCTGTACCAGGCCGAAAAGTCCTGGCTATGCTGGGCCGCAACGCGAGCCGCAGCGCCATTGGGTCCGCGGAACACGATCGGCGCCGTCACCTGCCCGCCCGACATGTAGAGCTGCTTGGCGGCCGAGTTGATGATCTGGTCGATCGCCTGCATGGCGAAATTCCAGGTCATGAACTCGACGATCGGACGCAGCCCGGCGAAGGCTGCGCCAACACCGATGCCGGCAAAACCGTGTTCGGTGATCGGGGTATCGATGATGCGCTTGGCCCCGAACTCCTGCAGCAGGCCCTGGGTGATCTTGTAGGCGCCCTGATACTCGGCGACTTCCTCGCCCATGACGAAGACCGTCTCGTCACGCCGAAGCTCTTCGGCCATGGCCTCGTTGAGCGCCTGGCGAACCGTCATTTCCACCATCTCGACCCCTTCGGGCAGATCGGGATCGGCAGCGGCTTCGAGCCGCGGCGCTGCGGGTGCCTTGGTCTCGTTGACGGTCGGCATCGAGGTTTCAGCGGCGGCCGCATCGGGCCCGGGCTTCTCGCTCTCGGCAGGCGCGGCTTCGGCCTTGGGCGCAGCCTCGCTCTCCTGCTCGCCTTCGGCCAGAACCAGCGCGATGGGCGTGTTGACCTTCACGCCTTCGGTGCCGGCCTCGACGAGGATTTTGGTGACGGTGCCGGAATCGACCGACTCGACTTCCATCGTTGCCTTGTCGGTCTCGATCTCGGCAAGAACGTCGCCGGGCGATACGGTATCCCCGACTTTCACGAGCCACTTGGCGAGCTTGCCCTCTTCCATCGTCGGGCTGAGGGCGGGCATCAGGATATTGGGCATGGGCGGGCTCCGGAGCGCGGGGCTATGCGGCATTGCCGGTCAGGATATTGACCAGCACAAGAAGCATGAACGGGAAAAAGGCCAGCAGGAAAACCTTGCGACCGTGCTTGAAACTGTCGATGGCGCCGGCACTGCCCGGGCCGCTGATCGCAGCGGCGGCGGAAAAGTTGCCGGTTCCGAGGTTGAACATTGCCGCAATCTTTTGGCCCTGTGGCGCAAGACGCGCCACCCCGACCCACCCCATCACCATCCGCGCAAAGCCATAAGCGGCGATGGCCCAGACGATGAAGCCGAGGATAAAGATCGCCGCCTGCATCAGGCTTCGGCGTAGACGTCGGTCCAGAGTTCGGACACGTCCGGCTCCGGATCTGAGGTGGCAAAGTCAGCGGCTTCGGTAACGATGGCGCGGATTTCGGTCTCGATCAGCTTGAGGCTTTCCTCGCTGCCATAACCGCGGTCGAGGATGCGTTTCTTGCTCTGCTCGATCGGATCGCGCTCGGCGCGCATGGTCGAGACTTCGTCCTTGGAGCGGTATTTTGCCGGGTCGGACATCGAGTGACCGCGATAACGGTAGGTCATCATCTCGAGGATATAGGGGCCCTTGCCCGAGCGCGCATGCTCGATCGCACGGGCCGCAGCATCACGCACCAGGCGCACATCCATGCCGTCGACCTGTTCGCCCTCGATGCCGAACCCGATGCCGCGGCGCGAGAAATCGGTCTGTGCCGAGGCGCGTTCCACCGAGGTCCCCATGGCGTAGCGGTTGTTCTCGATGATGTAGACGACCGGCAGGTTCCAGAGCTTGGCCATATTGAAGCTCTCATAGACCTGGCCCTGATTGGCTGCGCCGTCGCCGAAATAGGTGAGGCTGACAGTGTTCTCGCCACGATACTTGGCGGCAAACGCCAGTCCGGTGCCAAGCGATACCTGCGCGCCGACGATGCCGTTGCCGCCATAGAAGCGGTGCTCGTTGGAGAACATGTGCATCGAGCCGCCCTTGCCTTTCGACAAGCCACCACCGCGCCCGGTGAGTTCGGCCATCACGCCCTTCGGCTCCATGCCGATGACCAGCATGTGGCCATGGTCGCGATAGCCCGTGATCGAGGCGTCGCCTTCCTGGCTGGCCATGTTGATGCCGGTGACGACGGCTTCCTGACCGATGTAGAGATGGCAGAACCCGCCGATCAGGCCCATGCCATACATCTGGCCGGCCTTTTCCTCGAAGCGGCGGATCAGCAGCATGTCGCGATAGGCGCGCAGCTCCTCGTCCTTGGTGAAATCGGGTACGTTGGACTGAGCCGATGATGCGACCTTGGCGGCCGCGGCTTTGCGCGCCATGAGCTGTGCTCCGGGTTGTAGACGACAGGCAGCTCGCGCAACCCTGAGAGGATCGCGACCTGTTGAAGCTAAACCATTCCCGACGCTAACGCCAGCCTCGTCTAAGACACGTTGGAAACACAGCAAAGCCTTGTATAATCGAACATTTATCGGATAAACTGATCTTCAGTTAATCAGCGTGATGAGCCTGAAGTCGGTTGATTGGTCGCGGGATCGACCATGATCACGACGTCGCTCTCCTTGGCCATGGCCAGAAGAGCCCGCGCGCGTTCAGAAACGATATCGGGATCGAGCCTGTCGGCGCGGAACAGCTCTACGCGATGACGATAGGCATCGATCTCGGCCTGCAGCGCCGCCGAATCCGCCTCGAGCGCGACGATATCGGCCTGCATCTGCTTTTGGCCTTCGAAACCGAACTGGCCACCGATGGCGTGATAGGCCAGATAACCCTGAAATGCGACAAGCGCTCCTGCCAAGGCGAGCGGACGCCAGAAGGCTGGTCTTTTGAGGCGAGTAGGCATGGGTCGACCTGTTGCGGCGGGAACGTCTGCGACACTGGGCCCAGAGGGTTAAGAGAGCGTTGCCGTTCTCAGAACTCGTTCCAGTCCGGGTCGATGGCGGCAGAGCCAGCCGAGAGATATCGCCGCGACGCGGCCGACTGCGGCCGTGCCGATGGCGATTTCATCGGGCGATCCGGCGAACGCATCTCCGGTCCGCGGCCGCCCTTGAGGCGCTGCTGCGCCGACGCAGCGACGGGCTCCCCGAGCACGAAGGCGTCCACGATGCCATCGAGCGCGCTCGCCTGTCCTTCGGTTTGCTCGATGGCGGCGTTGGTCTCCTCGACAAGGGCGGCATTGTGCTGCGTCATCTCGTCGATCTGGCGTATGGCGGTCGCAACCTCGGCCAGCGTGCCCGATTGCTGTTGGGTGGCAGCGGCGATCTGGTTGAGCAGCGCGCTGCTTTCGTGAATGCCTTCGAGCATGATGCTGACCTTGTTGGCCGCCTCGGCAACCAGCCGCGTACCGCCGGTGACTTCGGTGCCGCTCTGCTCGATCAATGCCTTGACCTCGGCCGAAGCCTGCGCCGCCGATTGCGCCAGCCGACGCACCTCGACCGCGACGACGGCAAAGCCCCTGCCCGCTTCGCCGGCCCGCGCAGCCTCCACGGACGCGTTGAGCGCCAGCAGATTGGTCTGGAAGGCGATGTCGTCGATCATCCCGATGATGCTGGAGATCTTGCCCGACGAGGCTGAAATCCGGCCCATCGCATCGCTGGCCTTGGCGACGACGGTTCCCGCCTCTTCCGCCGTGCGAGACACGGACTTTGCCTTGCTCGAGGCGCTGACGGCGCGGTCGGCATTTTCACTGACGGTGAAGGTCAGCTGCTCCATCGCGGCGCTGGTTTCCTCGACGGCGGCGGCCTGCTTGGTGGTGCGTTCGGCCAGGTCGTTCGCGCCAGAGAGGATTTCGCCGGTCGCAGTCTTCAGCGCGCTCGAGGTCTGGCGCAGGCGGCCCACGATGTCGGCGAAGGTTTCCACCGTGTCGTTGAAGGCGATGCGCAGCGCGTCGAGATCGCCGCTGAAATTTTCGGAAATGCGTGATGTCAGGTCGCCCTTGGCCAAGGTCGCCAGAGCCGACCCGAGCGAGGCGACGGCCGCCTTGCGTGCGGTGGCCTCGGTGGCATCGGTGGCAAATTTCACCACCTTGTAGGGCTTGCCGTTGAGATCGAAGATCGGGTTGTAGGAGGCCTGGATCCACACCTCCCGCCCGCCCTTGCCGATGCGGCAGTATTCGGCGGCCGTGTATTCGCCGCGGCGCAGTTTCTCCCAGAACTGGCGGTAATCCTCGGTCTCGGCATGCTGCGGATCGACGAACATCCGGTGGTGCCGACCTTTGATCTCGGCCAGATCATAGCCAAGAGCGCGGCAGAAATTCTCGTTGGCATCGAGGATGATGCCCTGCAGGTCGAACTCGATGACAGCCTGGGCCCGGTTGATCGCGGCCAACTGGCTCTGGGCGTCCGAGGTCTCGCGCTTCTGCCGGCTGACGTCAGCCGCGACCTTCAGGATCTTGAAAGGCGCGCCCTTCCGGTCGACGACGGGATTGTAGGAGGCCTGGATCCACACTTCGCGGCCGCCCTTGGCCAGGCGGCGAAACTCTCCGCTCTCGAACCGGCCGGCGCGAAGCCGCTCCCAGAAGGCTGCATATTCAGGGGCTTCGGCTTCTCCGGGGGCGAGGAACATGCGGTGGTGCTGGCCCACGATCTCTTCGAGACCATAGCCCATGGCCTTGAGAAAATTGTCGTTGGCCTTGAGGATCCGGCCTTCGGGATCGAACTCGATCATGGCCTGCGAGCGCGACAGGGCCGCCAACGCAGCCTCATCCTCGGTCGCGCGGCGACCCTTCAGCGACAACAGCATCATCCATTCCCCAAGCAACGCTTGCTGCGTTGCCTGAAGATGCGCCACGATGATTAAGGCGAGGTCAACGACAACTTCGGCACTTTGCGCAGAGCCGAAGCTGTCAAAGTCTTTACGGGAATCAGCTCTTGAGAATTGAGCGCCCTGCATAGACTGCGGCGGCGCCGAGCTGTTCTTCGATGCGAATCAACTGGTTATACTTGGCCAGGCGATCAGATCGCGACAGCGAGCCGGTTTTGATCTGCCCGCAATTGAGCGCGACGGCCAGATCCGCAATCGTCGAATCCTCCGTCTCACCCGAGCGGTGCGACATCACCGAGCTATAGCCGGCCCTGTGCGCCGTATCGACGGCATCGAGGGTTTCGGACAGCGAGCCGATCTGGTTGACCTTAACCAGGATGGAATTGGCCACGCCCATGCTGATGCCCGACTTCAGCCGGCTCGTATTGGTCACGAACAGATCGTCGCCCACCAGCTGCACGGATTTGCCGATGGCCTGGGTCAGCGCCTTCCAGCCCTCCCAGTCATCCTCGGCCATACCATCCTCGATGGAGATGATGGGAAAGCGCTTCGTCAGGTCTTCGAGATAGCGCACCATTTCGTCGGCCCCAAGCGTGCGGCCCTCGCCGGTCATCTCATACTTGCCACCCTTGAAATATTCGGTGGAGGCGCAGTCGAGCGCGAGGCAGACATCGTCGCCCGGCACATAGCCGGCCTTCTCGATCGACGCCATGATGAAGCCGAGTGCGTCTTCGGCGGATTTGAGGTTGGGCGCAAACCCTCCCTCGTCGCCCACATTGGTGTTGTGGCCCTGCGCCGAGAGACCCTTCTTCAGCGTATGGAAAATCTCGGCGCCCATGCGCACCGCTTCGGCGATGCTTTCGGCACCCACCGGCATGATCATGAATTCCTGCATGTCGATGGGGTTATCGGCATGCGCGCCGCCATTGATGATGTTCATCATCGGCACCGGAAGCACATGCGCGTTCGGCCCGCCGATATAGCGGTAGAGCGGCAGCGCGCTGCTCTCGGCGGCAGCGCGGGCAACGGCCAGCGACACCCCAAGGATTGCGTTCGCCCCCACGCGGCTCTTGTTGGGCGTGCCATCAAGGGCGATCAGCGTCCGGTCGATTGTGATCTGCTCGAGGGCATCCATGCCCTGGATTTCCGACAGGATTTCGGTGTTGACGAAATCGACTGCCTTGGTCACGCCCTTGCCCATATAGGGCCTGCCGCCATCGCGCAGTTCCACCGCTTCGTGCGCACCGGTCGAAGCGCCGGACGGAACCGCCGCACGCCCGAAGCTGCCATCGTCGAGCACGACATCGACCTCGACGGTCGGATTGCCGCGGCTGTCGAAGATCTGGCGAGCGGTGACATCGAGGATAGTGGACATGGGCATGCCTTTCGCGGTGAAGCCATCACGGTGCGCCCCTTCCTAGAATGGGCCTTTGGCAAGGGAAAGCGAAATCGGGGCTGCCACAGCGATGGAGCCTGACCCTATGAAAAAAGGCGGCCACCGGGGCCGCCTTTCGAGAGGATTTTGCGCTATGTGCGCGTGTCAGTTCCAGTAGCGCGGAACCTTGTAATAGTCGTAGGCCTGATCGCGATGGGCACGACCATCCTCGCGGGTCAACTCCGAGATCGAATCGTGCGGGGCCGCCTCGAGCTGCTCCTTGGTGTAAGGAACGACATAGGCATCATACTCGGGGTTGAAATCGAGCACCGCCCACGGCACCGGATGGAATTTCTCACCGATCCCGAGAAAGCCGCCAAAGCCGATCACGGCGAACATGATGGCATTGTCGGTTTTGTCGAGAACCACGTCCTCGATCTTGCCGATGGTCTTGCCAGTCTGGTCCTTGACGTCGGTGCCGATGACGCGCGAGGCGCGAATGGCTGCGGTATGGCCGGACAGAGTGGTCATCTCGGTCTCCTTTGTTGTTGGGATGAAAGCCTAACGGCCGAGGGCATCTGGGGTTCCGGAAAGATCGGTGCGCCCACGCGTCGCGCTTGACCCACAAGAAGCGCTGATATTCTGCTTCGGGCGATGCCATCGGAGCTTGCACCCATGCGTGACCGTCTGAAATCGCTCATCGATTCCCCGGCCTGGGAGCGGGCGATCATCGCCATCATCCTGCTCAATGCGCTGATCCTCGGCCTCGAAACTGACCCCGGCATCATGGCGCGGTTCGGCTGGGTGCTGCAGGGGCTGGACCGCATCATCCTGGCGATCTTCGTGGTAGAGATCCTCGTGCGCCTCTACGTGCACGGGTTGAAGTTTTTTCGCGATCCCTGGAGTCTCTTTGACTTTGCGGTGGTCGCCATTGCGCTTCTGCCCGCTACGGGCCCCTTGCAGGTTCTGCGTGCGCTGCGCATCCTCAGGGTCATGCGGCTGATCTCGGTGGTGCCGTCGCTGCGCCGCGTCATTGGCGGGCTGATTGCGGCCCTGCCCGGCATGGCGTCGATCATCGTGCTTCTGGCACTCGTCTTCTACGTGTTCGCCGTGATGGCCACCAACCTCTTCGGAGCATCATTCCCCGATTGGTTCGGTTCGATCGGTGCCTCGGTCTACACGCTCTTCCAGGTGATGACGCTCGAAAGCTGGTCGATGGGCATCGTGCGCCCCGTCATGGAAGTCTACCCCCAGGCCTGGCTCTTCTTCGTGCCCTTCATCGTGAGCACGACCTACGCCGTGCTCAATCTGTTCATCGGTGTCATCGTATCGGCGATGCAGCAGGATGCGGAATCGGCTGCCGAGACGAGCCGGGAAGAGCTGCGCAATGGCAACGAGGCCGTGCTCGAGGAATTGCGAGCCCTGAGGGCAGAAATCGCCGCACTCCGGCGCGAGCGGGAGCGCTAGGATTAAGGCTCATCCCGCTTGTGCGCATCGATGAGCCGCTCGGCCTGTTCGGCCTTGGCTGCCTCCGCTGCCCGTTCGGCCTTGGTGCGGCCGTAGCGGATGCGGTTTTCCTGCGCCTGCTGTTCTTTCTCAGCCTTAGCGCGCGCCTTGCGGGCCTTGCTGAGCGACAGGATGTCCGCCATGGCGCAGTCGCTCAGACGAGCCGGCTCTGTTCCACTGCCGCCGAGATGAAGCTGGCGAACAGCGGATGCGGCTCGAAGGGACGCGACTTGAGCTCAGGATGGAACTGCACGCCGATGAACCACGGATGGTCGGTGCGCTCGACGATCTCGGGCAGCTTGCCATCGGGTGAGACGCCGGAGAACAGCAGCCCGTTCTTTTCAAGGAGCTTGCGGTAGTCCATGTTCACCTCGTAGCGGTGACGATGGCGCTCGGAAATCCGCGTGGTGCCGTAGATGTCGGCCACCCGGCTGCCGCGCGTCAGCTGCGCCGGATAGGCGCCGAGCCGCATGGTGCCGCCCATGTCGCCGGCGGCGGAGCGCGTTTCCTTGTCGTTGCCCTTGACCCATTCGGTCATCAGGCCCACCACCGGCTCCTTGGTCGGGCCGAATTCGGTGGTGCCGGCGCTGCGGATGCCGGCGGTGTTGCGCGCGGCCTCGATGCACGCCATCTGCATGCCGAAGCAGATGCCGAAATAGGGTACGCCCTTGAGCCGGGCGAAGCGCGCCGCTTCGATCTTGCCAGCCGAACCACGCTCGCCAAAGCCTCCCGGCACGAGGATGCCATGGATGTGCTCGAGGTAAGGCGCCGGATCATCCCGCTCGAAAATCTCGGAGTCGATCCAGTTGAGATTAACCTTGACGCGGTTGGCGATGCCGCCATGGGCCAGCGCTTCCGAGAGCGACTTATAGGCGTCCTTGAGACCGGTATACTTGCCCACGATGGCAATGTTCACGGTGCCTTCGGGGTTATGCAGGCGCTCCGAGACGTCACGCCACGCCGCGAGGTCGGGCTCTGCCGCATCCTTGATGCCGAAGGCCGCCAGGATTTCCCGATCGAGCCCTTCCTGATGATAGGCAAGCGGCACGTCGTAGATCGAGCCGACATCGAGACCCTGGATGACGGCGCTCTCGCGCACGTTGCAAAAGAGCGCCAGCTTGCGCTTGTCGGATGCAGGGATCGGCCTGTCGCAGCGCACCAGCAGCACGTCGGGCATGATGCCGATCGAGCGCAGCTCGGCCACCGAATGCTGGGTCGGCTTGGTCTTGAGCTCGCCCGCCGAGGGGATATAGGGCATCAGGGTCAGGTGCAGATAGACCGCGCTGCCCCGCGGCAATTCATTGCCGAGCTGCCGGATGGCCTCGAAAAAGGGCAGGCCCTCGATATCGCCGACCGTTCCACCGATCTCGACGAGCACGAAGTCGAACTCTTCATTGCCTTCGAGCACGAAATTCTTGATCGCGTCGGTGACGTGCGGGATCACCTGCACCGTGGCGCCGAGATAATCGCCCCGGCGCTCCTTGGCGATGATGTCGGAATAGATGCGGCCGGTCGTGATGTTGTCGCGCTTGTTGGCGGAGCGGCCAGTGAAGCGCTCGTAGTGACCCAGATCGAGATCGGTCTCGGCACCGTCATCGGTGACGAAGACTTCGCCGTGCTGGGTCGGCGACATCGTGCCGGGATCGACGTTGAGATAGGGGTCCAGCTTGCGCAGGCGGACCTTGTAGCCACGCGCCTGCAGAACCGCGCCAAGTGCGGCTGACGCCAGCCCCTTGCCCAGCGAGGACACCACGCCTCCGGTTATGAACACGTACCGAGCCATGGGCGATCACCTTACGTCTGTCGTTATCACGAAGAGCGCATCGCTCTCCAAAAGAAGAAGGGGATGTCGCCATCCCCTTCTCCGATTTTCGTCTTCGGCCGCTGCCTCAGTTGCCGGCAGCCGCGGGCGCCGGTGCGGTTTCAGGCGCCGTGGGAGCGGGCTGAGGAACATTGAGGCCCGAATCGCCGGCAGGCGCAGCCGGTGCCGGAACAGGCAGCTCGCCGCTCGTCTGCGACTGAAGCTGGTTAAGGGCATCGAGCACGCTGCCGCCGCCGGTGCCAGTGCCGCCTGCGCCCACTGGATCTGCGATGCCGTCGAGGATGGACTGGGTCGGTCGATCGATCTCTGCCAGGATGGTCAGGCCGATCGCCGTCGCCATGAACAGCGTCGCGAGGATCGCGGTCGTGCGGGTCAGGAGGTTCGCCGAACCCCGCACGGTAAGTAATCCGCCACCGGAATTCGTGCCCATGCCGAGGCCGCCGCCTTCGGATCGCTGGATGAGGATCACGACGATCAGCGCCAGAACGATCAGCAAATAGGCAACGATCAGGACATTGGCCATTGAAAAGGACCTTGCTCGCGGGGATTGCGGGGCCTTCTACACGCATGCCCCGGCAAATGCCATATCCGAGCGCCGAATAATTCCGGGCCCGTTCAGAGGGCCGAGATAATGGCGAAGAAGTCTTTTGCCAAGAGGCTTGCGCCGCCCACCAGCCCGCCATCGACGTTATCAACCGCCAGAATCTCGCGCGCATTGCCTGGCTTGAGAGATCCGCCGTAGAGAATGCGGACGCTGTGTCCACCCTCTCCGAACCGCTCGACCAGCCTTCTGCGGATCGCCTCGTGCATCTCGGCAATGTCCGCGAGCGTTGGCGTGAGCCCGGTGCCGATCGCCCAGACAGGCTCGTAGGCGATGACGATTCCCTCTGTGGGGACACCATCGGGGATCGATCCATCCAACTGGCGCTCCACGACGCGCACCGCCTCGCCGGAGAGGCGCTGGCTTTCCGTTTCCCCCACGCAGACGATGGGAATGAGGTCGGTTGCGACGGCAGCCGCAGCCTTCTCCCGCACCGCTTCGTCGGTTTCGCCATGGTCGGCGCGGCGCTCGGAGTGCCCTACGATAACGAAGCGCGCGCCCGCGTCTTTCAGCATGGCGGCCGAGATGTCGCCGGTATGCGCGCCTGAGGCACGGGCGTGACAGTCCTGCCCGCCCGTGGCGATCCCGCTTCGGCCCAGCCTCTCCCTCATCGCCATCAGTAATGTGGCCGGGGGACAGAGCGCCACCTCCCCGCCCCGGGCGACGCCGTGCGTGGCGACCAATGTGGCGAGCGCCTCGGCCTCGGCGAGGGCGGCGGTGACCCCGTTCATCTTCCAGTTGCCTGCGATAAGGGGAATGGGGCGAAGCGGCACGCGAGTCTCCTTAATTCTTGCTTTGGCCGGGACTTTGCCATAACCCGTCAGGGCCGCAACCCGCCTGGAAATGCAACTTTATGCTCGATAGTCTGCGCAATCTCGGTCGTACCTTTATCGGCAAGGTGCTCGTGGCCCTGCTCATCCTGGGCACAGCCAGCTTCGGCATTTCGAACGTGATCTTCGACCTGGGAGGCAACACGGTTGCCCGTGTCGGGGATGCAGACATTTCAGCGCGCGAGTTCCAGCGCAGCTATAATGCCCAGCTCAATCAATATGCCCAGCAGACTGGTCGCGTGCCGACCCCTGCCGAGGCGGAATCGCTGGGCATCCCGTCGGTCGTGCTGATGCGGCTCGGAGCCGATACGGCGCTGGCCCGGCTCGGCCAGACCTATGGTCTCGGCGTATCGGACAGCCGGCTTGGCCAGATGGTCCGCCAGGATCCTTCCTTTGCCGGCGCCGTCGGTCAGTTCGACCGCGCGAGCTTCGTGCGCGTCCTCCAGCAGAGCGGCTTTACCGAGGCCGAGTATTTCGAGCTCCAGGCGCAAGCCGCACGCCGCCAGCAACTGTCCGCGGCGTTCCTTGCCGACTACTCCCTACCAGAGACGGCGATGCAGCTTGTGGGTCGCTACGCCGGTGACACGCGGACGATCGACTATTTCGTGCTTGGCGATGAAAGCCTGCTGCCGCCCGCAGAGCCGACCGAGGAGGAGCTCGCCGCCTATCTGACGGAGAACCAGTCGCGGTTCCGGACCGTCGAGACGCGCACGGCGCAGATCATGATCTTGAGCCCGCAAAGCCTTGCCGATGGCATCGACATTACCGAAGAGGCGATCGCGGCCGAATTCGAGCGCACGCGCGATCAGCGCGCTGCCAGCGAGCGGCGCACCATCCAGCAGGTCGTGCTCAACACCGATGCGCTGCGCAGCGCCTTCGAGGAGGGCCTTGCCGCTGGTCGGAGCTTCGACGATCTGGTCGACGAAACCGGCGCGTCGGTGATCGAACTGGGCACCCTTGCCCGGTCCGAAGTGGCCGACCCCAACCTCGCCCGCGAAGCGTTCGCGCTCGACCCCAGCACCTTTGCCATCATCCCGGGCATCGGTGGCCGTCGTGCCATCAACGTCACCGCCATCGAGAGCGGATCGACCGCGACGCTCGATGAAACGCGCGATCCCATCCGCCAGAGCCTCGCGCTTGCCGAAGCGCGCCGCCAGCAGACCCAGGTGCTCGACCAGATCGAAGAGTTCCGCGCGGCGCTGCGTCCCCTGCCGGAAATCGCCGAGCGTTTCGGCCTCACGGTCGAAACCGTCGATGTCTCCGCCACCGGTGCCGGACTTGAGGGCATCGAGGAGCTTCCGGCCGGCGGCAGCCAGCTCGTGGCAACGGCTCTCTTTGCCGCTGTCGAGGGCCGCCTCGCGCCCGGCGTCGCGCTCGGCTCCAACGCCCATGCGTGGTTTGACCTCGAGGCGATCGAACCCGCCCGCGACCAGACGCTGGACGAAGTTCGCGACGCCGTTGTTGCTGCCATCACGGCAGAGCGCACTGCCGCAGCCTTGGCCGAGCAGGTCGATACGGTCGTTGCGAGGCTCGATGGCGGCGAGGATTTCGCGAACGTCGCCATCAGCCTCAATCAGTTCCCGGAGCTGTCGCCTCCCCTCGGCCGCAATGGCGATGGTTCGGCTGTGCTTACGACGGAAGTGGCAGAGGCTGTGTTCAGCGGTGGCATCGGCCACTCCGGCGCGGCCCGCAACGCCAATGGCGACTATGTGATCTTCAAGGTCGTCGATGTCGTCCCGGCGCCCGAGGGATCGGCCGAGCGGGTGCGCGATTTCCTCCAGACCTCGGCGCGCAACGCGCTTTACGCCGAGTTCGTCTCGGGGCTGCGCGACACGGCTGGCCTGCGGATCAACCAGCAGGCCCTCACCAACCTGCTCGCGACGGCAACCGGAAACTAGGCGATGGCCGACAGCGACTTCGAGAGCTTTGCCGCCGGTTACGCTGCCGGCCGCGCGCAGATCGTCTTCCGCCGCATCGTGGCCGATCTCGAGACGCCGGTCGGGACTTACCTCAAGCTCGCCGACGGCCGCAAAAATACCTTCCTGCTCGAATCGGTGCAGGGCGGCTCATCCAAGGGCCGCTATTCGATGATCGGCTGCGAGCCGGACGTGATCATGCGCGTCCGCAACGGCAAGGCCGAGATCAATCGCAACGCGCTGTTCGATCTCGAGGCCTTCACGCCGCTTGATGCGGCACCCCTCGATGCGCTGCGGGCCCTCGTCGCCGAGAGCCAGGCCGAGGTGCCGGCCGGTCTCCCCTCCACCGCAGCCGGTGTCTATGGCTATCTCGGCTATGACATGGTCCGGCAGATGGAGGCACTGCCCGACGGCAATCCGGATGTGCTGGGCACGCCCGATGCGGTGCTGATGCGCCCCTCGGTGCTCGCGATCTTCGATACGCTCAAGGACGAACTCTACCTTACCGCCCCGGTCTATGTGCAGCCGGGCGTTGGCGCCCGGCAGGCCTGGGAAGGGGCACAGGCACGGATGGACGAGGCCCTCGGGCGCCTGAGCCGCGCGCCGATGGCGACCGGCACCCTGCCCGAACGCACCAGCATCGCGGTCACCAGCAACACTACCCGCGAGCGTTACGCCCAGATGGTCGAAGAAGCACGCGAGTACATCAAGGCCGGCGACATCTTCCAGGTCGTCCTCAGCCAGCGCTTCGAGGCCGACTTCGACCTTCCGGCAACTTCCCTCTACCGGGCGCTGCGCCGCACCAACCCCTCCCCCTACATGTATTTCCTGGATTTCGAGGATTTCTCGATCGCCGGCTCGTCCCCGGAAATTCTCGTTCGGGTGCAGAAGGGCGAAGTGACCATCCGGCCCATCGCCGGGACGCGCAAGCGGGGCTCGACCCCGACGCGTGACCGTGAACTGGCCGAAGAGCTGCTCTCGGACCCCAAGGAGCGCGCCGAGCACCTGATGCTGCTCGATCTCGGCCGCAACGATGTCGGCCGGGTCGCCAAGATCGGCACCGTGCGGGTGACCGACAAGTTCTTCCTCGAATATTACTCGCACGTGATGCACATCGTGTCGAATGTGGTCGGCCAACTCGATCCGGTTCATGATTTCGTCGATGCGCTGACGGCTGGGTTTCCGGCTGGCACTGTCTCCGGGGCGCCCAAGGTGCGGGCGATGGAAATCATCGATGCGCTGGAATCGAGCCGGCGCGGCATTTATGGCGGCTGCGTGGGCTATTTCGGCGCCGATGGCTCGATGGACACCTGCATCGTGCTGCGCACCGCTATCATCAAGGATGGCAAGCTGTTCGTTCAGGCCGGCGCCGGTATCGTGGCCGACAGCAAGGCCGAGCTTGAACAGCTCGAATGCGAAAACAAGGCCCGCGCCCTGTTCAGCGCCGCCGAAGAAGCATTACGTTATGCAGGCGAAGCGCGCGTCGGCCAGTAGATGCGCCGAACGCCTGAGCGCGCCGAGGGGCTGCGCCCTTAACGACGAGGTCCAGGGGATCACCGATGCAACTGCTCGTCATCGATAATTACGACAGCTTCACCTACAATCTCGTGCACTTTCTGGGTGAACTGGGCGCAGAGCCCTGGGTCGTCCGCAACGACAAGATCACGCTGGGAGAGATCGAAACCCGCGCGCCAGACGCCATCGTGCTGTCTCCGGGCCCCTGCACGCCCAACGAGGCGGGCATCTGCCTGCCGCTGATAGAACGCTTTGCCGGGCAGATTCCCATTCTCGGCGTCTGCCTCGGCCATCAGGCCATCGGCCAGGCAATGGGCGGTGATGTGATCCGCGCGCCGCACCTGATGCACGGCAAGACCAGCCCCATCAACCACACCGGCAAGGGGCTGTTCAGAGGGCTCAATTCCGGGTTCGAGGCAACGCGCTATCACTCGCTGATCGTCAAGGCCGAGACCCTGCCGGCGGTGCTCGAGGTGACGGCCACGACCGAGGATGGTCTTATCATGGGCCTCCAGCACAAATCGCTGCCGGTGCATGGGGTGCAGTTCCATCCCGAGAGCATCGCCTCGGAAAACGGGCATGCCCTCTTGCAGAATTTCCTGAACCTCGCGCGCGACTTCAATCTCGGAAAGGCAGCCTGATGGACGTAAAGGGCGCCTTGGCGCGCATCGGCGACGGCAAGGACCTGACCGGCGAGGAAATGCGCTCGGTGATGAGCGCGATCATGTCGGGCGAGGCCACCCCCAGCCAGATCGGCGCCTTCCTCATGGGCATGCGCGTCAAGGGCGAGACGGTGGGCGAGATTGCTGCCGCCGTTTCGATCCTGCGGCAGAAGATGGTGCCGGTCGCGGCCCCTGCCGGCGCCATCGACATCGTCGGCACCGGCGGCGACGCCAAGGGGTCGCTCAATATTTCCTCGGCCACCGCCTTCGTCGTGGCGGCTGCGGGAATCCCCGTGGCCAAGCACGGCAACCGCGCCCTGTCCTCCAAGTCCGGATCGGCGGAAGTCCTCCAGGCGCTCGGTATCCGGCTTGACCTGACGCCCGAGCAGATCGGCCGCTGCATTGCCGAAGCCGGCATCGGCTTCATGTTCGCACCCCAGCACCATCCCGCGATGAAGCATGTTGGCCCCACCCGCATGGAGCTGGGCACGCGCACCATGTTCAACCTGCTGGGGCCGCAGTCGAACCCGGCCGGCGTGAGGCACTATCTGCTGGGTGTGTTCGCGCGCGAATGGGTGGAGCCGGTTGCCGCGGCGCTGCTCGCCAACCGCACGCTTTCGGCCTGGGTCGTGCATGGCAGCGACGGGCTCGACGAGATGACGACCACGGGGCCGACTTTCGTCGCCTCCATCCGCGAGGGCAATCTCACGAGCTTCGAGGTGACGCCCGAAGACGCCGGACTGCCGCGATCGAAGATCGAGGATCTCATCGGTGGCGATCCGCAGTACAATGCCGGCCGGCTGCGCGCCCTTCTCGAGGGCGAAGAGTCGCCCTATCGCGACATCGTGCTCCTCAATGCCGCCGCTGCCCTGATCGTGGGCGGCAAGGCCGAAACCCTGCCGGAGGGTGTCGATATCGCCCGCAGGCAGATCGATGACGGGCACGCCAAGGCGCGGCTCGACGCCCTCATTGCCATATCGAACGGTTGAACTCATGTCCGATATCCTGACCCGCATCGAAGCCTACAAGCGCGACGAGATCGCTGCGGCAAAAGCCGCGCATCCCTGGGCCGACGTGGTGGCCCGCGCTCACGATGCGCCTCCGGTGCGTCCCTTCCTCAGCGCCCTCAAGGCGCGCCGTGCGCGGGGCGAGTTTGCCCTGATCGCCGAGGTGAAGAAGGCGAGCCCCTCGAAGGGCCTGATCCGTCCCGACTTCAACCCCGCCGCAATCGCGCGCGACTACGAGACGGCGGGCGCCGCATGCCTCTCGGTCCTTACGGATGGGCCCTCTTTCCAGGGCGCGCCTGAGTATCTGATCGCGGCCCGAGAGGCGACCAGCCTCCCCGTGCTGCGCAAAGATTTTCTCTTCGAAACCTACCAGGTCGCCGAGGCGCGGGCGATGGGCGCCGACTGTATCCTCGTCATCCTCGATGCGGTCGGCGACGATGTTGCCCGCTTCCTGATGGATGCCGCCGAGGAATGGAAGATGGACGTGCTCGTCGAAGTTCACGACCAGATCGAGCTCGATCGGGCGCTGGGTCTCGACGCGCCCTTCATCGGCATCAACAACCGCAACCTGCGCACCTTCGAAACGACGCTCACCACCTCGTTCAACCTCGCGGGCGGAGTGCCGGAAGGGACGCATCTGGTCTCCGAGAGCGGCATCCGCGATCATTCCGATCTGCTGCAGCTGGAAAAAGCCGGCATCGGCACCTTCCTCGTGGGCGAGAGCCTCATGCGACAGGCCGATGTGGTGGCCGCCACGCGCAAGCTCTTGACCGGCGATCTGGAGGCTGTGTCGTGAGCCTCACGCATCTGAACGCCCGCGGCGAAGCGCATATCGTCAATGTGGGCGACAAGGCCGTGACGCAGCGTCGCGCGGTCGCGCACGGCACGATCGAGATGCAGGCCGAAACGCTTGCGCTCATCATGGGCGGTGGCCTCAAGAAGGGCGATGCCATAGCGGTGGCGCGCATTGCCGGCATCATGGCCGCCAAGAAGACCGCCGATCTCATTCCACTCTGCCACCCGATCCCGCTCACCAGTGTCACCGTCGACATCTCTGCCCTGCCCTCCGGCGAAGGCATCGAGGTGGTGGCAACTGCCGAGACCAATGGCCAGACCGGGGTGGAGATGGAGGCGCTGACCGCCGCCAGCGTGGCGCTGCTCACGCTTTACGACATGGCCAAGGCCCGCGACCGCGGCATGCGGATGACAGGGATCGAACTGCTCGCCAAATCTGGCGGCAAATCGGGCGATTACAGGAAGGAAGGCTGATGCTGGCGGTTGAAGAGGCACTGAAGCGCATCTACGGCCACATCAAGCCGCTGGGCACCGAGACCGTTCCCCTTCGTGCCGCCGCCAATCGCGTTCTCGCCGAGCCGGTCATTGCCCGGCACAACCAGCCGCCCTTCGATTCGAGCGCCATGGATGGCTATGCGGTCCGTGCCGCCGAGGCCGGGATCGGCAGGTCGCTGACGCTGGCCGGTACCGCCCAGGCCGGCCAACGCTTCGTTGGCATGATGGATCGCGGCCAGTGCGTGCGTATCTTTACCGGCGCGCCGCTGCCGATCGGCGCCGATGCCGTCGTTATGCAGGAAGAAACCGAGGTTCACGGCAATCAGATCAGCTTCCTCGAAGCGGTCAGGGTGGGCCAGTCGGTGCGCCGGCAGGGCAATGATTTCAAGCGCGGCGATGCGCTGATCGCGCCCGGCACGCTGCTGACCCCTGCCCGCATCTCGCTTGCGGCCGCATCTAACCTGCCCGAGCTCGTGGTCAACCGGCGGCCGCGTATCGCCATTCTCAGTTCCGGCGACGAGCTGGTGCAACCGGGCTCGAGCATCGGTGCCGACCAGATCGTCTCGTCCAACAATTTCGGGCTCGCCGCGCTCCTGTCGCCCTTTGCCGAACGCGTCGTCGACCTAGGCATCGTGCGCGACGACCCCAAGGCGATCGAGGCGGCGCTGCTGTCGGCCTTCGACGACGGCATCGACGTGCTAATCACCAGCGGCGGCGCCAGCGTCGGGGATCGCGACTATATGCAGGAGGTCTTGAAGGACCTCGGCGTCGCGATGGATTTCTGGAAGCTGCGCATGCGTCCGGGCAAGCCGCTGATGTTTGGGGTCCGCGGGCGCACGCTGATCTTCGGGCTGCCCGGCAATCCGGTCTCCGCGATGGCTACCGCCCATGTCGTGGTCAAGCCGACCTTGAAGCGCATCGTCGGGCTGGCCGAGACCGAATGGCCGCGCTTCACCGTTGCGCTCGCAGGGCCCTTGCCCGCCAACGGGCCGCGGCGGCACTATCTGCGCGGCAAGCTCATCCGCAACGATTTCGGCATGCTCGAAGTGGACCCCATTTCGGAAACCGACAGCGG
Source organism: Devosia enhydra (assembly GCF_900119845.1). GTDB lineage: Bacteria > Pseudomonadota > Alphaproteobacteria > Rhizobiales > Devosiaceae > FPKU01. The sequence continues at coordinate 932,747 of NZ_FPKU01000001.1, forward strand.
TCACATCTCCTCGCTCGCCGCGTCGGACTGCTTCATCGTGCAACCGGAAAATGACGAAGGCCGAAGCAAGGGCTCGGTGATCGAGGTCATACCGCTCGACTGGGGCTGAAAATTCTGCTGGCTGTCGTCGATTCCGGCTTTTGCCACTCGACGTGAGGGTGGGCGGCGCGCGGTGCGTCAGCCAGATGAGGAGCACGATCCATGCGCATGATTTTCGTCAACCTGCCGGTCAAGGACATCGTCGAGGCGCGCGCGTTCTACGCAGAGCTCGGCTTTCCGCATAATCCCGCTTTCTCCGACGATAGCGCCACCTGCATCGTCATCTCGGAACAGATCTACGCCATGCTTTTGCAGCATGAGCGCTTCTCGACCTTTGTGCGCCAGCCGATCGCAGACGCCAACACAACCACCCAGGTGCTCCTGGCACTTTCGTGCGACAGCCGTGGCGAGGTCGATGCCCTGCACGCCAAGGCCCTTGCGGCAGGCGGGCGCGATTGGATGCCCGCGCAGGATCATGGCTTCATGTATGGCAGGAGCTTCCAGGATCTCGATGGCCATGTGTGGGAGCTGACATGGATGGATCCGGCATCCATTCCCGGTTGACCCCAACGCAACCCGCCTGTCGCGTCCGGCGTTCACACGCTGATGTGAATGCCGCCCGGTCCCGGTCGGCCTCGGACCCAGCGTCAAGGATATCTCAATGAAGCTCCGCACCCTCGTCGCCCTGGCGACCCTACCCCTCGTTCTCGCGGCCTGCGGCGACAACAACGCCAATGTCGCCGCTCCGGCCGGACAGGCGCCGGCCGCTCAGCCCGCCGCCGCCGCTCCTGCCGCGACGAGCCCGGCTGCGGCGCCAAGCAGTGCGGCGGGGGCGGCTGCGGCGAGCGCCTCGGGGTCCGATACGGAGGAATTGGGCTTCCTCTGGGGCCAGTGGGCAGCCGATCTGGCCTGGTGCCGCGATCAGACGAATGGCTCACCCATCACCATCACTTCGGAGCGGTTCGAGGGCGCCGAGAACGACTGCGCGATGTCGGGCGTGACCGACAATGGCGATGGCAGCTATTCGACCTCGCTCGCCTGCCAGGGCGAGGGCCAGCAGACCACCGAGCCGCTGGTGATGACGCCGATCTTTTCACCCTCTGGCGAAGGGCTCGTGCTCCGCTATCCCGATCGCGGCGGTGAAGCGACAACGCTTTACCGCTGTTCCTGACGCGGGGTCCTCAGGCGCTGAGGCAAATGAAAGCCGTCGAGCCGAACGCTCTGACGGGCTTTGTCGTTAGAGGCGAGCTGTGACAGGGCCTCAGCGTTTCGCAGCGGCGGCCTTGCGGTCGCGGCGGTCGGCGCGCCAGCGCTTGAACCGGCGTTCGCCACGCAGGATCGCGCTGTTGAGCGGGTGCTGGAGGAACGGCAGGTCGATCGCCAGCATTAGCAGCCCCAGCGGCAGCATCCATATGCCCAGCACGGGCAGGAAGCTGAAGATGCCGCCGAGAACCAGTACGATGCCGAGCGGAATCCTGAGGATCCGCGATGATGGTTTCCTGACCCAGGCGATGAAGCGTGCCGTCAACGGAAACCGGCGGCTGATGCGTTCGAACTGACGGTCGAGGCGGGCAGAATTCTTCGGAGCCATCATAGGTGGTTCACCCCCGGGCTGGACAGTGACGCTATCGAGCAGGCGTCCAAGGCAGTTTTTGGGACGCCGCCGGCAGACGGAAGCTTTGACAGAGAATTAATCCATTCTGGCCAATATTGCCTTAACGGCAGCGCCGTGCGGGTTCGCGTCACCGGCATGGGCGCCACCTCACGCCTGGAGCCCGCATGCACACCACCCGACGCCGTTCCATACTCGCCATTTCAGTTAGCCTTGCCATGATGAGCCTCTCCGGCTGCGCCTCGCTTGGCGGCTTCGGTGGGCTGGGCTGGGCGCAGATGTCGGAAAAGGAATGCCTCGTCAGGGCGATGTATTTCGAATCCAATCGTTCCAGTCCCGACGGCATGCTCGCCGTGGGCTCTGTAGTGATGAACCGCGTTGCCGACCATCGTTACCCCAAATCCGTCTGCGGCGTCGTCGGCCAGAAGAACCAGTTTGCCGAGGGCGTGCTCGACCGCAAGATGACCGAGCCCAAAAGCGTCGCACTTGCCAGCCAGGTTGCCGATGCGGTGCTGCGCGGCGAGCGCCATGCCGGGGTTCAGGCCGCCCAGCACTTCCACACGGCCGGCCTGACCTTCCCCTACACCAACATGCACTATGTGCTCGTCGCCGGCGGCAACGCCTTTTACGAGAAGCGCTAGCGCCGGCTGACGTCTCGAAACGCCCTAGAAATCCCCGCCGACGTCGAGGTCCCCGCCACCATCGTCTGCGGGCATATCATCGGCAGGCATATCTTCGGGCGCAGCCTCGGCCGCATTGGCTTCGCCACCGCCGAACATGCCGGCGATGGCGCTGCCCAGGAGGACGCCACCCGTGACGCCGAGCGCTGTCTGCGCCGCGCCTGCGAGAAAACCCCCGCCGCCCGCGCCACGCTGACGATCCCACGGGCCGCGATTGGCCGGCTGTTCGGGCACGGGAGCGGTCTGGGTCTGGCGCGGATTTTGTCGACCGCCATCGCCAAAAATGCTGTCGAAGAAGCCGCCGCGGCTCTGACCCTGCTGTTCGAGCTCGGCGATGCGCTGCTGGGCGGCTTCAAGCGCCCGCTCCTGCACGATGATGGTCTGCGCCATGTAGTAACCGGCGCCTTGCGTGCGCGCCCCCTCCTCCTGGATCAGGGCCTCGGCCTCATGATCCCGATCGGGATTGCGGCGGGCGACATCCCGCAGCCGGTCGAAAAGGCTCTCGATGGCGCGGCGGTCTTCGGGAGCGAGCATGGCGGTCTTCCTCCTGCACTGGGCTGAGACAGGAGATGGGAATCCCCTGCCTCGCCTGCAACGGTGCCGGACCGGGTGGCGTTGCGATCAGCCAAGAAAATCGCGCTTGCCGATCGGTACGCCGTTATGGCGCAGGATGGCGTAGGCCGTCGTTACGTGGAAATAGAAATTGGGCAGCGCGCGGGTCAGCACATAGCTCTGGCCATCGACCACGACTTCCCCCGACCGCATCTTGAGCGTGATGCTGCGGGTCTCGCTGCCATCGATATCGCCGGCTGAAAAGCTGTTAGCGAAATCCACGGCCTTGCCGATACGGGCCTTGAGATCGGCCAGCGTCTTTTCATCATCGGGCCAGGCCGGGATGTCGCGACCCGCCAGTCGCGCGAGCGAACCCTTCACATGATCGGTGGCCGACTGCACCTGGAACGAAAGCGGATGCATGTCGGGGGCAAGCCTCGACCCCACCAGCACATCGGAATTGAACTTCTTTTCATCGGCATAGGCCTGGGCCTTGTCGAGATTGTCGCGCAACGCCGTCAGAAGGCGGACGTAGACGGGTACGGTCACGGCATAAAGTGAGAGCGTCATCAGAGTTTCCTGCGAGATTGGCCTGTCGAAGGACTCAACAGCAAAAGCCCAAGGACTGTATCATTGCGCGGCGTCCAAAGGCACATGGCCCGCATCAAGGAGTGATCGCATGTCTCGCAGGCAAATCGGCTTCCGCATCGGCATCTGCGCGCTGGTCGCGCTTGCCGCCCCGCCCGCCTGGGCCCAGACCAGCGATGAAAGCGACCCCATCACCATCATGGGCACAGCCTATACCGGCGAGACGCCGCCGGACATCGCGCTGGTCAAGCAGCGCTTCATCGCCATCCATGGTGAAGACTGCGACTGGGCCATAACCGGCAGCCCCGAGATGCGCGAGCCGGAAACCTTCGACTTCACCTTCCGCTACAGCTTTGACGAAGACGGCGATCCGGATCGCCCGCTCAAGATCTATCGCTTTTTCTGCAATCAGGGCGCCTACAACCAGCAGCACGCCTATTTCGCCTGGACCGAGGATGGCCTTCGCCCCCTCAGCTTTGCCGTGCCGGTGACCGTGGCCACCTTCACCGACCCCGGAAACAGCGACAGCGACGTGGAAAGCCTCACAATGCTCGGCTTTACCACCCAGCGCACCCTGACCAATTCGGAGATCGACGCGGAAACCGGCACCATCCTCTCGACGAGCTATTGGCGCGGTATCGGCGACGCGTCCTCCAGCGTCACCTGGCGGTTGGTCGAGGGTGACTATGTGATGGAAAGCTACGATGTCGACCATTCCTACAATGGCAAGGTCGATCCGGAGCGCGTGGTGGACTATTCCGCCGCGGCGCGCTGAAAAAAGGCCGCAATCCCGTCTCCGGAATTGCGGCCTCGAATTCGGACCGGGGCCGCCTTTTGAGGGCTTGGGGGCAGGCAGCCCCGGTCACGTGTGTTCGCCAGTGCATGGGTCGTTTGCAGTCATCCAGCGAACACCACAAGATATCGGCGGCGTTTGCGGCGAAAGAAGAGCCGTCACGGGAAGGTGATCGGTCCCGGCTTGAGTGCGCGCCATTGCTCAAAGCGGGCGAAATGCCTATGCATCTGCCCATTCTGACCATGGGACGTAAAGATGCCGACGCTCAGCCCAGAACCGATGGAAACGCGAGCCTTCAACGACCCGCAGGCCGCGTGGGACTATATCGCCGCCATCTATGACCGGCAGACCGGCTTCATCCGCGACCATCTCTACGGGCTGATGGATGGGCGGATACCGGCAGGGCGAGTTCGCGCCTTCTATCCCGAGGTGCAGGTCCGTTCGACGAGCTATGGCAAATCCGCTTCGACGCTGCCCTATGGCTATCTGCACACCCCCGGGCTCTACCGCACCACGCTGACGGCGCCGGACCTGTTCCGCACCTATCTGATCGAGCAGTTCGCCGTGCTGCTCAAGAACCACAACACGGCCATCGAGGTCGGCGTCTCCTCGACGCCCATCCCGCTGCACTTTGCCGTCGGCACGCGCGAGCATCTCAATGGCGAGGTGCTGAACGAGATCGGCATTCCGCTGCGCGATATCTTTGACGCGCCGGACCTGGCCGATACGGATGACGAGATCGCCAACGGCACCTATGTGCCCCCGCGTGGCGGGCCCTACCCGCTGTCGGCCTTCACGGCGCCCCGCATCGACTATTCGCTGCATCGGCTCAGCCACTACACCGGCACGGATGCCGAGCACTTCCAGAATTTCGTGATCTTCACCAACTACCAGTTCTATATCGACGAGTTCTGCCGTGTTGCCCGTCAATACATGGCCGACGGGCATGAGCATTATGATGCGCTGGTGGAGCCGGGCAATCTCGTGACCCGCAACGCCCGGCTCGGCGGCAGCGTGGACGGCCAGGGCGCCACGCGCATGCCGCAGATGCCCGCCTACCACCTCACCTCGTCGCGCAGCCGCGGCATTACCATGGTCAATATCGGCGTCGGGCCTTCCAACGCCAAGACCATCACCGACCACATCGCGGTGCTCAGGCCCCATGCCTGGATCATGCTCGGCCATTGCGCCGGCCTGCGCAACTCGCAAGAACTGGGCGATTATGTGCTGGCCCACGCCTATGTGCGCGAAGACCATGTGCTCGACGCCGATCTGCCCGTGAATGTGCCCATCCCGGCGCTCGCCGAAGTGCAGGTCGCGCTGCAGCAGGCTGTGACCGAGATCACCCAGCTCGAAGGGCTTGAAACCAAGCGCATCATGCGCACCGGGACGGTCGCAACCTTCGACAATCGCAACTGGGAGCTGCGCGACCAGAAGGAAATCACCCAGCGGCTGTCGCAGTCCCGTGCGGTTGCGCTCGATATGGAAAGCGCCACCATCGCCGCAAACGGCTTCCGCTTCCGCGTGCCCTACGGCACCCTGCTCTGCGTTTCCGACAAGCCCCTGCATGGCGAGCTCAAGCTGCCCGGCATGGCGTCGTCCTTTTATCGCACGCAGGTCAACCGGCACTTGCTCATCGGCATCAGGGCCATGGAAATCCTGCGCGACGAGCCTGCCGAGCGGCTGCATTCGCGCAAGCTGCGCAGCTTTGCCGAGACGGCGTTCCAGTAGGGCGGCGCTCTACTCGACCGTCACCGACTTCGCGAGGTTGCGCGGCTGGTCCACGTCCGTCCCCATGAAGACGGCCGTGTGATAGGCGAGCAGCTGCACGGGAATGGTCGCGAGGATCGGCGCGACAAAGCTCGACACTTTCGGGATCAGGATGATGTCGGCGATGCCGTGGCCGGCCTGCGCCGCGCCATCCTCGTCGGTGATGAGGATGATCCGCCCGCCGCGCGCCGCTACTTCCTGCATGTTGGAGAGCGTCTTTTCCATCAAGGGGTCAGAGGGCGCCACCACGATCACCGGCATGCTCTCGTCCACCAGCGCGATCGGCCCGTGCTTCAGTTCGCCCGCCGCATAGCCTTCTGCATGGATGTAGCTGATTTCCTTGAGCTTGAGAGCGCCTTCCATGGCTACCGGATACATCGGTCCCCGGCCCAGATAGAGCACATCCTTGGCCTTTGAGAGGCTCTTGGCGATCTCGACGATCTGCCCCTCCGATTTCAGCGCCTTCGAAACGGCGCTCGGCAGGCTGATCAGCGCCCGCACCAGTTCGGCCTCGGCCTCAGGCCCGATCGCGCCGCGCGCGACCCCGGCAGCAAGCGCGAGACTGGCGAGCGCTGAGAGCTGTGCCGTCAGCGCCTTGGTCGATGCCACGCCGATCTCGGGTCCGCAGAGCGTCGGGAACACCACCTGGCTTTCGCGCGCAATGGTCGATTCCCGCACATTGACGAGGCTGGCCACGTGCTGGCCCTGCCCGGCGCAATAGCGCAGCGCGGCGAGGGTGTCGGCAGTCTCGCCCGATTGCGAGATGAACAGCGACAGCCCGTCCGCCTGCAGAGGCGGCTCGCGGTAGCGAAATTCGGACGCCACATCGATATCGACCGGCAGCCGCGCCAGTTTCTCGAACCAGTATTTGGCGATCGAGCCAGCAAAATACGCCGTGCCGCAGGCCGACATCGTCAGCCGCGAGAGCCTGGCGAAATCGAACGGCAATGTCTCGCGCAAGGCGACCCGCTCGGCGCCCATGTCGAGATAGTGGCTCAGGGTATGCGAGATCGTCTCGGGCTGCTCGTAGATCTCCTTGGCCATGAAATGGCGGTGGTTGCCCTTGTCGACCATCAGCGCCGAGGCGGCGGAGACCTGCTGCTCGCGCTGCACGATGCCATCCTGCCCGTCGCGGATGGTGACGCCGCGCGGTGTCAGCACCGCCCAGTCGCCGTCCTGCAGGTAGGAGAGGCGCGAGGTGAAGGGCGCCAGCGCCATGGCGTCCGAGCCCAGATACATCTCGGTGTCGCCATAGCCTATGGCGAGCGGCGCGCCCCGCCGCGCCGCGATCAGCATGGTGTCCTCGCCCTTGAACAGGAAGGCGAGCGCGAACGCGCCGCGCAGCACCCGCAAGGTGCGCCCGACCGCCATCTCGGGATCGAGGCCGCGATCGAGTTCGCGGCTGACCCACAGCGCCACGGATTCGGTATCCGTCTGCGTCTTGGGCAGATAGCCATCGCGCGCCAGATCGGCGAGCAGCTCGCGGAAATTTTCGATGATGCCGTTATGCACCACCGCCACACGCTCTGTCGCATGGGGGTGCGCATTGGCTTCGGTGGGCGCGCCATGGGTCGCCCAGCGCGTATGCCCGATGCCGATGCGGCCTTCGAGCGGCTCGAAGGACAGCTTCTGGGCCAGATTGCCCAGCTTGCCCTCGGCCCGGCGCCGGGCGATGTTGCCGCCCTCGAGCGTCGCGACGCCGGCGCTGTCATAGCCGCGATATTCGAGGCGCTTCAGCGCATCCACCAGCCGGGGCGCGACCGGCGCCGTTCCGATGATTCCAACGATGCCGCACATGGCCTAACCCTCCGACCGTGCCTTGCGCGCAGCCTTCTTGGCGGCGGCGCGCTCCCTCAGCTTTGATGCATAGCCGAGGCGATTTTCCTGCCGCGCGCGCCCGAGCGCCAGCGCGTCGGGCTCCACATTCCGCGTGATCACGCTGCCCGAGCCAACATAGGCCCCGGCGCCGATCGTGACGGGCGCAACCAGCGACGAGTTCGAGCCGATGAAAGCACCTTCCCCGATCACGGTGATGTCCTTGTTCACCCCATCATAATTGCAGGTGATGGTGCCGGCCCCGAGATTGGCCTTGGCGCCGATCTCTGCGTCGCCCACATAGCTCAAATGGTTGAGCTTGGCACCCTTGCCGATATTGGCCTTCTTCACCTCGACGAAATTGCCGACCTTCACGCCTTCGGCGAGCACCGCCTCCGGGCGCAGGCGGGCGAAGGGGCCGATCTCGCAGCCCTCCCCGATCGTTGCGCCCTCGATATGGCTGAAGGCCCTGATCACAGCCCCGTCGGCCACCGACACGCCTGGCCCGAACACCACATTGGGCTCAATCACCACGTCGCGGCCGATCGTCGTATCCCACGAAAAGAACACGCTCTGCGGATCGCGCAACGTCACGCCCTGCGCCATGAAGTCGTCGCGCCGCAACTCCTGGAACTGGGCTTCGGCCTGGGCCAGCTTGCGGCGGTCATCGACGCCGATCACCTCGTCAGCCGAAGCCTCGAACACCTCGATATGCCGCCCGTCCCCATTGGCGAGCTCGACGGCATCGGTGAGGTAATACTCGCCCTTGGCGTTGGCATTGCCGATGCGGTCGATCACCGAGCGCAGTGTTGCGCAGCGAAAGCCCATGATGCCGGAATTACAGAGCGTGATGGCCCGTTCCGCCTCGGTCGCATCCTTGTGCTCGCGGATTGCCAAGAGCCTCCCGCCATCGGTGAGCAGCCGGCCATAGCCGGTCGCATCGGCCGGCCTGAAGCCGACAACCACGATGTCAGCGCCCGCATCCAGCCTGGCGGCGACGGCCTGAAGCGTTGCGCGCGACACCAGCGGCGTGTCGGCATAAAGCACCAGTACGGCACCTTCCGAATGTGCATAGGCAGCTTCGGCCTGGCGCACGGCATGGGCGGTGCCGAGCCGCTCGCTCTGGGTCGAGAACCGCGCATCCGGCGCCATCAGCGACACGGCTGCGCTCACCGCGTCATGGCCGGGCCCGATTACGACCGCAAGCCCTGCTGCGCCTGCGCCCAGCGCCGCGCGCACCGCATGTCCGACCATCGGCAGCCCGCCCACCGGATGCAGCACCTTGGGCAATGCGGATTTCATCCGCGTGCCTTCACCCGCCGCAAGAATGATCGCAGTCAGTTCCGCCATGTCGTCCGTCCACCCTCGTGCCCTGCGGCAATCGCTCGTCCCGATTTATGGCAGCAACGTGTTGGCAATCCGATAACGAGGTGAACCAGTGGTAAACTGCCACGGCTTGATTCGAACAGCGAACCCACCGGAGCACCAGCCTTGCGACGCCTGAGCGACCATATTCGGCCCGCCGACGTCACCCTCTGGGGCGGGATAGCCCTTGGCTGCTGGGCTGCCGCTGTGCTTGCAGCAAACGTCTCGGCGCTTGTGCCCCCCAGCATGCTGGCCGGGTTGCACGCCTCGCGCCTCGATGGCGGAACGCTCAACCAGTTGCGCGGGCAGGTGGCGGGCCTTGAAGCAGATGCCGCACGCCTGCGCCGCGAGACGGCAGCTCTCGAACGCCGCTTCGACATGACCCAGCAGCAGGCCGGCACTGTCACCCAGCGCGTCGGCGCCCTCGAATCGAGCATTCCGCGGCTGCTCGAGGCACTGCCCAAGACGGCCGAGATCGATCGGTCGGCCCTGACCGCATCGACCGATGCCAACGGCCCGCAGCGCTTCGAAGCCGAAGGGGGCTCCGTCGTCGTCAGACACTCCCCGCTCGTTCCGCCCGCGCCGCTCGAAATGCCCATCGATGGTACAGACACCCAGCCTCTTCCCGCCGCGCTGGAGAGTGATGACGCCGCAACCGGTGATCTCGGCATCGCCATCGGGCCGGCCGTGGATGAGGCCGGAGCCGGGGCGGAATGGGCCGAACTCGAAGCACGCGTCGGCGCCCTGCTGATCGGACTGCGCCCCGTGCTGGGTGACGGCGAAGCAGGCGACGGCCGGCGCATCATTGCGGGACCGGTGGCCGGCGAGACCGAGGCCACCACGCTCTGCACCCATCTCGAAATGGTCGCGGTCACCTGCGCGCCGGCGCCTTATGTCGGCGATCCGATTGCCGCTGGCGGCTGATGCTCACCGCAAAGGCGCGGCGATCGTGTCTGGCCGTGCGGGATCAAACAGCTCGTTGGCCCAGAGCACCACGATGAGCTGGTCGGGGCCGATATTGGTCACGTCGTGGCTCCAGCCCGGCACCGTCTCGACCACCTGCAACTGATCCGAGGATGTCTCGAGCGCATGCGTTTCGCCCGACACCATATGGCGAAACCTGAAGCGCGCCTGTCCCTGCACGACGAGGAACTTTTCCGTCTTGCTGTGATGATAGTGGCCGCCGCGCGTCACCCCGGGCAAGGCCGTGAACACCGAGACCTGCCCGCTGTCCCCCGTCTTCAGAAATTCTGCAAAGAGGCCGCGCTGGTCCTCATGGGCGCGCAAGGGGTAGGCGAAATTCTGCGGCGGCACATAGCTGAGATAGGTCGCATGCAAGGCCCGAACCAGCCCGGAGCCGACCGGCGCCGTGACCAGCGAGGTCCGGCTGTCCCGAAAAGCCCGGATCTGGTCGGCGAGAGACCCGATGGTGATCCGGTGCACCGGACCGGGCGCCGCGCTCTGGCCGCTCGTAGCGATGGAGACGAACGCATCGATCAGGTCATCGATGTAGAGCAGCCCGATCTCGGCTGCCGGATCGTCGATGCGGACGGGCAGGCCGCGCGCGATGTTGTGGCAGAAGGTGGCGACGACAGAGTTGTAGTCCGGTCGGCACCATTTGCCGAACACGTTGGGCAGCCGCAGGACATGAACGGGTGCACCCGTGCGCAGACCATAGGCGCGGACAATGTCCTCGGCGTCGCGCTTGGATCGGCCATAGGGTGTGTCGCGCGCCGCCTGGATGGAGGAGGCCAGCACCAGCGGCACGATACGCCCCTGACCCGCCAGCGCGTCCACGATGCGCTGCGTGAACACGACATTGCCCGACCAGAACTCGGCAGGGTCCGCCGGACGGTTCACGCCCGCCAGATGCACGACAAGATCGACCCCTGAAAAGAGGTCCGAAAGTTGCGCGTCATCTGCCTTGTGCGGAATACCTACTGCCTCAACGCCGCGCTCGCTCAGCGCCAGCATGAGATTGGAACCGATGAACCCCCCGGCGCCCGTCACGCCGACGCGAAGCACCGCCGCGCTCATATCAGCCCCAGCCGAGCGAGCTCATCGGCCAAAGGCGAGTCGGCGTCATTGCCCTCGCCACCGAGATCGGCTGGTGCCTCCTTGGGGTCGAGATAGCGCCAGCCCTGGAAGGGGCGCTTCGGCCGAGGCGACACGCGAATGAGGTCTGGCGCCATGATGATGTCGCAACAGCCCTTGCCCTCGCCATCAGTGGCAGCGGCCAGCCGCAGGATGCGCTGTCGCGCCCTGATGACGCCCGAGATCACCCAATAGATCGAGCCCCTGCCCTCGATCTCCTCGGCGCGCTTGGGCATCATGCGGGTGCGATGCACATGCACGTCCTCGCCATAATCGGCGCCCCACCAATGGGCGCGCTCGCTGCGATAGCTTTCGAGTTCCTCAAGCGTCGAGATGCCGACGCAGAGCTTGATCAGGTGCATTGGAGACTGGGCCATTTCGGCGCTGCTTCTGCCATGCCGTGGATTTGGCGTCCATGCCCCGCAAGGCCCTCCGACGATGAGAGAAGGGGCGCCCGTGGCCCGGCGCCCCTCCAAAATCCCCTCCGATCAGGGTCGGGCCGACCTAGAGGCCGGCGATCACGGAGACTACGAGCCCCATCGCAAGCAGACAGATGAACGTCCACGACAGGCTCGGTAACGCGGCACGCCATGATGCGGCCTTTTCCTGGCTTCGCACAGTCGCTCCTTCTTACCGTTATCCGCCGATCCGCGCCTGGCGCGGCCGACATACGAATCGTTAACCGCGTCGCCCCTGCCTCGCAAGTGACCGCAAAGCCACACAGTCCGGCCTCACACCCGGCTAGAAAAGGTCGAACCAGAGGCCAGCTATGCTCAAAAAGGCAAAAAAGCCAATGACATCGGTCAACGTGGTCACAAACGTGCCCGACGCCACCGCCGGGTCCGCCTTGAGACGATTGAGCAGCAAGGGGATGAGGACGCCGGCGCTGCCGGCCACGAACATGTTGATGATCATCGCCATGGCAATCACCGCGCCGAGGCCGGGATTGCCGTAGCGGAGCGTGGTCACGATGCCGATCAGCACCGCAAATACCGCCCCGTTGACCACGCCGACGATCATTTCGCGCGAAATGAGCCGCATCACCTTGCGCCGGTCGAGTTCGTGCATGGCGAGGGCGCGGACGGTGACCGTCATGGTCTGCGTCGCCGCATTGCCGCCCATCGAAGCGACGATGGGCATCAGCGCCGCGAGCGCCACCATCTGCTCGATGGTGGCATTGAAGAGCCCGATGACCAGCGAAGCCAGTATGGCGGTGACGAGGTTGACGCAGAGCCAGACCAGCCGGCTCTTGAGCGCGCCGAAGACGCTGTCGGAGATTTCCTCGTCGCCCACGCCGGCCATGCGCTGGATATCTTCGGTGGCCTCTTCCTGGATCACGTCGACGATGTCGTCGATGGTCAGAACGCCCACCAGCCGCACAGCGTCGTCAACCACGCCGACCTCGACGAGGTCGTAGCGCTCGAATGTGCGCGCCGCCTCCTCCTGGTCCGACGCGGCGGGCACCGTCAAAGGGTCGGCATTCATGATGTCGGCGATGCGGATGTCGCGCTTGCTGCGCAGGAACTTGTCGAGCGAGAGCGTGCCCAGCAGGCGGTAGCCGGGATCAACGACGTAGATCTGGTAGAACTCGTCAGGCAGGTCTTTGTCGGCCCGCAGATAGTCGATCGTCTGCCCGACCGTCCAGAACGGCGGGATGGCGATGAAATCGGTCTGCATCCGGCGCCCGGCCGAATCCTCGGGATAGTCGAGGCTGCGCTTGAGGCTCAGGCGCTCGAAGGCCGGCAGCTGGTTGAGAATTTCTTCCCGGTCGCCGGGCTCGATATCCTCGAGGATGAAGACGGCGTCGTCGCTATCGAGCTCGGCCACGCCACGCGCGATATCAGCGTTCGGGATCGCCTCGATGAGGTCGGCGCGAACCGCGTCGTCGACCTCGGTCAGCGCTGAATAGTCGAATGCGTCGCCCAATAGCGTCACGAGCGCGAGCCGTTCGTCCTGCTCCAGCGCCTCGATGACATCGCCGGCATCAGCCGAATGCAGCGGCTCCATGAGCGCGGAAAGACGCTCGATATCCCCGGCGCGAAGGGCGTCGCGCAGCCCATCGAGCCAGCGCGCACTGACATGCCCGGTCTCGTCGCGAAGGGCGTCGGGCGCGATGCCTCCGGCTTCGCCGGCGGCGCCTGTGGTCTCATCTGTCATGGCTGGCCCGTTGCTGGCGAGAGGCGGGATGGATGAAGATGTAGCCTTTTGCCTCGGCCGGCGCCACCCACGCTCTGCATTTTGAGCCCCGCCAGAAAATCAGCCCGTGCCACATTGCCGGATTGTGGACCGCGCCTGTACAAGCCCGCTGAAGATCGTCTCGAACCCCGCAAGGCCTGCCTGACATGTCATTTCAACCTGCCGGCATTGCCTCGGCTGCACGTGTTTGGGCATCCTGATGGCGCACATGCTCGTCACGGGCGGAGCCGGCTTCGTGGGCCAGCATCTCTGCCAGCGCCTCCTTTCGGCCGGGCACGCCGTTACCGCCATCGATGATCTCTCGACCGGCAGCGCGCGAGCCGTCGAGCGCCTTTCGGGCAATGCAGGCTTCACCTTTGTTCAGCACGATGTCTGTCACCCTTATGCGGTCGAGGCGGATCTCATCTTCAATCTCGCCTGCCCGGCCTCGCCCCGACACTACCAGGCCGACCCCATCCACACCCTGCGCACCAGCGTGCTGGGCGCGATCAATGCGCTGGATCTGGCGCGTACGCTTTCGGTGCCTCTGGTGCAGGCCTCGACCTCTGAAGTCTACGGCGACCCGCAGGTCCATCCGCAGCACGAGGATTATTGGGGCCACGTCAACCCGATCGGCCCGCGCTCCTGCTATGATGAAGGCAAGCGCGCTGCCGAAACGCTGTGCTTCGATTACCGGCGCATGCACGGCGTCGACGCCCGCATCGTGCGCATCTTCAACACCTACGGCCCCGGAATGGCGGTGGAAGACGGCCGCGTCGTCTCTACGCTGATCATCCAGGCGCTGCGCGGCGAACCGCTGACGCTGTTTGGTGATGGCATGCAGACGCGCTCGTTCTGCTATGTCGACGACCTGGTGTCCGGCCTCATTGCAATGGCCGGGCCGGGCGGAGCCGAGGGCGGTCCGATCAATCTGGGCAATCCGGGTGAATTCAGCATGATCGCGCTGGCTGAGCGCGTGCTTGAGCTGACCGGCAGCAATTCGCCGATCATCTTCCAACCGTTGCCCCAGGACGATCCGCGTCAGCGCCAGCCTGACATCAGCCGAGCGATCACTCAGCTGGGCTGGCGGCCTGTGACCGATCTGCGCGAGGGTCTCCAGCGAACCATCGACAGCTTCCGCGATATCGTCGTTGACGCGTAAGCCACACCGGACGACCAACAGGAGGTCCTGATGCCAGCAACCACCGAAATGGCCCGCCTGCGCCGCGAGGTCGATTCCCTCGTCGCCGCGGTCGAACAGGACATGCGTCCCAACGCCAAGGCCCCGATGACCGCCTCTGCCCGCCTGTCGCTGCGGTCCGATCTTGAACAATGCATGCAGCGGCTCGACGAACTGCGCACCCTGCTCGCCGGCTGATCCTGCATCCTTCCAGCGTGCCGCGGCCGCTGTTTTCTCTTTGTTAACCAGGATCTTGGCTGCCACGATTTGGCGATAATTTTAATCGAATTGCCGCCTATCCCCTCCTCCGACATTGACCAGACGCTGCGCGCCGACGTCGCGGCGAGGAGGATAATATGACTGCACCGCGCCACTGCCATTCCTGCTCCGGCCCCCGCCCCCGCGCCGCCATCCGCTGCCCCTGGTGCCTGCGGGACTATGATGCAGCGCCCATGCGCCCGCAGCACCTCTTCGCCCATTTCGAAGGAGAATCGGCGCGCATGTCCGCGCCGGTGCGCGCGTCCATCCACGCCCGTTAGACACCGCCAGATGAGGAAGCGAAGGAGGTTGCGCAGCGCCCTGCGCAGCCTTGATGAAGGCGCGACACACCCTCGCGACTGAGCGCCAAAAACAGAAAAGGCCCGCCTGAGGCGAGCCCTTCATCTGTCCAGCGACGAACGCTGAAGTTTCCCTTGGTGCGGTCGAGAAGACTCGAACTTCCACGCCTTGCGGCACAGCGACCTCAACGCTGCGCGTCTACCAATTCCGCCACGACCGCACGCCAGGGGAACGCTTCGATGTCGTCCCGAAGCGAGCGAGCATGTAGCAAATCGAATCCCCGGGCTCAAGCGGTTAAATCGAAAATCGACACGATCCGCGCATCACCGCGTGCGCACATGCTTTTCGGTCACCTCGACCGACAGCCTGCCGTCCTCGACACGGATCTCGCCGCGGGCCACCAGGGTCTTGTTGGCATAGATGCGCATCGGGTCCGTTTCGGTCGTGTCGAGTTCGATGACCGCCCCGCGACCCAGGCGCAGCAGATGGTGGATCGGCATCGTCGCCGAGCCCAGTTCCACGGTGATATCGACTTCAATTGCCGTCAGACTGTCCATACATAGGCCCCACGGGCCGAATCCGGCCTCTCTGTCGCACGATCGGAGCATTCGACCCGCATGGTTACCCAATCGTTAACGAGCCCCTCTCCCGCCTGCGATTCGCCTGCAAAGCTCAAGCGCGCCGCTGGCGCCGCCGTGGGCTGGATCATCAGCGAGGGGCTGACGGGGTATCCGCTGGCGCTTGAGACGATGAAGGCCCATGCCACCGCGGTGGCTGCGGGCGAAGCGCGCGAGGCCGTCTGGCTGGTCGAGCATCCGCCGCTTTACACCTCAGGCACGTCGGCCAAAGAGACCGATCTCCTCGCTCCCGAGCGATTCCCCGTCTATGCGGCCGGCCGAGGCGGGCAGTTCACCTATCATGGTCCGGGGCAGCGCGTGGTCTACCTCATGCTCGATCTCAAGGAACGCGGCCGCGACATCCGCTGCTTCGTGCAGGGGCTAGAGGGCTGGATCATCGACACGCTCGCCGCCTTCAACATCAAGGGCGAGCGGCGCGAGGGCCAGGTCGGGGTCTGGGTGGCGCGTCCCGAGCGCGGGCCCGGCCGCTACGACAAGATCGCGGCGCTCGGCGTGCGCGTGTCGCGCTGGGTGAGCTTTCACGGCGTCTCGATCAATATCGCGCCCGATCTTGCCCACTATGCCGGCATCGTACCCTGCGGTATCACCGATCAGGGAATCACCAGCCTTGAAGATCTGGGGCAGCTTGTTGGCATGCCCGAGTTCGACGGCGCACTGCGCCGCAATTTCGAGCGTCGATTCGGGCCGGCCGAACGTGCGGCACCCGAAACCCTTGTATCCGGCTCCTGAGCGCAGCATCCTGCCGCGACAGCGAATCCGCCTTGCGCCGAAAGGGACGGGCCATGCCGATCGAGGACATCAAGAAAATCCTGCTCAGCCCCGCCCTGTTCAGGCTCGACAGGCGGCTGGCACCAAGTCTCGTGCCCCTGCTCTATGCGGTGGGGCTGTTCGGCGTCCTCATCTGGGCGGTGAAGCATCTCTTCGCCACCTTCGGCGAGAATTTCGGCAATGGCCTCTGGGGCCTGCTCGAAATCATCACCTTCGGCACGCTGGCTCTTATCGGCCTGCGGATCCTGTGCGAGGGCGTGCTCGCCTATTTCCGCATGGCCGATGACGAGGGCGCGCTCGAGCCCGAGCATCGCGTGCCCTCGACGCTGCTCGAGGACATCACCGACGCGCTCGAGGATATTGCCGACGTCGTCGATGACGAGGACGACTACATCACGCCGGCCACCGACCCGCCGCCCTATGCATCCGGTCGCCCCGGCGAACCATCATCCGGCGCCGGCGCGAGACGCCCCGGATATCGTCGCACGGCGCGGCGCACCCCTGCGCCACGCCCCTGATTGCTGGTCCCCGGCGCGATGGCGCGCTGGTGGAGCTTTTCGTGCGTTCAGTCCTTGTCGACGCTCCAGGCGCCGGGACCCGCGAAGACGAGATAGAGGAAGACAAAGCAGAACAGGATGGCCGCGTCGCCCATATTGGCCACGGGCCACGGGCTCATCGGTGCGTGACCTAGCCAGTAGGCGACGGCCATGGTGCCCGAGGAGATGAACGCGGCGATGCGGGTCTGGAACCCGACCAGCATCAAGAGGCCAGCCACGAGTTCGATGATCCCGGCGGCGTAGAAAAGACCATTCATCTCCATCGGGAAGCCGACGGGGAAGGCGAAGAGCTTCTGGGTGCCATGGGCGATGAACAGCAGCGAGGACACGATGCGCAGCGCGCCAAGCGCCTTCGGCGCATGCGGAGACAGGTTTGAAAAGATGGCCATGATGAGGGTTCCGATTTGAGAGGCGGCAAACCGACAGCATGCGCCTGCCCGGGTCGAGCCGCCTAAATCCGAACGCTGCGTTCGCTAAACCCTATTGAGCGCGGTGCCCGCAGCCACCACATGGCACCCTTGCAGCGCGACGCTGCCCTCTTTCTTGCTTTTCCTGCCGTTTCGGCTATGAGGCTGGCGCTCATGAACCATCAGACACCCAAGATCGGTCTGGTCAGCCTCGGCTGCCCGAAGGCCCTCGTCGACAGCGAGCGCATCCTGACCACCCTCAGGGCGCAGGGCTATGCCTTTTCGCGCGATTATGAGGGCGCGGACATGGTGATCGTCAACACCTGCGGCTTTCTCGACAGCGCCAAGGCCGAGAGCCTTGAGGCCATCGGTGAGGCGCTGGCTGAAAACGGCAAGGTCATCGTCACGGGCTGCCTCGGCGTCGAGGAAAGCCTGATTCGCGAGACCCATCCCTCCGTGCTTTCGGTCACCGGACCGCACCAGTATGAAGCCGTCGTCGCTGCGGTGCACCAGCATCTACCCCCGGTGCCCAATCGCTTCGTCGATCTCGTGCCCGAACAGGGCCTGCGGCTGACGCCCAAGCATTACGCCTATCTGAAGATTTCCGAAGGCTGCAACAATCGCTGCAGCTTCTGCATCATCCCGCAGATCCGCGGCGACCTTGCCTCGCGCCCTATTGCCAGCGTGCTTTACGAGGCCGAGCGACTGGTCAAGGCCGGCGTCAAGGAAATCCTGGTCATCTCGCAGGATACGAGCGCCTATGGCCTCGATCTGCGGTATGCGCCCTCGCCCTATCACGGGCGTCAGGTCGAGGCGCGGCTGCAGACCCTCGCCGAGGAGCTGGGCCAGCTCGATGCCTGGGTGCGGCTGCACTATGTCTACCCCTACCCGCATGTCGACGGCATCATTCCGTTGATGGCCGAGGGCAAGATCCTCCCCTATCTCGACATTCCCTTCCAGCATGCGGCGCCCTCGGTGCTCAAGGCGATGCGGCGGCCGGCCAATCAGGTCAAGACGCTCGACCGCATCAAGGCCTGGCGCGCCATCTGCCCCGATCTCGCCATCCGCTCGAACTTCATCGTCGGCTTCCCCGGCGAGACGGACGCGGATTTCGAGTTCCTGCTCGACTGGCTCGAAGAGGCCGAGATCGACCGCATCGGCTGCTTTGAATACGAGCCGGTGACCGGCGCCACCGCCAACGAACTCGAGGGCATCGTGCCCGACGAGGTGCGGCGGGAGCGCTATGAGCGGCTGATGGAAGTGGCGCAGGATATTTCTGCGCACAGGCTCTCGCAGCGTGTCGGCCGCACCATCGAGGCCCTCGTCGATGACGTTCGGCCCGCCGAGAACATCGCGCTCGCCCGTTCGCAGTGGGATGCGCCCGAGATCGACGGGCAGGTCATCATCGCCAACGCCGCCGGCATCAAGCCCGGCGACATGGTGACGGTCACCGTCACGGGGTCGGACGAATACGACCTCTTTGCCACTCCGGTCGGTCGGTGACGCTGCCGCATAGCGCGCATCAGATCGCCCTGCCCCGTGGCCGCGTGCTCTCGCTGGGCGCGCGTCCCACGATCATGGGCATCCTCAACCTCACGCCCGACAGCTTCTCTGATGGCGGGCAGCATGAGGGTGTCGATGCCGGCCTTGTCCATGCCGCGGCGATGGTCGCCGAAGGCGCCGACATTCTCGACATAGGCGGCGAGAGCACCCGACCCGGGGCCACGCTGGTCCCCGTCCAGGATGAACTCGATCGGGTCGTGCCAGCGCTGCTGGCCCTGCGCGCCTCCGGCATGACCCTGCCGATTTCCATCGACACCTACAAACCGCTCGTGGCCCATCAGGCGCTCGAGGCCGGCGCCGACATCATCAACGATGTCCACGGCCTGCAGCGCGCGCCGGAAATGGCGGAAATCGCTGCCCTTTTCGGCGCACCGGTCATCGTCATGCACTGGGATGAAAAGCGCGATCCCGCGCGCGATATCATGTCCGCCATACTGGCATTCTTCGAGCGGTCGCTGCGCATCGCCGAGGCGGCGGGGCTTGAGCGCGACAAGCTCATCCTCGATCCCGGGTTCGGCTTCGGCAAATCGCTGGACGAGAACTACGCCATCCTGCGCCGGCTGGGCGAACTGCATGTGCTGGGGCTGCCGGTGCTTGCCGGCACCTCTCGCAAGTCGATGATCGGCCGACTGCTCGACAAGCCCACCGACCAGCGGCTTTCGGGCACACTTGCGACATCCGTCATTGCCTATGGCGCGGGCGCGCATATCTTCCGCGTGCATGACGTGGCAGCCAACCGCGATGCGTTGCGCGTCGCTCACGCGACGGCTTACGGATTAGAGGGAGCTTGAGCCCATGGACAAGGCGTTCGACGGCGACCGCATCATTCTCACCGATCTGGGCTTTTACGGCTATCATGGTCTGATGATCGAGGAGAACAGGCTCGGCCAGCGGTTTTTCATCGATCTCACCTGCGGGGTCGATCTGGCCGAGCCGGCGCGAACCGACCATGTCGGGGCCACCATCTCCTATGCCGAAATCTACGACGTGGTGCGCGTGGCCTTCGACGAAAAGCGCTTCAAGCTCATCGAAGCGCTCGGCCAGCACATCGTCGACCGGCTGTTCGCGGCCTTCCCCTCGATTCGCTGGGTCCAGATCCGCGTCCGCAAGCCGGAGGCGCCGATCGCCATGGTGCGGGGCGAGGCTGCCATAGAACTGCACCGCCATCGGGTGGATGCCGCTTGAGCCGCGCCTATCTCGGGCTGGGCGCCAATATCGGAGACCCCGCGGCCCAGTTGGCTGAAGCCCGCAGGCGCATTGCAGCGCTGCCCGGCACCGCCATCGTCGCGCTCTCCGATGAAATCGCGACGCCGGCCTGGGGCAAGACCGACCAGCCGGATTTTCTCAACCAGGTCGTGGCGATCGACACCAGCCTTCCCCCGCACCGATTGCTCGAAGCCTGCCTCGAAATCGAGCACGTCATGGGCCGGGTGCGCATCGAACGCTGGGGTCCACGCCTCATCGATATCGACATCATCGCCTATGATCGTCTGGTGCTTGCCGACCCCCGGCTGACCCTGCCCCATCCGCACGCGGCGGCGCGGGCTTTCGTCATCGATCCGCTCCGG
This sequence comes from Devosia enhydra, assembly GCF_900119845.1. Lineage (GTDB taxonomy): Bacteria > Pseudomonadota > Alphaproteobacteria > Rhizobiales > Devosiaceae > FPKU01. The sequence goes on from NZ_FPKU01000001.1 coordinate 953,469, forward strand.
CAGGTCGCTCCCGACATTGCCGACTGGATTGCCGCGCAAAACCGGGCCTGAGGGCGTTCCACCCACCACACCGCCTCAAAAGCAAAAGGGCCGGCCCGCAGGCCAGCCCTTTCGAAACGTTTGGAAAGCGCTGATCAGCGCTTGGAGAACTGGAAGGACCGACGGGCCTTGGCGCGACCGTACTTTTTGCGCTCGACCACGCGGCTGTCGCGGGTCAGGAAGCCACCCTTCTTGAGCACGGCGCGAAGCTCGGGCTCGAAATGGGTGAGCGCCTGCGAAATGCCATGGCGCAGCGCGCCGGCCTGGCCGGAAAGACCGCCGCCCGACACGGTGGCGACCACGTCATACTGGTCGACGCGCGAGGCCGCCACGATCGGCTGCTGCAGGATCATCTGCAGAACCGGGCGGGCGAAGAAGGCATCGTAGTCCTTGCCATTGACGGTGATCTTGCCGTTGCCCGGCTTGATCCAAACGCGTGCAATGGCGTTCTTGCGCTTGCCGGTGGCATAGGCACGGCCCTGGTCGTCGAGCTTCTGCACATGCACGGGCGCGTCATTGGCCGCGCTGACGGTCGCGACGCTGCCCAGATCTTCGAGGGAGGAGATGATCTCGGCCATTACTGAGCCCTGACATTCTTGGTGTTGAAGGACGCGACGTCGATCTTCTGGGGCTGCTGGGCCTCATGCGGATGCTCGGCACCGGCATAGACGCGCAGATTCTTGAGCTGGGCGCGCGACAGCGGGCCACCCGGCAGCATGCGGCGCACGGCGTTCTCGAGCACGCGCTCGGGGAAGCGGCCTTCGAGCAGCTGGCGCTGCGTGCGGCCCTTGATGCCGCCCGGATGATTGGTGTGCCAGTAGAAGACGCGCTGGTCGAGCTTGCGGCCCGTCAGCTTGACCTTGTCGGCATTGATCACGACGACATTGTCGCCCATGTCCATATGCGGGGTGAAGGTCGGCAGGTGCTTGCCGCGCAGGCGCATGGCGATGATCGAGGCCACACGGCCCACCACCAGGTCGGTGGCATCGATCAACACCCACTTCTTGCTGATCTCGCTCGGTTTGGCCGAGTAGGTGCTCATGCTTGTGGTTCCTTGGAAAGTCTGAAGGATGCCGGAACATCCCCTGTTCGGCGCCCGTCTAGACGCTCCGAAGGAACCCGTCAAGCATGTTTTAATTCCGCTGCGTTATCAATCACTTACAAGCGCGGTATGATATTACCGCCGCGTAAGGTCCGCAACATACAGTGTAACGAGCCCCAGCAGCATGAAGGCCAGAACCTGATGCCCGAGCGCCATCCAGATTGGCACCGACATCAGCAGCGTTCCGATGCCCAGAGCCGCCTGCAGGATGGTGATGACGCCGATACGCGGCAGCCAGCCATGAACGCCCGAAAATCCGCCCGTCCGGCTGCGCAGAAACAGTAGCAGCGCGATATAGGCCAGAATGCCATAGGCCAGCATGCGGTGGATGAACTGCACCGTGAGGTTGTTCTCGAACACATTGCGCCAGGCCGGATCCATCACCCAGAGGCCATTGGGGATGATGGCGCCGTCCATCAGCGGCCAGGTGTTGTAGCCCATGCCGGCGTCGAGCCCGGCAACCAGACCACCCCAGAACAGCTGCACGAGAATGGCGATGCCCAGCACCACCACCGGCCAGGCCCCGCGCTCATCGGCATGCACGAGCTTGGGCCGCTCCAGCCGGCGCGCCACCCAGACGATGGCGCAGAACAGCAAGGATGCGGCACTCAGATGCGTCGCCAGCCGATACTGGCTCACCGAGGTGAGCTCCGTCAGCCCCGACGAAACCATCCACCAGCCGAGAAATCCCTGGAAGCCGCCCAAAAGAAAGAGCCCGCCCAAGGGCAGCGCGAGATCGCGCGAGAGCCGACCCTGCGCGAGGAAAACCAGGAACGGCACCGCAAAGGCCACGCCGAGGAAACGGCCCAGGAACCGGTGCGCCCATTCCCACCAGAAGATGTACTTGAAGTCGTCAAGCGTCATCCAGGAGTTGAGCAGCGTGTATTGCGGGATCTGCTTGTAGGCTTCGAACTCGGCCTGCCAGTCGGCATCGCTGAGCGGCGGAATCGTGCCCGACAGCGGCCGCCACGAAGTGATCGAAAGCCCCGATTCGGTGAGGCGCGTCGCCCCGCCCACCACCACCATCAGCAGCACGAGCCCGGCCATCACCCAGAGCCAGATGCGCACGGGCCTCAACCTGTCCGCTCTTAGAGTGTGGTGAAGGCTGGTATCGGCGGCAATGCTGGTCATGGGCGGCTCCATGCGGCGAAATCAGGTCGCGATGACGCATTCCGGCACGCTGCGCGGACTGCTAGAGCGTGTTGGTCGCGGGCGACGGCGCAGATCGAATGCGCTTGCCGACGTGGCTCTAGGCCTCCATACGCAGGGAGGCAAGGTTAGAGATTGCCGCAGGCTGGTGATGTGATGACGCAGCGCAACCGCAAGCTTTTCGGCACCATCCTGATGGTGCTGCTGATCGTGGTCTATTCGGCGCTCGCGACGGCTCTCTACCTGGCGCTGTTCACCGGCGCGCCGCCATGGGTGCTGATCCTCTATTTCGCGATCGCCGGCCTCGGCTGGGGCATCCCGGCTGCCGGGATCATCCGCTTCATGGCACGCCCCGACTGATCGCAGGGTCCTTGTCCATCAGCGAAAAGAGCGCGCCTGTCGCCAGCACTTCCACATGCCGCCGCTGCTGGAAGAGCCCGTTGAGCGAGATGCGCGGCAGCGAGGTCAGCCTGTCTTTGTGGCGCGCGTAAATCCCGCCGGGTCGCGTCGTCACCGCGGTCTTGAGCCCGAGCGCCTCCGCCATCGCATATTCCCTCTCCCCGGCCGCGACGGCGCTGCCGATGGGGTAGGAGAAATGCTCCGGCGCCCGGCCGAACTGCGCCTTGAGGATGGCGATCGACTGCGCCATCTCGTTGCGCGCTTCCGATGCGCTCAAAAGCGCGAGTTCAGCGTGGTTGACCGTATGCGCCCCGAGCGTGCACAGCGGCTCCTCGGCAAAGGTCGCGAGCGCGCCCCAATCCATGATGAGACTGCGGCAATGGGCCGTGAGATCGAAGCCATATCCCTCGGCAAACGCGGCCATCGCTTCGGCGCGGCGCGGCTCGGGCAGACTGCGCAGATGGGCATAGATCGCCGCAAACGCCGCCCCCTTCTCCTGATGGGTCGCACTTGGCAACTCGTCGCTGCCGAACCGCACATGCGGCTGGGCCGCCACGATATCTTCGAGCGCCTGCCACCACACCTGCCCGACCCCATCGACGAATGCCGTCGGAACATAGAGCGTGAACGGGCAGCGCTGGCGTCGCAGTATCGGCAGCGCGTGGACGAGCGTGTCACGATAGGCATCGTCAAAGGTGAAGGAGACGAAGGGCCGCTGGGGCCTCGGCGCCCCGATACGCACCACAGCCTCATCAAGACTGACGGTCTCGAAGCCCAGCGCCCGCACTCGGCTGATCACGTAGTCGAGATAGTCCGGCGTGACCTGGAGGATGTCATTGGGCGAAAACGCTGCCGGCGGGTCCGGCAGCACGCGATGAAGCGTGAAGATGATACCCCGGCACGAGGATGCCCGCCGGATCAGATGCGTGATCTGGCTGGCCCAGAGCAGGTCGAATGCCGCAGCGAAAGCCCGGTAGCGCCAGCCCCTCACTCACGCAGTCTCGGCGCTGTCGGGCGGCGAAACGATCTGCGCCCCGGCAAAGCCGAGCGCCTCGGCCTCCTCGGTCGCCGCCTCGATCGGCAGGCGATCCTCGCGATCGCGCGAGACCAGCACCAGCCTGCAATCGATGCCGGCAAACACCGCGAGGCTCGAGGCAAGGCTCAGCCGGCCTGTCGAGACGATCACGACCTCATAGAGATCCGAAAGCGCCTCGATGAGCGTCAGCGGCTTCATCGAGCGGCGCTCGAGCTTGCGGATGGTGCCCCATGGCACATTGGCGAGCCCGTCATGAACCTTGTGAACCACGTCCCCGAAGCTCGATCCGTCCGAGGCGAGGTCGGTCAGCCCCGCCGCCCCAGTGACTTGACCGCTGCCGGCATCGACGGTCACCACGCTGAGCCCCCGCGCCGTGGCGTCGGCAGCCAGCTTTTCCGACACGAGCCGGCAATCGGCCTCGTCCTCGACGCCCGCCAGCACGATGACGCGGGCGCGGCCGAGCGCGATATCGGCCGAAAGATTGCTGAGCGGCGTTCCCGCCTCGGCCTGTCGCGGACCGACATCGGCACGACGCAATTCGCTGACCGCTGCTGCGGCGGCCGCAGGCTGGGCGACCGCTGCCACAACCGGCGCTACCGACGCCCTATCCTGTGCCGGCGCTGACGCCACACTCTGGTCCACCATCTCGATGCGCCGCTCGGTGACCATTTCGGTTGGAGGATACGTCTCCGGCTGCGTCACCCGGGCGTAGGATCCGGGCGAGCGGCTGACAAGGGCGCGGCCGGACATCAGCTCGCCAAAGAGGATGCCACCCACCTGCAACATGATCGCGACGAAAGCGACGGCGCCCAGCGTAAGCCCGGTCTTGGGCGAAGCGGGTGTCACCGAAGGCGCCGCGATGGTCACGACACGCACGTCGGGCAGGATGGAATTGGATTCGGTGCGCGACAGCGCCTCGCGATAGCGCCCCAGATAGCTTTCGAGCAGGTCGCGCTGCGCACGGGCCTCGCGCTCGAGCGCATCGAGCTGAACCGTGCTTTCGGTCGCCGTGGAGGCCGTGATCTTAACCCGGGCCAGGTCGTCGCGCAGCGATGCCTCGATATCGCCTTCCACCCGCGCCTCGGCGTCAAGCCCGGTGGCCACGCGGCGCGCTTCGGCAGCGATCTGCGCATTGACCTCGCCGATCTGCGCCCTCAGCGCCTGCATGGTCGGGTGGCTGTCGAGCAGCGTCGCGGAACGCTGGGCCAGCTCGGCCTGAAGATCGGCACGGTTCTGCGTCAGTTGCGCGATGATCGGGTTGGCGCGAATGTCGGTCACCCCGTCGATCGGCTGCCCCGATGCCAAGACGCTGCGGATCAGCGCTGCCCGGCTCGCGGCGTTGTTCTTGCGCTCCTGGGCGGCGTTGATCTGGTCCGAGATGGTGCTGAGCTGCTGGTCGGGCAAGCTCGTCTGGTTTGACCCCATGAAGAGATCGTTGCGGATGCGATATTGCGCGACGGCCGCCTCGGCCTCCTGCACGCGGGTGCGGAGTTTGGTGATCTCCTGCTCCAGCCAGCCCGAGGCTTCGGCAGTGTCGGCGAGCGTCAGATCGGCCCGGCGCTTGACATGGGCGTTGGCAATCGCATTGGCGAGCCGGGCCGCAAGCTGCGGATCCTCGGAGGTCACCGAGACCGAGATGATCGCCGAATCGCGTTCGCGCGACACGCTCAGCCGGTCGTAGAGATTGGAGAGCACCTGCTGGTCGATATTGCGCCGCTCGTCGGCACGCCCCAGCAGCCGCATCACGAAGCCGACCGGCGAGAAGCCGGCATCGGCAAATTCGGGCACCGTGCGCAGGTTCTCGCTGTCGATCACCGATAAAAGCGTGTCGCGCGAGCGGATGAGTTCGATCTGGCTCGACATCAGCGCCTCGGCGCTGATGCTGCTCTGCGGCGAGGCGCCGGTGAAGGCGTTCTGCCGCTGCTCGACCAGCACGCCCGCCGAGCTTTCATAGAGCCGCGGCATCAGCATCAGGATGACGAAGGTGATGACGAGCAGCGCCACCGTTACCACGATCACCCGCAGCCAACGCGACAGCACCGCCCTCAGCAGCTCGGCAATGTCGACCCGGACATCCGAGTCGTCGGCGGTATTGGCGGTCATGGGCTGCTCCTGCTCCCCATGTCTATGCGCCAGCATGGTAAGAATTCGGTTAAGGCCCTCTTCGGAGAGCCGCACATTGCGACGACGGCTCCCTGGACTAGGGGATTGTTAACCACGTCGGTCCACAATGCCGATCATTGCAATTGGATCGGAACAGCTGTCGTGACGCGTTGGCGCAAGGCCCTGGCTGCCCTTTTTCTCGTTACGCTTTCGGGCTGCGCCCTGAGCCCGCGGCCTGCTACCTATCCGGTCGAGGTCAAGGGCCCCTACACGCTCGATACCGGCGACGTCGTGCGCGTGTCCGTCTATGGCGAGGAAAGCCTTTCGACCACCTACAAGGTCGAGGATACGGGCGCCATTTCCGTGCCGCTGGTCGGAGTCGTACCGGTGCGCGGCTCGACGACCCAACAGGCAGGCGCCCGGCTTGCGGCGGCGCTGGCCAACGGCTTCCTGCGTAATCCGAATGTCGCGGTCGAAATCGATACCTACCGGCCCTTTTTCATCCAGGGCGCCGTGCGCAATGGCGGGCAGTTTCCCTATGTCTACGGCATGACGGTGCGCGCCGCGATCAGCACGGCGGGCGGCTTTTCCGACACCGCCGATCGCAGCAAGGCCATCCTCTATCGCCGCTCGGGCAGCGAAATGTCCAAGGGCGGCGTCGAGCTCGATTTCCCCATCTATCCCGGCGATACCATCGTCGTGCAGGAACGCTGGTTCTAGGAGATGGCCGAGCGTCCCCTCCGGATCCTCCAGGTCCTGCGCGCGCCGCTCGGAGGGCTTTTCCGCCACGTCAACGACCTGACCCGCGAGCTTTCGGCGCGCGGCCATCAGATCGGCCTCGTGGTCGATAATCTCGTCTCGGACGGGCTTACGCGCGAGCGCCTGCAGGCGCTCGGGGGTTCGACCGCGCTCGGCATCCATCACTTCCCGATGCCCCGCGTCATCGGCCCCGGCGACCTCACCACCCCCTTTGCCGTCCGCGCCCTGGCCGACAGGCTGGGGGCCGAGGTGATGCACGGGCATGGCGCCAAGGGCGGCGTCTGCGCCCGAATCGCGCGCATCGGCCGCAAGAACCGCGTTGCCCTATACACCACCCATGGCGGGGTGCTGAACTACCGCCCGGGCTCGATGCAGAGCCGTGTCTTTCTTGGTCTCGAACACCAGCTGCTGCGCTTTACCGATGGCATCGTGTTCGAGAGCGACTTCGCCCGCCGCACCTTCATCGAGCGGATCGGCCAGCCCGACTGCGAGGCGCCGGTCATCCATAATGGCCTTACCGCACACGAATTCGACCCGATCGTGCGCAACCCCGACGCGGCCGATTTCGTCTTCATCGGCGAGTTCCGCGGCGCCAAGGGCATCGATGTCCTCATGCGCGCCCTCGCCCCGCTGAGGGCGCCCGACGGACGTCCCGCGACGCTGGTGGCGGCAGGCGATGGTCCGATGATGGGCGAGATCAGGCAGCTCATTGCCAGCCTGGGGCTGGGCGATCGCGTCACCCTCCTCGGCGTCGCCCCGGCCCGCCCCACCCTGGCGCGCGGACGCTGCATGGTGGTGCCATCCCTCGCCGAATCGCTGCCCTATGTCGTTCTCGAGGGCGCCTCCGGCGGTCTTCCGGTCATTTCCACCAATGTCGGCGGCATCTCCGAGCTCTTTGGCGGCCTCTCGCACCAGCTCGTGCCGCCCAGCAACGACAAGGCCCTTGGCGCCGCGATGCAGGCCTATCTCGATGATCCCGAGCCCATGGAAGCGCAGGCACGCGCCCATGTCGACTACATCAAGCCCCGGTTTTCGGTCTGCACCATGACCGATGGTATAGAAGCGCTTTACCATCGCGCGCTTGCGCGCCGGCAAAGGTCGATTGCCTCGGACTGATTTCACTTCCCATTCATGGCTGCGGTCCTAGCGTCGCGACAGTTTCACACTGTCCGTATTGGCGACCATGTTCAGCCTCGACCCCCGCAAGACAGCCGCAGAGCATATCGTCGCCGGTCCCTCCAGCGACTCCAATCTCAGCGAAGCCGCGCGGCAGATCATCGCCAAACCCGCCGATGCAACCCTGTCGGCATCCGTCGTGGTCGGGCTTGCGCAGGCCATCGAAGCCCTTCTGATCGGCACGCTCGGCTGGGCGATCTATGAAAGCTATGTGCGCGGACAGGACGATTCGTTCTATGTGCCGGTGATCTTTGCGGCTGTGCTGGTCGCCAACATCCTCTTCAACGTCGTCCGCACCCATCGCATCGCAGCCTACCGCACCGTGGTGCAGCAGAGCGGCCGCGTTCTGGCCGCATGGACGCTCGTCATTCTCCTCATCGGCACGGCGGTGTTCTTCTTCAGGGCGCAGGACCAGGTTTCCCGCGTCTGGCTCGTGAGCTGGTATATCGGCGGCGGCGGCGCCCTCCTGCTTTATCGTATGTCGCTGCGCGCCCTTGTGCTGCGCTGGACGGCGCAGGGCCGCCTCAAGCGCCGCGCCGTCATCGTGGGCGGCGGCAAGGATGCCGAGCCGCTGATCGATGCCATCCAGCACGGCGCGGAAAACGACATCGTGCTCATGGGCCTCTTCGACGATCGCGATGACGAACGCTCGCCGCTGCTCGTTGCGGGCTTCCAAAAGCTGGGGCGGGTCTCGGACCTCGTGGAATTCGCCAGGCTGACGCGCGTCGATCTGGTGATCGTCTCGATGCCGCTTTCCGCCGAAAAGCGCGTGCTCCAGATGATGAAGCAGCTCTGGGTCCTGCCGGTGGATATCCGGCTTTCGGCCCACATGAACCAGCTCCGCTTCACCCACAAGGCCTATTCCTATATCGGCGACGTGCCTGTCTTTGACATGGCCGATCGCCCGATTTCGGACTGGAACCTCGTGTTCAAGTGGCTTTTCGACAAGGTCGTCGCCCTTGTCGCGCTCGTGCTGCTCTCGCCGATCATGCTGGCCACCGCCATTGCCATCAAGCTCGAGAGCAAGGGGCCCGTCATCTTCCGCCAGAAGCGTCATGGCTTCAACAACGAGCTCATCGAGGTCTACAAATTCCGCTCGATGTACACCGACAAGACCGATGCCGGCGCTTCAAAGCTCGTGACCAAGAACGATCCGCGCGTCACCCGCGTCGGCCGGTTCATCCGCAAGACCTCGATCGACGAGCTGCCGCAGCTCATCAACGTCCTCCAGGGTCGCCTGTCGATCGTCGGGCCCCGCCCGCACGCACTTCAGGCCAAGGCCGACAACAAGCTCTATTACGAGGCCGTGGATGGCTATTTCGCTCGCCACAAGGTCAAGCCCGGCATCACGGGATGGGCGCAGATCAACGGATGGCGGGGTGAGACGGACACGGTCGACAAGATCATGCAGCGCGTCAACCACGACCTCTACTACATCGAGAACTGGTCCATCCTGTTCGACATCTACATCCTGATCATGACGCCGGTCTCGCTGCTGTCGCGCAACGAGGGCGCCTATTGATGCGGTCGAGGCCGCCCGCCCTGCGCTTGGGCCGCCCCTACACGCATTTGCGTTTTGGCGCCGCGTTCGCCCGATGCGATGGTGCAGGCCTGTCGCCCAGAGCGGGGCTTTTGCCATGACCACAGACATCGGCACCTTCGCCTCCCGCCCGCGCGACGGCATCAGCCTCGGCGCCCTGCGGTTCACGCTGTTTTCGCTCCGGAACCTCATCTTTTTCACCGCCGTCCTGGCGATGAACTACACCCTGATGCGGCCTTCGCCGGTCGACCTGCTTTACATCACCTCGTTCATCTTCACCTTCCTCTACATGGTGTCGATGCAGAAGCTTGCCGTCACGCCGCGCACGCTCATCTTCTCGATGATCCTCGCGGCCTGGGCGATCTCATTCCTAGTCGCCTCTCTGCCCCATCTTAGCCAGGCCTTCGTCACCTTCGAGCTTCTGGCCAAGACCTTCGCGATCTCGATCGGCTTCATCGCCGCCTTCGTGTCGATGACCTGGACACGGCGGCATTTCGAGACCTTCATGGCGGTCTATATCGCCTCCTGCGTCATCGCGGCGATCCTTGGCACCATAGGCTTCCTGACGCAGCTCGAACTGCTCACCTGGGACGGGCGGGCCAAGGGGCTGATCGATGATCCGAACATGTATGGCTCGTTCCTGATCCCGGCGATCGTCTTCTGTTCCTATTTCCTGTCGCGCGGACAAGGCAGCAAGATCGTGCTGGGCGGCGCCATCGCCGTGGTGATGCTCGGCATCCTGCTGTCATTTTCGCGCATCGGCGTGGTCGCGGCGGTATTCTGCCTTCTCACCTACATCGTCTTCCACAATCGTCGTCATCCGGGCCGGCTGGTGCTCATCGTGGCGGGTCTCGCGGTGACCGGCGTGATCATCTTCATCTTCGCCAGCCTCACCTCGGCCGAGTTCATGGACAAGCTGCTCGACCGGCTGACCTTCGCCAAATCCTATGATCTGGGCGAGGAAGGCCGCTATCGCCGCTACCTGCTGGTGCTGCCGATGATCCTGCAGGATCCGATCGGGCTTGGCGTCCTCCAGCTCGAAAAGATCTTCCCCGAGCCCATCCACAACATCTGGCTCAGCTCCTTCGTCAATTATGGCTGGGGCGGCGGGTTCAGCTACATCACCCTCGCCGTGGGCAGCGTTGTGGTCTCGATCCTCAACTATCGCCGCACCCGCAGCGAACTGGCGATCGCGCTCCTGCTCTCGCTGGCGGGAATCATCTTCTGCTCCTCCCTGCATGAGGGTGAGCACTGGCGGCATTCCTGGCTGTTCTACGGGCTGGTCTGGGGCTTCAACGCGTCGCTGATGATGCCTGCGGCAAAGCCCGCTGCCGCACCGAAAGCGCCGATCCGCAGCGCATCGCCGCCGGATCTGCGCGCTGCAGCCCTTGCCGAATTGCGCGGGCGGATCCGGCGCTGATCAGCTGAGCGTGGCAAGCTCTGGCATCGCCAGATAAGCCACGCCCAACTGCGCCGTGCCTTGTGCGAAATGATCGGCCTGCGATCGTGCCAGATCGGTTTCGGCATGCGAGCCGATCCAGGCGAGCAGCGCCATGCGTCGCAGCAGCACCATCGTGTCGAGGGCAGCCAGATCGACGGGGCCGAGCCTGCGATGCCGGGCATACCCCCTGAGCCAGGCCGCCTTAAGCGCCGGAACCTGCGGGCTCGTCTCGATGAACGAGATCGCGGCGGCAAAGTCGTAGACGAACCAGCAGAAGCCGCAGTCATCGAAATCGATGAGCGTAGTACGCCCTGGCGCGACCAGCAGGTTGGCCAGCCGCATGTCGGCGTGGATCAGCCCGAACCGGTCGGGGCCGGTGCCGTAGGCGGCCAGATCCCGGCGCAGGCGATGATCGACGGCGTCCAGTGTCGCGCGCACCGTGCCCACATGCGGTGCCGCGCGCCAGTCGCCCCACAAGCCCCCGGCGTCGAGCACGCCCCCCGCGCTCCACACCTGGCGGGCAAATCCTGCGGGCGGCTGCCAGGATTGGACATGCAGATGCGCCTCGGCGGCATAGGCGCCGATGGTTTCAAACAGCGGCTCGAGCGCATCGTGGGGCTGCGGCTCGCATCCGGGCTCGAGATGGAACATCACGGCGAAGCGGTCCGGCTCCACCTCCTGGATCGCCTGCCCGTCCAGCCCCGCAATCACGCGCGGCAGCGGGATCGTCGTGTCGCGCGCCAGAGCAGCAAGCCACGCCAGTTCACTGCCGATGCTCGCCCGGCTCTGATAGCCAGGCCGATGCAGCCGCAGGATCCTTGGCGCATACCCCTCCGCTTCGAGCCGGAAGGTGTGGTTTTCCGAAAGGTTGATGAGCCGGGGCGATAGCCCGGCGGCTTCTGGCCACCGGGCAAGCCAGGGGCGCGGATCGGGCAGGGTCAAACCGTCGGTGCCTCAGTAATAGCCGGGGCCGGCCCAGCCCAGCCCGCTCGTCGCGCAGTCCCGCACCTTGGTGACGGTCATCTCGCTCGAGGTTGCCGGGTCATATTCCTGCGCGGCCAATCGGCGGTCGCTGACCGCGGCGATGACGATGCCATCGCCCGCCGCGTTGAAGCCGACGCGCACGATCGTCTTGCCCGTCTCGCCACAGGCCTTGGCCTCCGTTGCGCTGTCGGCCGCAACGATGGTGACGCCCTCGAAACCCTCGCGGCGAATCTCGGTCAGCATCGCGGTACGCAGGGCCTCGGCAGCGGCCTCGTCGCGGGCAAAGACATCCCCGTCCTGGCTCGCCTGCGCGTAAGCGGCATTGTAGGCGGCCCAGACGATCACCTCGAGATCAAGGCCGGTGGGGAACGCCGGATCGAAATTGCTGACCGCTGTCGCGCTGAGCTCGACCGGCGGCAACGCCGGCGTTGCCGGGACCAGATCGCCTGATATGCCGGCTGCCTCGATCGCCGCTTTGGCGTCGGCTGCGCCCTTGGCCGCGGCGGCATATCCGCCGGCCATCAGCGCCTCGACGGTGATCGCGTGGCAGGCAAGGCCATCCATCGCAACCTGATAAACGGCCTGCGGCTCGGGATTTCCCGCGACATAGCCCGCATGGCAGACGCCATTCTGCTTGAGCGCGAAGGGGATAAGGCGCGGCGTCACCGCACCGGCTTCGAAACTGGCAAAGGGCGTCTGGAACTGCGGGAAGATCGCGATCTCGCCCTCGTTCACCTCCTCGCCGGTGAAGTCGGTGGAGATGAAGAAGAGCCCGGCATGGCCCAGCAGCGCCTCGCCATCGATCATGAACGGATTGAACACATCGGGTCCGACCGCATCCATGCCTGCGGCGTCGGCGAAATAGAGGATCGCCTCGCCAACCAGCGCAACCGGCGAACCGTCCGCCGGCGTGGTCACGTCCTGAGCCAGCGCCGGGCCAGAGCCCAGCCCGATCATCGCAAGGCTCAGCGCGATGCCGCTGATCCTGCCGGTAGACTTGCCTCTGCTCATCGACGGTCTCCTCGCCCTTGCCGACACGTCATCTTCTCATCTGGATGCGGGCGCGCGTCAATCGTCGACGCGCGCCTCCACCATCAATGGCTGCCAACGGGCACGGCACCTGCTTCGCCCTTGGGCCGCTTCACGAAGAAGGCGGCCGCAACCAGCAGCAACGAAATGAAGGCGCCGCAGAGGAACGCCGCATGGATGCCGCCCGCTTCCGCCACCACCGGGGCCACCCCGGCCGAGGTCAGCCGCGCTGTTTCGATGGTCATCAGCGAAACAAAGAGCGCGATGCCTGCCGCCCCCGCCACCTGCTGAAGCGTGCCGACCACGGCGCTGCCATGCGAATAGAGCCGCGACGGAAGCGCGGCGAGCCCGGAGGTGAAGAGCGGCGTGAACATCAGCGCCAGCCCGATGCTGAGCGCGATATGCATGGTCAGCAGCCATCCCATCGCACTGGTCTCGTTGAGCAGCGTCATGCTCCACAAGGCGCCCGAGGTGATGATTGCGCCGGGCACCAGCAGCGGGGTCGGCCCCAGCCGGTCGAAAGCCCGGCCCACGAACGGCGCCATCAGCCCCATCACCAGCCCGCCGGGCAGGAGCAGCAGGCCGCTCGTGATCGGGGTCAGCCCGAGCACGTTCTGCATGTAGAGCGGCAGGAGGATGATGGTGCCGAACAGCGCCATCATCGCCACGGCCAGCATCAGCACCGCCACGGTGAAGATCGGCGAGATGAAGGTGCGCAGATCCAGAAGCGCCCTGTCGGATTTCTGCAGCTGCAACTGGCGCAGCACGAACAGCACGATGATCACCGAACCGCCGACGATCGGCATCCAAACGGGCGGCCCCTCATGGCCCCCGACCGCCTCGCCGATCGCCGAGAGCCCGTAGACCAGCCCGCCGAAGCCCAGCGCCGAGAGCAGCACCGAGAGGAGGTCGAGCGGCGCATAGCGCGGCGTCGTGACGTTGACGATGCGCAGATGCCCCAGCACCAGCGCTCCGAGCGCGATCGGCAGCACCAGCCAGAACATCCAGCGCCAGTCGAGATAATTGAGGATGATGCCCGAAATCGTCGGGCCGAGCGCCGGGGCCACCGAAATGACGATGGAGATGTTCCCCATGGTCCGCCCGCGCGTCTCGGGCGGCACGAGGTTCATGACCGTCGTCATCAGCAGCGGCATCATGATGGCCGTACCGACCGCCTGGATAACCCGCCCGGCCACCAGCATCGGAAAGCCGGGGGCCAGCGCGCAGACGAGCGTGCCCACCGCAAAGCTCGACATGGCGACGAGAAAGACCGGCCTCGTATTGAGCCGTTGGAGCAGGAAGCCGGTGATCGGGATCACGACGGCCATAGTCAGGAGAAACGCCGTGGTCAGCCATTGCGCGAGGCTGGCCGAAATCGCCAGGTCCTCCATGAGCCGCGGCAGCGCCACGCCCATGATCGTCTCGTTGAGAATGACGACGAAGGCCGAGATCAGCAGCAGCCCGATGACGAGCCGGTTGCGGGCCGCCTCTTCGGCGGAGATCGGTGCATGCGCCAGGGGCTGCATGGGGGAAGCTTGCATTCTGGCGCCTCTCTGGTGCCGTTGAAAGCGGCCGGGCCCATGAAAAGGGTCCGGCTCGGCTGTCGGCACCGCCACCGGCTCTCCTCCCCAGGGCGCCGGCGTCGGTATCGGGCGCGAAGCCCTTACTGCAGGTCGGCGGCGACCTTGACGCTCAGCATCTTGTCGGGATCACGGACAGGCTCACCGCGCTTGATCAGGTCGACATTTTCCATGCCTTCGATGACCTTGCCCCACACGGTATACTGCTTGTCGAGGAACCGCGCGTCGCCAAAGCAGATGAAGAACTGCGAATTGGCGCTGTCGGGGCTCTGCGCCCGCGCCATCGAGGCCGTGCCCCGCACATGCGGCTCGGCGTTGAATTCCTGCTTGAGGTTCGGATACTTCGAACCGCCGGTGCCGCGGCCATCCGGGCAGCCGGTCTGGGCCATGAAGCCCTCGATCACGCGGTGGAAGACGATGCCGTCGTAAAAGCCTTCACGCGCCAGCTTCTTGATATGAGCGACGTGGTTGGGCGCGAGGTCGGGCCGCATGGCGATGACCACCTTGCCCTTGGTCGTTTCGATCACGAGCGTGTTTTCGGGGTCGGCATAGGTGCTCATGTGAGCCTCCTTATTGTTTTTAGTTTCGATATTCGATGCGGGCCGAGATCATGCGGTCGGGGTTGGCCACCATGCCGCTGGGCGGAGCGCCCTTCTCGAGCCCATCCACCAGTTCCATGCCCGAGACGACGGTGCCGAAAACAGTATAGGCGCCGTCCAGGTGCCGCGAGTCGGCGGTGACGATGAAGAACTGCGAATTGGCGCTGTTGGGGTCATTGGTGCGCGCCGCGCCCACCACGCCGCGCACGAAGGGCTCGGACGAGAACTCGGCCGGCAGGTCGGGCAGCTCTGAGCCACCGGCGCCGGTGCCGGTCGGGTCACCGGTCTGGGCCATGAAGTCGGCGATGACGCGGTGGAACACCACCCCGTCATAGAACCCCTGCCCGGCCAGCGTCACGATGCGCTCCACATGCTGGGGCGCCAGGTCGGGGCGCAGCGCGATGTCGATCGTGCCGCCCTCGACGGCGATCAGCAGATGCGGATTGCCCTGCTGGGCCTGCGCAAGTCCGGCACTGCCGAGCGCCATCATCGCGAAGGCGGAGACGAGCACGGCCCGGCGGCCGAAACGGGAAGCAAGGGACGTCATGATCTGTTGAGCGCCTTGAAAACGAGGGAAGGAACGAAGGCGGAGACATCGCCGCCCATCTCGGCGATCTGCCGGACGAGTGTGGCGGAGATATGCCGCACATGCGGGCTGGAGGGCACGAAGACGGTCTGGAGATCGGGCGCCATCTGCGCGTTCATCCCCACCATCTGCATCTCGTAATTGTAGTCGGTGGTGTCGCGCAGCCCGCGAATGATCAGCTTGGCCCCGTTTTGGCGCGCCGCATGCACCATGAGGCCGGAAAATTCGACGACGGTGATCTCGGTCTGGGTGCGCTTGGCCGTGGGCTCGAGGGTAGCGCGCAACAGCGCCATGCGATCCTCATGCGCAAACAGCCCGGCCTTGGCGTGGTGCGTGCCCACCGCCACGATCAGGGTGTCCACCAGCTTGCAGGCCCGCTCGATGACATCGAGATGCCCGTTGGTGACCGGATCGAACGAACCGGGATAAAAGCCGACCAGCCTGCTCATGCGTCTCCCCTTGCGCGCGGGGGGTTGTGTCACGTCATGCCGATCAAGGCAAGGCGGCCATGCTCTCACTGGCTTCGAGGGTCAGGCGCGTTTCTGCAGCGCCAGCCATACCCCGCCCAGCATGAGGATGAGCCCCGAGCCCCTGCTGATCAGCCGCACCCGCGCCGCGCTGAGCAGGCCGCGCGCCTGCCCGGCTATGACGGCATAGAGCGCATCGGTAGACCCGGCGATGGTCATGAAGATCAGCCCCAGCACCACCACCTGCCCAAAGGCCGGCCGGGATGGATCGACGAATTGCGGCAGGAACGCACCGAGAAAGATCAGCGCCTTGGGATTGGAGAGGATGACCAGAAAACCCTCCACCGCCAGCCGCACCCGCGACCGGCGATGATCGGCTTCGGCCCGCCCCAGATGTCCATCGCTGCGCAGCATGCGATAGCCCAGCCAGATGAGATAGGCCGCACCCACGAGCTTGATCCAGTCGAAGGCCCAGCCCATGAAAGCCACGAGCGCCTGCATGCCCAGGGCGACAACGGCCGTCATCACCAAAAAGCCCGCCTGCGTGCCCGCCACGATGGCGAGACCGGCACCGGTTCCACGCGACAGTGCATTGGCCACGATCACTGTCACCGTGGGGCCGGGCACGATGGCCAGTGCGAGGCAGGCAATGACATAAGGCACGAGAAGAGCAGGATCGATCATGGCAAGGCTCCGGACGCGCCCGGAACCATCCACGCCGCCGGATGAAAAGCAAGGGCTGCGATGGCCCCTGCTTTCGTCAGCGGCGATCCGTCCTCAGTGCCCCGCCTTGTAGAGCCGCATGGCCCAGCCGAAGAGCCCCACCGAGAACACTACCATCAGGATGCCGGCCAGAACCACGAGCACGAACGCGCTCATGAGCGGCGCGATGATCATCACGATGCCGAAGAGCACATACATCACCCCAGACAGCAGCACCGGCCAGATCTTGGCGTACATTTCGCGCTCGCGCAAAATGACCATGATCTCCATCACGCCCACGAAGATCGCCTGGAACGCCACGAGGTAGATGAAGAACCACACCGTCACGAGCGTGGCGAGAATCGGGCTCAGCAGCACCAGGAGGCCGGTGAGGATCGAGAGCACGTTGCGCACCACGTCGAACCAGAAATTCCCGGTCTTGGCGCCCCCGAAGGTGATCGACCATAGCCCGAAGACCCCGTCGACGAGGAAGATGATGCCGCCCGCCACTACGAGAATGGCGAGCGCAGGGCCCGGAAAGACGATGGCGTAAAGCCCCGCAAGGAGCATCACGAGGCCCCTCAGCCCCGTCAGTATGGATGGCAGTCTGCTTTTACCCGACTCAGCCATGATGGCCTCCACGATGTCTGCACATCGCCAAGCCTATCCCACCCATGCCGGCTGGCAATTGCGGCAGGTCAATTGCCGGCGCATGGCAGCCCCGCCGGCCCGGCGTTGGCCGGGATCAGCCCAGCGCCGCCTTCACCTGCCCCGAGACCTTGCCGAAATCCATGCGCCCCGGATATTTGCCGCGCAGAAGCGCGATCACCTTGCCCATGTCCTTCATGCCCTCGGCGCCGGTCTCGGCGATGGCATCACGGATGGCGGCTTCGGTTTCCTCGGCCGTCATGGCGCGCGGCAGGAACTCGGCGAGGATCGCGATCTCCTCGCGCTCGACGAGCGCCAGATCCTCGCGCCCGGCCTTTTCGTAGATCGAGAGGCTCTCCTCGCGCTGCTTGACCATCTTTTGCAGCATGGGCAGCAGATCGGCGTCCGAGAGCGCGTCCTTGCCCAGTCCCCTCGCCTCGATATCCTTGTCCTTGATCGCGGCGTTGACGGCGCGCAAAGTGGCGGTGCGGCGGGCGTCCCGGGCCTTCATGGCCTGCTTGTAGGCTTCGTTGATCGCGTCACGCATGGCAACTCTCCGCTTGTTCCGGTGTTTTCGCTATCCATATACGCACTATCGCTGGGGCGCCACTTGCGCTCCATCGGGCCTCCCCCTATGAGGAGCGCTCAACCGACAGCATCGATTTTGGAGGCCCGACCGTGACCGGCTGGCAGCAATCCCCCACGACCGCCCTTCTCATCCTTGCCGACGGAACGCGCCTCGAGGGACAGGGGCTGGGCGCCATCGGCCATGCGGCCGGCGAAGTGTGCTTCAACACCGCCATGACCGGCTACCAGGAGATTCTCACCGATCCCTCCTATGCCGGGCAGATCATCACCTTCACCTTTCCCCATATCGGCAATGTCGGGGCCAATGACGAGGATATCGAGACCGTCAACATGGCCTCGCTCTCGGGCGTGAGGGGCTGCGTGCTCCGCGCCGATATCACCAACCCCTCCAACTGGCGGGCGGTGGAAAAGCTCGACGCCTGGCTCAAGAAGCGCAACATCATCGGCATTGCCGGCATCGACACGCGCGCGCTGACCGCCCGCATCCGCGAAAACGGCATGCCCAATGGCGTCATCGCGCATTCGCCCGACGGCTATTTCGACGAGCCTTCGATTCTCGCCGAACTCAAGGCCTTCCCGGGCCTCGAGGGCCTCGATCTCGCCAAGGAAGTCACCACCGCACAGACCTATCACTGGGACCAGACCGGCTGGACCCGTGAAAACGGCTACGGCACGCTCGAGAACCCCGAATTCCACATCGTCGCCATCGATTATGGCGCCAAGCGCAACATCCTGCGCTGCCTTGCCGACCAGGGCGCGCGCGTCACCGTGGTGCCGGCAACCGCCACCCCGGCCGATGTCATGGCCCACAAGCCCGATGGCATTTTCCTCTCCAATGGCCCGGGCGATCCGGCCGCCACCGGCAAATATGCGGTGCCCACCATCCGCAAGCTCATGGATACCGGCAAGCCGATGTTCGGCATCTGCCTCGGCCACCAGCTGCTCGGTCTCGCCGTCGGCGGCAAGACCAGCAAGATGCATCAGGGCCATCACGGCGCCAATCATCCGGTCAAGGACCTGACCACCGGCAAGGTCGAGATCACCTCGATGAACCATGGCTTTGCCGTCGATGCCGACAGCCTGCCGGCCGGCGTGACCCAGACCCATGTGTCGCTGTTCGATGGCTCGAATGCCGGCCTGTCGGTCGATGGCAAGCCGATCTTCTCGGTGCAGTACCATCCCGAAGCCAGCCCCGGCCCGCGCGACAGCCACTATCTCTTCACCCGCTTCCTCAACCAGGTGCGCGTGCAGAAGGGCCTGCCGGCCAAGCCCGAGACGGTCAAGCTCGGCGAAGAATAACCGCCGACTGGAACACCGTCGAACTAAGAAAGGGCGCGATCAACCGCACCCTTTTGCTTTGTCAGAGACCGAGCTTGGCCACCAGCGCCTCGAACTCCTGCTGGTTGAGCTGCCCGCTGCCATCGGTATCGGCGGCTGTGAAGTCAGCCTCGCTGAGATCGGGAATGACCACCCGGCCCTCCCTGAGGCTGACGCTGCCGTCCTGGTCGGCATCGACTGATTCGAAATCGCCGATGCTCTGCGCGATTGCCGGCACCGTCAGTGCAACCACCGCCATCGCGGCCAGAATTGTCCTCATCGCTTTTCGCTCTCCCTTATGGTGTCGAAACGTGCGCGGTGCCGATGCTGGCATCGGCGGCCGGCCGGATGCCGGCTCAGGTTTCCTCCCCCGCGCGCCGCGATCAGTCTGCGGCGATTTTCGCTTGAGGACCAGTCTTCGGGCCTGCGACAATGTCGCATCGTCCGACAATCAGCGCCAGAGCGTCAGCAGCGCGCCGTCCGGCCCGGTCACCGGATCGCAGGTCGGCAGCGCGAGGCCTGCGATGCGCTTGTCGGCGGCGGGGCGGTCGGCGGGCAGCCCACGCATCACGTCCCAGTCCTCCTGCCCCAGCGGATAGGCTCCCACGAGCTTGAACCCGCCTGACGTTGCGACGCGGCGATGCGCCACCCCGGCGGGGATGACGATGATGTCGCCCCGCGCCACATGCACATACTGCCCCTTCGGCCCGCCCATCTGCAGCGTCGCTTCTCCGGCTATGACGCCGAGCGTCTCATGGGCAGTCGAATGATAGTGGTGGTAGTCGAAGACGCTGTCGCGCCACAGCGGCACCCAGTCATTGCTCCGGAAATGCGCCTCCATCGCTTCTGCCGTGGCCGAAAGAGCCGCGCTCGGCTCGCAATAGATCAGCACCGGGAACCGGCTGTTGGGAAAGCTGCCGTCATCGTCAAAACTCAGGACCTGCGGCGCGGCCTCAGACATTTGCGGCGAAGGTGTCGCACTGGCTGACATCGCCGGTCTGGAAGCCGCGCTGGAACCACGTCATGCGCTGCTGGCTCGTGCCGTGATTGAAGGTCTTGGGCACGGCATAGCCCTGCATGCGCTCCTGCAAGGTGTCATCGCCGATCTGGTCGGCGGCGTTGATCGCCTCCTCGATGTCGCCATTTTCCAGCAGGTTCTGCTGCCCGGCGTAATTGGCCCAGATGCCGGCATAGCAATCGGCCTGCAGCTCGATCCTCACCGACCAGCGATTGGCCTCTTCCTGCGACAGGCCCTGCCGGGCGCGATTGAACTCGGGCAAAATCCCGGTCACCTGCTGAACGTGATGACCGACCTCGTGCGCCAGCACATAGGCCTGCGCGAAATCGCCGGGTGCGCCGAACTGGCTGCGCAGCTCGTCATAGAACGACAGGTCGATATAGACCGACTGGTCGACCGGGCAATAGAACGGACCGGTGCGCGCATCGGCCACCCCGCATCCCGAATTGGTCTGGGCGGTGAACAGGATGACCTGGGGCGGGGTGTAGTCGAGATTGTTCTGCGCGAACACATCCTCCCACAACCGCTCGTTCTCGCGCACCACCACGCCGACGAAATCGGCAAGCTCATCCTCGCCGGCTTCGGGAAGCGGCCGACTCTGCGCCGAGCTGCCGGCCGGCGCCACGGCCCCGCCGCCACCGGTCAGCATGTCGAGCGGGTTCTGCCCGGTCGCAAACCAGATGATGCCGAGAATGACGATAATCCCGACAATCCCGCCGATGCCTCCGCCACCGGCCCGCCCGGTCGGGATGGGCAGGCGCATGCCCCCGCCATTGCGGCCGAAGGGGTTGCCGCCCATGCGGCCGAACCCGCCCATTCCCCCCGTGCCTCGACGGTCCTGGATGTTCGAGCTGCGCTCGCGTCCGCGCCACTTCATGGTGATCTCCCTCTGCTCGGCCCAAGACTAGCCTTTCGGCAATCGCTTGGGGAGCCATGCCCCGGTGCTGCCAAACTCGCTTGGGGCCGCCGAAGTTCCGGCCGAAACCGCCACGGCAAGAATTTGACCAGATGGTCGAAATATTCCTAGGATGCGGCGTCCGTCACGGCCGCGTCACCATGCCGGAACTAGAACCACGCATCGCACCCGCCTGCCGATCCGGCCGGCACCGGCGCTGCTCGCAGCGCAACCAAGGAGAACCCGATGAAACGTGACTATGTCCTGTCCCGACGTGCCTTCATCGCAGGCACCGCGAGCGCCGGAGCGGCCCTGACCATCCTGCACCCCTTCGCCGTTCAGGCGCAGGAAAACGAAGCGCATCTGCGTATCATGGAAACCACCGACCTGCATGTGGCGGTGTTCCCATACGACTACTATGCCGACGCTGCCAACGACACGCTGGGCCTTGCCCGCACCGCGGCGATCATCGAGCAAATCCGCGCAGAAGCCGGCAATTCCCTGCTGTTCGACAATGGCGACCTGATCCAGGGCAACCCGATGGGCGACTATATCGCCTACGAAAAGGGTCTCGCCGAAGGCACCGTGCACCCGATGATCGCGGCCATGAACACACTCGGCTATGACGCGGCGACGCTGGGCAATCACGAGTTCAACTATGGCCTCGACTACCTCGCGGCCGCAGTCGACGACGCCGATTTCCCCTTCGTTTCCGCCAACATCGTCGATGGCCCGGAACTCGGGGCCGACGCCACCACCGACAAGACCCTCTTTCCGCCCTATCGCATCATCGAAAAGCAGATCGTCGACGGCACCGGCGCGAGCCACCCGATCCGCATCGGCGTCATCGGCTTCGTGCCGCCCCAGATCCTTACCTGGGATGCCACTCACCTCACCGGCAAGGTCGCCGTCCGCGACATCGTCGAGACTGCACAGGCCTTTGTGCCCAGGATGCGCGAAGAGGGCGCCGATATCATCGTCGCCCTTTCCCACTCCGGCATCGTCGCGGGCCCGCATGTGCCGGGCATGGAAAACGCCTCGCTCCAGCTCGCCGCCGTCGAGGGCATCGATGTGGTGCTTACCGGCCACCACCACCTGGTTTTCCCCGGCCCCAACTATGCCGATATCGAGGGCGCCGACATCGCGGCGGGCACGCTCAACGGCAAGCCGGCCGTCATGCCCGGCTTCTGGGGCAGCCATATGGGGCTGATCGACCTGCTGCTGCGCCGCAGCGCCGATGGCACCTGGACCATCGCCTCGCACACCTCGGAAGCCCGGCCGATCTCCGAGCGTGTCGATGGCAAGGTGCGGGCCCTGGTCGAATCGGTCCCGACCGTCCTCGCCGCCGCCCAGACCGACCATGACGAGACCCTCGCCTATGTCCGCCGCGCCGTCGGCGAGACGGCCGCGCCGCTGCACTCCTATTTCGCGCTCGTCGCCGACGATCCGTCCGTGCAGATCGTCAACATCGCGCAGAAATGGTACATCGAGCAGATGATGAAGGGCACCGAATGGGAGGCCTTGCCGATCCTCTCCGCGGCTGCGCCCTTCAAGGCCGGTGGTCGCGGCGGCCCGGAATATTACACCGACGTGCCGGTGGGCCCCGTGGCGATCAAGAACGTCGCCGACCTCTATCTCTATCCCAACACCATCCATTCGGTGGTGATCACCGGGGCCGACGTCAAGAACTGGCTCGAACGCGCCGCCGGCATGTTCAACCAGGTCGAGCCCGGCGCAACCGACGCACCGCTGATCAACCCCGATTTCCCATCCTACAATTTCGACGTCATCGACGGGGTCACGTACCGCATCGACCTGAGCCAGCCCTCGCGCTACTCCTCGGATGGCAAGGAGGTGCTCAACCCCGATGCCAGCCGTATCGTCGACCTGATGTATGATGGCGCCCCCATTGATCCGGCACAGCGCTTCGTGGTGGCCACCAACAATTATCGCGCCGGCGGCGGCGGCGGCTTCCCCGGCATCAACAGCTCGGTGATCAACTTCATCGGGCCCGATACCAACCGCGACATCATCGTGCGCTACATCATCGAGAACGGCACGATCAACCCGGCCGCCGACAACAACTGGTCGCTGGCGCCCATGCCCGGCACCACGGTTCTGTTCGAGACCGGGCCAAAGGCGGCTGGGCTCGTCGCAGACGTCAAGGCGGTCAGGATTGAACCGACCGGCCAGACCAGCGACACCGGCTTCGGCATCTACCGCATCACGCTTTAAAAAAGGAAGGCGGCCCTCCGTGAGGAGGGCCGCCTCTTGCAATCGTCCGGATGGATTACTGCCCGTCCGGAACGACGTCCACGCTGACGGCGGGCACGTCGACATCGAGCGTGCCGCTTGCGCCGCCATTATTGTTGGCAAGGAAAATATATCCGATACCGATTGCCGCAAGAATTACCACAACGGCGAGAATGACTGCTGCTCCGCCGCCGCCACGCTCGACGATGACTGTTTCGCGCTCCGGGATTGCCATGTCCAAGCTCCTTTGATCTTCGGCCTGATAACGGCTGGCCCATCGGCCGGTTCCCCGACGCCACAAAATCTTGCTTTACGGCCGCGCCCCTGCCCGCTACCTGCCGATGCCGGTAATCCGGACGGAGCCGTTTCATGCTTATATTTCGCGATGCCGAAGCCGATGACCTGCCCTTTATCGTCGGGCTCTCGATCGCCTCGGCGGTCGGCAGCGCGCCGGACGCAGGCCAGGACTGGTCGGGGCCGGGCTATCGCGCCGCTCTTGCCGCCATCACCGCCGATCCCAACCAGCGGCTGGTGATCGTGGAGCGTGATGGCGCGCGCGTCGGCACGCTGCAACTGAGCTTCATTCCCGGCGTTCTGCGCGGCGGCATGTGGCGGCTTCTGCTCGAAAGCGTCCATGTCGTGCCCGAAGCGCG
The DNA here is from genome assembly GCF_900119845.1 of Devosia enhydra. GTDB lineage: Bacteria > Pseudomonadota > Alphaproteobacteria > Rhizobiales > Devosiaceae > FPKU01. The sequence goes on from NZ_FPKU01000001.1 coordinate 977,532, forward strand.
CTCGCAGGGCATCGGCGCCCGGATGATCGGCTGGGCGATGGACGAGGCGCGGGCTCGCGGCTGCGGCCTCGTGCAGCTCACCTCCAACAAGGCTAGGCTCGACGCGCACCGGTTTTACCGGCGTCTCGGCTTCGAGCAGAGCCATGAGGGGTTCAAGTTCTGGCTGTGAGCACCCGCAAGCCTTCCGCCCTGCCCACCCTGATCGGCTTTGGCGCCGTGCTGCTCTGGTCGCTGCTGGCGGTGATGACAGCGGCAAGCGGCAGCGTGCCGCCCTTCCAGCTCCTCGCCATGACCTTCGCCATCGGCAGCCTGGCGAGCATGGCGCTCTGGCCCTTTCGCCCCGGCGCCGCCAAGGCGCTCCGTCAGCCCGCGCTCGCCTGGATGGTCGGGGTGGGCGGGCTTTTCGGCTATCATTTCCTCTACTTCACGGCCTTGCGCAACGCGCCGCCCGTGGAGGCCGGGCTTCTGAACTATCTCTGGCCGATGCTCATAGTGCTGTTCTCGGCCCTGCTGCCGGGCGAAAGGCTGCGATGGCACCATGTGGCAGGAGCCGCGATCGCCCTTTGCGGCGCCGTCATCGTTGTTGCGAGCGGCAGCGACGGCCTCACCATCCGTGCCGAATATGCCCTGGGCTATGGCGCGGCCCTGCTCGCCGCCATCTTCTGGGCCGCCTATTCGGTGCTGTCGCGCAAGCTTGCCGATGTGCCCACCGATGCGGTCACCGGCTTCTGTCTCGTCACGGCACTCTTGTCGGCCGCCTGCCATCTTGCGCTTGAAACGACCGTCTGGCCGGCGAGCACACTCGAATGGCTGGCCGTGATCGGCCTCGGGCTCGGGCCCGTCGGCCTTGCCTTTTATGCTTGGGATATCGGGGTCAAGCGCGGCGACATCCAGGTGCTCGGCGCCGCCTCCTACGCGGCGCCGCTGCTTTCGACGCTGCTGCTCGTGGTCTTCGGCTATGCCAGCCTGACCCCCGCGATCCTAGTCGCCGGGCTGCTCATAACTCTCGGCGCTGTGCTGGCAGCGCGCGACATGCTGTTCACGCGCCGCCGCTGAAAGAGGACCAACTCAGCGCAGGTTGACGTTTTCCGGCTTCGGCCCGCGCTTGCCGTTCACGTCGTCGAGTTCGGCGATCGCCGCCATCTCCTCGGGCGCGAGGCTGAAGTCGAAGACGTCGAAATTCTCGGCGATGCGCCCCGGCGTTACGGACTTGGGGATCACGATCAGCCCCTGGTCGAGATGCCAGCGCAGCATCACCTGCGCAGTGGTCTTGTCATGTTTGTCGGCGATTTCCGTCAGCACGGGATGGCTGAAGAACTCGCCGCGCCCCAGGGGGCTCCAGCTCTCGATGGCGATATTGTGCGCCGCGTGGATCGCGCGCACGCCGCGCTGCTGATAGCCCGGATGCAGCTCGATCTGGTTGACCACCGGCACCACCCCGGTCTCCCCGATGATGCGCTCGAGATGCTCGGGCAGGAAGTTGGAGACGCCGACGGAGCGCACCCGCCCCTCTTCGCGCAGCCTCACCATGGCCTTCCAGCTCTCCACATAGCGGTCGGTCGCCGGCATCGGCCAATGGATGAGGAACAGGTCCATCACCGCGATGCCCAGCCGCGCCATGCTTTCATCGAAGCTCGACAGCGTCGAATCATAGCCCTGGTTGCGGTTGTGCAGCTTGGAGGTGATGTAGAGCCGGTCGCGCGCGCAGTCGCTCTCGCGGATCGCGATGCCGACGCCCGCCTCGTTCTCATAGGCCTGCGCAGTATCGATCAGGCGATAGCCCACGCGAATCGCCTCGCCGACGGCCGCCGGCGCCTCTGCGTCGGGCACCTGCCACACGCCGAAGCCAAGTTGCGGAATGCTCGTGCCGTCGTTGAGCGTGATGCGGGGCTGCTGGGGCATCTTCGTCCTCTTTGCTTCAATAGCCTTGACCTGCGCCCTTGGGCGCGACGGCGCGACTAGACAGCATCACGGAACATCGATCAACCGCCGGGCCGACGCTTCAGCGTACCAGCGCCCCATCGTTTGCCCGCTCGAGCACCGACGCAGCAACCGCTCCGGCATGCCGCACGGCCGCTTCGCTGAGGGTGGGATGCAGCAGGAACGCGAGGCTCGTCTCGCCCAGCTCGCGCGCATTGGGCAGCGGCGACGCCGGCCGCCACGGCGTGCCGTCAAAGGCCTTTTCGCGATAGACCTCGCTGCACGATCCCGAAAAGCACGGCACTCCGGCAGCGCTGATCTCGGAGACGATCCGCTCCCGCGTCCAGCCCGGCCCGAGCCGGGTCGGGTCGAGATAAGCGTAGAACCGATACTGCGCGTGAACCTCCGGCCCGTCGGCAGTATCGAAGCGGGCCTGCGGCATGCGGATCACGCCGCGCTGCTCGGCACCGGCGAGGGCCTCGGCAAGGGCGCGTGCCAGCGCGTTGCGCCGCGGGGTCCAGTCCGCCATCCGGGCCAGCTGGATGCGCCCGAGCACCGCCTGAATCTCGAGCATCCGCCAGTTGGTGCCGAAACTCTCATGCAGCCAGCGAAATCCCGGCGGATGCTGGCGGTTGTAGACCGCATCCCAATCCTTGCCATGGTCCTTGAACGACCACATCCGGCGCCACAGCGCCTCGTCATTGGTCGTGACCATGCCGCCTTCGCCGCCCGTGGTCATGATTTTGTCCTGGCAGAACGACCACGCCGCAACATGTCCGATGCTGCCCACCGACCGGCCACGATAGCGCGCGCCATGGGCCTGGGCGCAATCCTCGATGACGAACAGCCCATGCGCCTCGGCCAGCGCCATGATCGGGTCCATCTCGCAGGGCCAGCCGCCGAGATGCACGGGGACGATCGCCTTCGTCCGCGGCGTGATCATCGGCGCGATCGTCTCGGCAGTGATATTGCCGCTGTCGCGGTCAATATCGGCAAACACCGGCGTCGCGCCGGCATTCACCACGCTCGACACCGAGGCAAGGAACGTGCGCGGCGTCACGATCACCTCGTCGCCCGACCCGATGCCCAGCCCCTCGAGCGCCAGATCGAGGGCCACCGTGCCATTGGTCAGCGCGATCGCGTGACGGGTCCCGACCCAGCGCGCGAACTCCGTTTCGAAGTCGCGGCATTCGGTCCCGGTCCAGTAATTGACCTTGCCCGAGGCCAGTACCCGCGTCACCGCAGCGATTTCTTCCGCGCTGTAATGCGGCCACGGAGCGTAGTCGGGAATACTGGCCATTGTCAGTCTTTCGGTCGAGCGGGAACACCGATCATCACGCTACCGGCTTCGACATCCTTCGTCACTACCGCGCCCATGCCGATGATGGCTCCCGCCCCGATGCGCAACGGCCTGCCGGGCGTGCCCTGCCGGATCACCGCGCCGGCCCCGATATAGGCGCCCTCGCCCACCACCACATTGCCGTTGCAGCGCACGCCCGGCGCAAGCGTCACGTAATCGCCGAGCACGCAATCATGGGCCACATAGCAATGGGCGTTGATCTGCACGAAATCGCCGATGACGGTATCCGCCCCAATGAGCGAAAACGGCCCGATACAGGCGCCCTCCCCGATCCGGGCGCGCTCCAGCACCTGGGTGGGCGGCGCGATCAGCGTCTCGAACCCCACGCCGGCCGACCGGCATCGCTCGCCGATCCGCCGGCGCAGCGTCGCATCGGCAAGAGAAATGAGCACGCTTCTCGACTCGGTCGGAAGCTCCAGAAAACCGGGCCAGTCCACCACCTCATGGCCCTCGACCACCGGGCGCGGCTGGCCATCGTCGATGAACACATGCCGGATCGCGCCGGGGTCGAAGGGCATGGCGCGCAGCATCGACATCACTTCGCGGCCCATGCCGCCCGCGCCATAGATGCCGATCAGCCGCATCCTCTAGCGGCCCTCGCCCTTGCGCACCGGGCTCGTGCCTTCAAAGCGCGGCATCGTCGTGCCGCCACCGGCATCTATGCCATCGCGCCGCAACACCTTGATCACGGTGAGGCCGAGGATCCGCAGATCGAGCAGAAAGCTCAGATGATCGACATACCAGATGTCGAGCTCGAATTTCTCCCGCCAGTCGATGAGGTTACGGCCCTTCACCTGCGCCAGCCCGGTGACCCCGGGGCGCACATCGTGCCGCCGCGCCTGCGATTCGCTGTAGAGCGGCAGGTAATCCATCAACAGGGGCCGCGGTCCGACGAGGCTCATGTCACCGCGCAGCACGTTCCAGAGCTGTGGCAACTCGTCGAGGCTGGTGGCCCTCAGCCATCGGCCCAGCGGGGTCAGCCGCTCCGCATCGCTGCGCAGCCGGCCCTCGGCATCGAAGGCGTCGATCATCGAACGAAATTTCAAGAGCTCGAATGGCTGGCCATGGAGGCCGGGGCGCTTCTGCCGAAAGACCACGGGAGTGCCCATCTGAAGGCGCACGGCCAGCGCCACGAGCCCGATCACCGGAGACAGCAGCACCAGCAGCAGCGCGGCCACGACCACGTCGAGCCCGCGCTTGATCCTCGCATAGATGCGCTCACGCGGCATTGGCGGCGGTCCTCAGAACCTCTGCGATCTTGCCGACGCCATGGGCGACCGACAGGTGCGACTCATAGAACATCCGGCCGCGTTCGCCCATCCGGCTGCGCGCCTCCTCGGGCATGTCCGCAAGCGCGATCACCGCCTGGGCCAGAGCCGAAGGGTCCTGCGGCGGCACCACCAGCCCGCAGCCGGCGCGTTCGACGAGTTCGGCGGCATCGCCCCGCACGCCCATGATCACCGGCCGGCCCGCCGCCATATAGGCCTGCGTCTTGGAGGGAACGGTCAGTTCGAACAGCGGATCGTCGGCCAGATGCACCAGCAGCGCATCGGCCTGCTGCAGATAGGCATCCACCTCCGCCATCGGCACACGCGGCAAAAAGAAAACGTTGTCAGCCTTGAGCCGCCGAGCCTCATCCCGGAGCCCATCCTCGGCAATCCCGCTGCCCAGGAAGATGAACCTGATGCCCGGGCGGGCGGCGCGGACGCGCGCAGCGGCCGCGATGACCGTCTCCAGTGCCTGGGCCAGCCCCAGATTACCCGCAAACAGCACGGTGAATTCCGCTTCGGGCCAGCCCAACGGCCGGTGCTCGCCCTGCTGCCGCAGAGGCAGGTCGGCCCAGTTGTGTACTACCTCAAGTTTTTGCGCCGGCACGCCGCGCGCCGCGAGCGCTCGCGCCATGCCGTGGGACTGCGCGATGATCCGGCGCGAGCGCGCATAGACGAAGCGGCATATCCAGCCCACGCCCGTCACCAGTGGCGTCGCGTCCGCCATGCCGGTGGCCTTGAGCGAATCGGGCCAGAGGTCCTGCACTTCGAGCACCACAGGCCTGCGCCACACGATCTCTGCCAGCACCGCCGCAAGCCCGACGGTTATGGGCGGATGGTAGACGTGGATGACATCATGCTTTCCGCGGGCCACCAGCAGCAGATACCAGAAGACCGAAAAGCAGAAGCTCAGATAATTGAGGGCCCGGCCCAGCGCATTGCGGTCATGGCTGGGGTAAAGCGCCAGTCGCGTGGCCCTGATGCCATCGGCTTCCTCCCGCGACATCGGCCGGATGCGGAAGCCGGGATAGACGCGCCCGCCCGGATAATTGGGGAAGCCGGTGACGACTTCAACATCCATGCCGGTGTCCCGCAACGCCTTTACGAAGGCCAGCCCCTTGGGCACCGGCTCCGGATCGAACCATTGCGACACGAACAGCACGCGCAGCGCGCGCCCGCCGCTGGCCTTGTCTATCGTCACGACGACCACACTCACTCACCCCGCCAGCCGTAGAGGCCGGCGGCGACGTCGAGCCATAGGACACATCCGATCTGCGATGCAACGGGCGTATCTTTGGAACTGTGGCCCACTTGCTACGGTGGCTCGCTTGTCTTGAGTTCACTTCCTGTTAATCTCCCCGCGCGTCGCCAGTTCGAGGGTGGCGCCCGCCTTGTGTACCCGTGTCGGAGTTCGCCTGTTGCGCATTGCAGCCCTCGTCTGTGGTCTTCTTGCCGGCGCCGTAGGGCTCTGGATGGGGTTGTTCGCGCCGCACGCAGCCGGTTTCGACCTCGAGGCCGCCGGAACGCTGGTGCGCCTTGCACTGCTGATCGCGCTCTTCGTGGTGCCGATGATCAGCCTCGGGGGGGCGGTTCTCGCGCTCAGCAATCTCCGGCTCGGCGCGATCGTCATGCTTGCCGGCGCCGTATGCTGGCTGCTGGTGGGGGTCGCCACAGGCAATCACGTCACCCCGGCCATCGGCATCGCCATCCTGCTTTCGGTGGCCGGTGCCATCGTGGCCTTCGTTGCCGACAGTGGCGTGCTGCCCGATGGGCCCGATCTTTCGTCGCTCTTTTCCCTGCCCAGCCGCCAGAAGCCGGCCCGCAACCGGCCGCGCCTGATGCGCGAACGCTTCGTTGACGAGAGCGCCGACGACGATGAGATCGAAGAGGAGCCTGCTCCCGTTCGTCGTCGTCCCGCACCGCGTCCGCAGCCCGTGATGCGTGCCGCCGTGGCGCCGGCCCCGGTCGCGATAGAGCCCGTCCGTGCCCGCCGGGTCGAGCCTGCACCGGCTTCCCGCCCTCGCCGCGATGTGCAGCCCGAATATTTCGAGGATCACTCGATCGAGTTCCGCGTCGATCCCACCGATCCCGATGGCCGCCAGATGGGCGCGGCGCGTGGTTATCGCCAGGGCTACGAGGCCGAATATGCCCTCCTCGAGCGCGCCCAGGGCAGCTGGAGCACGCGGGTCGCTGGTTTCCTCCAGGCCGCCTTTGCATTGATTTTCGTGGGCGGGCTTGGCGGGCTCGTTACGGTTGATTACCTGCGAGGCCCCGAGTCGCTTTTGTTCGGACGCACCCAGAGCGGTGCTGTCGCGACGCAGTCCGCCCAGCCCATGCCGCCCGTTCCCGTCATCGCGCCGGCCCCCCCGTCCCAGCCGACCGCGATTCAGAACGTGCCGTCGCTCGATGCGCTGATCACTGCAACCAGTGCCGGCCGGGCCCTGCCCACCGCCGTTGCCAGCCTCTCGTCGGCGCCCGTGGTGCCCGAGCCGCTCCACACCCAGCCCTTGCAGTTCGATCCCAACGCACCCGCCAATGCCCTCGTCCCGTCGCAGGGCGCAGCCGTTGCACCGCGACAGGTCGGCGTGCCGTCTCCCGTGCCATCCGATGCCTTCCTGTCCGCGCCGGCCCCGGTCGCCGCTGTCGCCGCGCCGGCCGGTCCTACTCCCTTCCCGCGGCCCCGCATCCAGCGCTCGGCGCAGCGTGACGAGGTTGCGAGCCTCGCTTCGGTCCAGACCGCGTCGAACAGCTTTGCCGATCCCTTCGCCTATTGCGCCGCGCGCGGTACCGATCATCGTCCCGATCCCAGCCTGATCCAGGCCGACCTTCCCCTCGCCATGGTGCAGAATCTGCGCCAGATGCGCGGCGCCATGTCGGCTCCGGCACGCTGGCGCTGCGCCGACAGCAAGGTTTACGTGTGCATCGAGACCTCGGGCGCCGTCTGCTCGGTGACACCCAATGCCCAGCAGATGATCGCCTATTGCCAGGCCAATCCCGGCACCCGCAACATCGCCGCCCCCGGTGGCATGTGGAGTTGCGAGGGCGCGCGCCCGGTCATTCCGGCCGGTGAAGTCTGGCCGGTCGATGCCTATGGCTACCTGCCGCGTGCCTGGGTCGCCGCCGCACCCACCCGCTGATGCGTTGAATTGGCGCGCCTCGGCGCTGGAAATCCTCTCGCGCTTCGGCTAAGGAGCGCTCCTAACCACATCGGACGCGCCTTTTCCTGCGTGCAACAGCGCCAGGCGATGGCGCGCGCCGGCCTCAATGCAGGCAGCCCGGCTTCCAGAGCCGGTTTCGCGTCACAAAGCTGAGACAGGACCCATGCCCAAACGCACCGACATCAAATCGATCCTCATCATCGGTGCCGGGCCCATCATCATCGGGCAGGCGTGCGAATTCGACTATTCCGGCACCCAGGCGGTCAAGGCGCTCAAGGACGAAGGCTACCGGATCATCCTGGTCAACTCCAATCCGGCGACGATCATGACCGATCCGGATCTGGCCGACGCCACCTATATGGAGCCGATCACCCCCGAGGTCGTCGCCAAGATCATCGAGAAGGAGCGCCCCGACGCGCTCCTGCCCACCATGGGCGGCCAGACTGCGCTCAACTGCGCGCTGTCGCTGCGCAAGATGGGGGTGCTCGATCAATTCAACGTCGAGATGATTGGCGCCACCGCCGATGCCATCGACAAGGCCGAGGATCGCGAGCTCTTCCGCGATGCCATGAAGAAGATCGGGCTCGAGACCCCGCGCTCGATGCTCGCCCACAACACCATCGAGGCCCTGCAGGCGCTCGACGTCATCGGCCTGCCTGCCATCATCCGCCCGAGCTTCACGCTCGGCGGCACCGGCGGCGGCATCGCCTACAACCGCGAGGAATACCTCACCATCTGCGAGAGCGGCATCGACGCCTCGCCCACCAATGAAGTCCTGATCGAGGAAAGCGTCCTCGGCTGGAAAGAATACGAGATGGAGGTCGTTCGCGACAAGAACGACAACTGCATCATCATCTGCTCGATCGAGAACCTCGATCCGATGGGCGTGCATACCGGCGATTCGATCACGGTTGCCCCCGCCCTCACGCTCACCGACAAGGAATATCAGGTGATGCGCGATGCCTCGCTCGCGGTTCTGCGCGAGATCGGCGTCGAAACCGGCGGCTCGAACGTCCAGTTCGCCATCAACCCGGCCGACGGGCGCATGATCGTCATCGAGATGAACCCGCGCGTGTCGCGCTCCTCGGCGCTCGCATCCAAGGCCACGGGCTTCCCCATCGCCAAGGTCGCGGCCCGGCTTGCCGTCGGCTATACGCTCGACGAGCTCGAAAACGACATCACCGGCGGCGCGACCCCGGCGAGCTTCGAGCCCAGCATCGACTACGTCGTCACCAAGATCCCGCGCTTCGCTTTCGAGAAGTTTCCGGGCGCCGACAACCGCCTCACTACATCGATGAAGTCGGTGGGCGAGGCGATGGCCATCGGCCGCACCTTCCAGGAATCGCTGCAGAAGGCTCTGCGCAGCCTCGAGACCGGGCTTACCGGCCTCAACGAGATCGGCATACCCGGCCTCGGCCTCAATGAGGACGAGAACCGCAACGCCATCCGTGCCGCCGTCGCCGTGGCGACCCCGCAGCGGCTGCTGCATGTGGCCGAAGCGATGCGGCTCGGCATGTCGCTCGAAGACATTCATGAGGCGAGCAAGATCGATCCGTGGTTCCTCGAACAGATCCACGGCATCGTCGAGATGGAAAAGAAGGTCCGCCAGCTCGGCCTGCCCCAACAGCCGGCTCCCATGCGGCGCCTCAAGTCCATGGGCTTTTCCGATGCGCGCCTCGCCGAACTCGCCGGCCTCAAGGCCTCCGATGTGCGCAAGCTGCGCACCGGTCTGGGCGTCCGTCCGGTCTACAAGCGCATCGACACTTCGGCGGCCGAATTCGCGTCACCCACCGCCTACATGTATTCCACCTACGAAGTGCCCTTCGCCGGCACGGTCGAGAACGAGGCGCGGCCCTCCGATCGCAAGAAGGTGGTGATCCTGGGTGGCGGGCCCAACCGCATCGGCCAGGGCATCGAGTTCGATTATTGCTGCTGCCATGCCGCTTTCGCGCTCGCCGAGGCCGGCTATGAGACCATCATGGTCAACTGCAACCCCGAGACGGTCTCGACCGACTACGATACCTCCGACCGGCTCTATTTCGAGCCGCTAACGGAAGAAGACGTCGTCGAGATCCTCGAGCTCGAAAAATCCAACGGCACGCTGCATGGGGTGATCGTGCAGTTCGGCGGCCAGACCCCGCTCAACCTCGCCGATGCCGTCGAGCGCGCCGGCGTGCCGATCCTGGGCACCCAGCCCTCCTCGATCGACCTCGCCGAAGACCGCGATCTCTTCTCCAAGCTCATCGGCCGGCTCGAGCTGAACCAGCCCAAGAACGGCATCGCCTATTCGCTCGAACAGGCACGCCTCGTGGCCGAAAAGCTCGGCTATCCGCTCGTCATCCGCCCGTCCTACGTGCTTGGCGGCCGCGCGATGCAGATCGTCCATTCGCCGTCCGAATTCGAGCACTATGTGCAGGGCACGCTTACGAGCCTCGTGCCGCCCGATATCCTGTCGCGCTATCCCAACGACAAGACCGGCCAGATCAATTCGGTGCTGGCCGAAAACCCGCTGCTGTTCGATGGCTATTTGAGCCGCGCCATCGAGATCGATGTCGACTGCCTGTCCGATGGCAAGGACGTGTTCGTCTGCGGTATCATGGAGCATATCGAGGAGGCTGGCATCCATTCGGGCGACAGCGCCTGCTCGCTGCCCCCCCAGCATCTCGATGAAGCCACCCTCGCCGAACTCAAGCGCCAGGCGACCGAACTCGCCCTCGCGCTCAAGGTCGGCGGGCTGATGAACATCCAGTTCGCCCTCAAGGACGGGGTGATCTACATCCTCGAGGTCAATCCGCGCGCCTCGCGTACCGTGCCCTTCGTGGCCAAGGTCATCGGCACGCCTATCGCCAAGATCGCCTCGCGCATCATGGCCGGCGAAAGCCTTGCCAGCTTCAATCTCACCGAGCGCAAGCTCAACCATGTGGGCGTCAAGGAAGCGGTGTTCCCCTTCAACCGCTTCCCCGGGGTCGATACGGTGCTGGGCCCCGAGATGAAGTCGACCGGCGAGGTCATCGGGCTCGATCTCGATTACGCGCTGGCCTTTGCCAAGTCGCAAATGGGTGCCGGCAGCAAGGTGCCGCGCCAGGGCACGGTTTTCGTCTCGGTGCGCGACGAGGACAAGGCGCTGGTCATCGAATCGATGCGCCGGCTGGTCGCCGCCGGCTTCACAATCGTCGCCACCAGCGGCACGCAGCGTTATCTCAGCGAAAACGGCGTGGCCGCCACCAAGGTCAACAAGGTGCTCGAAGGCCGGCCGCATATCGTCGATTCGATGAAGAATGGCGGCGTGCAGCTGGTGATCAACACCACCGATGGCGCCAAGTCGATCTCCGACAGCCGCGACATCCGCCGTACTGCGCTGATGGGCAAGATCCCCTATTACACCACCATTCCCGGCGCGGTCGCCGCGGTGGAGGGTATCATCGCCTACCAGCAGGGCGCTCTCGTCGTGCGCCCCTTGCAGGATTACTTTCGCGACTGAGTTTTAGAGGAGCGCCCCGGTCTTGGGGCGCTCCACTTCTGCCTGTTGCTGATCCGGCCTATGCTCCCCAGCGAAAGCGGGGGGAACCATGCCGAAGCCAGACACTGTCGACGCCTACATCGCCAGCCTCGAACCCCACACCGCTCACATCATCGAGCAGGTTCGAGATCTGATGCACGCCATCGATCCGGAGGTGGTCGAAGCCGTAAAATACGGCATGCCGAAATTTTCCTATGCCGGCACCTATCTCTTTGCCGGCGCGTGGAAAAAGCATCTCGGCCTTTATCCGGTCTACCCCGCCGATCCGGTCTTGGAAGAGCGCATCGCCCCCTTCCGCAGCGGCAGCGACACGGTGCGTTTCCTCTATAAAGACCCCATTCCGATGGACCTCATCGAGGCCATCGCCCGCGCTCGAATCGCCGCTCCCTAACGTGGCGATTGCGCGTGAACGCGCCAGTCATGCTGCGTTCAGCTTGAGCCCCTATTGAATATCGTCGTTGTTCAAAAGTTGGTTTGGGGACCAGAATGAAAAAGCAGATCGTCGCGATCTTGATCGCCGCCGCCATGATCGTACCGGCACAGGCCGACGAAATCAGCGATACCATCCGCGAGGCCCTCGAGGCTTACGAGGCGCAGAATATCTCGGGCGCCAGCCAGTCGCTCAACTATGCCATCCAGCTCATCAGCCAGATGAATTCGGATCGCTTCGCTCAATTGCTGCCGGCCGCCCTGCCGGGCTGGACGGCCGAAGAGATCGAGAGCGAAAGCGCCGGCATGGCGATGTTCGGCGGCGGCATGCAGGTAGCGCGCAGCTATAGTGGCGGATCAGGCGATATCCGCGTCGAGATGATCGGCGATTCCCCGATCCTCGGGCAGTTCATCGGCATCTTCTCCAACCCGGCGATGATGTCGGCGATGGGCAAGCCAGTGCGCGTCGGCAGCCAGAACGGGCTCGAAGATCAGGATGGCAAGCTGACCTTCGTGGTCGCCAATCGCTTCCTTGTCACCATCGAAGGCGGCGCTGGCCGCGACGACAAGCTCGCTTATGCCAATGCCATCGATTTCAACGCCCTGTCGCGGTTCGGTTCATGATCCGGCGCGCAACCGCTCTCGTGGCCGCCCTTGCGGTGGCCACGCCTGCCCTTTCGGCTGAAATCGACGAGACGATCGCAGCCTTTATCGGCGCTCCGGGCTTCGTCGTTGCCGATGCGGCCGACGCCAATGATACGCTCGCCGGCCAGTGGACGCGCACCGATCTGATAGCGCCCGGTGGCAATGTCGGCCCTGTCGAGCAAGCCATCCTCCTTGCGGGGGCGGACGCTGCCCTCGATCACACCCGCACCTCCATCGCTTATGGCGAAGTCCTCGTCGAGGAGGATGGTGCGCCGGCGCGCTACAGTTTCGTCGAGCTCAGGCGCTACAATCTGGGTCCGGCGCTGCACGCGGCGCTGGTCGATCAACTGGGTGCCGAGAACGTCGCCGAGCTTTCCGAATTCGGCGAAGGGCCGCACCGGGCCTGGCGCCTCGTGTTCTTCCCCGTGATGGGGTCGGTCGCGGCACTTCTCGACGTCAGCGCCCGCGATATCGGCGATGATGAAGCAGCGTCCGATGAGTGCGGCGGGCGGCCGTGCCTCGATCCCGACGCCACGCTCGACGCGCGCGCCGAATGGTCGGAGGCCGATGCCGTGCTTGCCGACTGGACGCCGAATTTCCTCGATCGCGTCGATGGCGTTGCCACCGAGGCCCAGGCCATCGCCGAACTCGAGATCGCCCAGTATCTCGCCACCAGTGATGGCGGCGACTATCTCTGGACGGGCGGCGAACACCCCGAGGCGGTCGGCGACGCAACGCCCTTCCGCTTTTACGAGATCGACCGCAATCTTGGGCAGGAGCTGGTCGTCGACGCGCTGTCGGTCAACACCGAGCTCAACGACGACTCCATCCGCGACATGCTGGTGCGCCGCATCGATGTCGCCGGCGAGGTCTACTGGCTCAACGCGGCCATTCCGCGCTGACTGGAGCGTTTCCAGGCGAAGTGGATACCGGTTCGCCGTCCGGAAACGCGAAAAAACAAAGACTTAGAGACGCCGGCGCGCCTGTCACGCGCCGGCCTTGTCAATGCAGCGACGGCGCTGCCTCGACAGTCTCCGCCTTGGCTGCCTCCGCCGGGCGCAGATCGGCGACAGCTGCTTGGGCAGCGCGGCGCGCGACGATAACCAGCCCCATCACCGGCTCGCCGCGATCCTCGCGTAAAGCCTCCTCGTGCGCCGAGATGAGGGTGAACCCCGCCTCTGAAAGTGCCGCGAGCGTCGCCGCCTTTCCATGCGCATAACGCAGGCTCGGGCGCAGCACGAAGGCCTCGGGCCCGGCATGGGTTTCCACCGAGAACGCGAAGAGCCCGCCCGGACGCAGCACCCGCGCAACGCCCTCGAACAGCGGCGGCAAGGCGCCGCAATAAACGAACACATCGGCCGCCGTGACGATATCGACGAGATCGGCACTGCCAGCGAGATAGGCGTTGAGTTCCGCCTCGCTCAACTCGTCATAGATTCCCTTGAGCCGCGCCTCGGCCAGCATGCCGGCCGAGAGGTCGATGCCCGTAAGATGCGACACGGGCCGCCGCAGATGCTCGCCCATGAGCCCGGTGCCGCAGCCCAGGTCGAGCGCCTTGGCGACGCGCTCGACACCTGCATCCGCCATTGCCACGTTCAATCCCGCGGCGATGAGGCCCGGAACCCGATAGCCCAGCCGCTGCAGCAGCGCGGCATCGAAATCATCGGCATAGGTGTCAAAGAGCGCCGCCACATAGCCCGGCTCTGTGCGGTCGGGCGCGATCGCCGCGCCATGTACGGCGAGCTTGAGTGTGGCTCCGAAAATGCCTTCGGCGTCGCGCGCGGCGAGTTCACGCCACGCCGCGATGGCGCCGGCCACATCGCCTGCCGCCTCCCGGAACCGGCCGAGCAGGTCGAGCCCGGCGGGCCAGTCCGGCACCCGTTCGAGCGCCTGTTCCATCAGGTCGGCGGCTGCGGCGGGGTCGCCGCCGATAAAGAGCATCTGCGCATAGGACGCGCGGCGGTCGGCGATCAGGTCGCCAGAAGACAGGAGTGTCTTGGTCACGATGGGTCCGGAAAGGGACCGGCGAAGGCCGGCGCGCGCATTTGCCCCAAAACCGGGGGAAAAGCAATGCCCGCCGGCAGGTGGCGCTTGCCGTGCCGGCTTCAATCTCTATGGTCGGGTTTCCGATCGCGGCTCGACCGGCCTTGCGCTTTACGCCGCACGCCGGTCACCCCGTCCTCCGCCGCCGCTTTCGCCCACCCGGACCCTCGGTTCCCGGGGCGTTTGCTGTCGTCATCTTGCCATATTGTCGAAAACAAAGTTTCGCGCTACGGTCCCCTGCGTCGAATAGATCGGTACTGTCGGCAGCGGGCGTTACTGGCGCCCATGACGGCTGTGCATTCCGGGCGTTTGATTGGCTGGGTCGTCCCAATTGGGGTGGTGACCGCCACGGCATAGACTGCGAGAGGGACTTATATGGCTACCGGCACTGTGAAATGGTTCAACGGTCAGAAGGGCTTCGGATTCATCCAGCCCGACGAGGGCGGGGCTGATGTGTTCGTGCACATTTCTGCCGTGCAGCGGTCTGGCCTCAATGGCCTCGATGAGGGGCAGAAGGTCAACTACGAGATCGTCAAGGACAAGCGCACCGGCAAGTCCGCAGCCGATAACCTGTCTCCGGCCTGATATCAAACCGGCGATTGCGACAGAATTCGGCGCGGCCTCCGGCTGCGCCGTTTGATTTTGGGGCCTTTTGCGGGTTGTAAATCCGCGCCCTGCCCCGCCATATCAGCAGGCGGCGATGCGATGTCGCCTGGGCAGCTTGACCGGCCTTTTCGGCAAAGGCAGTCTTCGCCCACATATCCCAAGCACGCTGAGGCGCAAGGGCCCGATGGGCCCCCGTGCCGATTTTGACATGGAAGAGACAATGGACAAGATACCCATGACCCCCGCCGGCTATGCGGCACTCCAGGAGGAGTATCGCCGCCGCACGAGCGAGGATCGTCCGCGCATCATCGAGGCCATTGCCGAAGCGCGCGCCCATGGCGATCTGTCGGAAAACGCCGAGTACAGCGCCGCCAAGGAGCAGCAGAGCCTCAACGAAGGCCGCATCCAGGAGCTCGAGGGCATACTGGCGCTCGCCGATATCATCGATGTCTCCAAGATCGCGGGCAACACCGTCAAGTTCGGCGCCACGGTCAGGATCGTCGATGAAGGGTCCGACGAGGAGAAGTCCTACACCCTCGTGGGCGATCAGGAAGCCGACGCCAGCAATGGCCGCATCTCGATTTCCTCGCCCATCGCCCGGGCCATGATCGGCAAGCAGGTGGGTGATTCGTTCGAGGTCATGGCGCCGGGCGGCTCGCGCGGCTACGAAATTCTCGACCTCAAATACGTCTGATTCCCACATGTCGTGCATTGCGGGCCCGAAGGGGGTCCGCAATGTTGCTTTTCGGTGCGTCACGGCGCGGCATCTCGCCACTTTGGTGCCAGCCGGCTTGAACAGGCCGGCGTCCAAGCCCTATCTTAGCCTTTGGTCGGATAGTGCGGAGAAAGCGTCGCGATGCACGCCAAAGTCATCATCATAGGATCGGGCCCGGCGGGCTACACGGCCGCCATCTACGCCGCGCGTGCGATGCTCGAGCCCCTGATGATCGCCGGCATGCAGCCGGGCGGTCAGCTCACCATCACATCAGATGTCGAGAATTACCCCGGCTTCGCCGATGTCATCCAGGGCCCCTGGCTGATGGAGCAGATGCGGGCCCAGGCTGAGCATGTGGGCACCCGCATCGAGAACGATCTCATCGTATCGGTCGATTTCGATCGCCGGCCCTTCGTGCTCACCGGCGACAGCGGCAAGCGCTACACCTGCGATTCCCTCATCATCGCCACGGGCGCGCAGGCCAAATGGCTTGGGCTGCCGTCGGAAGAGAAGTTCAAGGGCTTTGGCGTCTCGGCCTGCGCCACCTGCGACGGGTTCTTTTACCGCAACAAGCATGTGCTTGTGGTGGGCGGCGGCAACACCGCCGTCGAGGAAGCGCTCTTCCTCACCAATTTCGCCAGCAAGGTCACGGTCATCCACCGTCGCGACTCCTTCCGCGCCGAACGCATCCTGCAGCAGCGCCTCTTCAAGCATCCCAAGATCGAGGTGCGCTGGAATACGGAGCTCGCCGACGTCACCGGTGCCGCCATGCCCCCTTCGGTCAATGGCGCAGTGCTGCGCGATCTGGTGTCCGGCGCCACCGAAACGCTGGCGGTCGATGGCATTTTCGTCGCCATCGGGCATGCGCCCGCCACCGCGGTGTTTTCGGGCAAGCTCGACATGAAGCCGGGCGGCTACCTCCAGGTGAAGCCGGGCACGAGCCAGACCAATATTCCCGGTGTCTTTGCAGCGGGGGACGTCACCGACGATGTCTATCGCCAGGCCGTCACGGCGGCGGGCATGGGCTGCATGGCCGCGCTCGAGGCCGAGAAATATCTCGCCGCTCACGAACTCGCAGAAGCGGCCGAATAGGCCATGCTGGATTGGGACAAGCTCCGCATCTTCCACACCGCGGCCGAGGCCGGCAGCTTCACCCACGCCGCCGAAAAGCTCAACATGAGCCAGTCGGCGGTATCGCGGCAGATTTCCGCACTCGAGGATGACCTCAAGCTCAAGCTCTTCATCCGCCACGCCCGCGGGCTCGTGCTGACCGAGGTCGGCGAGCAGCTGTTTCGCACCGCGCATCGCATGCACTGGGAGCTCCAGCAGGTCGAGACCCAGATGTCCGAAAGCCAGGAGGTACCCACCGGGCCTCTCGTGGTTACCACCACCGTCGGCATCGGGTCGAGCTGGCTGGCATCGCGCATCAACGAGTTCCTGCCGCTCTATCCCGAAATCCAGATCGAGATCCGCCTCAACGATGCCGAGCTCGATCTCGCCATGCGTGAGGCCGATGTCGCCATCCGCCTGCACCGGCCCAACCAGTCCGAGATGATCCAGCGCAAGCTGTTCACGGTGCACAACCACTTCTATGCGTCCGAGGACTATCTGGCCCGGCATGGCGAGCCCGGCACGGTCGAAGCCCTCGATTCCGAGAATCACCGCGTCATCACCTTCGGCGAGCCGGTGCCCTCTTATCTCGGCGACATCAATTTCCTCGAGCGCTTGGGGCGGCCCGATTCCAGCCCGCGTCGGCCTGTGCTCAAGGTCAATGCCATCTACGGCATGATGCAGGCTGCGCGCGCCGGCATCGGCATCGCCATGCTGCCCGATTACGTCACCGAGAACGAGCAATCGCTGCATCGGGTGCTTCCGGGCATCGATATTCCCTCATACGAGGCCTATTTCGTCTACCCGCCGGCCCTCAAGAACTCCAAGCGCGTCGGGGTCTTCCGCGACTTTCTCGTCAACAAGGCGCGTGAGTGGAGCTTCTGAGCCCTCTCGCCTGAGTGGGTCGCCAGCCGCATGCGATCAGCGCATGGCTGGCATGTTGTCGCACTGCCTTGAACGAATACCCTGCCCTGCCTATTTCCTGCGCATCGGCATCGGTTGGTCCCCTCCCTCCACCACCCATGTCGGTACCTCCAAGTGAGAGTCATGCTCTCGCTCCCTTGGCCCCGCCTCCCCCTCAGGCGGGGCCTTATTTTTTCCGCACAGTCTTTTATCATGCTGCCGACCACGCAAGCAGGCTGATGCTTAATCGGGCAGCATTGCTGACCCTTCCCTGCATGGGGCGCATAGCTGGCATGACCTTGGCCGCATTGCTGAAACCGGCCGATGCCATCATATTCGTACTTGTCGATGCGGTCCGGCCGTCTCCTCCTCCCTCGGTCCCGACCAGTCGACACCCGGTAGCCGTCGTTCCTCCTCCCTCGACGGATACCACCCGGCAAGTGGCGTTTCCTCCTCCCTCGTCCACTTGCCATCACTTTTGAGATTTGAACTTCGGTTCGATCGCAAGGCTCCATCTTCGGATGGAGCCTTTTTTTTGGCCGGTCGGCTGGACTGACTTTGGAGGGGCGGCGTGCCCGGATTGATGAGGCAAAGGAAAGAAGATGGATTCCGGCTTTCGCCGGAATGACGGGGGCTTGGGAGACGTTGGGTGACGGTTTCCGAGCCGGTCTGCAGCGTCTCATTGGTCTACCGATTCATCTCCCATCATCCCACCCTCTCCCCGTCATCCCGGCGAAAGCCGGGATCCAGTTCCCGGGCGCGCCCCGGCCCCACCACTATCCACGCCGCCCCGCCCCCACCCCACCGGCCCACCCCCTGCATGGCAGCCCTGCCGAACCGGCATTTGTCCAAGGGGCCGGCGTGGCGCATATATCGGGTCAAGAGATCGCGGTCCTCCTCCTCCCTGACCGCCTCTCTCTGATCTGCGGCTCTGTCGCAGATCCAGGGCCCCGCTCTCCCCTCGAGCGGGGCCCTTTTTCGTTCAGGCGATGCCGTCGCAGAACGCCTGGATGCGCGCCACGGCCTGCTGCAATTCGCTGTCGGCTGCGGCGTAGGAGAGGCGGAAATGCCCCGGCAGGCCGAAGGCCGAGCCCTGCACCAGCGCAACGCCCGTCTCTTCGAGCAGGGCGATGACGAAATCGGCATCGGTCGCGAGCGTCATGCCCGACCGGCTCTTGCGTCCGAGCAGAGCCGCGCATGAGGGAAACACATAGAATGCGCCTTCGGGCACGAGGCAGGTCAGCCCGTTGGCGGCATTGAGCCCAGCCGCCACCATGTCGCGGCGCCCCTGGAATGTCTTTCGCCAATCGGCCAGAAAATCCTGCGGCCCTTCGAGCGCGGCCACGGCGGCCCATTGCGATATCGAGGCGGGATTGGTGGTGGATTGGCTCTGCAGCTTCAGCATCGCGCCCAGCAGCTCGCGCGGGCCCGTGCAATAGCCGATGCGCCAGCCGGTCATGGCGTGCGATTTCGAGACCCCGTTCATCGTCAGCGTGCGCGGCTGCAACCTGGGCTCCACCTCCGCGATGGTCGCGAAGGCCCTGCCGTCATAGACGAGGCATTCATAGATATCGTCGGTGAGGATATGCACATGCTCATGAGCCAAGAGCACATCGGCCAGCCCGCGCAATTCCTCGGCCGTATAGGCCGCTCCCGTGGGGTTCGACGGCGTGTTGAGGATCAGCCACTTGGTCTTTGGCGTGATCGCGGCGGCAAGCGCCTCGGGCGAAAGCTTGAAGCCCGTCGTGGCATCGGCGACGGCGAAGACCGGCTCCGCGCCGCACAGGCGCACGATCTCGGGATAGCTCACCCAATAGGGTACCGGCACCACAACCTCGTCGCCGGGGTTAAGCGTCGCCATCATCGCGTTGAAGATGATCTGCTTGCCGCCCGATGAGACGAAGCAGTCGGCCGCCGTCACATCCAGCCCGTTGTCGCGCCGGAATTTGCCGGCCACCGCTTCCTTGAGCTCGGGAATGCCGTCGACATTGGTGTAGCGGGTATGGCCGGCGTTCATCGCCGCGATCGCGGCCTCGCGCACATGCAGCGGCGTGTTAAAATCGGGCTCGCCGGCCGCCAGCGCGATCACGTCACGCCCGGCCCGCTTCAAGTCGGCGGCCTTGCGCGTCACGGCTACGGTTGCCGATGGCTGGATGCGGCCCAGTGCCTCGGACAGAAAACCCATCTCAGTCTCCCCTGAACAAGGAGACGACTGTTAGTGCCTGCCCCGATCCGAGACAAGCAGCAGCGCGTGGTCAGACGCCCGGCAGCAAGGTGTTCGACGCCGTCGTCACCGAGATCGTCACCGGCTGCGCCGATGCCGGCATCGACAGAAGGATCGCCAGCACAAGGCAGATGGTGACCGGGATAAGTGTCATGCGCGTATGCAATTGCATGGCTCAAGCCTCCTCACGAAACGCAGTTGCCGCGGAAATGCCTCACTTCCGCCTTTGCGGCTCCATCACCAATACGCACAAGGCTGCCATTGGATCGCTGCCTTCACCCTGAAGTTATTCCAGTGAGTACCCTTATGACCGATGTGACCGCGCTTCCCGCCTCCGCCACTCCTGCTCCAGAGCATGAGGAGGCCGGCAAGGCGCAGCGGCCCTCGCCCCGTCAGCTCTGGGGCAAATTCGTGCGCTGGCCCCGGCTCCCGGTCATCTCGTTCTCCCTCACCATCGCTGCGGCAGGCATCGGGCTGCTCGCCGGCGTGCTCCCGGCCCAGGTCGAGCGGTTGACGCCCCAGATCGATACCGCCGTGGTGCTGCTGTTCGTGCCGCTCTGCATCCTCGTGCTCGCCATTCTCGCCGAAGCCGTGCGGCTGAGCCCGCGCGGGCCGGTCCGCATCCGCGACGACCGCCCGATGCGTACGCTCACCGGCTGGTCGCCGCCGCGCGCCTGATCACGGGGCGCAATAGTCCGAAAGGCCGAAACAGCGGCGCTTGTGGGTCCGCGCCGTTGCGGTAACATCCCTTGGCGGATGGAGGACCCCGATATGCATGTCGAAGCAATCTTGCAGACCAAGGGCGGCACGGTTCACACGGTGCGCAGCACCGAGCTGATCGCCACAGCCATAGCAGTGCTCAACCAGCGGCGGATCGGTGCCGTGGTGGTCGTCGATGATGCCGGGCATGTGGCGGGCATTCTGTCCGAACGCGACATCGTGCGCCGCATGGGCAGCGATCCCAACAGCTTCCTCTCGACCCCGATCAGCCAGAGCATGACCCGCGCCGTGGTCACCTGCACGCGCCAGACCTCGCTCGACGAGGTGCTCGAGATGATGACCGAGCGGCGCATCCGCCACATGCCGGTGGTCGAGGGCGAGAGCCTCGTGGGCATCATCTCCATCGGCGACGTGGTCAAGCGCAAGATCGAGTTGACGGAGCAGGAAGCGGCGGCGCTGCGCGACTATATCGCCTCGTGAGTTGAAGCGTGACATGAGGATGGCACGCTAAAGGCTTGCCCTGGCGCTACATTACCAAGCTGTCCAAATCTTCATTTCACGGCAATGATCACGTGGGGATCGGGGGGATAGTGTCAGGGCGTCGGCGTTCGGCCGGCTCCCATGCAAAGGATCCTCCCATGACCTCCCTCTCCTTCCGGCCTGGCCGCTCCCTTGCCGCCCTCGCCGTGGCCGCCATGGCCCTTGCCGCCGTGCCCGCCGTCCAGGCCCATGATTTAGGCCAGGGCCGTAATTTCGATCGCCATGATCAGATGCGGGGCGATGCCCGCGGTCCGGATCGGGCCATGCGCGGCGACCGCCGTGGCCCCGGCATGCAGATGCGCGGCGAAGGGCGGGCCGACATGCTCGTCTCCTTCTCCTGCGCGCCGCGCGCCGCCGAGCGGCTCGAAGTCGGCCTCGTGCGCCTCTCGCACCGCCTCGAGCTGAGCGGCACCCAGCAGCCGCTGTTCGATGCCTTCCGCACCTCGGCCCTCACCGCCCAGACCGGGCTCGCCGACAGCTGCGAGACGCTGCGCCCCGATCCGGCCGCCGAGACCGCAGCGCCGGCCGCCGATCCGGTTCAGTCGATCCGTGACCGGCTCTCGGTCGAATCGGCACGCATCGCCGCCATCGAATCCGTGCTGCCCGACTATGAGGCGTTCGTCACGAGCCTCACCCCCGAGCAGTCGGCGCTCCTGGCGCCTCCGTCGCGCGAACGCGTGGGCGAGATGCGCGGCGGTCGCGGCGAAGGCCGTGGCGGCTGGCGTCAGCATCACCAGGGCCCGCGCGGCCGGATGCAGCCCGCTCCCCAGCCGCCCGCCGCCGACGCTCCGGCTCCGGCCCCGCAGGGCTGATCCGTTGCGCCATTGATGACAAAGCCCGGGGCATCGTCCCCGGGCTTCCCCGTTGCCGATACGGGGCTAAACCATTACCACTTTCGTCCGTCGCAGCGTCAGCCGGACCATCCGCCCCATGCAAGAACCTAAGCTCGTTCTCGATCCCGCACGCATCCGGGCGGAATTCCCGGCCTTCCGCCAGCCCGGCCTTCAGGATCAGGCGTTCTTCGAGAATGCCGGGGGCTCCTATACCTGCGCGCCCGTGCTCAACCGCATGAAGCATTTCTACTGGAGCACCAAGGTCCAGCCCTATGGCGCCTACGGCACCTCGCGCGAGGCGGGCGACGCGATGGATCTCGCCTATCGCCGCATCGCACAGGCGCTGAACCTGCCGGTCGACTGGGTGCATTTCGGCCCCTCCACTTCGGCCAACACCTATGTTTTGGGCCGCGCTTTCGAGGGCTGGCTGAAGCCGGGCGACGCCATCATCGTCACCAATCAGGATCACGAGGCCAATTCGGGCGCCTGGCGCAAGCTCGCCGCCATCGGCGTAGACGTGCGCGAGTGGAAGGTCGATCGCACCACCGGCCGCCTGTCGCTTACCGCGCTCGATCCGCTGATCGATGCCAAGGTCCGCATGGTGGCGATGCCCCATTGCTCCAACATCGTGGGCGAGATCAACCCGGTCGAAGAGGTGGTGCGCCGCGCCCGCTCCGTCGGCGCCATCACCGTGGTCGATGGTGTGTCCTACGCCCCCCACGGCCTGCCCGACGTGCTTGCGCTGGGCTGCGACATCTATCTGTTTTCCGCCTACAAGACCTATGGCCCGCATCAGGGCATCATGGCCGTGCGTCCCGGCCTCGCGATGGAATTGCCCAACCAGGGTCATTTCTTCAACGAGGGCAAGCTGCGCTACCGGCTCAACCCGGCCGGTCCCGACCATGCGCAGGTCGCGGCTTCGGCCGGCATTGCCGATTATCTCGAAACCGTCGCGGAAATCGCGGGTCCGGGCATTTCCGGCATCACGCCCTTCCATCGCGCCCATTCGGCCATGCGCCAGCAGGAGCAGGCCCTCCTCGCCCCGCTGCTCGATTACCTCAAGGGTCGCAACAGCATCCGCCTCATCGGCCCGGACGATCCGGCCATCCGCGCGCCGACCGTATCTTTGGCGACCGACCAGCCCGGCGTTGTCCTCGCGCAAAAGCTTGCCGAGCACGGCATCATGGCCGGTGGCGGGCATTTCTATGCCTATCGCCTGCTCGAGGCGGTCGGCATCGATCCCCAGCATGGCGTGCTGCGCCTCTCCTTCACCCACTACACCCACCCCGACGAGGTGCAGCGCCTGATCACGGCGCTCGATGCCGTGCTGCAATGAGGCTCCTGGGCGGCACTATCCTGTGGAGGGCGCCGCCCGCCATCTCGCGGCCTCGCCCGTGTCGAGGCAAAAGACCGGCATAGACGGCACGGGAACGGCATGGCCAAGCTCTACTTCTCCTATGCGGCGATGAATGCCGGCAAATCCACCCTCCTCCTCCAGGCGGCCTATAATTATCGCGAGCGCGGCATGCAGACGCTGCTGCTCACGGCGGCGCTCGATGATCGGGCCGGCAAGGGCGTCATCGCCTCGCGGCTCGGGCTCAGCGAAACCGCCGACCTGTTCAATGCCACCGACGATCTGTTCGCCAAGGTCGAGGCCCTGCTCAAAAGCGGGCCGCTGCATTGCATCCTTGTCGACGAAGCCCAGTTTCTCACCGCCGATCAGGTGTGGCAGTTGGCGCGCGTCGCCGATCGGCTCGGCGTGCCGGTGATGTGCTATGGCCTGCGCACCGATTTCCAGGGCCGGCTCTTTCCAGGCTCATCGGAGCTGCTCGCCATCGCCGATTCCCTGCGAGAAATCCGCACCATCTGCGAATGTGGGGCCAAGGCCACCATGGTGGTGCGGTTGAACGCACAGGGCGCCGTCATCACCGAGGGCGACCAGGTCGATATCGGCGGCAATGAGCGCTATTTGTCCCTGTGCCGCCGGCATTGGGAAGAACGCACCGGACGTTGGACGAGGGCTTGAACCATGCAGGGCACTTCCACTGAACCCCGCGGCGCACTGACCATCCGCACGCTAGCCATGCCGGCCGATACCAACCCGGCCGGCGATATCTTCGGCGGCTGGGTGATGAGCCAGATGGACATCGCCGGCGCCATCGCCGCCGTCGAGCGCGTCAAGGGCCGGGTGGTCACCGTCGCCGTCGAGGCAATGACCTTCATCGCCCCCGTCAAGGTCGGCGATATCCTCTGCGTCTACTGCTCGGTCGAGCGCGTCGGCAAGACCTCGATCACCATCGCCATCGAAGCCTGGGTCAAACGCGAACGGCTGGGCGACCGGGTCAAGGTCACTGATGGCCAGTTCGTTTATGTCGCGCTGGGCGAAGACGGCAGGAAGCGCCTCATCTCGAGCTAGGGTGAGAGGCGATGGCGTCGCCGTTCTTTGCTCGCATAAAGTCCGACCTGCTCCAAATCGTTCGCAGCGTGCCCCCTGGTGCTGTGATCACTTACGCCGACCTTGCCGGCCATCTGGACATTTCCGCGCGCCAGGCCGCTTATATCCTCGCCACCCTTACACCGATCGAGGCCGAAACCATCCCATGGCATCGCGTTCTGGCTTCGGACGGAACGCTGGGGGCGTCTCGCAAGGGAAAGAGAGGCGATGCGCAACGGGAACGCCTCCGGCGCGAAGGTCATGGTTTCCTCGGCGAAAACCTGCTCGACTTCGAAGCTCTCTGCAGGCGCGTGGCCGAGCTGCCCCATGGCCTTCCGCCGCAAACCCGCCCGCCGGATGCGCCGCCTGCAAAACGCGTTCGCGGGAGCTGAGCGCCCGTCCAATACTGCACGCTTCGTTCAGATGGGGTTCAGCCCCGTTGCCGTTAATGGGCCCCAGCGGTTGGTTCCAAATCACCGGTTAACGATGAGCGTCGAATGCAAGCATCGGCGTTGGAACTAACTTGAAAACCAGCCCGTTATAAGAGCCGACTTGGTCAGTTGGCCCGTCAGGAGCGTCACATGAAGGCCCGTACCCGCAAACTTGTTCTCAACATCGCCACCGGCGTCGCGCTTGCCGCGACCGCTGCCGTGGTGTTCACGCCTGCCATGGCGCAGGCCGCGCCGGCCGAGGCTACGGCCAATGTCAATGTGCGCTCGGGTCCGGGCACCGGCTTCGGCGTCGTCGGCCAGCTGCGCGCCGGCCAGGATATCGATGTGGGCGAGTGCCAGTCGAGCTTCTGTTATGTTCAGGGCGCCAATATCAGCGGCTGGGTCTCTGCCAGCTACCTCTCCTATGCCGGTCCGAGCCGTCCCGGCCCGTCGCGGCCCGAACCCAGCCGTCCCGAGCCCTCGCGTCCCGATGTCGGCTTCGGCGTCCAGATCGGACCCGGCGGCGTGTCGATCGGCATC
Source organism: Devosia enhydra (assembly GCF_900119845.1). Lineage (GTDB taxonomy): Bacteria > Pseudomonadota > Alphaproteobacteria > Rhizobiales > Devosiaceae > FPKU01. Next base: position 1,002,931 of record NZ_FPKU01000001.1, read on the forward strand.
GGCACCCCGGGCTTCAATCCGCCGCGTCCTGACCGTCCGGATCGCCCCGGCCGTCCCGATCGCGAGGCCTGCTTTTACGAGCATGCCGATTATGCCGGCCGCAGCTTCTGCATGAATGCCGGCGATTCCATCAACAACCTGGCGCGTTTCGGCAACTGGAACGACCGCATCTCGTCGATCGACAATGATCGGCTGAGCGTCACGGTCTGCGAACATGCTGATTTCCGCGGCACCTGCCGCACCTACACCACCAGCACCCGTTCGCTCGGCCGCCTGAACGACCAGATCTCTTCGATCCGGGTTAACCGCTGACCGGCAGGAGATCGGGGGTCTCGGCGATCCACCATCGCCGACCCGGTCTCCCACCAGCCACGGCTGAGTGGCATTGCCACGGATTGACCTCCAGCCCGGATCAGGGGGCACCGCATTTCGATGCGGTGCCCTTTTTCATGCGCCATCGAGAGTGGCTAGAGCCGCAGGTCCGCGTCCTCGCGCGGCAGGATGTGCTTGAGGTCATAGACCACTCCACCCGACCGCCCCAGCGCCCTGATCCCCTCGGAGCCCAAAGCGCGGAACGCTTTGTGCGCCACCGCCACCACGATGCCGTCATAGCTGCCCGGCTCGGGCGTGTCGGTCAGGGTGAGCCCATATTCATGCATCGCTTCGTCGGCATCGACCATCGGGTCGGTGATCTCGACCGTGCAGCCGAAGCTCTTGAGCTCGGCCACGATATCCACCACGCGCGAATTGCGCAGATCGGGCACGTCCTCCTTGAAGGCAAGCCCCATCACCAGCACCCGGCTGCGACCGACTTCGACATTGCGCCGGATCAGCGCCTTCACCAGCTGCGCTGCGACATAGCTGCCCATGCCGTCATTGATCCGCCGGCCGGCAAGGATCATCTCGGGATGGTAGCCGATCGCCTGCGCCTTGTGCGTCAGGTAATAGGGATCGACCCCGATGCAGTGTCCGCCCACCAGCCCGGGCCTGAACGGCAGGAAGTTCCACTTGCTGCCCGCCGCCTCCAGCACCGCCTGGGTATCGATCTCCATGCGGTTGAAGATCAGCGCCAGCTCGTTGACGAGCGCGATATTGACGTCGCGCTGGGTGTTCTCGATCACCTTGGCGGCCTCCGCCACCTTGATCGAGGGCGCCTTGTGCGTGCCCGCTCGCACCACCGTGCGATAAAGCGCATCCACGAGCTCCGCCACCTCGGGCGTCGAGCCCGATGTCACCTTCCGGATATCGGGCAGCCTGTGCGTCTTGTCGCCGGGGTTGATGCGTTCGGGCGAATACCCCACGAAGAAATCGCGGTTGAAGACCAGCCCGGATTCTCTTTCCAGCACCGGCACGCAATCATCCTCGGTCGCGCCGGGATAGACGGTGGATTCATAGATCACGAGCCCGCCCGGCTTCAGCGCCCGCCCCACGGTGCGGCTGGCCGACAGCAGCGGCCCAAGGTCTGGCCGCTTGTAGGCATCGATAGGCGTCGGCACCGTGACGATGAAGGTGTTTGCCTCGCCAAGCGCTGCCGGATCGCTGGCAAAGCGCAGCGCCGTGGCCTCGGCCAGTTCCTCCCCGCTCATCTCGTTGGTGCGGTCGTGGCCGGCCTCGAGCTCGGCGATGCGCGCCGCGTTGATGTCGAAGCCGATCACCGGCCGCACCCCGCCAAAGGCCGCAGCCAGCGGCAGTCCGACATAGCCCAGCCCGATGATGGCGAGCTTCAGATCGTCGAGCCCCAGGGGCATATCACACTCCGAAATAGCTGCGATACCACGCTGCGAACCGCGCCACGCCGACCTTCACCGGCGTCCGCTCCCAGTCGCCCAGCATGCGGGTCAGGCGGCTGACATCGGCATGCGTATCGGGCACATCGCCGGGCTGGAGCGGCAGATATTCGCGGATCGCCTTGCGCCCGAGCGCCTCTTCCAGCGCGTCGACATAATCCACCAGCTGCACGGGGCTGTTGTTGCCGACATTGAAGATGCGGAACGGCGCATTGCTCGCGGCCGGATCGGGGTTCGAGGCGTCCCAGTTAGGGTCCGGTGCCGCGATGGCATCGCTCGCGCGCACCACTGCCTCCACCACATCGGCGACATAGGTGAAATCGCGCATGTGGTTGCCATTGTTGAAGAGCCGTATCGGCTCCCCGGCAAGGATGGCCTTGGTGAACAGGAACAGCGCCATGTCCGGCCGCCCGAACGGCCCGTAAACGGTAAAGAACCGCAGGCCCGTCGTCGGCAGGCGGAACAGATGGCTGTAGCTGTGCGCCATCAACTCGTTGGCGCGCTTGGTCGCCGCATAGAACTGCAATGGGTGGTCGACGCCCTCGGCTTCCGAGAACGGCAGTTTCGTATTGGCGCCATAGACACTGCTGGTCGAGGCATAGGTGAGGTGCGGCACCGCGCCATACCGGCAGCATTCGAGCAGATGGGTGAAGCCCGTGATATTGCTCTCCACATAGGAGAGCGGATTTTCGAGGCTGTAGCGCACCCCCGCCTGCGCGGCGAGATGGATCACCCGGTCGAAGCGATCGCCCGCGAACACCGCCTCCATGGCGGCCTTGTCGGCGATGTTGATCTCGTGGAAGCCGAACCGCTCCCCGCCGGCCGCGCGCAGCTGCGCCAGCCGCGCCTGCTTCAGCCTGGGATCGTAATAGGGGTTGAGATTGTCGACCCCGACCACGCTGTCGCCACGATCGAGCAACCGGCGCGTCGTGTGATAGCCGATGAAGCCGGCGCTGCCGGTCACCAAAACGCGCATCGTTCACCCCAGCCTGTTTCCCGCCACTGGTAGAGTTTGCGAAAGTCACGGTCAATCTGATCTGTTCACGAAGTTTGGAACGAAACTCCGGGGACCGCGTTTTTTCGCCATACGGTAGCAAAGAAGGAAAAACACAATGGCTATCCCGGAACGCGAAACCGTTTACAACGAAACCACCACCACCACCGCCCGCCCCGTCTACACCCGTGAATCCAGCTCCACCGGCTGGTTCGTCGGCATCATCGTGGCGCTGGCCCTCCTCGCCATCGGCTATCTCGTGTTCTCGGCCAATTCCGGCCCTGCCACGACCAATGTCGACATCACCACGCCCCCGCCGGTGACTGACACGACGACCACCCCGATGACTACGACCCCGATGGCGCCCGCCGAGACCGCTCCGGCTCCGGTCGAGCCCGTGACCCCGGCTCCGGTTGAGCCCGCGGCTCCCGCCGCTCCGGTCGAGACCGCTCCGACCCCGGCCGCCCCGGTCGCCCAGTAATCGGGCAGATCATCGTGCCTCCCCTCCCTGAGGCCACAAAGAACCCCGGATCTCCATCCGGGGTTCTTTGCATTTGGGCCCCAGGCGCGGTGGCGCATCTTGCGTGCGGCTCGCGCCATACCTAAGTGCGCAGGGTCACACATCAGGATCGGCCAATGTTCAACTTCAACGATATCGTCAAGGCGCTGCAGACCGACCCGAACACCCGCAAGCAGGCAATGACCGGTGCCGCGGGCCTCGCCGCCGGCATGCTGCTGAGCGGGGGCGGTCTCGGCAAGATGGTCAAGGGCGGCGCCAAGCTGGGCGCCCTCGCCGCCGTCGGCGGGCTCGCCTATCAGGCCTGGCAGAAGCACCAGCAGTCCCAGGCCGGCACCTCACCGCTTCCCTCACCGCGCGAGGACGCGTTCTTTCCCGCCGCCGAGCCCGAGCAGGAAGAGCTGGGCAAGACGCTCGTCCGCGCCATGATCGCCGCCGCCAAGGCCGATGGCCGCATCGATGCCGAGGAGCAGCAGGCCATTTTCAAGCGCCTCGAAGCCATGCCGCTTTCGGCCGACGAAAAGGCCTTCGTCTTCGACCAGCTCAATGCGCCCCTCGATATCGAGGCCGTCATCCGCCGGGCCGATACGCCCGAGCACGCAGCGGAAATCTATGCGGCCTCGCTCGTCGCGATCACCGCCGATACCGAAGCCGAGCAGGCCTATCTCGCCAATCTGGCACGCAGGCTCAACCTGGCCCCCGGCCTCGTCGCCGAAATCCATCGCACCGCAGGCCAGCAGGCGCCGGCACCGGCTCCCTCGCCATGGAGCTATACGCCCTCGCCCAGCAACGTCTGATCGGGCTCGGGGCCGGTTACACCGGTGTTCCGTCTTGCGCGGCACTCTCGGCAAGGCCATGTCTCGGCCAAATGCAATGGAGAGTGCCGCCATGGAGCTTGGGCTTTATTCCTTCGTCGAGAACACGCTCGAGCATTTCAGCGGGCGAACCCAGAGCCCGGCCGAGCGCGTCCGCGACCTGCTCGAGGAAATCGAGTTGGCCGACCAGCTCGGCCTCGATTTCTTCGGGCTCGGCGAGCATCATCGGCCCGACTATGTCGCGAGCGCGCCGGTCACGCTTCTGGCCGCCGCCGCTGCCCGCACCAAATCCATCCGCCTCTCGACCGCCGTCACGGTGTTGAGCTCCGAAGACCCGGTGCGCGTCTACCAGCAGTTTTCGACCCTCGATCTCATCTCCAACGGCCGCGCCGAGATCATGGCGGGGCGCGGCTCCTTCATCGAAAGCTTCCCGCTCTTTGGCCATGAACTCGAAGACTATGATGACCTCTTCGAGGAAAAGCTCGCCATGCTGCTAGCCATCCGCGAGGGCGGCAAGATCTCCTGGCCCGGCAGCAAGCACACCCGCGCCATCCCTGATCTCGCGATCTATCCCGAGCCGGTGCAAAAGCCCATCCCGCTCTGGATCGCGGTCGGCGGCACGCCCAATTCCGTAGCGCGCGCAGCCTATTACGAGCTTCCGCTGATGATTGCGATCATCGGCGGACAACCGCGCCAGTTCGCGCCTTTGGCCGATTTCTACCGCCAGACGCTCGAAAAGCTGGGCAAGAACGTCAAGACCCCGATGGGCATCTCGGCCCATGGCTTCATCGCCGCCGACAGCCGTGAAGCCCGCGACATCGCCTTTCCGGCCCATCAGGAGACCATGAACCGCATCGGCCGCGAGCGCGGCTGGGGTCCCACCGGGCGCGACCAGTTCGAAGCCGGCACCACCCCGCAGGGCGCCTATTTCATCGGCTCGCCGCAAGAGATCATCGACAAGGTGCTGATGCAGCACGAATGGTTCGGCCACCAGCGCTTCGGCCTGCAATTCTCGGTCGGCACCCTGCCGCATGACAAGGTGATGAAAGCCATCGAGCTCTTCGGCACAGTGGTCAAGCCAGCCATCGACAAGGCGCTCGGGCGCTGAGTGGATCACGCGCGCCGCACCCTCATCGAGAGGCGCCGGCAGTTCACCTGGCCGGGCTATGAGAGCTATGCCGATGCCGGGCTCGAGGGCGACTATGTCAGCCCCTACCAGCTCAGCTGCGGCAATCCCTCTGGCCCGGTGCTGCTGACCTATAATTTCCTCGATGCGCCGACGGCGCGTCGAGAGGTCGCTCGCCTGCGTCAGTCAGGCTACCTGCCCGAAATGCCGTTCAACAGGGTGCTGGACCGTGCCCTGGCGATGGCCGGGCTCGAACGTGCCGATCTCTACGTCACGCACGCCTTCCACCTGCTCGCCCGCAGCCGCTCCGAAACGCTACCGGCCCGGGCCGTCGAGGCGTCTTTCGATGCCGTGGCGCGCCATGAGATCGCCGGCCGCCCCGTCATCGCGCTGGGTCAGGTCGCAGCCATCCAGTGCCGGCGGCATGGCATCGCGCACCTGCCGCTCCCGCATCCCAGCGCGCGCGGCCAGAGCTTCGAAACGCGCGCCAGCGTTCTGGCCGACGCGCTGCTTTCAACTACTTCCCGCTGCGCTTCAGCGACTTGATGTTGAGCGGCGGCAGCCCGGACTTCTGCGCGATCTCGCGATCCTGCGCTTCGATCGCGGCCTTGGCCGGCTCGTCGCCATCCAGCCCGCCCAGCAGATTGGCCTCCACCTTGCGGTTGGAGCGCTGCGAGCCGTCCTCGTAGATCACGTCGAACAGCACATATTCCACGCGGGCGGTTGGCTTCTTGGCCATGACGAAACTCCGGTCATCAAACTATCGGGGACGGAACGCAGAGGCCGCCTAAAGGGCCGCGCGGACCATGGTCAGAAACGCCAAAGCCCTGCCCATGCGTCCGCCCGGACGCATGCGGCATCGGCCCGTGCGGTAAAATTCAGCCGAACAGGCGGTCGCCCTGCTCGTCGACGATCTGGCGGCCCTTGGCCAGCGTGTAGGTCTGGGCATCTTCCTTGGAGCCGAACCGGTCGGCCCGCACGAAATCATGCCGCTTCAGCGCGCCATCGATTTCCTTCTCGATGGTCCCGGCCAGCTGGAACTCGCTGCCGGCTGGCAGGAGCGTCGCCCTGATGGTGAAGCCCTTGTAGACCTCCTGCGGCGCATTGGTCCCGGTCGCCACGCCCGAGTCATCGCCACCGCCGGCCCCGAACAGCTTCTTCCAGAAAGACATCGGCCTTGCTCCTTGCGTGACAGACGGCCCTGTGTAGTCGAGGCGATGGAGTGGAGCAAGCGATGCCCCGCTATTCGGCCGCCTCCGACCCGCTTCGCAGTTCACCAGCAACCTGCATCTCACGCCGCAGCCATTCGGGCGCGATATCGAAGTCGTTTGGCCAGGTCAGCGCGCCATAGTCCAGAAACACGCGGTCGAACATCTCACGCGATTAGAGCTCGGGAATGAGCCCTCTTCCGGTCTCGATCAAAGATTTGAAGTCATGCTCGCCGGAGGTGCCGTCGCTGAAGACGACAGACAGTCGAAACGGACCCGTCACCTCGCACTGCTTAACTCTTACGGGCATCCAGTCCCTCAATCCGCAGCGGCGCCTCGTCACGACCAGCCCGGCGCCAGTTCTCCAGCAAGTCCTCGCGATGCAGCTGGCACCATTGCGCCACCAGCCGAGCCGCGGCCGGAGGCAGATGGCCGTCGGTCACCTGCCAGGCGGCGGATGGTCCCTCACAGACATGCGGATGGCGACGCCGTAGAAAATCGAGATCGTCGGCATCGCCAGCCATCATCAATTGTCGAGGAAGCTCCTGAGCTTGCGGCTGCGGCTCGGATGCTTGAGCTTGCGCAGGGCCTTGGCCTCGATCTGGCGGATACGCTCGCGCGTCACCGAGAACTGCTGGCCCACTTCCTCGAGCGTGTGGTCGGTGTTCATGCCGATACCGAAGCGCATGCGCAGCACGCGTTCCTCGCGCGGAGTGAGCGATGCCAGCACCCGCGTCGTCGTCTCGCGCAGATTGCTCTGAATCGCAGCGTCGATCGGCTGGATGGCGTTCACGTCCGGGATGAAATCCCCGAGGTTCGAATCCTCCTCGTCACCGATCGGGGTTTCGAGGCTGATCGGCTCCTTGGCGATCTTCAAGACCTTGCGGACCTTGTCGAGCGGCATCTGGAGCTTTTCGGACAGCTCCTCGGGCGTCGGCTCGCGGCCGATCTCGTGCAGCATCTGCCGGCTGGTGCGGACGATCTTGTTGATCGTCTCGATCATGTGCACCGGAATGCGGATGGTGCGCGCCTGATCGGCGATCGAACGGGTGATGGCCTGCCGGATCCACCAGGTCGCATAGGTCGAGAACTTGTAGCCGCGCCGGTACTCGAACTTGTCCACCGCCTTCATCAGGCCGATATTGCCTTCCTGGATCAGATCCAGGAACTGCAGCCCGCGATTGGTGTATTTCTTGGCGATCGAGATCACGAGGCGCAGATTGGCCTCGACCATCTCCTTCTTGGCGATGGCCGCTTCACGCTCGCCCTTCTGCACCTTGTTGACGATGCGGCGATACTCGGCGATGTCGAGACCCGTCTCGGAAGCCAGCGCGAAGATTTCCCCGCGCAGGTCGAGAATGGTCGCCACCTCGCGCTTCACGAACTCCGCCCAGCCCCGGCCCGGCCGTACGGCCACCGTCTCATGCCAGCGCGGATCGAGCTCGGCGCCGAAATAGGCGTTGAGGAATTCGTCGCGCTTGATGCCGTAGCTTTCGGCCAGCCGCAGCAGCCGGCCTTCGATCCGCACGAGGCGCTTGTTGATGTCGTAAAGCTGCTCGACAAGGCTCTCGATGCGGCTCTGATTGAGCGAGAGCGACTTCACGTCCCCGATCACCTGGCTGCGCAGCGAGCTCAGGCGCTCGACTTCCTCCGAGCTTGCGGGCGACTTCGACGCCAGCCGGTCCTCGGCATGGCGGTCCTGCAAGGCGCGCATCTGGCCATAGGCCTCGGCGATGCGGTCGAAGGTCTCCACCACCTGCGGCTTCAGTTCCGCTTCCATCGCCGAGAGCGACAGCGAGTTCTCGAAATCGTCGTCGTCGTCCTCCACCGGGTCCTGCGGCGGGGTCGGCTCTTCGGGCACGTAGTCGTCGTCCTCGCCGCCCGAGCGGGTCGGCGCCTTCTTGGCCGGCTTGGCCGAGCGGTCGTCGCGCGCCGGCTCGGCGCGGTCTTCCTGCGGCATCACCGGGGCGGCCTGCTTGGCATCGGGGCCGGCATAGGTCGCTTCGAGATCGATGATGTCGCGCAAAAGAATTTCGGCATTCGCCAGCTGGTCGCGCCAGATGATGATGGCCTGGAAGGTCAGCGGGCTTTCGCAGAGCCCGGCGATCATCGTCTCGCGCCCGGCCTCGATGCGCTTGGCGATGGCGATTTCGCCCTCGCGGCTGAGGAGTTCGACCGATCCCATCTCGCGCAGATACATCCGCACCGGATCGTCGGTGCGGTCCGAGCCCTCGCGGGTGTTGGACTTGCTGGCGATGGCCGTGCCGGTCTTTTCGGCCAGCTCGGTGCTTTCTTCCTCGGCGGTGTCGGGCTCGGCCTCCTCGACCTCGTCCTCGTCGACGACATTGATGCCCATGTCCGAGAACATCGCCATGATGTCCTCGATCTGGTCGGTTGAGACCTCTTCCGAGGGTAGCACCGAATTCAGTTCTTCATAGGTGACATAGCCGCGCTTCTTGGCGACCTTGATCAGCTTTTTTACGGCAGCGTCCGAAAGGTCGAGCAACGGGCTGTCGGGCGCGTCGGCGCCGGCGGTCTCCGGCTTCTCGTTGTCTTTCGTCTGCTGGGGTGCTGCCTTAGTGGCCATTGAGCTGCTCCGCGAGGCCCGTTCCGATTCGGGCGTCGTTGCCTCTTAAGTGGTGATGGCTCAAGACTTGGTAAAGGATAGCGAACGAAAGCGCCCCCGCGCCAACGTCACATGTCCGTCATCCGCACTTCGCGATAGGCTGATTCGCCTCAACGCGAAACCGCGCGTACCCGCCGCCCCCCTCAGAGGCTGCGTGCCGCGCGCCCGGATAACGAACCAAACCCTTCGATCAAAGCCTCGGTGCCATCGACGGTCGTGATCTGGTTCTGGATGTCTCGCAGCCTCTCGAAGGTTTCTTCGCTCGGGTCTTCGCCCAGCGCCAGCTCGGCTGCCTTGAGTTCCCTATTTAGCTCAATCGATTTGTAATGCAAGGCCAGCGCGTGTTTTAGCCCGGTTTCCGCGTCTGATTCGGCAGCTTCGGCGTCGCTTTGCCAGATGCCCTGCCGCATCAGCAGCTGCCGCATCCGCTCGAGCGCCTCGCCATGTCCGCGCGCGCCCAGCGCCAGCGTCAGCCCCTGCCCATCGAGGTCGTGATCATGGGTCACGAGGTCGATCACCGCCCCCAGCAGCTCGCGCGCCGCCGCACTCGGCAGGTCGAGCGCCGCCAGCGTTTCGAGCCGCGGCTCCACCAGCCGCGGATGGTTGACCAGCGCCATGATGATCGCCGCCTCGCGCGGGCTCGGGTCGTCCGCGCGCCCTGGCTTCAAAAGCCGCGAATTGCGCAGCATGTCCGAAACGACGACGCGCGGACTGGGCTGGCTGCGCCCGCCCGGCCGCCACTGGCCACCCTCGTTCCGGCCGCGCTGGCCCTGCCCCTCATTGCGCCAGCCGCCCGAGCGCCGCATCGGCTGGAAGAAGGCCGAGAGTTTTTCCTCGAAGGCCTGCATGTAATGCCGCCGCACCGATGCATCCTGAATGCTCTGCGCCCGCTCGCGCAGCCGCGCTTCAAGCGCCGCCCGCGCCTCGGGCGTTTCCGGCAGCGTTCCGTGCGTCTCGATCCCCCAGATCGCATCCGAGAGCGTCTTGGCGCGATCGAGCACGTCGGCGAAGGCTTCGCGGCCATGCTTGAGGATCAGATCGTCGGGGTCGAGCCCCTCGGGCAGCGTCGCGATGCGCACCGTCTTGCCCGGCTTGAGCAGCGGCAGCGCGAGCAGCGCCGCGCGCTCTGCCGCGCGAAGCCCGGCCGCATCGCCGTCAAAGCACAGGATCGGCACGTCCTGCAGGCTCCACAGCAGCGCCAGGTGATCCTCGGTCAGCGCCGTCCCCAGGGGCGCGATCGTGCCCTCGAAGCCCGCCATCACCGCGGCGATCACGTCGAGATAGCCCTCCACCACCACCAGCGGCTTGCCGTCGCGCGCCGCCTGCCGGGCCGAATGGCCGTTATAGAGCGTCAGCCGCTTGTGGAAGAGCTCGGTCTCGGGCGAGTTGAGATATTTGGCCGGCACGTCGGTGGAAAGCGCCCGTCCGCCGAACGCGATCACCCTGCCGCGCATGTCCGAAATCGGAAACATCACCCGGTTGCGGAACCGGTCATAGGGAAGCGGCTGCTCCTCGCGCACGATCACGAGGCCGGTATCGACCATCTCCTGCGCCGAGACGCCATTGGCCGCCAGATGCTCCTTGAGACCGTTGCGGCTGTCGGGCGCAAAGCCGATGCGGAAGCGCGCCTGCGCCTGCGCCGACACTCCACGCTCGTTGAGATAGCCGCGCGCCCGCGCGCCGATATTGTGCGACAGTGCCGCCTCGAAATACTGCGTCGCCAGTTCCATCACGTCGAACAGGGTGCGCCGCTGCGCCTCGCGCTTTTCGGTGCGTTCGTCGCGTGCCGGCATCGGCAGCCCGGCCATGCCGGCCAGCCGCTCCACCGCCTCTGGAAAGCTCAGGCCGGCCTTTTCGACGAGAAAGCGGAAATGGTCACCCGTCGCCTTGCAGCCGAAGCAGTGATAGATGCCCTTGCGGTCATCGGCGTGGAAGCTCGGCGTCTTCTCGCCATGGAACGGGCAGCAGGCCCAGAAATCCCCGCGTCCCGGCTGGCTCTTGCGCTTGTCCCAGATGACATGCTCGCCCACCACCTGCGAAATCGGCAGGCGCTGGCGGATCTCATCGAGGAAGCTGTCTGAAAAGCGCATTGTCGGCCGATGTCGTCCGTCAAAAACTACAAAACCGACGGCCGTCGTTTATGACAGCTTTGTACCGCCTGCGCCATGGCGATGCTGGATGCGCCGCAGCGCCAGCCACACCAGCAGCAGCACGGCCGGCACGAGCAGCGCCAGCGTCCACTGCTTGGTTGGCGTATCCAGCCCGGCCCCACCGAGTACATAGCTCATGATGCCGATGGCGTAGTAGGAAATCGCGATGGTCGAAAGCCCCTCGACGGTTTTTTGCAGCCGATACTGGCTGCGCCCGGTCTCCGAAATCCCTTCGAGCAGCGCCCGGCTTTGCAGCTCCACATCGAGCCCGATGCGGGTGTTGAGCAGGCGGATGGCGCTGTCGATCTTGCCCGCCAGTGCCTCCTGCCGCTTCTCGAAAGCCCGGCAGGTGGCGATGGCCGGGTCGATCCGGTTCCTCAGAAACCGCCGCAACGTCGATGCGTAACCCACTGATTCCTCATCGAGACGCCCGAGCCTGTCCATCAGCACATCGGCATAGGCAAAGGTCGCGGCAAAGCGGAAGCCTGTCGCTTCCCCCAGCCGCCCGGCCGCCACCGACATCTTGTGCAGCAGGTCGAGGGTTTCCCGCGCCTCTTCCACCGTATCGACCTCGCTCATCGCCTCGAGCGTGCGCGCCACCTCGTCCTCGAGCCGCGCCAGTTCCGGCCCCCGCTCGCGTGCTGGCGCCAGCCCCAGCAGCGCATAGGTGCGATAGGTCTCGATTTCGAGCAGGCGCCGCACCAGCACGGCCCGCCGCACCGTGCTGAGCGCGCCGCAGGCGAATTCGAACCGGGTGAAGCCGTCGTCATCGGGCTTGAAATCGCTTGCGATCTGCCCGGTCCGCGCTTCGATCCACGACACGCACAGGCTTCCGAGGTTGAAGGTCGGGATCAGCTTTTCGGGCACTTCCAGCGCATCGACGAGGTCGACGCGCGTCGCCACCAGCAGCGTGCAATCGGCCAGCGCCTCGAGCCCGATGCCCTCGGGCCAGGCCGCCCGTTCAGGCCCCGCTGCCAGCCAGGAGAGCGTAACGAATTCGGTATGCAGTTCCCATGTCACGCTGCATCCCATCGCCTCATAGCTGTGCTGGCGGCCCGTAGGCACGGGCAGCCCGGCATCGCGGCACCATTGTGCGAAGCGGGCCATGGCGCGCGAGGCGGCGTCCGGCCCCTCGGGCAGCGAAACCGCGATGCGCCGCACCCGCCCCTTGGCCGGCACGAAGACGATGGGGCGTGCATGCACCTCGTCTGCCACGAGCCGGCGTGCAGGGTGGTCGGCAAAGGGCGCACTGGTCATCATCGGGCCTCGCTCGGCGCGCTCGGCGCCACGGGCCCAGACTAGTGCGTCGGCGCTGCGCCGGCCTGCGACAAACTCGTCAACCGGCCCTCGCCGGGCTCAGACATTGGTCGAAGCCGGCGCCGTTGCGCCGGCCCCCTGCGCCCGTCAGCCTTCGGCCACCGGCTCCACATCGCCATCGGCATCGGTCTCGCTGATGCGTTCCACCGACACCACCTTCTCGCCCTCGGCAGTGCGGAAGATGCGCACGCCCTTGCTGGCACGGCTGGCAAAGCGGATGCCATCCACCGGCACGCGGATCAGCTGCCCACTGTTGGAGACGAGCATGATCTGGTCGGCTTCTTCCACCGGGAAGGCGGCAATCAGCTGGCCGATCTCGTCGAGCTTGCGCTGGTCGGTCGCCTTGATGCCCTTGCCGCCGCGATTGGAAATGCGGAACTCGTAGGACGAGGAGCGCTTGCCATAGCCATGGGCGTTGATCGAGAGCACGAACTGCTCGGCAGCCCCCATATCGGCATAGCGCGATACCGAAAGCTGCACCGCGCCCGTGCCATCGGCCTCGTCCTCGACATCGGCGTCGGTTTCGACCTCGCCATCCTCGCCCGTCGCGGCCCGGCGGATCGCGCCCGACTGCTTGAGATAGGCGGCGCGTTCTTCCGGCGACGCATCGACATGGCGCAGGATCGCCATCGAGATCACCCGATCATCCTCGCCCAGGCTGATGCCGCGCACGCCTGTCGAGGTGCCCGTCGAGCCATTGCCGCCAAAGACGCGCAGGTCCGTCGACTGGAAGCGGATGCACTGCCCCAGCGCCGTGGTCAGCAGCACGTCGTCATTCTCGCCCGAAAGCTCGACCCCGATGATGTGCTGGGTCGTATCGTCGAACTCCATCACGCGCTTGCCCAGCGTCGTGCGCGGCACGCAGTCAGAGAGCTTGTTGCGCCTGACCGAGCCGGTATTGGTGGCGAACATCACGTCCAGCCCCTCCCAGCTCGCCTCGTCCTGCGGCAACGGCACGATCGAGGTGATGCGTTCGCCCGCATCGAGCGGCAGCAGGTTGATCAGCGCCTTGCCGCGCGATTGCGGCTCGGCCACCGGCAGGCGCCACACCTTGAGCTTGTAGACCTGTCCGAGAGACGAGAAGAACAGCACCGGCTGGTGCGTATTGGCCACGAACAGCCGGGTGACGAAATCCTCGTCGCGCGTCGCCATGCCCGAGCGGCCCTTGCCCCCGCGCTTCTGCGCCCGATAGGCCGAAAGCGGCACGCGCTTGATGTAGCCGCCATGGGTGACGGTCACCACCATATCCTCGCGGGCGATCAGGTCCTCGTCCTCGAAGTCCCCCGCGCTGTCCTCGATCGATGTGCGCCGCGGCTTGGCGAACTGTTCGCGGATTTCGCTCAGCTCCTCGCGGATGATCGCGATGACCCGCTCGCGGCTGCGCAGGATGTCGAGATAATCCGCGATCGATGCGCCCAGCCCGTTGAGCTCGTCCCCGATCTCGTCGCGCCCGAGCGCGGTGAGGCGCGACAGCGTCAGCGCGAGGATCGCCCGGGCCTGTTCTTCGGACAGCCGGAAGGTGCCGTCGGCGTTCATCCGGTGGCGCGGATCGTCGATGAGCGCGATCAACGGGGCCACGTCGGCGGCCGGCCAGTCGCGTTCGATCAGCCGCTCGCGCGCCGTCGCCGGATCGGGCGCGGTGCGGATGAGGTGGATCACCTCGTCGATATTGGCGACGGCCACCGCGAGCCCGACCAGCACATGGGCGCGATCGCGCGCCTTGTTGAGCAGGAACCGCGCCCTGCGCGTCACCACCTCGAAGCGGAAATCGATGAAGGCCTGGAGGATGGATTTGAGCCCCATCAGCTCCGGCTTGCCGCCATTGAGCGCCACGAAATTGCAGCCGAACGAGGTCTGCAGCGGCGTGAACCGGTACAGCTGGTTCAGCACCACATCGGCGACGGCGTCGCGCTTCAATTCCACCACCACGCGCAGGCCGTGGCGGTCGGATTCGTCGCGCAGGTCCGAGATGCCCTCGATGCGCTTTTCGCGCACCAGTTCGGCCATCTTCTCGATCATCACCGACTTGTTCACCTGATAGGGAATCTCGGTGATGATCAGCGCCTCGCGCTCGCGGCGCACCTCTTCCACATGCACCCGGCCGCGCATCAGCACCGAGCCGCGGCCCGTCTCATAGGCCGAGCGGATGCCGGCCCGCCCGAGGATGATCGCGGCGGTCGGGAAATCGGGTCCCGGCAGGACGGTCATCAGATCGTCCACGGTCACCGTGGCATCGTCCATCAGCATGAGCGTGGCGTCGATCACCTCGCCCAGATTGTGCGTCGGCACATTGGTGGCCATGCCCACCGCGATACCGCCGCCGCCATTGACGAGCAGGTTCGGGAACCGCGCCGGCAGCACCACCGGCTCGTGTTCCGAGCCGTCGTAATTGTCCTTGAAGTCGACGGTGTCCTTGTCGAGGTCCTCGAGCATCGTGCCCGTGACCTTCTCCATGCGCACCTCGGTGTAGCGCATGGCCGCCGGCATATCGCCGTCGATGGAGCCGAAATTGCCCTGCCCGTCGATGAGCAGCTGGCCCATCGAGAAGTCCTGCGCCATGCGCACCAGCGCCATGTAGACCGACTGGTCGCCATGCGGGTGGTACTTGCCGATCACGTCGCCGACGACGCGCGCCGACTTGCGATAGGGCTTGTTCCACTCGTAGCCGTTCTCGCTCATCGAGAAGAGAATGCGCCGGTGCACCGGCTTGAGGCCGTCGCGCACATCGGGCAGCGCGCGGCTCACGATCACGCTCATGGCGTAATCGAGATAGGACCGGCGCATTTCGTCGGTGATCGAGATGGGGGCGATGTCCGAAGGCGGCAAAGCCTGGCCTTCCCCGTCTGGCGTGTCAGTCACTGGGCATTCGTCCTTGTGCGCGTCTCAGGGGAGAAAGAGAATCACTCCGACCGGCAAACGCATTGTCTTTCAACCCTCTGGGCACTTGTCCTCAGCCTGTCTCTGAGAATTGCGCCCGAGTATCGAGGCATCTGGTGCTTATAGCCGATTCCGCCTCAAAGAGCCACGAATGCTGGGTTTGCGGCCCAAATCCCCAGCAAAAGCACTGATTTGGCCGCCTCGGGGCTCCGGCGCTACTCGCTGTCGGCCCCGTGGGCACGACGCGATGCGGTGATCTCGGCGTGGTTTTCAGACGCCCAGCGGATCAGGTGCCCCAGCGGCGCCACCATCGAATGGCCGAGCCCGGTGAGGCTGTATTCCACCGAGGGCGGCTTGGTGTCGAACACCTGCCGGGCCACCAGCCCGTCCTGCTCAAGCCCGCGCAGGCTCTGGGCCAGCATCTTCTGGCTGATGTCTGGGATCTCGCGCCTCAGGCTGTTGAACCGGCGCGGACTTTCGGCCAGCGTCATGATCAGCAGCATGCTCCATTTGTCGCTGATCTTGTCGAGCACCTGCCGCACCGGGCAGGCACTCGCCGGCCCGCCGCGACTGGCCGCCCAGCGCTCCACGAAGATCGCCGCATCGTCCGCCCCGTCGCGTCTCGTGATGTCGGTCACTTGGGTTACCTCCGGGTTACCTCCTCCCCGCACGGTGCCTTCTTGCGCCGCGCCGCCGGAAAGATAGATACCAGTCACCAACGGAGAGTTAGTGGCCTGCCCCTGCGCTGGCAAGCGGCTCTCCGGCCAAAACGGAGACTGGAATGACCAAGTTCAAGGATAAGACGCTGCTGGTAACCGGCGCATCGGGCCATCTCGGCCGCATCGCCGTCGAGGAACTGCTCGCCCGTGGCGCAACGAACATCATCGCCGCCACCCGCGATCCGTCCAAGATCGCCGATCTCGCCGCCAGGGGCGTCACCGTCCGCAAGCTCGATTTCGATGATGCGGCCACCCTCGCTCCCGCCTTTGCGGGCGTCGATCGCGTGCTGCTAGTCAGCACCGACTCCGTCGGCCGGCGCGGCGTTCAGCACAAGGCTGCGGTCGATGCCATCAAGGCGGCCGGCGTCGCCCATATCGTCTACACCTCCGCCCCCGCCGCCCGCCCCGATCCCGATGCCGGCCTTGCCCCGGAGCATTTCTGGACCGAGGTGGCGATTGCCGCCAGCGGGCTCGATTTCACCATCCTGCGCAACCACATGTATGCCGAAAACAACCTGATGAGCGCTGCCCAGACCATCGCCTCGGGGCAGCTTTACGGGCTGCAGGGCGATCGCGGCACCGCCTATGTCGCACGCGCCGATACCGCCCGCACCGCCGCCGGCGCACTGCTTTCGGCCGAAGGCAAGTCCATCGCCGATGTCACGGGTCCGGCCGTCGTCACCAACACCGATCTTGCCGCAGTGCTCGCCCGCCTCTCGGGCAAGCCCGTCGCAAGCGTCCCGCTCAGCGTCGACCAGTTGCGTGGCGGCATGCAGGCGGCCGGACTGCCTGCGCCGCTGGTCGATATTCTCGTCGCCTTCCAGCGCGATGCGACGCAGGGTTATCACGCCATCGTGACGGACACGGTCAGGCGCTATTCCGGCCGCGAGCCGCAGGCGCTCGAAGCGGTGCTGGCGCCCCTTCTCGCCAGCTCGAAATGATCGCGCGGCTGCGCGCCGGCCACATCAGACGAGGGCGCCCAGGCGACGCAGGATGACAACACCGCCCGGAATTTGCGGCTGAAAGCCCCGCAAAAGCTGGACGCTCCCTGTCCCTGCCCGTAGTAATCCCGGCCATTACCATCATGGCCGGGAATCGGGACAGACATATGAATTCGATTGGCAAGCGCATCGGCGACTTCTTCGCGCGGCATCGCTCCATCGGATTTGGTCTCGAAAGGATCGGCTTTCTTACCATCGCCCACACAAAGCTGGTGGCCCTCCTCGTCATCGCCTTCACCGCGCTCACGCTGTCGGTCATCCCGCGCGCCAATGTCGATGGCGACCTGCTGCGCGTCTTTGCCAATTCGGGTCCCCATTACGACAGCTATGCCGCGCTGTCCGAAAGCTTCGGCACCTTCGAGGAAGACATCTATATCCTCGTGACTTCGCCGACCCTCACCGAGCCCGAAACGCTCGAGCGGCTGCGCGAGCTGGCCTTCGATGTCGAACTCAGCACCTATGCGGTGGGCACGCTGTCGCCCTTCTCGCTGCGCGCCCCCGATGGCGCGGGCGGCTCGGTGCCGGCCGTGCCCGAGGGCATGGAGAGCGCCGAGGATGTCAGGCAGGCGCTGAGCACCCTGCAGCAGACCGATCCGATGATGCGCAACCTGATCACTCCCGATCTCTCGGGCATCGTGATCATCATGTTTCCCAATGCCGAGCTCACCCGCGACGAGGGCACGGCGGGCATGATCGCCGATCTCCGTGCCGTCATCGCGCCCTACCAGACGGGCGATGTGCAGATCGAACTCACAGGCCCCCCGGTCTGGACCTCAGAGATGCTCAATGCGGCCGTCGACGATCAGGTCAAGTTCACCGTCTACGGCTTCTCGCTGGGAGCGCTGATCGCGCTTTTCGGGCTGCGCTCCTTCTGGGGCGCCATCATCGTCGCCTCGGCGCCCTTCGTGGCCGTGATGTGGACCATGGGCACCATCCTCCTGGTCTTCGGCTCGTTCTCGTTCCTCACCATCATCGTCACCACGGTCTGCCTCGTGGTGGCGTTTTCCGAGAGCATGTTCTTCACCTACAACTGGCTCAATTTCTGGCGCGATGGCATGGACCCGCGCGAGGCGGTGGCCCGCACCATCCGACAGGTTGGGCCCGCCTCGGCGCTCACCATGGTCACGACGGCCATCGCCTTCGGCTCGCTCGGGCTCGCGCCCGGCCAGGGCATCCAGGAATTCGCCATGGCGGGCGTCATCGGCTCCTTCCTCACCTTCCTGGTCATCATGACCTTCCTGCCGCTCGTGCTCTTCCTCGCCGTGCGGCTGGGGCTCAAGCTGCCCAAGACGCCGTCGGCGGCGCTGACGGCGGCCCTGCCCTTTTCATGGAGCGTGGTGTCGCGCTTCGCCCGGCCCCTGGCGGTGGTATCGGTGGTGGTCACCACCCTGCTGCTCATCCCCTATTTCCTCATCCAGCCGCGCTTTTCCTTCGAGGATTTCGTCGCCAGCGATTCCACCGCGATTTCTGCGGCCGAGGAGATCGACGAGGGCGTGGGAGGCGTCGCGCCGATCTATGTCCGCGTGCCGCTGCTCGATGCCAATCCGGACGTGTCCGACCGCGATTACGAGACGATCCGCACCGTCCACGAGATCCTCGAAGCCCAGCTGGGTGAGAACAAGGTCATCTCCGCCGCCGCCATGACCCATTACACCGAGGGCGGGTTCAGCCGCGCCGAGGTGCTGTCGGCCGTGGGCCCCTTCATGCGCCAGCGCTTCGTCACCGATGACGGCACCGAGGCGCTGGTCACCGGCTTCATGCCCACTATCGTGGAATCCGATCGCCTCAAGCAGGTGGTCGCCGATACCCAGCAGGCACTGGCCGATGCCGGCGTTGTAGACGCCGATGTCGGCGGCTTCCGCATCCTCACCACCTTTGCCACCGACGATATCGTGCGCAATCTCCAGCTCTGCCTGACGCTGAGCGTGCTCGTGAACATCGCCGTCATCGGCTTTGCCTTCCGCTCGGTGCGCCTCGCAATGGCCTCCGCCATCCCCAACCTCTTCCCGATCCTGGGCACCGAGGCGTGGCTCTGGATGTCGGGCGCCGGGCTTCAGCTCACCACCGTCCTGGCCCTCACCATCGCCTTCGGCATCGCGGTCAACGACACGATCCACTTCCTCTCCCATTACCTGCATGATCGCAGGGTGGAGGGGCGCGATCATCGCGAGGCTGTGCGCCACACCATCACCCGTATCGGCGGCGCGATCGTGGCCACCACCATCATCCTGTGCGCCGGCACGGCCGTGGTCGCCTTCTCGGAATTGCCGCAGGTGGCGATGTTCGGGCAGCTCTTCGTGCTCTCGATCGCGCTGGCGCTCCTGGGCGATCTCTTCATCCTCCCCGCCCTGCTCGTCGCGGGCGGCCGCTTCTTTGATCCTGTGCGCCGCAAGGCGCCCCAGGTTGATGCAAAGCCCGTGGAGGCAACCGGTCAGGATTAGCTGCGTTCACGTCTTCGCCATGTCTTGCGCTTAGACTTGCTGGACAGGACGCAATGCTGCATCTGTGAAGTGCCTGTGTGCGTCCGACCTCGTGCGACGCTGGCAAAATGTCGCAAGAGCGGGTATTGCTGCGCGCCACATTGGCGGCATCGGCCATGATTCTGGCCATGCGCGCTGTTTCGCCGGGGGGCGAAGACGAGATTGACTTGGAGGCACTGAGAGAATGAGCATGTTTCGGCCCCTGCTGCGCAATGTAGCGCTTGTCGGCCTTGTCCTGTCGTCCGCGCTGGTCGCCGCCCCGACCCAGGCAGCCCGCGCGGAGATCGAGTTCCTGTCCGGCTATCTCGGGGAGTGGCGCGGTCGCGGCACCCTCACCGGCGCCAGCTCGGAAACCGTCGTTTGCCGGCTGACCCTCAGCCCCGGCAATTCCGACAAGATCAACTACAATGGTCGCTGCACCATGGCGGGCAACAACCTCGCCATCCAGGGCACGCTGGCCTATGTCGATTCCTCGCGCCGCTACGAGGCGGTGATGTCCACCAATGCCACCTTCCAGGGCGTGGCCGTGGGCCAGCGTCGCGGCAATGGCGTGGTCTTCAACCTGCAGGAGCGCAATCGCGCCGACGGGCAGGACATGTCGATCACCGCCGCCATCGCGCTGCAGAACGGCAAGATCGACGTCAACTTCAAGGTCACCGACGCCAAGAGCGGCGGCACCATGCAGGCGAGCGTCCCGTTCAGCAAGTAACGGACGCATAAATCCAAGTGTTAAAGGGCGGCCTCATGGTCGCCCTTTTGCTTTTTGGTCGGCCTCAGGCCTCGGCCGGCGTGGGCGAGCCCGCATAGGCGGCCGAAAGCTGCCGGTAATATTTCGAGTTGAGCGCGTAGATCGTCACCAGCACGCCCAAAAGGCCGGCAATGGTGAACACCAGCGCGATGCCGCGCGGTGCGCCGGTGCCGAACCAGCCCCCGATGGCCTCGGCGCCGGAGCCATCGGTCATGAACGGGATCACGACGAATTCCGTCAGTGGCCCGATGAGGAAAGCCGTCAGCGGCGAGGCCGCCTGCTCGAGCGATTGCGCGAAGCCGAACACGCGCCCCTGCCGCTCCTGTGGCACCACCTTTTGCAGCGTCGTCTGTTCGGCTGCCTCCGCGAAGGGGCCGAGCAGCATCCACACGAAGCACCCCGCCACCAGCAGCCAGATCGACGACTGGATGGTGAAGACGCAGCACACCGACCAGGTGATCACATTGGCAAGCAGCAGCGTGCGCAGAGGATTTTTGCCCAGTCCCAGCCGTGCCACCAGGATGCCGCCCAGGATGAACGCCGTCGAAATGCCACCGAACAGGAGCCCCCAGGTCTGCACCGAAACCATCGAGAGCCCATAGGCATCGAGCAGCGCCATGAAGATGCCGCCGAGGAAATTGTTGAAGGTGGCAAAAAAGATGAGCGCGAAGAGCCCCGGCACTGCCGCCACCACGCGGATGGTTCCCGCGATATCGACCTTGCCCTTCGTCCCGCTGTCCGGCCCCGCCTCCGGGCGCGGTTCGTCGATCCGCACCGTGGTGATGTGGACAAATGCCAGCGCGGTCACGGCGAGCGCGAAGATCAGCACGCCCATCATGCCGGTCCAGGCCACCAGCACGCCCGAGATCACCGATGTGGTCAGAAACCCGATGCCGGTCGCCAGCCCAACGAGGCCGTTGGCCTTGTCGCGCCGCTCCTCGGGGATCAACAGGGTCACGAGCGTTGGCAGCGCGATCGAGCGGATATTGCCTGCCAGCACGCCCAGCATCGAGGCCAGCACGAACGACCAGAGCGCCGGCCCATAGGGATCGCGGAAGGCGTCGCCCGGCAGCGTCAGCAGCAAGACGAGCGCCAGCCCGTAGAATGCGAACGACACCGCGCTCGATCCCGCCATCACCCTCAGCTTGGGATTATGGTCGACGATGCTGCCCAGCCAGAAGCCGAGCCCGGCCGTGAAAACCAGATAGATCCCGGCGATCATGCCGGTCGCAAACACCGACTGGGTCTCGAGATAGACCCAGAAGGTGATGGCGAACCACACGGTGAAATTGGTGATGTTGGCAACCAGCGTGTTGCCGAGAACCTGATGAAACGGTGTCATCGTCTTGATCCATGCAGAGCCCAGAGCCCGTCACGGACGTCCTGAGGCTCGGAAAATCGGTAGAATGCCTATGCCCCGAGCCGGCGCGAGGCCGGTCGGGACGCCACCGCCGCGCCCTGCGCGATGGCTCCTGCACTGCTGATTTCCGAGCCGTGCGCGCCTTGAGCGCGAAGGCTCAGAACGGGATGTCGTCGTCCCCGCCGCTCTCGAAGGCCGGCTGTTGGGAGGGTCGGCGCTCGCCGCGTCCGCCCCCTTCGCCGCCGCCCCGGCCGCCAAAGCCGCCCGATCCGCCGCCACCGCCACCGCCACCGCCCGAGGAAAAGCCGCTGCTGCCCCCGCCATAGCCGCCACCACCGCCGCCGCCCTCGCCTTCACCCCGCCCGTCGAGCATGGTGAGGTTCGAGTTGAAGCCCTGCAGCACAACTTCGGTGGAATAGCGATCGGCGCCGCTCTGGTCCTGCCACTTGCGGGTCTGGAGCTGGCCTTCGAGATAGACCTTGCTGCCCTTGCGCAGATATTGCTCGGCAACCTTGGCAAGGCCTTCCGAGAAGATCACCACGCGATGCCATTCGGTGCGCTCGCGGCGCTCGCCCGAATTGCGGTCACGCCAGGTTTCCGACGTCGCGACGCTGAGATTGACGACCTTGCCGCCCGAGGGCAGGTTGCGCACTTCCGGGTCGGCACCGAGATTGCCCACCAGGATCACCTTGTTCACGCTGCCGGCCATGGCTCGTCCTCTTCGTCGCTTATGGCGCCTGGCACGAACCCGGCGCGGGCCGCCCGGACTATACAGAACCCGCCGGCCTGGCGAGCCCGAAATCGGGCGCATCCACAGTTTATGCCGACGATGTTCCTACTATGTTCGCATTTCCGGCTGTGTCAAGCCGCAACTGAGGCGGGCAGCAGCTGCCGCATCATCCTGCGATAGAGCCGATAGGCCGGCCCATTGAGCCCCATTCGCGACAAGGCCGCCGCCGGCACGATCACCCGCCAGTAGAGCCCCAGCAACTGCCGGCGCCCCGCCTCGGAGCCCATAAGCCGCCGCGCGACGGCGGGCGCTTCGGTGTAATACCGCGCAATATCGGCCCGGCCCTCTGCGAACCCGCTCATCCAGCCATCGCGCAGCCGCCTCAGGCTCTGGAGCTCCCAGCAATCATCTCTGAGCCCCACTACGGCGCAGCAGGCGGTGGTGAGAAAACAGCTGATATCGGGGTCATCGAAGATGATGTCGTTGAGGCTCGGCGCGCAGGGCGTCGTCGCGTCCCGCTCACGCATCCGCTCCATCCCCGCGATCACCGTCTCGTCGACGAATGCTGTGAAGCTCGGCGTGTCCACCGTGATGGCGCTGTAGGCAACCCCGCCGGACATGAGTTCGGCTTTGAACGGCAGGTCCGAGCGCAGCGCCTGATAGATCGTCAGCGCCGCATTGCCGCTGAAGCCCTGCGCGGTCGTGTTGGGGTCGAAACTGCCCTTGGCGAAGGCGAAGCCGCCTATGCTCGTATCGCCGCTCGTCAGTTGCAGCCCGATCAGGGCATCCTGGTCATGGGCAATCTGCACGACGCCGTAGAGGTTGCCGTCGCGCAACAGCGCCGTGATCGGGAAGGCGAGCGCGATCGTGCTGATCCCGATCGTGCCGTTTTCAAAGCGCACCAGTTCGCCCTTGATGGCCGCCTGGGCCGATTTCCGCCCCTCCGTCCACGTGCCATCGTAAAGCACGATCTCCTCGCCCAGCGCCGCGATGGGCGTCAGGAAGGTGAACTGCGCCTTGTCCGCCTCGATGAGGTAATTGGGCTCGCCATTGAATTCGGTGCCCAGATTATAGCTGATCTGGCAGGGCGCGCTCTCGGCTCTGGCCGGTCTCAGGCCCGCTATCGCGCCCACCCCCACGGCCGACAGAGCCGCCAGAAACCGCCGTCTTCCGCTCGAATGCATTGCCCTCATGCCCCCGTCCCCATTGCCATGCTGAGCTTGGACGCTTGGCGAGGCAAGTATCCTTGGCGCAAAATTGCGGGGCGCGATGGGCGAAATCACGCCTTGACCATTGCCCTCTTGTTCTGCTTGTGTTCGCCGACCTTTCGGCAATCCGCAATGTCTGCTGCGCCGTAACTCCATGTGGCGTCTGCAATGCGGCTGCGATCATTGTCATCGGGCGTTTATATGCGGCACCCCTGACACCATCTGACCGTTGTCTTGCCTTAAGGTGCCTTCTTCCCAGACTGGATCGATCATGGCCGACCTGCCCAATCCCAACCGAGACATCGTTATCCGCGGCGCGCGCGAGCACAATCTCAAGGGGGTCGACCTGCGCCTGCCGCGCGACAGGCTGATCGTGATGACGGGGCTGTCGGGTTCGGGCAAGTCATCGCTGGCGTTCGACACCATTTATGCCGAAGGCCAGCGCCGCTATGTCGAGAGCCTCTCGGCCTATGCCCGCCAGTTCCTCGAAATGATGCAGAAGCCCGATGTCGAGCACATCGAGGGCCTCTCGCCCGCCATCTCGATCGAGCAGAAGACCACGAGCCGCAATCCGCGCTCGACGGTGGGTACCGTCACCGAAATCTACGATTATCTGCGCCTGCTGTTTGCCCGCGTCGGCATTCCCTATTCGCCCGCCACCGGCCTGCCGATCGAAAGCCAGACCGTCAGCCAGATGGTCGACCGCGTCCTGGCCCTGCCCGAAGGCACGCGGCTCTATCTGATGGCGCCGATGGTGCGCGGCCGCAAGGGCGAGTTCAAGAAGGAGCTTGCCGATCTCCAGCGCAAGGGCTTCCAGCGCGTGCGCATCGATGGCACGCTTCACGACATCGAGGATGCCCCGGCGCTCGACAAGAAATACAAGCACGATCTCGACGTGGTGGTGGATCGCCTCGTCACCGGCCCGGAGATTGCCGGCCGGCTGGCCGAGAGCTTTGAAACTGCGCTCAAGATCGCTGATGGCATCGCGATCGTCGAATATGCCGACGAGCAGAACGAGGATGGCAGCCCGCGCAGCATTACCTTCTCGGAAAAGTTCGCCTGCCCCGTCTCCGGCTTCACGATTTCGGAGATCGAGCCGCGCCTCTTTTCCTTCAACAACCCCTTCGGCGCCTGCCCGGTCTGCGACGGGCTGGGCACCGAGGCCAAGATCGATGCCAATCTGGTGGTGCCCGATATCACCCTGTCGCTGCGCGATGGTGCGGTGCTGCCCTGGAGCCGCACCTCGGCGCCCTATTACCAGCAGACCCTCAATGCCGTGACCAAGCATTTCGGCGCCTCCACCGGCACCGCCTGGGAGGAGCTGCCCTTCGAGGTGCAGCATGCGGTGCTCTATGGCACCGGCAAGACCCCGATCACCTTCGTCTATGACGATGGCCTGCGCACCTACAAGACCACCAAGCCCTTCGAGGGCGTGATCGGCAATCTCGAGCGCCGCTACAAGGAGACCGAGAGCGCCGGCATGCGCGAGGAGATCGAGAAATACATGTCGGCCGCGCCCTGCGTCGCCTGCAATGGCTATCGCCTCAAGCCCGAGGCGCTGGCCGTCAAGATTGATGGCCTGCATATCGGCCAGGTCTCCGAGCAGTCGATCCGTTCGGCCCATCGCTGGTTCGCCGATCTCTCCTCCAAGCTCAACGAGACCCAGAGCGCCATCGGCGAGCGCATCCTCAAGGAGATTCGCGAGCGGCTCACCTTCCTTGTCGATGTCGGGCTCGATTACCTGACGCTGGCGCGCAATTCCGGCACGCTCTCGGGTGGCGAAAGCCAGCGCATCCGGCTGGCCAGCCAGATCGGCTCGGGGCTCACCGGCGTGCTCTATGTGCTCGACGAGCCCTCGATCGGCCTGCACCAGCGCGACAATGCCCGGCTGCTCGAAACCCTGAGGCGCCTGCGCGACCTGGGCAATACCGTCATCGTCGTCGAGCATGACGAGGACGCGATCCTCACCGCCGATTATGTCGTCGATATCGGCCCCGGCGCCGGCGTCAATGGCGGCCATATCGTAGCCGAAGGCACGCCCCAGCAGATCATCGACCATCCCGACAGCATCACGGGCAAATATCTTTCGGGCCGGCTCGGCATCGAGATCCCGTCGGAGCGGCGCCAGCCCAATCCGGCCCGCAAGCTGCATCTGGATGGCGCCACCGGCAACAATCTCAAGAATGTCTCGGTCGATGTGCCGCTCGGCTGCTTCGTCGCGGTCACCGGCGTTTCGGGCGGCGGCAAGTCGACGCTCATGATCGACACGCTCTACCAGGCCATGTCGCGGCGGCTCAACGGCGCGCGCGTCAACCCGGCCCCGCACAATCATCTCACCGGGCTCGAACTACTCGACAAGATCATCGACATCGACCAAAGCCCCATCGGGCGCACACCGCGCTCCAACCCCGCCACCTACACGGGCGCCTTCACGCCCTTGCGCGAGTGGTTCGCGGGCCTGCCCGAAGCCAAGGCCCGTGGCTACGGGCCCGGCCGCTTCTCCTTCAACGTCAAGGGCGGGCGCTGCGAGAAATGCGAGGGCGACGGCGTCATCAAGATCGAGATGCACTTCCTGCCCGACGTCTACGTCACCTGCGAGGTCTGCAAGGGCAAGCGCTACAATCGCGAGACGCTCGAGGTGCAGTTCAAGGGCAAGTCGATCGCCGACGTGCTCGACATGACCATCGACGAGGCCGCCGAGTTCTTCTCGGCCGTACCCTCCATCCGCGACAAGTTCACCACACTGCAGCGCGTCGGGCTGGGCTATATCAAGGTGGGGCAGCCGGCCACCACGCTTTCGGGTGGCGAGGCGCAGCGCGTCAAGCTCTCCAAGGAGCTTTCCAAGCGCGCCACGGGCCGCACGCTCTACATGCTGGACGAGCCGACGACCGGCCTGCATTTCCACGACGTCGCCAAGCTGCTCGAGGTGCTCCACGAGCTCGTCGAGACCGGCAACACCGTCGTCGTCATCGAGCACAATCTCGAAGTCATCAAGACGGCCGACTGGCTGATCGATCTCGGCCCCGAGGGCGGCGATGGCGGCGGTGAAATCGTCGGCGTCGGCACGCCGGAGGAACTGGCGGAAAACCCGCGCTCGCACACCGGCACCTTCCTCAAGGAGGTCATGGCCCGCCGGCCCCTCCGCCGCGAGGCCGCCGAATAGCCCTTTGCACGCCCGGCTCCATGCGCATCCCGCATGGAGCCCTTGAGCCCCGGGCGCTATCTCCGCTTCTCAAATCCCCGCACACTCCAACCTGGCGAAACCGTCGATAGGATTGACCGTCATGTTTGTCCGAGCCGTCTGGCGCATGCAGCGGCTGGTCGACATCAAGCAGACGCTGCGGGAGATGGATGTTCCCACGACACGCGACGCCGACATGCTCGGCCTCTCGGGTCCGGACTTTTCCAAGATGACCCGCGGCCTGTTCGACCGGAAACCCTGAGCCGCAAACTGTGCATCCGGCACCTCAGGCCGCTGTCTCCCCGGAGGCGGCGGCCAACAGCATGTGTACCAACACAATTGCATAGCTTTCGCGCGTGCCTGCCACGTGTATGCATCGAACTTGCCAGTGCTGCGTGGCACACGCTTAACGCCCGGTGAACGTTCACAAGCCAAGCCCTGCACACAGTGCATGGCGGTTCTGACCAATCACCGCCTGCTCAACCCACCCGAACCGCCCTAGATAAAGGTCGTCAACAACGGGAGAACTTCCATGGGTATCCGCAATACATTCCGCCGCTGGGCCGCTTATCAGCAGACGGTGCGCGAACTGAACGCCCTCGACAACCGCCAGCTCAATGATCTGGGCATCGTCCGCACCGATATCGGCCGCATCGCGCGCGATCATGCCAAGACGATCTGACCGTCTGGCGCCTCTGACGACTTCGTTTCGAACGCCCGCCTCTCCTTGAGATGCGGGCGTTTCCTTTTTCGACTTGCGCGTTACTGTTCGGCTAAGGCGTTGACCGCGCCCGCAGCTCTTCATAGGAGACGCAGACCGTCTTCGTATAGGCCGGCCGATCGCGGATACGACGGTAATAGGCTTCCACATTTGGCGTGTCGGGGCGCTGTATATCCATGGTGTACCACCGGTAGAGCGCGGCACCGACGACAATATCGCCATAGCTCATACTACCGCCCGCCACAAATGCCCGATCGCGCAACTGCGCATCGAGTATAGAAAACGCATTGGCCGCCGTTTTAAGCGCTGCTTGTATTGCCGCAGGATCCTGCTTTTCGACTGGCGTCCGCACCGTCAGCCAGAACACCGCAAGCCATGCCGGCTGAAACGTTGTTGCAGTCCAGTCGGTCCATTGGTCCACAATAGCCCGCTCGGCAACATCTTCGCGCCACAGCGTCATCGCACCATATCTTGCCGCAAGGTAGCGGACGATCGCGTGGCTCTCCCAAATAACCAGGCCACCGTCTCTCAGCGTCGGCACCAGCTTATTGGGGTTCATCGCCACATAGTCTGGCGATCCCGTACCCCCATGGCGGCCGCCCAGCGGAATCTGCTCATAGGGCACGCCCAGTTCTTCGAGCGCCCAGCCAACCTTCTGCACGTTGGACGACGTCGGCCGTCCCCATAATGTTATCGCCATCACCCCTCCAAGCGCGATTGCACCGCCCCCGGCCCCTTGCTATCTCCAACCCATGAAAACCAAGTCAAACCAACCTGTTCACGTCATCGGCGGCGGTCTCGCCGGCAGTGAAGCCGCCTGGCAGGCCGCCGAGTCGGGCGCCACCGTCATCCTGCACGAAATGCGCCCCGTGCGAACCACCGACGCGCACCAGACCGAGAGCCTCGCCGAGCTCGTCTGCTCGAACAGCTTCCGCTCGGATGATTACCGCCACAACGCCGTTGGTCTCCTGCACGAGGAATTGCGGCGCTGCAATTCGCTGATCATGCGGGCCGCGGACCATCACGCTCTTCCCGCCGGTGGCGCCTTAGCCGTTGATCGGCATGGGTTTTCTGACTTCGTGTCCCAGGCGATTGCTGCTCACCCGCGCATCGAGCTGCGCCGCGAGGAGATTGCCGGGCTTCCCCCCGCCGAGTGGCAGAACGTCATTATCGCCACGGGACCACTCACCTCGCCTCCGCTCGCCGAGGCCATCGGGTCGCTCACCGGCGAGGATGCGCTGGCCTTCTTCGATGCCATCGCCCCCATCGTGCACGGCGACACGATCGACTACGACATCGTCTGGGCCCAGTCGCGCTACGACAAGCCGGGCCCCGCCGGCACGGGCGCGGATTACCTCAATTGCCCCATGACGGAACAGCAATATAACGCCTTCGTCAATGCGTTGCTGGTGGCCCCGCTGCACGAGTTCAAGGAGTGGGAGAAGGTCCCCTATTTCGATGGCTGCCTGCCCATCGAGGTGATGGCCTCGCGCGGGCGGGAGACCCTGCGCCACGGCCCCATGAAGCCGGTCGGGCTCACCAATCCCCGCGATCCGCTGGTCAAGCCCTATGCCATCGTGCAACTGCGGCAGGACAATGCGCTGGGGACGCTCTGGAACATCGTCGGCTTCCAGACCAAGATGCGCTACGGCGTGCAGGCCGACATCTTGCGCATGATCCCGGGCCTCGAAAATGCGCAGTTCGCCCGCCTCGGCGGACTGCACCGGAACACATTCCTTAATTCGCCCAAGGTCTTGCAGCCCGACCTCACCCTGCGCGCCGATCCGCGCCTGCGCTTTGCCGGCCAGGTCACGGGGGTCGAGGGCTATGTGGAAAGCACGGCTGTCGGGCTGATCGCCGGGCGCCTTGCGGCCGCCGAATCGCGCGGGGAAACGCTGCCCACACCGCCGCCCAGCACCGCGCTGGGTGCACTCATCGCCCACATCACCGGCGGGCATCTGGAAGCAGAAGCCTATTCGGGCGCCCGCAGCTTCCAGCCGATGAACGTCAATTTCGGTCTGTTCCCGCCTGTTTCGATTACCAAGCCCGAAGGCCATGTCGGCCGTTGGAAGTCGACCGAAAAGACGTTGGCGAAAAAGGAAGCGATCACGAGCCGGGCGCTGCAGGATCTCGAGGCGTGGCGCTAGTTTTGGGACCTTCGCCGGCGAAGATCACACCCGACAGTCCGTAGACTGATACTTCGCCGCTCGCCCCGACCTCAAAGCTCAGATCATCGATGATGAGCCGATAGGCTCTGCCGGCCAGCACGAAATCCAGGACAGGATCCGTGAGTGTCTCGCCCTCTTGTCGGTCCAGCCAGGCGGCGAGGTCGATAGCAACGGACTGCCGTGGCACAGGTGTTCCGTCCGAGACCACGAGCTCAGCTGCCTTCACCACGAAAGCCAGGCCGGCACTGGCATTGCCGGTGCTGCCATAGGCCGAGAACGCGCCAATAAAAAACGGCGTGTCAGCGACATTGACCTCAATGGCCCGATCGCGGGAGCGGTATTGGCGCAGTTCATCAGGCAGCGCCGCCTCTGGAATGCCGAGAGCCTGTCGCAAAGCATAAGGGCCTGCAAGCCGGTCGTAGGCCACGCCCCGTGCCTCGGCGATCCGTAACAGCACGGCGCGTCCCTCATCGCCCTCATAGGCGAGATAGTCCAGAGCGCCACGTGCGCGCTCAGCCGCTTCGGGGGTCATCGGAGAAATTGCGATGGCCGTTTCGAGGCGCCGGGTCTGATCGGCGCGTGGCCAGGCCTCGACGTTCCAGGGCCCGATGCTCGCGATGAGCAGGAACAGCCCGGCTAGCGCGGGGATAAGGCGAATATCGCCTTTTCCCAGCAGATGAAAGCCGGTGAGCGAAGCCGCGCACAGCCCGCCCCAGATCAGGCCTACGCGCTCCGGCGTCAGCCCATAGGCAGCGATACGCTGCCACACCGCCAGGGCGAAAAGTCCGAGGGGTACGATCGTAAGCCACCACCAGAACCGCAGGAAAAACCGGACGACAGGCTGCCTGTCGAAACCGCTCGGATAAAGAATGAGCCAGGTGGCCGCACCGGTGATGGTGAAACCCATCACCATCCAGCCCAGCATGCCTTTGGGCAACGTACCCGTGACGATGATCTGGAGGCAGTAGGCGAGCAGGATCAGCGCATAGGCCAGCAGCATCGGCACGAGCACGAAGGGCCCGAGGAACCCCGAGGCACGTTGCAGCAACTCCGGCGTCTGCGCGTCGAAACCGACACCATCAGGGTGAGGCTGCACGGCCAGCCAATACACCGGGACGAAGAAGACCCCGATGACCGGGAGGACCCACTTGTAGAACACGGCTTCGACATCGAGGCCGAACAGCACGCCAAGCGAGCGCTCGATGGCAACCGTACCCAACGCAAGGACGAGGAAGGCGAGCAGTGCGAAAGCGGCAGTAGCCACCGCGACATTGTTGAGCCACCAGAACCGCATCTGCATCGCCTGGCGTTCGCTGCCTTGCCCGACACGGGTCGAGGCGGCAAGCGATAGCCAAAGCACGGCGACCACCGGCAGCGCATAAGGCACGTAAAGGTTTGTCCAATCGGGCAGGAAGGCCAGCATGGCGAGCACCGGCACCATCCAGGCGAGAGCCATCCCGAGAGCATGGCGTTCAGGCCGAGCTTCTCGATACAGCACCCCTGCCGCAGCCACCATCGCTCCGGTGGCAAGGCCCGCCGACAGACGGGCCCAGAGCTCGGAGTCCAGTTTGACCAGCTCGTTGATCCAGCCCAGGGTCACGGCGGTGAGCGCCGCAAGCAACAGAATTGCGAAAGGAAAGCGAGCGAGGGTGGCGGCCATGTCGGGTGCGAGCCGACCGAAAAGCTTTTGCCACCGCATGGTCATCTCCGGCTGTTGCGCCAGGTCCAAAGCGACAGCGCAAAGAGCTTCTGCCAGTCTGCCTGTTGGCGGGACGGCTGGAAAGCCTGCCCACCCCCGGTCCAGTCACGGAGCTGCCGCTCGATCAGCGCCATTTGCGCGAAAGCGGGTCGCACGGTGGGCGGCATTTTGCCGATCGCCGCTTTTGCCTTGGCAAGATGCTCACCGGCAAAATCATGGATTTGCCCCAGCGCTTCCGCCAAACCTTCACTGAGGGTGCCCGAGAAAATCTCGCCCTCGGTGACGCCATTGGCAGAGAGCACGGACCAAGGCAGGAAGATCCGGCCCTGCGCCGCATTGTGGCCGAAGCTTCGCAGGTGCCCGACATACGCGTGGGCAACGCCCAGATGTCCGGCGGCATCGGCCGTGTCGCCCTCGGGCCTCCCGCCCAGCATCAGCGCGACGAACTGATACAGCGTCGAGACTGTCTCGCCGGCATAGCCTTCGAACGATGTGATGTCGGGCATCGGGTCGTCATAAAGATCGAACCTCCGTGCCGCGAGCAGGCGAAGCAGGGGGACGGTCGGCAGTTGGTGCTTGGCGAGCACGTCCAGAAGCGCTGCGGCGAGTGGGTTCTGTCGGACGGCACCGTGATCCTGCCCCTGCAAAGCATCTGACCACCATTGCAGGCGGATATCACCGGCCCGCGGGTCGCGCACCCGATCGCGGATGCTGGCCACCTCTGCATTGAACGCATAGAGGGCCTGGGAATCTCGGCGAATTGAGGCGGGCAGCATCAATGAGGCGAAGTAGCGATCGCGATCAAGGCGCCGCAACTCGCTGGCGACGTAATCCGAACCTGCTGCCAGCTCGGTCATGCCTTAGCGGACGCGTGGAACGGCGATCAATGCCGCGGCAATGGAGCGTTGCTCTGCAAGCAGCACGTTATAGGTGCGGACGGCGCCTCCGGTCGCGATGGGCTCCACGACCACAGCAAGTTCGCGCAGTTGCGCGCGAAGGTCTTTTGGGAAGGCGGCGATGTCCATGCCCATCCCAACCAGCAGCACGTCGATGCTGCCGGCTTCGGCAAGCACAGGCGCCAGGGCCTCGACGTTTATGCCGCTAGCTGCTTCGGGAGCCCAGCCATACATTCCCGAGGGAAGGCAGAGCAGGGAGCCGCGATGCGACATCCCTGCAAAGCGAAAACCGCCATTGCCATAGGCCTCGATTGGCACCTGCTGGGGGTAGTGACCGAGATCCTCCAAGGGCAATCAGACGGCGGCGCCGTCGGCGCGCCGCTCCTTTGCGGGGGGCGCATCGACCTGCTCGGGCCGCGACCGCAGCCCCAGATAGATGAGGATGGGCGCGGCGATGAAGATTGACGAGTAGGTGCCGATCAGCACGCCGAAGATCATCGACAACACGAAGCTGCGGATGACTTCGCCGCCGAAAATGACGAGTGCGCCGAGAGCCATCAGCGTGGTGGGACCAGTCAGAACGGTTCGGCTCAGCGTCGAGTTCATCGCCATATCGAGCAGTGCCGGCATCGGTATCTTGCGATACTTTCGCATGTATTCGCGGACGCGATCGTAAACCACGATCGTGTCGTTGAGCGAATAGCCGATAATGGTCAGAATGGCCGCAATACTCGACTGGTTGAACTCGATGCCGGTAAGCGACATGAAGCCGAGCGTGATCACCACGTCGTGCACCGTGGAGACTACGGCGCCCACGGCAAACTGCCACTCGAAGCGGAACCACAGGTAGATCAGTATGCCGAGAACTGCCACGGACAGGCCGATGGCGCTCGAGAGGGCCAGTTCGCCCGAGACCGTGCCGCTCACCGCCTCGATACGGCGGATCTCGTAATTCTCGGCCGTCAGCGCGTCACGCACCTGCTCGACCGCCGCCTGCTGCTCGGTATCGTCATCTGACTGCGCTTCGATCTGGATCAGGAGGTCTTCGGGCGCACCGAAGCCCTGCACCTGCACGTCGCCGAGATCGAGCGCGCCGAGCACCTCGCGGACCCGCGCCGGGTCGGCCGGACCGTCATTGGACTGAACCTCGATCGAGGAGCCGCCCTTGAAGTCGATGCCCAAGTTCAGCCCCTGCACCGCGAAGAGCCCGATCGAAACGACCGAGAGGATCATCGAGGCGAGAAGCGCCGCCCGGCTCCACTTCATGAAGGGCAGCTTGGTGTTGTCGGGAATGAAACGCGTCAGCTGAACCTTGAGGGTCTTGGGACGCTTCCACGCGAACCACCGGCCCACGATCAGGAGGGTGATGAAATAGGCCGTAAAGAGCGTCGACATGATGCCGAGCGCTAGGGTAACCGCAAAGCCCTGCACCGGGCCGGAGCCCAGGTAAAAGAGCACCACGGCCGCGATGAACGTCGTGACGTTGGAGTCGAGAATGGCGCTCATCGCGTTGGTGAAGCCGGCCTGGATGGCCTGAACGGACGTTCGTCCGTTGTTCACCTCTTCGCGTATGCGCTCGAAGATCAGCACGTTGGCGTCGACCGCCATGCCCATGGTGAGCACGATGCCGGCTATGCCCGGCAAGGTCAGCGTCGCGCCAAGCAGCGTCAGCGCTCCGACCATCATCACGATGTTGAGGATGAGCGCGAGATTGGCGAAAATGCCAAACGTGCCATAGGCGATCAGCATAAAGACGATGGTGGTGACGCCGGCGATTATGCCGGCGATGACGCCGCCACGCACGCTATCGGCACCCAGGCTCGGGCCGACCGAACGCTCTTCGATGATATCGAGCGTCGCCGGCAGCGCGCCGGCGCGGAGCAGCACAGCAAGGTCATTGGCACTCTGGGTCGTGAAGCTGCCCGAGATCTGCCCCGTACCGCCGGTAATAGGCTGCTGGATGACCGGAGCGGTGATCACCTGGTTGTCGAGCACGATGGCGAAGCGACGATTGACGTTGCGCGAGGTGATCTCGCCGAAGGTCAGCGCACCGCGGGTATCGAAGCGGAAGGTGACGACCGGCCGGGTGGTCTGCTGGTCATAGCCGGGCTGGGAATCAACCAGCGACTCGCCGCCGATGGCCACGTCTTCATAGAGCAGCTCGGCGCCGCCTTCGGCGCTCGGCACGATCATGGTGCCGGGCGGCAGCCCCTGCTGCTCGGCCTGGGCCGCCGTCATGCCCGGATAGACAAGATGGAAAGTCAGGCGCGCCGTGCGCGAAATGATGTCCTTGAGGCGGTCGGAATCTTCGAAGCCCGGCACCTGGACCAGCACGCGATCGGCGCCCTGGCGCTGGATGATCGGCTCGGTGGTGCCAAGTTCGTCGACGCGGTTGCGAATGACTTCGAGCGACTGCGAGACGATCGAGGACATGCGCTCGGTGACACCGGCCTCGGTGAGCCCGACGACGATGCGGCCATCCGGCGTGGTCGAGTACTCATATTCAGGCGTGCCGACGCCCGCGAAAATCGAACCCGTGATATTGACCTGCAGGGTCTCCAGAGCCTGGCGGGCGGCATCGAGCTGGCTCGGATCGGTCAACTCGACCGTGATCGAGCGTTCCTGCGTGGTGATGATGTTGCCGATGCCGTTCTGGTTGGCCAGAACTGTGCGCGCATCGCGCCTGAGCTTGGTCAGGCTTTCGGTGACGATGCCCTCCCGATTGACCTGCAAGAGCAGATAGGAGCCGCCCTGAAGGTCGAGTCCCATCACCATCTGCTGCTTTGGCAGCCAGTCCGGCAGCACTGCGATGGTGTCGCGCGAAAGGAAGTTCGGAACCGCCGACAGCACTCCGAGAAGTGCGACGATAAGGATGACTATCGTGCGGATGGGCGAGAAATGCAGCATGGATCGACGATTCCGAAAAGATTGCGCCTAATGCGTGGCCTGCGGCGCGAGATCAGGCTTTGGCGTCGCTCACCGGCTCGGCCTTGGTGCGCACGTCGGCGATCATGTGGCGCACGATCTTGACGCGGGTGCCCTGCGCGATCTCGACCTCGAGATCCTCGCCATCGACCGCCTTGGTGACCTTGCCCACGATGCCGCCGGTGGTGACGACGGTGTCGCCGCGACGGATCGCCGCGAGCATGGCCTGCTGCGCTTTGAGCCGCTTCTGCTGCGGGCGGAAGATCAGGAGCCAGAAAATGACGATGAGCAGCAGAATCGGCATCAACGACACGAAGATGTCGGCTGCGCCTCCGGTACCACCTGCGGCCTGCGCATAGGCGGGTGTCACGAACATAGGGGGGCTCCTTGCTAGTCGAAATGGCTGTGCACTTGCTGGACGGCCGGCACCGCTTCCCTGTAGGAACGCATCCGGCGGTGGCGATGACCACCCGGCACAAAATCGCGCGGACTATACAGGCGGGTGGGGTGAATGCAAAGCCATTCCGGCAGGCAGGTCAGGCGGGCGACAGGAGGAAAATGCCAATGAATCAAGATGCCCTCGACACAATCGCAACCTCCCTGCAGAAAATCGTCACGCTGCTTGAGGAGCAGTCCGGCAAGTCGGGCCCTGCCCTGCCCGCGCTCGGTGATGCCGACGCCTATCACTGGAACGCGGAAACCGGGCGCCTTGACCCGGTCAGGAAAGTGGCGCGTGTCGATCTAGACCTGCTTCGCGGCATCGAAGGCTTGCGCGATACCCTGCTCGCCAACACGCGGCAGTTCGCGCGGGGCCATGGCGCCAACAACGCGCTGCTCTGGGGCGCGCGAGGCATGGGCAAGAGCTCGCTGGTCAAGGCGATCCATGCCGATATCAATGCCAACCCCGAGCCGGGTGCGCAGCGGCTGATCCTGATCGAGATCAGCCGGGAAGACATCGAGACGCTGCCGCAGCTGATGCGCATCATCTCCAACGAGGACGCGCGCTTCATCGTCTTTTGCGACGATCTGTCCTTCGACAAAGACGAGACCAGCTACAAATCGCTCAAGACCATCCTCGATGGCGGCCTCGAGGGACGGCCCTCCAATGTGCTGTTCTACGCCACCTCGAACCGCCGCCATCTCATGCCGCGCGACATGATCGACAATGAGCGGGCCACAGCCATCAGCCCCGGCGAAGCGGTGGACGAGAAGGTCTCGCTCTCGGACCGGTTCGGCCTTTGGCTGGGCTTCCACAATTGCGACCAGCCCACCTACCTTGCGATGATCCGCGGCTATTGCGACGCCTATGGCCTGTCTATCAGTGACGAGGACCTGCGCGCCCGCGCCATCGAATGGGCGGCGACGCGCGGCGGCCGCTCTGGCCGCGTCGCGATCCAGTTCGTGCGCGACCTGGCGGGTGAACTCGGGCGCGCCGTGCCCTGAACGAAAAAGGGCGCCATCGGCGCCCTCGTCTCGTCTGCGTGCAGTTGGGGATCAGCCGGCCAGCAGCGGAACCGGATCGACCGGCGTTGCGCCCTTGCGCAGCTCGAAATGCAGCTGCGGCTTGCTGACCGAGCCCGATGCACCGACAGAGCCGATATTGTCGCCGCGGTTGACGGTGTCGCCGCGATTGACGGCAATGGTCTTGAGGTGGGCATAGGCCGACACATAGCCATTGGAATGGCGCACCAGCACGAGGTTGCCATAGCCGGCCACGCCGTCGCCCGTATAGATCACCGTGCCATTCTCGGCGGCTCGCACTGCGGCGCCTTCGGCGGCTTCGATGTTGATGCCGGTGCCGCGCGACTGAGCAAAGTCGGTGATGACCTTGCCCGAGAGCGGCCAGCGGAACTTCTCGGCGCCCGAAACCTGCGGCTCGGCCAGGCTGGTCGCCACCGGCGCACGCTGGACAGGGGCCTGGACCGCGACAGTCTCACGCTCCTGCAAGGCCCGCTCGGGCAGAGCCGGAGCGGCCGTGGGCGCCGCAAGGGCGTTCACCACAGGCGAACTGGTGGTGTTGTCCTCGCTGGCGACAGGCGCCGGCCCGATGGCGCGGCTAGCAACCTGTGTGGTGCTGCGGCCCGGAATGGTCAGGCGCTGGCCCACGAAGATCTTGTCGGGCGAGGACATGCCATTGGCCTGAACGATGGCCTGCGCCGTGGTGTTGTAGCGGCGCGCGATGGCATAGAGCGACTCGCCGCTCTCGATGACATGCACGCCGGCTTCGGCAGGGATAGAGGCGACGGCCTGCTGGGGGAGCGCGGCCGACGGCGGCGGCATCAGCGGAGCAGGCCGGGGCGCCATGGTCATGGGAGCGGCAGAAGGCTGCGCGGACATGGTGGATGGGTTCCCGTTGGATGTGGACGACGTCAGAACTGGCAGGTCCCGGGTCGTCACCGACCCTTCGGCGGGAGCGGGCTGGAAACCCGGCGATCCGCCGATCATGCGGTTCGCGCCGCCGCGGATATCCTGCGGCGGAACAAACGGCCCTGCGGCAACCCGCATCGACTGGCTCTGCTGCACCGGCGGCAGGCTGCTCGGCATGGGCTGGTTGAGGGAACTCTGGCCGATCGATCCGGTTGAACCGGTCATCGTTCGATCCGAGAAGCCCAGCCCACCGAGCGAGCTGCACCCTGCCAGAGCCGCCGTGCCGGCAAAAAGGCCGACCATGGCTGCAGTCTTCAGTGCTGTGCCGGCTACGCGATTACTCATGAAACCACTCGTACAAGGCTACTCAACGCCCCTGACACTAGGGCGTTAAGGTAAAGACGAGTTTAAGTCCGATGCGATTTGCGCCAAATTGCGCGGGGCCGATTAGCGATGCCTTAGGGTTACCCGCAAAGGCGCTCAGAGCGCCCCGAGAGCCCCATCGAGCGCCGAAACGAGCCCGAAATCGGTGACCTGCAGCAGCACGGGCGTCACCGTCACCGCCCTGCCCTTGTGCAGCATCTCGAAATCGCTTGCCGGATCGAGCGGCTTGGGCGTCTCGGGGATGGCCACGAAGAAATGGCCCGGATTGTCGCTCTGGTAGTAGCGCATGGGCGAGCGGGCGAAACGCTGCGCAGGAACGAGCCGCATGCCCTGCACCTTATCGGGCGCACAGGGCGGGAAATTGACATTGAAATAAGCCTGAGCGGAGAGGCCCGGCCGAGCGGCGGCGGTGGCGATGATGGCGCGGATGGCGGCCTCGCCATGGGCGACAGCGGCGTCCCAGACCACTTCGCGGCTCTGCTCGTAGTTCACGCCCTGCGAGAGCGCGATGCCGAGGGCACCCTGCAAGGCCCCTTCGCGCGCGCCGGCGGCCGTACCCGAGCAGTTGATGATATCGCCCAAATTCTGCCCGTTGTTGATGCCCGAAAGCACCACATCCGGCGGGGCACCGCCCATCAGCTTCGTCGCACCAGCAATGACGCAATCGGCCGGCGAACCTCCATGGATCGCGAACTGGCGCGGGCCGCGCTCGTCGATCCGCAATTCGCGGCCGAAGGAAATCCGGTGCCCGGCACCGCTCTGGTTGCCATC
The DNA here is from genome assembly GCF_900119845.1 of Devosia enhydra. Taxonomy (GTDB): domain Bacteria; phylum Pseudomonadota; class Alphaproteobacteria; order Rhizobiales; family Devosiaceae; genus FPKU01. Next base: position 1,041,706 of record NZ_FPKU01000001.1, read on the forward strand.
GGGCGCAACCAGCCAGACCTCGGACGATATGCGCAGCGCGATCTCGTGCAGGATGCGGATGCCGGGCGCATCGATCCCGTCGTCATTGGTGATGAGGATGCGCAGGGGCGTGCTCACGAGCGACCGCCGATGCTGGTCAGCCCTCCCATATAAGGCTGTAGCACCGCAGGGACGGCGATCGAGCCATCTTCCTGCTGATAATTTTCCATGACTGCGATCAGCGCACGCCCGACGGCAACGCCCGAGCCGTTGAGGGTGTGCACATAGCCCATCTTGCCCTCGGCGGTGCGATAGCGCGCGTCCATCCGGCGGGCCTGGAAATCGCCGCAGACCGACACCGAGGAAATCTCGCGATAAGTATCCTGACCGGGCAGCCAGGCTTCGATGTCGTAGGTCTTCTGGGCCCCAAAGCCCATATCGCCCGTGCAGAGCGCCATCACCCGGTAATGAATGCCGAGCTTCTGGAGCACCGCTTCGGCACAACCCAGCATGCGCTCATGCTCGTCGATGGAGGCCTCGGGCGTCGTGATCGACACCATCTCGACCTTGTTGAACTGGTGCTGGCGCAGCATGCCACGTGTATCGCGCCCCGCAGATCCGGCCTCCGAGCGAAAGCAAGGCGTGAGGGCGGCAAAGCGCAGCGGCAATTCCGCCTCAGCGACGATGCTCTCGCGCACGAGATTGGTCAGCGGCACCTCTGCTGTGGGAATGAGCGCGAGCCGCCCGTCACCATGCGGGGTGAAGAACAGGTCGTCTTCGAACTTCGGCAACTGCCCGGTACCCAGCAGAGCTTCGTCGCGCACGAGCAGCGGCGGCTGCACTTCGGTATAGCCATGCTGGTCGACATGCAGGTCGAGCATGAACTGGCCGATAGCCCGCTCGAGCCGCGCCAGATGCGACTTGAGGACCACGAAGCGCGCGCCGGAAATTTTGGCCGCGACTTCGAAATCCATCTGCCCAAGGGCTTCGCCGAGCTCGAAATGCTGCCTGGGCGCAAAGCTCAACTCGGGCTTTGCAGGCCGCGACGCCGCTGCTGTCGTCTCCGACCCGTTGGGGCCGAAATAGGGCTGGTTGCCGGTTTCGTCCGCGCCATCGGGCACGCCCTCTAGCGGCAGGTTCGGCAGGGCGGCGAGCATGTCACGCAAGGCGGCGTCGGCTTCACGCTCCTGCTTTTCGCCCTGCTGGATCGTATCCTTGAGCGCTGCGACCTCGGCCATAAGGGCCTGCGCGCGGGCTTCATCCTTTTGTGCCTTGGCCTGCCCGATCTCCTTGGAAAGCGCGTTGCGCCGCTCCTGCGCATCCTGAAGCGTGGCGATCACGGCCTTGCGGGCGTCGTCGAGCGCCAGGAGATCGGCGGCCCGGCGAGCCTCGCCCTTGCGGCGGGCCATGCCCCGGTCGAAGGCCTCGGCATTGGCCCTGATCCATTTGATGTCGAACATAAAGCTGGCCTCGATCAGTGCTGACGTGCCGACGAACTAGCGCATTCCGGAGGCTTAAGGAAGCGTGCGACGCCCCTGGCGGCATCGGCTGCAACTCCGATGCCAGCTGCCAAGAGCTGAGAGCGTCAGCTGGCCTGCTGCTGGGCCGCTTCGCGCTGCGCCCGCCGCTTTTCGATGAACTTCACCGAGAGAATCGCTGCCTCGTAAAGAAGATAGACGGGCATGGCGAGGCCGATCTGCGAGATCGGATCGGGCGGGGTAATGAAGGCGGCAACCGCAAGAATGCCCACGATGGCATAGCGCCGACCCTTCTTGAGCTGGTCGGAATTGACCAGCTCGATCTGCGCCAGAAGCGTCAGCACAACCGGCAGCTGGAAGCAGATGCCGAAGGCGATGATCAGCGTCATCGCGAGGCTGAGATACTCGCTGACCCGCACCAGCATCTCGATCTCCTCGGTCTGCATGGCCATGAAGAACCGCATGACCATGGGCAGAACGACGAAATAGACGAGCGTGGCGCCGACGAAAAAGAAGATCGGCGTGGCCACGAGATACGGGATGAACGCCTTGCGCTCCTTGCGATAAAGGCCAGGCGCGACGAACTGGTAGACCTCGACCGCCAGATACGGGAAGCCGATGAAAAGGGCGCCGAAGAAGGCGACGCTGAGTTGAGTAAAGAAGAATTCCTGTGGCGCCGTGTAGATCAGCCGCACATCCTCGGGCACCGGCGCCACGGAGCGATAGGGCTCGACAAGGATGTCGAAGATCTGCGAGGCCACGAGAAAGCAGCCGATCAGCAGAATGAAGAGCACGATCAGCGAACGGATCAGGCGCTTGCGGAGCTCGATAAGGTGATCGAGCAGCGGCGCTTCGCTGCCCGCCAGCTCATCTTCCTCAGAGACCGTCGCACCAAGCTTCTTCTGGTCAGCCATTCAGTCCGCCTTGGGCTCGGCAGGAAGCGGTGCCGCATGGGGCTCGCGCGGGGATAGGGCTACGGTCGGCGCGACAGGTGCAGGCGCAGGCGCCGAGGCCGGCTCCACCGTTGCGCTGCCCTGCGCTGTTGAAGTGGCCGCATCGGTCGCGGCCCCAGCCTTGGCCGGAGCCCCCTCCGGCTTCACTTCATCGGAAGCAACGGTGGGCGGCGGCGCGACGACGGCGTTGATGCGCGGCACTTCGACATTGGGCACGTCCTCAACGGGCGAAAGTGCTGCATCGTGCCTGGGCAAGGGCTTGCCGGCAGCCATCACCGGGGCCATGCCCGCGGCCTGACGAATTTCGTTCACGACGCTCTGCGCGTTGGGATCGGCGGGCTTGATGGCGCCCGAGGGCTCCACCTTGCCGCTTGGCGTCGTCGTGTTGAATTCCTTGCGGATCGATTCGGCCGTCGCCTTCAGCGGGTTGGTGATTGTCGTGCGGATGTTGCGCACTTCGTCGAGCCCGGCGGAGCGGTTGATCTCTCGCTGGAAGTCCGCGCCCATCTTGCGGATCATGGCCACGAACTTGCCGGCCTTGTTCATCAGAACCGGCAGGTCCTTGGGCCCAATGACGATCAGCGCCACGACGCCGATCACCATCATCTCCGTCCAGCTGAAACCGAGCATGAGCTATCCTAACTGACCGACTGCGTCGGCCAAGCCGATCCGCTGCGGATCAGGCGTCCTTGCTCTTGTCGGTCTCGCGAGCCTCGACTGTGGTGCTCGCATCGATCTGTGCCGGCGGCACCTTGTCCTCGTCCTTGAGACCTTTCTGGAAGGCTTTGATTCCAGAGGCCACTTCACCCATCATGCCGGAAATCTTCCCACGCCCGAAGAGCAGAAGGACGACGACCGCAACGACAATGATTCCCCAGATGCCCGGCGCGTGCATGTCTTCTCTCCCTGCCTAACTCACACGTAGCACTTGCCCGAACAAATAGGTTCAATCTAGGTCAAACACAAGGACGTGTTCCGGCCTGAGGCGCAGGTGAATGTCCTTTCCCGGCACCAGAGCGGCATCGGACGCCTGCCGGATCTCCAGCGGCCGGTCGAGCCCCTCGACCCTGACCTCGCAAAGATCGATGCCGACGGCGCCGCGGATCGATACGATTCGCCCCGGCACTCCCTGCCCCGGCGCGACGAGTTCAAGCGGGCCCACGGGCCTGAGGGCGACCACGATACGCGCTCCATCCGCCCGGCCGGGGGCAGGAACGGGGCCGAGTGGGGTCGCTGCCATGCCGGACGAGACTTTTGCGACGATTTCGCTCAGCGGCGAGAAAAACCGCGCGGCCCCCAGGTCGACCGGCGTGCGGTAGATGGCGCGCGCGGTATCGATCTGCGCGATCCGCCCGCGACGAAGTAACGCAACGCGGTCCCCCAGCAGCATGGCCTCTTCGGGATCATGAGTGACGATGATCGTGGTGGCGTGCGTCTCGCGGAGAATCGCGAGCGTCTCGCCCCGCACCGTCTCGCGCATGCGCGCATCAAGGCTCGAGAACGGTTCGTCGAGCATCAAGAGGCCGGGCCGCGGCGCGATGGAGCGCGCCAGAGCCAGCCGCTGCTGCTGCCCACCCGAGAGCATGTGCGGATAGTCGCGCTCGCGCTCGGCCAAACCCACCCGTCGCAGGGCCTGCCGGGCTTGAGCCAGAGCGGCAGCGCGCCCGATCCGGCGGAGCCCGAAGGTGACGTTCTCGAGCAGCGAGAGATGCGGGAACAGGGCAAAATCCTGGAACATCATGCCGATACCGCGCCTGTCTGGCGGCAACGAGAACCCGGCGGCGGCGACCACGCGCTCGTTGATGCGCACCTGTCCCGCCGTGACCGGCAGGATGCCGGCCGCAACGCGAAGCAGCGTCGATTTGCCAGATCCCGATTCCCCGAGAAGGCAGACGATCTCGCCCGGCTTCAAAGCCAGCGATAGCCCATCGAGGACTTTCTTGCCCCCAAGGACCGCATCGACGGCGTCAAAGGACAGCCCGGCGGCAAAGCTCACACCCGCGGTGCCCCGGGGGCCCCAGGCTGCGTCGTCCCGATCCGGCTCAATCTGCGTCATGCGTTCCGATCCTCTTCCGGGCTCTCTTCGAGCCCCGGATCGTCGGGGTCAAGCGGTTCCTCATCCTCGCGCAGCGGACCATCGAAAGGCAGCGGCACCTGCATGCCGGGCGGAAGGCGGGCCGACAGCAGCCCTGCGCCCTTGAGATCCTCGAGCCCGGGCAGGTCTGCCAGCGCTTCGAGACCGAAATGGTCGAGGAAAGCCTCGGTCGTTCCGTAGGTCACCGGGCGCCCCGGCGTACGCCGACGCCCACGCATCCGCACCCAGCCCGTTTCCATCAGGATATCGAGCGTGCCCTTGCCGGTCGAAACGCCGCGCACCTCCTCGATTTCAGCGCGTGTCGCCGGCTGGTGATAGGCAATGATCGACAATGTCTCGAGCGCTGCGCGCGACAAGGGCCGCGCTTCGAGGCTTTCACGCTTCAGAATGAAGGACAGGTCTTCGGCCGTTCGGAAAGCCCAGCGCGAACCCCGACGGACCAGGTTGACGCCGCGACCCGCATAGCGCCGCTGCAGTTGCGCAAGCAGCGCATCGGGCTGGGCCTGTGGGTCGAGATAGGGCGCGATTTCGGCGGCCGAAAGCGGTTCGGCTGAGGCGAATAGGACAGCCTCGACGATGCGCAGATTGCGTTCGAGATTATCGTCGCGCTCGGTGTCATCCCTCGCGCGGGTCATGAGGCGCCTCCGTCGCGCGCCTTGCGCCTCAGCAGAAGCGGGCCGAAGGGCAGGCTCTGCTGCACGTCCAGTTGCCCCTGCCGCACAAGTTCGAGGCTGGAGGCAAAGGTGGACGCGAGCGCCGTCACGCGTTCGGCGGCCGACCCAACATGGCGCCCGAGATACACTTCGAGCGGTACCCATTCGGCGGTGTCGCCGATGAGCGTCTGGAGGATGGCCCGCGCCTCCTGCAGCGACCAAACAGTGCGGTGTATCGGCTGATAATCGGCTGGCGCAGTGCGTTCCCGCTGGCTCGCATAGGCCTTCAACAGGCCAAAGAGATCAGCCTCCCACAAGGCACGTCGCACGATGGCGATCGGCTCCGGGGCGCCGCGCGCGAAGACATCCCGACCGCGTTGGGGCCGGTCGAGCAGGCGGGTGGCCGCCTTGCGCATCGCTTCGAGGCGCTTGAGCCTGAACTGAAGCACCGCGGCCAGCATCTCGCCCGAAGGCTCGTCGTCATTGGTCGTCTGGGGCACCATCAGGCGGCTCTTGAGATAGACGAGCCAGGCCGCCATCACGAGGTAGTCGGCCGCCACCTCTATGCGCTTGTCGCGAACCGTGTCGATGAAGCCCAGATACTGCTCCGCCAGCGCCAAGACGGATATGCGCGACATGTCCACCTTCTGGCGGCGGGCAAGCTCCAGCAGCAGATCGAGGGGTCCCTCATAGGCGCCGAGCTCGACATAGAGAACGTCCGCGTTCGCCAGGGCGCCATCAGGGGCCGTGTCGATCCGGTCGTTCGATGAATGTGCACTATTCATGCGCGCGACATTTGCCGCGCGCACCCTGTCGGTCAAGCTCTGCGTTGCCGGCGCGCTCAGCTGTTGGTCGCGAAGCAATCCCCGCCATTGCTCTTGATGGCGGCGCAGATCTGCGTCGCGCTCTGGAGCGAGTTGGCCGGCAGCCGCACGCGATAGGTCACCCGCCCGCCATTGAGCTCGGCACGCTGGATCACCAGCCCCTGCCCGTTGAAGAGACTGCCCCAGCGCGACTGGATGATACCGGCCTGCTGGCGGGCTTCACCCTCCGTGGGCAGCGACATCATCTGCACATAGGCGTTGGCATTGCCGCCGCTCGACACGGTGGCGGCAGGCGCTGCCGCCGGAGCGGCCGGCTGCCCGATCACCGCAGTCACCGGGTTGCTCGCCGGCTGCGCTGCGGCAAGCGCGGCGAGCCGACTTTCGCGATTGGTGAGCCTGGGCTGAGGGACAGGCGCCACCAGCGCAGTGTTAAGCGTGGCCTCGGGGTTGATGCTGACGGGCGCATCGGGCGTGACGGCCGGCACTGCGGTGGATGGGCCGAGAGCGAGCGTGCCAGCCGGTGGACTACCGGCGGGCGTTGCACCCGAGGCATTGGGCAGGATCGTGCGCGGCTGATTCTCGGTTGCCGCCAGCAGTTCCGACTGCGCGGCGAGGCCACCCGGCAGTTGCGGCACGTTGGGCCGGTCCACCGGCAGCGCGGAGGTGCCGGCGACGGCGTCGTCACTGCTCACGATGGTGCCGTCCGGCCGCACGGTGACAGTGCGGACCTTGCGGTTGGCAAGCTCGTTTTCGCCGCCTTCGCCCGCTGCCGATGGTGGCACCTCGGCGATGACATCGGCGACATTGGTCTCGTCGCGCGGCACGAGCTGCTCGCCCCCGCTCGCGGTAACGCCATCGAGCTGGTTGAACACCACCGATTGCTGCTCGGTCGTCGTACTGGTAGCGGGCGCCGCGACCTTGGCAGGTCCGGCATCGGCGCTGAGCACTGGTGCGGCGCCGTCTTCACGGCCTGTATTCAGCACCCAGTAAAGCCCAAGGCTCGCGGCAACCAGAAGTACGCCGGCCAAAGCCAGTCCGATGAACGGACGCAGCCCGCTGCCCTCAGAGCGCGCAGCCTTCTGCCGCCGCTCACGTCGATACTTGCCTTCCTTGGGCGCAGCCTCGGCGGCGACGCGGCCGATTTCCGAACCGGTCGCTGCGGCAGCGGCGAGAATGGCCTGCTCGGCGGCCTCGACGCCGGCGTCCGGCTCCTTGATTGCGCTTTTGCGCGGCGGAAACTGGCTGCCGAGCGGCGGCACCACCGGAGCGGCCGGCGCGCCCTGCGACGGCGGCTGGCGCACTGCGCCCGTCGGTGCGGCAGAGGTGGCCTGCGGCTTGGGGGGCACGATGTCGCGCGGCGTCAGATCCACGCGAACCGCTTCGCCAATCAGGCTCTCGATCTCGGCCATCGGATCGTCGAAATCGTCGGCGGCGGCGCGCGCGCGGTCATGCCCGTGATGGGGCGAAATCGGCGGGACTGCGAAGCTGTCGGCGTCGGGTTCCCGGCGAGCAGGCGACGGTCCGCGCATCGATTGCAGCATGGATGGCGGCACGGGGTTCGCGCGCTGCACGGGCGGCTGGCGCTGCTCGATGCTGTCGAGGTTGACCCGCGGCAGCGGCGCAGCGGCGGCCCTTGCATCCGCTGCGTCCAGATCGGCACGGATCAGGGCTGCGATGGGATCAAGAACGTTGGAGCCGGCATCGGCCTCAGCAGATTTTGCGGTCGCTGGTCCCTGCCCCGAAACCTGCGGCGTTCCGGACCCAAAGCCGAAGTCGAAATCGAAGTCCCCTGCTGTGCTCGGAGCCCCGGAGGCAGGCTGCGGGTTCGGCGCGCGCCGTGGCTCGCTGCCGATATCGAGCGTCGGCTCGATCCGGCGCTGGGGCTCGGACGCAGCAGCACGCTGCGGTTCGGGACGCGATTGTTCGGACTTGGCAACGGATATGGCCGGAATTTCGATGCGCGGCGCTTCGACTTTCGGGCTCTCGAAACGCAACGGGCCGGGCTCGCGCGCTTCCGCACGGGTGAAAGCGGGCAGCTCGTCGGCTACCGGTGTCGGCTCCGGCTTCACCGGCTCGACGGGCAAGGCATCGGGGCGGGCGGCGATAGACGGGCCACCGGGAATACGCGGCTCGAAGCGTGACTGCTGGGGCGGAGCATCCGGCGAAACCGCAGGAGCGGGCCGCGCTGTCTCGGCCGCCTGGCCTTCCGGATGCACGGAGGGCCTCAGCATCGGCGCTGTGTCGCGAGCTTCCGGCTTGGGTTCGACCGTCGCCTCGGCCGAGGACGACTGCACCTGCGCTTCCGGGCTGGCCTGTTTTTTCTGCAGCACGCTCAACGGCTCGGTATTCACCACCGGCTTGAGGTCAGGCAACGCGCCAAAATCGAATTTGCTGGCCTGCGGCTGTGCGGGAGCCACTGACGGCGCCTGCACGAGGGGCGCGGCAGCTTTTTGCGTTGGCATCTCGCCCACGCGCGGCGCAGCCGGAGCAACGGTGGGTGGCTTTTCAGCAGCAAGTTTTTCCGCGGGCGGCCGTGCCGAAGCGCTAGCGTCGATGGCGGGCTTTGGAGCCGGACCCACGGCGAGGGGCTGATCCATGCCCGGAATGCGGATCGTGGGCGTCGCAGGCCGCTGCTGGGCCGGCGCTGGATTGACGGGTGCCGACTGCGGAGCCGGCGCTTGGCCGACCGGCTTCGGCGATGCCGCAGCCTTGGGCGGGGCGGCTGGCACGTCCACGGGCGTGTCCATGCCCGGAATACGGATACGCGAGGGGGCGGCCGGAGCCGGGGGCGGCGTGACCTTGGTGGTCGACGGCGCCTTTTCGTCCGATGCAGGAGCAGTGCTGGCCATCAGCCGCGCCAATTCCGCAATCAGATCGTCGGATTTATCGGCCTGGTCTGCCATATGATTCACTGCCCCACATGGCAGTGCCTTCTACTAAGACACGCACTGTCCAGAGACGCGCCCGATATCGGGGGGAGTCATCACGCCAATGCGCCGGAATTATGAAAGTTCGTCCGGCGCAGAGACCCCCAATAGTGTCAGGCCATTCACCAGAACCTGACGCACGGCGTCGACCAGTGCGAGTCGCGCCAGTGTCAGTTTTGGATCGTCTGAATTAACAAAGCGTAAGCCAACCTCCTCCTTGCCCTTCGCCCACAACCCATGCAGCGCGCTCGCAAGCTCATAAAGATAGAATGCGATACGATGCGGCTCATGCGCAAGGGCCGCCGATGCAACGATGCGGGGCCATTGCGCGATGACCTTGATGAGCTCGAGTTCGGCCGGATGGTCGAGCAGGGAGAGGTCGGCAGAGGCAAGCGCGGGCGCCGAACTGTCGAGCCCAGGCATGTCCTTGCCGGCATTGCGGAAGATAGAGCGGCAGCGCGCATGGGCGTACTGCACGTAAAACACCGGGTTGTCGCGCGTCTGCGCCTTGACCTCGAGGAAGTCGAAGTCGAGCGTCGCGTCGTTCCGCCGGTAGAGCAGCATGAAGCGGGTGGCGTCCGAGCCGACCTCGTCCACAACATCGGCCAGCGTGACGAGATCGCCCGACCGCTTGCTCATCTTGACGGGCTCGCCCCCGCGCAGGAGCCGCACCAACTGGCAGATGCGCACATCCATGTCCGCCTCGCCCTCCGACACGGCTTTCACCGCCGCCTGCAGGCGCTTGACGTAGCCGGAGTGGTCGGCGCCCAGCACATTGATCATGTGCTTGTATCCCCGCAGATATTTGTTGCGGTGATAGGCGATGTCAGCGGCGAAATAGGTGTAGGAGCCGTCGGACTTGATCAGAGGCCGATCGACATCGTCACCCCAGTCGGTGGCCCGGAACAGGGTCTGCTCACGGTCTTCCCAATCGTCAGGGGTCTTCCCCTTGGGCGGATCGAGCCTGCCGTCGTAGATCATGCCCTTCTCCCTCAGCCAGTCGAGCGTCTGCGCGATGTCGCCATCGGCGCCATGCAGCGTGCGCTCAGAGAAGAAGACGTCGTGCGCGATGCCAAGCTTGGCGAGATCGGCACGAATAAGTTCGAGCATGGCAGAGACCACCCGCTCCTTGACGAGCGGCATCGTCTCGTCCTCAGGCCGCGAGAGCAGCGAAGCGCCGAATTCAGCTGCCAGCGCCTGGCCCACCGGCACGAGATAGTCGCCCGGATAGAGCCCGGGCGGGATTTCGATGGCTTCGCCAAGCGCCTCGCGATAGCGCAGCAGCGCCGAGCGGGCGAGCACGTCGATCTGCCCACCGGCATCGTTGATGTAATATTCCCGCGTCACCGCAAAGCCGGCATAGGCGAGCAGCGAAGCGAGCGCATCGCCGAACACCGCGCCGCGCGTATGGCCCACATGCATCGGTCCGGTCGGATTGGCCGAAACGTACTCGACATTGACCTTTTCGCCGCCGCCCAGATCAGCCCGACCGAAATCGGCTCCGCCCTCGGCCACCCGCGCGAGCAGACCGTGCCAGACCGGCGTTGCAAGCCGGAAATTGATGAAGCCGGGGCCCGCCACCTCGATCGACGTGACGTCCGGGTCTCCCTCGAAGGCCTCGACGAGCTTCGACGCGACCGCGCGCGGGCTCTGGCCCAGGGGCTTGGCCGCGACCATCGCGGCGTTCGAGGAAAGATCGCCATGGGCGGGATCGCGCGGGGGCTCCACCACCATGCGGCCGAGGAGATCGGCCGGCAGGTCGGGGTAGAGCTTTTTCATCGCATCGGCGACGCGGACGGCAAACTGCGCGAAAACGTCCATCTTGTCCTTCTGTGCAGACGGGGCGGCATCGATCGGCGCCTGGCAGGCGCCGGTCCGGAGCGCTGGGCCTAGCCCAATAGCGGGGAAGCGTCAAACAGGCGGGAATATTCGGCCAGCGCATAGGGGTCCGTCATCCCGGCAATGAAGTCCGCGACGATGCGAGCTTTCGGCCCTGCCCCCGATGCTGCCGCGAACGCGGCACCCCAGCGCCCCGGCATGTCGCCCGCCTGCATGTATCGCTTGAAGAGCGCCGCGACCACGTCCTGGCTCGCGCGAACGGGCGCCATCACGCTGTCATGGCGATAGACCCGCTCGAACAAAAACGCCTTGAGCCGCGCTTCGTCGGCGGCGAGAGGGCTTGAGAACGCGATGAACCCCTGCCCGGCCCCGCGCACCGCATCGGCACTTTGAGGCGCCAGCGCGGCGATGCGCTGGTCGCTCGCACGAATGGCGTCCTCGATCATGCGGGTGATCAGCCGGCGCTGGATTTCATGGGCCTGCCGTCCGGGCTCGATGTCGGGCCAGCGGCCCACCACCTCCTCGGCAATGGGCCCTACAAGCGGCACGGCGCGGAGATCGGAGGGCGTCAAAAGACCGGCACGCAGGGCATCGTCGATATCGTGGGCGTCATAGGCGATATCGTCGGCGATCGCCGCAACCTGCGCCTCGAGCGAGGCGTAGGTTTGGGGCTCAAGAGCCGGGCCATCGGGAATATCGGCGAGCGCGGCCATGTCGCCATCGAACGGACCATTGTGCTTGAGCATGCCTTCGAGCGTCTCCCAGGAGAGATTGAGCCCGTCATGCTCGGCATAGCGATTTTCGAGCAGCGTCACGACCCGCAGGGCCTGGAGGTTATGGTCGAAACCGCCATAAGGCGCCATCAGCTCTGCCAGCACGCGCTCCCCCGCATGGCCGAAAGGCGTGTGCCCCAGGTCGTGCGCGAGCGCGACGGCTTCGGCGAGGTCTTCGTCGAGTCGCAGCGCCCGCGCGATGGACCGCGCGATCTGGCTCACTTCCAGCGTATGCGTCAGCCGCGTGCGAAAATGCTGGCCCTCGTGATGCAGAAACACCTGCGTCTTGTGCTGCAGCCGCCGGAATGCGGTGGAATGGATAATCCTGTCCCGATCGCGCTGGAACTCCGACCGCGTCGGACTGTCGGTCGTCGCATGGCGCCGGCCGCGGCTTTGCGTGGCACGCGATGCGTAGGGTGCAAGGCTCATCGGCTTGGGTGGACCTTTTATTTGACGTGGCGCGTTATTAGATTACCACGTGTGATAACGCAGGCCCCGCCAACCGGGACGCAGACCATGACCATCTCCCTAGCACCCAATGCCGTGAACCTCACAGAGCGTGCTGCGCGCCGTATCGGCCGCATTCTCTCGAAACAGGCGCCGAACATGGCGCTTCGCATCTCCGTGTCAGGCGGGGGCTGCTCGGGCTTCCAGTACGAATACGCCGTGGTGCCGGATGCTGCCGGGGACGACGATGTGCGGCTCGAGCGCGACGAGGCCCGGGTGCTGATCGATTCGCTCAGCCTCGAATTCATGGGCGGCGCCGAAATCGACTTTGTTGATGATCTCATCGGCCAGTCGTTCCAGATCCGCAATCCCAATGCCGTCGCCTCCTGCGGCTGCGGAACGAGTTTTGCCGTCGCCTGACACGGCGATGGTTGCCTCCCCGGGCAGGCGGCTTTAGCCTCACGCGCCCGAAGGAGGCCAGATTCATGCGCATCGCGACCTGGAATATCAACGGCATCAAGGCGCGCCTTGGGCTCCTCTTGACCTGGCTGGAGCAGGAAAAGCCCGACATTGTCGGGTTGCAGGAGATCAAATCGGTCGATGAGGGCTTCCCTCGCGCCGAGATCGAAGCGCTGGGCTACAATGTCGAAACCTTCGGGCAGAAGAGCTGGAACGGCGTGGCCCTGCTCTCCCGCCTGCCCTTCGATGAAGTGCATCGCGGCCTGCCCGGCGATGACAGCGACGAACAGGCCCGGCTGATCGAGGGCGTCTTCTCCATCGAGCAGGGCGTGGTCCGGGTGTGCAACATCTACCTGCCCAACGGCAATCCGGTCGATTCGCCGAAATTCCCCTACAAGCTGGCCTGGATGGATCGCCTCGCGACCTTTTGCGAGAAACGGCTGGCGCTTGAAGAACCCTTCATTCTCATGGGTGATTTCAACATCATCCCCGCCCCCATCGACGCACACGACCCCGAGGCCTGGTGGGGAGACGCGCTGTTCCGCCCCGAAAGCCAGGAGCGCTTTCGCGCCTTGCTGAACCTCGGGCTGCGCGATGGCCTGCGCGAGGTTACAGACGAAGCCAGCTACACCTTCTGGGATTTTCAGGCGGGCGCATGGCGTCGCAATAACGGTATCCGCATCGATCACCTGCTGCTGTCGCCGCAAGCCGCTGACCGGCTCGAAATGGTGAAGGTGCATCGCGACGTGCGCGGCTGGGACAAGCCCTCGGACCACGTGCCGGTTGAGGGCCGCTTCACGCTTTAAGGTCTGAAAATGCACGCCCCGCAGATCGGGGGCGGCCGTGTTCACTCAAAGGCCGCTGAACCTCGGGCTCAGCGCGTCTGCAAGCCGGGCGGCCTCCTGCCGCTGCTCTGGCGAGGCGATGGACATAGCGCTGGTCAGCATGTCGCGGATCCAGTTCTCGTCACCCGTCCCGGCGGAACGTCGCCCGGCCACGGTCAGCCACATCAGGCCCTCCACGGGCTGGGCCTCGATGCCGTTGCCGTTGAAGAGAATGTCGCCCAGCTTGGCCTGCGCCGGCACATAACCCTTCTGGGCCGCCGAATAGAGATAGCGCGCGCCGCGCAGATGATTGCCGCCGCCACTTTCCAGATAGCGCTCGCCCACCCGGTATTGCGCCTCAGCCTCACCGAAATAATCGGCGGCGTGCAGGATGAGCCGATCGGCCTTGCCGGGATCGGCGCTGAGGTCGGCAGCCGGAAGCCCCTCGCGGTAATACTCACCCACCTTGACGAAGGACTGGGCCACGATGTCAGCCTCGATGCCTTCGGGTGCCGCATTGGCGTATTCATTGGCGATCTGCGAGAAATAACCGAAGGCCTTCACCGGATCCTTGGCAACGCCATTGCCGTTTTCATACATATTGCCCAGGTGCCAGAGCGCCATGGGCTCGCCGGCAGCGGCGGCGCCTTCGAGTGCCGACATGAGGTCGGCTCCCGAAACTCCGGCCTGCGCGCCATCGAGCATCCCAGCCATGGCTTCGGCAGCATCGAGCGCCGTATTGGCCTGCGCCGATGCCGGGGAAACCGCTGCAAGACCCATGATCACGAATGAACCGGCCGCTACGGAGATGAGGGTTCGATTGACCCTTTGCATCCGCATGACACTCCCTACCCACCTGAGGCGCAGACCCTTGACGGGTCCAGCCAACTCACCAGCCACACACGGACTGCGAGGCCGTGAACCGGCCGCCGCAGATCGGGGAGCGGGGTGTCGAAGTGTTGCGAAACCGTTAGGATTTCGCACTTTCCACTCTCCCGCCCCCACGTTCCCTGATCCTCTTTTAGGGTCAGATTGTGGCGCCGCCAGTGACCAAAATGTTGAGGTGACCCCGGCAAAAGCGGGATTCGAAATCCTTGTTGCAAATTGGTCACTGAGGCGAAAACCGGGGTGGTTAAGGTCGTACTGACGCCGTGCCGAAAGGGCGTCAGCCGAGCCGTGCCAGGGCCTCCTGCAGCTTGGCAAGGGTTTCGACCGCCTCGGCGCGACGGCTCTTTTGCTCCTCGATCACCTCGGGCGGCGCCTTGGCGACGAACTGCGGATTGTCGAGCTTGCGATCGATCTTGCCGACATCGTCGGTGAGCTTGCCGATGTCCTTGCCCAGTCGCGCACGCTCGGCATCGAGGTCGATCATGCCCGCCAGAGGCAGCGCGTAAGTCGCCTCACCGATCACCATCTGCGCCGAGCTCGGCGGCACCTCTTCGGCATAGTCCACCGTCTCGAGCCGCGCGAGGCGGGAGAGCGCCGGCAGGTGGGTCGTGATCCGCGAGCGCGTGTCGTCGGCCGCGCCCACCACCACGAGTTTGGCCTTGGCGCCCGCCGGCACGTTCATCTCGGTGCGCACCGAGCGGATGCCGGAGACGAGCGCGAGAAGCCAGCCCATCTCGGCATCGGCGGCCTCATCCTCGAGACCAGCCAGTGCCGGCCATTCGCTGATGATCAGCAGCTTTTCTCGCGCCGGGCCGGTCTTGCCGGTCTCGGCCCACAGCTCTTCGGTCACGAACGGCATGAAGGGATGCAGCAGCTTCAGGATCTGGTCGAGCACGTAGGCTGCCGTTGCCCGGGTCTCGGCGGCCGCCTCGGCGTCCTCGCCGGTAAAGACCGGCTTTGCGAGTTCCACATACCAGTCGCAGAACGTGCCCCAGACGAAGTCGTAGGCGGCGTTGGCGGCTTCGTTGAACTTGTACTCCTCGATGCCACGCGTCACCGAGGCCACCGCCTTCGCCGTGGCGCTGACGATCCAGCGATTGAGCGCCTGGCTATTCGCCCTGGGGTCATATCCCTCGACGCGGCGGCACTCGTTCATCTCGAGGAAGCGCGCGGCGTTCCAGAGCTTGGTGACGAAGTTGCGATAGCCCTCCACCCGGCTCATCGCCAGCCGCAGGTCGCGGCCCTGCGCAGCCATAGCCGCAAGGGTGAAGCGCGTTGCGTCGGCGCCATAGCCATCGACCAGCTCGAGCGGGTCAATGACGTTGCCCTTGGTCTTGCTCATCTTCTGGCCGTTCTCGTCGCGGACCAGCGCATGCACATAGACGGTATGGAACGGCTCCTTGTCGAGGAACTCGATGCCCATCATCATCATCCGGGCGACCCAGAAGAAGATGATGTCGAAGCCGGTGACGAGCACGTCGGTCTGGTAGTAGCGACGGAGCTCAGGCGTATCCTCGGGCCAGCCCAGCGTCGAGAACGGCCAGAGCGCCGAGGAGAACCAGGTGTCGAGCACGTCCTCGTCGCGATGCAGCGGCGCCTTGGCGTCGCGCAGCTCGGCAAAGGGGTCACTAGCCTTGACCCTGCCCCAGGCCTCGGCATCCTTGCGGTCCTTCTGCGTCTGCTCGAAGCCGGTCAGGGCGCGCTGGAATTCGGGCGAATTGAGGCCATCGGTGTAGAACTCCACGGCCCGCCCGTAATAGGCGATGGCCTGCTCGCGCGCCTCCGCTTCCGTGCCTGCCACGAAGCATTTCGGGCCTGCCGCCGCATTGCCGAAATCGGGGTCGCTGGGCATGCGGGGACCGTACCAGGCCGGAATCTGGTGGCCCCACCACAGCTGGCGCGAGATGCACCACGGCTTGATGTTCTCCATCCAGGCGAAATAGGTGTTCTCCCAGCTCTGGGGCACGAATTTCGTCCGCCCCTCGCGCACCGAAGCGAGCGCGGGCTTGGCCAACACCTCGGCATTGACGAACCACTGGTCTGTGAGGAACGGCTCGATCACCACCTGCTTGGACTTCTCATCATGAGGCACCATGATGGTCTTGTCCTCGGCCTTGACCAGCACGCCGATGGCCTCGAGATCCGCGAGGATTGCCTTGCGCGCCTCGAACCGGTCGAGCCCGCGATAGGCCTTGGGCGCATAGCCATTGATACGCGCCGAGGTGGTGAAGACGTTGATCGGCTTGAGATTGTGCCGCTCGCCGACCTCGAAATCGTTGAAATCATGGGCCGGCGTGATCTTCACGGCGCCGGAGCCCAGCTCCGGATCGGCATACTCGTCGGCGATGATCGGAATGCGCCGCCCCACCAGCGGCAGCAGCACATGCTTGCCCACCAAGTGCTTGTAGCGTTCATCCTCCGGATGCACGGCCACGGCCACGTCGCCCAGCATGGTCTCGGGCCGGGTCGTGGCCACGACGATCGAGTCCTCTGAGTTCTCCACCGGGTAGCGCAGGTGCCACATCTTGCCGGCGGTCTCGATGTTTTCCACCTCGAGATCGGAGATGGCCGTTTCCAGCCCCGGATGCCAGTTCACCAGCCGCTTGGCGCGGTAGATCAGGCCCTTGCGATAGAGTTCGACGAAGACCTTGCGCACAGCCTCCGAGAGGCCCTCATCCATGGTGAAGCGCTCGCGGGACCAGTCGGCCGAAGCGCCCAGCCGGTGCAGCTGCTTGAGAATGGTGCCGCCGCTTTCCGCCTTCCACTCCCACACCCGGCGCAGGAATTCCTCGCGCCCGAGTTCGCGCCGCGTCGGCTGCTGGCGCTCGGCCAGCTTGCGCTCCACGATCATCTGCGTGGCGATGCCGGCATGGTCGGTGCCTGGCTGCCACAGCACATCCTTGCCACGCATGCGCTCGAAGCGGATGAGGATATCCTGGATGGTGTTGTTGAGCGCGTGCCCGATATGGAGCGACCCCGTCACATTGGGCGGCGGAATGACGATGGTGAAGGTTTCCGCGCCCGGCTTGGCACCGGCGCCGGCCTTGAACGCGCCCGCTTCGAGCCACGTCTCGTAAATCCGCGTCTCGACGGCGGCCGGCTCGTAGGTCTTTTCGATCATCGTGCAGTCCATGCAGGTGCGCCCGCTGCCGGGGCGGCGCGGGCGAGAGGGATCGGGGGTCTTCTAAAGCAAGAGGGGACGGACCGAGTCAACAGCAGCCGCTGCCACCCGCCTCCGCGACGTCAATCGACGCCGCGGGAGACGCGCTCGATTTCCTTTTCCACCATGCGTTCAACCACTGCAGGAAGGTTCTCGTCGAGCCATTCCTTCAGCATGGGGCGCATCATGTCGCGAATGAGGTCTTCGAGTGTGATGCCGGGCGCCACGGCCGAAAGCCCATTGAGGCGAGCAAAGGTGCTGCGCACGGCGGCCTTGGTCGCGGGTTCGAGCAACTCTTCCGCGATATCGGCGCTGAGGGTCGGATCGGGCAGCGGGCTCGGGCGCGGGTCCATTCTGGGCGTCTCCATGCGCGGTTCGGCCCTTGCTGAAGAAAGAGGGGCCGGGCGGGGCTCAGGCTTCGCGGCGGGCTGAAGAGGCGCCGCCACAGCAGCACGCGCTTCGTTCGCAGCCCCGGCAGCGCTCGGCTCCTCGCCCACGAATGTGATATCGTCGGGATCGATGAGCTCGGCCGGCACGGCAAATTCCGGAGCAGCCTCCGCGGCCTGCGGATCCTGGATCAGTTCGGCGAAGCTCCGCGGCCTTGCGGACACGTCATCAGCCACGATCTGCGAGGGCTTAAGGGCCAGCGGCTTGTCGTCATCCTCGGCCTTTGCAGGTGCGGGCCGGGGCGTCAGCTTGGGCGGCTCCGCCGCCGCAACGGGGGCCGGCTTTCCACCGGGCGTCGCTGCGCGCCCGGTGGCTGCATCGTCATCGGCGATGATCTGCCGGATCGAGGACAGGATTTCGTCCATCGAGGGTTCTTTTGCCGCCGGCTTGTTCATGAGCGCCTCTCGTGCCGCACGCGGCACCGCCCGGGCGCCGCAACGATGGGGATGATTCGTTGATCCACAGTCTATGTCGGGGATCGGAATGGCAAAACGGCGGCCTTTCGGCCGCCGTCGCTTTCAACAGGCAATTGCCGGTGCCGCCTATTCGATGAACGCGTAGTCCGACCAGATCTCCTCGACAGCCGCGATATAGCCATCGGCGGATTTGACCTGCACGTTGAGGCGAAGATCGCGCGCATTGAGCCGGCCCGTCGCCGCTATCAGCGAGAACGAGGCGATGGTTCGGGTTGCGGTGGCGCCGATCAGGCTCTCCTGCGCCGAGGTGAGTTCCGCCTGTGCATTGAGCACATCGAGGGTCGTGCTCTGCCCCACATCACGTTCGGCCACGACGCCTTCGACCACGAGCCGCTGCGATTCGACGGCCGTCCGGGCGGACTGGATCTGCGCATTGGCGTTCTGGAGCGTTGCCCAGGCCGTGGTCACGGCCTCGCGCACCTGGTCGCGGGTCGAAAGCGCTTCGAACTCGCTCTGGATGGCCAGCAGGTTGGCCTTGCGCATCGCCGCGCCATTGGCGCCACCCGAATAGATCGGGATCGACAATTGCAGGCCCACCGAGCCCGATACGCCAGCCTGCCCCCGATTGGTCTGGCTGTTGCCGAAGCAGTTGATGGTGCAGAGATTGCCGATCAGCGTCAGCGTCGGGCCGAAGGCGGCGCGGGCCGCTTCATACCCGGCCTGCGAGACGCGGATCGAGGCCTGCGCCGAAAGCACGGCCGGGTGCCGGGTCTCGGCCGAACGGATGGCCGGCTCGAGTGCCGACGGTACGAGGCCGTTGAAATTGTAGTCGGCGCTGAGATTTGCAGGCTTGCGCCCCACCCAGCGTTCATAGCTGGCCTGGCTGATCTGGAGATTGCCGATGGCAACGCGGTATCCGGCCGTTGCCTGGGCGAGACGGGCCCGCGCCTGCGACACGTCGATGCGGGTGCCCTCGCCGATGCGCAGCCGCTCATCGGCCGAATCGACCTGCGCCTGGAAAAAGCGCATATTCTCCGCGCGCAGCTCGACGAGCTGGGTATCGCGGATGACATTCATGTAGGCCTGCGCGACGGAGAGCAGCACGTTCTGCTCCTGATTGCGCATGGCGTATGTCGCCACCTCGGTCAGCGCGCGCGCCTGCTCGATCTGCGACTCGGTGCGGAAATTGTCCCACAGCGTCTGCCGGTAGCTGAACCCGCCCGAGAAATCGACGGCGCTGTTGAAGCCCGACTCCGTGCCGATCGAAAAAGCATTGGTGAAATCGGCAGAAAACCCGATCGACGGCAGCTTGCCCGCCTTGCGGGCCGCGATGTCCTCGGCCGAAGCCTTGACGCTCAGAAGCGCCGACATGATGTCGGGATTATTGGCGTAGGCATATTCCAATGCCTGCTTCAGGGTCACGGCAAAAGCCGGCCCCTGCAAAAATGCGAGCGCAGCGATAATCGCCGCGGCACGCAAGAGACGCTTAGGCAGCATGAGACGACCTCCGATGCCATCGACACTAGGCGGGGCAGCGCCTCACCACAACATGCGTCAAAAGGTGTTGCACAAATTAAACACGACAAATCTTTCGTCGTGACTGGTCCGCCACAGTCCTGCTGAACGGCTGATCAGGCCCAAACCGTCATCACTGCACGGAGCTTCGCGGCTTCAGAAGACGAAGCCGTTCGGCCGTTTGAAGCCCGGCAGCTCCGGCATGGTCGCATCGAATTCCGGGTAGCCGGCGGCCTTGTGCCCCGAACGGACCAGAACATGCGCGCGGGTGCGCCCATTTTCGCGCAGCAGGCCAACGAGCCGCCCCCCATCGGTCAGCATCTGCAGCAGGCCGGGCGGCACTTCCTCCACCACACCCTCCAGCATGATGGCGTCGAAAGGCGCGTGAGCCCTGGCCGCCTCGTAGGAGCCTTCAAGAATTCGCGTATTTCCCACGCCCTGCCCGGCCAATGTCCGGGCGGCATGGGCGGCAAGGCCGGCATCGGCCTCGACAGCCACCACTTCAGCCGCCAGCCGAGCAAGGATCGCTGTGGCATATCCGCTCGAGGCGCCGACATGGAGCACGCGTTCGCCGGGCGCGATGGCGGCAAGCTGGATCAGGCGAGCCAAAGGCATCGGAGCTGCCAGCTGCCGCTGGCCACCGGGAGCCGGCAAGGACTGGTCGAGATAGGCCAGCTGCGCGCGGCTGGGATCGACGAAGGCCTCGCGGGGAACCGAACCCATGGCTGCCAGCAGCCGCTTGTCGGTAACGTCATTGGGACGCAGCTGGCTTTCCACCATGCGCCACCGCGCTTCAGCCTGATCGACCAATCCAGCCTCCATCCTATGCAAGGCGCGCCTCTGGGGCGGGCATCGCGGTGAAAACACAGAGCGTGAGGAAATTCAATCGCGAGCGCCCATTCGAACCGAACCGCTCGGCAGGACACTGCACCGCAATCATCGCTATCTGGGAAACTGGAGGCCACGTCCGGAATCGAACCGGAATACACGGATTTGCAATCCTCATCCGCCCTTTGATATCCTTATACTTTTTGGCATCGTGTGCCGTGCGTGTGCCGTTCAGCCAAAAAGAGCAGCTTCGGCGGCGGCCAATTCGGAGCCGTCATCCCCTCTCGGAAACAGGTGACCGTAGACGTTCAGCGTCATGGCGATCGTGGAGTGTCCAAGCCGTTCCTGAACGACTTTCGGCGGCAGCTCGAGGCCTCCATCGGCGCGGCGATTGATCAGCCAGCTGGCATGGAAGTGCCGCAGGCAGTGAAGGCCCGTGTATTTAGGCGCAAGAATCGGATTGCCCTTGGCGTCGAGATCGCCCGTCTCCCGCGTCACCCCTGCGCGGATCTGCGCAGGGGCAAAGCCCATGGCAATGATGGGCTGGTGCGCCTCGGGCTCGCCCTTGAGGTTGGGAAACACCAACCCCTTGTCGCTTTTGGTGCCGGCCTTCTTCCAGTCTTTCAGCGTGTTCGCCACGATCGGCGGCAGCGGCACCTCGCGCTCGCCGGCTTCCGACTTCGGCCGGCCGATGGCCTTGAAGCGATCGGCGCGCTGCCGCACGTGCAGCACGCGCTTCTCAAGGTCTACATCTCGCCAACATAGCCCGCGCAGCTCGGATGAGCGCAAGCCGGTGAAGATGGCGGTGACCAGCAATGGCCGCCAGCGGCCTTCCAGATTCGCGAGGATGGCCCTCACTTCTTCCGGGCTGGGGATATCAACCCCGACGCGCAGCTTGCCCGTGGCGCGCTTCTGCGCCCGTGCATCGGCGGAGCCGCGTCGGCCGCGCATGTCGCGGATGGGGTTGCGGTTGCAGAGGCCGCGCTCCTGCGCGTCTCCGATGAGGCTGCCGAGCGAAACCAGAATCTTGCGGATCATCGCCGGGCTCCGCCCATTGTCGGCAAGCCTCTCTTCAAAGGCTCGAGCGGCGGGAAGCGTGAAGGCGTTCATGCGGATTTCGCCGATGAACGGGACGATATGCAGGTTCAGGTGCTGCCGATACTGGTCGACCGTGGTGCGTTCGCGCCCTGCCCGCTCTTTGGCGGCAATCCACAGCTTGCCCGCCTCGGCGATCGTGGCGCTGGCAGCGTCTGCAACATGCGCGCCATCCGCAACCTCTGTGGAAGCCCGTTTCTCGAAGGCCTCGGCATCCTTCTTGAGCTTGAAGTTCTTCCGGTGACGCTTGCCGGCCTGATCCACATAGTCCGCCTGCCAGGCCTCCCGCTCAACGCCCTGGGCGGTAGTCCATCTCCGCTTATGAACGGACATTAGGAGGCTCCTAGCTTGATCTCACCTTCGGGCTCGGCGCGCGCAAGGCAGGGTCTGCTGAATGTCAGGCAGACCCCCTGTGGAAAACTGCGCAGCCCTCGGCGGATTCTCGACCGTTTGAATTCAATGGGTTAGGCCAAACATGAGAACGAATGCAGATTGTCGCAGGTTTGCATGTGGACGGATGCGATTATATTGGCGGTTAACGGGGCGCAGTGCATAGAACGGAGCAAGTGAGAACACATGTGTCGCGGATTAGGGGCGTCCATCATTAACATTTGCGCGGCAATCAACTGCGATCATGCTGTTACTCGTCGGGGTGTGGGGGCAGTTGGATGGCCTTCCTAATAGTCTCTTCGGCCCCCTCCCAATATTCCGGGTGTTCCTTGAGGCTCTTTGTAAGGACGTTGGCCAAGTGCTCTGCCACCTGGTGGTTTGGGCCGCTCGCCGCGATACGGTGAAACTCTTCAATGTCTTTGATCAGGGCCGAGATCGGGTAAATGCGCGGATACTTCTCGTCGAGCGTCGCGACTATCTCGGCATTCATCGATCTGCCGTTCCGCTCTGCAGCGGCTTTGATGCGGTCACGCATGCCGTCAGGGAGGCGCAAAACGTACTTATCTTGGGGTTGCGCTTGGGGCTTCGGCATCGGCTCGATCTGCATTTCATCACTGGCGGCTAATAGCCAGCATTTTGCCGCTTGACGCAAGCATGGCTATTAGCCATTCATGGTGTGGCTAATAGCCATGGTTAAGGAGACGTGAGTGAGGCAACAGTTAGATAAGATAATGCTCCGCTTGCCTGACGGGATGCGTGACCGCATCCGCAACAAGGCGGCAGCCAACCGTCGATCGATGAATGCTGAGATCGTCCATTATCTCGACCGCGCATTGGTGGCCGAGGAAGCAAGTGGCGCGCTCGGGGCGGCAACCCCGGCGCGCCGTGATCATCCCCACCCTGTGCAAGGAAATGAGCATGAACGGGACCTCGTCTAGCACCCATTCCGCCAAAGCAGCAACATCTCCGTCGATGAGCCGGCGTCGGCTGATGCTCGCCATGGCTGGCACCACGGCCGCCCTGGCCGCGCCCGCTGCTGCCGTCGATCGGCTTATGCAGCCCTATCCCGAGATCAATGAGCATCCCGCAGATCGCATCGAGCGGCTTTCCGCCGAAATGGCCGACGCACTCGCCGAATATGCAGGAGGCCAGTTCCGGGCCGTGGTGCTGCCCGATGGGGACGTGAGCCTGCAAAACATCAATGCCCCGCCCGCGATGCTTGCCGAAGGGCACGCGCGGATCACGATCGGTCGCAAGGCGTACCTGATCGACACCGCCGACCTGCCCAGCCACACGGTGCGCGAAGTGCGCGATCCCGAATGCCCCGAATGGGGACCGGGGCACGAAACCCTCATCTCCCCTCGGCCGGGCAGCCGCTATGTGGTGATGCGGCACGATGGCAAGATCATCGCCTCGGAGTTGAGCGAATACGCCACCATCGGCACCCGCGTGGATCCCCGCGTCGGCATTCTGCCGCCTAGGGATGAAGGCGCCTATTCCGTCCGGTTCGGCTGCATGGTGCTGGGCCGTGTGATCGATGAGGTGGTGGCATGACGGACGCCATTACCGAGACTGACCAGCTCGATCTCTTGTGGGGCTGCGACGAGATCGCAGCCTTCATCCGGTGCTCGCGGCGGCAGTGTTATCACCTGCTCGAAACTCGGGCGATCCCCGCCCAGCTGGTGCGGGGCCGCTGGTGCGCCAGCCGGGCCGCGCTGCGGGCCTTCTTCTCCACGCCGATGGTGAAGGCGGGATAAATGACAGTAACAGTGCCTGGAAGGGCAAAACGGGTTCCCGATAATATCGAGGACGCCGTGGGGCGGCGCTCACACTTTTCGATCAGCCGGCTGGGCAAGGGCTGGTGCATCACGGTGCACCGGCGCGGCCGGCCCGACACCGTCACCATCTGCGCGACCGAGGGCGAGGCCAACAGGCTTCGCCAGCGGCTCTCCTCCGAAGGGCTGATCGGCCTCAATGGGGGTGCGATATGATCAAGCCTTTCAATGCGTTGGCCTGCGTAGCGCACAGTTCTGCGCATAGGGGCGGATAAATGGCCCAGACATTGCAAAAGCCTTGCCGGTGGGCGCGCCTCGCGCCTGCCGGCTTCACCGTCACCATCGTTTCGCGAGGGCTGCGATGAACCCTTCGGCATGGTCCTGGCGGCACGCCATCGTCAAGTCCGACCTGCCGCCGGTGACCCGGCATGTGCTCCTGACCCTTTCGGTCTTCATGAACGACATGGGCGGTGGTTGCTACCCGAGCACAAAGAGGCTCGCGGAATGTACCGGTCTGAGTGAGCGAACCGTCTGCACCCACCTGGCGGCCGCAGCGGATCGCGGGTGGCTGATCATCACGCAGCACGGGTTCAAAGGGCGAAAATGGAAGGCGCATCAGTACGAGGCCGCATGGCCGCAAGGTGCTGAAGGAGGTTCAGCGCCTCATGCTGAAGGTGCTGAAAGAGGTTCAGTGCCCCAACCCCCTGAGGCACTGAACGTGGTGCAACGAGGCACTGAAGGAGGTTCAGTCTATACTTCCAATAGAACTAACTATCTCTCTAGCGCGGGCGCACGAGCGCCGCGTAACGTGTTGCTCGATGTGCTCGATGAGCCAACCGCCGATGCGCTGCTGGTGCATTTCGAGCGGATGAAGCAACCGCTCGACGAGTATCGGGCTGAGCTCAAGGCGTCTCAGCTAGCAGAGCACGATGATCCTAACGCAGCGGCTCGGCTGCTGATCAAGCGAGCTTGGGTCAACTACGAGCCTGAGTGGCAGCCCAGCCCTCGCAGGGCTGGGGAGGATGATGGGGGCGGCAAGGCCAAGCCCCCAGCCACCCGCTTCGTGCACGCTGCCAAGGCCAAACCGACATGGCGCTGGTGCTGCGCCAAGACGGGCCACGATCCCAAGCAGGTCGATGAGCGCGGAGGCTGGGAGTTCCCTGCCGATCTGCTCGATGAGTTCCTGAACCTGCCGGCAGCGGAGCACGCCAATGGCCAGTGGTAAGCGTTTCGTCGCGGAGGATGGGCGGTGCTTCGTTCCGGTTGTGATCACAGAAGCCCGCGCGTTCGCCCGTGCCTGCCTTGAGGTTTGGGCCGAAGGCGAGGGCAAGGATCGCCGCGCCCGCATGTGGATGATGGACTTCAAGGCGCTCAGCGTCCCCTTGCAATACATCGAACCGGCACGAGCGCGGATGCCTGCCATCATCGCCGAAATCGAAGCCGAGGCGCGGCGCCGCAACAGGCGGTGACCACACCCACCGGGGGTGGTTGCCAACTTTGGGTCACGGGCGGTGACCGGTGCTCGGGCCTTCGTGCAAGATAGGACGGAATTGGAGTTTTCTGGTTATGTCTCAGTCACTTGGGAAAAAAATGTTGCCGTTGAGCCCGGAGCGGTTCGATCAGTTACTAGCGCCCCGGCCCAGTTCGCCCGTCATCTGGGGCGCGAAGCGGATCGCCGATCGCATCGGCCGGAGTGAGGATTTTGTGCGTCGGACTTTGGTGCACTTGCCTGGTTCGCCGGTGCAGCGCCGGGGCCGAAATCTCTGCGCCCTCGATGCCGAGCTGCTCGCCTTCTTCGGAGCCAATGGGAAAAGCTGACAGGTTTGCCCGCTTGAGCACCTAACAAGCCCAGTCGACCGTGCCGCGCCGGGTGCCCATGCTTATCGGCATGAAGCTCGGACCGTTTGAAATCACCCTCGGCCGCAAGGCTCTGACCGATGAGCAGCTGCTCGACATGCTCGGCGGCGGGCGCGAGACATCGAGTGGCATCGCGGTGTCGACGGCAACGGCGCTTCAGGTGCCGGCCGTGCAGGCTGCGGTTCGGACCATCAGCGAGGCGGTGGCGTCGCTCAGGATCGGCGTTGTCGAGATCGCAGAGGACGGCACCGAGACCGATGCGCGCGAACATCCCGCACACGCCCTGCTCACCGGCGAAGCCAATGAATGGACCTCGAGCTTCGAGCTGATCCGCACGCTGATGGTCGACGCCTTGACCCGCGATGCCGGCGGGCTGGGCTGGGTCAACTCGGTCCGGGGCGAGCCCGTTGAGATCATCCGGTACACGCCCGGCATCATCGCCGCGGAGTATGACGCGGACGGTTCGGGCCGCCCGACTTATCGGATCAACGGGCGCCCGACGCCGGCCAGCGAGATCGTCCATCTGCGGGGCGCCTTCGACAAGTCGCCCGTGACGCTTGCCCGCGAGGCCATCGGCACTGCCCTGGTCATGGAGAAGCATGCCGCCCGGCTGTTCGGCCATGGCGCGCGCCCAGGTGGCGTCATCGAGACGCCCAAGCCGGTGGGCGAAGAGGGCGTCAAGAAGATGCTCAAGGGCTGGGCCATCTCGCAGGAAGGCTCGGACAATGCCGGCAAAACGGCCGTGCTGTGGGACGGTGCTCAATGGAAGCAGATGACCCTCTCGAGCGTCGATGCGCAGTTCCAGCAGCTCCGGCTCTTCCAGCTCCAAGAGATCGCGCGGGCCTTCAACATCCCGGCAGTGATGCTTGGTGACCTCAGCCGCGCGACCTGGTCGAACTCAGCCGAGATGCAGCGCATGTTCCTGCTGCTCTGCCTCGAGCCGTGGCTGCTCGCCCTTGAGGGCGCGCTGCGCCGCGCGCTGTTTACCCGCGAGGATCGGCCGCGCTTCGCCATCCGCATCGAGCGCGACGACTTCAGCAAGGTCGACTTGTCGGTGCTGGCCGTGGCGATCAACGGGCTCGTGAGCAGCCGGACGATCAACCCTAACACTGCCCGCGAATGGCTCGGCCTGCCCCCGCGTGACGGCGGCGAGGAATACGCCAACCCGAACACCGGCAGTTCCCAGCCCGGAGCCTTACCGGCGCGCCGGACTGACGCGCCCCCAAACCAGCCCGACGATGAGGATGATCCCGATGCGCAAGCCTAGGATGCACCCGCTCCCCCCTAGCCCGCTGATCGGTCACTTCCACAAGGCGCCAGACGGCACAAAAATATTCGTCTTCTTCGATCTGCCCGAAAATCTCGAGCGCATCGAGAGGCTGCTGGCGGCCAACGACCCGGACCGCCTGCATCGCAGCGGCCACGTGGTGATCGTCTTTCCCGAGGGGGTAAGTGTTCATGCAACTCAGTGACGTAACCGGCAACGCAATTGATCAGGACAAAGGCCGCGCGATCGAGCTGGTTGACCCGTTCACCGGTGAGGCAACGGGGCTGCGGCTTTGGCTGGTCGGTCCGGACAGCGACACCGCGCGGCGCGCTCGGCTGGCTTTGACGGATGAGCTTACCGCCCTGGCCGATGCCGATGGCCGCGTGAGCGCTGAGCATCGCGAAGCGGCACGGCTCAATTGTCTCGCCAAGCATGTGCAGCGTTGGGACGTGCAGGAGGCGGGGCACCCTGTGCCGTTCACCACTGGCAACCTGCTGACCCTCCTGCGAGTGCATTGGGTGCAGGCTCAGGTCGACGCCTTCGCAGGCGATCGCCGCAACTTCGCGCCGGGGGCCTGACCATGGATCGGGTCTTTCTCGAAACCAAGATCATGGCGACCGACGATGGGGCCATCAGCGGCATCGCCTGGAAGTTCGGCGCCCCGGACCGGATCGGCGACTGGATTGAGCCAGGCGCCTTCAAGGGCGCCAAGCTGCCCATTCCGATGCTTTTCGGCCACGATATGAACGATCCCATCGGGACATGGGATGGGGCTGACGAGAAGTCGGACGGTCTGCATCTGTTCGGCAAGCTCCTGGTCGATGACCTCCAACGCGCCCGCGAAGTGCGCGCCCTTGTGAAGTCCGGCGCGGTGCGCGGCATCTCTGTGGGCTTCATCACCAAGAAGGCGAGCGCCCGCACCGGGGGCGGCCGGACCATCAAATCCCTCGAATTGCTTGAAGCGTCTTTGGTGACGGTGCCCATGCATCCCGGCGCGCGGGTCACCAGCGCGAAGTCAGCCATCGATGCCCTGCGCATCGCCGAGGCAATCAACCGCGCCAGCGTGGCGCTCAGAAAAGGAGCCTGACGTGCAGCACGTCTCTCATCGCGCCATTTTTGCCGGTGCAATTGAACTCAAGGGCGAAGACGACGATCCGATCAATGTTGTGACCAAGTCGCTCGAGGATCTGCAGAAGGCCGTCGACGAACGCCTCAAGAAGGTCGAAGGCGGTGCCGAGCTCAAGGCCCTGATGGATCGCATCGCCGACCTCGAGAAGAAGGCGAACCGCCCAGGCGGCCCGAAGCCGGCCGACGAACAGGCGGCCGTCGAGCGCAAAGCCTTTGCCTCGCTGCTCCGCACCGGCTCGGATGCGGAGATCAAGGCAGCCTCGTCGGATACCGACCCGGCTGGTGGCTATTTCGTGCTGCCGACGATCGACCTGACCGTGCGCCAACTTATGACCGACCTGTCGCCCCTGCGCGGCCTGGCGGACGTGGTCTCGATCTCAACCGACAAGTACGAGCGCTTCTACAGCCTCGGCGCGCGCGGTGCCCAGTGGGTGAGCGAGCGCGACACCCGTCCGCAGGACACCGACCGGCCCGAGCTCATCAAGCATACCTATGGCGTCTCGGAGCTTTACGCCGCACCGGCGTCGACCCGGCAGCTGCTCGATGATGCCGCCGTCGACATCGCCACCTGGCTGATCAACGACGCCACCCATGACTTCGCCGAGACCGAAGGTGAAGCCTTCCTCGAGGGGGATGGCGTCGAAGGCAAGCCTCGCGGCTTGCTCGACTACGGAACCACGAACGAGAAGGACTTCACCCGCGCCTGGGGCAAGCACCAGTACATCCCCGCCGGCCATGCCTCGGCGCCGACCGACGCGAACCTGGTGACCGCATGTATCGCCATCGTCGCCAAGCTTCGCAAGCCATACAAGGCGAACGCCACCTGGCTCATGAACTCGACCACGGCCGCGCGGCTCATGGGGATCGTCGACGAGAATGGTCGGCGTCTCTGGGCCCCGACCGGGAACCTCATCGAGGGCGTCGAGCACCCGCTGCTCGGCTATCGCGTCGAGATCGATGAAGGCATGCCCGATATCGCCGATGGTGCCGGTGCGCACCCGATCGCCTTCGGCGACTTCCGGCAGGGCTACGTCATCGTCGATCGGCAGGGCGTTCGGATCACTCGCGACGAGCTCACCCAGAAGGGGCGCGTGATCTTCGACGTCTACAAGCGCGTCGGCGGCGGCGCCGGGGACTTCAACGCCATCAAGTTCATCAAGATCGCGGCCTCCTGAGGCCCGGTCTAGGAAAGGACCCGCGCCATGCGCAAAGACAGCCATTCGAACGTCAACGTCGTCGCCTCCCTGGTACCCGCCGTGCAGGCCGCCACACTGAAAGGCTCGACGATCGACACCAAGGGCTTCTATTCGGCCCTGCTCATCGTCAATACCGGGGCGATTGCCAGCGCCGGTGACTACGTCGTGACGATGGAGCACAGCGACACCACTACTGATGGCGACTTCACCACGGTGCCGGTGGCCGACAAGATCGGCACTCTGCCCTCCACGCTCGCAGCGAGCACGGTCTATCGGCAGGCCTACATCGGCAGCAAGCGGTACCTGCGCGCCGTGATCACCAAGACGGGCGGCACCTCAATTGCCGCCGGAGCAGTGTTCGTACTCGGCATGCCGCAGCTGGCTCCGGTGGCGTGACATGGCAACGCTGCTTGAGATTGCGACAGAGCCCGATGTGTCTGACGAATTTACCGTCGCGGGCACGGACATCGTCACCCTGGTTCTAACCGGCACGGATGGGGGCATTGATGTTCGGGCCGCCGTCGAAATCCAGATCAAGGCCGATGGCGAATTCTATCCGGTCGCCCATCTCGACGGCGCCAGTGGCCAACGCGCTTTGGCAGTCCACGCACCTGGCGTCTATCGGGTTGCGCGAACGAGCAGCGGCGCCCCTTGCGGCGTCGTGAGCGCAACCTGACCCATGCCCCGGCGCGCCCCATCCATATGCGGCCTGTGCGGCAAGCTCCATCCGAAGGGTGAGAAATGCGCTCGGGCCGTGGCCATGGCGAAGGCGCGCCACGCGCGGGCTGATGCCAAGCGGCCGAATGCTGCGGCCCGAGGATATGACCGGGAGTGGGGCCAGCTCCGCGCGGACTTTCTCCGGGTCTATCCCGGATGCAAGCGGTGCGGCGGGCCGGCCACTCTGGTCGACCATATCGTTCCGATCCGGGTGGCGCCGCACCGGCGCCTCGACCCGGCCAATCTTCAATCGCTATGCGCCTCCTGCCATTCGGGCGCCAAGCAGTCGGCGGATCGCCGCAAATATGGAGCTGATCGATGACCGCCTTTCTCGCGGGCAACACCAAAACTTACATCGGCGGGGCCATGGCGCCGGCCGTTTATGATGACCTGCTGGCCTCGGCCTTCAACAGCCAGAGCTGGACCGAGATCAAGGGCGTCGAATCCATCGGCGCCTTCGGCGAGACCAGCGAAGTCGTGGCAGCGAATGCCATCGGCCAGAAGCGCCCGCTCAAGCTCTCGGGGCAGGAAGATCCCGGCACCATCGAGGTTGTGCTCAACTTCAACTCGTCCGACGCCGGGCAGCTCGCGCTCATGGCGGCGCGCAAGGCGAAGGAGAACCGCGCCTTCCGCGTGGTGATGGACGATGCGCCGGCCGGCGGCACGCCCAGCGAACGGCTCTTCGTCGCCCTGGTGACGGCGGCGCCCGAGCAGCTCGATACGGTCAACGCGGTGACCAAGGTCAATGCGGCCCTGGCCATCAACTCCAATGTCGTGAAGGTCGCGGCGGCCGGCGCCGGCACTGCACCGGTCAACACCGTGCTGCCCGCCATCTCGGGCACGGCTGAGACCGGCGAGACGCTGACCGCCACTTCCGGCACCTGGACGGGCTCGCCGACGCCTTCCTATGGGTATCAGTGGTTCAGTGGCGGGGAGTCGATCCCCGGCGCGACCGCGAGCACCTACGAGATCGAGGCCAGCGACGAAGGCAACACCATCACGGTGCTGGTCACCGCGACCAACGTCAATGGCGTGGCCTACGCGATGAGCGCGGCGACCGCGACCGTCACTGACGGGGCCTGATCATGGCGGTCGACCTGACGCTGGCCAAGGCGCACATGAACATCACCGGTTCCGGTGATGACACGATCATCACGCACTATATCGCCGCAGCCGATGCACAGGTTACCTCGCAGCTTGGTACGGGGGTGGATGACATCCCCGAGGCAATCTTCGATCAAGCGGTGCTGATGCTCGCGGCTCACTGGTACGAAAACCGCGAGGCCGTGGTGGTCGGCCTGTCGGCGGCTTTCCTGCCGATGGGCGTGGCCGAGATCATCCGCGAGTATCGAGCCTACAGCTTCGCCGATGTGGAGCCGACCGATGGCGGATGATGGTGGGCTCGCCAGGCTCAATCGTCGCATGGCCGCAATCCCCAAGGCAGTGCGCGATGCGCTCCAGCCGGCGCTCGACAAGGGCGCCGATGAGATGGTGCGCAAGATGAAGAGCATGGCACCGAAAGAGGATGGCGATCTTGTTGGCTCCATCCGAAAGGAACCGGGCCGGCATGAGCTGGGGCGCCGCATCGTTGCCGGCGGTGCGGCCACCACGAAGCCCGTCGCCGAGGGCCATTCGGCCAAATACGACTATGCGGTAGGGCAGGAATTCGGAACCGCCGAGATGGAGGCTCAGCCCTTCTTCCACCCGGCCAAGCGCGAGGTGGCGCCAAGGGCAAGGAACCGGCTGAAGCGCGAAGCCCGCAAGGCCATTCGCAGCATCTGGGGCAAGCCATGAGCGCGGACCTTGCCCTTCAGAAGGCCATCGGCGCCCGCCTGGCTGCGGCCTCGGGCGTGACTGCGCTTGTGCCGGCGGCCAACATTCTCGACCGGAACGCCCGGCCCAACCCCGACCCCTCGATCATCATCGGCGACGGGCAGGCACTGCCCGATGGCGACTATGCCCGCGCCGTTCAGCGCATCACGATAGACCTGCACATCTGGAAGAAAGAGCCCAGCCTTGCGGGGGTGAAAGCCATTGCCGGCGCGGTGCGCACTGCCGTGCGCGCCGGTCGACCGGCGCTTGATGCGCCCTATGTGTGCGGCGGCTGGCACGTCAGCGCCATGCGCTATCTGCGCGACCCCGATGGCGAAACGAGCCATAGCGTCGTCACCATCGAAGCGCTCATCAGTGAGGGGGCATGATGCGCGCCGGCAAGCTCGATCGCACGATCATCATCGAAGCGCAGGGCGCCGCTACGCTCGACGAGTACCGCACCCCGACGCTTGCATGGTCGACCTTCGCCACGGTGCGCGCCGAGCTGGTGCAGGCCTCGACGGCTGAATTCCTTCGGGCCTATGGAGAAGCGGCGGACGCGGTACTGATCTTCCGCATTCGATGGCTCGATGGGCTCACGGTCAAGCATCGCGTCAGCTATGCCGGCCGCATCCTCAACATCCGCGAGATCGTCGAGATCAACCGCCGGCGCGGCCTCGAGCTGCGCTGCGACGAGGTGCGCGCATGACACCCGAGCAGTTCACCGAGATCAACCTGGACCTCGATGAGCTTGACCGGCTCGCCCAGACTATGGCGAAGGGCCTCGCTCGGCGCGACCTGATCTCGGCCATCAGGCGGGTGCGGCGGGTGTGCGCCGATGCACTCGATGATCGGGGGGCGCAATGAAAGGCCAAAAGCCCCAGCTGATGGTCATCAATGGGAGCCTGGGGCAGTTCCCGCCTCCGCCCGCATGGCTGGCCGAAGAGGCCAAGGCCGAGTGGCGCCGCATGCAGCCCTACCTCGAGGAACGCAAGGCGCTCAACGACATCGACCTTGCCAATCTCGAAAACTACTGCGTCGCCCAGGGCCGGGTTCGCGAATGCGAAGCGGCCATGGTCGGCATCAACGACATCGATCGGAAGGCCAAGCTCTGGCGCATGCAGAAGCAGGCAATGGATGCGGCACGGGTGCTGGGCGGCGAGCTGGGCCTGACGCCCATGGCGCGCAGCCGGCCGGCCTTCCGCGAGCCCAGCCTGTTCGATGATGACGAGCAGGGCGAGGACCCAACCGCAATTGCCTGACACCTTCCCTCACTGGATCTATGACGGCTCGGAGATCCCCGACCCCTTCGGCCATGGCGATCGGGCGGTGCGATTCCTGCGCGCCCTGCGGCACCCCAAGAGCACCCTGCCGAACAAGGCCTTCCAGCTCGATCCGTGGCAGGAGCGCGTGGTGCGCCGCATCTATGGGCCGCGCCATGATGACGGCACCCGCGTAGTCAAAACGGTGGTGCTGCTCCTGCCGCGCGGCAATCGCAAGACCAGCCTCGCGGCAGCGATCGGGCTCCTGCATACGATCGGGCCCGAGCGGGTGCCGCAGGGTGAAGCGATCTTCGCGGCTGCCGATCGCAAGCAGGCCGGCATCGCCTTCAAGGAAGCGCTCGGCATCATCCGGAGCGACAAGCGCCTGGTGGCCGCCACCGGCATTTATGATGCCCACAATAGCGCAAAGAAGATCGCGTACCACAAGGAGGGTGTCGCCCTCGAGGTGATCAGCTCCGATGCCGGCACCCAGCACGGCCGAACCCCGGCGTTCGTCCTGGCCGATGAAATCCATATCTGGCCTAACCGGCTGCTCTGGGAAGCCCTGACCACCGGGCTCGATAAGACCGACAATCCTCTGCTGGTGGTCGCCACCACGGCCGGCCGAGGGCAAGAGAATGTGGCCTGGGAGGTGGTTGAGGACGCCCGAAAGGTGGCGAGGGGCGAAGTCGACGATGCCTCCATCCTGCCGATCCTCTTCGAAGCGCCGCGCGATGCTGACTGGCAGGATGAAGGGTTGTGGCACCGGGTGAACCCCGGCCTGCGCCACGGCTATCCCAGCCTCGACGGCTTTCGCCGGCATGCCCGCCGCGCGGCCCGCAGCGTGGGCGAGCGGCAATCGCTGCGCCAGCTGAAGCTTAACATATGGCTTGATGCGGCGACCGACCCGTTCGTCGATATGGATGTGTACGACGCCGGCGCCAAGCCCGTCGACATCGATGCCCTCGCCGAGGAACCCTGCTGGCTGGCCGTCGACCTCTCCTCGACCACCGACCTTTCCGTCATCGTCGCGTGCTGGCGCACGGCGGACGGCTACGCCCTGGCGGCATGGTTCTTCTGCCCGGAAGAAAACATCAGTCAGCGCGAGGACGCCTCGGGCGCCAGTTATGCGCAGTGGGTGGAAGAAGGGCTCATCGAGGCAACGGACGGCAATACCATCGACTACCGCCGCATCGAGGCCAAGCTGGTGGAGCTTTGCGAGATCCTCAATGTGCGCGAGATCGCCTTCGATCCCCACATGGCCCGGCAGGTACAGCCGCAGATCCTCGAGATGGGTCTGCCGGCCGTCGACATGCGCCAAATCCCCAGCCTCATGATGCCGGCATATCTGGAAACGGAGCGGGCGCTGCTGGCCGAGGAAGTGCGCCACGGCGGCAATCCCGTTCTGCGCCACTGCTTTGGCAACGTCGCGGTGAAACGCAACGATTCCGGCCATGTGGTGAAGTTCACGAAGTCGCAGCGCTGGCTGTCGATCGATGGCGCAGTGGCGGCTGCCATGGCCATCTCGCGATGCGCGGCCGGCGAAAGCAACGTCTCGTCATACGAGGATGCGCCCGACGATATCGAATCGTGGGCCATGGCATAAGGAGGCCGGCATGGCCGATGAAGGCAGCGCAGAGAAGCTGGCAATCGATCTCGAGGCGCGGGTGACCGACCTCGAAAAGGGCATGGTGCGGGCTCAGGCCATCGCAAATAAGGCCTATGCCGGTTTGAAGAAAGGGTCGAGTAGCGCCACCCGGCAAATG
Source organism: Devosia enhydra (assembly GCF_900119845.1). Taxonomy (GTDB): domain Bacteria; phylum Pseudomonadota; class Alphaproteobacteria; order Rhizobiales; family Devosiaceae; genus FPKU01. Next base: position 1,076,476 of record NZ_FPKU01000001.1, read on the forward strand.
GAAGCCGACATGGCGCGCTCCACGAGCTTCATCAACAATGCCCTGGCCTCGACCTCGACCCGGATGGGCACTTTTACCCGATCCGGGCTTGGCGGCATGACGGCGGGCTTCCTCGGCGCCGTCGCGCCGATCCTGTCGGTGACGGCGGCGCTCAATACGGCACGCGCGGCGCTCTCGGACTTCGACCGGATCGGCAAGAACGCCAAGGCGAGCGGGCTTGGGGCCGAAGCCTTTCAGGAACTGGCCTATGCCGCCGAGCTGGGCGGTGTTGCAACCGAAACCTTTGCCAAGTCGATGGAGGCGCTCAACCGCAATGTCGGCATGGCGGCCGTGGGCAAGGGCGAGCTGGTGGAAAAGCTCAAGCAGTTGAACCCGCAGCTGCTCGCCAACATCGTCGCCACCGGATCGCAGGAAGAGCGGCTGCGCCTTGTGGCCGATGCGCTCGAGGCGGAAAGCGATGCCAGCCAGAAGGCCGCAATCGCCACGGCCGTCTTCGGCGATGCCGGGGTGCGCATGGTCGAGATGTTAAAGGGTGGCTCCAAGGCTCTAGACGATACGGCCGACAAAGCGCGCAAGCTCGGCATTGTAGTTTCGTCCGACCTCATCGCCCGAGCCGAGGAACTGAACGACGAATTCACCACGGCCACCCGCGTGATGGACATGCAATTCAAGCAGGTGCTGATCGACCTGGCGCCGCTGCTGATCGGCACCGCGCAGCTGGCGGGCGGTCTCGCCTGGGCGATCAGGCAGGTGGTCGACGCCTTCAAAGAGCTCGACATGAAGTCGACGGCCGGGCTGGCCGAGCGGCAGGCGACGATCAAGGATCTTCTCTCGCGCAACGCCGGCACGGCCGCGCAAGTCGATTCTGCCGGCTTCATCGTGCCTGGCAGCCCAATGTCGGTCGGCATTCCGGCCGAACAGGTTGCGCAACTCGAGGCCGAGCTGGCCGCCATCGAGGCCGTGCTCGAAACCCGCCGCAAGCTTGATGAGGCGCGCAATGCCCCGCTAGTGGTTCCTCCTGGTGGCGGGGGTGGCGGCAGCGTCGGCGGCTCTTCGGAAGACAAGGCCGCCCAGATCATCGCCGCGCTCGAGGCCGAGCGGGCAGCGATCGGGCTGACGGCCGTGGAGGTGGAGAAGCTTTCGGTCCTTCGGCAGGCCGGCGCCGACGCAACCGACATCCAGAAGCAGCGCATCATCGAGCTGGTGCAGGCCATCAACGATGAGCAAGCGGCGGCGGAAATCCGCGCCTCGACCGAAGGGCCGTTCGAAGTCATGACCGCCCAGCTCGATGAGCTGGAAGGCCTGCTCGCCCGCGGTGCTATCTCATGGGATGAATACGGGCAGGCTGCGATGCGCGCCCGCGCCATGGCCGCAGGCGAGGCCCTTGCCATGGTGGGCCAGATTACCGGCGCCATGACCCAGCTGTTCGAAGACAATAAGGCCCTGCAGCTCGCCAATGTCGGCGTGAACACAGCGGCGGGCGTCGCCAAGACGCTGGCCGACTATGGGGGCACGCCGTGGGGCTGGGCGGCCGTGGCGGGCGTGGTGGCATCCGGCGCGGCGCAGGCGGCGGCGATCATGGGCGCGCGGCCGGGCAGTTCCTCGGCGGCCGGCGCGGCTGCCAACACTGGTGCGGCTGTTGCAGCAGCCCCGCAGCAGGCACGGCAGATCGGCGGCACGGTGGTCATCAACGGTGACAGCTTCGGACCCTCGCATATTGAAGGGGTGATCAACCAGATCACAGATATGGTCAACGCTGATGGCGCGGCCAATCTGGTCCTGGCGATCGAGCGGGCGAGGCGCTGATGGCCAGCCCCGACCGCCTGCACCAGATCCTTGCTGACAACCTCAAGGTACATCTCGCCGGCCGGCCGATGAGGGTGCCCGAACCACTGCGCCCGCTCTGGGGCTGGTTTGCCGAATTGAGCGCGGCGCGCAGCTGGCACGCCAACGGGCCAAACCCGATCACATTCGCCGAGATCGAGGCCTATGGCAGGCTCATGGGCTGGCCCTTTCGCCCGCAGGACGTGGCGGCGATCCGCAAGCTTGATGAGGTTTGGCTTGCAGCAACCCTCGCCCGCATGGCGCCCGAGGGCGGCAAGGCGCGGCCTGTTCCAACCCAGCCCCTGACGACGGCGGCGTTCGATGCGGTGTTCGGATGAAGAAGCGGCGGCGATCGGCCCGAATAAAGGCATACTCAGACTTCGCCCTCGATGAGCGGGAAAGCCGCCTCCGGCAAGAGGGTGTGATTTATCGTCCTATCAATGGCCGGCCGAAGACGGGTCTTTCGCAACAAGAACAGAAGTCGGCCATCGCGCGCGTGGTGAAACTGATGTCCGAATGGCGGGCTAGTCCCTTTGAGCATGAGGCGGCATGTGTCAATGGACTGCGCTCGCAGCTGTGCCTCGACAGCGTGCCGTGGCATCCTGCCGATACTCAGGCGCGGGAAATAGTAGGCGCGGCAGAACGCGAGCTCGGCCTGAAGCGGCCCACCTGGTCGGAAGGTCAGCCCGAGCACATCGCGTCACATGACAATTGTGCATATTGCGCGGCGCCGTTGAGCGATGACCAGATCGCCCATGGTGATCGCTTTTGTTCTTCAGACTGCGCCCGATCCGTGGCTCGCCGGATTAGAAGCCGTGACAGTGCACGTCATTGCGAAGTACTCGCCTCGGCTCGGCGAGTCGTTCAAATCAGCCGCAGACCAGAGTCAACATGCAAGTGCTGCGGAAAGACGTTTCGGCCCAGAGGGGGTACAGCAGCACCAAAGTACTGCTCTGAGAAGTGCATGGGCATCGCAAAGCGGACGATGCCAGAGGCGATATGTGCAAATCCTGATTGTGGAAAAACCTTTCGCCTCGCGACGAAGAAACGGTTGGAGACGCAGCGCTTCTGCAGTAAAGCATGCGTCGACCATTCCCGCCGGCGACATAGCTGGCTTTTCGAGCGTGACTACCAATGCCAAATCTGCGGCTCGGCGTTCCGCTCGACGCATAGTGCGCCGAGGTACTGCTCTAATAGTTGCAACATATTAGCTTCGCGCTGGTCTCGCGGGATAAGCGTTCCAAAGAAAGTCACCCCGCGGGCACTTGATTATTTTGTGTTGCGCCCGGCCGAAGCCGCGCGGCCCAAATGGCTAAGCCCTGCACGATTCGATGAGCTTGCGGAGCGCGGTGGTCGCGCTTGCTAAAGTCGTATGTCGGAACCGTCGTCGCTGGCTAGGCGGCGATCGAGTTCGCGTTCGGCTCTTGCGTCCGCCATTTCCTGCGAGTTGCTGTTCAATGCCTGGATAAGGCCTCGAAGCAGGTCGTTGGTCTCCTGCTGGAGTTCGGCCTGTCGGTCGACCGACCGCTTTAACTCATACATCATTTCGTCGAGCTGATCGCTCATGGGCGTTCTCCCGTTCTCATCCGTGTGGCTAATCGTGTGCCATGGATTTGCGGGACACAATTGGGATTCGTTGAAATGCCTTGCGAATCTTTGGCACACGGCCGGCACATGAAAAAGGCCCGGATCGCTCCGAGCCTGCCGCAAGTCCCTGCAAAATCTAGTGAATTTTTGGAGGCCACGTCCGGAATCGAACCGGAATACACGGATTTGCAATCCGCTGCGTAACCACTCCGCCACGTGGCCTCTGGAGCGGCGTTTTAGTGAATGCTGACAGGGCACGCAAGGGCCTGAACGCATGCGCCACAAAAATCACGCTCGGCTAAGCCCTTGGTACCAGTGCTTCAAGCGCGAATTGAAATGGTGCCGCCGGTCAGCCGGCGACACCATTATCGTAACACGAGATCAGAGGCCGAAGCGCAGGGTCGCTTCGACGCTGTGCGCGCCGGCCGCATCGAGCGTCACCGGATCATCGCCGCCGTCAACCAGCTCGACTTCGCCGCGATAGGAGTACTTGTAACGGCCACCGAGCGACACGCCGTCGGTCAGCTGGAATTCGAGACCGGCAAAGGCCTGGGCACCCCAGGTCCAGCCATTGTCATCGAGGGCATCAGGGCCAAACTCGCCGGCGGGCACGGAGAGCGCAACGTTGACGGCACCGATACCGGCGCCAACATAGGGGCGCCAACCGCCGAGATCCACGCCATAGACCGCATTGGCGAAGAGACCGAGAGCAGAAGCATCGCCCTCCACGTCCGTCGCGCCGAGGCCGTCGATCTCCGCTTCGCTGAGGCCGGCCATGGCGTAGCTGACCTCACCCTCGAAGGCGAGGCCCATGTCGGTGAGGAAGCCTACCGACGCGCCGATGGTGTAGCCCGAATCGGTGGTGACATCGGCTCCGACGGTGTCGCCGCCGAGCTCGAAGCTCGCACCCGAGGTGGTGCCGGCAAGCCAGCCGCCATGCAGGCCGATATACAGGTTCGAAGCGGTCGGCGGCAGGATTTCCGGTGCCGGTGCGGGCACATAGAGGTCGGCGGCGTAGGCCGAGCCGATCGATGCGGCCAGCACGGCCGAGGCGAGAAGAAGCGTCTTCATGGGAGCCCCCCAGTGGTTTTGCTACCAAATTCTTAACACCAGAGGGGCGCTTGAAAAGCCCGTCCGCGATGCCGCCTGCAAATTGCCGCCGCCTGTTGCTTAACCGCCTCACCTCTGCGCGCCCGCATCAGGGCCAACTTATTTGGGCGGGCCCGTGAACGAAAATCGAAGGTCCACGTTGTTCGCAGCAGAGGCACAATACAACGGGAGCACCTGATGAAAAAAGCAGCGTCCATTTTTGCAGTCGCAGCCATGGCCCTTACCAGCTTTACGGCCAGCGCCATTCCGGCGGCGGCGCAGTCCTTCAGCTTCGGCATGGGCAGCCGTGATGGCTATGTGAACGTCCAGTCGCGCAATTTCGAGCGCCGTGGCAACAATTATTACTACAACAACCACCGTGGCTATCGCGAACGCCGTCCGGGCTATCGCTATCACAATGGCTGGTGGTTCCCGCCCGCAGCGTTCGTGTTTGGCTCGATCGTCGGCGGCGCCATCGCCAGCGGCATCGCCCGTGAAAGCCGCGGCGGTTCCTACAGCGCCCATGTGGCCTGGTGTTCGGATCGCTATCGCTCGTATCGCGCGTCCGACAACACCTTCCAGCCCTATAACGGCCCCCGTCAACAGTGCATTTCGCCCTACTGATCGGCTGACCGGCTGGACTGAGAAGAGCGGCCTCCTTCGGGGGGCCGCTTTTTTTGCTGTCCGGCCCCATATCGGCTCATGCTAGATCGGGGCCATGAGCAACGCGCCCCCCTCCTCACCCGCCAAGCCTGGCCTTCCCGTCCAACCCGTAATCGCCGGCGTCCTTGCCGCCATGGTCGGCTATGCCAGCACCTTCGCGCTGGTCCTCGCCGGCCTTGCCGCCGCTGGCGCGACCCCCGCGCAGGCTGCTTCGGGATTGCTGGCCTCGACCCTTGCGGTCGCGCTGCTCAACATCGCCGTGGCGATGCAAACGCGAGTTCCGATCTCGTTCGCATGGTCGACGCCGGGCGTGGCGCTGCTGCTGAGCATCGGATCGCCGGAGGGCGGGTTTGCCGCAACCATCGGCGCGTTCATCACGGCCGGGGCGCTCGTCGTTCTCGCAGGGCTTTGGCCGCGCTTCGCGCGTCTCGTATCGGCCATACCGTCGAGCATCGCCAACGCGATGCTGGCCGGCATCCTGCTGTCGCTGTGCCTTGCGCCGCTGAGAGCCGTCGCCGAGATGCCGATGCTGGCGCTGCCCGTCATCCTTGCCTGGGCCCTGGCCCTGCGATTCGTGCGCCGCTATGCCGTGCCAGTGGCCGTGCTCGTCACGGTGCTCGTTCTCGCGACCACCACCAGCCTGCCCCCCGGCGCCTTCGACCAGGCCTGGCCGACGCCCGAATTCGTGTTTCCCGTGTTTACGCTCGACGCCACGATCCGCATCGCCCTGCCGCTCTTTGTCGTCACCATGGCCTCGCAGAACCTACCTGGGCTGGCCGTGATGCGCGCCAACGCCTATGCGGTGCGCCCGTCGCCGCTCTTCGTCCTCACCGGGCTCGCCAGCATCACAGCGGCCCCCTTCGGCGGTCATAGCGTCAATCTCGCGGCCATCACCGCCGCGATCTGTGCCGGCCCGGAAGCCGGTCCCGATCCGGCACGGCGGTGGATCGCGCCGGTTGCTGCCGGGTTCGCCTATCTGGCTCTGGCGCTGGCGGCCGGGCTCGCGGCGGCCTTCATCGTCGCATCGCCGCCCCTGCTCATCGAATCGGTCGCCGGGCTAGCCCTGATGACCAGCCTTGCCGGGGCACTAGCGGGCGCTCTCGATGATCCGGACGCCCGCCTGCCGGCCACGGTCACTTTCGTGACGGCCGCATCCGGGATCACGGTGCTCGGCATCGGCGCGGCCTTCTGGGGCATCCTTGCGGGGCTGGTGCTGGGATGGCTGATGCGGCGGCCAAAACCGTGACAATTGCCACTGTGATTCTGGCAGGGGGCAAGGGCACCCGCCTCGGCACCGTGGACAAGGCGCAGCTGCGTCTCTGGGGCGAGACCCTGCGGGACCACGTTCTCGCGCGCCTGCCAGGGGACGGCCCGATCCTCATAGCCATCGGCTCCGGCCGTTCAGACCGTCCCCTGCCCGACGGCGTGGTCGCGATAGCAGATGGCGCCGGTGATTCCGGTCCCCTCGCCGGAGTGTTGTCGGCGGCGCGTTGGCTCGCCTCACGCCGGCCCGACTGCACCCTACTCCACAGCGTGCCCGTCGATTCCCCTTTTCTGCCCCTCAACCTCGCGGCAACCCTCGAGCGCGCCCTGCCGCCTCATTGCGCGGCCATCTTTCCCCGTTGCCACGCGCAGGTGGCATGGGCGCATGGGCTGTGGCGGATCGAGGCCCTTCTCGCCGCCGGCAAATCGCTCGAGCCGCCTCTTCCGGGGCCACGCGGGCTCGCAGCGGGCGTGAACACGGCCGTGCTCGACTGGCCGGCCGATGGCGATGAGGATCCCTTCGCCGGCATCAACACCCTTGCCGAGCTCCTGGCGGCCACGCGCAAATTTGCTCGCGCGAACAATCCACAAGAGGTGAAATCAGGGCTTGGCAAAGCCGATCAAACCGGCTAAACGGACCCTGCCTTGCAGGTCAGGGCGTGTTCCGCGATAGCTCAGTTGGTAGAGCGTTCGACTGTTAATCGAATGGTCGCTGGTTCGAGTCCAGCTCGCGGAGCCATTTTTCCCAACCCAGTCAAATCTATGGGACTGATGCGCACTATGGTGCGCAGGGGTCATGCTGGCTGCGTTCGCCCGCTGGCCTAACAGCTTTGCGTACCAGAACCGAGGGCGTCAGAGCTGCAGGGTAAGTATCGCGGCCGTGCCCTGTGGCATCCGCTCATAGCGGAAGCTGCCGCCCAGTCCCGACGCCATCGCCTTGACGATACGGCTGCCAAGCCCGGTTCCCTTGACCGCACCGTCCCCCGCATAACCGATGCCGTTATCGATGACGGCCAGCTCGCCCTGGCCTTCACCCACCGTGCGGAAGCGGACGAGGATTTCGCCGCACCTCCCGTCCGGGAAGGCGTATTTGATGGCGTTGGTCACGAGTTCGGTGACGACGACACCGAGCGATACGGCCTTGTCGGTCGCCACCCGGGCGCCCTCGAGTTCGGTGCTGAGCTTAACCTGTCGATCGCCTTCGGCCACCGAGGTCACCAGGTGCTCGAGCAGGCCTTCGACATATTCATCGAGCGACACACCGCTGACGTCATCGGAGGCGTAGAGGCGGCGATGCACCAGCGAGACTGCGTAGATGCGGGCCTGGGTCTCTTCCAGCGCATCGCGGGCTGCCTGGTCCTGCACGGCCTTGGCCTGGAGGCTGACGAGCGAGGAAACGAGCGCCAGGCTGTTGGCCACCCGATGATTGACTTCGCGCAACAGCATTTCGGCCCTGTCGCGAGCGGCCCGCACAGCGGCCTCGGCAGCGATGCGCTCAGCCTCGAACCGGGCCTTCTGCGCCGCCTGCTCCAGTGCTGCGATCAAAAGGACCGTGAAGTCTTCGCTGACCGTCTTAGGCACGAAGTCGACGGCGCCAGCCTTCAGCGCGGAAACTGCGATGGCCGTTTCCGCCGAGCCGGTGACATAGACGATGGGCGGCGCCCCCTCGCGCTGTCCGAGTTCGGCGATGAGGTCCAGTCCGATGCCGCCGGGCAGATAGTGGTCGAGCGCAATGATGTCGATGCCGCCCTGTTCGAGCCGGCCGAGCGCCGCTTCCGCGTGAGGGGCGTGCACCACCTCGAATCCGACGCGACCGAGCCTGCGCTGGACCAGTCGGACCAGCGCATCGTCGTCATCGACATACAGCACACGGATCGGCGCGGAGGACATCAGGCGGTTTCCGGCACCTGGATCACCGAGAAGAACAGCCCCAGCTGCCGGATGGCATTGGCGAAGCTCTCATAATTGACCGGCTTGGTGATGTAGACATTGGCGCCAAGGTCGTAGCAGCGCTGGATCTCGCGGCTGTCGTCCGTGGTGGTCAGCACCACGACCGGCGAGCGCTTGGTGTGGACATTGGACTTGATCTTGGCGAGAATGTCGACGCCCGTCATGTCGGGCAGGTTGAGGTCGAGCAGCACCAGAAGCTGGCGGCCGGCACTGACTTCTCCGCTGCCATCGGCGCCGAACAGGTAATCGAGCGCGACGGTTCCGTTCTGGAACGGGATGATCTCGTTGTTGACGCCGGCGCGGCGGATGTTCTTCTCGATCAGGCGCGCATGGCCTTCATCATCCTCGATCATGATGATCGTTACGGGGCGGATATCCTGACTCATTTGGCATTCCCTTCCGGGGCGATAGCGAGAGCTCTGGGCAGTATCACGGTGAAGGCGGTGCCTTTGCCGAACTCGGAGGCCACGGTAATCTCGCCGCCGAGATTGCGCACCACGGATCGGACAAAGGCGAGGCCGATACCTTCACCCGGCTGGTCTTGTGCGCCCGAGCGCCTGAACAATTCGAAAATACGTTCGAGATCCTGTCCCGCGACGCCTCGGCCATTGTCGATGACTTCGATCGCGACGCGGTTTCCCGGCATCTGCCGTCCGCGGATGGTGATTTCGAGCGGCCGGCCCTTCTGACGGTATTTTACCGCATTGTCGAGCAGGTTTCCGAAGATCTGCTCCAGCGCAAGCCGGTCCGAGCGGATTGCGGGCACCTGAACGTCCAGAACCACCTGCCCCTCGCCCTCGGCCACCTGATGCTGCACGGCATCGGCGGCGGCCCGGAGCAGCGCATCGAGTTCGATCCGCTCGGGCCTGAGCACGCGTCGGCCTTCGCGCGAGAGCTTCAGGATGGCGTTGATCAGCCCATCCATCTTGCGGGTCGATGAGCGGATGAAACCGATGGCCTCGGGCAGATCCTCGGTCGCGGCGAGCCGGGCGGCTTCAATTTCGGGATCGTCGCCGCCGGCCCGCTCGATGACGGCACGGACGTTCTTGACGCTTTCTTCGAGCTCGCTGGTAAAGCCCATGATGTTGACCAGCGGCGCGCGCAGGTCATGGGTGACGATATAGGCGAAGCGCTGGATCTCCTCATTGGCGCGCGCGAGATCGGCGGTGCGCTCGTTCACCCGGCCCTCGAGCTCGGTATTGAGGGTGCGCACCTCATCGCGGGCCTGCGTCAACTCCCGCGTATAGCGCACGACCAGCAATGCCGCGCCACCGACGACGAGAATGATGATCAGCCCGCCGATGATATTGACGAGCCGCTGCGCATTGGCGTTCGCGCGCTGGTCGCTCACGCCCGTCGTGAGCCTCTCGTCGGCTGCATCGATAATGGCGCCGAGGAAGAACAGGCTTTCCTCCATCAGCTGCCGCCCAACATCGTTGGCGACGAGAGCCTGCGCCTCCGCCTCACGTCCCGCGCGCCGCAGCGCGATGGTCTCTTCCATCTCGCGCTGCTTGGCGGCGATCGCGTCCTTGAGCCGCGCCATGGGTTCGGTCGCCTGCGGATAGGGGACGAGTATGGACTCGAGCGCAGCGATCTGAGCGGGAAGCTGCGCTACTGCGGCGGTATAGGGTTCGAGATAGACGTCCTGCCCGGTGATGAGAAAGCCGCGTTGGCCACCCTCGGCCTGGGTCAGGGAATAGCGCAGGCCGACGGCAGCTACGCGGGCCTCGCGCGCCTCGATAACTTCGTCGAAAAAGCTCTGGCTGCGCTCGCCCAGCCAGATTGTGGTCCCCACGATGGCCAGGAGCGCCACAAGCCCGCCGATCAGCAGCAGGATCGTGGAACGGATGAAGGTCCGGCTGGTTACGGGCATGAGGCGGCACCTGCTTCGGGAGACGATTGTCCGTTCGTGATCAAATCTGGCGCGAGGGCTTGAGCAGGGCACTTCGTCGCGGCATGGAACGTGCGCGCCAATCCATGCGTTGGGCGCGTGACTTCCAGCGTCGAATTCTGCATGTAGGTTCCATGACCAGCGTTCTCCACGGCCGCCGCATCCTCATCGTCGAAGATGATGTCCTGCTCGCACTCGAACTCGAGGATATGTTGCAGGAGGCCGGGTGCGAAGTGGTCGGGCCGGTGGCGCAGCTCAAGACTGCGCTCGACGTTATTGACGCGAACCCGCTTGATGCCGCGCTGATGGATCTCAATCTGCGCGGCGAGCTGTCCTACCCGGCGATTGACGCGCTGCGCCAGCGCGGCGTGCCGGTGATTGTCGCGAGCGGTTATGCCGAACTGCCCAGCGTGCGGCAGAAACTCGACGGCATGCCGCTGTTGGGCAAGCCCTATGATCTCGAGCGCATCCGCGCCACGCTCGAGGGCATGCTGGTGCCCGCCGACGCCTGAACGGACCATCGAGCGGGCTGAAATCGTCCCTGTGCCGTTGCGCATCGCGTCAGTCTGCCGGAAAACGCAAATGACATGAGAAGCCCTCGGGCGCGAAGCTGATCGTGGCCTCGCCATCGAGGTCGTGGGCGAGGCTCCGCTCGAGCAGCGTCGTGCCAAAGCCGGCACGCTTGGGCGCCTCGACCGCCGGCCCCCCCTGCTCTTGCCAGTGGATATGCACGAGGCGGCGATCGCCATCCTCCTCGATAGTCCAGCGCGCCGTAACCGATCCCGTCTCGACCGACAGGGCGCCATGCCGAACGGCATTGGTGGCCAGTTCATGCAGCACGAGACTGAGAGTCAGCGCCGCCTTGGGCGAAAGCGCAACATGGGGTCCGCCGATCTCGAAAGCCCGATCCTCGCGGCGAAACGGACGAAGCGTGCGCTCCATCACCTGGGCGAGGTCGGTCTCGCTCCAGTTGGCCTCGAAAACCAGCGCATGCGCATCCGACAGCGCCCTGAGGCGGCTGATCAGGATGGTTTCGTAATCCTCGACGCTGTGCGCGCTCTTGGCGGTCCGGCGCGCGATCGACATCACGGTGGCCAGCGTGTTCTTCACCCGATGGCTGAGCTCTGCCACCAGCATCTGCAGCCGTTCTTCGGTACGGCGGCGTTCGATGCGCTCGCGATATTCGGCCACGGCCCGCTCTACCGCAGCGGGAAGGCGAATGAGCTTTTGCTTGAGCACATAATCGGTCGCGCCGCTGGTAAAGGAGGCAATCGCCGTCTCCTCCCCCAGAACCCCCGAAACGAAAATGAAGGGGGTCTCGCGCAGGCGTTCGCGCGCAAAACGCAGCGCCGAAAGCCCGTCGAAACCCGGTAGCGAATAGTCGCAGAGGATGGCGTCGTATCCGCCACGCTGAAGCGCCGCCAGATAGTCCTCGCGTCCCACGACGCGATCGACTTCCGGTATCGGCGCCAGCTTGGCGAGATACTCGCAGATCAGCTCGGCATCGAATGCGCTGTCTTCGAGCAGCAGCAGACGAAGCGGCTTGGGCGTCGGCGAAGGGGCCGACATCGAGGCGGTCATGATCAGCGCAATCTCGGGGGCGGTTCGTTAAGGATGGCCCAGAACACCCCAAGATCCTGGATTGCCTCGAAAAATTCCCGGAATTCGACAGGCTTGACCACGAAGGCGTTGACGCCCAGCTCATAGCTGCGCACGAGGTCGCGTTCCTCGCGCGAGGAGGTTAGCATCACGATGGGGATGTGGCGCAGGGCCGGATCCCCCTTGACCTTCTCCAGCACCTCCAGCCCATCGATCTTGGGCAGCTTGAGGTCGAGCAGCACGACTGCCGGACTGCTGTCGGGCCGACCGGCATGTTCACCCTGTCCATAGAGGTAGTTGAGCGCGTCCTCGCCGTCGCGGACGGTGACGATCTCATTGGCCAGCTGGCACTTTTCCAGCGCCGCCAGCGTCAGCTCCAGGTCGCGCGGATTGTCCTCGACGAGAAGGATGGGCCGCAGATCAGACATCGCTCTCTCCTTCGCCCGGCACTGGCAGGGAAAAATGAAAATGGGCACCCGCCCCGACTTCGCCTTCGGCCCAGATGCGGCCGCCGTGTCGCTCGACGATACGGCGCGCCAGAGCCAATCCTATGCCGGTGCCTTCGAAATCCTCGGCGCGCTGCAGCCTTTGAAACACTCCGAAGAGCTTGTCCTTATAGGCCATGTCGAATCCCACGCCATTGTCTTTGACATGGTAAACGCTTTCCCCGTCACGGTCTTCGCCCCTTATGCTGATCTCCGCGCGGTCCAGCGGTCCGGTGTATTTCACCGCGTTCTCGACGAGGTTGAACCACACCTGCCTGATCAGCGTCGGGTCGCCCCACGCATTGGGCAAAGGCCCGATCTGCCAGTCGATCTCCCGACCGGCCGTCTTGAGTTCCAGGGAATGCCGCACCTCGCGCACCAGCTTTCCCGTATCGATAGTGCGCGGCAATATGCTCACGCGGCCCACATGCGAGAAATTGAGCAGATCGTCAACGAGCTGCCCGGCGGCACGCGCCGCTTCGCCGATGCTTTCGAGATAATGGCGGGATTTGCCGTCGAGGTTCGTCTCGCGCTCGCGCAGCAGCTCCGCATAGCCCACGATATGGCGGAAGGGCGCCCGCAGGTCGTGGGAGACCGAGTACGAGAAGGCCTCCAGCTCCTTGTTGGACTTCTGCAGCTCTTCGGCCAGCTCGGCCACTTCCTCGGCCCGGCGCAGCACGATGCCGACGATCGCGGCCCTGAGATTTGCCGCCGCATCGCGCTCGGGATCCGTCCAGGGACGCGCGGTAAAGCGCACGAGCTCCTGCCAGGATGCAAAGGATTGTCTCGGGTGTATCCGCCCGTGCTCAGTCACTACCTTGTGCGGCTCGCCGGCCCAGCGCACCGTCCGCGTCACCTCCGGGCGGAACCAGAGCAGCCAGCTCGTATGGTAATCGGAAATCGGCACTGCCAACACGCCGCTCGCGACATCCGCCAGCCGCTCGGCTTCGGGCCAGATCAAGGGCAGGCTCGCGGTATCCCAGGGCAGCCCGTCGGCAATCGTCGCGAGCTGCGAAACGATCCAGCTCACATCGTCTGGCTCGGGCGTTGCACCGATGAGGATGGGCGCTTCGCCATCGACGATGATCGCCGCGCCGGTCGCGTCGACCAGTTCCAGTAGCGCCTCGGGCATGGCTTCGAGCCCGCGCGTCCACTGGCCCGAGCTGGTCATCGAGGCCAGAAGGTGCGAGTGGAGCTGCCCGAGCGCAAGGCGACGCGCAGCATCCGCGCCGCGAAGGCGAGCCGCGATCTCGGACGCCACCAGCTGCACCGAAAAATCGCAGAGACCGCGCATCTGCAACGACACCAGATGCGGCTGGGCGCTATGGCAGGCCACGAGGCCCCACAGCACCCCATCCACCATGATCGAGACGGACATGGAGGCCAGCGTCCCCATGTTGCGCATATACTCAAGATGCACAGGCGAAACGCTGCGCAGCACCGAATGGCTCAGATCGAGCCCCGGGCCGACGCGCGGACCGAGGGATTCGATCGGCACCGGAGCATAGCCCGCGTTCGGGATGATCCGCGTCCGGTTGAGAGCGTAAAGCTGCCGGGCCTGCGCCGGAATATCGGAGGCCGGAAACCTGAGCCCGAGATAGCTCGGCAGCCGGCCATTGCCATCCTCGCCTTCGACCAGCCCATTCCAGTCCGCATCGAACTGGTAGACCAGCGCACGATCAAACCCCGTCAGCGAGCGGATGAAACGCGCCGTGTGTGCGAGCAGTGCCGGAATATCGGGTGCGCCTGTCAGGTCTTCGGCAAAGCGCCGGACACGCGGAAACAACAGCTCCAGCGGTTCGCGGCCCTCGGCGGGTGCGGCCTCGAATTCGAGGATAAGGAGATCGCCGCTGCGATGAGCAACACTCTGCAGCACGCGGCCGGCGAGGCTGCCCTGCCATTCGCTCGACGGCAAGTCACCGGCGAGCCAGCGGCCGAGTACCCCGACCAGAGGCGCGGCCTCCGGAAGCGCCCTGAGATCGAGCGCCATGGGACCCAGCCAGTCCATCGCAGTCCTGCTCGCGCCGATCACCTTGAGCGATGCCGGATCGAGCACGAGAAGCGCGCCATGCGGCTGTATCGCGCCGGGCCGATGGATGGGCTCGCGCGCACAGGCGTCCAGATCAGTCATTGCACTCATAGGTTCCATGCCCGCTTCGTCGGATCGGCACGCGCCATATGGCTGGCCTCCGCCATCCTCGCTTCTGGGGCTGACGAACGTTGCTGTTCTACAACACCGACAGGCGTCTGTAACCCCAGCCCAGCGCCCTCCTGCGACGATGGCGGCATGCTCTGCTAAAGCCGGAATGCGCAGGGCCGCACTGACGTTGCAGGCCCTTCGGCTCAATCCCTGCGCGGGGCCCACTCCATCCGCATGTAGACGCCCCCTGCCCTCAGTTCGTCCAGCATCTGGGCGATGCGCTTGTCGCGCGTCTCAGTTCGTTTGGCCCTGCCGATCCAGCCCAGATAGTCATTGCGCTGATAGGCAGGCCTTGCCTCGTAGCGAGATCGCAAACCTTCGCCCTCAAGCAACCGCGCGATATCCTCGGGCATTTCATTGATGGCCCGGGTGAGACGGGCACTATCGACAGTCATGCAGGCACCTCCGGAACGCAACAGGAACATCCTGACAGCGCCGGAGCGTTACGGCAATCCGGGAGAGATCTTTTTGCGCGCCCTCGTCACCATCATCAGCCTCGCTGTAGCCGATCTCGAACGATCGCTGGCGTTTTACCGCGACGGCATGGGTCTTCCGACAACCGGCATCGCGGCGCCCGAGCACGGAGGCGACCATATCGCCTTTGCGTTCGATGGCGGGGTATCGCTCGTGCTCTACGATCGCCGCAAGCTGGCAGAACTGGGGAGCTCCGGGGCGACAGGCGGCACCATTCTGACCCAACCGGTCGAGCAGCGCGAGGATGTGGACGCCGTGCTGGCCCAGGCCCATGCTGCAGGCGGACGCCGGCTCGGTCCGCCCCGGTCCGAAAGCTGGGGTTATTCGGGCTATTTCGCCGACCCGGACGGTCATATCTGGGAGATCGTCTGGCTTGCCGAACAATAGGCCGGACCAGACGACCGCGACCATACACCCAAACTAAGGAGGCCGAGCATGGATAGAAAAATCTGCGTCGTCACCGGCGCGACCAATGGCGTCGGGCTCGAAACGGCCCGGGCTCTGGCCAATCGCGGGGCCACCGTCGCCGTACTCGGGCGCAATGGGCAGAAGGGCGCGGAAACGCTGGCATCGCTCCGCAAGACGGCGCGCCATCCCGATGCCCTGCGCTTTTTCCAGGCCGACCTTGCTGACCTTTCGCAGGTGCGGCGCCTTGGGAGCGAATTGGGGCAGGCCTATCCCCGCATCGATGTGCTGATCAACAATGCCGGGCTCATCAATGCGCGGCGCCGCGTGACCGTCGATGGCTTCGAGGAGACCTTCGCGGTCAACCACCTCGCCCATTTCCTGCTGACCGGCCTGCTGCTCGAGCCCCTCCGCGCCGCCCCTGCTGCGCGCATCGTCAATCTCTCGTCCAACGCCCATCTCGCCGGTCGGCTCGATCTCGACGATCTTAATCGCGAGCATCGCCGCTACTCGACCTTCGGGGCCTATGGCGATTCAAAGCTCGCCAACCTTTATTTCACCTACGAGCTGGCCCGGAGGCTGTCCGGCACACCGATCACGGTGAACGCCGTGCATCCGGGCGCCGTGGCGAGCGGCTTTTCCCTCAACAATGGCGGTGTGGCGAGTTTTGTCATGGGGCTCGTCCGCCCCTTCTTCCTTTCGTCGGAAAAAGGCGCGCTCACCTCGATCCATGTTGCATCGGCGCCAGAACTCGCCGGCGTCACGGGGCGCTATTTCTACAAAAGCCGCGAAAAGCAGAGCTCGAAGCTCTCGCACGACACAGCCATCGCCCAGCGCCTCTGGGCTCTGAGCGAGACCATGACGGGCATACGCTATCCCTGAGGCGGGTTTCAGCCTGCCTAGGGAAAGAGTTGTCCGAACAATTCGTCGGCCAGCGCCGGGGGCTGCGCCACCGCACCATGCAGAACGAGGTCCGGCGCCTCGGGCGGCTCGAAGGGGCTGTCGATGCCGGTGAAATTCCTGATCTCCCCGCGCCGTGCCTTGGCATAGAGCCCCTTGGGATCGCGCGCCTCGCAGACCTCGAGCGGGGTATCGACATAGACCTCCGTAAAGCGGATATCGCCGGCAATCTCGCGCGCCAGCCGCCTCTCGTTGCGGAAGGGCGAGATGAACGAGACGAGCACGATCAGCCCAGCATCGGCCATCAGCCGCGCCACTTCTGCGACGCGACGGATGTTTTCCACCCGCGCTTCCTCAGTGAAGCCGAGGTTCTTGTTGAGCCCGTGGCGGACGTTGTCGCCATCGAGGATATAGGCGTGCCGGCCCTCGGCGGTCAGGCGCTTTTCCACCAGATTGGCGATGCTCGACTTGCCCGAGCCCGAAAGCCCGGTGAACCAGACGATCGCGGGTTGCTGCCCCTTGAGCCGCGCCCGCACCGCCCGGTTCACATCGAAGCTCTGGTAGGAGAGGTTCTGCGCCCGCCGCAGCCCGAAATCGATGGTGCCGGCACCGAGCGTCGCATTGGTCAGCCGGTCGATCAGGATGAAGGCGCCCGTCCGCGCATTCTCGGCATAGGGGTCGAACACCAGTGGCCTGTCGGTAGCAATCGTGACGGTGCCCACCTCGTTGAGCCCTAACCGCTTGGCGGCGCTCTGTTCGAGGGTGTTGACGTTGGTGCGGAATTTCAGATCGGTCAGCGAGGCCGGCACGATCTGGTTGCCCACCCGGAGCAGGTAGGAGCGGCCGGGGATCGCCGGCTCGTCGGCCATCCACACCACGCGCGCCTGGAACTGCGTCGAGACGTCCGGCGTCTCGCCCGGATGCACGAGCACATCGCCGCGCGACACGTCGATCTCGCGGTCGAGCACCAGCGTCACCGCCTGCCCGGCCACCGCCTCCGACAGATCGCCGTCCATGGTGACGATCCGCGCGATACGCGCCGGCTTGCGCGACGCCGCCACCAGCACCTCGTCGCCGACGCGCACCAGGCCCGAGGCCAGCGTGCCCGAGAAACCGCGGAAATCGAGATCGGGCCGGTTCACCCACTGAACCGGGAACCGGAAGGGCCGCGCGCTCTCGTCTTCCGTCACATCGAGCGCTTCGAGATAGGGCACGAGCTGGGCGCCACGATGCCACGCCGTATTCCCGCTCGGGGTCAGGATGTTGTCGCCGTTGAGCGCCGAGACCGGGATCGCCTCCAGGCTCGCAAACCCGAGTGGCGCGGCAAAGGCGCGATATTCCGCCTCGATCTGCCGGAACACGTCTTCGGAATAGTCCACGAGGTCGATCTTGTTGACCACCAGTACCACATGCTTCACCCCGATCAGCGAGAGGATGAAACTGTGCCGCCGCGTCTGGGTCAGAAGCCCCTTGCGCGCGTCCACCAGCAGCAGGGCGACATCGGCGTTCGACGCACCGGTCGCCATGTTGCGGGTATACTGCTCATGGCCCGGCGTATCGGCCATGATGAACTTGCGCCGCGCGGTCGAAAAGAACCGGTAGGCGACGTCGATGGTAATGCCCTGCTCGCGCTCGGCGACGAGCCCATCCACCAGCAACGAAAAGTCGATGCCCTCGGCGCCGGTCGTTCGATTCCGGCTCTCGGCCTTGAGGCTCGCGAGCTGGTCATCGAGGATGAGCTGGCTGTCATAGAGCAACCGTCCGATCAGCGTCGACTTGCCGTCATCCACGCTGCCGCAGGTCAGGACGCGCAACAGCCCCTTGCCGGTCTGTTCGGCGAGCCAGTTTTCGAGCGCGAGCGCCGAGGAGTCTTGTGCCCGCAGCATCAGAAATACCCTTCCTGCTTCTTTTTTTCCATCGAGCCCTGCTGGTCGGAATCGATGAGCCGCCCTTCGCGCTCCGAGGTGCGCGAGGCCTGCATTTCCATGATGATGGCGGGCAGGTCGGCCGCGTCCGAGCGGATCGCGCCCGTCAGCGGATAGCAGCCGAGCGTGCGGAACCGCACCACCTCCTCGCGCGGCGTCTCGCCCGGTTGCAGCGGCAGGCGCGCGTCATCCACCATGATCAGCGTGCCCTGCCGCTCCACCACGGGCCGGGCCTTGGCGAAATAGAGCGGCACGATGGGGATGTCTTCCTGGTAAATGTAGGTCCAGATATCGAGCTCGGTCCAGTTCGAGAGCGGAAACACCCGCAGGCTCTCGCCCGGCGCCAGTCGCGTGTTGAACAGCCGCCAGAGTTCGGGCCGCTGGTTCTTGGGGTCCCATGCATGGGATGCGTTGCGGTGCGAAAAGATGCGCTCCTTGGCACGGCTCTTTTCCTCGTCGCGCCGCGCTCCGCCGATCGCCGCATCGTATCGGCCCGCGTTCAGCGCCTGGCGCAGCGCCTGGGTCTTCATGATGTCGGTGTAGCGCGCCGAGCCATGGTCGAACGGATTGACGTTGGCCGCCCGTCCTTCCTCATTGGTGTGCACCAGCAGCTCGAAGCCATGCTGCTCGGCCATCGCGCTACGGAACGCGATCATCTCGCGGAATTTCCACGTCGTATCGACATGGAGAAGCGGAAAGGGGATGCGGCTGGGGAAAAACGCCTTGCGCGCCAGATGCAGCAGCACGCTCGAATCCTTGCCGATCGAATAAAGCATCACTGGCCGCTCGAACGCCGCTGCCACCTCGCGAAAGATTTCGATGCTCTCGGCTTCGAGCATCTGCAGATGAGTAAGCCGGGTGGCGCCTTGAGGCATGGGTAGAGGATCCGGAACGCGAGAATTGACCGGCAGATAACGCCCGCAACCGCCCCGCAGCAAGCCAGGCGGCATACGCTAGGGCGTGAACCATCACCCCCCTTTGCGCGTATTCCACCCCGCGTGGTCGCACCGGGCCGTTGACGGGTCGATCGCCAGCATTCCGGGCCACCGGGCCGGCCGAAGAAGGAAAAGTTTTTTATGCCCTCCGCCGCCCTCGTCTGGTTCCGCACTGATCTGCGCCTCGCCGACAACCCCGCCCTCGCCGCAGCCCTCAGGCAGGAGGGCGATGCAACGGCCCTCTTCATCCACGAGACCGATCCGGCCCTGCGCCCGATCGGGGCCGCCGCGCGCTGGTGGCAGCACCATGCGCTCGAGCGCCTCGGCCGCGACCTCGCGGAAATCGGCATCTCCCTGCGGGTCAAAACCGGCCATGCGCAGGCCGTCATCGAGGCGGTCGTGAAGGATGCCGGCATCACCCACGCCTTCTGGAACCGCCGCTACGCCCCCGCCGAATGCGACCATGACGCGGCGATCAAGCAGGCGCTGAAGCAGGCAGGCGTCGAGACCCAGTCCTTCAACAGCCACCTGCTCGTCGAGCCCTTCGATATCGCCACCGGCGCAGGCACCCCCTATGGCGTCTTCTCGCCCTTCTGGAAGGCACTGCGCCAGCGCGACAATCCAAGCCCCGCCCGGCGCCCCGCCTCGCATCGCAAGGCGATCCCCGTCCCGAAGGCGGGCTTTGATACAGATTATGCCGAGCCCCATTGGGCCGGCAAATTCCACGACCATTGGCGGGTGGGAGAAGCCGCTGCCCTCGACGTGCTGGACAGGTTCCTAAACGAGCGCCTCAAGGACTATCCCGAAGGCCGAGACATTCCGGGCAAGGATATCACCTCGCAACTCTCGCCGTATCTGAGGCACGGCGAGATCGGCCCGCGCCAGATCTGGCACCGCACTCTCGCCTTTGCCGAAGCCCACCCCGCGCTCGCTGGCCAGGCCGAGAAATTCCTCTCCGAAGTCGGCTGGCGCGAATTCTCCTATCACCTCCTGCATCACCGGCCCGACATTGCGCGCAAGCCGATGCAGGAAAAATACGCCCGCCTCGCCTGGCGCGACGCGCCCGCAGCGCTCGAGGACTGGCGACGCGGCCGCACCGGCATACCCATCGTCGACGCCGGCATGCGGCAATTGTGGGAAACCGGCTGGATGCATAACCGCGTCCGCATGCTCGTGGCATCGCTTCTCGCCAAGAACCTCCTCATCGACTGGCGCGAGGGCGAGGCCTGGTTCTGGGATACGCTGGTGGATGCAGATATCGCAAACAATCCGGCGAGCTGGCAATGGGTGGCCGGCAGCGGCGCCGATGCCGCGCCCTATTTCCGCATCTTCAATCCGGTGACGCAGGGCGAGCGCCATGATCCCGCCGGCGACTATGTGCGCAAATGGGTGCCGGAGCTCGCAGGCCTGCCCGACCAGTGGATCCATAAGCCTGCCGACGGACCGACTGATGTCCTGCGCAAAGCCGGCGTCACCATCGGAAAGACCTATCCGGGCCCGATCGTCGATCTCGGCACCAGCCGGCAGCGCGCTCTCGATGCCTTGAAGGCACTCTGATCGCCCGGCGCATATTCTTTCCATTCCGGCGGCGGGATTTGGACGATCTTGCCCTCGTGCGGCAGGCGAGCGAAATGTCCTGCCAGCGGGCTGGCCTGCGCCTTGGCAGTGCGGGATGGGGACACTAGGTTCGGGGCACTCCTTCCCCCGGTACGGTCCCCATGTCCAAGCATAAAGACGTCGTTTCAGCCATCGGCAACACTCCGCTCATCCGTCTCAACCGGGTATCGGATGCCACTGGCTGCGACATCTGGGGCAAGGCGGAATTCCTCAATCCCGGCCAGTCGGTCAAAGATCGCGCGGCGCTCTACATCATCCGCGATGCGGAACGGCGCGGCGTCCTGCGGCCCGGCGGCACCATCGTCGAGGGCACGGCGGGCAATACCGGCATCGGACTGGCGCTTGTTGCCGATGCGCTGGGCTATAAGTCGGTGATCGTCATTCCCGATACCCAGAGCCAGGAGAAGAAGGACGCGCTGCGCCTCATGGGTGCGACGCTGATCGAGGTGCCGGCCAAGCCCTACAAGAACCCCAACAACTACGTGAAGCTCTCTGGCCGCCTCGCCGAAAAGCTCGCCGCCGAACTGCCGGAGGGCGCCATCTGGGCCAACCAGTTCGACAATGTCGCCAACCGCCAGGCCCATATCGAAGGCACCGGCCCCGAAATCCTTGCCCAGACCGACGGCAAGGTCGATGGCTTCATCTGCTCGGTCGGCTCCGGCGGCACGCTCGCGGGCGTGTCTATGGCGCTCAAGGCCAGCAACCCCGCTATCCAGATCGGGCTCGCCGATCCCGAGGGCGCAGCGCTCTACAGCTACTACACCGATGGCGTGCTCAAATCCGAAGGCAACTCGATCACCGAGGGCATCGGCCAGGGGCGCATCACCGCCAATCTCGAGGGCGCGGTGGTGGATCGCGCCTATCAGATCCCCGACAGCGAGGCCCTGCCCTATGTCTTCGACCTGCTCGAGCATGAGGGCCTCTGCCTCGGGGGCTCGAGCGGCATCAACATCGCCGGCGCCGTAAGGCTCGCGCGCGATCTGGGGCCGGGCAAGACCATCGTCACCATCCTCTGCGACTATGGCAACCGCTACCAGTCCAAGCTCTACAACCCGGCCTTCCTGCGCGAGAAGAACTTGCCCGTCCCGCACTGGCTCGACCACCCCGCGCAGATTGACATTTCCTCGGTGATGCTGCCCGATCCGGCCTGATTTAGCCGGGCAGCCCCATGACAGACTTCGTCTTCCGCTCTGACAGCTATGCACGGAGCCTTTCCGCCACCGTCACCGCCATCGGCGATAACGGTGCATTCGAGCTCGACCGCACCAATTTCTACGCGACCTCGGGCGGCCAGCCGGGCGATACGGGCAAGGCCATTACCACCGACGGGCAAATCATCGCGCTCTCCGGCGCAATCCATCCCGATGGTGACAAGACGCGCATCCTGCACCTGCCGGCCGAAGGCCAGCCTCCAGTTTCCCTCGGCGACGTCCTCACTCTCGACCTCGATTGGGATCGCCGCTACGCGCTGATGCGTATGCACACCGCGCTACACCTGCTCTCGGTCGTCTTCCCCTTCCCTGTGACCGGCGGATCGATTGGGGAGGACAAGGGCCGGCTTGATTTCGACATGACCGAAGTGCCGCCCGATCTGGCCGCGCTCGAAACTGCGCTCAACGCCATGGTTTCAGCCGATCACCCGGTCACCGGGGAGTGGATCACGGACGCCGAAATGGCGGCCAAGCCCGATCTCATCAAGACCATGAAGGTCAAGCCGCCGATGGGCCAGGGCCGCGTGCGCCTCATCCGCATTGGGGATGTCGACCTGCAGCCCTGCGGTGGCACGCATGTGGCCCGCACCGGCGAGATCGGGCCGCTGCGCATCGGCAAGATCGAGAAGAAAGGCCGCGAGAACCGCCGCGTCAGCCTGCACTTCGCCTGACGGCCGTTATTCGACCGGCGGTGCGAAGAGCAGCCCACCATTGAGCCACAGCGCGTTCTGCCCCCGCACGACAGGCGCGCCAGTATCTGGGCCGAAATTGCGGTTGAAGATCTCGCCGTAATTGCCGACCGCGCGGATCACGTCGCTGATGAAGTTGGGCGACAACCCCAATCCCGGCCCAAAGCTGCCTTCCATGCCGAGCAGCCGACGAATGGAATGCGTCTTGGCGGCGGTCAGCGATTCGATGTTGAGCGAGGACACCCCGACCTCCTCGGCATTGATCAGCGCAAAGAGCACCCAGCGCACGATGTCGAACCATTGCGCATCGCCCTCGCGGATCACGGGTCCGAATGCGTCCTTCGAGATGCGCTCGGGCAGGATGCGATGCGCCGCTGGTTCCGGCAGGCTGCGGCGGATGGCGTGGAGCCAGCTTGCCGCCGTCGTCACCGCATCACAGAGCCCGGTCCGATAGGCAACTGTCAGGTCCTCGCGATCCTCATAGAGCACTTCCTCGTAGCTCACCTGATTGGTGAAGAAGAAGTCGCGCAGGCGGACAAGTTCCTCCCCGCCATCCAGCACGCAGACCTTCACATTATCGAGCTCATAAGCCGACACCGCGCCCAGCTCCTGCGGCACCATGAAGGCCTGGCCATCAAAGAACGAGATGCCGACATAGGTCGCGCCATAGCGGCTGTCGCGCCCCATGGTCCAAGGCGCGTTGCGCACGACGATGTCAATATCGCCCGCCTGCAGCAGCGCAAAGCGGCTTTCCCCGCGCAGCGGGCGGAATTCCATCCGGTCGGGGTCCCCGAACACGGCTGCCGCCATGGCGCGACAGAAATCGATATCGAAGCCGGTCCAGCGTCCATCGGCATTGAGCTGCGCAAAGCCGGGCAGCGGATCGGTGGAGGCGCAGATGAGATACCCTCGCGCCCGCACTGTCTCGAGCGTCAGCCCGCTCATGGCGTCCACCTGCGCCCGTGCCGGCAGGGCAAAGAGCCCCGACGCAAAGACCATCGCCAGAGCCATGAGCCATGCGGGCAGCACCCGACCCGGATGGATCAGGCCACGCAAGCGGGCACGCAAAAAGACCTGCACATCAGACTCCCTTCGGTCGCAGGCCCATCATCAACATGGCCCTCGAAGGGTCAAGTGCAGCCGGCCGGGATCACGCCTATGCGAAGCCCGGCCGCCGGTCGATCACTTCGGCGCCATGCGCCCCCTGATCAGTGCAGGATCTGGCTGAGGAACAGCTTGGTGCGCTCGTGCTGCGGGTTGGAGAAGAACGCCTCGGGCTCGTTCTGCTCGATGATCTGGCCCTGATCCATGAAGATCACGCGATTGGCCACCTGCCGGGCAAAGCCCATCTCATGGGTCACGCAGATCATCGTCATGCCGTCCTCGGCCAGGTCGACCATCACCTCGAGCACTTCCTTGATCATCTCGGGGTCGAGCGCCGAGGTCGGCTCGTCGAACAGCATGATCTTGGGGTTCATGCACAGCGACCGGGCAATCGCGACGCGCTGCTGCTGGCCTCCCGACAGCTGGCCCGGGAACTTGGCCGCCTGCTCGGGGATCTTCACGCGCGTCAGGTACTTCATTGCGGTTTCCTCGGCCTCGGCCTTGGGAATGCCGCGCACCCAGATCGGCGCCAGCGTCAGGTTCTGCAGGATGGTCAGGTGCGGAAAGAGATTGAAGTGCTGGAACACCATCCCAACCTCGCGCCGAACCTCATCGATGCGCTTGATGTCCGAGGTGAGCTCGATGCCATCGACGACGATGGTGCCCTTTTGGTGCTCCTCGAGCCGGTTGATGCAGCGGATGAGCGTCGATTTGCCAGAGCCGGAAGGCCCGGCGATGACGATGCGCTCGCCCTTCATCACCTTGAGGTTGATGTCGCGCAGCACGTGGAAGTCGGCATACCATTTATGCATGCCGGCGATCTCGATGGCGACTTCGGATTTGGAGACGCTCATGCGCGAGCGCTGGGCGTCCGCGGCAGGCGCAGTCTGCGAAGCAGGTTGCATGGTCACCTCTTGTGGCCGGTATGGAGGCGGCGCTCCATGTAGATCGAATAGCGGGACATGGCGAAGCAGAAGACCCAGAACACGAAGCCGGCAAAGATATAGCCGGTCACCGCGTGCGTGGGTGAGGACCAGTTGATATCCGACCCCGCTGCCCGCACGGTATTGAGGAGCTCGAAGATGCCGATGATCGACACGAGCGATGTATCCTTGAACAGCGCGATGAAGGTGTTCACGATGCCCGGGATCACGTGCTTGAGCGCCTGCGGCAGGATGATCAGGCC
Organism: Devosia enhydra; assembly: GCF_900119845.1. Classification (GTDB taxonomy): domain Bacteria; phylum Pseudomonadota; class Alphaproteobacteria; order Rhizobiales; family Devosiaceae; genus FPKU01. The sequence goes on from NZ_FPKU01000001.1 coordinate 1,101,473, forward strand.
CATGGTCTTGGGCTTGTTCAGCCCCAGCGCATAGGCCGCCTCATACTGGCCACGCGGCATGGCCTGCAGGCCGCCGCGCACCACTTCGGCCATATAGGCGCTCTCGAACAGGATGATCCCGACGATGGCGCGGGCCAGATTGTCCACCGACACGCCCTGCGGCATGAACAGCGGAAACATCACCGAGGCCATGAACAGCACGGTGATGAGCGGCACCGCGCGCCAGAGTTCGATGAACCCCACGCAGAACGCCTTGATGATCGGCAGCTTGGATTGCCGCCCGAGCGCCAGGAGGATGCCGATGGGGGTCGAGGCGATGATGCCGATCAGGGAGATGATCAGCGTGAGGGTCAGCCCGCCCCAGAAATTGGTCGGCACCGGCCTCAGCCCGAAGACGCCGCCCGCCATCAGGAAATAGGCGACGACGGGATAGACGAGAAAGAACATCACCGCTGCCGTCCGCTTGAAGGGCGCGCGGGGCACCAGCAGCGGCAGGATGAAGATGATGCCCAAAAGGAACATCACATTGACGCGCCAGATTTGGTCGACGGGATAGAACCCGTAGATGAAGAAGTTGAAGCGCCCCTGGATGAACACCCAGCAGGCTCCAACGCCCTCGAAGCGGCAGGCTTCCCCGCGCAATCCCTCGGGGTCGCTCCAGACCGCATCGGTCACGAGAAACTGCCAGAGCGGCGGCACGAGCCACGCCACGAACAGCATGGCGATGATGGTCATCGCGGTGTCGCCCGGCGTGGCGAAGAGGTTGGTGCGCAGCCAGGCGACGAGCCCGGTGGAGCGCTTGGGCGGCAGCGCCGCCGGTTCCATCTGGCTTCTGACGAAGACTGTCGTATCGGTCATTGCGCCCTCCTCACCGTTCCACCAGCGCAACGCGCGAATTGTACCAGTTCATCACGATCGAGGTGGTGAGCGAGAAGGTCAGATAGACCAGCATCGCCATGCCGATGATCTCGATGGCCCGGCCGCTCTGGTTGAGCGCGGTGCCCACATAGACGTTGACCAGTTCGGGAAAACCGATGGCAGCACCCAGCGAGGAGTTCTTGGTGAGGTTGAGATACTGGCTCGTCAACGGCGGAATGATCACGCGCATCGCCTGGGGCACGATCACCAGCCGCAACCGGTCACCTTCCTTGAGGCCGAGGGCCGAGGCGGCCTCGGTCTGCCCATGGCTCACCGACTGGATGCCGGCGCGCACGATCTCTGCGATGAAGGCGGCGGTGTAGACCACGAGCCCGAGGACCAGCGCCGTCAATTCGGGCGGCGCGGTAAAGCCGCCGCGGAAATTGAACCCGCGCAGTTCGGGGAAATCGAAGGCGATCCGGGTGCCCGAGATGAAATAGACGAGAAAGATCGGCACGATGATGATCGCCAGCATCGGCAGCCAGACCGGGCGACGCCGGCCGGTGTTTTCGATCTGCTTGAGGCTCCAGCGCCGGAATACCAGCCCTGCGATCACCGCGACGACGATCGCCACAGCCAAGAAGATGAAACGGTCGTCGGGCACGAGGGCGGGCAGGTTGAGGCCACGCTGGTGCAGCGCGATGCCGAAGGGCAGCGTGATGGCATTGCGCACGGCCGGCAGCGCGTTCAGCATCAGGAAATACCAGAACAGCAGCTGCAGCAGCAGCGGCATGTTGCGGATCGTCTCGACATAGATCGCTGCGAACTGCCGGATGAGGAAATTGGACGAGAGCCGCGCGATGCCGATGACGAAGCCAAGCATCGTGGCTAGCACGATGCCGATCGAGGCGACGAGCAGCGTGTTGAGAATGCCGACGAAATAGACCTGGAGATAGCTCGAGGCGCGGTCGAACGGGATGAGCGAGAAGCTGATGCCGAAGCCGGCGGGCTGGTCGAGAAAGGCGAATCCGGTCTGCTTGTTCTGGGCCGCCAGGTTCTGCTGGGCGTTGCTCGCGAGCCACCAGAACAGCGCCACGACGCCGACGACGAGAAGTCCCTGGTAGATGAAGGCGCGAAAGCGCGGGTCGTTGTAGAAGGCCGAGTTGGCTTGCGCCGGCACGCGGGCCGGCTGCGTCTCGATCGGGACGCTCTTGTCAGGCATGGACACCCCCTGGGTCGCTGCGCGGCCCGCCCTGCCGTCTCATGACGCGGGCGTAGACGAGGAGTCGCGGCGCCCCTCGAAGGCAGCGCCGCGACCGTCGTTGGGGCTTAGCGGATCGGCGGGGCGTACTGGATGCCGCCGTCGGTCCAGAGCGCATTCAGGCCGCGAGCCAGGGCCAGCGGGGTCGAGGGACCGACATGACGGTCATAGGCCTCGCCGTAATTACCGATGTGCTTGATGATGCGATAGGCCCAGTCGGCGGTGAGGCCGATCGGCCCGCCGAAATCACCCTCGACGCCGAGCAGGCGGCGGATCTCGGGGTTCTCGGAGCCAAGCATGTCATCGACATTGGCCTGGGTCACGCCCAGTTCTTCAGCGTTGAGCAGCGCGAAATAGGTCCAGCGGGCAATGTTGAACCACTGCGGATCGCCGGCGCGCACCACGGGGCCGAGCGGCTCCTTGGAGATGATCTCGGGCAGGATGGTGTGGGCGGACGGATCCGGGAACTCGGTGCGCTCGGCGGCGATGGCCGAGGAGTCCGTGGTATAGGCGTCGCAACGGCCGTCGAGATAGGCCTGCACCACTTCCGAGCGGGTCACGAACACGACGGTGTCGATCTCCAGCCCATTGGCGGCGGCATAGTCAGCGAGGTTGAGTTCGGTGGTGGTGCCCGATTCGACGCAGACGGCGGCGCCATCGAGTTCGGCGGCCGAGGTGATGCCGTCGGCATTGCGCACGACGAAGCCCTGCCCGTCATAGAACATCGTGCCCACAAAGGAGAGGCCGAGATCGGTGTCGCGGGTCATGGTCCAGGTGGTTGTGCGCGAGAGCACGTCCACATTGCCATTGCCCAGGCTTTCGAAGCGGGCCGCCGAGGTCAGCGGCACATAGCGCACTGCATCGGGGTCATCGAACACCGCGGCGCCAAGCGCACGGCAGTAATCAACCTCCAGACCGACCCAGTTATTGTTCTGGTCCGGGTTGGAGAAGCCCGGCACGCCTTCGGTAACGCCGCACAGCACATGGCCGCGCGCCTTGACGTCATCAAGCGTCTGCGCCTGTACGGCGGTTGCCGTGAGACCGAGCGCGGCCGACAGTGCAATCGTTAGGAATTTCTTGGACATTGTTGACTGCCTTTTGTTTCCTGACCCTTTTTATCCCGGCTGGACGTCGTTCTGCCGTCCCCGGCGGCACCTCCGCTTTCAGAGCGGATGCGATGCTGCTAACCATCGAACCGACAATTCAAAGGCGCGTCAAGCGCCATGGCCGCAATAAGGCAGCAAACCTGACTGTTTGTTGTTCAACAGGCTTCTTTGACCGCATTTTTGGCAGGACAAACAGACGATGACCGAATTCCCGGGCGGAAAGCCCGCAAAACCCGCGACTGAAACGCTTTTGACCCATATGGGGCGCGCCCCGGCGCAGCAGTTCGGGTTCGTCAACACGCCCGCCTATCGCGGCTCGACGGTCGTTTTTCCCACCCTCGACGCCCTCGACGACTACTCCATCGCCTACCGTTATGGCCGTCAGGGCAGCCCCACGACGCGGGGCATCGAGGAGATGATCTCCGAACTCGAGGGCGCGGCCGGCACGCTTCTGGCCCCCTCCGGCCTCGCAGCGATCACGCTCGCGCTGCTCGCGGTGGTCTCGGCAGGCGATGACATCCTCGTGACCGACAGCGTCTATGAGCCGACCCGCGCCTTCTGCGATGGCCTTCTGGCGCGTCTCGGCGTCACCACGCGCTATTACGATCCGCGCATCGGCGCCGGCATCGAATCGCTTTTTACCGATCGCACCCGCGCGGTTTTCGTCGAAAGCCCGGGTTCTCATACCTTCGAGATGCAGGATCTGCCGGCCATTGCCACGGTGGCCAAGGCTCGCGGGGCGGCCGTTATCGTCGACAATTCCTGGGCCACTCCGCTCTTTCACCGGCCTCTGGCGCTGGGCGCCGACCTCGTCGTGCATGCCGGCACCAAAATGTTCGTGGGGCATTCGGACGCGATGTCGGGCACAGTATCGGCCACGGCCCAGTTCTGGCCGGCACTTGCCAAAGCCCATCGCCAGCTGGGGGTTGCGGTCGGCCCAGACGATGCCTTCCTCGTTGCGCGCGGCATGCGCACGCTCGCCATCCGCATGAAGGAACACGAGCAGCGCGCCCTTGCCCTTGCCGACTGGCTGACCGATCGGCCCGGCGTCATCAGGGTCATCCACCCTGCCCGCCCCGACCATCCCGACCATGCGATCTACCGCCGCGATTTCAGCGGATCGGGCAGTCTTTTCGGCGTGGTGCTCGAGGAGGGTCCCCGCGAAGCCATCGCTGCGTTCGTCGATGGGCTTGAGCTCTTCAGCATGGGCTATAGCTGGGGCGGCTATGAAAGCCTCATCCTGCCCTCGAAGGTCGCCCATGTGCGCACGGCGACGCGATTCGAGCCCGGCGGAACGCTCTTCCGCATCCATGTGGGCTTCGAAGCGCTCGATGACCTTAAGGCCGATCTGTCCGCCGGCCTCGCGCGCTACCGCGAGCGGCTCTGAAACAGCGCGGCAAGGCCCGCGAGCGGGCGGCGCCTGATGGCGCCATCCGCTTCACGCGCAAAGAGCCAGCCTCTGCGGACAAAGACATTGCGCACCGCAAACGCCAGCACCGTGCCCACCACGGCGCCGGCCAGCACGTCGCTGGGGAAATGCACGCCGATCACCACGCGCGAAATGCCGACCAGCACGGCCACGACCAGCAGCGGCCAGAATGCCTTGGGCCAGAGAAAGCCTATGGCATAGGCCAGCGCGAAGGAGGTTGTCGTGTGCCCGGATGGAAAGCTCTGGAAGCTGTGGTCGTTGACGAAATGCTGGAAGCCCAGCGCCCCCACCGCATCGAGGTTTTCGGGCCGCCCCCGCCCCAGCAGGCGCTTGACGATGGCGGTGAAGAGCCCCGGAAAGCCGACGCAGATAAAGATGAACGCGAAGATCTGCGCTCCCTCGCCCAGCGCCGACTTCCACGGCTCGGGTCGCGTCAGCGCGGCCGCGATGCCGAGCAGTATGGCGAGGGCAAGCGTGGGCAGCAGCACCCAGTCCGAAAGCCCGTAATTGGTGATGGACAAAAACGCCGTGCGACCGGCTTCGGGCAGCGCCTGCGCGCCGCGCGACAGGGCTTCGTCGAACGGAATGACGAGGGCCAGCATGGCGACGAGCGCCAGGATGACGAAGGGCAGGGTTCGGCGCGACAGGCCCGGCGGCCAGGACTTGTAGAGATGGCTCATGGCACTCCATCGCCCGTCTTCGCGCCTGTCGTCAATGCGCCCGCTTGCCCTTTGCCTGCGGACGGGCTAACGGAAGAGCCACGCTGCACGGGGTATAGCTCAGCCTGGTAGAGCACCGGTTTTGGGAACCGGGGGCCGAGTGTTCGAATCACTCTACCCCGACCAGCGGCGACAGAATTCGGATGTGATTGCAGATGACGGCACGGATCTACAGGCCCGCCCCCAATGCGATGCAGAGCGGTCGCGGCAAATCGCGCCAATGGGTTCTGGTGCATGAGCAGGCTTCCCCCCGGCAGATCGAGCCGCTGATGGGCTATACCGGCTCGGGCGATACCACCCAGCAGGTTCGGCTGGCTTTCGACACGCTCGAAGACGCCGAAGCCTACGCCCAGCGCAACGGCATCGCCTACACCGTGCAGCCGGCCCACCAGAGCGTGCCCAAGCGCGCCAGCTATTCCGACAATTTCCGCTTCGACCGCAAGACGCCCTGGACGCACTGAGCCGGGAGCCGGCAAGGCCCCCGCAACACACGTCAGGAGCGGCCTCCCGGCAGCGCCCGTAAGGCCCCGAATCCCTTCACGGCTTGGTCGTGATCAGCCCCTGCGCCCGTCTCCCAAGGCCATCGCCAGGGCGGCAATGACGGAAAAGACCGGGGTATGGACCTCCCGCGCTCGGGCGAGCGCGAGTGGGGCGCGGAAGAGGCTGTCGACTTCCAGCATGCGCCCGGCGCGACGATCCTGAAGCAACGAGGGCTCGCGATCGGGCGCCTGCGCGAGAAGAGCATCGGCGCGGGGCGGCAAATCGCTGAGATCGGCGCCGCAGGATGCGGCGATGGCGCAGATTTCGGCGATGAGCGCCCGCGACAGGGCGCCGATGGCGGGGTCTTCGCGCACGACGCTGGAGTGCCGCTCGGTGAGAAGGGCAAGGCTAGACGCCGAGAGATTGAGCACCAGCTTGCGCCAGATTTCCCCAACGATGTCATCGGCTTGCGGCGACTGGATGCCAGTGTCGATGAAGACTTCGCGCAGGCGCGCAACGCGCTCCGAGGCCCGGCCATCGATCTCCCCGATCACAAGACGGGGCGGGCGCGGCGGATCGGCGTGGATGATACCGGGCGCCATCAGACTGTTGGCAGAGGTGACGACGCCGCCCATCGCGCTGCTGCCGATATGCCAGCGCAGCTCTCCTTCAGGATCGAGGAAGCCCAGATCGGGCCATGGTCCGGCAGGCGACGGGCTGAGCGGCAACCACCACGGAGTGCCGTTCTGCACGAAGATCGCGGGCGCGCCCGGCGCGAGCAGCGCGGCAATGGAGCGGGCTGCCGCTGGCTGGGCGTAGGCCTTGAGGGTCACCAGCACCGCATCATGGGTGCCGAGGTCCGTAACCGTGTCGGAGACGCGGGGCGCAAAGCGCAGGCGCTCCTCGCCATAATGGAGAACGATGCCGTTCCGCGCGATAGCCTCGCGCTGCGCCCCGCGCGCCACCACCGCGACGTCATGCCCGGCGAACCCGAGGCGCAGGGCCAGATGGCTGCCGACGGCGCCGGCCCCAAACACGGCGATACGCATCAGGTGGTGCTGCCGGAGGGAGTCGTGAGCCCGAGTTCTGCAAGGATTTCCGCGGTGTGCTCGCCGAGCCGGGGCACGGGGCCGCGCGCGGTGCGGGTCGCGCCGGGGACGAGGAAGCCGCTGCCGATAACGGGCATCGGGCCCGCCTCGCTCTCGACATGGCTGATAAGGCCGCGACCTTCCATGTGCGCGCTGCCCGCGGTCTCGGCCATGGTCCGGGTGGCGCCGGCCGGAATGCCGGCAGCGACCAGCATCTCCTCCCATTCGATGGCATCGCGTGAGGCAAGCCGCGCCTCGATGGCAGCGACGAATTCATCGGCGTGGGCATCGCGGGCCGACGCGGTAGAAAAGCGGGGATCAGCGAGAATCTCGGGCGCCCCGATGATACCGCAGAACGTCTCGAGCCAGCGCGGATTGAGCGCGGCCACAAAGATGCGCCGATCGCGAGCGCGGTAGCGGCCCATGGTGGCCCGCCGGCCATGCGAGGATGGGCCGCCGAGCAGGGATGCGGTAACGTTGCCCGAGGCCAGCACCAGCGCCGCATCGAGCATCGAGACATCGAGCCGCTGCCCGCGCCCGTCGCGCCCGCGCGCGATGAGCGCGGCGAGAATGCCGGAAAAGGCGACATAGCCGGTGAAGGGATCGAGCATGCCGATGCCGAGATCAAGACCATCCTCGTCGCCCAGATAGCTGTCGCCCAGGCCCGAGACGGCCTGCACCGACCATTCGATGGCCGGCATGGCGCGCATCGGCCCCTCCTGCCCGTATCCGCTGATGGAGCAGGAGATGAGGCGCGGGTAGCGGGCGTGGAGGTCATCCCAGTCGAGCCCCAGCTTGGCGGCGGCGCCGGGCTTGAAGTTTTCGACCACGATATCGGCCGTGTCGATCAGCCGGGCGAGAGCCTCGCGGCAGAATTCGGACTTGAGATCGAGCACCACCGAACGCTTGCCGGCGTTCACCGCGCCGAAGCGGCCATGCGGCCGGGGGCGGAAATCATCGCCGGCGGGCGGCTCGATCTTGATGATGTCGGCGCCCAGAAGCGACAGATGGTGCGTGCAGAAGGGACCCGCGAGCGCGTGGGTAAGGTCGATGACGCGCACACCCTCCAGCGCCATCATGGCAGCGACCTCTGGCTGGCGACCTCATGCAGTTCGGGACGCGCGAGGGCGGATGCGAGGGGGGAGAGGGTTGAAAGGCTGTCGATCTCCATCACAAGGTCGAGCAGCCGCTCGGCTCCGGCTTCGCCGATGGCGGGGCGGGCCAGCCGGCGGAACTTGGCGACGACGGCCTCGGGGGCAATCTCGTTGCCCGGGCCGCCGGGGCGCTGGGCATTGTAGACGGTGCGGGTGGTGCCATCGCGCAACCGCGCCACGAGCCGCGAGGCATGGCGCAGGCCGAGCCCGCCGCTCTCGATATGGGGATCGACGGCAAACTGCACCCGCTCGGTGAGGGCCAGGATGGCCGGATCGGCGAGGCGGTCGGGCGCGAACTGCTCGACAAAGGCATCGCCGTCAAGCAGCGCGACGGCGGCGGCGTACCTGCCATTCATCTGGGCGGCGACGACATCGTTGGGGCGATAGCGCCATCCGACATTAGAGACCGCGATGCTGCCCATATGCACCTCGAGCGTCTCGAGCGCATCAGCAGTGACACCGCTGGCACGCAGCTGGCGCACGCCTTCCACCACCGTTTGCGCGCTGGCGCAGGTCGAATAGATCTTGAAGCCAACGCCGCCGGAGAGCCAGGTCTCGCCGAGATCGGCCAGCAGCGCACCGCGATCGCCATCGCAGCCCATGGTGGCGAGCAGCCCGCCGAACGGCTCTTCGATTGCTGTGCGGGCGCCGGTAAAGCCACGCCGGGCGAGCAGCCCGGCCGTGACCCCCGCCGAGGCAGCGTGGCCGGCGTGGAAACGCTTGGCCATCCCACCCGTCCGGGCAGCGTAGAGCCCCGAGGCCTGCGTGGCGCCGAGCGCCAGCGTTGCGGTCGCCGCATCGGCATCGAGCCCGAGCAGCCGGGCAGCAGAGGCTGCGGCGGCGACGGCGCCGAGCGTGCCCGTGGGGTGGAAGCCGCTGAGCCCATGGCCGCGACCGGCGGCGACGCCCAGCCGGATGCCGGTCTCATAGCCGGCGGCAAGGGCTGTGAGCAGCTCCGCGCCGGTGGCGCCGGTCATTTCGCCCAGCGCGAGGGCAGCGGGCACGGTCACCGAGCCGGGATGGATCTGGCCGCTCAGATGCACATCGTCGAGCTCGAAGCCGTGCACCGCGGTGCCATTGGCGAGCGCGGCTGCAACCGCCCCCGATGTCTCGCCGAAGCCCCAGAGCCGGCAATCGCCCTGAGCGCTCTCACTGGCCACGCTTGCAGTGATGCGCCCCCAGGGCTGAAGCGCACCGAACAGCCCGCAGCCCAGCGTATCGAGGAGGCAGAGCTTGAGATGGTCGCGAATGACGGATGGGACATCGCCCGCATCAAGCTCGGCGATCCATGACCCGAGAGCGGCGGTGATCGGCGGGCCGGCGGGCGCGGCATCCGCCCTCATTTGACCACCTCGTGCAGCAGGGTGAGCTTCTCGATGGCCTTTTCGTCGGGCACCACCCCCAGGCCGGGCCGCTCGCTGGGGCTGACATGGCCATCTTCGAGGATATAGGTGGGCTCGGGCACGAGCGGATCGGGCCCGCCGACCCCGAGGCCGAACAGGAATTCGCCGGCCGGCATGACGCGGACGGGCGGCAGGCTGGCGTGGAAATGGATGCCGGCAGCGGCTTCGAGCTGGGAGAATGCGGCAAGCCCGCCGACATTGACGAGGATGTCTGCCGCCTCGGCGATGGCCGCCACCTTCATCGCCTTGCGGATGCCGCCGACCTTGTAGAGCTTGATGCAGAACACATCGACCGCCTGACGTCTGGCGAGTTCGAGTGCGTCGTCGAGCGTCATCAGGCTTTCATCGGCCATGATCGGCACACCGCGCGCGGCGGCGCGAATGCGCGCCAGCCCGTCGAAATTGTCGCGCGCCACGGGCTGTTCAAGATAATCGAGGCGATCCTCGGACAGGCGCTCCAGCACCTGGATCGATTCGGCGACCGTCCAGCCGGTATTGGGGTCGATGCCGATGGTGACATCCTCGCCCAACGCTTGGCGCACCGCCTTGAAGTTGGCGATATCCTGTCGGTAGCCATCGGGATGGCCGGCCTTGAGGCAGAGGGTGCGCACGCCGAATTCCTCGACGGCGCGGCGGCATTCGGCGATCATGCCATCCGGCGTTGGCGCGAGGCTCACCGACCATTCGAGCGGAATGCGATCGTAGCAGCGCCCGCCGATCAGGCGGAAGACAGGCAGCTCGACGGCCTTGCCCATGGCATCATGCAGGGCGTGATCGATGGCGGCACGCGCCTGCACATTTCCGGGCAGCGCGTTGTCGAACGCGGCAATGATTGCCTCACCGTCATAAATGCTGCGGCCGATGAGGCGCGGCGCGTAGATATCGCGGATGGCGGCCACCATCCCTGCCCCGGTATCGGGCAGGAAATGGCTCGGCGCGATGGGCCTTATCTGGCCGTAACCAACGACGCCTTCGGCATGGATCTTGACCATCACCGGCTTGCCCAGAAACGTGCCGCGCGCGCCGGTATCGTAGGGCCCGCTCGATCCCAGACGCTGCAGCCGCGTCGTCAGGTCGGTCACCAGGATCTCGACACGCTCGATTTTCATGGCCGCTCCAGACTTAAAGGCTTCAACACCAGCGATCGACTGTTTCCGCCGATTGACAGGGTTGTAGGTATCTTCTAGCTGTTTGTCTACAGGATGAAATCTACTTTCATTAGATGAAAAGGACGATCTGATGAGCGACAGCAGGCGCCCCGCTTCCGAAGATGGCGAGCCGCGCGGCTATCGCGTCAACGTGCTCGATCGCGCCATCGCCGTCCTCAAGACCTTCACTCTTGCAGAACCCAGCCTGACCCTGAGCGAGATCGCGCAGCGCGCCGATCTGCATGTCAGCACCTGCCTCAGGCTGCTCTCCACCCTGCGCCACCACGGGCTGGTATCGCGCAGCGAGGAGGATGGGCGCTACCGGCTGGGCTACGAGGTTCTGGCGATCGCCGAGATCGCTCGTTCGGGCAGCGGTCTCGTCGATTGGGCCATGCCGGTGATGCGCGAGCTGGCCGATCAGTTTGATGAAACGGTGGTGATCAGCGCCCGGGTGGGCGACTACCGCATCGACCTCGACCAGATCATCGGCCAGCAATCGGTACGCCGGGTGATCGCGCTGGGCGAACGCAAGCCGCTCTACGCCGGCGCCGCGAGCCGGGTGCTGCTCTCGGGCTTCACCGATGCCCAGCTCGATGCCTATCTGGAGCGCGTGACGCTGCGCAAGCTCGCCGATCAGACGATCACCGACCCCGATACGCTCCGCCGGGTCATCGCCGATGTCCGGCGCGATGGCTATGCCGAAAGCGTGCAGGAACAATCCGATGCCGGCGGCGCCGGCGTTTCCGCCGCCATCTTCGGGGCGCGCAACGAGATCGTGGGCGTCATCGGCGTCTCGGTCCCGCAATTCCGCTTCACCCCGTCGCTGAGGGCCCAGCTGATACCGGCAGTGCTCAGCGGCGCGGCACGGATTTCACGCGTCATCGGCGGAACGGGGCGGAAAACCGCCTGACCCAGTCGACCCCGCGCCAGCCGCGGAGCCAGAAGAGTTTGCAGGGAGGAACCAATGCAGACGGCACACCAGGGGGGCGGCCCTGCCCCCACCGCGCCTGCGGTGATCCGGGCTCGGGGCATCGATCATTATTACGAAGGCCAGACCGGCTGGATCCATGCCCTAAGCCATCTCGACCTCGACATCCCGCGCGAGGAATTCCTCTGCATCATCGGCCCGTCCGGCTGCGGCAAGAGCACGTTTCTCAAGATCGTTGCCGGCCTCGTCGAGCCCAGCGCCGGCGAGATCCTGCTCGATGGCAAGAAAATCACCGGGCCCGGCCCCGATCGCGGCATCGTCTTTCAGGAGCCGGCGCTGTTTGCCTGGCGCACGGTGATCGGCAATGTCGAATTCGGCCTGCAGATGCAGAAGATGCCCAAGGCGCAGGCGCGTGAGCGGGCCCAGCAGGTGCTCGACATCGTCGGGCTCGGGCATGTGACCAATCTCTACCCCTACCAGCTGTCGGGCGGCATGCGGCACCGCGTGGCCGTGGCGCGGGCCTGGGCGCTGACCAGCGCCAAGCTGCTCCTGATGGACGAGCCGTTCTCGGCCATCGACGCCATCAACCGCATGACCTTGCAGGACTACCTCATCGACACCTGGATGAAGGAAAAGCGCACGGTTCTCTACGTCACCCACGATATCGACGAGGCGGTCTACCTGGCCGACCGCATCCTTTTGATGCGGCCGTCGCCCGGTCGGATCGGGCGCTATTTCCATGTCGACATGGAGCGCCCGCGCGACCGAAACAGCGCCGAATTCGCTGCGCTCAAGGCCGAGATCACCGAGGAAATGCACAAGTCGGCCGATGACGGCTACGAGAGCGACGACGCCTCGGCCCATGCGGGAGTGGCAGCATGACCTACGAGAACACCGCGGCCAAATCGCTGCTCGAGGGCAGCGCCATTCCCCCCCGCACCCGGCCGGCAGCGCGCACTTCCGAGGATTTTGCCCGGCACGAGCGCGACAAGAAGCGCAAGCTGGCGTTGCGCCGGGTCTTACGCGGCGCCATAGGCATCGGCGGGCTGCTCGTGCTCTGGCACGTCATGTCGGTGGCCTATAACCTGCAGCTGATCCTGCCTCCACCGATGGCGGTGCTGCAGCGCGTCTTCGGCATGCTGACGCTTGACGATACGCGCTGGCTCTATGGGCCCAATGTCTATGTGCACCTGGCGCAGAGCTTCCAGCGCGCCATGATCGGCTTCGGCCTCGCCGCGATCCTCGGCATTCCGCTGGGGCTGCTCGTCGGGCGCATCGCCATCGTGCGCGAATTCCTGCAACCGATCATCAAGGCCTTCTACCCCGTGCCGGGCATCGCCTGGATCCCGCTTGCCATCCTCTGGTTCGGGCTCTCCGATACCGCCGTGATCTTCGTGGTGTTCATGACGGCGTTCTTCCCGCTCTATTTCAGCGCGGAAGCCGGCGCCCGGCAGATCAGCCCGATCCTAATCGATGCCGGCCGCTGCTTTGGCGCCAACGGATTGACGCTGTTCTACCGCGTCATCCTGCCGGCGACCGTGCCGTTCATCACCACCGGGCTGCGCATCGGTCTCGGCGGCGCTTGGCGCATGATCGTGGCGGGGGAAATGCTCGCCTCTTCGGCCGGTATCGGCTTCATGCTGATGGAAGCCCGCTTCCAGTTCCGCGCCGTGGACCTGATGACCGCGATGATCCTGATCTCGATCGTGGGCTACCTCACCGAACTGCTCATCGTGCGGCTGGTGGAAAAACGCACCACCGAAAAATGGGAAGTCAAATCGGCCTGATGCTCCGGGGAGGGAGCATGGGGCCAGGGCCTTCGGGCCAAGGGAGGACCACAATGAAAGCACTGAAAACCATCGCTGCCGCGCTGGCGATCGTGGGTCTTTCTAACGCGGCCGGGATGGCGCAGGACAAGCTGCCGGTGCGGATCGGCTGGCTCAAGGCGAGCCTGACCACCATCGCCCAGGCAATCGCCGAGGAAGAGCAGCTCTACGACGCCAACGGGCTGGCCCCGACGATCACCGCCATCCAGTCGGGCGGCAATGCGACGGGCATCGAGGCGCTGCTGCGCGGCGATTTCGACGTCTATTTCGGCGCCATGTCCGAGCTGGCCCGGCTCAACGGGGTCGCGCTCGAACAGGGTGGACAGCCGCCGCTGGCGGCAGTGGCGATCGGTACGCCGGGCGCCACCCACCTCGTGGTCGGCAATGACGTGCCTTTTGAGACCGTCGAGGACCTGCGCGGGTTGACGCTGGGCGTAAGCTCGCTGGGCTCGATCCATCTCGTGATGTTCCGGCATTATCTCGCAAGCCAGGGGCTGACGACCGACGCGCTGGGGCTGACACTTCTTCGCGTCGGGGCCAGCGACATGCCTCCGGCACTCCTCACCAATCAGATCGACGGCTTCCTGCACTCCCAGCCCACGCCGAGCGTCGCCGAGGCGCGCGGGGCCGGCAAGGTGGCGCTGGCGCCCCAGGACATGGGCGAAGTCGGGCTCTCCCCGACCTCGGCCATCATGGTCAGGCGCGACTGGGCGGCGGCCAACCCGGAGACGGTGACGCGCGTCATCGCCACCTTCCGGCAGGCCAGCGAGATGTTCGGCACCCTGCCCGAGGATCGGCTGGTGGCCATCGCGCAGGCGGCGATCGGCTCGGAGGACGACCTGATCCGGCGCGCCATGACCTCGGTCAACCCACGGCTCGTGGACGATTTCGAGGCCGGGGCCGATATCTACTGGCGCACCGAGATCAGCGCCATGAAGGAGCGCGGCGAGCTCATCGAGAGCTTCGAGCGTGAGCATATGTTCGACTTTTCTTACGCCGACCGCTGAGGGGCGATCGGAACAAGGCCCCGGCAGCGCCGGGGCCGCACTGTTTCCTGGAGGAGGAACATCATGGGTTTGCTCGCAAAAGTGCTGCTGGGGGCCGGACTGGCCGCCGCAATGACCGCCAGTGCCCTTCCGGCGCTGGCGCAGGAGCCGACGACCGTGCGCATCGGCTGGCTCAGGTCGAGCCTGTCGCTGATCATGCACCCGATCGCGGTGGAAGAAGGCTTTTATGCCAGGAACGGCATCAACCCCGTGGTCACCGAGGTGCGCTCGGGCGATGGCGGCATCGGCACGCAGTCGGTGATGACGGGGGATCTCGATATCTATATCGGGGTGGTGAGCGATGTGGCCAAGCTCAACTCCAACGCCAAGGATATAGGACAGGAGCCGCCGCTGGTGGTGGCGGCGCTGGGTTCGCCCGGAGCGACCAATCTCGTGCTGCGCAACGCTGTGCCGTTCGAGACCATCGCCGATATCAAGGGCCTGCGCATCGGGGTGAGCTCGCTGGGCTCGGCCCATCTTGTGACCTTCCGCCACTATCTGGCCGAACAGAACACCAGCGTTGAAGACCTGCAATTGCAGCTGGTGCGGGTTGGCGGCAGCGACATGCCGGCGGCGCTCGTGTCCAACCAGATCGACGGTTTCCTGCATTCCCAGCCGACCCCGGCCATCGCCATCGCGACGGGGGAGGCCAAGCTCGTGCTGGCGCCGAGCCAGATGGGCACGGCCGGCACCTCGCCCAATGTCGGCATCATCGCCTCGCGCAAATGGGCGGCCGAAAATGGCGACACCTTGGCCCGCGTGGTGAAATCGCTCCAGGAGGCAAGCGCCGCCTATTCCGCCATGCCGGTTGAGCGCGTGGTGGAGATCGCGGTGAAGTATCTGGGCGGCGACCCGGCCACCATCGCCGCATCGCATCCCTTCGTCGATCCGCGCATCGTCGATCTGCGCGCCGGCGCCGACACCTATTGGTCGGTGGAAATGTCGGCGATGAAGGAGCGCGGCGAAGTGGCCGAAAGCTTCGAACAGGCCGACATGTTCGATTTCGACCTCGCCCAGTAAAGTCCAGAGGCCACGATGAGCGAGGGCGTGTCGCGGGTTCTGTCGACCCATGTCGCAACGACGCGCAGCGCTGACCTGCCCCGCCATGCCATGGAGCAGGCCCGGCTCTCGCTCATCGATGCTTTGGGCGTCACGCTCGGGGCCAGCGGTCTCGGCGAAGGCTGCGATGCCTTTGCCGAGATTGCCCGCGAGACGGCGCCCGGCGGACATGCGGTGGTACCGGGCTACGGCTTTGCGACCTCCGCGCCCATGGCCGCCTGGGTCAATGGCGCGATGGCCCACGCCCTTGATTTCGAGGACACCCATGACCATGCCATCGCCCATCCGCATGCGGCGGCGATTGCCGCTGCGCTGGCGCTGTGCGGCGACCCGGCGCGTCCGGTGAGCGGCACCGAACTGCTCGGAGCCATCGCCGTTTCAGGCGATCTCGTCTGCCGGCTGGCGGCGAGTTTCAGGGTCAATCCCGATGGCTTTGGCTGGCACACAACGCCATGGCTCGGGGTCTTTGGCGCGGCCACCGCAGCGGGCCAGTTGCTCGGGCTCGATGCCGACGGGATGCGCGCGGCCTGGTCGCTGGCGCTCTCGCAGATGTCGTCCTTCGGCGCGCTCCGCCACAGCCCGGGCTCGCATATCCGCGCGGTGCGCGACGGCTTCGCGGCCAAGGCCGGAGTGCTGGGCGCCATGCTGGCAGCGCGCGGGGTTCTGGGCTTTGCCGAACCGCTCGAGGGCAAGGCCGGCTTTTTCGACGCGGTAGCACGGCGCGAGGTCGATACGGCGCCGATCCTCGACGGGCTTGGAACGGTGTGGCGTGGCGCCGAAGTCAGCTTCAAGCCGTGGCCCTGCTGCCGGGGCACCCATTCCTATGTCGAGGCGGGGCTGCGCATCCGCGCCCTGCCGGGCTATTCGCTTTTGGCGCTGGGCGTCATCGAGGCAGTGGTGAGCGAGAAGAACCGCATGCTCTGCGAACCGACCGCGCACAAGCGGCGCCCCGATACGGCGATCGGCGCCAAGTTCAGCATTCCCTTCACGCTGGCGACCGCTTTGGTGAAGGGGCGGGTCGACCTCGCCTCGTTTTTCCCCGAGGCCCTGGCCGATGCCGAGGTGCTGGCGGTGGCAGAGCGGATCACCTGCCGGATCGACCCCACCATTCCTCTACGCGACACGGTCTCAGGCACGGTGCGGCTGAGCCTCGACGGCACCGGGCACGAAGTGCGGGTGTCGCCCGCGCCGGGCCATCCGGACCTGCCGATGACGCCGGCGCAAATGCGCGGCAAGTTCGAGGATTGCGCCAGCCACGCGCGCACAGCGCTTCCGCCCGGGCGCCGCGCGGCACTCTGGGCGCAATTGCAGGACGTCGCTTCCCTCCCCACGATGGGGCCCGTGATGGACCTGATGCGGGCCGACTGAGGCTCAGTCGGGAGCGTCGAGCACCGGGCCGCCCGGGGCATAGTTGAAGAGCTCGAGGCGGAACGCATCCTCCCCCGGCTTGCGCGCGAGGATGGTGAGGCTGCCCGGCCCGACAGGAATGATCCGCCTGGGCTCGAGCCCGAGCAGCGCTTGCAGCAACGCGCGGATGACCCCGCCATGGCAGACGAGCAGCACCCGGTCGGCGGCCTCGAGCGCCGGGGCGACGACCCCGCTCGTGCGCGCGACGAAATCGGCCCAGAGTTCGCCGCCCGGCGGGGCCGCCTGCCCTGCTCGCCAGCCGCGATAACCCTCGGGGTCGGTCGCCACGATGTCGGCGATATCCCGACCGGTCCAGTCCCCGACATCGACTTCGCGCAGGCGCGGTTCGGGCACGGCGTCGGCAAAGCCGAGAAGTTCGGCCGTGCGATGGGCTCGCAAAAGATCGGAGGTCAGGGCGCGGTCGGGCGCGAGCGCGCGGATGGTGTCGGCCAGCGCCAGGGCCTGCGCTTCGCCCTTGTCGGAGAGCCCGATATTGGCCTGGCCTTGCAGCCGGCGCAGCGCGTTCCACTCGGATTCGCCATGCCGGACGAGAAGAAGCCGCTTCATTGCAGACGCTCCCCTGTCGCTCCAAAGAGTGCGGCGGGGCTCGGTGGCAGGATGAAATGCACGCTGTCTCCAACCGTGAAATGCGGTGCCTGATCGACCACGGCGGTGAGCCGTCTGTCGCCCGATGTGCCGGTGATCATGATGCGGCCGGCAACGGGGCTCGCTTCGGCAAATTCGAAGGCGAGGCTGTCAGGCGTCGGCTGGGCGGAAACCCGCATGTCCTCGGGGCGATACATGAGGCTAACGCCCTGAGGATGGCCGGCGGCCAGAACCGGCGGCAGCGCCGAGACCGGCACGAGATTGGCTGGCGGGGTGCCCACGAAGGTCGCGACAAAGGCTGTCGCCGGTCTCGCCACCAGCTCCGCGGGCGGGCCGAACTGCTCGACACGGCCGGCATTGAGCACCGCGACATGGCTCGCCATGGTCATCGCCTCGACCTGATCATGGGTGACATAGACCGAAGTAGCCCCGGTGGCGCGGTGCACGCGCAGCAATTCGGTGCGCATCTCGACGCGCAGCTTGGCATCGAGATTGGACAGCGGCTCATCGAACAGCAGGATGCCCGGCTTGGGCGCGATCATCCGCGCGATGGCGACGCGCTGCTGCTGGCCCCCCGAAATCTCGTTGGGGTAGCGCTGCGCCAGCGCGCCGATGCCGAGCAGGCCCAGCACCTCGCTGACCCGCGCCTGCCGTTCGGCCTTGTCCAGCCCCTTGACCTTGAGCGGCCAGTCGACATTGCCAGCCACCGTCATATGCGGCCAGAGGGCGTAAGACTGGAAGACCAGCCCGACATTGCGGCGCGAGGGATCGATGGTCCAGCCCTTCTCGCCATCCGAGACGGTGTCCTCACCAAAGACGATGCGGCCGGCGCTGGGCGTTTCGAGGCCCGCCAGCATGCGCAGCATGGTGGATTTGCCGCAGCCGGAGGGCCCCACCAAAACGAGGAACGCGCCCTTGGGCACCTCGATGTTCACATCCTTGACGGCATCGAAGCTGCCGAAGGACTTGCCGAGCGTTTCAAGGCGGATCATGTGCGTTCTCAGGACTTGAGCCAGGGCTGCGACTTGGTCTGGAGGCGATTGGCCAGAAGCGTCGCGGCGATGGAGATGACGAGAATGACGACGGTGATGGCGTTGGCGAACTGCCCGAAGCCTTCCGAGGCATAGCGGTAGGCCAGAACCGACAGCAGCGGCGTGGTGGGGGTGAAAAGCAGCACGACCAGCGAGAGATCGCGCATGATCTTGACGAAGACGATGAGTGCGCCGGCGGCCAGCCCCCGGCTCGCGAGCGGCACGGTGATAGCGAGAAGCCGGCGCGGGAAGCTCGCGCCCGTCATGCGGGCACTTTCATCGAGATCGCCCGACACCTGCTGGATCACGGCCCGCCCGGTCTGCACCGCGAACGGCATCAGATAGGCCGTGGCGGCCAGAACGAGCAGCGGGAAGGTTCCGTAAAGCGCCGGCATCGGCCCGATTGGGGCGCCGAAGAGCGCGATATAGGCGGCCCCGAAGGCAATGCCGGGCACGAGCAGCGGCAAAAAGCTCAGCTGATTGATGGTACCCGAGAGCGGGCCCCTACCATAGCGGGCCAAAACGAAGGCGACCAGCAGCCCGACGATCGTCGTGGTGATGGCCACCGCAACGCCCAGGCTCAGCGTCATGCCCGTGGCCGAAACGATGAAGGGGTTCGAGAAAATGCCCGGCTGCCCTTGCGCAAAGCTCGGGTTGGACAGCCCCACCCAGTAATGCAGCGTCCAGTTCGAAAAGAGCGCCGAGGACGAAGGGGCCAGCGATGACGCGATGAGGATCGCCACCGGAACGATGGTGGTCAAGACGCAGATCAAGAGCGCGGCGAGAAACAGCGGCATCCGCGCCGCGCCCAGATCGAAGCGCTTGGCGCGCCCGCCCTTGCCGGTGATGGTGGCGTAGGAGCGGCGCCCGGACACCACGGCATTGCCGGCCCAGAGGAACAGCGCCGAAATCAGGATCAGCAGGATGGCCACGACATAGCCACGCGCCGTCTGGCCCACTTCGATGAGCCCGAACAGCCGCGTCGCCATGGTCTGCATCCGTACAGGCAGGCCGAGCAGCGCGGGCGCCGCGAAATTGGAAACGGCGCCGGCAAAGGTCAGCGAAGCGCCGGCCACAACCGCCGGCAGTGCCACCGGCAGCACGATGCCGAAGAGGATGCGGCCACGCTTGGCCCCGGCGATCTGCGCGGCTTCGACGAGATCGGAATTAACGGTCGCGAGCGCCGCCGCGATGACCGTGAAGGCGAGCGAATAATAGTGCGCGATGAGCACGATCAGCGTCGGCACCATGCCCCAGGAGAGCCAGTCGGGAATGGCGAGCCCGAGCCCTTCGAGAAAGCCCGACTGCCCTCCGACGCGCGAATTGCGGAACAGCGAGCCCCAGGCGAGCGCGGTGGCAAAGCTCGGGATCATGAAGGGCAGCGTGGCCAGAAGCCCGATGGTGCGGCGGAAGGGCACGTCGGTCATCACCACGAGCCAGGCGAGGAAGCCCCCGATCAGCACGCAGCCGCACGCCACCCCGACCCCGAGGATCAGCGTATTGCCGAGCGGCACCCAGAGCAGGTTGCGCGACAGCCGGCCGGTGGTCACTTCGCTCCAGGCGATGATGGCGCCGGGCGAGAGCGTATCGAGCACGATGCGCAAAAGCGGGGCGGCGATCAGCACGCCGACCAGCGCCAGAACGCTGAGCTTGAGCAGCAGCACGCCATCGAGGCGAAGGCCCTGCCGCAGGGTCATGGTGGACATCGCTTTGTTCCGGTCCTTGCCGTTCTCAAGGGTCCCCGACCATGCCGGGAACCCCGCTTGCGGGAGGAAAGACTATTGCAGCGACAGCACGAGGTCGCCGACCTCCTGCCGGATCTTGGCGGTGGCCGAGGGATCGATCGACCAGGCGATGAAGTCGGCGAGCGGCACCGCATCGGGGTGGCTGACGATATCGCTGCGGGTGGCATAGTCACCGGCGACGTAGAAGGGCGCAAAGCCCGCCCCGCCCGTCTCGCTGTCGTCCCCCATCAGGAAATCGATGGCGAGGCGCGCGGCGGCCGGATGGGGCGCATTGGCGGCAACCGCCAGCACGGCCGGGAAGATGATGCCGTTGGACGGCTCGACGGTGTTGGCCACCTGCAGCGCCCAGCCCTCATCCTCATTGTCGCGGCGGTCGGAGTAGGAGGTGAAGCCGACGGGCGGGTTCTGCTGGCCCTTGGCGCCGACGGCGGAATTGACGTCGTCGGTCGAGGACAGAAGGATCAAGTCGTTCTCGAACAGATCGACGATGAACTGCTCGCCGGCATTGGTGATGCCATCATCAAGCGCGATGGGCTGGCCGAACTGCGCCTCATAGGCGTCGGCCATCTCATCGGCGCGCAGCACGAACTCGGTCATCAGGTCGAGATAATCGCCGCGCTGGAGCGGATCGACCATCAGCACCTTGCCCGCCCAGTCGGGCGTTGTCAGCTGCCAGAGATTGGTGATCGGCGACCCATCGGGATAGGCTTCCTCGTTATACATCAGCACCTTGGTGGAAAGGCGCTGGGCCAGCAGCGGCGATTTCTCGTTGTCCTCGAGAAGCCCCTCGACGCGCGGCGGCACGTAGCGCGCCACGAGGCCTGGTTCCAGCAGATCGCGGAACACCACCGGCGCATCCGAAATGTAGACCACATCGACATTGGCGATGCCGGCGGTGGCCTCGGCCTTGATGCGGGTGATCTGCTCGGTGGAGGACATGTCATAGGCGATCATGTCGATGCCCGGATAGGCGGCCTCGAAGGCGGTCTCGACCCGCGCGATGCGGCTGGTGAAGGCATAAACGGTCACCGAGCCTTCGGCCTGGGCCAGCGGCAGCAGCTCCTCGGCGCTAAGCGCATCGAGGTTGGCATCCTGCGCATAGGCCGGCAGGGCGACGCCGGCGAGCAGCGCGAGGGCGAGAGTGGTCGTTCGGGCAGTCCTGTTGGTCATGGTTATCCTCCTCGGATTGAAGCGCCCCATGCGCTTCGATGCACGCCGTTTTTCATGGTTAAGTGACACGTGCATGAAAACTTGCAGTATTGTGGCGAACGACGGCGCCTGCCGACGCTGCCGCTATTCGAAGGCGTCGATGAGCTGTCCCAGCTTTTCCAGATTGTCGAGCGAGCCGCGCGGATCGACCTTGGCCATCGCCAGAACCAAGCCGTTGCAGATGGCCATGGGCACGGTGAGGGTCTGGAACGCATCCTGCCGCCCTGCCCGGGGCGCGAACAGCAGATGCTGCGCGGCCGGCTGAAGCGATGGCCCGACCGTGCCCGAGACCACGACGCTCGCCGCCCCGATCCCGGCCGCATGCTCGAACAGCGCGGCGTAATGGGTCGGTTGGCGGCGAAAAGCGAAGCCGAACAGCGCGTCTTCTGGCCCCATGACCAGCAATTGCTCGGCCAGGTCGCGCCCGTCGCCTGTGAGCAGCACGACCGGCCGCCCCATGCGGCGCAGGCGCCGCTCCATCAGCACGGCGAGGGCCTGCGCATTGCCGCGCGCGAAGATGAAGATGCGGCGCGCCCCGGCGAGGGCCGCAGCAGCGGCAAGAATGGCCTCATCATCGAGATACTGCTCGATGCGCGCCAAGGCCTCGATTTCCTGCCGGATGAGGTCGGACAAGAGCCCCGCCTCGGTGCCCTGCTGCAAGGTGTTGCGCACCCGTGCCGCCGGATCGGCGCGCACGATGAACTCTTCCTGGATCGCCGCGCGGAACCGGGAATAACTGGGATAGCCGAGCTTCTTGGCAAGACGCGATGCCGTCGCCTCATGCACGCCGATGCTCTGGGCCAGATTGCTCGCCGTGCCCAGCGCCACGTCGCGCGGGCTGTTGAGAATCTGCTTGATGAGCTGGTGCTCCGCAGGCGTCAGCTGCTCGGCCACCTCGCGGAATCGGTCAATAACGGACATTGTCTTCTCCCTGCCCGCAGACATACCGCGTCGCACGTTACCTTGCAATACGATTCATTTATGCAAGCTCGCTTGCAGGTCGATTTTCCCCCGAAGGAGACCCCGAACCGATGAGCCGCCTCATCCTGCTCAACAAGCCCTTCGGCGTCCTCTCCCAGTTCAGCCGTTCCGAAGGCGAGACGGGCCCCACGCTGGCCGATTTCGTAAGCGTTCCAGATGTCTACCCAGCCGGCCGGCTCGACAAGGACAGTGAAGGGTTGCTGCTTCTCACCGATGACGGGCGGTTGCAGGCCGAACTCTCCGACCCGCGCTTCAAGCTGCCCAAGACCTATCTCGTGCAGGTCGAGGGCAGCCCGTCCGAGCCGGCTCTCGCGGCCCTGCGCAAAGGCGTGGTTCTGCGCGATGGCCCGACCCGGCCGGCTCTTGCCGAAGCGATCGATCCGCCCGAACTCTGGCCCCGCGACCCGCCGGTACGGTTCCGCAAGAGCGTTCCCGACCACTGGATCGCCCTGACCATCACCGAGGGCCGCAACCGGCAGGTTCGGCGCATGACGGCTGCTGTGGGCCTGCCGACGCTCCGGCTGGTGCGCTGGCGCATCGGTGCGCTCACCCTCGAAGGTCTGGCCCCCGGCCAGTGGCGCGACGCCACGTCGGGCGAACGACCTCTGCCCGCCACGCCCTCACCGCCGCCCCGCCCCCGGTCGAACCGTTAGCCGCCCACTCAACGCACCACCGCTTTCGTCTCGTCCCGAATTACGAATATCGCAAATTCTGACGACATATTTGTGTCCATTCGTCAAAAAACATGTCTTAGACTGTTGTCCTTATGCCTTGCATTGGCTACGAGGCAAGGGAGGCACAATTTCTGGAACTGAACATGCGGGACACAACCACCCTCAGCGCCACCGAGCAGGCGCGCGTCGACGCGCTGCATGCAGAGGCTATCGTCATCGACGGCTCCATCGTGGCCGAGCTGGGGCCGGCCCATTTCGACCGCTACAAGCGCGGCGGGGTGACTGCGATCAACCATACCGTCACCGAACCCTATGCGGACCTCGCTGCCGGGCTCAGGCAGGTCAACGCCTGCCGGCGCTGGATCGCGGCGAATGCCGACAAGGTTCTGCTGGCTGAGACCGTCGCTGACATCCACGAGGCCAAGGCCTCGGGACGCGAAGCCATCATCTTCGGGCCCCAGGATACCGAGATGATCGGGCTCGATCTCAGCCTTTTGGGCACGTTCTACGATCTGGGCATCCGCATCCTTCAGCTCACCTACCAGCGCCAGAACTGGATCGGGTCCGGCTGCGGCGAAAAGAGCGACGATGGCCTCTCCAATTACGGCCGCGCCTTCGTCAAGGAAATGAACCAGCTCGGCATCGTGGTCGATGTGTCCCATTGCGGGCAGCGCACCTCGGTCGAGGCGATGGAAGCTTCCGAAAAGCCGATCTTCATCACCCATTCGCTGTGCCACTCCCTGTCGCCCCATATCCGCGCCAAGACCGATGACACTATCCGGGCGCTGGGCCAGCATGGCGGCGTGATGGGCATCACCGGCCTCTCGCCCTTCCTCTATTATCCCGACAAGCCGACCACCCAGCCCGACATTGCGCGGCTCGTGGAGCATATCGACCATATCGTCGAGCTGGCCGGCATCGACAGTGTCGGCATCGGTCTTGATTTCGACGAGACCTTCACGCCCGAAAAGCGCGCCAAGTTTGCCGGCAAGCATGGCAGCCTTCTGGGCGAATGGCCCTGGGAAGAGCGGCGCTGCAAGACGCTCAACACCGCAGCCGACTTCCCCAATGTCACGGCTGGCCTCGTCAAGCGCGGCTATTCGGATGAGGACATCAGGAAGGTCCTCGGCGGCAACTGGCTGCGCGTCATGCAGGCCAACTGGAAGGCCTGACACGGCCGCGCGTGCCCGCCACCAACCTGCAGGGACGGACCCCATCGTCCGGCCCTTGCCTGACAATTCACTGACAGGCGGGGCAGCGCCCTGTCAGGGCTCCCGGCCTAGACTGTCCGGTGTCGAATCCGTGCTGCGGGACCTCCACAGCCGGCCGATGCAGGCGACGCCGGGCTTATCGCCCCCGCCCTACGCACCGGCGTCGCCATTTTTCCGCTCTCCGCCGCGAGGCCCCTACTCGGATCAACCCTCGGGCGTGCCCGCGCCGGGCAGCGACATCGCCACGGCCAGCCCCCCGAGCGGGGATCGGCTGATCGCGAGCCTGCCGCCATTGAGCTCGAGAATTTCCGAGGCGATGGCGATGCCGAAGCCACTGCCCTTGCCGCCCTGGTCGAGTCGCTCGCCCCTCGGGCCGAGACGGGCGATGTCTTCGGCACCCAGGCCGGGCCCGTCGTCTTCCACAAGCACCTCCACGAAATCTCCCACCACGGCGCCCGACACGCGGATCTCGTGCTCGGCCCATTGGCAGGCATTTTCGAGGATCACCCCGAGCAGCTCGATCAGATCCTGCGGGTCGAGATTGACCCCGATTCCGGCATCGAGGTTGAACGTCCAGCCCAGGCGTTCCCCTTCGGCGGTCTTTTCCAGCACGCGCGCAATCCGCAGCACCGCATCCTTGAGCGGGGAGCGCATGACGTGGCTGGCAGGGCGGTGGCGCAGGCGGGCGAGCCGCAACTGGTAGTCGATGCGCGCCGACATCTCGTCGGACATGCTGTCGAGCGTCTCGGCCGCCTCGTCCTCACCCTTGTCGCGCAGCCGCAGCGCGGTCGCGGCAATTACCGCCAGCGGCGTCTTGAGGCCATGGGCGAGGTCGGAGGCCCGCATCCGCGCGAACACCAGCGAGCGGTCCCGCGCCTCGAGCAGGTCGTTCACCTCCCGCACGAGCGGCCCGACTTCGGTGGGAAAGCTGCCGACGAGTCGCTCGGCTTCGCCCCGCCGCACCGATTGCAGCGAAAGGCGCAGCGCCTCGAGCGGCCGCAGCCCCAGCTGCACCTGCACCCAGGCGACAAGCGTCAGCGCCAGCCCGAGCACCAGCAGGGCGAGGCTCATTTCGCTGCCGAACGCGGCGATCGCCTGGTCGATGACCCGCCGATCCTCGGCGACGATGATCCGGTAGCGACGCGGGCCGGCATCGGCTTCTGCGAACTGCACGTCGAGCCAGACCGACACCAGCCTCTGCCGGTCGGGCCCATCGAGTTCGACCATCCCGGCCGCAGCGCCCGGCAATACGAGAACACCATCCACCAGCGATGGCGAGCGCGCCGACCGTCCGCTGTCGAGATCCTCGATCTGCCAGTAAAGCCCCGAAAGCGGCAGCGCGTAGCGGGGGTCGGCGAGGGGGGCGAGAAGCGCCGGCGTTTCGGCTTCGGGGTCGATGAGCGCGACGGCCCGGTTCAGATTGGCATCGAGATCGGCGGCCACCCGCCGCTCGATATGGGTGCTGAACATATAGAGCAGCACGATGCCGGCCATAAGCACCGCAACGGCCACCAGCACCGCCGCCAGCAGCAGCAGGCGCAGGCGAAGCGAATGCTGTTTCACCCGGCATCGTCTCCCATGTAGTAGCCGAAGCCGCGCCGCGTCTTGATTGCATCGGTGCCCACCCGGCGTCGCACGCGCCCCACCAGCACCTCCACCGAGTTGGAAGCGCGGTCGTAATCCTGGCTGTAGAGGTGCTCGATGATTTCCATCTGCGAGACGACGCGGCCGCGCTGGTTGGCGAGAAACGCAACGAGACGATATTCCTGCGGGGTGAGGTTGAGCGGCACGCCGCCCCTCACCACCCGCATCAGGCGCGTATCCACCACCAGATCGTCGACGACGATCTGCGAGGAGGCATGCCCGCCGGCGCGCCGGATCAGCGCCTTGACGCGCGCCACCACCTCCTCGATGCGGAAGGGTTTGACGACATAGTCATCGGCGCCGGCCTCGATGCCCTCGACGCGCTCCTCCCACTGTCCGCGCGCCGTGAGAATGAGCACGGGCACCGAGACATCGGCCTTGCGCCAGCGCTTGAGGATCGTCAGGCCATCGAGCCGCGGCAGCCCGAGATCGAGCAAAACGGCATCGAACCCTTCGGTCTCGCCGCGAAAATGGGCGTCCTCGCCATCATCGGTCACCTCGGCGACGAAGCCCGCGGCCCGCATGGCCCGCGCCAGCATGTCCTGGATGCGCGGATCGTCTTCGGCGATCAGAACGCGCATCTATCGCACCGGCCGCCCTGACCGGGCGTAGTAGAAGGCCGTCTCGACCTGGCCGCGGGGCCGCAGGATCTTGAGTTCATAAACGAGGATGCCGCCCACATTGAGCAGCCGCGTGTCGATGATCCGGCCCGCGCCGGCCTCGAGCGCGATGCTGGCGATCTGGTCGAACGGCAGGGCACGACCCGACTGCACCGCCTCGCTCGGCACTTCGACGGCAACAGGCGCCCCAGCCGCATTTCCTCCGGAGACCTGCCCGCCCTGCCCGGAATTGCTGCCTGCATTGCCCTGCCCCTGGGATGAATTACCCTGCCCTCCCGACTGTCCGGACGTGCCGGAAGAAGAATTGCCCTGGCCATTCCCGTTGCCCTGGCCATTCCCGTTACCCTGGCCATTGCCGTTCCCGTCGGCGCCATTGCCCGAATTGCTGCCCGGAGGACTGCCGCTATTGCTATCGGGTCCATTGCCATTGCCGTTTTCAGAGCCGTTGCCCTGGCCGTTTTCGGAGCCGTTGCCATTGCCCTGGCCATTCTCCGATCCGTTGCCGCCGGCATTTCCCGAATTGCCCTGGCCCAGCGCGGGCGAAGCCAGGCAGGCCACGAGCGTGACCAGAACAGCGAGGCTTTGCGCGAAGGCACACGGCTTCATCATTGCACGATAGCCAATTCAACCTGACAATTCGCTGACCGGACACTGGCGCAAAACCGTCCGCAGCAAAGCTTCCCCCATGGGAATCCGACTTTTGTGCGATCAGCCTCACGCAACCATCACGCCGACGTGACGTTGCGGGCAAGTGCGTATGGTGGGCGGGGGCCTACCGGAGACAAGACATGGCTCGCACCGCCCTGATGACCCTTCTCTACGTGACCAGTATCGGCACGTTGTTCTTAGCCTATTCGGCAGTGCCGGTTTAGCCGTGACTGTCGGGGGACAATGACAACAAGCCGGGGCACATGGAGATAAAAATGACGATAAGAAGACTTGCTTCCAGTGTGGCGACCGCCGCACTTCTTGCTGCAATGCCCTTGGGCATGGGTATTGGCTTGAGCCTGGTTCCGACCAGCGTACAGGCGCAACAGGTGAGCGTCAGCTTCGACCTGTTCTATGAGCGCCTTCGCCCTCACGGCACCTGGGTCCGGCACGACCGGTTCCGCTATGTCTGGTGCCCGGCCGTCGATCGCGATTGGCGGCCCTACACGCGCGGCCACTGGGTCTACCTGGCCGATCGCGGCTGGTATTTCGCCTCCGACGAGCCCTTCGCCTGGGCCGGCTATCATTATGGTCGCTGGTACGACGATGCGCGCCTCGGCTGGTGCTGGGTGCCCGGCACCACATGGGCTCCCGCCTGGGTGGCCTGGCGCCGTGCGCCCGATTATGTGGGCTGGGCCCCGCTGCAGCCGCAGAGCGACGGCTTTGCCGTTTCCATCGAGGTCAATGTCGGCGAACCGCCGGAGGATGACTGGTTCTTCGTGCCGGTCCGCAGCTTCCTAGAGCCCAACCTCTCGGTTGCGGTCATCTATTCCGACAGGGACCCCGAGCTGTATCGGCGCACCGAATATGTCGGGCCGGTGATCGTTCAGAACAACATCGTCATCAACACGGTCATCGACATCGACATCATTGCCCAGGAAACCGGGCAGGAGGTTCCCGTCGTCGAAGCCGCCGCGGTCGATGATCCCGAGGCCGCCGGCACCGCCGAGGGCGATACCGTGCCGGTCTTTGCCCCCGAGATCGAGGCGCCCGCCGAAGATACCGCCCCACCCGATGCCGTCGAACCCGAGGAAGCCGAGCAGCAGCGCGGACAAGCGGCGGGCGAGGACACCGAGGCCGAAAGCGACGACGAGGCGCAGGCTCCCGGTAATGCTGCGGGCGAAGCGACTGACGAAGGCGAGACCAGCGATCAACCGGCTGAAGCCGATGATGCGGCGGATTGCCCGGAGGGTCAGGTGCTCCAGGATGGCAGCTGCGTCGCCGCCCCGGCCGAGCCCGCGACCGAGGAGGCCGAAGAGGCAGCAGAAGAGCCCGCTGCGGAAGGCGAGCAGGCTCCGGCTCAGGAGGCTCCGGCTCAGGAGGCTCCCGCCGATGCTCCGGCCAACCAGACCGAGCAGCAGCCCGCCGACGCACAGGCTCCTGCCGAGCAGCCAGCCGCCGATCAGGCCCCCGCTCCCGAGCAGCCTGCCCAGCAGCAACCGGCCGAGCAGCCGGCCCAGGCGGCAGAGCCCGCCCAGCCGGCCGAACCTGCTCAACCCGCCGAGCCTGCCCAGCAGGCAGAGCCGCAGGCCGCAGCGCCTGCCGAGCAGCCTGCCGGAGCGCCGGCGCCCTGCCCCGAAGGTCAGGTCGCGACACCCGGAGGCGCGTGTCGGCCGGCCAACTGATCTGAAGCGGCTTCCGCATCGCGCGGAAGCCGCCTTCTCTTCGACGAGGCCTCAGGGCGTGTCGGAGGTCGCCAGTGTCCAGGCATTGAGCCGCTGGCCGCTGAAGCGTTCGGGCTCGGCGATCATGGTGGCGAAGGCGGGCGCCAACCGGTCGGGCTCCACCCATTTCTGCTTGAGCGCGTCGCTGTAATTGCGTTCCGACATCGGCGTGCGCATGTACATGCCGGGCGTCACCGTCATGGAATGGATGCCGAGCGCAGCCCCTTCGAGCGCGATGCTTTTCGAAAATCCCTCGAGCCCGTGCTTGGTGGCGCAATAGGCGGTCTCGTCCGCAAACCCCTCGATCCCCGAGCGCGAAGAGACGAAGATAAAGACGCCCCTCCCAGCTTCAGCCATGCCCGGCCAGGCCGCGCGCGCCAGCTGGAAGCCCGCTTGCAGCCCCACATTGGTGGTCCGCTGGAAGTCCGAAAGCGTCATCGCGGCAAGCGGCTTGGGGTCGAGGATGGCGGCGTTGTGGATCACCGCATCGATCCGCCCCAGCCGCGCGAGAATCGCGGCGATGGCTTCCGCCGTGGCCGTGGCATCGCTGAGATCGGCGACGTGTGCCGCCTCGGGCTGGCCGCAGGCTGCCGCCGTTTCGGCGAGAGCCCCGGCATTATAGTCGACGAGCGCCAGCCGCGCCCCGAGCCCGGCCAGGTGCCGGGCAATCGCCGCGCCGAGCCCGAGGGCCGCGCCGGTCACGATGACGGAGCGGCCCGCGATCGGGCTCACGCCCGGCGCTCCTCGGCCGGCAGGTCGACCCAGGCGCGTGTTTCGGTCGATTGCCGCACCGCATCGAGCACGCGCTGGTTGGCCAGCCCATCAAAAAAGCTCGCGCCCTGGCGCAGCGAGCGTCCCTCGCTGATCGCGGTGGCGAATTCGCGCAGCGCGGCGACCACCGAGACGTTCCAGATGCCCTTGTTGAGCCCCTCGAGCGCCGCGTTCGGATCGGGCTGGGTGACCTCCTCGAAACCCTGGCCGGCCTTGGCGAAATAGAGCTTCTCGTCTTCGTTCGAGAGCGTGATCGAGCCCTTCGAGCCGAACACCTGCGTCAGATTGCCGATATTGTTGGCGGCGACCCCGCTCATGAACACCTGCGCCAGCGCGCCCGAGCCCATGCGCAGGGTGAAATAGGAGACGTCGTCCGCCGTGGCCGTCCACGCTTCGCCCGTCGCCTTGTCGATGCGGTCGGGCAGCATGGTCAGGGCCTCGCCCACCACCGAGGCCACCGGCCCGAACCACCAGCGCAGCATGTCGACCTGATGGCTGCCATTGGCGCCCAGCCGGCCGCCGCCATGTTCGGCAAGGCTCCACCAGTCGCCTTTTGGCCGGCTCGCCGGATTGGCCCAGCTCGCCCCGATATTGGCGACATGGGCATGGCGGATCTCGCCCAGCTCGCCCTCTGCGATCAGCCGCGCCACATGCATGCGGTTGGGGTTGAAGCGAAGTTCATGGTCGATCATGTGCACGCGGCCGAGCGCCTCGGCCTTGTCGAGCATGGCCTTGGCCTCGCCGGCATGCATGGCGGTGGGCTTTTCGCACACCACATGCGCGCCGGCATCGAGCGCGGCCAGCGTCATTTCGGCATGGGTATCGGTGGGGGTCGCGATCAGCACCGCATCGACTTTGTGACGGTCGAGCATCTCGCGCCAGTCGGCATAGGCGTGGGCGATACCGAAGGCGTCGGCCGCCGAACGGGCGCTTTCGAGCCGGCCCGAGGCGATGGCGACCGTCTCGGCGCCCGGAACGTGGCGGAGGGCGGGCAGATAGGCCGCGCGCGCAAAGCTCGCGCCGATGATGGCAAATTTCATGGGTCAATCCTGCTGTTAAAGCCGATCCGGCGAAGAGCCGAAGCTCCTCGCCGGATCGCCGGTCGTGCAAGGGTCAGGCGTTGGTCTTGAGGCGCGGATCGAGGAAGTCGCGCAGCCAGTCGCCCAGGATGTTGAAGCTCAGAACCGTCATGACGATGGCCATGCCGGGGAAGAACGCCAGCCACCATTTGTTGGCCATCAGCTGGTCGCGGCTGTCGGCGAGCATGGCGCCCCAGGTCGGCACGTTGGGCGGCACGCCGAGGCCGAGGAAGGAGAGCGAGGCTTCCGACAGGATCACCGAGGCGACGTTGAACGAGGCGATCACGGTGAGCGGCGCCACGATATTGGGCAGGATGGTCCGGAAGATCACGAGGACGGTGGGATCGCCCAGCGCCCGCGCCGCCTCGACGAATTCCTTCTCGCGCAGTGATAGCGTCTGCGCTCGCACGATGCGGGCATAGGTCACCCACTGCCCGATGCCGAGCACGATGATGATGTTCATCACCCCCGGCCCGAGGATCACGAGGAACATGATGGCGAGCAGGATGAACGGGAAGGCCAGCTGGATATCGCCCAGACGCATGATCACGTCGTCGATCCAGCCGCCGAAATAGCCCGAGACCAGCCCGGCGATCACCCCGATCGTGCCGCCCACCATGATGGCGCAGATGCCCACGAGCAGCGAGACGCGGGCGCCGTAGAGCAGCCGCGAGAACACGTCGCGTCCGAGCCCGTCGCTGCCCAGATACATCATGCCCTGCCGGCCGGCCGTCATCGGGTCGGCGAGGCGCAGCATGATGTTCTGGCGGTTGGGGTCCATGGGCGAGATCCACGGCCCGAAGATCGCGGCGAACGCCACGCACAGGAGTACGAAGATGGCGACCAGCGGCCAGCGCGCCGCCACCAGCGAGCGCATGGCCCGGCGCATCTCGCGCCGGCGGTTCGAGATCGGCTTTGCAGCCACTGCGGGGCCGGGAAGAGTTTCGGTGGTCATGTCCGGCCTCCTAGAGTTTCACGCGCGGATCGATCTTGGCATAGATCAGGTCCACGATGAGGTTGAGGGTGATGAAGACGAGGGCGAGGATCACCACGGCGGCCTGCACCACGGGGATGTCGCGCTGGTTGATGGCGTTGAAGATCAGCCGGCCGATGCCGGGCCAGGAGAACACCATCTCCACCACGACCACGCCGCCGAGGAGGAAGCCGAATTCGAGCCCGATCATCGTCACCACGGGCAGCCAGGCATTGCGCAGCGCGTGGCGAATGACCACCGCGGTTTCGCTGATGCCCTTGGCCCGGGCGGTGCGCACATAATCCTGCCCCAGCACTTCGAGCATTGATGAGCGCACGAGGCGGGCATTGCGCGAGATGGAATAGAAGGCCACCGCGAAGCCGGGCATGATCAGGTAATAGAGCGCCTGCGGCAGCTGGCTGAAGGCCCTCACCACATCGCCCTGCACGAGCGGCATGATGAACGGCACATGGCCCGAAATCGGCAGGAACCGCATTTGCAGCCCCAGGAACATGATCATCATGATGCCCAGCCAGAAACTGGGGATGGATTGTCCGGCCATGGCCACGGTCATGATCGAGCCATCCACCGGCGTGCCGCGGTTGAGCGCGGCGGCCACGCCCAGCGGGATGGCGACCACGATGGCCAGCATCATGGCAAACAGCGTCAACTCGATCGTTGCCGGCAGCGCTTCGAGCACGGCTCCGAGCGCCGGCCGCTTGTAGGAGAGCGAATTGCCGAAATCGCCCTGCACCAGCTTGCCGATGAAGGTCAGATACTGCTCGTGCAGCGGCCGGTCGAAGCCGAGCGCCGCGCGGGTCTGGATGATCTCTTCTTCCGTCGCCCGCTCGCTGACGTAGAGATAGGTGGGGTCGCCGCTCATCTGCAGCGCCAGGAAGGTGATGAGCGTCACGCCAATGATGACGACGAGGCTCTGCAGCAGCCGGCGAATGATGAAGGTCATGCGAATTGGCCCTCAAGGCTTGGGTGGGGTGCGCGGCCCCGGCGGGGCCGCGCGACGTTTCAGGTCAGCTGGCGAGCGTCTCAGCTTGCGAGCTTGGCGTTGAAGAGTTCGATCTCTTCGTCGCGGCGCGGCGTCCAGTCGATGCGGTCCGACACACCATAGTGGTCCGGCTGGAAGTAGAGCATCAGCCACGGGCCCTCTTCGTAGAAGAGCTTGAGCATGCGGTTGATGATCGGGCGGGCCTCTTCCGGGGTCGGAGCGGCCAGCGCCAGGGCCCAGTCGGCGAACCAGCGTTCGTCGGTCCAGCTCTGGTAGTTGGTGGCCCCGTCGGGGGTCGAGAACAGGCTCATGTCATAGAGCGGGTTCCACGTCACACCGCCCTGCCCAAGGAAGAACAGCGGGCCCATGGTCTTGGTGCGCAGCAGCGGCGAATAGACCGAGGCCCATTCGAGCAGCTCGACTTCGGTCTGCACGCCCACATCGGTCAGGAACTGGCCGATGGCCTGGACCACGGCGGCGTCGTTGAGGTAACGGCCGCGCGGACCCTGCAGGCGGATGGTGAAGCGCACGCCATTGGCGTCGCGCGGATAGCCGGCCTCGTCGAGCAGCTTTTCGGCCATTTCCGGATCATAGGGAATGGGCTGCAGCTCGGGATTGCCGTTGGGCGGGTTGACGAGGCTGGTCATGCGCTCGCAGGTGGCGCCGAGCAGCTGCTCGCAGATGGCGGGCACGTCCACGGCATACTGCAGGGCGAAGCGGACCTTGGGGTCCTGGATCTCCTTGGCACCCGGGAGATCGGCGACGCCGGCACCCAGATTGTAGCCGATCTGCATGCGGCGGGTGCCGCTCACGCTCTTGACCTCGGCCGTACCGGAGGCATTCACGGCCTCGATCTGGTCGGGGGACACGTTGGTGATGATGTCGACATTGCCCGCGATCAGCTCGGCGGTACGGGTCGAGGCTTCCGGAATGATGCGGAAGATGATGGTGTCGAAGGTGCCCGGATCCTTGACCTTCTCGAGCACGATCTGCGAGCCGCGCTCCCACGAGGCCAGACGGTAAGAGCCCGAACCGATGGGGCTCGCCGACGCCTGGTCGAGCGTCATCTTCTCGTAGCTGTCCTTGCAGTGCACATAGACCTGGGCGAGCATGCCCAGCGCCAGCGAGGTGCGCGCCTTGACGTTGATCTTGACGTTGAGCTCGTCGACCACTTCGGCCGACTGGAAGCCCAGCGTGGTGTAGACGAAGCCCGGCGTGTTGCCGGTGAACCCGTTCGCCTTGTCGGCGGCGCGGTTGAACGTATAGGCCACGTCCTCGGCGGTCAGCGGTTCGCCGTCCTCGCAGGTGAGGCCGGACTTGAGCGTGAAGGTGTAGGCCAGCCCGTCCTCGCTGACGGCGGTCTTGTCGACCAGATAGGGCTGAACCTCGCCCTCATAGGTCACGGTGAACAGCGTCGCGAAGATGTGCTTTGCGATGTTGGCGTTGTCGCGGCTCGAAATCTGCGCCGGGTCGAAGGTCGAGGCGTCGGCGCCAAAGCCCACCACGACGGTGTTGTCGGGGGGCGCGGCGAGCGCCTGGCCGGCCAGCGCCATGAGCGCCACGCCGGAAACGGCAAGGAGACGTTTGATCATAGGAAGCCCTCAGGATTGCATGCGCTGTGCGGCAGTGAAGGCTTCGCGGACCCACCGGGCCCGCGAAGCCGGTGACGGGATCAGCCGCCCGAAACGATGTTGGTTTCGAACAGGTAGACTTTTTCGTCGCGGCGCGGCTGGAAGTCGACGCGCTTGGAGACGCCGTAGAAGTCCGGCTGGAAGTAGAGCATCAGCCACGGCGGATCATTGTAGAAGACTTCGAGCATGCGATCGATGACGACGCGGCGCTCTTCGTCGGTGGTGGCAGCCGAGATCTCGGCCCAGCCGTCGAACCACTCGGGATTGCTCCACTCGGTGTAGTTGGTGCCGGCGGTCGGGGTCGACAGGTCGGTCATGTCGTAGAGCGGGCTCCACGTGCCACCGCCGGTGCCCAGCAGGAACATCGGGCCGGCATCATGGCTGCGGATCAGCGGCACATAGACCGAGGCCCATTCGAGCAGCTCGACCTCGGTGTTGACGCCCACATCGGTCAGGTACTGGCCGATGGCGAGCGCGACGTTGGCATCGTTGAGGTAACGGCCGCGGGGCGCCTGCATCTTGATCGAGAAGCGGGTGCCATCGGCGCCGCGCGGATACCCGGCTTCGTCGAGCAGCTTCTCGGCCATCTCCGGATCATACGGATAGGGTTCGAGATTGGGGTTGTCGTTGGGCGGGTTGACCAGCCCGTCGGCACGCACGCACTCGAAGTTCAGCAGCTGCTTGCAGATGGTGGGCACGTCCACGGCATACTGCAGGGCAACGCGCACCGCCGTATCCTGGATCGCCTTGCCGCCCGGGGTGGCATCGGCGAAGGCGGCCTTCTGGTTGAAGCCGACATAGATGCGGCGAGTGCCCTGCACGGCCTTGACTTCGGCCGAGCCGGAGTTGTTGACCGCGTCGAGCTGGTCGGGCGCCACGTTGGTGATGATGTCGACATTGCCGGCGATCAGCTCGGCCGAGCGGGTCGAGGCTTCCGGAATGACGCGCCAGATGATGCTGGCGGCCTTGGCTTCGTCTTCCTTGACGCGTTCGAGCACGACCTGGCTGCCCGGCTGCCACGAGGCGAGCTTGTAGGGGCCCGATCCGATCGGCTTGGCGGCAGCGTCCTCGAGCGACTTGCCCTCGTAGCTGTCCTTGCAGTGGATGAAGACTTCGGCGATGAGGCCGA
Organism: Devosia enhydra; assembly: GCF_900119845.1. Lineage (GTDB taxonomy): Bacteria > Pseudomonadota > Alphaproteobacteria > Rhizobiales > Devosiaceae > FPKU01. The sequence goes on from NZ_FPKU01000001.1 coordinate 1,137,064, forward strand.
ACGACACCGGGTTCTTGCGGCCCAGATTGATCTTGACCTCGCGGTCGCTGACCGCTTCGGCAGACTGGAACTGGATCGAGGAATAGACGAAGCCCGGGGTATTGCCCGTGAAGTTGTTCGCCTTGTCGGCGGCGCGGTTGAACGAAAAGGCGGCATCCTCGGCGGTCAGCGCCTCGCCGTCCTCGCACATCAGCCCTTCGCGAAGGGTGTAGGTGTAGGACATGCCGTCCTCGGCCTCGACATAGCTTTCGGCCAGGTCGGGCACGATCTCGCCTTCGGGGGTGATCTCATAGAGCGTCCCGAAGATATGCTTGGCGATGTTGGAATTGTCGCGGCTCGAGATGTTTGCCGGGTCGAAGGTATTGATGTCGGCGCTGATGCCGACAACGATCGTGTCGGCGGCCGGCTGGGCCTGGGCAGCGATGGGCGCGGCAACGACCGCTACGCCCGCGAGGAGCAGGCTTCTCAGTCTGGTCATCGTGGTAACTCCCTGTTGAGGTCAATCTGGCGCGCCGTCCCCCCAAGGGCGGGCCCTTGCGCCAGTTCCAATCGGCCATGCGGAGCATCCCCGCATGACGGGCTTGCATGAAGGCACACTCGACCACGCCCGGAGATGTGCACGAAAAGTGCGGCATCCCCCGGATGGCAGGCCTCCCACTCGAACGGCATGGACGCACGACCCGAAGGGCCCCGCGCCTTTGGCCCCCTCCCAAGCCGCAGCCGGCCGGACGGGCCGGGATGCGTGCTGCATGGAAGGGGGAATTTGCTCATCGTCAGCTTCCCGCCGACGCTGGTGTCTGTGCCGCGCCCACACGGGGCACGGTGTCGAGCTCGGCGCACCGAACCGCCCTCCCCTCCGTGGAGGAAAGGATTGCGGCTTCGATCATCCTGAGCGAGGAGAGGTGGTCGCGGCCCGAGCATTTGAGCTCCGCCTCGCCCTTGAGCGCCGCGACGAACGCTGCGAGCACGGCGACCGCGTCGTGATACCACTGCTCATAGGGCGGCAGGCCCACCGGGGTCAGCTGCGCATCGCCATGGCGGGCAAAGCTGAGCTGGCCGAACTGGTCGCCCTGCATCACCACGCCGCCGGTGCAGTCATGGCGCCAGGTGAAGCCCGGCTCCTGCCAGCCCGATTGCCAGAGCCCCTGATAGTTGACGATCACCCCGTTGTCGAAGGTGATCAGCGCGCTGACATTGGCGTCGTCGGCATACATCGACCAGCTGGGGTTGAAGGTCTTGGCATAGATCTCCACCGGCTCGGCCCGGTAGACGTAGCGCATCAGGTCGAAATGGTGGATCGACTGCTCCCACAGCATGGGCTGGTCCATGGTGAGGGGATATTTGTTGAGCCGCGCCAGCCGCCCGTCGCGCCAGCGCTCATAGGTGAAGCGGCCGAATTCAGGCTGCCCCACATCCTCGGCAAAAAGCCGGAAGGTGCGCTGCGTCACATCGAGGAAGCGGAAATTGAGGCCCACCATCAGCGGCACGCCGGCCTCTTCGGCCATCGCCACATAGCGGGCGGCGAGGGCGACATCGTCAGCCAGCGGCTTTTCGGCGAGGATCGGCAGCTTCGCCCGGCACGCCGCCTCCATCTGCGCCTCGCGTCCGCCCGGCGGGGTCGAGAGCAGCACGGCGTCGGCCTCGATCTGCGCGATGATCGACAGATCAGCGGACGCGACCGCCTCGGGCCACTGCGCCTTGGCCCGCTCACGCGCCGCCTCGGAGGGATCGATCATGCCCACGATGGTGCAGTCGGGATTGTCGCGGATCACCCGCATCCAGAACTGCGCCCGGGCCCCGAGGCCCACCAGAATGATGCGGATGGTCATCGGGCCGCCTCCATCATGCGCGACAGGCCGGTGGCGAGTGGCGTCCAGCCATAGAGCGCGCCGGGCGCGATCCGCGTGCTCGACATCGGCTTGCGCGCGGCAAAGGCCGGGGGATCATGGGCGATGACACCCACGTCGAAGGCGGCGGCTATGCGTCTTGCCAGGTCCATGTCTGCGATCGCCTCCCCCGAGGTGAGGTGGTAGACGCCGCTGATCGCCGGCTCTCGATCGAGCAGTGCCAGCAGAGCATGCGGCAGGTCGGGCCCATAGGTCCAGTCACGATGTGAGGCGGGGCTCTCCACCATCACCGGCGCGCCGCGACGCCCGGCATCGATCCAGCGGCGCATGGGCGACAGGTTGCGCCGCGTCTCGCGCACCGCTTCGGCCTCGCCATAGATCGGCCCGAGCCGGATCGAGATGGCACGCATCGCCGGCCCGGACAGGCCTTCGACAAACATCTCCCCGGCGCGCTTGGCCAGCGCATAGGGAATAGAGGCGGTGGCAGCCATGTCCTCGAGCAGCACATCCTCGCCATCGTCGGCTCCGAACACACCCGAGGAGGAGATGAAGACGAAATCGCTCGCCCCGCAGCGCGTCGCAAAATCCAGCGCCGTGAACGTCAGGTCGCAATTGAGCTTGAGATGGGCCACGGGGCTGAGCCCGAAATCCTCGGGGCTCGTGGTCACAGCCGCCCCATGGATGACGATGTCGAACCGCCCCAGATCCTCGGGCATGCCCTGAGCCAGGTCGCACTCGATGAGCGTCGAGCCCGACAGCCGCGCCCGCGCCGCGCTGTCGAAGCGCGCATCGAGCCCGGTGACCGATAGCCCGGCACGCGCCAGCCCCTCCGCAAGGCATGTGCCCACGAAACCGCCCGCGCCGGTGATCAGCACGTTGCGGCTCATGCGCTGATCCCCAGCTCGTTCGGCGCGATCTGCGAGGCCGATCGCGTATGGTCCGAGATCAGCGAGATGGCGAGGATCATGTCGCCCTTTTCGATGGCGCGGATGATCGGCGGATGGTTGGCCGCCACCTGCCGGATGTCGCGATTGGCGCTGTTGCGCAGCGCCATGATCTGGCGGATGCGCAGATAGAGGTTTTCCCAAAGCCCCAGCAGCAGGCTGTGGTCGGCGAGCCGGATGAGCGTGCGGTGGAAGGCTTCGTCGGCGGCCATCAGGCCGGGGAAATCGCCGCGCTCGGCGGCTGCGAACATGGCGTCGCTATGGGCGTGAAGCTCCGAGACGTCGGTGCCGCGCTCGACGATCCTGCGGATGGCGAAGGCTTCGAACTGCTCGCGCAGGCTGTAGACCTCCTCCACCTCGCGCAGCGTCAGCGGCTTCACCCGCTTGCCCTTGTAGGCGACGCTTTCGATCAGCCCGTCGGCTTCGAGGATCTGGATGGCCTCGCGCACCGGGGCGCGCGACACGTTGAGCTGCTCGGCCAGCGCCATTTCGACGATCGGGGTGCCCGGCTTCATCGTGCCATCGACGATCGCCTGGCGGATGATCTCGGCCACCGAGACGCGCAACGGCACGTTCTCGATGCGGGAGATGTCGATGGCACCATCCTCGCGCGCCATGGTCAGGCTCCAGTGCCGTGGGCCAGCGAGACGGCGCGGGCAATCGCCGCGTCATGATCGCGCGAGAGCCGCACGAAGGGCGGGCGCACCACCGCATAGGCCTCGTCCTTGTGGCGGGCAGCGGTGGCGGCCTTGATCGCGGGGATGAGCGGCAAGCCCTCGAAGATCTTGCGCACTTCGGTCACGCCCGCCGCGATGCCCGCTTCGCGTTCCGTGCCCAGCGCCGCCATCAGCGCCTTGATGTTGCGCGCATTCACATTGGCCGAGGCGCTGATGCACCCGGCGCCGCCGGCGGCAACGTTCTGCGGCACGAGCGCCTCGGAGGCCGAATAGGTCTCGAGCTCGGGGAAGGCCTTGATGATCGAATGGGTATTGTCCCAGTTGCCCGAGCTGTCCTTGAGCCCCACGAAGATACCGGGGTGCTTTTTCATCAGCGCCTCGATCAGTGAGAGGGTGATCGGCACGCCGGTCATCTGGGGAATGTGGTAGAGGTAGATCCTGAGCCGGCTGTCGGCCACCCCGTCGATGATCGCCGAATAGCTGTCCACCAGCCCCTGCTCGGGCACGCCCTTGTAGTAGAAGGGCGGCAGCATCAGCGCGCCGAGGCAGCCCTGCTGCACCGCATGCCGCGTCAGCGCGATGCTATCGGTCAGCGCCGCGCAGCCCGTTCCGGGGATCAGCCGGTCGGCGGCAATGCCGCTCTCGACCAGCGCTTCGAGCATTTCGATCCGCTCGGCCACCGACATCGAATTGGCTTCGCTGGTCGTGCCGAAAGGTGCCAGCCCATCGGCGCCATCGGCGAGCAGCACCTTGCTGTTGGCTATGAACCGCTCGCGGTCGATCGTCAGGTCCGGCCTGAACGGGGTGATGGCGGGCACGAAAAGCTTGGGCGTTCTGGTCATTGTCATGCGTCCTTCCCGGCAAGGGTCAGCGGGGGGATGTCCTGGAATTCGTCGTCGTCGGGCCGGCCGCGCCACATCAGCACGGCAAAGCTGCCATCGCGATCGAGCACGCTGGCCCCGGCATGCCAGACGCCGCGCGCATAGATCACGCCTTGCGTTCCCGGCACCGCAAAGCTCAGCACCTTCTCGAGATCGGGGCTGCCATCGGCGAGCGAGGGGCAGACGGTCACGATGTAGCGCTCCACGTCGAGCGGGATGAAGGCCTGCGCCGCATGCGGATGGCGCTCGAGCTTGGCGACGGTCGCCGGCAGCGCACTGGGCCGGTTGAAATTGGTGTGCAGCACCGGCGCCAGCCCTTCGACCGGCATCTGATCCGAATAGAAGGCGCGCTGACCATAAGCGGCCGGCCGCGTTATGAAACGGCCGAACGGCGCGAAGGCCTCGGCGGAAGGCTGGGGCTGAAGCGCCACGCTGCGGCTCATGCGGCACCTGCCGGCGGCATCGCCGCCCGCCAATGGGCCGCGATATCGGCGCGCTTTGCGACCCACACACCGTCGGTCGCGGTGATGTGGTCGATGAAGGCTTCGAGCGCAGCGAACCGCCCCGGATGCCCGATGACGCGCGGATGCAGCCCCACCGACATCATGCGCGGCGTGGTCTGCCCCTCGCGATGCAGCACGTTGAAGGTGTCGATCAGGAATTCTGCGAAATCGGCGGCCCGCGTGATCCCGCCCGAGGCCAAAAGCTTGGCGTCGTTGGTCACCAGCGAATAGGGCACCACCAGGTGCGACTTGCCCTCGATTTCGGTCCAGTAGGGCACTTCGTCATTATAGGCGTCGCTGTCATAGCGATAGCCCCCATGCTCGACCACGAGCCGGCGCGTGTGCTGGGATCGGCTGTACCGGCAATACCAGCCGGCGGGCGGGCGCCCCACGGCACGCTCGATCGTCTCATAGGCCTTGGCGATGTGCTCGCGTTCGGTCGCCTCGTCGAGCCGGTAATGCTCGATCCAGCGATAGCCATGCGCCACCACGTCCCAGTCTGTCGCCGCGATGGCCGCGGCGACTTTCGGATTGCGTTCGAGCGCCAGCGCCGCCGCGCAGATGGTGGCGGGCAGGCCGCGCTCGGCGAACAGGCGGTGCAACCGCCAATAGCCGACGCGCGAGCCATACTCATACATGCTCTCGGAGGCGAGGTCGCGGTCGCCCTGCGGCACGCGCGGAGCGTTGACCTCGATGAGCGCCGCTTCCGAGCGCCCATCGCCATCGCCGATCGAATATTCCGTGCCTTCCTCGTAGTTGATCACGAAGTTGACCGCGACGCCGGCACCGCCCGGCCAGCGTATGGTCGGCGGCCGGTCTGCATAACCCACCAAGTCGCGAGCAGCACTCATTCGATCCGCAACCCCTTGCGCGAGCCCGTTCAGGCGCGCTTGCCTTCGACCTTGTTGAAGAAGCAGCACCAGTCCCCGGTATTGACGCTGACCAGCGCCCGGAGCCCGAAGATCATGCCATCGGCCGGAGCGACCAGCTTGCCCTGCTCGTCCCCGAAGATGTTGATGATGGTGGCGATGAGATCGCCCTTCTTCATCGGCTTTAGGAAATCGACGCCCGGTGCCGGCACGAACATGCCCGAGGCGGGCGCCAGAAGCGGCTCCTGCTGGCCCTTGGTGGCATCGGTCGGGTAGGTCGCCTGGCCCGGATACATCTTGTAGTGGCGCAGGATGTTGATGATGGAATCTGCCAGGTCGCGCGCGACCTTGGCAAAGCCCGCCGGTGATGTCGCCGAGCGCCCGCCCAGCTCCACCGTGATGCCGGTTTTGCCCATCGCCTTCATCTGCGCCATGGGCGAGCCCTTGGGCATGGTGTTGCTCATGATGCAGCCCCAGCCCTCGCCCATCGCCATGGCGAGTTCCACCGCTGCGGGCGTCTCGTCCACGAAGATAGCCTTGGCGAGATAGGAGTGCGCCCCGCCCGAATGGATCGAGATCTCGAGGTCGGCGACCTTGCTCAGCCATTCCGAATGGGCAAAGGCGACGCGCTCGCTGAGGTAGCCGTCCGGCCGCCCCGGATAGATCCGGTTCATGTCGAACGAGAAGGTATCGAGCGGATTGCCGCGATTGGCGTTCTCGAACGCCATGACGTTGACCACCGGCACCAGCACGAGCGTGCCGGCAAGCTGGCTCGGATCGACCTCGCGCATAGCCAGCACGCAGGCCATCGGGCCTTCCGGCTCGTCGCCGTGGATGGCCCCGTTGACCCAGAACACCGGGCCGCCCTTGGCGCCGTTGATCACGACGACGGGAATTTCCACCTTGGTGCCGCCGGCGAGCGTGGTGACGGGAATGGCCCCGCGCACCACCTGGCCGGGCGCTGCCACGGCCGATCCGACGGTTATCGTCCTCGGTTCAGACATGCTCAGATACCCTTGTAGGCGTTATACTTTTCGAGTTCTTCAGGGGTGTAGACCTGCATGAACTCGATCTCGATGCCGCCGGCATCATTGTCGAGAAAGGCGACATAGCCTTCCGGATGCGGATGGCTGCCATAGACGCCGCAGGCCTTGCAGATGCGCAGATCGGCGCCCTGCGACTTGGCGTGCTCGAGCGCCTTGTCGATGTTCTCGACCTCGTAGCAGATGTGGTGCAGGCCTTCCCCGCCACGCTCCTTGATCCAGGCGTCGAAGCGCCCGCCCTCTTCGAGCGACTGCGAGAGCTGGTATTCGATACCGCCCAGGTTGAAGAGCGCCACGCGGTTCTTGGACTTGGGATAGTCCACGATGGCGGTATCGGCGGGCACATGCAGGAAGCGGGCATAGGCGTCGAGCGCGGCCTTGGCGTCGCGCACGGCGAACGCCATGTGCTTGATGCCCTTGACGTTCGGATTGTCGGATTTCACGGACATGGAAGTCTCCCTCAGGCAGCCGGCGCCTTGCGCTCGGCCCTTATTGTGTTGACGACGGTCTGGATGCGGCTCATGGCCTCGCGAATGCGTGCGACCGGCTGGGTCAGCGACATGCGCACGAAATCATCGGTGTAATCGCCATAGATCGTGCCGGGATAGACAAGCACCCTGCCCTCGGCGAGCAGCTTCTGGCAGAACTCGCTGGCCGGCAGGCCGGTGGCCGCGACATTGGCATAGACATAGAAGGCGCCCTGCGGCTCGGCATAGGGAATGCCGATGGCATCGAGCCCTTCGCACATCGCCTTGCGCCGCTCGTCATAGGTCTGGCGCATCTCCTCGACGCAATCCTGCGAGCCGGTCAGCGCCGCGAGCGCGGCATGCTGGCTCACCGACGCCGTCGAGATCGCGAAGGCGTGGTTGACCTCTGCCATCGCCACGATCAATTCGCGCGGCCCGGCGAAGTAGCCGATGCGCCAGCCGGTCATCGCATAGGCCTTCGAGAAGCCCGAGAGCGTGATTGTGCGCTCGCGCATGCCCGGCAGCGCCGCCACCGGCTGGATGCGCTGGTTGCCATAGGTCAGGCGCGCATAGATCTCGTCGGAAATGACGATCAGGTCGTGCTCGATCGCCAGCTGGGCGATCTTGGCGACCTCGTCGGGCGGGGTCACCGTGCCGGTGGGGTTGTTGGGGTTGATCAGCACCAGCACGCGGGATTTCGGCGTGATATGGGCCTTCACCATTTCGGCGGTGAGCGTGAAGTTGGTCTCCATGCTCATGCGCACCTGCACCACCTTGGCGTCCGAGAGCTCGGCAGCCTGGCTGTACGGGTTGTAGCCCGGGCATGGCACGATGATCTCGTCGCCCGGATTGAGCAGCGACAGCGCGATCACGAACATGGCGTGCTGGCCGCCGGGTGTCACCACGATCTCGTCGGGGGAATAATCGGCCCCGCCATAGGCCTTGATGTTCTCGGCGATCGCCTTGCGCAGCGCCGGCAACCCGAGCGGGTGGCCGTAATGGGTTTCCCCGCGGCCCAGCGCATCCTGGCCGGCCTTGACGATATGGGCTGGCGTATCGAGATCGGGATCACCACGACCAAGGCGGATGACGTCCGTCAGCCCTTCCGCAATGTTGGCCATGCGGGTGATGATGTGCTCTTCCTTGAGCTTGATGCGGTTCGCCAGCCGATTGGCGTGCAGGCCTTGCGCCTCCATCACTTCCTCCCTCACAGGCTGTAGATTTCTTGGTACTTCTTGGTCAGGTAGGCCACATAGGGCTCGGGATCGAGCGTGCGGCCGGTGGTGCGCACCAGCAGCGTGTCGCGGCTGTAGCGACGACCATGCTGGTGGATGTTCTCGACCATGAAATGCCGCAGCGGCTCATAGTCGCCATTGGCGAGGCCCGAGGCGATGCCGGGGTCCTTGCTGGCGGTTTCGAACAGCTGGCCGGCCATCACATTGCCGATCGTATAGTTGCAGAAGGTGCCGATCTGGCCTGATGACCAGTGCACGTCCTGCAGCACGCCCTTGGCGTCGCTGGGCACCTCGAGCCCGAGATACTCCTTGATCTTGGCGTTCCAGGCCTCAGGCAGGTCCTTGACCTTGAGCGAGCCGTCGATCAGCGCCGCCTCGATATCGGTGCGCAGCATGATGTGCAGGTCATAGGTCAGCTCGTCGGCCTCGACGCGGATGAAGCCGGGGCGCACGCGGTTGATGGCGCGCCAGAATTCCTCCACCGACACATCGCCCAGCTGCTCGGGGAAATATTCCTTCGCGACGTCGAAATTGTTGTCCCAGAAGGCGCGGGCCCGGCCGACATGGTTTTCCCACAGGCGCGACTGCGACTCATGGGCGCCAAAGCTCACCCCGCCCACGGCATAGAGCCCCACCATGTCGGTGGCGAAGGGGGTGCGGGTATAGGCGGGGTCGACGCCCTGCTCGTAGAGCCCGTGGCCCGTCTCGTGCAGCGTGCCGAAAAGGCTCGCCGGCAGGTAGTTGCGGTAATAGCGGGTGGTGATGCGCACGTCGTTGCGGGTGAACGACACCTCGAACGGATGAACCGTCGTATCGAGCCGGCCGCGCTCGAAATCATAGCCGACGGCCGCAGAGAGCCGGCGCCCCAGCTCGTACTGGGTCTCGATGGGATAATCGCGCTCGAGGAAATCGAAGCGCGGCGGCTGCTTTTCGCCGATGGCGCGCACGAGCGGAATGATGGCCTCGCGCAGCCGGTTGAACAGCGGCTTCAGCGACGCGACGGTCTCGCCCGGCTCGAACCGGTACATCAGCGCGTCATAGGGGTGCTCGGAATAGCCGATGGCCTCGGCCATCTCGCGGTTGAGCGCGACGGTCTTTTCGAGATGCGGCGCGAAGCTGGCGAAATCGCTCTCGGAGCGCGCCTTCATCCAGATGGCGTGGCCGATGGACCCCAGCTCGGCGCGCTGGCGCGTCAGGTCGGCGGGAATGCGCGAATGATAGTCGATGGCCTCGCGCACCTGGGCGACCATCTGCTTTTCCACAGCATCATCGCTTTTCGAGGCGACTTCAGCCTCCGCCGCATCGAGCGCGGAGCGAGTCGCATCCGAAACCAAGAGGTCGCGGGTCAGCACCGAGAGGGTCGCCAGCTGCTTGCTGCGCGTCTCATGCCCGCCATGGGGCATCATCGTGCGCGCATCCCAGTTGAGGATCGACTGGGCGTTGAGCAGGTCGTTGACCCGTCCAACGGTTTCCATAAGGCGAGCGTAACCCATTGACCCCAATACCCTTTCTGCTTCTCCGCAGCTTTGTGCCGCTTGTTTCATCATCCGCTTGACGGCGCCGGACGACTGTGCGTTGATGTCGTTTATTAGATTGTCGACAATCTGACGTTCTTATCGTCAACAGGGATTTCGGTGGTTGTCAAGCGATGCGGACGAGGGGTCAGAAAATAACGGGAGGTCAGCAATGAGCGGCGCACAGGCCGGGCTCGGACACAACGCCGATCGACTGGTGGGCATGGCCGTATGCGGCTATGTCAGCCAGCCTTCGATCAGGCCGGGCGCATACACACACTATCCGGATGGCAAGGGCGTGATTCTGCCCGGCATGTTCGGGGTGACTTACAACGCACGGGCCGGAGACAGGGCGTTTGGCTGGGCCGGCGACCATGTGGAGCCGGGCGTGTCCATCGCCCATCCCGATGAGAAGAGCGATTTCGCGCTCCATTACCTCACCTGCATCGGCAACGAGGCGACGGTGACCTCGGGCATGGCCAAGGGCGCCAAGGGCATCGTCACCGGCGAGCATGCGCGCCTGCTGGTCGACTTTCCCGATGAGGTTAACGAAAAGCTCAATATCGGCGACCAGATCCAGATCGAGGCCATCGGACGCGGCATCGCGCTCGATGATTTCCCCGGCATCGAGTTCAAGAAGACCAGCCCGAAATTCTTCGAGGCCATGCGCCTCAGCCTTACCGGCAACGGCGTGGTCAAGGTGCCCGTCGCCATGGAATTGCCCATCGAGATCATGGGCTCGGGCGCCGAGCTCAACGCCGAATATGTCGACCAGGATCTGATGAGCGGCGACCGCAAGCTCATGGCAGACCTGGGCGTCGACCAGATGAAGCTGGGCGATCTCATCGCCATCCGCCACGCCGACCATCACTTCGGCCGCTCCTACCGCAAGGGCTCGGTGTCGATCGCGCTTTGCATCCATGGCGATTCGATCATGACCGGCCACGGGCCGGGCATCCTCACCCTCATGACGGCGACGGACGGAACCCTCGATTTCGAGATCGATCCCTCCGCCAACATCGCCAACTATTTCGGAATTGGACGGTCGAAATGAGCATTTCCGTCAACACCAACGACCTCGTCTCCGTCTCGGTGGGCGGCAGCATCGCCCATCCGGGCTTCCCGGGCCTGCCCGCCGAACCCTATCGGCTCGCAGCCGATGGCCGGCCCTTCCTGCTGCCGGCCTGGGGCGGCATCGTCTACAACGTCTCGGTGGGCGACAGCGCCTTCGGCTGGGCGGCGGACTGCATCCATCCCGGCGTCTCGATCCGCGGCGGCGACGATGCCAAGAATCGCGGCCTCAACATCTTCGCCTGCCTGGGCAACACCGCCATGGTGATGACCGGCCGGGCGCAGGGCGCCAAGGGCATCGTCACCGGCAAGTCGGGCCGCTTCTCCGAACAGGTCATCGTCCATTTCCCCAAATCGGTCCGCAAGGACATGTCGGTGGGCGACCAGATCGTCGTGCGCTCCAAGGGCACCGGCATGGTGGTCGAGGGCCATCCCGAGATCGCGCTCAAGGGCCTGTCGCCCGAACTCTTCGAGGCCCTGCCGAAGCGCGTCACAGATGGCCGGCTCGAAATCGGCGTCGTCGCCACCATTCCCGCCCATCTCGTGGGCGCGGGCGCCGGCCTCACCTCCGAGGGTGGCAGCCTTCACATGCAGTCCACCGACCGCGAAGCCATCCGCGAGGCCGGGCTCGACCAGTTGCGGCTGGGCGATCTCGTCGCCTTCGAGAACACCGATAGTCGCTACAACCACGGTTATCTGCGCGGCGCCATGTCGATCGGCGTCGTCGGACAGACCGATGGCCCGCGTGCCGGCTACGGCCCCGGCGTCACCGTCATCATGACGGCGGCCAAGGGCGAGCTCGGCTGCTATTCGGCCCCGGGCACCAACATCAAGACCCTGCTCGGGCTCGAGGACTGAGCGCCGTGGCCATCTCGCTCACCAATGTGACGCGCGAAAGCCTGCGGGCCTTCCTTCTGGAAGGTTTCCGCGGGCTCGGCCTCCCGGCCGGCGATGCGGCGATCTTTGCCGATGCGCTGATCTTTTCGGAGCTGCGCTTCCACCCCGGCCATGGCCAGGGCGTGCGCCGCATCCGCCGCTATCAGGAGCGGATCGGCCATAAGCTCGTCGATCCCGCCGCCGCCTTCGAGATCATCAAGGAGAGCCCTGCCCTCGCCCTTGTCGATGCCCATAACGGCATCGGCACGGTGGCCGCCGCCAAGGCTATGGAGCTGGCGATACGGAAGGCCAAGGTCTGCGGCATCGGCCAGGTCATCGTGCGCAACTCCACCCATTACGGGTCGTCGGCCGTGCATGCCTGCCAGGCCGTCGAGCAGGGCTGCATCGGCATGGCCTACACCAATGCCGGGCCCGAAATGGCCCCCTGGGGCGCCCGCGAAGGCGCGGTCGGCACCAATCCCTGGGGCATCGCCGCCCCCACCGGCCTCGGCTTCCCCGTGGTCATGGATTTCGCGCTCACCACCGCCGGCAAGGGCATGATGCGCTGGCACGCCCGCGAGGGCAAAAAGATGCCGCTCGACTGGGCGCTGACCCCGGATGGCCATGTCACGGACGATCCGGAGGCCGCCATGACCGGCGCGCTGCTCGGCATCGGCGAATACAAGGGCTATGGCCTCGCCTTCATGACCGATGTGCTCACCGGCGTCATCGGCGGCGGCGGCTTCGGGCTCATCCCATATGCCGACGAGCGCAGGCTCGACGTGTCGCACAGCCTTACCGCCATCGATATCGAGTGGTTCATGCCGCTCGAAACCTTCAAGGCGCGCATGAACGACTTTGCAGAGATGGTGAAGTCGCGCAAGCTCCGCCCCGGCTTTTCCGAGGTGCTGCTGCCCGGCGAGCAGGAGGCGCGCCGCGTCGAGACCAAGTCCGCCAAGGGCGTGCCGCTCGACGACGAAGTGCTCGCCGATCTTCAGGCGCTCGGCCGCGAAATGGGATTGTCCGCCGAGATCGAGATCGTCGGCCCCTATGAGGGAGGCCGGCTGTGAGCGCGCTGGCCCGCACCGCTCTGGCTCCCCTTGGCGCGGATTTCCGCGCCGAGATCCGCAACGGACTTCGCCGCAAGGCCGAAGCGCACGGGCTCGATGGCGTGCTGCTGCTCTTGCCCGCCAATCTCACCTATGCCACCGGCTTCCATTTCTCGGTCAATGAGCGGCCCATCGGCCTCTATGTGCCGGTTGATGGCGAGCCGACGCTCTTCGTGCCGCTGCTCGAACTCGAAAACGCCCAGTCCGTGCCGGGCGTCGTCATTTCCACCTATGAGGAATATCCCGGCACCGTGCCGCCCATCCTCTTCATGGTGGCCAGCAGCGGCGCCAACCGCATCGCCATCGACATGCTCGATGCGCGCATGGTCCAGCCGCTCTCGGCGCTGGTTGCCGAACTCGTGCTCGAAGATCTCTGCGCCGAGCTGCGCTATATCAAGACCGAGGCCGAGCTGGCGCTGACCCGCGAGGCGGCGCATTTCGCCGATCTCTGCCTTGAACGTCTGCTCCACAATGGCGGTGCCATCATTTCGGGTGGCGGCAGCGAACTCGATCTTCTCGCCGATTGCGTCGGCCATGCCCGCTCGGCCCTGCTCGAAGCCCATGGCGCGGCCTTCGCCGGCACCAAGCTCGGCATCACCGCCTCGGTCCATTCCGGGCCGAGGGCTGCCCTGCCCCATGGCGCCACCAGCCACCGCAAGCCGCTGCGGGGCGAAACGCTGATTGCCGGCATCGGCTGTTCGCTCGGCGGCTATCATGCCGAGAGCGGGGTCACGCTTGTGGTCGCCGAAATGGATGCCGAGCAGCGCCGCGTCATGCAGGCCATGGAGGCCTGCAACGATGCCGCCGTTTCGGCCTTGCGGCCCGGCGCGCTCTGCCAGGCGGTCAACGAGGCGGCGATGGAGCCATTGCTCAAGGCCGGCCTCGGTCAGGCCATCCGCCATCGCATCGGCCACGGCATGGGCGCCGAGGGGCACGAAGCGCCGTGGCTCGCCCCCGGCGACCGCACGCCAGTTGCCGCCAACATGGTGTTTTCCAACGAGCCCGGCGTCTACCGGCCGGATCGCGACGGCTACCGCACCATCAACACCATGATCGTCCATGCCGACGGGGTCGAGATCCCCAGTCGCTTCCAGGCCGATCATCCCATCGACACCCGCATTCTAGCGCTCTGAGAGGCCGAAAATGCCCGAGCCCCCGTTCTGGCACTACACCAAGATCATCAAGCCGATGTTCCCCGCCAAGGCGGTCGACCAGATCGTTCTGGGCCGGCTGATCACGGCGCGCGGCGACGAGATCATCCCCGAGGGCTTCATGGAAGTCCGCGGCGGCAAGATCGTGCGCGTCGGCGCCCGCGCCGATCTCGGCACCCTGCCCGATGACATCCCGACCCATGATACCGGCGGCAAGACCGTCATGCCCGGCATGGCGAACTCGCACGCCCATCTTTCATGGGATGGCATTCACGAGCTCTCGTTCCAGTCGATGTACGACCCGCCGGAGATGCGGGCCTACAAGGCTGCCGGCAACATGCTGAAATCGCTGCGCGCCGGCATTACGCTGGTGCGCGATCTCGGGGTCCACAACGCCAACCTGTTCACCAAGCAGGCGGTGGCGCAGGGCATCTTCCCCGGTCCGCGACTGCTGGTTTCGGGCGAAAGCATCATCCAGACCGGCGGGCACACCTACTGGGTCTGCCGCGAGGCTTCGGGCGCCGACGAGATGCGCCGCGCGGTGCGCGACCAGGTCAAGGGCGGTGCCGATCTCATCAAGATCATGGCCTGCCACGATACCCTCGAATTCACCGATGCCGAGCTCGAGGCGGTGATCGACGAGGCCCATCGCAATCGCCTGCCAATCACCGCGCACGCCACCTATGATGCCTGCATCCGGCGCGTCGCCGAGTTCGGCGTCGACTGCGTCGAGCATGGCGGCTCGATGAGCGACGAGACCATCCAAGTCCTCCTGGACAAGAAGATTCCCATCGTCACCACCTTCTCGGCGCTGGTCATGCAGGCCAAGCCGGAGATCGCCCGCGCCTTTGGCATTCCCGAGTGGAAGATCGCCGAGCGGCAGAAGGCGGTGGGCGACAAGACGCGCTTCGATGGCCTCGTGCGGGCGTCCAAGGCCGGCGTGCCGATCGTCTTTGGCACCGATGCCGGAAGCCCCGCCGTCGAGCATGATTCCATCGCCCCCGAACTCGACTTCATGGTCGAGGTCGGCGTCTGCCCCGACCGGCTCGATGCGCTGCGCGCCATCACCATCAGGGCGGCCCAACTTTCAAAACTGGACAAGAAGATCGGCTCGCTGGAGGCCGGCAAGGAAGCCGACTTCATCGTGGTCGACGGCAAGCCGGACGAGGACCTCTTTGCGCTCGAACGCGTGCGCGAGACCTGGATCGCCGGCAAGAGGATGCACTGACATGAGCGCCATCGCAGACAAGCTGACCAACCGCATCGTCGAGGAAGACCTCTCCTTCCGCTCGAAGATGCTGGGCATCGCCGCCACCATGACCAATGTCATCGCCATGGGGCGCGGCGACCCCGATTTCCACACCCCGGCCCATATCGTTGCCGCCGCCAAGAAGGCGATCGACGAGAACCAGCACCATTATACCCCGCCCAACGGCATCCCGGCGCTGCGCTCGGCCATCGCCGCCGATCTGGGCAAGCAGTACGGGCTCGACTATGCCGCCGAGGACATCATCGTCACCGCCGGCGTGCAGGAATCGATCACGCTCATCATGCTGGCGCTGATCAATCCGGGCGATGAGGTGCTCATCACCTCGCCCCGCTTCATGACCTATGACACGGCGGTGAAATTCGCCGGCGGCGTGCCCGTCCCCGTGCCAACCTTCCAGAAGGATGATTTCGCTCTCGACATCGACGAGATCGAAAAGCGCATCACGCCCAAGACCCGCATGTTCGTGCTGGTCTCGCCCAACAACCCGACCGGCGCCGTCACCCCGCCCGATGTGATCCGCAAGATCGCCGATCTCGCCATCAAGCACGATTTCATCGTCGTCTCCGACGAGATCTACGCCAAGATCATCTATGACGGTCACGAGCACCTCTCCATCGGCACCCTGCCGGGGATGAAGGAGCGCACCATCACGCTCAACGGCTTTTCCAAGAGCTATGCGATGACCGGCTGGCGCGTCGGCTATCTCGCGGCGCCTTCGGACTTCGTCCACAAGGTCACCGAGATGCGGCACACGCTCTCGATCAACACCTGCACCGTCTCCCAGTATGCCGCGCTCGCCGCCGTCACCGGCCCGCAAGAGCCGGTCGACGAGATGATCCGCGAATATACCGAGCGGCGGGACTATCTGCTGCCGGCGCTCGATGCGATGGGGCTGACCTATGGCGTGCCCGGTGGCGCGTTCTACGTCTACATCAACGTCTCGGGCACCGGCATGTCGACGCCCGAATTCTGCGAGAAGCTCCTGCGCGAGACCGGGGTGATGATGTTCCCCGGCACTATGTTCGGCGACCATGACCCGAGCTATATCCGCCTTTCCTTCCTGCAGCCTCTGCCCGTCATCAAGGATGCGGTGGAGCGCATGAAGGGCTTCATGGCCCGCCACGCCAAGGCTGCCGCCTGATGGACAAGCCCAACCCGAACGAGAAATTCGTCGGCATCCAGGTCAGCCCGATCAGCTTTCTCGACGAGGGCGTCGATACGGTTCTCGACACCCTCAAGGATCGTGTCGGCGTCAACGTCCTGATGCTGGGCACCGTCTCCTGGCTCGGGCTCAAGACCGGCCGGTCGATCTCGCACAAGCTCGATGGCTGGCCAGACCATGGCGTGCCCGAGCCCTTCGCGATGAAGGGCGGCGCCTATTTCAACCCCGACCCGGCCTATTACAACGGCACCTTCATCAAGGATTACCGCGCCCGCGACCCCGAATTCGCCGGCAAGGACATCCTCAAGATGGTCATCCCGGCCGCCCATGCCCGCGGCATGAAGGTCTTCATCGAGCTGATGGAGCCGTTCTTTAAATATACCGGGCACGGCTCGACCAACACGGTCGATATCCCCAACC
Source organism: Devosia enhydra (assembly GCF_900119845.1). Lineage (GTDB taxonomy): Bacteria > Pseudomonadota > Alphaproteobacteria > Rhizobiales > Devosiaceae > FPKU01. Next base: position 1,154,103 of record NZ_FPKU01000001.1, read on the forward strand.
TCGCCCAGGCCATGGAGATCGACATCTTCGGCCGCCTCTCGGGCGACCCCTCCACCAGCCACCCGGATTATCGCAACTGGATCCTCTCGATGATCGAGGATCAGGTGCGCAATCATGCGCTCGATGGCGTGATGTGGTGCAACGAGCGCAATTCCCCGCTCGATACCCTCATCCAGGGCGGCGCGCCGGGCGACTTCTCCACCCATGCCCGCCGCGAGGCGATGGAACGCGGCATCGATGTCGAAGCCTGCCGCCGCGCGCTCCTCAACCTCTATGATTTCATGCAGGAGGCGGCGGCGGGCAAGAGCTTCGCCGATGGCGCCTTCGTCACATTCATCCGCACCCTCTGGGATAATCCCGAGGCGCTGGTGTGGGAAAAGTTCTGGCTCGAGCGCAACAAGGATCTCGATCGCGAGCTCTATGGGCTGGTCAAATGGTGCAAGCCCGGCCTGCCCTTCGGCCTCAATGTCTGGAACCGCAATCATTTCAACATCTTCCGCAAGGCCCAGTGGCCCTGGGAAGAGCAGACCCGCTATGCCGACTGGGTCAAGCCCATCACCTACCAGCACCAGGCCGGAGAGGTCTTCACGAAAGAACTCGGCTTTTTCCAGAAGACCATCCTGCGCGATTTCTCGCCCGATGAAGCCACCGCCGTGCTCTACCGGCTGCTCGGGCTCAAGGAGGCGCCGTTCTCGGGGCTCATCGCAGCCGGCATGGACCCCGACACCTACGTCCATGGCCAGTGCGCCGATGCGCTGCGCGGCGTCAACGGCAAGGCCAAGGTCTATATGGGCATCGGCGTCGATGCCCCGCGCACCAAGCCCGAAACGGCGAAGATGACCCCCGACATCGCCTATCGCTCGGTGATGGCGACCTATCGCGCCGGTGGCCATGGCGTGGTGCTGGCGCCCAACTACGCCTCGATGCACCTCACCAACCTCGATGGCGTCGCCAAGGCCCTCGACGAACTGGGGCTCAGATAGTGGCCGGTATCCAGACCATCATCCGCAACGCCACCGTCCTCACCCCTGAAGGGCTGATCGAGCGCGACGTGGCGATCTCGGAGGGCGGCATCGCTGCCCTCCTGCCGCGCGGCGAAGGCACGGCTCCAGAAATCATCGATGGCACCGGCCGGCACCTCCTGCCCGGCGCCATCGACATTCACTTCCACATCCGCGCGCCCGCCTATCCCGATCGCGGCACGGTCGAGAGCGAGACGCGCGCGGCGGCCGCCGGCGGCATCACCACGCTGTTCGAGATGCCGATCTCCAAGCCCTGCTGCAACACCGCCGAGCGCGTCGAGATGCGCAAGGCCCATTTCGCCGAGCATGCCTTCATCAATTTCGGCCTCATCGCCGCGCCGGGCGACCTCAGCAGAGAGGGCGTCGCCGCCATGCGCGATGCCGGCGCCGTCGCCTTCAAGATCTTCACCACCCCGGCACCCGAAGGCCGCGACGATGAATTCTTCGGGCTCGCCTTCCCCGACGAGGCCGACCAGCTCGCCGCGCTGCGCGCCGCCGCCCGCGTCGGCCTGCCCGTCATCGCCCATGCCGAAAGCGCGCAGCTGCTCGCCCATGCCGAGCGGGTGGCCCATGGCCTCGATCTGGCCGATGCGCGCACCCATCTGGCGGCCCGGCCCGATATCTGCGAGGCCGTCGCCGTCGCCAAGCTCCTCACAATGAACATGGATGCGGGCGCGAGGCTCCACATTGCCCATGTCACCTCGGCGCGCACCGTCGATGTGCTGCGGCGCTTCCGCGGCACCTCGGACTTTTCGGCCGAGACCTGCCCGCATTACCTCTTCCGCACCGAGGCCGACGTTACCCGCGCCGGGGTCTTTGCCAAGATCAACCCGCCGGTGCGCACCAAGGCCGATCAGGATGCGCTGTGGGATGCCATCCGCGATGGCACCATCGCCCATGTCACCACCGACCACGCCGCCTTCTCGCATGCCGAAAAGCTCGCCAGCGCCAACAACTTCCTCGAGGCCCCCCCGGGCACGCCGGGGTCCGAGGTTCTGGTGCCCGGCATGCTCGATGCGGTGGCAAAGGGCCGGATCAGCCTCGAAAAGGCCATGGCGCTGCTCTCGGGCAATGCCGCCCGCCGCTTCGGGCTCACCGACAAGGGCCGCATCGCGCCGGGGGCCGATGCCGATCTCATTCTCGTCGATCTTGCCGCAGAGACAGAAATCCGCCCCGATACCATGCTGAGTTTCGCCCGCGATGTGGCACAACTCTATCATGGCGCGCGCTTCACCGGCCGCGTGCTGCGCACCATCGTGGCGGGCAAAACCGTCTATGATGGTGCCATTCTTGCCGCCCCCGGCTCCGGCCGGTTCACCTCTCCCCTCGCAGCCCCGGCCTACGCGCCCGAAAGAATGAGCGCCTGACCATGCAAGCAGCCTCTCCCCAAACCGCCCCTCCCAAGGCCGGCACGCCGCTTCTGGAGGTCCAAGACCTCCACACCTCGTTCATCGTGGGCGAAGGGCAGACCGTGCGCGCCGTCGACGGGGTCAGCTTCGTCGTCAATGCCGGGGAGACCCTCGCCATCGTGGGCGAATCCGGGTCTGGCAAATCGGTCACCAGCCTCTCGATCATGCGGCTCCTGCCCAAGAAGATCGGCAAGATCTCCAAGGGCACCATCCGCCTGCGCGGCCGCGACCTCGTGCCCATCTCCGACCGCGAGATGCGCAATGTGCGCGGCAACGACATCGGCATGATCTTCCAGGAGCCGATGACCAGCCTCAACCCGGTGCACACCATCGGCCAGCAGATCGCCGAGGTGGTCATCCAGCACCAGAAGGTCTCGAAATCCGAGGGCATGAAGCGCGCCATCGAGATGCTCGAGGTCGTGGGCATTCCCGAGCCGGCGCGCCGCGCCGCGCAATATCCCCACGAGATGTCGGGCGGCATGCGCCAGCGTGCGATGATTGCCATGGCGCTCTCCTGCGAGCCCAGCGTGCTGATTGCCGACGAGCCGACCACCGCGCTCGACGTCACCATCCAGGCGCAGATCCTCGATCTCATGCGCAACCTCCAGGAACGGCTGGGGATGGCGATCGTGTTCATCACCCACGATCTCGGCGTCGTGGCTGAAATGGCCCAGCGCGTCGTCGTCATGTATGCCGGCCAGGTGGTCGAGACCGGCACCGTGGAAGAGATCTTCACCCGTCCGCTGATGCCCTACACATCGGGCCTGATGCAGTCGATCCCGCGCATGGGCGCCGAGGAGAAGACGCGCCTCCAGGCCATTCCCGGCTATGTGCCGCTGCTCACCAAGCTCCCCAGCGGCTGCCGCTTCCGCACCCGCTGCGCCTATGCCGAGGAGCGCTGCGCAACGAGCGAACCGCCGCTCGAGCAGCTCGAGAACGGGCGCAGCGTCCGCTGCATCCGCTGGAAGGAACTGGATCTGCCGACGAGGGCCTCAGCATGACCAAGCCCGTCATCCCCCCCAATGCGGCGTCCGGCCAGCAGGATGCGCTGCTCACCGTCACCAATCTCAAGAAGTACTTTCCCATCAAGGGCGGGGTCTTCAATCGCGTGATAAACCACGTGAAGGCCGTCAACGATGTGTCCTTCTCCATCAAGCGCGGCGAGGTGGTGGGCCTCGTGGGCGAGTCCGGCTCGGGCAAGACCACGGTGGGCCGCACCGTCCTGAGGCTCGAGGAGCCCACCGACGGCAGCATCGTCTTCGATGGCACCGACATCACCCGGCTGAGCAAGCCCGAGATGCGGCGCTATCGCAAGCGCATGCAGATCGTCTTCCAGGATCCCTATGCCAGCCTCAACCCGCGCGAGAAAATCCGCACCATGCTGGGTCACGCGCTGGCCGTGCACCATATCGGCAGGCCCGAGGAGCGCGAGGACCGCATCGTCAAGCTGCTCGAACAGGTTGGCCTCACCGGTGATTATCTCGACCGCTTCCCGCACGAGTTCTCGGGCGGCCAGCGCCAGCGCATCGGCATCGCCCGCGCCCTTGCGGTAGAGCCCGATTTCATCGTCGCCGACGAACCGGTCTCGGCCCTCGACGTCTCGATCCAGGCGCAGGTGGTCAACCTGCTCGAAGACCTCAAGGCCGAGTTCAACCTCACCATGCTCTTCATCGCCCATGATCTGGCGGTGGTCGAGCATATCTCCGATCGTGTGATCGTGATGTATCTGGGCCGCGTCATGGAGATTGCGCCCACCCGCAAGCTCTACCGCTCGCCCAACCATCCCTACACAAAGGCTCTGCTCTCGGCGGTGCCCAACCCCGATGCACGGGCCCGCCCGGACCGCATCATCCTCAAGGGCGATATTCCGAGCCCGATCAATCCGCCATCGGGCTGCGTCTTCCGCACCCGCTGCCCCATCGCCATCCCCGATTGCGCCAAGGTGATCCCGGTGCCGACCGAAGTGTCGCCCGGCCATTTCAGCGCCTGCATCCGCACCGCGCCGCAGGGCGCCGCCCTTTCCACGCCTGAACTCCAGGACGCGCCATGACCGAACTCGACGTTCGCTTCGACCGCTACTACACCTACGCCGAAATGACCGAGCGGCTTCAGGCGCTCGTTTCGGCCTTCCCGCACCTCGCCAAACTGACATCGCTCGCCAAGTCCTTCGAGGGCCGCGATGTCTGGCTGGTCGAGATCGGCAATGCCAAGACCGGCCCGCTCGAGGACAAGCCCGGCTATTACATTGACGGGCAGATCCACGCCGAAGAGCACGCCACCAGCGCCACCGCGCTTTATGCCGTCTGGCATCTCCTCACCCAATACGGCAAGGACGAGGAGGTCACCCGCCTCGTCGACACGCAGGCCTTCTACATCCTGCCGCGCATCAATCCCGATGGGGCCGAGCTTTCGCTCCAGCCGCCCTATTTCAACTGGTGCGGCAATGGCCGTTTCCAGCCCGGCTTCGATCGCATCGAGGGCCTCATCCCCGAGGATATCGATGGCGACGGCTTCCTCGTCTGGATGCGCGTGCCCGATCCCAAGGGCGAGTGGAAGAAGAACCCCGACAATCCCGACATCATGGTCCAGCGCAAGCCGGGCGAGGAAGGTGGGGAGTATTTCCGGCTCTATCCGGAGGGCTCGATCCGCAATTATGACGGGGTCAACGTGCCGGTCGAAAAGCCCTTCGACGGCAACATGAACCGTAATTTCCCGACCCACTGGTCGCCGCAGGAATATGGCGCCGGCGAGCATCCGCTCTCCGAGCCTGAAGCCTTCGGCATGGCCAAGTTCATCCTCAGCCATCCCAATATCTGCGGCATGTGTGCCTACCATACCCATGGCGGCATCATCCTTCGCCCCTCGATGACCAAGCCCGACAGCGCCATGAGCGCGCGCGACATCAATCTCTACAAGGAGATCGGCAAGGTCGGCACCGAGCTCACCGGCTATCCCACCGTCTCGATCTACGAGGAATTCACGCCCGACAAATCCGTCGTGCGCCGCGGCGGCCTGATGGACTGGACCTATGAGGAGATGGGCATCATCTCCTTCGGCACCGAGCTCTGGGATCTCGAACGCACCGCCGGCGTGCCCAAGGAAGGCTATTACAACCTCTATCCGCGCAATGCCGAGGTGCAGCAGAAGGTCTACACCTATGTGAAGGCCCATATGGCCGAAAAGGGCTGGCGCGACTGGAAGCCCTTCGATCACCCGCAGCTGGGCCGGATCGAGATCGGCGGCATGGTCAATATCTGGAGCTACCGCAACCCGCCGGGCAATCTGCTCGAAGAGATCTGCCGCCAGAACGTGCTGTTCAACCTGCGCCACGCTGCAGCGGCCCCGCAGGTCAAAATCGATGATCTCAGCGTCACCGCGCTCGGCGCCGACCTCTACAAGGTGCGGGCGGTCATCGCCAATCACGGCTATCTGCCCACCAACCTCTCCGACGTGGCGATCGCCAACAAGGTGGCCAAGCCCGTCACCGCGACCATTGCGGTCGAGGGCGGCGAGCTGGTGATGAACCCGGAGAAGGCCGATCTCGGCAATCTCGCCGGCCGCAACGAGCGCCTCTATCCCTGGTCGCCCTGGGGCCAGCAATGGACCGCCAATGCCCGCCCGGTCGAATGGCTGGTGCGTGCGCCCAAGGGGGCGACCATCACCGTCACCAGCCGCAGCCAGAAGGGCGGCACGCAGCGCGCCACCCATACCGTCTGATCTACACTTTACCCTTCCTGTCCCCCGACTGCCCCGGTTCGCTTCCGCGATCCGGGGCTTTTCTTTGTCAGGGCGACTTGGTCGTCACGGGGCCTTGGACGTCCCCGCCAGCTCCTGCACCATGTCCCAGGCGCGGATGCGCTTGTCGGTGATGCCCGAAGCATCCTGCAGCGCCAGGTGGATGAAGGCCGGGGTCAGCTCCATCGGGTCCTTCCAGATCTTGCGCAGCTCCGGGGGGTAGGTGATCTCGCTCATCGCCGTATGCATCGGGTGCCCCGGCGTGATGGTGTTGACCGACACATTGAAGGGCGTGAACTCGTGGCTCAGCGAGCGCGACAGCCCCTCCAGCCCGAATTTCGAAGCGCAATAGGTTGATTCATCGAGCCCGCCGACCACCCCGGCATTGCTCGACACATTGATGATCGCCCCAGCCCGCCGCGCCTTCATCCCCGGCGCCACGGCCCGCGTGCAGAGGAACGGCCCGCGCAGGTTGACCGCCATTAGACGGTCCCAATCCGCCACCGACACGGCCTCCACCGGGTTGTAGAAGATGATGCCGGCATTGTTGACCAAAACGTCGATCCGCCCCGCCTCGGCCTCGATGGCGGCGAACACCTTGGCCACCTCCGCGGCATCAGTCAGGTCGAGCCGCTGCGGCCGGATATCGCCGGGCTCTTCGGCCAGCGTCGCCACCTCGTCGGCGAGCATATCGAGCGCATAGACCACCGCGCCTTCACTGGCATAGGCGCGCGCCACCGCCCGCCCCAGCCCGCGCGCCGCGCCGGTGACGACCGCGATCTTGCCGTCCAGAACCCCGCTCACGTCGCGACCCTCCCGCCATCGATCAGAAGCCCGATGCCGGTGATGAACGAGGATTGCTTCGAGGCAAGGAACAGCACCGCCTCGCCAATCTCGTCGCCCGTGCCCATCCGCCCCATCGGCGTGATAGACCGCCATTTCTGTTCGAGCTGCGCCGGATCGGCAGCAAGGTCGAGATTGCGCCGGTTCATTCCCGTGTCGATGACGCCGGGGTTGATGGCGTTGCAGCGGATGTTGCGCGTCGCATATTCGATGGCGATCACCCGCGTCATCGACATGATGCCACCCTTGGATGCCGCATAGGAGAGATTGCCCCCTACATTGGCAAAGGCGCTCACCGAAGAATTGTTGACGATGGTGCCGCCGCCATTGCGCAGCAGAGCCGGCAGCGCATGCTTGCAGCCAAAGAACGTGCCCTTGAGGTTGACGTCGATCACCCGCTCGAACAGCGCCTCGCTCACCTGGTCCGATGGCGTCACCGGCTGCTCGATGCCGGCATTGTTGAAGATCGTATCGAGCTTGCCGAACCGCGTCTCGGCATGCGCGACGAGCCCGGCGACATCGGCTTCCACCGACACATCGCAGCGCAAAAAGCTGATCTCGCCGCCGGCCGCTTTCGCCTCGGCTTCGAGCGAGGCCCCGCCGGCCGTGTCGACATCCCCGACCACGACCCTGGCGCCTTCGCGCGCAAACAGCAGCGCTGTCGCGCGCCCCATGCCGTCCGCGCCCCCGGTAACGATGGCCACCATGCCATCAAGTCTCTTTTGCATCTCAATCCCCAGATCAAGCCGGCCAAAGGGCCGGGATTTCATGGTTAACTCGCTCTCGAAGCGGATGTCCGGGCCCTGCCCCAACGCGCATCCGCATTGCGATCCCCACAAAGAGGACCCCAAGATGGTCGATGGTATCGAACTCTCCAGCCCGCCCGATGTCTGGCCCGTGCCGGGCTACGAGCATGTCGCCCGCGCCGGCGATTTCATCTTCGTTGCCGGCCAGGTCGCCCGCAATTCCGAGGGCGTCATGGTCGGGCCCGGCAATGCCGCGCTCCAGATCGAGCAGGTCTACAAGAATATCGGCGCCATCCTCCGCCATGTCGGGGCCACGCCCCAGCATGTGGTCAAGATCAACACCATCCTCGTCGACCGCGACGACGGCGCCGCCGTCACCGCCGCGCGCAAGGCGTTCTTCGGCGATCATCGTCCGCCCCATACCGGCATCATCATCGCGGGCCTCGGCTCGCCCGAGGTCCGCGTCGAAGTCGAAGTGGTGGCCTACCTGCCGCAAAAGACGTCGTAACCGCGATCAGCCCAGCGACAGGGCGCGGGCCACCCGGTCCGCGCCATAGTCCCGCTCGGCGGCGGCCCGGCTCACCTTTTCCTCGCGCAGGTCACGCGCGATATCGGCCAGCGCCCGCTCGGCCGGGTCGCCATAGCCGCCCGCTCCGAGCGTCTCCACCCGGATGATTTCGCCCGCCATCAGCACGAGGCCGGTGGCCTTGGAGTGCAACTCCTCCTCCTGCGCCGTACCCGGATTGCGCCTGATCCGCGTGACATTGGAGGGCTTGCCGCCGAACACGCCTGGCGCCGGCACGATATGGGCGTCCGAGCGTGCCGAGAACGTCGTGTTGTCCTGCCGCGCCCGGATCTGGCGTGCCATGCCCATGCCGCCGCGATGCCGCCCGGCCCCGCCGGAATCGGGCACCAGCGCGTATTCATCGAGCAGCAGCGGATATTCGAGCTCAAGCGCCTCGGCCGGCAGGTTGGTGGAATTGACCGTGTGCACATGCACCGCGTCCATCCCGTCGCGATCGGCGAAGGCGCCCGCGCCTCCGCCCATGCTTTCGGGATAGACATAGGTGGCGTTGCGCTGCGGATGCCAGCCCGAGACCGAAACGGCCGAGGTGGAATCGTTGCACGAGGCCATTACCTGCTCGGCCGGCAGCGCCTGGTAAAGCGCCCCGAACACCGCCCCGCAGAGCCGGTTCGAGGTCACCGCCCGCGCCGCCACCGCCGCGGGCGCCTTGGGGTTGACGATGGTCCCTGATGGCGCGGTGATCTCGATGGGGTCGATGATCCCCTGATTGGGCATCAGCCCCGGATCGAGCACGGCCTTGACGCAATAATAGATCGACGCCTTGAGCGCACTGTCGGGCAGGTTGATCGCCCCGCGCGCCTGCGGTCCCGAGCCATCGAAATCGAAGGACAACCGGTCCCCCGCGATCGTCGCGGTGCAGACGATCGGCACCGGCGCGCCGGGAAACCCGTCATCATCCATCGCCCGCTCGAAGCGATAAACGCCATCGGGCAGCGCCGCGACGCGGTTGCGCAGCCGCCGCCGCGTATAGGCGAGAATGTCCTCGATGGCCTGCTCCACCGCCGGCCAGCCCATCCGCTCGATCAACTGCACCAGCATCGCGCCGCCGCGCACATTGGTGCCCACCTGGGTCCTCAAATCCAGCAGCCGCTCCTCGGGGTCGCGGGTGTTGTGGGCGATGAGTTCGAGCAGGTCCTCGTCAATCTGCCCGCCCCGCGCGATGCGGATGATGGGCAGCCTGATGCCCTCTTCAAAAATCGAACGCGACGCGCCTGAGGTCGAGCCCGGCGTCTTGCCGCCCACATCGGCATGATGGGCGATATTGCCGCAAAAGAAGCGGACCTTGCCCTCGTGATGCACCGGCGTGATGATTGAGATGTCCGGCAGATGGCTGCCGCCCGCCAGATACGGGTCGTTGGCGATGAAGGCATCGCCCTCCGCCATCGCCTCGAGCGGATAGCGCTTCAGCATCGCCTCGACCGCGCCGATCATCGCGCCCAGATGAATGGGAATATGGTCGGCCTGGGTGATCAGCCGCCCGCTGGCATCGAACAGCGCCGTGGAACAGTCGCGCCGCTCCTTGATGTTGGACGAGAAGGACGAGCGGATGAGGATCGAGCCCATGTCCTCGGCGATCGCCAGCAGCCGGTTGGAGAACACCTCCATCTGGATCGGGTCGGCGATATGGTCCTGCACGGCGGTCATCACTTGGTCCTCACGATCAGATTGCCCCAGCGGTCGGCGTGCACGCTCTGGCCGGGCAGGATGAGGCTCGTGGCGCTCATCTCGTTGATGATGGCCGGGCCGGCGATATCGGTCTCGGCCGGCAGCAGCCCGCGGGCATAGATGGGCGTGTCCATCCATCCATGGGCCGCGTCCATGTAGACGGGGCGCGAACCCGTCTTCGCCCCATCGAGCGAGGGCCCGCCCGGCACCTCGATCTGTGGCGCCTTGCGCACGATGCCAATGGCCTGCACCCGCGCCGACACGAACTGAATGTCGCGATGCCGGATGTCGTAGCCATATTCCTTGGTGTGCGCGGCGTGGAAGCGGTTGGCCACCTCCGCGATATCGCCGGCCCCGAGCCCGTCGCAATCCACCTTCACTTCGAAATTCTGCCCGCGATAGCGCGCGTCGAGCAGCCGCTTGAACCGCCGGTCGTCCTGGGCCACCCCTTCGCTGTCGAGCCAGGCCTCGCCCTCGGCCTCCATCGCCGCGAAAAGCTCGAGCACCGTCGCCCACGAGCCTTCGCTCGCATCGGCGAAATGGCTGCGCACATAGTCGGATGAGAGATCGGTCAAAAGCATGCCACGCGCGCACACCGTGCCCGGCTCGCGCGGAATGAGAATACGCGGCAGCCCGCATTCGATCGCCACTTCGCCCGCATGCAGCGGCCCCGCGCCGCCAAAGGCGCAGAGGGCGAATTCGGACATGTCATAGCCCTTTTCCACCGACACCGAGCGAATGGCGCGGCTCATATTGGCGTTGGCGATCTGGATGATGCCATGCGCCGCTGCTTCCAGCGACAGCCCGAGCGGGGTCGCGACCGTGTCGGTGATCACCCGCCGTGCGGCCTCGAGATCGATCTGCATCCGCCCGCCCAGAAGCGTGCGCGCATCGAGCCGCCCCAGGCAGAGATTGGCATCGGTGATAGTCGGCTCCGTGCCCCCCAGCCCATAGGCCACCGGCCCCGGCGCCGCACCCGCCGAGCGCGGCCCCACCTTGAGTGCGCCGGCGTCGTCGATCGAGGCGATCGACCCGCCCCCCGCACCGATGACATGGATGTCGAGCATCGGCGTCTTCACCGGATAGCCGGCCACGAGCCGTGCGCTCGTAAAGAGCGGCGTCGACTGATGGATCAGCGACACGTCCGTCGAGGTACCGCCAACGTCGAAGGTGATGAGGTTAGGCAGCCCCGCGATGCGGCCGATTTCTGCGGCGCCCACCACGCCCGCCGCCGGCCCCGACACGCAGGTGCGCACCGGGCTGGCATAGACCGTATCGACCGACATCAGCCCGCCATTGGAATGGATGGTGTAGGGCTCGGCCGGAATGCCGACATCGGCGACGCGCTTGCGGAAGCGCTTGAGATAGGCGCCCATCTTGGGACCCACAAAGGCGTTCACCGCCACCGTCGACATGCGCTCGAATTCACGGAATTCGGGCAGGATTTCGCTCGAGAGCGACACATAGGCATCGGGCAACAGCCGCGCCACCACATCGCGGGCCCGCGCCTCGTGCTCTGGGCGGCGATAGGAGTGCAAAAAGCAGATCGCGACGCTTTCGACCCCGGCGGCGGCCAGCTTTTCCACCGCCGCTTCGAGGGAGGCGTCGTCGAGCGCCGTCAGGACCTCGCCATCGGGGCCAACGCGTTCGGCCACCTCGACGCGGCGGTCGCGCGGCACCAGCACGGGCGGCTTTTCGATGCGATAATCATAGATCGAGGGCCGCGCCTGCCGCCCCAGTTCGAGCACGTCGCGAAAGCCCCTGGTGGTCACGAGCCCGGTCTTTGCCCCGCGTCGCTCGATGACGATATTGGTCGCAACCGTCGTGCCATGGGCGAGATACCTGACATCGCCCGCCGCTAGGCCGAACTCGGCCAGCATGCCGCGCAGCCCGTTCTCGATCGCCTCGGACGGATCATGCGGGGTCGAGGGCGTCTTGTAGAAGAACACCTCCCCCGTCGCTTCATTGTGCAGGGTGAAGTCCGTGAACGTCCCGCCGACGTCGACGCCAATTCTATGCATGAGGGGTCCGGCTATCCGCTGTTGAAGCCGATGGATCGCGCGGCCACCGGCACCGCCAACGCCGGCATCGAGCCCATCGGCCCACCAACGTCTAATTGTAGATTGTCACACAATATACAGAGCGGCAACAGGGCGCGGGTGTGCCGGCGATCCCTATCGCCGTACCCGCCCACTTTCCTTCTTAAGCAAATTTTGCCTGTGCCCAACGCCTGTTCCCGCCCCAAAGGGTCGTGAGTTGGAAGCGTACCCTCACCCCAGCCACGGACCACCTCCTCCCCCTTGACGGGGGAGGCCGGGAGGGGGTGAAGCCCGGGACACTGGAGTTGGCAGCGACCCCTCAGCGCGTCAGCGACAGGGCCTGCTCGGTCTTGCGGGCAATCAGCAGCATGTGATCCTCGAGCGCCTGCTCGATGGCGGTCATGCTGGTTTCGGGTTTTGCGATTTCAGACACGATCCAGTCGCGCAGCTCTTCGTGCTGGCGGGGAATGGCTTCGAGATTGCCGTCGCGGAACCGTTCGTAGTTGAACACGATGAGGACATGCCGCGAGATCGTGTCCCACAGCGTGCCGACAATGGCGTTGTTGGCCGCCTTGCGGATGGCGCGGTGGAATTCGAGATCGGCCACCAGCGAATTGCGGATGCTGCCGGCCGCCGCCGAAGCCCGCATGCGCTCGATGGCGGGCTCGAGCGCGTCGAGCTTCTCGGTGCCGTTGCGCCAGTTGATGATCGCGTCACGCAAGAGGTACGATTCGAGGCTGAGCCGCACCTCCATCACCTGCTGGGTCACCTGCGGATCGAACGCGGTGACGCGATAGCCGCGATGGCCGCCCCCGCTGATGATGCCCTGCGCATGCAACACCTTCAGCGCCTCGCGCACCGGCACGCGGCTCACGCCGAGCTTTTCCACCAGCGTCGTTTCCACGAGGCGGGCTCCGGGCGCCAGCGCGCGTGTCGATATGGCCTCGGCGATGGTATCGGCGACGCTCTCGGACAAGGACCGGCGCAGCGGCTGCGGCAGGTCGGGTCGGGTCGGCAGGCTGTTCAACACGGTTCCTCGCCGGACGCTGGTCGGCCCTCGGGCGATCGGTCCGCAACAATGCCCACGATCCTCTTCGGACCATGCAGTCTCAGCCCTTAGCTCTGCCCTGCCCTGCGCGCAAGTGCCGCAGCGCCACACCGGGCTGCGGCTTTGGTCGCAGCGGCGCCCGTCAGCCCCGGGCGCGCAACCCATGCAGATGCCTGAGCAGCCCCTGCGTCGAGCTGTCGTGATCGCCCGCCGAAGCCTCGCCCATCACCTTGGGCAGCAGCGCCTTGGCCAGCTGCTTGCCCAGCTCCACGCCCCACTGGTCATAGGAATTGACGTTCCAGATCGTGCCCTGCACGAACACCTTATGCTCGTAAAGCGCCACGAGCGCGCCCAGCGTCTCGGGGTCGAGTTGGCGATACATCAAGGTGTTGGAGGGGCGGTTGCCCGGAAACACCTTGTGCGGCGCCAGCGCCTTGATCCGCCCCTTGTCGAGCCCCGTGCCCTTCAGCTCGGCGATCGCTTCATCCTCGGTCTTGCCCAGCATCAGCGCTTCGGACTGGGCCAGCACATTGGCCAGGAGCTTGTCGTGATGGGGCGGCAGGCTCTCATGGGGAATGGCGGCGACGAGGAAGTCGCAGGGGATCACCTCGGTGCCCTGGTGGATGAGCTGGTAGAAGGCGTGCTGGCCATTGGTGCCCGGCTCGCCCCAGATCACCGGGCCCGTGGCCCAGCCCACGGGCTTGCCCGCAAGCGTCACGCCCTTGCCATTGCTCTCCATGTCGAGCTGCTGCAGATAGGCCGGCAGGCGCGACAGCCGCTGGTCATAGGGCAGCACCGCGTGGGTCGCAAAGCCCCAGGCATTGCGATACCACACCCCCAGAAGCCCCAGGATCACCGGCAGGTTCTGCTCCAGCGGCGTCTCACGGAAATGCCGATCCATGCCGGCCGCGCCCCTGAGGAACGCCTCGAACACATCAAAGCCCACCGCCAGCGCCACCGGCAGGCCGATGGCCGACCACACCGAATAGCGCCCGCCCACCCAGTCCCAAAACCCGAAGATGCGGTCGGCCTTGATGCCGAAGGCGTCGCAGGCGGCAAGGTTGGTGGAGACGGCGGCGAAATGGTCGCCCACGGCCGCATCGCCCAGCGCCCCCGCAAGCCAGGCCCGCGCCGAATTGGCGTTGGTCATCGTCTCGTCGGTGGTGAAGGTCTTGGAGGCGACGATGAACAGCGTCCGCGCCGGATCGAGACCCTTGAGCGTATCGGCCAGATGCGCGCCATCGACGTTGGAGACGTAATGGCACCGGAGGTCGGGCCGCGTATAGGGCGCAAGCGCCAGCGTCGCCATCACCGGTCCGAGGTCCGAGCCGCCGATGCCGATATTGACGATATCGGCGAAGGCGCCGCCCGTGCCGGCGATCGTCCCGTCCCGAACCGCCGTCACGAAGCTGCGCATGCGCCCCAGCACCTCGCGCACCCCCGGCATCACGTCGGCGCCATCGGCCATCACCGCGCCATCGCCCTGATGGCGCAGCGCCGTGTGCAGAACCGCCCGGTCCTCCGTTTCGTTCAGGTGCTCGCCCCGGAACATCGCATCACGCCGGGGCTCGAGCTCCACCTGCCGCGCAAAGGCAAACAGCGCCGCCAGCGCCTCGGCATCGATGCGGTTCTTGGAATAGTCGAGCAGCATGTCACCATGCGCCGCCGAAAAGCGCGAGAACCGCTGCGGATCGGACGCGAACATCGCGCGCATGGTGGTTTTCGCCACCCGGTCCTTGTGGCTTTCGAGTTGGGCGAAGGCGGCCTTGCGTCCCATGGTCAGCGTCCTCGTGTTCGGTCTTGAGCGAGCGCGGTCAGGCGAGCGGCGGCAGATCCCCGCGCGCCCATCCGTTCCGCGTTTCGACGGCGAAATCGGCCATGCGCCCTGCCGAAATGGCGGTGCGCGCGCCGGCCGTCAGCTCCTGATAGTAATGCAGATTGATCTGGCTGAGCAGCATGGCGCCCAGCATTTCCTCGGCCTTGACGAGGTGATGGAGATAGGCGCGCGAAAACCGCCGGCAATTGGGGTTGGGCGAAGCCTCGTCGAGCGGCCGGTGATCGTCCTTGTGGCGGGCATTCTTGAGATTGATCACCCCGAACCGGGTATAGGCGTGCCCGTGCCGCCCGGCGCGCGTGGGGTGCACGCAATCGAACATGTCGACGCCCCGCTCGATGCCACCCAGAATGTCGTCGGGCTTGCCTACGCCCATCAGGTAGCGCGGCCGATCCTGCGGCATCAGCGGGGTGAGGTCCGACAGCACGCGGAACATCACCTCCTGCGGCTCGCCCACCGCCAGCCCGCCGATCGAATAGCCGTGAAAGCCGATGTCCTGAAGCCCGGCCGCCGAGCGCGCCCGAAGCTCGGGGTCATCGCCCCCCTGCACGATGCCGAACAGCGCCCGCCCCGGCGCCTCGGCAAACGCATCCTTGGAGCGCTGCGCCCAGCGCAGCGACAATTCCATCGCCCGCTCGATCTCGCGGTGCTCCGCCGGCAGCGCGATGCATTCGTCGAGCTGCATGATGATGTCGCTGTCGAGCAGCTTCTGGATCTCGATCGACCGCTCCGGGGTCAGCTCATGCGCCGACCCATCGATATGGGAACGGAACGTCACGCCCTTTTCAGTCAGCTTCCTGAGCTTGGCCAGCGACATGACCTGGAACCCGCCCGAATCGGTGAGGATCGGCCGCGCCCAGTCCATGAACTCATGCAGCCCCCCGAGCCGCGCCACGCGCTCGGCGCCCGGCCGCAGCATCAGGTGATAGGTATTGCCCAAAAGGATGTCAGCACCGGTCTCGCGCACCTGCTCGGGATAAAGCCCCTTCACCGTGCCGGCCGTACCCACCGGCATGAAGGCCGGCGTATTGATCGCCCCGCGATGCGTATCAATCCGCCCCCGCCGCGCCATGCCATCGGTGGCCTCAAGGGTAAAGGTCACGGGGCTGGTCATGGGCAGATATCCTCGCAGCCCTCATCCTGAGGTGCCCTGCACAGCAAGGCCTCGAAGGACGAGGGCCGAGCGCAGGAACCTCTCCCGGGCAGACCGCGCGCCATCATCGGCTCAGCCGCAAACGCCCCCCTCATTCCTCATCCCCCGGCGCACGGAACAGCAGCGAACCATCCCCATAGGAATAGAACCGGTAGCCAGAGGCGATCGCATGGGCATAGGCCTTGCGCATCTCGTCATAGCCGGCAAAGGCCGAGACCAGCATGAAGAGCGTCGAGCGCGGCAGGTGGAAATTGGTCATCAGCACGTCCACGGCGCGGAAGCGGAAGCCTGGGGTGATGAAAATGTCGGTTTCCCCGATGAAGGGTGCGATCCGGCCGGTGGCCCGTGCCGCCGTTTCGAGCAGCCGCAGGCTGGTGGTGCCCACCGCCACGATCCGTCCGCCCGCCGCCCGCGCCGCTTCGAGCCGCTCGGCGGTGGCGGCAGTCAGCTCGCCCCATTCGGCATGCATGCGATGCTCGGAGAGGTCCTCCACCTTCATGGGCAGGAAGGTGCCCGCGCCCACATGCAGCGTCACGCGTTCGAGTGCCACGCCCCGGTCGGCCAGCCTTTGCAGCAGCGCCTCGGTGAAATGCAGGCCCGCCGTTGGCGCCGCGACCGCGCCATCAACCGCCGCATAGACGGTCTGGTAATCGACGCTGTCGCGCGGCTCCACCCCGCGCTTGGCCCCGATATAGGGCGGCAGCGGCATGGCGCCATGCGCCTTGATCGCCTCGTCGAGTTCGGCTCCGCCGAGTTCGAATTCCAGCGTCACCTCGCCGGTATCGCCCTTGCCGGCCACCCGGGCACGCATCGGCTGGCCCTGCCCCTCGCCGCCGCCCAGTTCGAGCGCATCGAGCACATGCAGCCGCTTGGCCGGCCGGGCAAAAGCCCGCCAGGTGTTGGCATCCACCCGCTTGTGCAGGTTGAACGAGACGCTCGAGCGGTTCTCCCCGCGAATGCGCGTGCCCGAAAGCTCGGCCGGCAGAACCCGCGTATCATTGACCACCAGCACGTCGCCGGGCCTCAGGATCTCGACGAGATCGGTCACATGCCGGTCTTCGAGCCGCCCCTTTTCGCCAACCAGCAGCAGCCGCGCGCTGTCACGCGGCTCGGCCGGATGGAGCGCGATGAGGTCATTGGGCAGCTCGAAATCGAAATCGGAAACGCGCATGAAGGGCCGGGCTTTGAAGGGTCGGTCTGGCTTAGCCGCCCCCCGCCCATCCGGTCAATCTTTCCCTCGCCAATGCGGCCGATTGGCCACGATGGTCGGGCTCCGACCGCATCGAACACCAACCCATCGCGGGCCCCTCTTCACCTCCCCCTTAATGGGGGAGGCCGGGAGGGGGTGGAGCCGACCGCACAAAGTCCAGACAAGACCGCGCCCCTACCCGAACGAACACGCCACCGCCCAGGCCCCGGTACCCACGATCTCCACAACCCCGCCCACCGCGTCGCCACCATCGACACTGAAGAGGCGCAGCCGGACCCGCACCTCCGCGCCATCATCATCGCGCAGATCGATGCGGATCGCATCGCCGGTGCCGTAACTCTGTCCCGCGACCAGCAGCGCGGCGCCGGGCGGACCGTCCATCGACCAGCGCCGGCCCTCAGCCTCGATCTCGGCACCAAGCGGCACGATACCGGCAATACCGGCGAGCGGTATATGCACGGTCAGATCCTGCCCCTCGCACATCAGCCCCTGCCCGGCCGTCGCCGGCGCGCAGAGGGCGAGCAGCGCCGCCAGAACCCCGATCGGCCTCATGGCCCTTCGCAGCTCACCGCCCAGGCACCCAGGCCATCGATCGCCAGTGTGCCGGCCTGCACGAAGACCTCGCCCTCCATCACGCGGAAGACGCGGAGCGATGCGACGGGCGCGTTGAAATTGTCGTCGAGCACGTCGACGAGCAGCATTTCCGCATCGCCGAAGGCCTGCCCCACCATCGCGCCGGCGCCATCGCCATAGGCAGGGTCCGATGTCCATTGCCGCGGACCCGGTGCGCGCAGCGTGACCGCGATGGGCGCCACCACGCTTGCATGATGGGGCAGCAGCAGGCCGATCTCGGCCTCGCTCGCGGCATCGCCGCAATACATCCATTCGGTGGCCAAAGCCGGCTCGATCGCCGTGATCAGCGCAAGGCCAAGCAGCACACTTCGCATCGTCAGTCCTCCCGTTCAGGGCCGGGCATGGCATGCCGGCCGCTCCCGATCCAGCTGTTCACGCCAGAGAGCAGTCCGGCACTGAACCCGGCCTGAACGAGACGGCTCAGGCGGTGAGGTCGCGCGGCGGCGTCAGGCCGTTGATCAGCGAGGCCGTCGTCACCGTATTGGCGAGGAGGCAGGCGATGGTCATCGGACCCACCCCGCCCGGCACCGGCGTGATCGCGCCGGCCACCGCCTTGGCGCCCTCGAAATCGACGTCGCCCACGAGCCGCGTCTTGCCCGGTCCCTTCTCGGGCGCATCGATGCGGTTGATGCCCACATCGATCACGGTCGCGCCCGGCTTGATCCACTCGCCGGCAATCATCTTCGCTCGCCCCACAGCGGCCACGACGATATCGGCCCGCCGCACCACCTCGGCCAGGTCGCGGGTGCGCGAATGCGCCATGGTCACGGTGCAATTCTCGCGCAGCAGCAGCTGCGCCATCGGCTTGCCCACGAGGTTCGAGCGCCCGATCACCACCGCGTCGAGCCCCGCCATGCTCTCGAATTCATTGCGCAACAGCATGAGGCACCCCAAAGGCGTGCACGACACCGGCCCCGGCAGCCCGATTGCCAGCCGCCCGACGCTGCCGGGGGTAAAGCAGTCGACATCTTTTTCCGGCGCGATGGCGAGGATCACGCGGGTCGGATCGATCTGGGCCGGCAGGGGCAGCTGCACCAGAATGCCGTGGATCTTCGGATCGGCATTGAGCCGGGTGATCAGCCCCAGGAGCTCGGCTTCGCTGGTGGTCTCGGGCAGCTCGTATTTTTCCGAGTGCATGCCAACCTCGGCGGTCTGCCGCGCCTTGTTGGTCACATAGACCTGGCTGGCCGGGTCATGCCCCACGATCACGACGGCGAGGCCGGGGGTCAGCTGATGGTCCGTCTTGAGGCGGTTTACGTGGCCCGCGATCCGCCCCCTCAGATCTTCCGCAAAGGCCTTGCCGTCGATGATCCGCGCCGTCATGCCGATACTCCCCGTTTCCCGCGGCATATGAACCATAAGGATCGGCTTTTCAATTGGCCGGACTTATTCACACCAGCCGGCTGGCCATGTCCATCCAGGTCAGTGCCCCGACGCTGAAGCCGCTCAGAACCACGAACGCCATGAAATCCTTGAAAAAGTTCAGCATGGACCGCATCTCCGTTGTTTCTGTTTTGTTCTTATATTCTTCTTTTGTTCCTGTCTACTCCACAGCCAATCCACAGGCTTATCCACTGCCCGGATGGTTAAGATCGACGGCGCGCGCACGCACAGGCAGCGCCAGCAGCGGCCACCGTGCGGCACATTGCGTCGCAGCAGATCAGAGGGTGATGGGTTCCACGCGGCCACGCCGAAGCGTCACGATCCGGTCGGCCTTGCGCGCCAGATCATGGTTGTGGGTCGCGATCAGCGCCGCGGCCCCCTCCTCGCGGATGAGCCCGGCGAGCGCCTTGAACACAAGGTCGCTGGTCTCGGGATCGAGATTGCCAGTCGGCTCGTCGGCGAGGATCACGCGGGGGTGATTCGCGGCCGCTCGGGCGATGGCGACGCGCTGTTGCTCGCCGCCGGAAAGCTCTGCCGGCCGGTGCAACGCGCGCGGACCAACATTCAGCATGTCCAGCAGCGTTTGCGCACGGTTTTGCGCAGAATTCGACGTGTAGCCTGAGATCAATTGTGGCATCGCCACGTTCTCGAGCGCGCTGAATTCGGGCAAAAGATTATGGAACTGGTAGACATAGCCGATGGTATCGCGCCGCATCAGCGTGCGCCCACGTTCGCCCAGCCCCATCGTCGGCGTGCCGCAGATGGTCACTTCCCCCGCCTGCGGGCGCTCCAGCAATCCCCCGATATGCAGCAGCGTCGACTTGCCGGCACCCGATGGCGCGACGATGGCGACGATCTCGCCGCTCTTGACCGAAAGATACGCGTCCTCAAGCACATGGACGGCCTTGTCCCCCTCGCCGTAACTGTGCTTCACCCCTTCGAGAACCAGATGCGCATCACTCATAGCGCAGCGCCTCCACGGGCTCATACTGCGCCGCCCGCCAAGCGGGATAAAGTGTCGCGAGGAACGAAAGGCTGAGCGACAGCGCCACCACGAGTCCCACCTCCCCGGCATTGACCTTCGAGGGCAGCGTCGAGAGGAAGAACACCTCCGGCGGGAACAGCGTGACCCCGAGAGTATTGGAGATAAAGGCCCGCAGCGTCTCGGCATTTGCCGCAATCAGCAGGCCCAGCCCCAGGCCGATCAGCGTGCCTGCGACCCCGATCGCCGTGCCGGTCATCGAGAAAATCCGCATGATCGAGCCACGCGTCGCGCCCATGGTGCGCAAGACGGCGATGTCGCGCCCCTTATCCTTCACCAGCATCACCAGAGACGAAATGATGTTGAAGGCAGCGACGAGGATGATCATCGACAATATCGTGAACATCACGACGCGTTCGACCTGGAGCGCAGAAAAGAACGTTTCGTTGCGCTGCTGCCAGTCCGTCATCGTCATCGGCCGAGTGACTTGCGACTGAATGCGCGTGCGCATCGTGGCGATATCATCAGGATCGTCGATGAAGATCTCGATGGCGTTGGCGCGGTAGACACGCTGATAGGCCGCGTCGATTTCTTCGTCCGTCGCTAGAACATCAGGCGGCTCGGCGCCCTCGACGAGCACGTCGTCATAGGCCTTGAAATAGTCCTGCGCCGCCTGCATCGACATATAGAGGTAGAAACTGTCGAACTCGACCATGCCGAGATTGAAGACGACGCTGACCGGATAGGACCGGATCTGCGGCGTCCGCCCGAACGGCGTCAACGTGCCATTGGGGTTGACCAGCGTCACGATATCCCCGGCCGACACGCCGAGCCGGTTGGCGAGCCGCGAGCCGATGGCGACGCCATTGCCCTCATCCCATCCGTCCCAGCTGCCCATCACGGCGGATTTATAAAGCAGATCAAGCTTTTGCACCGAAGCGAACTCGATGCCGCGCGCCGAGACGCCGGTGGATTCGGTCAGCCCGGACGCCAGGGCCTGCCCTTCCACGAAGGGCACCGCAAAGCGCACGCCGGGCACACCTTCGATGGCGCCAACCGTCTCCTTGTAGTCGGTCAACCGCTCCTCGAGGGGATAGGCGGAAAAATGTCCGTTCAATCCCAATATCTTGGACAAGAGCTCATCGCGAAAGCCGTTCATCACCGACATCACGACGATCAGCGTCGCGACCCCAATGGCAATGCCCGTCAGCGTCAGCGCCGCGATCACCGAAATGAACGCATCCTTGCGGCGGGCCCGCAGATAGCGCCCCGCCACGAGGAATTCGAAGCGCGAGAACGGCCCGGCGCCGCCGCGACTATCGTCGACGACCTGGCTCAAACGGCGTCCCGCCGCTGCGGAATGATCAACGTCTTCAAGCGGTTGACGGCATCGCCGATGGGCAGCGTCTCGCGCTCGCCCGATTTCCTGTGCTTGATTTCAGCCATGCCCTCCTTGAGCCCGCGCGGGCCAACGATCAGCTGATAGGGGATGCCGATGAGGTCGGCGGTGGCAAACTTGCCGCCGGCACCCTGGTCGCGATCGTCGTAAGCCACATCGATGCCCTCGCTTTCGAGGCGGGCATAAAGCTCCTCGCAGGCTGAATCGGATGCGGAATCGCCGACCTTGAGGTTGATGACCACGGCCTCGAACGGCGCGACACTCACCGGCCAGACGATGCCGGCCTCGTCATGGCTGGCCTCGATCACGGCCGGCACCAGCCGGCTCGGGCCGATGCCGTAAGACCCCATATGCACGGTGACGTCCTTCCCATCCGGACCGGTGACGGTCGCCTTCATGGGCTCGGAATACTTGGTGCCGAAGTAGAAAATATGGCCGACCTCGATGCCCCGCGCCGAAAGCCGCTTGTGCTCGGGCACATCAGCCTCAAAGGCCGGCATGTCCACCATTTCCTCGGTGGCGGCGTAGAGCGAGGTCCAGTCCTGGAAGATCGGCTCGAGATCGCCGCAGAAATCGGTGTCGATGGCCGGAATGGGCTTATCGAGCAGGTCGGCATGGCAGAATACGGCGCTTTCGCCAGTCTCGGCCAGGATGATGAACTCATGGCTGAGATTGCCGCCGATCGGCCCGGTATCGGCACGCATCGGAATGGCGGTCAGCCCCATGCGATGGAAGGTGCGCAGATAGGCCACGAACATGCGGTAATAGGCCTTCACCGCCGAGGCTTCGTCGAGATCGAAGGAATAGGCGTCCTTCATCAGG
This sequence comes from Devosia enhydra, assembly GCF_900119845.1. Taxonomy (GTDB): domain Bacteria; phylum Pseudomonadota; class Alphaproteobacteria; order Rhizobiales; family Devosiaceae; genus FPKU01. The sequence goes on from NZ_FPKU01000001.1 coordinate 1,176,612, forward strand.
AATTCGCGGCTGCGCATGGTGCCAAAACGCGGACGCACCTCGTCGCGGAACTTCCACTGCACGTGATAAAGATTGAGCGGCAAGTCCTTGTACGAGCGCACGAAACCGCGGAAAATGTCGGTGATCATCTCCTCATTGGTCGGCCCGTAGAGCATGTCGCGCTCATGCCGATCCTTGATGCGCAGCATCTCCTTGCCATAGGCATCGTAGCGCCCGCTCTCGCGCCAGAGATCGGCCGATTGCAGCGTCGGCATCAGCAGCTGAATGGCGCCCGAGCGGTTCTGCTCCTCCTCGATGATCCGCACGATCTTGTTGAGCACCTTCAACCCGAGCGGCAGCCAGGAATAGCTGCCGGCCGCCTGTTGGCGGACCATGCCGGCGCGCAGCATCAACTGGTGCGAGATGATCTCGGCTTCCTTGGGCGTCTCTTTGAGAACGGGAAGGAAGTAACGGGAAAGGCGCATGTCGTCCTCGGGAACGCGACGGAATCGGGCCTCATCCCTATAGCCTCGGCGGACCCAAACCGGAACCTCTTTCGCAGGCACGGGGCGCCACGCGATTCGGTAAAGACTACTGACCAAACCTGTGTAAAATTCCCATGGCAGCCATGCAGAATCTGCTTGGCAGCGACTGCTTGGGTTGTTAGGTTCGGCGCCAATAAAACATAGGCAACTTCAAGTTGCCCGACGCCGACAACGTCAAGGGAGGAGCGTTGGCCGCCACTCTAGGGTGCGCGTAAGACCAGCGTAATTGTCGCGAAACTCATACCAAGCAGGGCCCTCGGGTCCTGCTTTTTTATTTCGCCCTCTGAAATGCGAGAAGGTCTGCCACCAAAGCAAGCAAACCTTCACCGTGCTATCGGAATAGGCAAATCGACGCAGAAAGGCGACGGCCGCTCAGGAGGCAGCCGTCAGCTCCAGTATTGGCGCAGCAGCGGGTTCGAAAGCCCCCACATCAGCAGCGCCATGATGAGGGCGGCGAGCACGCTCGTTACCAGCAGCTTGGGCCAGAGCCTAAGCACGGCGGGAGCCCCGGGCTCGGAGCCCCGGATCACCTGCCCTGCGTCGACCTGGCTGCGCGCGCCAAAGGGCAGCACCATGAACAGCGTCAGCCACCAGACCACGAAATAGATCGCGATGAGGCTGCCGATCTGCATGACTACACTCCGTGGACGAAAACGGTGACGTTGGGCTTGCGGCCCCAGAATGCCCCGACCTCCCCGCGCAGCGACCGCATGATCGCGGTCTGCAGCACTTCGGTGTCGGCGCGGCGCTTTGGCGGAACACTCTTTAGCGTGCCTGCCACCGTCTTCTCAATCAGCTGCGATAGCGACTCTTCGTCATCCTCGACCTGCGGTAGGCCCTCGACCACGATCTGCGGGCCGGCTACGACATGACCGCGCGTATCGACGCAAAGGCTGACGACGATATGGCCGCCAAAGGAAAGCCGGCGCCGGCCGCGAACGCCGCTTTCGTCGGGCGTACAGAGCACATTGCCATCGAGATAGAGCTCGCCGGTCGGCACCTCCGCCGGGAAGTGGGCAACCTCCGGGAAGAGTCGCACCAGATCGCCATTGCGGGCATGCACCACATTGGGCACGCCATGCTCCCGCGCCAGTTTCGCATGCGCTTCGAGATGCACCGCCTCGCCATGCACCGGCACGAGGACGCTGGGCTTCACCCAGTCATAGAGCCGGCGCAGTTCCTCGCGGCGGGGATGGCCCGTGACATGCACCAGCGCATTGGTCTGGGTCACCACCTCAATGCCGCGATCGATGAAGAGATTCTGGATGTCGATGACTTCGCGCTCATTGCCGGGAATGGCCCAGGATGAAAAGATCACCCGGTCGCCGGCATTGAGATCGATCGCCGGGTGCTCCTGGCGGGCGATGCGGGCGACGGCGGCCCGCGCCTCGCCCTGGCTGCCGGTGCAGATCAGCACCACCTTGTTGCGCGGCAAGGTCGCGAACATGTCCTGGTCAAGCAGCGGCGGCACGTCTTCGAGCATGCCCAGTTCGCGGGCGATGCCCGAGATACGGTGCATGGCCCGGCCCGACAGCACCACCTGCCGCCCAGCCTTGGCCGCAGCGCGCGCGATCGAGATGATGCGCCCCACATTCGAGGCAAAAGTGGTGACCGCAACGCGATGCGGCGCCTCGGCGATGAGCCGTTCGAGATTGGCCCCGACCTCGTGTTCGCTCGGGCTTTCGCCCTCCTTGAGGGCGTTGGTGGAATCGCAGATCAGCGCCAGGGGCTCGCCCGTTTCGCCGATGGCCTTGAGGCGCGCAACATCGGTCGGCGGCGAGCCGACGGGATCGGGATCGAGCTTCCAGTCGCCGGTGTGCAGAACGCGCCCGATCGGGGTGGAAATCAGCAGGGCGCAGCTTTCGGGAATGGAATGCGCCACCCCGATCGGCTCCACCGTGAACGGACCCACGGAAAAAGCGCGGCCCGGACGCATGAGCGTTACGTTGACGTTTTCGACGATCTGGTCCGAGGCTCGCTTGGCGGCCAGCATAGCGGCAGTGAACGCCGTGCAGAACACGGGCTTGTCGAAGGCCGGCCAGAGATCGAGCACCGCGCCGTAATGGTCTTCGTGACTGTGGGTTAGAACGAGACCCACGACATCGTCGGCGCGCTCTTCGAGAAAGCTGGGATCAGCCATGATGAGCTCGATGCCCGGCTCGGCGGGTCCGCCGAAGGTGACGCCGCAATCGACCACCAGCCATTTGCGGCGGCGTGGCGGGCCAAAGCCATAGGCCCCCATGTTCATGCCGATTTCGCCAACGCCGCCCAGGGCGACGAACACGAGTTCGTCTTTTGTCGTTGCAGCCATAGGGGTGCCGATCCTGATTATGTGCGGCCCGAAGTGGCCGTCGCTCCAAAATGTACATCGCCAGCCGTTATGGCGATGGTGCCGCGTGCGCCATCGCGCACGATCAACCGGCCGAATTCGTCTATCGTCTCAAAAATACCGCGCACGACCTGGCCATCATGGCTGATCGCAACCTCGCTGCCCAGCCCCGCCGCGTGGCGACGCCAGCGCGCCAGCACATCGGCAACGCCACGGCCACCGGCCCATAGCTCGAAGGCATCGACCCAGGCATCGGCCAGCGCGGCAAACACCGCCTCGGCCGAAACCGGGGTGCCAAGCGCGTGAAGGCAGGTGGCGGGGTAAGGCAGCCCGGTGGGCGCCGCCACGATGTTGACGCCGAAGCCGATGACGATCGCCATCCGTCCGTCCGGCAGGCCCTGCGCCTCGAGCAGGATGCCGGCGAGCTTGCCACCGTCAGCGATGACATCGTTCGGCCATTTGAGCGCCAGCCGTGCGGCATGACCCTGCCCTGTCAAGCCATCGGCACCGTCGACCCCGATACGCAGCGCACTGGCAGGCAGATTGCCGGAGAGCGCCTCCTGCAAAGCGATGCCGGCAACAAAGCCCAGCGTCGCGACCGATGCGGCATCGCCCTCGTGCACGATCAGGAGGCTTGCGGCGAGATTGCCCGACGGGCTCTCCCACACACGGCCGCGCCGCCCCCGACCCTCGGTCTGTTGAAGCGCAGCGAACCAGACGTCCCCGGCATCGCCCCTGCGGGCACTGGCCATGGCCTCTGAACTGGTCGAGCCTATGCTGTCATAACCGAACAATCTGTAGCCGCGCATCGCAGCGCGCGGCCCCAGCCAGAAACCCGCCACTAGAACAGACTTCCCGCGGCCGCCTGGGCCAGATTGGTAAGCGAATGGCCGACCGTTGCGAAATAGGTGACGATGAGAAAGCCCGACGCGCCCATGACGATGGCAAGCTCACGCGGAGCGGGAGCGAACTGGATGACCGGCTCGTCGAAATACATCGTCTTGACCACACGCAGATAGTAGAACGCCGATACGGCGCTCGCCAGCATGCCGATCACTGCCAGAACGAAGAGCTGCGCTTCGATGGCCGCGAGGAACACGTGCCATTTGGCAAAGAAGCCGGCCAGCGGCGGCAAGCCGACGAGCGAGAACATCAGCACCGCCATGATGCCGGCCGCAAAGGGCCTGGTGCGGGCCAGTCCGGCCAGTTCCGTGATGGTCTCGACATGCCCGGTCTCGGTCCGAAGCGAGAGGATGCAGGCAAAGAGCCCGACCGTCATGGTGAGATAGATCGCCATGTAGATGGCGACGCCTTCCACGCCCGTCTCGGTGCCCGAAGAGAGGCCCACCAGCGCGAACCCCACATGCCCGATCGAGGAGTAGGCGATGAGGCGCTTGAGGTTGTTCTGCCCGATCGCGGCGAAGGCGGCGAGCACCATCGAGGCGATCGACAGGAAGATGACGATCTGCTGCCAGTCCCCGGTGATCGGCCCGAAGCTGACCGTCACGAGGCGGATCAGCAATGCCATTGCAGCCACCTTGGGCGCTGCCGCAAAAAAGGCCGTAACGGGGGTCGGAGCGCCTTCGTAAACGTCGGGCGTCCACATATGGAAGGGGACCGCCGAGATCTTGAAGGCGACGCCGGCGAGCAGAAAAACCATGCCGAAGATGAGGCCGACCGACCGCTCGCCCTCGGCAATGGTGCCGACGATGAGATCGAGCTGGGTATGGCCCGTGAAGCCGTAGATCAGCGAGGCGCCATAAAGCAGCATGCCTGACGACAAGGCGCCCAGAACGAAATATTTGAGGCCGGCTTCCGTCGCCTTGGCACTGTCGCGACGCATCGCGGCGATGACGTAGAGCGACAAGGACTGAAGCTCGAGCCCGACATAGACGCTCATCAGGTCATTGGCCGAGACCATCATCATCATGCCCAGTGTCGCGAGGAGGATGAGGATGGAGAACTCGAACTTGTTGAGCCCGTTCTCGCGTGCGCTGTTGAACGAGAGCACCAGCGCCAGCGCCGATGCACCGAGCACGAGCGCCTTCATGTAGCGCGAGAAGGCATCCTCGATGAACCCGCCATTGAACACCTGCCCGACATTGGGCTGGAAGACGACGAGACCGAGCACGGCCACGAGCAGCACCACGGCCGCAATGGCGACGCCCTCATAGCGGTCCTTGCTGAACAGCACCCCGGCGAGCAGCAGCACCAGCGCACCAATGGCGAGCACGACTTCGGGGAGGGCCGGCGCCAGCGCGGCAAAGCTCGTGAGATCGGATTCCATCGGCGCCTCCTAGTGCGCCGCCACGGCGACGGGCGCGACGGCCCCCGTGGCGTTGGCGAAGTTGGTGACCAGAAGGTCGATAGAGGCCGCGGTCGCATCGAGGATCGGCGCCGGATAGAAGCCGAACAGGATGGTGAGCAGCACCAGCGGCACCATCACGGCAATCTCGCGACGATCGAGATCGAGGATGCCCTTGAGGGAGTCCTTGGTCAGCGCGCCATAGATCACGCGGCGATAGAGCCAGAGCGCATAGGCTGCCGAGAGGATGACGCCGAAGGCCGCAAAGAACGCAGCCCAGGTGTTGACCTGGAAGACGGCGATCATCGTCAGGAATTCCCCGACGAAACCCGACGTGCCCGGCAGGCCGACATTGGCCATGGTGAACACCATGAACACGAAGGCATAGCGCGGCATGCGCTCGACCAGCCCGCCATAGGCCGCGATCTCGCGGGTGTGCATGCGGTCATAGATGACGCCAACCGACAGGAAGAGCGCCGCCGACACGATGCCGTGGGAGAGCATCTGGAACACCGCACCCTGAACGCCCATGACGTTGCCGGCGAAGATGCCCATGGTGACGAAGCCCATATGCGCCACCGACGAATAGGCGATCAGCTTCTTGATGTCGGTCTGCACCAGCGCGATGACCGAGGTGATGATGATGGCGGCGACCGAGAGCGTGAAGACGAAGGGCTGGAAGGTGAGCGAGGCATCCGGGAACATCGCCAGCGAGAACCGGATGAAGCCATAACCGCCGAGCTTGAGGAGGATGGCGGCAAGGATCACCGAGCCGGCGGTGGGCGCCTCGACGTGGGCTTCCGGCAGCCAGCGATGGAAGGGCCACATCGGCATCTTGACGGCAAAGGACGCAAAGAACGCGATCCACAGCCAGAACTGCGCTTCGGGTGCGAAGCTGAAGGCGAGCAGCGCCCGGATGTCGAGCGTACCGGCCTGCCAGTACATGTACATGATGCCCAGGAGCATCAGTACCGAGCCGACGAAGGTGTAAAAGAAGAACTTGTAGCTCGCCTGGATGCGCCGCTTGCCGCCCCAGATGCCGATGATGAGGAACATCGGAATGAGGCTGCCTTCGAAGAAGACATAGAACATGGCCAGATCGAGCGTGGCGAACACACCCAGCATCAGCGTCTCGAGCACGAGGAACACGAGCATGTACTCGCGCACGCGTTCGGTGACGCCCCAGCTCGAGACGACCACGGCCGGCATCAGGAACGCGGTGAGCACCACGAACAGGACCGAGATCCCGTCGACACCCATGCGGTAGCCGATCGAGCTGCCGATCCACTCATGGTTTTCCACGAACTGGAAGCCGGGATTGGCCGGATCGAACATCGCCCAGAGCCACAGCGACAGCACGAAGGTGATGCTGGTCACCACCAGCGCGATCCAGCGCACGGTGTTGGCGCCGGCCTCGTCGCGTGCCGGCACGAACAGCAGCAGAGCCGCGCCGGCGAGCGGCAGGAAGGTGATGATCGAGAGGATCGCGTCGGAGATGTTCATCACAGAAGGCCCCCGGCCGCGATGGCCCAGGTCAACAGCGCTGCAATGCCGATCAGCATCGCAAAGGCGTAGTGGTAGAGATAGCCCGACTGCAGGCGGACGACACGGTTGGTGACGTCCTTGACCCGCGCTCCGAGCCCTTCGACGAGGCTTTGGTCGATGAGCCAGTCATCGAACCAGCGCCACAATGCCCGCCCCGCCGCAAGCGTCGGCCGCACGAAGATGCGGTCATAGAGCTCGTCGAAGTACCACTTGTTCAGCAGGAACTTGTAGAGCCCCGGATTGGACGCGGCGATGCGCCCGGGCACCTGCGGCCGATAGATGTACATGTACCAGGCGGTCACGAAGCCGATGATCATGGCAAACGTGGCGCTCCACTTCACCCACAGCGGTACGTGATGGGCCGCGTCGATCAGCTCGCCATCGACGACGAGCGACCCGGCGAAGAAGTGAACGACATGCTCGGCATGGCCGAAGAAGCTCTCATAGAAGACGACGCCTGCCAGAACCGCGCCGACAGCCAGCACATAGAGCGGCACCAGCATGACATTGGGGCTCTCATGGGCATTGTCATAGGCACTGCCATGGTGATGGGCATGCCCATGATCGTCGGCATTGTCGTCGTCGATCGGCTCATGATGCGTTTCGGCGGCGGCATGAGCCGGATCGGGATGCGGACCAGTCGCGGCATGCTGCGCGTCGCGCGGGCTGCCGTGGAAGGTCAGGTGGATCAGTCGCCAGCTGTAGAAGCTGGTGAACAGCGCCGCAACCACGAGCATCCAGAAGGCCAGAAGGCCGGCCTGGGTATTGAGCGCGTAGGCTGCCTCGATGATAGAATCCTTGGAGAAGAAACCAGCAAAGCCGAGCGGGAGACCAGGGATGCCGACGCCGGTCAACGCCAGCGTGCCGATGATCATCATCCAGTAGGTGATCGGGATCTTCTTGCGCAGGCCGCCCATGTTCCGCATGTCCTGCTCATGGTGCATGGCGTGGATCACCGAGCCGGCGCCGAGGAACAGCAGGGCCTTGAAGAAGGCGTGGGTAAAGAGGTGAAACACACCGGCGGAATAAGCCCCCGCCCCCAGCGCCACAAACATGTAGCCCAGCTGCGAGCAGGTGGAATAGGCGATGACGCGCTTGATGTCGTTCTGCACCAGCCCGACCGTTGCCGCGAAAAAGGCCGTGATGGCGCCGATCACCAGGACCACCGTCATGGCGACGCTCGAGAGCTCGAACATCGGCGACAGGCGGGCGACCATGAACACGCCGGCCGTCACCATGGTGGCGGCGTGGATCAGCGCGGAGACGGGCGTCGGGCCCTCCATCGCGTCCGGCAGCCAGGTGTGGAGCAGGAACTGTGCCGACTTGCCCATGGCGCCCATGAACAGCAGCAGGCAGATGACCGTCATCGCATGCAGGTCCCACGACAGGAACCGGAATGTGGTGTCGGCATAGTCGGGCAGCGCATGGAACGCGCCGTCGAAATCGAGATGCCCGAGGATTAGGAACGCGCCGAAAATGCCCAGCGCGAAACCGAAATCGCCGACGCGGTTGACCACGAACGCCTTCATCGCGGCCGCATTGGCCGAAGGCCGCGTGTACCAGAACCCGATCAGCAGATAGGACGCGAGGCCCACGCCTTCCCAGCCGAAGAACATCTGGAGGAAATTGTCGGCCGTCACCAGCATCAGCATGGCGAAGGTAAAGAGCGAGAGATAGGCGAAGAACCGCGAGCGATGCGGATCCTCATGCATGTAGCCGATCGAATAGACGTGCACGAGGCTCGAGACGGTCGTCACCACCACCAGCATGATGGCTGTGAGGGTATCGACGCGCAGGATCCAGCGCAGGTCGAGTTCGCCCGAGGTGATCCAACGCATCACCTCGACGCGCATGACCGTGGCATGGCCCTCGGCTTCGGCAGCGGCCTCGGCCGGGAACCAGAAGCCGACAAAGACGATCCAGCTCAGCACCGCCGAGACGATCAGCAGGCCGGTGGTGATGAACTCGCTCGTGCGATGGCCGATGGTGCGGCCAAGCAGCCCCGCGATCAGCGCCCCGATCAGCGGGAAGAAGACGATTGCCTGGATCATCGCCGATCAGCCCTTCATCATATTGATGTCGTCGACCGCAATCGAGCCGCGGTTGCGGAAGAAGATCACGAGGATCGCAAGGCCGATCGCCGCCTCGGCGGCAGCCACCGTGAGGATCAGGAGCGCGAAGATCTGCCCGGCCAGATCGCCCAGCTCGGCCGAAAAGGCGACGAAGTTGATGTTGACCGCCAGGAGGATCAGCTCGACCGACATCAGGATGACGATGACGTTCTTGCGATTGAGAAAGATGCCGAACACGCCCAGCGTGAACAGGATGGCCGCCACGGTCAGGTAATGACCGAGCCCGATGCCCGATGCTGCAAGCATTTTAAAGCCCCTGCCCCGATTTCACTTTGACGGTGCGGACGCCATCGCGGCCGCGCGCCACCTGCTTGAACACATCCTGCCGCTTGACGCCCGGCTTGTGCCGCAGCGTCAGGACGATCGCGCCGATCATGGCGACCAGAAGCACCGCGCCCGCCGCCTGGAACAGATAGACGTAGCGGGTATAGAGCACCTGGCCGATGGCGCGGGTATTGTCGATCGTCGCATCGATGGGCATGGCGCTCGAGGCCGCCGCGTTGGGCGCTACCACGAAGGTGCCGGCGACCAGCAGCAGTTCGAGCAAGAGGATGATGCCGACCAGCGCGCCGATCGGCATGTATTGCAGCACGCCCTTGCGCAGCTCGGCGAAATCCACATCGAGCATCATCACGACGAAGAGGAAGAGCACCGCGACGGCGCCGACATAGACGACGATCAGGATGAGCGCGAGGAATTCGGCGCCGGCCAGCATGAAGAGGCCGGCCGAATTCACGAAGCACAGGATGAGGAACAGCACCGAGTGCACGGGGTTGCGCGACGAGATCACCATCAGCGCCGAAGCGACGGCGATGGTGGAAAAGACGTAGAAGAAAAACAGCGGCAGGGTCATCGCGGTCACCGGTAGGGTGCGTCGAGGCTGATGTTCTGCGCGATCTCGCGCTCCCACCGATCGCCATTGGCAAGGAGACGCTCCTTGGAGAAATAGAGCTCCTCGCGGGTTTCCGTCGCGAACTCGAAATTCGGACCTTCCACGATGGCATCCACCGGGCACGCCTCCTGGCAGAAGCCGCAATAGATGCACTTCACCATGTCGATGTCGTAGCGCACGGTGCGGCGCGTGCCGTCGTTCTGACGCGGGCCGGCCTCGATGGTGATGGCCTGTGCCGGGCAGATCGCTTCGCAGAGCTTGCAGGCGATGCAGCGCTCTTCGCCATTGGGATAGCGCCGCAGTGCGTGCTCGCCGCGGAAACGCGGGCTCACGGGGCCCTTCTCGAACGGATAGTTCACCGTCGGCTTGGGGCTGAAGAACTGCCGCATGGCAAGGAAGAAGGTCGAGACGAACTCGCGCATCAGCAAGCCGTCAATGAACTGTATCGCGCGCATCAGGCGATACCTCCGTGCCAGCCCCAGCCCGTGAGCTTGAGGACGAAGGCCACCACGATGATCATCACCAGCGAGATCGGCAGGAAGACCTTCCAGCCGATCCGCATCAGCTGATCATAGCGGTAGCGGGGCACCATGGCCTTGGCCATGGCGAACATGAAGAAGACAAGCGAAACCTTGAGGACAAACCAGAAGATGCCCGGCAGCCAGGTGAAGGGCGGCAGATCGATCGGCGCGGCCCAGCCCCCGAGGAACAGGATCGTCGTCATGGCGCACATGAGCAGGATCGAGACATACTCGCCCAGCATGAACATCATGTAGGGGGTGGACGAATACTCGACCATGAAGCCAGCCACGAGCTCGGATTCGCCTTCCGGAAGATCGAAGGGCGGGCGGTTCGTCTCGGCAAGAGCCGAGATGAAGAAGATCACGAACATCGGGAAGAGCGGCAGCCAGAACCAGTTGAGCACGCTCAGCCACGGCACGCCCAGCATATGGGCCAGACCCATCTCCTGCTGCGCGATCACGATATGCGAAAGGTTCAGCGAGCCCACGCAGAGCAGGACGGTGACGATGACGAAGCCGATCGAGACTTCGTAGGAAACCATCTGCGCCGCCGAGCGCAGGGCGCCGAGGAACGGGTATTTCGAGTTCGATGCCCAGCCACCCATGATGACGCCGTAGACGCCGAGCGAGGAGATCGCGAAGATATAGAGGATGCCCACATTGATGTCGGCCATCGCCAGCCCGGCGCCGACGGGGATCACCGCCCAGGCGGAAAGGGCGAGAAGCACCGTGACGAGCGGGGCGAGCAGGAAGACGACCTTGTCCGCCCCCGCCGGGATCACCGGCTCCTTGAAGACGAACTTCAGGAGATCGGCAAAGCTCTGCAGCAGGCCGAACGGGCCCACCACATTGGGGCCGCGACGGATCTGCACCGCCGCCCACACCTTGCGATCGGCCAGGAGGATGAAGGCGGTGAATACAAGCAGCGCCACCAGCAGCAACAGGGCCTTGTAGATAAAGCCGATCTGCGTGCCCAACCCCAGGATGGGGATCCCGAGCAGGTAGTCGAGCGCCGAACCGATGACGTCCATGTTCAGTCCTACTCCGCCGCCTGCCGGAGCCCCGACGCGAGCTGGGCGCATTCGCCCATCACGGCCGACGCTCGCGCGATCGGATTGGTGAGATAGAATTCGCTGATCGGCGACGGGAAGCCGCCTGTCTGGGTCTTCGTCGCATTGCCGGCAAGCCGTACGAGATCAGCCGCAGCCTCGGGCGCGATCGCATCGAGCCGCGCCATGTGCGGATACTCGGCATAAAGCTGGCGGCGCAGATCGGCAAGTGAGTCGAAGCCGAGCGGCCTGCCGATCACCGCCGAGAGCGCCCGGATGATCGCCCATTCCTCGCGCGCATCGCCGGGCGGGAAGACGGCGCGATTGGCCATCTGCACCCTGCCCTCGGTATTCACATAGGTGCCGCTCTTTTCGGTATAGGCGGCGCCGGGCAGGATGACGTCGGCGCGGTGCGCGCCGGCATCGCCATGGCTGCCGATATAGACCACGAAGGCGTTGCCCATGCTCGACATGTCGTATTCGTCGGCACCCAAAAGGAAGAGCACGTCGAGCTCGCCCTTCTGCGCCTTGGCCATCTGGTCGGCCGAGCAGACGCCGCCGTCATGGGGCACGAAGCCGATATCGAGCCCGCCGACCCGGCTTGCAGCGCTGTGGAGAACGGCAAAGCCGTTCCAGCCCTCGGCGCGGTCGCCCGCGCCCTGCGCGATCTTGGCGGCAAGCGCCAGAACGTCCCGGCCCGGCTGCTTGCCGACCGATCCATGCGAGAGCGCGCGTTCACCCACGATCACCAGCGGACGCTGGGCCTTGGCGAGAACCTCGCCGAAGCCGCGTCCTGCGGCGATCTCTGCAAGGGTTTCAAAGCCCTGGCCCAGATGCTGGTAGGGATAGGTCAGATCGACCTTGGCCCCGATCAGTGCCACAGGCACGCCCTTGGCGCGCCAGAGCTTGCGGATGCGGGCATTGAGAACGGCGGCTTCATAGCGCGGGTTGGACCCGATGATGAGCACCGCATCGGCGTCCTCGATCCCCGCGATGGTGGGATTGAAGAGATAGCTCGCCCGACCCCATTTCGGATCGAGCCCCGACATCGGCGGGCGCACATCGGTGTTGCCCGAGCCCAGCGCCGTCATCAGCGCCTTCATGGCGAACATGTCTTCGACCGACGAAAGGTCGCCGGCGATGGCGCCGATGCGGTTGCCGCCGGCCGAGCCTTTGATCGCCTTGGCGACCGCCGCGAAGGCGTCGGCCCAGCTGGCCGCCTGCAAGCGCCCGGCCTTGTTGCGCACATAGGGCCGATCGAGCCGCTGGCTCTTGAGCCCATCCCACACGAAGCGGGTCTTGTCCGAAATCCATTCCTCGTTGATCGCTTCGTTGACGCGCGGCAGGATGCGCATCACCTCGCGACCACGGGCGTCGACGCGGATATTGGAGCCCACGGCATCCATCACGTCGATCGATTCCGTCTTGTTGAGCTCCCACGGCCGCGCCGAGAAGGCATAGGGCCGCGAGGTCAGCGCGCCGACCGGGCAGAGATCGATGACATTGCCCTGCAGCTCGCTCGACAGCGACTTTTCGAGATAGGTCGTGATCTCGGCATCCTCGCCGCGACCGATCAGGCCCATTTCGGAGATGCCGGCGACTTCGGTGGTGAAGCGCACGCAGCGGGTGCAGTGGATGCACCGGTTCATCGAGGTCTTGACCAGCGGCCCGATATATTTGTCCTCGACCGCCCGCTTGTTCTCGGCATAGCGGTTCTTGTCCACGCCATAGGCCATGGCCTGGTCCTGCAGGTCGCACTCGCCGCCCTGATCGCAGATCGGGCAATCGAGCGGATGGTTGATCAGCAGGAACTCCATCACGCCTTCGCGGGCCTTCTTGACCATCGGCGTGTTGGTGAACATTTCGGGCGGCTCACCATTGGGGCCCGGACGCAGGTCCTTGACCGACATGGCGCAAGAGGCCTGCGGCTTGGGCGGCCCGCCCTTCACTTCCACGAGGCACATGCGGCAATTGCCGGCCACGGAAAGCCGCTCGTGATAGCAGAAGCGCGGAATTTCCGCCCCGGCAGCCTCGGCGGCCTGCATCAGGGTGAAATAGTCAGGGACCTCAACGAGTTGCCCGTCGACCTTGATCTGAGCCATCGGCTTACTCCGCGGCAATCGACGGCACGGCGCCGTCGCTGGTCGAGGACCAGGTATATTGATCGATCCGCTCTTCGATGACGTGGCGGAAATTGCGGATCAGCCCCTGGATCGGCCAGGCCGCGGCATCTCCGAGCGCGCAGATGGTGTGGCCTTCCACCTGCTTGGTCACCTCGAACAGCATGTCGATTTCGCGCTTCTGGGCGCGGCCTTCCACCATGCGGGCCATGACGCGCATCATCCAGCCGGTGCCTTCGCGGCACGGGGTGCACTGGCCGCAGCTCTCATGCTTGTAGAAGGCCGAGAGGCGCCAGATGGCCTTGATGATGTCGGTCTGCTTGTCCATCACGATGACGGCGGCGGTTCCCAGCGAAGAACCAACCTCCTTGAGACCGTCGAAATCCATATAGGCGTTGCGGATCTTCTCGCCGGGCACGCAGGGCACCGAGGCCCCGCCGGGGATGACGGCGAGCAGATTGTCCCAGCCGCCGCGGATGCCGCCGCAATGCTTTTCGATCATCTCCTCGAAGGTCACGCCCATGGCCTCCTCGAAGGTGGCCGGGGTATTCACATGGCCCGAGACGCACATCAGCTTGGTGCCGGTATTGTTTGCGCGCCCGATGCCGGCGAACCATGAGCCACCGCGCCGGAGGATTTCGGGCACCACGGCGATCGATTCGACATTGTTGACGGTGGTCGGGCAACCCCAGACGCCCATGGCGGCGGGGAATGGCGGCTTCAGGCGCGGCTGGCCCTTCTTGCCCTCGAGGCTCTCGAGCAGCGCGGTTTCCTCGCCGCAGATATAGGCGCCGGCGCCGTGATGCACGATGATGTCGAAATCCCAGCCGTGGACATTGTCCTTGCCGATCAGGCGGGCGTCATAGGCCTCCTGCACCGCATGCTCGAGATGCTGGCGCTCGCGAATGAATTCGCCGCGCACATAGATGATCGCGACATGCGCATCCATAGCGCGCCCGGCGATCAGGCAGCCTTCGACCAGATGGTGCGGATCGTGGCGCAGGATCTCACGATCCTTGCAGGTGCCGGGCTCGGATTCGTCGGCATTGACGACGAGATAATGCGGCCGCCCGTCATTGACCTTGGGCATGAAGGTCCATTTGAGCGCGGTGGGGAAACCGGCGCCGCCGCGCCCCCTCAGCCCGGACGCCTTGACCTCGTTGGTGATCCAGTCGCGCCCGAGATCGATGAACTCGCGCGTGCCGACCCAACCGCCCCGCGCCTTTGCGCCTTCAAGGCGCCAGTCGCGCTGGCCGTAGAGATTGGTGAAAATGCGGTCCTTGTCGGCGAGCATGGTTCAGCCTGCCCTGTTGCGCGAAACGAGAAAAAGAAACCAGAACGCGACGCCCAGCGCCGCCGCAGCGATGGTCACCACGGCATCGAGCGGCAGGATCGCGGGAAGCAGCAGCCGGAAGATCACCATGGCCGCGAGCACGAAGCCCACCCCGAGCAGGATGGTCTTGAGCGAGAATTCGATCTGCATGTGCGATTTCGCCATCAGCGCGGATCCTTCCCGAAGCGGCGACGATACTCCTCGATCCCGCCCACGGCCAGAGCGTCGGCCTGGGCCAGCCAGTTGTCACGCGCCACCCGGCCGCGGAAGCCCAGTTCGCCCTCGACCAGCGCGATCTGCTCCTGGGTCAGCTTGCCGAGCTGGGCATAGGTGACGATGCCGATCTCGTTCAACGCCTTCTCGATCCCCGGGCCGATGCCGGTGATGAGCTTGAGGTTGTCGGCCGGGCCCTCGGGGCGATCGAGCAGCTGCTTGCGCACCTTGCGGGCCGGACGATCCTCGACACCCGCCGCGCTCGCGCCGTCGCCGGGCGCATTGGCCACCGGCTTGTCGGGGGCCCTGCCCTCGTCGATCTTGCCGGCCGGCGACTCGGCGCCGGTCGCACCGGGCCGCATGGCGTCGGTATCGGCCGCGAGGGACGAGGCTCCGGCGTCGTTGCGTTCGGCTTCGGCTTCGGCGGTAGTCACCTTGGTCTCGGGCCCACCCGGGCTCTTGATGGCAGGCGCGGCTTCTTCGCTCACCTCGCGCTTGCGACCCGGCGTCGTCGGCTCCTGGGCAGGCGCTGCTGCGGCAGGTTGTGCAGCCTGAGCGGGCGCAGCCGGGCTCGGCAGCGGAGCGGTGCGCTCGCGACGCGCGGTCGGCTCTTCGGTGAGCGTCGAAGCGCCGGCCTCAGGCGCTGAATAGATGCGCGCGATTTGCGGGCCGGGACGCACAGTGTCGCCCCGCCCGGCGGCGAAGGCGTCGATGATCTCTTCCATCCGCGCCGGGGTCAGGTCTTCATAGGTGTCGTGGAAAATCGCCACCATGGGCGCATTCACACACGCGCCCAGGCACTCGACCTCTTCCCAAGACAGCGTGCCGTCATCGTTGAGATGGAACGGCTCGGGATGGATCTTGCGCTGGCACACCGATCGAATGTCCTCGGCGCCCCGCAGCATGCAGGGCGTCGTGCCGCAGACCTGGATATGGGCGCGGGTGCCGACGGGCTTGAGCTGGAACTGCGTATAAAAGGTCGCGACCTCGAGCACGCGGATATAGGGCATACCCAGCATCTTGGCGATCGACTCGATCGCCGCCCGGCTGATCCAGCCATCCTGGTCCTGCGCGCGCATCAGAAGCGGGATGACCGCCGATTGCTGCCGGCCCGCGGGATATTCAGCAATCTTGCGCTCGGCCCAGCGCGCATTGTCCTCGCTGAAGGCGAAGGTCGGGGGCTGCACGGCCTCATCTGCAAGTCGACGTACCGACATGGTTCAGTATTCCAGATCGTTGGCGCGGGCGGTGACGGGACGACGGCTCATCGGTCGACCTCGCCGAACACGATGTCGAGCGAGCCCAGAATGGCCGCCACGTCGGCCAGCATGTAGCCTTGGCAGAGGTAATCCATGGCCTGGAGATGCGCGAAACCCGGCGCACGGATCTTGCAGCGATAGGGCTTGTTGGTGCCGTCGCTGACCAGATAGACGCCGAACTCGCCCTTGGGCGCCTCGACTGCGGCATAGACCTCGCCCGCCGGCACCTTGTAGCCTTCGGTGTAGAGCTTGAAGTGATGGATGAGGGCCTCCATCGAGCCCTTCATCTCGGCGCGCTTGGGCGGCACGACCTTGCCGTCGGTCGAAGACACGGGCCCCTGC
This sequence comes from Devosia enhydra, assembly GCF_900119845.1. Classification (GTDB taxonomy): domain Bacteria; phylum Pseudomonadota; class Alphaproteobacteria; order Rhizobiales; family Devosiaceae; genus FPKU01. The sequence continues at coordinate 1,193,176 of NZ_FPKU01000001.1, forward strand.
CCTTCCGGCCGGTTCAGCTTTTCCACGCACTGCTTCATGATGCGGGTCGATTGCCGCATCTCTTCCATGCGGATCAGATAGCGATCGTAGCAATCGCCATTCGAGCCGACGGGAATGTCGAAATCGAGCTCGTCATAGCACTCATAGGGCTGGCTCTTGCGCAGGTCCCAGGCCGCACCCGAGCCCCGCACCAGAACGCCCGAGAACCCCCAGGCCCACGCATCGGCAAGCGAAATGGCGCCGATATCGGCATTGCGCTGCTTGAAGATACGGTTGCCGGTCAGGAGCTGGTCGATATCCTCGAGCGCCGGCAGGAAGGTCTCGCAGAACCGGCCGATGTCATCGACCAGATCCTGCGGCAGGTCCTGGTGCACACCGCCGGGGCGGATATAGGCGGCATGCATGCGGCTGCCCGAGGCGCGTTCATAGAACACCATGAGCTGCTCGCGCTGCTCGAACCCCCAGAGCGGCGGGGTCAGCGCACCGATGTCCATCGCCTGCGTGGTGACGTTCATCAGATGCGACAGCAGCCGCCCGATCTCGGAATAGAGCACGCGGATCAGCTGTCCGCGCCGCGGCACCTCGAGGTCGAGGAGCTTTTCCACCGCAAGCGCGAAGGCATGCTCCTGGTTCATCGGCGCGACATAGTCGAGCCGGTCGAAATAGGGCACGGCCTGCAGATAGGTCTTGGTCTCGATCAGCTTTTCGGTGCCGCGATGCAAAAGCCCGATATGGGGATCGACGCGCTGCACGATCTCGCCATCGAGCTCCAGCACGAGCCGCAGCACGCCATGGGCGGAAGGGTGAACAGGGCCGAAATTGAGCGTGAAATTGCGAACCTCGGCTTCCGAGGAGATGGCGTCCATCGTCATGATCTGGCCTTTTCGTCGCCCGGCAGCACGTAATCTGTTCCCTCCCAGGGCGAGAGGTAGTCGAAGCTGCGAAATTCCTGTGCCAGCTTCACCGGCTCGTAGACGACGCGCTTGCGCTCTTCGTCGTAGCGCACTTCCACATAGCCGGTGGTGGGAAAGTCCTTGCGCAGCGGATGCCCGTCAAAGCCGTAATCGGTCAGGATGCGCCGCAGGTCCGGATGCCCGGAGAACAGGATGCCATAAAGGTCGTAGGCCTCGCGCTCGAACCAGTCGGCGCCGGGAAAAAGCCCGGTGATGCTCTCGACCGGTGTATCGCCATCCACCTGCAGCTTGACGCGGATGCGGTGATTGAGGGCCGGGCTCAGCAGGTGGTAGACGACCTCGAAGCGCTCCTCGCGCTCGGGATAGTCGGCCCCGCATACATCGATGATGCTCGTGAAGCGGCAGCGATCGTCATCGCGCAGGAACTGCACCACCGTGCGAATCGCCGTGCGCGCAATAACGATGGTCAGCTCGCCATAGGCGATGCGGTGGTCGAGGACCGCTTCACCGAGCGCGCCGACAACATGCCCGGACAAGGTCTCGAGCGCCGCAAGTCGTTCTGCATGTGCCATGACCGATCCTATCTCTCGATCGTGCCGGTACGCCGGATCTTCTTCTGCAACAGCAGAATGCCGTAGAGCAGCGCTTCGGCCGTCGGCGGGCATCCGGGGACATAGACGTCCACCGGCAGTACGCGATCACAGCCGCGCACCACCGAGTAGGAATAGTGATAATAGCCCCCGCCATTGGCGCAGGAGCCCATCGAGATGACGTAGCGCGGCTCCGGCATCTGGTCGTAGACCTTGCGCAGCGCCGGGGCCATCTTGTTGGTCAGCGTACCAGCCACGATCAGCACGTCGGACTGGCGCGGCGAGGCGCGCGGGGCAACACCGAAGCGCTCGATGTCGTAGCGCGGCATCGACATCTGCATCATCTCGACGGCGCAGCAGGCCAGGCCCGTCTGCATCCACATCAGCGAGCCGGTCCGGGCCCAGGTGATCAGGTCATCGACGGCAGCAACGAGAAAGCCCTTATCGGAGAGCTCGTCCGACATCTCGGCAAAATACGGGTCGTTGGCGCCGATCGGCCGGCCGGTCGCCGGATCGATGCGCCCCGTCGGCTGCGGCGCAACGATGGTGCGCGTGGTGCTCAATCCCATTCCAGGGCCCCTTTCCGCCACTCATAGACGAAACCGATGGTCAATACGCCCAGAAACACCATCATGGACCAGAAGCCGAACCAGCCAATGTCGTTAAAGGCCACCGCCCATGGAAACAGGAAGGCGACTTCCAGGTCGAAGATGATGAAGAGGATCGAGACGAGGTAGAACCTCACGTCGAACTTCATGCGTGCGTCATCGAAGGCGTTGAAGCCGCATTCGAAGGCAGACACTTTTTCGGGATCGGGGCGCTTTATCGCCACGAGGAAGGGCGCGACCAGAAGGGCCAGCCCTATGACGGCACTCAGGCCGATGAACAGGACGATCGGCAGATAGTCGCTGAGCAGGTCGGTCATGCGGCAGCAGTCCAATGGCTCGGCCGGCCGGGGATCTGGCCGGCGACGCCCGCGCGCGTGGACCCTTGAATGATCTCGTTCCGCGGGGGGTCGATGTTGCGATGGGCTTATCCCACCGACCCCACCGATTCAAGGGAAACAAAACCTGACTAGCGTAGTCTTGTTATCCCTGTGAATGTCGTAAAATCTGTTCGTCGTACAGAGTTTCAGGGGCTTAGCGGATGTGCCACAGCAGGCCGCCACTCACCTTGCCGCCATCGGGACCGCCCCCGAAGGCACCCAGCCCGAGCGCCTCGCCACGCACCCCCAGCTGGTCGGTCACGGCAAACTCCACGCCGCCGCCAAAGGCATAGGAAAGGTCGCCGTCCACCCAGCCACCACCGGCCGTGCCATAGAGCAGCGCGTTGTCGCTGACATAGCCGCCGGCCTTGGCAAGCAACAGCGTGTCGAAGCCCACGAGCCCGTCGCCATTGTAGAGCAGCTCGGCCTGCACCTCTGCGCCCGCGAGGATGGCGTCGGTGACCGCGAAATTGTTACCGGCGACGACGCCGACCGTGCCCACCGTGCCGGCCTCGTCGAGGGCACCCGCCCCCAGCGTGCCACCGAGATAGAATCCCTCGAAATTGAAATAGGGGCTGACCGGCGCCGGCCCGAGCCCGCTGTCGCCACCAAAGAAATCAGCCGCCGACGCGCCGGTGACACACGGTGCAGCAAGAGCGACAGCCAGAGCCAGTCCACGCGCAGTCTTGATCATCGCCGAACTCCATGAAGCGAACCCGACTCATTATGCGCGCGCGACAGGGGGACGGGCCAGCCAGGTGCCGGACATCTCTCAAGCTACGGCTAAAATTGTATCAATCGCGGCCACGGACTGGCGACGCCGTCTGGCCTCTGTGTGCCAGAATGAAACAATCGGCTCAGAAGTGGAAATTGGCGCCCAGGCTGAACTGGTTGCCAGCGTCTCCGCCATTGTTGGGCAGCTCCCGCAGATACTGGCCGCGCAGCGTCACATCGTCATTGAGCGCCAGTTCGACGCCACCCCCGAGCAGGAAGGCGTCCTCGGCAGTCGTGCCCAGCTGCAGGCCATAGCCGCCTGCGGCGTACACCATCACCTCGTCGCTCACGAACACCCCTGCCCGCCCCAGCAACTGGCCATAGGCGGTCGTGTCGCCCTCGACGGCCAGCCCCTGCACCGAGACTTCCGCGCCCACCAGCACGAACTCGAGCGCCGCGTTGTAGCCCAGCGAAACACCAAGCCCCACGGCTTCGGCATCGCCTCCCAGCTGGCCGACGCCATAGACGCCCGCATAGAACCCGGACCAGTCCGGTCCGGTCGCCGAATCGTGGATGGGAACGTCGGCCATGCCGAGCGGCACCGTGATGGGATCGGCCGCCATGGCCGGGGCTGTCATGATGAGAGTGGCAAGGGCAATCGCTGCGCGCATCCTGAATGCTCCCGATCCTTCAGGCCATCGCGACGACATCGCGACCCTGGCAGAACAACGCCCAGACATATGGGGTCGTTCGATGCAGATTTGAAGATGTCTGGAAAAGGAGCCAACTGCGGAAGCAGTGGCGGGAGTGACGGGGCTCGAACCCGCGACCTCCGGCGTGACAGGCCGGCGCTCTAACCAACTGAGCTACACCCCCGCAGCGCGACTTGTGCTCGCGGAGTGGCGTCTGTTTATTCAGCCCTCGCTCCCAAGTCAAGCGCCCCTATCGCATTATTTTGGGACGATTTTTTCGGGAAGACTGGTGGGCGGTGACGGTCTCGAACCGCCGACCCTCTCGGTGTAAACGAGATGCTCTACCAACTGAGCTAACCGCCCGCGGATCGGCGACGCCGACGATCCACAAGCAGGGCTCTAGGGCTTTGTCGGGCCCTCGTCAACACGGTGGCGGCCCGAAAAAGATTGGCCCCGGCTTGCGCACGGGGCCATCGATGCGACTGTGTTCCGTCAGGACGCGCCGGAGTGCCTCTTGAACCTCCGGCGCCTGCCGATCAGTTCAGCGCGTCCTTGAGGCCCTTGCCGGGCTTGAACTTGGCCTGGTTGGAGGCCGGGATGTTGATCTCTGCACCAGTGGCAGGATTGCGGCCTACGCTCGCCTTGCGCTTGGACACCGAGAAGGTGCCGAACCCGACCAGGCGCACTTCGTCGCCGCCCTTGAGCGAGGCGGTGATCGCGTCGAACACCGCGTCGACGGCGTCGCCGGCCTGCGCCTTGGTCAGCCCCGCCTTTTCGGCGACGACGCCGATCAGATCGTTCTTGTTGGACATAGCGTTTCCTCACGAATGATAAGCCCGCCGCAAGGGGCGAACCAAAACGCGGCCACACTTTGTCGATTCTGGCCGTAAAGCAAGGATTTCCGGGGCTTTCGGCCATCCGAACCGGGCAAAGCTGTTAATGAGACGCCAATTTCGCGCCCTGTTCGTCTCGATCACGCGCGCTGCACAAGAAAGAACCGCAGAGCGCGAGGCCCGTGACCCCGATGATTCGCGCCTATGCGCGGCGCGCCATGGCCGTTCCGATGAGGATACCCGCGAACGCAGGAATCACGACCGCCGCCACGATCAGGACGATGAGCGTCGTCGGGCCGGGCGACAAAAGCGCGGCGCCCACGAGAACAAGGCCGCTCAGCATCATCAGGCGGCCCGTCCAGAGCTGGGTCACGCGCCAGATGCGCGGGTCCGACATGATCTGGGGCAGCCGCACGCCGGCAAGCCGATTCGGGCGCGATTTCGGCAGGGCGTTGCCGAGGCAAAGGATCTGCAGCCCCACCATCAGGGCGATCAGCCGAGGCATATCGACATCCAAGCCCAGCCCCAGGGCCAGCGTGGCGAGGGACAGCGCCAGTGCCAGGGCGACAACGCTGCTGAGGGCGACCGACATCACATGGCGTGAGGCGTCGAGGTCGCCGCGAAACCGCGGCAGGCGCAGCACCGCCCCGAGGGCCACCACGACCAGTGCCAGCAGCGCCGGCAGCGCGAGGGCGATCGCTGCCGGCGCAAAGCGATCCGGCGCCCCCGAAAGCCCCCAATGCACCGGCAGCGACCGGTCGAGGGGGATGAGCGCATAGCCGCAAATGGTGGTGACCAGCAGAACCGCAAGCAGGATGCGGGTCAGGGGCGAAAGCACCGAGTGGCTCGTCATGGCTTTTTCTCCGTCAGGTCGAGCAGGCCTTTCAGCGCGTCTTCGAGCACGCTGAGATTGAGGTGGTAGATGAGGCTGGTGCCCTGTCGTTCGACCGTCACCAGCTCCGCGTCGCGCAACTTGGCGAAATGGGCAGAGAGGGTCGGCTTGCTGAGCTCGAAATGCCCCGCAAGCTCGCCGGCGCTCATCGGTCCGGCCTTGAGCCGCGAGAGAACCTCGCGCCGCACCGGATGCGAGAGCGCCTCGAAGACGGTGTTGATCGGCAAGACCAGGCTCCAGTTCGCTGTCCGCGCTCTTATTTCGTTGTTTCTCTAATTAGAGTCAAGTCGAACAATCTGAAAAAGCAAAAGCGGCGCCTCCCATGGGAAGGCGCCGCTGGAGCTATCAGGGGCCTCGACCTCGCCGAGGCCGCTGCCTTAATGCGTCATGCCGGCCGTGGCCTCGTCGGTGTCGGCGGCCGGAGTGGCCGGCGCCGGCTTTTCCTCGAAGGTCCATTCGATCGGCTCGGGCTGCCGGATGAGAGCGCGGCTCAGCACCTCGTCCATGCGTGACACCGGCACGATCTCCATGCCCTTTGTGACGATCTCGGGGATTTCCTTGAGATCGCGCACATTCTCCTGCGGAATGAGCACGGTCTTGATACCCGAGCGCAGCGCCGCGAGGAGCTTTTCCTTGAGCCCGCCGATGGGCAGCACCCTGCCCCGCAGCGTCACCTCGCCCGTCATCGCCACGTCGTGACGCACGGGAATGCCCGTCATCACCGAGACGATGGCGGTCGCCATGCCGATGCCCGCCGACGGACCGTCCTTGGGCGTCGCGCCCTCCGGCACGTGGACGTGGATGTCGCGCGTGTCGAACATGGGCGGCTTGATGCCGAGATCGACCGCGCGCGAACGGACATAGCCGGTCGCCGCCGAGATCGATTCCTTCATCACCTCCTTGAGGTTGCCCGTCACCGTCATGCGGCCCTTGCCATGGGTCATCACGCCTTCGATGGTCAGGATTTCCCCGCCCACCGGCGTCCAGGCCAGGCCCGTCACCACGCCCACCTGCGGCTCGGCATCGATCTCGCCATGCTTGAAGATCGGCGCCCCGAGATAATCCTCGAGCAGCGTGTCATCGATGGTGATGACCTTCTGCTTGGAGGTGAGGATGGCCCGCACCGCCTTGCGCATCAGCTTGGAGATCTCGCGCTTGAGATTGCGCACGCCGGCTTCACGCGTGTAGCGCTGGATCAGCGTGGTCAGCTGCGCGTCCGGCAGAACGAACTCGGCGGCGCTCAGCCCGTTCTCGCCCAGCGATTCCGGGATGAGGTGGCGCCGTGCGATCTCGAACTTCTCCTCTTCGGTGTAACCCGAGAGGCGAATGATCTCCATCCGGTCCATCAGCGGGCCCGGAATGTTGAGCGTGTTCGAGGTCGTCACGAACATCACGTCGCTGAGGTCGTATTCAACCTCGAGATAATGGTCGACGAAGGTGCTGTTCTGTTCGGGGTCGAGCACCTCGAGCAGCGCAGAGGACGGATCGCCGCGGAAGTCCATGCCCATCTTGTCGATCTCGTCGAGCAGGAAGAGCGGGTTGGACTTGCCGGTCTTGCGCATCGACTGCACGACCTTGCCCGGCATCGAGCCGATATAGGTCCGGCGGTGTCCGCGGATCTCGGCTTCGTCACGCACCCCGCCCAGCGACATGCGCACGAATTCGCGGCCCGTCGCCTTGGCGATCGACTTGCCCAGCGAGGTCTTGCCCACGCCCGGAGGACCGACGAGGCAGAGGATCGGCCCCTTCAGCTTGCCGGTGCGGCTCTGCACCGCGAGGTACTCCAGAATGCGCTCCTTGACCTTTTCGAGGCCATAATGGTCCGCATCCAGCACCTCCTGGGCATAGTTCAGGTCGCGCTTGATCTTGCTCTTCTTGCCCCAGGGCAGCCCGAGCAGCCAGTCGAGATAATTGCGGACGACCGTCGCCTCGGCGGACATCGGGCTCATCTGCTTGAGCTTCTTGAGCTCGGCCTCGGCCTTCTTGCGCGCCTCCTTGGAGAACTTGGTCGACTTGATGCGTTCCTCGAGCTCGTTGAGCTCGTTGGAGCTGTCATCGCCGTCGCCCAGCTCGCGCTGGATCGCCTTCATCTGCTCGTTGAGGTAATATTCGCGCTGCGTCTTCTCCATCTGGCGCTTCACCCGCGAACGGATGCGCTTTTCCACCTGGAGCACGCCAATCTCGCCTTCCATCAGGCCGAGGATCTTCTGCAGCCGCTCGGCCACCGCGATGGTTGCGAGCAGGTCTTCCTTCTCGGGGATCTTGATCACGAGATGGCTGGCGATGGTGTCGGCCAGCTTGGAATAATCGTCGATCTGGCCGACGGCCGCGACGACCTCCTGCGAGATCTTCTTGTTCAGCTTGACGTAGTTTTCGAACTCGCTCTGGGCCGAGCGCGCCAGGGCCTCGAGCTCGACAGCGTCGGCTTCGGGTTCGTCGAGCGTCTCTGCGGAGGCTTCGAAATACTCCGCGGTCTGCACATAGGCATCGATGCGCGCACGCCGCAGGCCTTCGACGAGCACCTTCACGGTGCCATCGGGCAGCTTGAGCAGCTGCAGCACGGTCGCGATGGTGCCGGTGCTGTAGATGTCCTCGGGGGCAGGATCATCGTCCTGCGCGTTCTTCTGCGTCACGACAAGAATGTGCTTGTCGTCGCGCATGACTTCTTCGAGCGCCTTGACCGACTTCTCGCGCCCCACGAACAGGGGAACGATCATGCCCGGAAAGACAACGATGTCGCGGAGCGGTAGGACGGGGTAGACGCGGTCCCGATCGAACGCGGCGCCGCCTGAAGTGACGTCCGACATATCTTATCCTTTCAAGGGCATCGCCGCCTTGCGGAAGGTGATGCCCGTATGTGGCAGCCGTTCGGGCCCTCCTGTGAGCGACCCATCCGACTCTGCCTATTAGATAGGCCCGTACCCATGATGCACAAGCCAAAGCGGGGATAATTGTGAGGGTTGCATGACACACCCCGCATGCATTCTGGTACGGGCTGGGCCCCGAGCGGATCAGCACAAAGCCATCCGCCGGCCCTTGGCTGGCGGATGGCTCATTTTGCTCCCGTCCGGGATCGGAGCGATCAGGCGCTCGTGGAGAGCGCCTCGTCCTTCTTGCGATCGGCGTAGATGTAGAGCGGGCGGGCATCCTTGCCTTCCACCACATCGGCGCTGATCACCACCTCTTCCACGCCCTCGAGCGAGGGCAGGTCGTACATGGTGTCGAGCAGGATCGCTTCCATGATCGAGCGCAGGCCGCGCGCGCCGGTCTTGCGCTCGATGGCCTTCTTGGCGATCGCCTTGAGGGCGTCCTCGTGGAAGGTCAGCTCGACCTCTTCCATCGAGAACAGCCGCTGATACTGGCGCACCAGCGCGTTCTTGGGCGCAGTGAGGATGTCTATGAGCGCCGCTTCGTCGAGGTCCTCGAGCGTGGCGATCACCGGCAGGCGGCCGATGAATTCGGGGATGAGCCCGAACCGCACCAGATCCTCCGGCGCGACGTCGGCGAGCACTTCGCCCACGCGGCGATCGCGCGGATCCTTGACCACAGCGCCAAAGCCGATCGAGGAACCCTCGCCGCGCGCGGCGATGATCTTTTCGAGCCCGGCAAAGGCGCCGCCGCAGATGAACAGGATGTTGGTCGTATCCACCTGCAGGAATTCCTGCTGCGGATGCTTGCGGCCACCCTGGGGCGGAACCGACGCGACCGTGCCTTCCATGATCTTGAGCAGGGCCTGCTGCACGCCCTCGCCCGAAACGTCACGGGTGATCGAGGGATTGTCGGACTTGCGGCTGATCTTGTCGACCTCGTCGATATAGACGATGCCGCGCTGCGCCTTCTCGACATTGTAGTCGGCGGCCTGCAGCAGCTTGAGGATGATGTTTTCCACGTCCTCGCCGACATAGCCGGCTTCGGTCAGGGTCGTGGCGTCGGCCATGGTGAAGGGCACGTCGAGAATGCGGGCCAGCGTCTGGGCCAGAAGCGTCTTCCCGCAGCCGGTGGGGCCGACGAGCAGGATGTTGGATTTCGACAGCTCGACATCCTGATTCTTGGTCGCGTGGTGCAGCCGCTTGTAGTGGTTGTGCACGGCAACCGAGAGGACCTTCTTGGCGCGATACTGGCCAATGACGTAGTCGTCCAGCACCTTGCAGATTTCCGCGGGCGTTGGCACGCCATCGCGGGACTTCACCATCGAGGTCTTGTTTTCCTCGCGAATGATGTCCATGCACAGCTCGACGCACTCATCGCAGATGAACACGGTCGGGCCGGCAATGAGCTTCCTGACTTCGTGCTGAGACTTGCCGCAGAACGAGCAATACAGCGTGTTCTTCGAGGTCTCGCCGTTCGAATTGTCCTTGGACATCCAGTCGCTCCCGGGAGGGTCGCTCCCTTAACCCCGCATCGGCGATACGCTAACGCAGGACACCTAAAGAAAGTTTGATGCGGGCCGACCTTATCGGCGGCACCGCACCCACGCAATTACACGGGTGTCACACTCCCGTGTCCATAATCACTTACGCTTAACAGCGTTGCGTTCACGACGCATCCGGCACTTCGCGCTTCTCGAAGACGTTGTCGATGATGCCGAAAGCCTTGGCCTCGGAGGGGTCCATGAAACGATCGCGCTCGAGGGCGTTCTCGATCTCCTCATAGGTGCGGCCGGTGTGCTTCTCATAGATCTGGTTGAGCCGGCGCTTGAGCCCCTCGACCATGCGCGCATGGATGAGGATGTCGGTCACCTGGCCCTGGAACCCGCCCGAAGGCTGGTGCACCATGATCTGGGCGTGCGGCAGCGCGGCGCGCATGCCCTTTTCGCCGGCAGTCAGCAGCAGCGAACCCATCGAGGCGGCCTGCCCCATGCAGAGTGTTGCCACCGGCGGACGGATGAACTGCATCGTGTCGTAGATGCCCAGCCCCGCCGTGACGACACCGCCCGGCGAATTGATGTACATCCAGATTTCCTTCTTCGGATTTTCCGACTCAAGGAACAGCAACTGGGCATTGATCAGCCCGGCCATGTTGTCCTCGACCACGCCGGTCACGAAGATGATGCGCTCGCGCAGCAGCCTGGAATAAATATCGAACGCCCGCTCGCCGCGATTGGACTGCTCGACCACCATCGGAACGAGCGTGTTCATATAGGTGTCGATGGGATCTCTCATTCCGGATGCCTCTGGGTTTGGAAACGAATCGGTGTGACGAACCGATTGCAGACGGGACCGCGTTAAGCTGCGGTAAAGCGCACAGATAGGCGCAGCTCAGCCCGGCTTCAATAGCGCGCCGGGGGCGCGGCGCACAACCCTTCCCGCCTTGCAAGCCTGCATCGAACGGGGCCATCATGGCGCATTCGTCCTGACCCTCTTGCGGGCACTGCCATGAACGCTCCTTTTCGCATCGACATGCCCGGCAAGCGCGCCGCCGCCGATCCGCGCAACCCGCAGTTTTTCGGCAATCCCTATGCCTTTTATACCGATCTGCATGCCGGCCTGCCCGCCTTCCACTGGGATGATTATCGCCACTGGTGCTTTTCGGGCTTCAGGGATGTCAGCGCGCTGCTGCGCGACCGGCGCTTCGGCCGCCAAATCCTGCATGTCGCGACGCGCGAGGAGGTCGGCCTGCCCCCTCCCAAGCCGCATGCGGCCGATTTCGACCGGGCCGAAGCCTATTCGCTTCTCAACCTCGAGCCACCCGAGCACACGAGGCTGCGCGGTCTGGTCAACCGCGCCTTCGTGTCGCGACAGGTGGAGCAGCTGCGCCCGCGTGTCCTGAGCCTCGCCGATGAGATGATCGACCGGTTCGAGGCAGCCGGCGAGGTCGAGATCATCCGGGCCTTTGCCGCGCCCATCCCGGCCATCATCATCGCCGAACTCATCGGCCTGCCGGCCGAGATGGCCCCGCAATTGCTCGACTGGTCGAACCGCATGGTGCGCATGTACATGTACGGGGTCGACGAGGCGACGGAGCGCGACGCCAACGCCGCATCGCGCGAGTTCATGGATTACGTCGCTTCCGAACTCGATAACCGCCGCCGCAAGCCGCGCGTCGACCTGCTCACCCACATGCTGGAAGCCGAGATCGACGGGCAGAAACTTGGGCAGGACGAGGTGGTCTCCACCGCCATCCTGCTGCTCAATGCCGGCCACGAGGCCACCGTCCACACCACCGGCAACGGCATCAAGGCCATCCTCGAATCAGGCCTCGACCCCCGGACGATGTTCGCCGACGATCGTCAGACCGCCGCGACGGTCGAGGAATGCCTGCGTTTTGATGCGCCACTGCACATGTTCACCCGTTACGCCCTCGAGCCGGTGACGCTCGATAACGGCCTCACCTTGCGCAAAGGCGACGTGGTGGGGCTGATGCTGGGCGCCGCCAATCGCGATCCGTCGCGCTTCAGCGACCCCGATCGCTTCGATCCGTTCCGCACCGATGGCGGCAATGTCAGCTTCGGGGCCGGCATTCACTTCTGCATCGGCGCGCCCCTCGCCCGGCTGGAATTGCAGATCGCCATGCGCCGGCTGTTCGAGCGCTTGCCGGGCCTCAGGATCGCCCAGCCGCCACGCTACGCCAACGTCTTCCACTTCCACGGGCTGGAGCGGCTCGACCTCGCCTGGTGAGGCTCAGGCCGAAAACGAAACCGCGACCCCGCGCTTGCGGAAATAGGCCTGCATCAGCTTGCGGCCCTGGCGATTGCTCTGCGCCAGCTTTGCGGGCTCGAACACCGCCTCTTTGGCGCCTTCGCGCGCCATGGCGGCCTTCAGCGCCGCGATATGGGTGTCGAGATCCTCATTGTCGGCCTTGATCGAGGCATAGATATTGTCGATCGCCTGGGCGAGGGTGATGTCGCTCATTGTCTTGCATCCCGAATGCGTGTCGGCGCTTCACTGACGTGGGCGCGCCCCGAGGTCAAGCCATCACCGCAAAGAGGCCGGTGTGATCGCCGCCATCGCATCGGCGATGAGATCGGGCAGATCATCGGAAACAAGGCCGGGCCGGCCATGGCGCAGCGCCGCATCGCCATGCAGCCACACGGCGGCGCAGGTGGCTTCTAACCCCGTCATGCCGCGCGCCAGAAGCCCCGCGATCATGCCAGCAAGTACGTCGCCCGAGCCGGCGGTGGCCAGAAGCGGGCTCGCATGCGCGTTGATCACCGCTCGGCCGTCGGGCGCCGCGACCACCGTGTCGCCGCCCTTGAGCACGACAATCGCCCCCGATCGCTCCGCCGCCACCCGAGCCTGATCGACCTTGCTCCCCTCGATCCGTCCAAAAAGCCGCGCGAACTCCCCGCCATGCGGGGTCAGCACCACCGGCCGGTCGGGTCGCCGGGCGATCGCCGCGAACAGGGTGTCGGGCGTATGGGCAAAGCTCGTCAGCGCATCGGCATCCAGAACCGCGGCAACACCCGAGGCGAGAATGGCAAGGCTGGCCTCCCGCGTCGTCTCCCCCACGCTGGCGGCCGGTCCGATCACGGCGGCATCGATCTTGCCCGCCGCGATGGCCTCGGCAAGCGCCTCCGGCCCCGCCGCCTCGCGCAGCATGATCGCGGTCACCTGCGCCGCATGCACCTGGAGCGCGTCCCGGCTGCCCACGAGCGTCACGAGGCCCGCGCCGATGCGCAGCGCCGCCCGCGCCGAGAGCCGCGCCGCGCCCGTATTGAGCAGCCCGCCCGAGACCACCATCACCGCACCCCGGCCATATTTGTGCCCGCCCGCATCGAGCGGAGGCAGTGACCAGAGCTCCGGCGTATTTTGGCGCAGCGTGACGCCGATTGTTTCCAGCACCGCGCCCGGTATGCCGATATCGACGACGCTCAGTCGGCCGCTCTGGCCGCGGCCCGGCAGCAGCAGATGGCCCGGCTTCTTGCGGAAAAAGGTGATCGTGCGGTCGGCCTTGATTGCGATGCCGCGAACCGCGCCGGTCGCACCGTCGACCCCGCTCGGTATGTCGATGGCAAAGACTGGTCGGCCGCTCCGGTTCACGGCATCGATCACCCGGGCCATGTCGCCTGAAACGTCGCGGCTCAAGCCCGCCCCCAGCAACGCGTCCACGACGATCGCACAGCCCGCAAGGGCATCGGGCGACAAGGGAAGCGTCTCCCCCGTCCAGGCCTCGGCATTGGTGCGCGCGTCGGGTGGCAGCGCATCGATATGGCCTGAAAAGGCGACGTGTACCGGCCATCCCGCCGCCGCGAGCCGCCGCGCCACCACGAAACCGTCCCCGCCATTATTGCCCTGCCCGCAGAGCACCACCACGGGTTGCGGCGCAGCGTTGAGGCGCACCGCATCGGCCACCGCCTTGCCGGCGGCCTCCATCAGCGCAAGCCCCGTCCTGCCCTGCCCGATCGCGAGCTCATCGGCCCGCGCCATCTCCGATGGCGTGAGCAGGGCGGTGCCCTCGAAATCAGCCACGTCATCCTCCGGTCCGTGCCATTAAAGACTAACGCGGATCACCGCCCGAGGTCATGACGCTCGGCAAAAAAGAAAGGGCCGCCCCGAAGGACGGCCCCTGTTCTCATCCACCCTGCGATCAATGATCGTGGTGGTCGTGTTCGTCATGGTGATGATGCTCTTCGGGCACATCATCGTCCGACTGGATGAGCTTGGCGAGTTCCTCGCGGGTCATCGGCTTGTCGGTCGATTCGGCCAGCTCGATGACGTAGTCCACGACCTTGTTCTCGAAGACCGGGGCGCGCAGCGAAGCCAGCGCCTGCGGGTTCTTGCGATAATAGTCGTAAACCTGCTGCTCCTGGCCCTGGAAGCGGCGGACCTCGGCGATCAGCGCCTGCTGGTGCTCCTCGTCGGTCACCTCGATCTTGTTGAGGTTGCCGATCTCGGCCACCACGAGCCCGAGGCGCACGCGGCGCTCGGCGATCTTGCGATACTGCTCCCGCGCTTCGGCTTCGGTCGTGCCCTCGTCCTCGAAGGTGCGGCCGTGATGCTCGATCTCGTGCGTCACGCGCTGCCAGATGGTGTTGAACTCGGCGTCCACCAGCTGCTGGGGCACGTCGAACTTGTGGCCATCATCGAGTGCGTCGAGCACCTGCCGCTTGATGTGCTGGCGGCCCATCGAGGTCAGCGCAGCCTGCATCTGCTCCTTGACGGCCGAGCGCAGCGCATCGAGGTTCTCGAGGCCGAGGCGCTTGGCGAACTCGTCGTCGAGCTCACCGGCCTTGGGGGCATCGGCGTGCAGCACGGTCACCTCGAACTCGGCCTTCTTGCCCGAGAGGTCGGCATTGCCGTAATCCTCGGGGAAAGTGACTTCGATGGTGCGGGTCTCGCCCTTCTTCATCCCGATCAGCTGCTCTTCGAAGCCGGGGATGAATTCGCCCGAGCCCACCGTCAGATGCGCATGGTCGGATTTGCCGCCGGGGAACTCGACCCCGTCGATGCGGCCGACGAAGGTCAGCCCGAGCCGGTCGCCATCGGCAACCACGGCATCGTCGCCCTTGTCCTCATAGCCGCGATTCTGCCGGAAGATGCGCTCCATCTCCTTGTCGATATCGGCGTCGACGACCTCGACCACGGGGCGCTCGAGCTTGAGGCCCTTGAGCTCCATGACGCTGACCGAGGGCAGCACTTCATACTCGACCTCGAAGGAGAGATCGGCCTCGCCGTCGAGCACGCGGTTGATCTCGGCCTGATCCTGCGGCAGGTCGATCTTGGGCTGCACGGCAGCGCGCTCGGAGCGCTCCTCGAGGGAGGAGTTGACGCCCGAATTGATCGCGTCCTGCATCACTTCGGACATGGCGGAGCGGCCATAGACCTTCTTGAGGTGCGACATCGGCACCTTGCCGGGGCGGAAGCCCTTGAGCGTCGCCTTGCCCTTGATTTCGTCGAGCTTGGCGTCCAGCCGGCCGTTGAGGTCAGCGGCGGGGATAACCACCGTGAGTTTGCGCTTCAGCCCTTCGTTAAGGGTCTCGGTGACCTGCATTGGGTTGTCCCATCCTAAGATTCACAGTGGCCAGGCCGGGGTCTTTCCTCCCGACAGCTGCCGGGCCGACGGACTTTCTGGTGCGGGTGAGAGGACTTGAACCTCCACGCCTTGCGGCGCTGGAACCTAAATCCAGTGCGTCTACCAGTTCCGCCACACCCGCGAGCCGCCCGGCTGGCCGGGTCGCGTGCATCTATCGCATGTTGCAGGGGCAGTCAAAGCCTGAATGGCCGGGGCTTTGGCGGCCCTGACCGGCGACAGCCGACGGACACCCGACCGGCGCTCAAGCGACCAGCGCGGTTATGATCAAGTTTTGGGCATATTGCTCACATATTGATCACGAGCCGCCCACGGGGATCGCGAAAGCGTTTCAGCAAACCATGCTACGGCAAGGAGGCATAAGGGTTTTTCATTCCTTCGGACGACATGGCACGCCCCATGCATACCGAGTGGCGGTATCCGAAAGGGGCCTGCAGCGCCGTCGGCGTTGCCATGAACGAGACGAGGATCCGCGCCAGTTGCCAAGGGCTGGCAGGGAACCGAGGTGGAGGCCTGAATGAAAAAGATCGAGGCTATCGTAAAGCCGTTCAAGCTCGACGAGGTCAAGGAAGCGCTGCAGGAAGTAGGCCTGCAGGGCATCACCGTCACGGAGGCCAAGGGCTTCGGCCGGCAGAAGGGTCACACCGAACTCTATCGTGGCGCAGAATATGTCGTGGATTTCCTGCCCAAGGTGAAGGTCGAGGTTGTCTGCCCCGACGAGTTGGCCGAGAAGGCGATCGAGGCCATCCGCAACGCTGCGCAGACGGGTCGCATCGGCGACGGCAAGATCTTCGTCTATTCCATCGAGCAGGCGATCCGCATCCGGACGGGCGAATTCGGCGACGACGCACTCTAGGCCCTTTCGCCTCGGGACGGCGTCAGCCCCAAAAGACACAACCGACTTCCAACAGGGGAAATACCCATGACTACAGCCAGCGATATTCTCAAGAAGATCAAGGAAGAGAACATCAAGTATGTCGACCTTCGCTTCACCGACATCCGTGGCAAGCTCCAGCACGTGACGATGGACGTCAGTGTCGTCGACGAAGACCTGTTCGAAGAAGGCACGATGTTCGACGGCTCCTCGATCGCCGGCTGGAAGGCAATCAACGAGTCCGACATGGTGCTGATGCCCGATCCGGCCTCTGCCTATGTCGATCCGTTCTTTGGCGCACCGACCCTTGCGGTCAACTGCGACATTCTCGAGCCCCTGACCTACCAGCCCTATAACCGCGATCCGCGCACCACCGCCAAGAAGGCCGAAGCCTATCTCAAGGCGTCGGGCATCGGCGACAGCGTCGTGTTCGGTCCCGAGCCGGAATTCTTCCTGTTCGACGACGTCCGCTATTCCAACACCACCTATAAGGTCGGTTTCCAGGTTGATGCCGGCGAGCTGCCGACCAACAACGACACCGAATACGAATCGGGCAACACCGGCCACCATATCGGCATCAAGAAGGGCTACTTCCCCGTGCCCCCGCTCGACAGCGCGCAGGACATTCGCGGCGAGATGCTCGCCGCCATGGCCGACATGGGCGTGGTCGTGGAAAAGCACCACCACGAAGTGGCCTCGGCCCAGCACGAGCTCGGCATCAAGTTCCAGCCGATGATCAAGTCGGCCGATGACGTGCAGATCTACAAGTATGTCATCCAGCAGGTCGCCAATGCCTATGGCAAGTCGGCCACCTTCATGCCCAAGCCCATCTATGGCGACAACGGCTCGGGCATGCATTGCCACCAGTCGATCTGGAAGGACGGCAAGCCGCTGTTCGCCGGTGACCAGTATGCCGGCCTGTCGATGGATGCCCTCTACTACATCGGCGGCATCATCAAGCATGCCAAGGCGATCAACGCCTTCACCAACCCGACCACCAACAGCTACAAGCGCCTGGTGCCCGGCTTCGAAGCCCCCGTGCTGCTGGCCTACTCGGCCCGCAACCGTTCGGCCTCGTGCCGCATCCCCTTCGGCCAGTCGCCGAAGGCCAAGCGCGTCGAGGTCCGCTTCCCCGATCCGCTGGCGAACCCCTATCTCGGCTTTGCCGCGCTGCTGATGGCCGGCATCGACGGCATCAAGAACAAGATCCACCCCGGCGACCCGATGGACAAGGATCTCTACGAACTGCCGCGCGAAGAGCTCAAGCAGATCCCGACCGTGTCGGGCTCGCTGCGTGAAGCCCTCGAGAACCTCGACAAGGACCGTGCCTTCCTCACCGCCGGCGGCGTGTTCGATGACGACCAGATCGACAGCTATATCGAGCTCAAGATGACCGAAGTCATCAAGTTCGAGCACACTCCGCATCCGGTCGAATATGAGATGTATTACTCGGCCTGAGGCCTTCTATCTCGACTATGGAAAGGGCCCCGGAAGGGGCCCTTTTTGCATTCTGGTGTCGCGGCAGACAGGCGGACTGGTGCGCCCTGCCCCTTACTGAACCACGACGTAGAACTTCTTGACGCGTTCCACCGTCTTCCAGATCCCCACCCAGCCATCCTTGAGCAGGAAGGCATCGCCCGCCTTGAAGGTCTTGATCGTGCCGTCGCTGTCGGTGAGCTCCACCACGCCTTCCACAAGATAGCACCACTCGCAGCTGCCGCCCTTGTTGACGTGCCAGGCGCCGGGCTCGCATTCCCACATGCCGGTCAGCACGCTGCCATTGCGCGCCGTGTCGACGGGCCAGCTCTTCTGGTCGGGATTGCCCGAAATGATCCGGTCGGCCGGCGGGCGCTTGAGGTTGGGCGCGCCCAGCGCGGCCGGATCGATCTGAGTGATGTGGGACATGTCGGCTCCGCATTTGAAATCGGAGCGCAGAGTGCGTCGCCCCGCTGGGGCCGCGCAAACAATGGTTCGGAATGAAAGTGATGCGAGGCGTGTCAGGCGAGGTAGAACAACGCGGCCAGAACGAGGCTGAGCCCATGGCTGGCCACGCGTTGGGCAGACCGGTACGCGATACTGAAAAACCCGGTCCACCCGCCACTGTGCGTGGCCCTGCCCCCCGCCGAGGGTGACGCAATACGAACCGGCGAGGCGTGACGCATACGGCTACTCCGGACAAAAACCGTATGTCCGGAGTTCTAGCAGCCGCCCCTTAAGGAAGTGTGGCCAAAGGGCAAACCAAAGGTAAACGGCTCAGGCCGGGCGCAGCCGCCGCACCTCGAGGATGTCCCCCGTGCAGGCGCGCACGGTCAAAAGATAGACCCAGCCGCCCCGTGTGCCGCGTGCCTCGATGAGCCCGCGGTTGTTCGGCGCCATGGTGACATTGGCATAGCCCTGGTCGCGGATGGCCTGCCGAACCGACGCGTCGGTCAGAAGGCAGAGCTGCGGCACGCGGATGCGGCCGTCGTCGCGGTCCCAGCCGAAGCCGAAACTGAAGCCCTGCGCCTGGGCGGGCAGCGCCGCTCCCAGTGCAACGACGCCGGCCAGCGCCAGCGCGGCGATCCGGCGGCGGGCCGGCGATTTGAACGAGACCGTTCGGTTTATTCTCGACATGGCCACCTCTCGGGGAATGGGCGCAGCCCCCAGTCCGGATGGACTGAGGGCTTTGCCTCTCAACTTAGCGCGTCACGGCCGGTTTCAGAAGTTGAACTGGAGACCGAAGCCCGGCCCGCCGGGGCCGCGACCACCGCCGCCACGGCGCAGGCGCTCGACGCGATCGACCTCGCCCGTGCAGCGGTTGACCCGCATCGAATACCAGCCGCCGCCACGGTGCCAGCGTGCAACCACCTCGACACGGTCGCGACCCAGTTCGCGGCGGACCTCGACGTCGCGAAAGCCGTAATCCTGCACGGCGCGACGCACTTCGCGGTCATTCATGCACCAGCGGCCGGGACGGTCCCAGTTCGGGCCGCCGGGCCGGCGCTGGTCGTTGCCGAACCCGAAGGAGAAGCTGTTGGGGCCGCTGGGGCCGACGCCGAGCTGGAAGTTGAAGCGCGGCTCGGCCTGCGCCTGCGCCGGCATCGTCGCCATGACGGTGGAAGAGCCGAGGACGAGGGCCAGGAGCGCAGCGCGTCCGGCAGACTTGAACTTGGCGGTGGTGGTGCTCATCGTGAAGCTCCTCGATCTGCGGGGTGTTGCCCGCTTGTGAGCCTTGTTGTGCACTCTCGTGCTTGAACGCTCCCGGAACCCTCTGTTCATCTTCCGTTCATCTCGCAGCTGTGCTAGCCAGCAGGGTGCATAGCGCGGTGGACCCCCGTCCAACGCCTTTTATGGAGGCGACAGCTTGAGCCACGATCTGTTTGGAGCAGCGATGGATCCGGCAGCGGAAACGGCGCGCACTCCGTCAGGATCGCCGACTCCTGCCCCCCAGCCGCGATCCCGCGCCCAGCAGCCGGCCGCCGCGGCAGCCCACACCTATTCGGCAGCCGATATCGAGGTGCTCGAAGGCCTCGAGCCCGTGCGCCGCCGCCCGGGCATGTATATCGGGGGCACCGACAGCAATGCGCTGCATCACCTCTTCGCCGAGGTGATCGACAATTCGATGGACGAGGCCATTGCCGGCCACGCCACGCGGATCGAGGTGCATTTCGGCGAGGATGGCTATCTGACCGTCACCGATAACGGCCGCGGCATTCCCGTCGAGAACCACCCGAAATTCCCCGGGCGCTCGACCCTCGAAATCATCATGACCACGCTGCATGCCGGGGGCAAATTCGATTCCAAGGCCTACGAAACCTCCGGCGGCCTGCATGGCGTCGGCGTCTCGGTGGTCAATGCGCTGTCGGATGATCTCGTCGTCGAGGTGGCGCGCGACCAGATGCTCTATCGCCAGCGCTTCCAGCGCGGCAAGCCGGTGACGGCGGTCGAAACCGTCGGCCGCGTCAACAATCGGCGCGGCACCAGCACCCGCTTCCATCCCGACCCCGAAATCTTCCGGGACAAGGCCCAGTTCTCCGCTGCCCGCCTTTTCCGCATGACGCGGGCCAAGGCCTATCTCTTCGGCGGCGTCGAGCTGCGCTGGTCGTGCGATGCATCGCTGGCCACCAGCGAAGTGCCGGAAAAGCAGAGCTTCCATTATCCCGGCGGTCTCAAGGATTTTCTTGAGGACCGGATCGCCGGCGAGCCCCGCATCACCGACGAAATCTTCTCGGGCCGCTCCGGCAAGCCGGGCAGTCACGGCGCTACCGAATGGGCGATTGCCTGGTGCCTCGGCGATGGCTTCGTCAACTCCTACTGCAACACCGTCCCCACGGCCGAGGGCGGAACCCATGAGAGCGGCCTGCGCGTCGCGCTGTTGCGCGGGCTGCGCAATTACGCTGATCTCACCGGCAACAAGCGCGCTTCTGCCCTGACGGCCGAGGACGTGCTGGGCCACTGCAGCGCCATGCTCTCGGTATTCGTGCGCGAGCCCGAATTCGTCGGGCAGACCAAGGACAAGCTATCCTCCCCCGAGGCGACCCGTATCGTCGATACCGCCCTCAAGGACGCGTTCGACCACTGGCTCGCGGCCTCGCCCGCACAGGCCAGCAAGCTTCTCGACTGGAGCATCGAGCGCGCCGAGGAGCGGCTGCGCCGCCGCAAGGAAAAGGAAGTCGACCGCCAGAGCGCCACGCGCAAGCTGCGCCTGCCCGGCAAGCTGGCCGATTGCACGCAGACGGCGGCGCAGGGCGCCGAGATCTTCATCGTCGAGGGCGATTCGGCGGGCGGCAGCGCCAAGCAGGCCCGCGCCCGCGCCAGCCAGGCGGTTCTGCCGCTGCGCGGCAAGATCCTCAACGTCGCCGGCGCC
The DNA here is from genome assembly GCF_900119845.1 of Devosia enhydra. Taxonomy (GTDB): domain Bacteria; phylum Pseudomonadota; class Alphaproteobacteria; order Rhizobiales; family Devosiaceae; genus FPKU01. The sequence continues at coordinate 1,214,485 of NZ_FPKU01000001.1, forward strand.
AGCCGCGACAAGGTCCAGGCGAGCCAGGCGATTTCCGACCTCATCCAGGCGCTGGGCTGCGGCACGCGCGATCGCTATCGCGAGGATGATCTGCGCTACGACAAGGTCATCCTGATGACCGACGCCGATGTCGATGGCGCCCATATCGCGACGCTGCTGATGACCTTCTTCTACCAGGAGATGCCCAAGCTCATCGAGAACGGCCATCTGTTCCTGGCGCTGCCCCCGCTCTACCGCATCACCCAGGGCGGCAAGACGCTCTATGCGCGGGACGACGCCCATCGCGACGAGTTGCTCGAAACCGAATTTTCGGGTCGCGGCAAACCGGACATCACCCGCTTCAAGGGCCTCGGCGAGATGCCGCACGCGCATCTGCGCGAAACCACCATGGATCCGCGCACCCGCACGCTCTTGCAGGTGCGCATCGTCGATGATCGCGACGAAACGCGCCTCACCGTCGATCGCCTGATGGGCAACAAGCCGGAAGCGCGGTTCGATTTCATCCAGGCCAATGCTGCCTTCGTGACCGATCTGGACGTCTGAAGCAGGGGAATCGGCCCCAGAGGCCCGAGATTGCCGCAATTGCGGCCGAATGCCGTTGACTCACAAGGGGTTTCGGCTATGTTCCGCGTCGGTCAAGGGTATAGACCCCTCGGCAGGCTCGGCCACGCGCTCATGCCGCCATTTCACCCGCCCTTGCTTGGACAAAGAATTTGACCAGTGACTTCTCGGGGCTCGGCCTCTCCGACAAGGTGACAGAAGCAGTTGCCGCCGCCGGATATACCAAGCCCACCGAAATTCAGGCCCAGGCCATCCCGCATGTCCTTCAGAAGAGGGACATAATCGGCATCGCGCAGACCGGTACGGGCAAGACGGCCAGCTTTGTGCTGCCCATGCTGACCCTGCTCGAAAGCGGCCGCGCCCGTGCGCGCATGCCCCGCACCCTCATTCTCGAACCGACGCGCGAACTCGCCGCGCAGGTGCATGAGAATTTCGAGAAATACGGCAAGAACCACAAGCTGTCGGTTGCCCTGCTGATCGGCGGCGTGTCGTTCGAAGATCAGAATCGCGTGCTTGATCGCGGCGCCGACGTGCTGATCGCCACGCCCGGCCGCATGCTCGACCAGTTCGAGCGCGGGCGCATCCTGTTGACCGGCGTCGATATTCTCGTCATCGACGAGGCCGACCGCATGCTCGACATGGGCTTCATTCCCGATATCGAGCGCATTTGCGGGCTCCTGCCGGCGCGCCGGCAGACGCTGTTCTTCTCGGCCACCATGCCGCCCGAGATCCAGAAGCTGACCAGCCGGTTCCTCCGCGATCCGGTTCGCCTCGAAGTGGCGCGGCAGAATTCCACGGCCGAAACCATCGAGCAGCGCCTGGTGAAGGTCTCCGGCAAGCCCGACGAAAAGCGCGAGACGCTGCGGCGCCTGATCCGCGCCGAGAGCGGGCTCACCAACGCCATCATCTTCTGCAATCGCAAGCGCGACGTGGCCACCCTCGCCCGTTCGCTCGAGCGCCATGGCTTTTCGGCCGGTGCGCTGCATGGCGACATGGACCAGAAGAGCCGGATGGAGACGCTCGACGCCTTCAAGGCCGACAGGCTGACCCTGCTGGTCGCCAGCGACGTCGCCGCGCGCGGGCTCGATATTCCGGCCGTGAGCCACGTCTTCAACTTCGACGCGCCTACCCATGCCGAGGACTATGTCCATCGCATCGGTCGCACGGGCCGGGCCGGGCGCTCGGGCGTGTCGATCACGCTGATGGGCCCCTCCGATGGCAAGTATATCGATGCCATCCAGAAGCTGATCCAGCGCGATATTCCGCTCGCCGATGCCGGTGGTGAGGCGCAGGCGCCTGCGCCGTCGCGCGGCGAAGACGGAAGCGAAGAGAATGCGCTTGCGCCGCGGGGTCGTCGCGGTCGCGCGCGTCGTGGTCGCACCTCCGACAATGAAACGGCCGAACCTCCCGCGCGCCGCGCCGCGAGCGAGGCTCGCCCCGAGGCCGAAAAGCCGGCTGCGGAACCGCGTCGCCGTCCTGCAGAGCGGCCGGCAGCTGCCGCCCCGGCCCCCGAGAAGGAGCGCCGCGGCGAACGGCCGAGGCGCGCCCGCTCTCAAGACATCGACGACGCTGACGGCCCCGTGGGATTTGGTCCTGACAGTCCCGTGCCGGCCTTCTTGTTGCGGTCTTCGCGCATCAATTGAGTTTGCTGCGGCGCGCTTGCGCGGGCCGCAGAAACATCGCGCATTTTATGCAGAAATCCCCGTTGTTTTACTGAGGGATTTACCGGCCGTTAAGCGCCCAGGGCCGATGATCCGCACCGCGTCGTCAGCTGTGAGTGTGGGGCTTGCGTGTCTGAACAGGAATTCCGAAGAGCACTGGGCTATGGCAATGCCGCGCTGGATCTGCTCAAGCGCGGCTCCATCCCGCCCTATCCGCAATTCTACGAGCTGTTCTACACCTATTCCACCGGGGTCAATCCGGAGCTGAATTCGCGCGTCAACGCCATCTTTCGCGAAGGCGGCGCCTCGTCCGAACTGGCCCAACGGCTTTATGACGAGTTCCTCAAGGCGCAGGATACCAACGAGCGCATCAGCAGCGTCTCCGAGCGCATGTCGCGGCGGCTCGAGGCGGTGCATGATGCCATCGATACCGCCATGGCCTCCGCCAGCGCCTATTCCGGCACGCTCGAAACCGCGAGCTCGGATCTCGATGGCGCAGGCGATGCCGGCAGCCTGCGAGCCCTGGCGCAACGCCTGCTCGATGAGACCCATGCCATGCAGCAGGCCAACGAGCAGCTCGAGACCAAGCTCGAAGCCTCGCGCCAGGACATCGCCGACCTCCAGCGCGATCTCGACGAGGTCCGCCGAGATTCGATGCTCGATCCCCTCACCCGCATCGCCAATCGCCGCACCTTCGACGAAGGCCTGATCCATGCGATGCAGGATGCGGCCGGCAACGGGCACCAGCTCAGCCTGCTGCTGCTCGATATCGATCACTTCAAGCGCTTCAACGATACCTGGGGCCACCAGACCGGCGATCAGGTGCTGCGCCTCGTCGCCATGACGCTCAAATCCAACATCAAGGGTCGCGACATGGCGGCCCGTTATGGTGGCGAGGAGTTCGTCGCCATCCTGCCCCAGACCGATCTCGACGGCGCGCGCATCGTGGCCGACAATATCCGGCGCGCGATCCAGTCCAAGGAGCTGCTCAAGCGCTCCACCAACGAAAAGCTTGGGCGCATCACCGCTTCGCTCGGGGTTGCGAGCTTCCATGTCGGGGAGAGTGCCGGCACGCTGATCGAGCGCGCCGACCGCTGCCTCTACGCCGCCAAGCATGCGGGCAGAAACCGCGTCTATTCGGAAATCGAGCTGCAGCTGCGCGATACCGCAGCGGCCTGAAGCCTCAGGCGCTGGCGCGCGCTTCGCTCAGCGATTTGAGGTCCGCGGCCTTGAGGTGCACGCTTTCCCCGCACCCGCACGATCCCGTCTGGTTGGGATTCTTGAAGGTGAAGCCCGAGGTCAGCAGCGTTTCCTCGAAATCCATCACTGTTCCCAGAAGGAACAGCGTCGCCTTGGGTTCGATATAGACATTGACACCCCTGTCGGCGACGTGGTCGTCGCCTGGCACCGGCTCGGCCACATAGGTCATGGTATAGGCCATGCCCGCACAGCCGGCATTCTTGACGCCGACGCGCACCCCGGTCACCGGCTTGTCGGAATCGGCCATGATCTCGCGAACCCGCTCGGCGGCGGCTTCGGTCAGCGACATGATCTTCATGCGGCACCTTTCATCGTCATAAGACGATATATAGGACATCCAGCGTCAGATTACCACCAGTTGAGAGCGACCTGCGCCTCTTCGGACATGCGGCTCGCATCCCATGGCGGATCGAACACCATGTTGACCGTAACGTCCTGGATGCCCTCGACGTTGCGCGCCGCATTTTCCACCCAGCCCGGCATTTCGCCGGCCACCGGGCAGCCCGGCGCGGTCAGCGTCATGTCGATGGTCAGGTTGCGGTCATCGTCGAGATCGACCTTGTAAATGAGGCCAAGCTCGTAGATGTCGACGGGAATTTCGGGATCGTAGACGGTCTTGAGCGCCGCGATCAGGTCGGCGGTGATGCGCTCCACATCCCCCGCCGGGATCGAGGCGGCGACGCTGGGCGTGATACGGACGCCATCGGCTGCCGCTGCGCTTTCGGAGATGTCTTCTGTCATGATCAAGACCTAGCTGAAGAAACGGCGCGCCTTTTCGATGCCTTCGACCAGCGCATCGATATCGTCCTTGCCGCTATATAGGCCGAGCGACGCGCGGCAGGTAGAGGTAACGCCAAACCTTTGCAGCAGCGGCATGGCGCAATGGGTGCCGGCGCGCACCGCGATGCCGTAGCGATCAAGGATCGTCGCCACATCATGGGCATGGGCGCCACGCATCTCGAACGAGAAAATGCCGCCCTTGCCCGGAGCATCGCCGATCAGCCGCAGGTCGTTGATCCGCCGCAGGCGTTCGGTGCCATAGGCGGTGACCTCGGCCTCGTGCGCCGCAATCGCATCGCGTCCGATCGCCTCGACATAGTCGATGGCCGCTCCCAGCCCGATGGCCTGCACGATGGGCGGCGTACCGGCCTCGAACCGGTGCGGCGGCTCGTTATAGGTCACGCCCTCGCGCGTCACCGTGTCGATCATCTCGCCGCCACCCTGATAGGGCTGCATGCGGGCCAACAGATCGCGCTTGCCGTAGAGCACGCCGATGCCGGTCGGCCCGTAGAGCTTGTGGCCGGTCATCACGTAGAAATCGACATCGAGCGCCCTGACGTCGACCGTCTGGTGCACGACGCCCTGACTGCCATCGACGAGCACCGGGATGCCCCGCGCATGCGCCATCTCGACGATCTCGGCGATCGGCAGGATGGTGCCGGTGACATTCGACATCTGCGTGATGGCCACCATGCGCGTGCGCGAGGAGAGGCTCGCCGCGAACGCATCGAGGCTGAAGCTGCCATCGTCGGCAACATCGACCCAGCGGATCACCGCGCCCTTGCGCTCGCGGTGGAAATGCCAAGGCACGATATTGGAATGGTGCTCGAGGATCGAGAGCACGATCTCGTCGCCCTCCCCGATCGTCGGCCCCAGAAAACTCTGCGCCACGAGGTTGATGGCCTCGGTGGTGGATTTGGTGAAAATGATCTCGTCGAGGCTGCCGGCGCCTAGAAACCGCCGCACCCGCTCGCGCCCGCCCTCATAGGCTTCGGTGGCGCGGTTGGCGAGCGTATGCAGGCCACGATGCACATTGGCATATTCGTGCCGGAAGGCATGGTCCATGCGATCGAGCACCTGCACCGGCTTTTGCGCCGATGCGCCGCTGTCGAGATAGACCAGCCGATTGCCGTGGATTACCTCCGAGAGGATCGGGAAATCGGCGCGGACGCTTGCAAGATCGAAAGTCATGGGTCCAGTTCCGTTCTTCACCCCTCCGATGGCCGGAGAGGCGAAGGTGCCATCACGTCAGTTGCCCAGCGGCCAGCTGTCGATCACCGCCTGCAGCGCTTCGTTGAGTTCGGCATCCTCGATGCCGTCCAGCAGTTCGGCGAGGAAGGCGCGCACCAGCATGGTCTCGGCCTCGGCCTTCGGAATGCCGCGGCTCATCAGGTAGAAAAGCGAATCCTCGTCGAGCTGGCCGCAGGTCGATCCATGGCCGCACACCACGTCATCGGCATAGATTTCGAGCTCGGGCTTGGACAGAATCTCTGCTTCGTCCGACAGCATCAGCCCCTGCGCCATGAACTTGGCGTCGGTCTTCTGCGCATCGCGCGCCACCACCAGCCGGCCCTGGATCACAGATTTGCTGCGCCCGCGCGCGATGGTCTTGAACAAAGGCTTGGACGATGTGTGCGGCACCGCATGGGTCGCATCCATCGTGATGTCGGCATGCTGGCCATCTGCCACGAGGTTGAGCCCCGTGATTTCGCCATAGGCGCCCGCGCCCTCGTAATAGGGAAAGAGGTGTGTCCGTGCGAGCCCTGCCCCGGCATGGATGGCAAGGGTGCGCAGCTGGGCGGCCTCGGCGAGGCGATATTCGTTGGTGGCGAAATGGGCTGCCTTGCGGCTCGACCGGTCGATCGTCACATGCGTCAGCCGGGCGCCCTTGCCGAGCGCAACATAGGTCGCGTGATTGGCGACATGGGCGGCGTCCGAGCCCGAATAGCTCTCGACGATCGTGGCGCTGGCGCCATCGGCGACATAGACCTTGACCGAAGACAGCGTGTGGCCCGCTCCGCCCTCGCTGCGCCGGTCGATATGGATCACCGGATCGACGCTGCCCTCGAGCGTCAGCGACAGGCTGCGATCGACCAGCGCGCCATTGAGGCGAACCAGCACATCGTCGCGCGCCGAGAGCGCCGAGCCCTCGGAATGGCCGAGGATCACGCCTGCCGGCGCAGTGCCCGTGTTCTGGATTTCGCCATTGACGATCATCACCCGGAAGCTGCCTGGAACCTCGAAGGCGGCCGGGCCGGTGCCCGTCGCAGCCTTGGCGATGGCCGGCACGCTGCGCAGCAGCGTCTTCAAATCGGTGTAATGGTAGCTCTCGACCCGCCGAGTGGGCAGGCCCGAACCGGCCAGCCGCTCGGCCTCGGCGGTGGCGCCGGCCGCTTTCAGCTGCTCGATGAGAACGGTCTCGGCCGGGCCGAGCCTTACGGGCACATGCATGGTCATTCCCGCCTCAAGCCGCCTTGGTCTCGTCAAAGCCCGCATAGCCCTTGGCTTCGAGCTCGAGGGCCAGCGACTTGTCGCCGCTCTCGACGATCCGGCCGTCCGAGAACACATGCACCACATCGGGCACGATGTGGTTGAGCAGCCGCTGGTAATGGGTGATCACCAGCATGGCCCGCTCGCCGTCGCGCAGCGCGTTTACACCATGCGAAACCACCTGCAGCGCATCGATATCGAGGCCGGAATCGGTTTCGTCGAGCACGCACATCTTGGGGCGAAGCAGCGCCATCTGCAGCACTTCGGCACGCTTCTTCTCGCCGCCCGAGAACCCGACATTGAGGGCGCGCTTGAGCATATCGCTGTCGATGCGCAGCGCGGCGCCCGCTTCCTTGACCGCGCGCATGAAATCGGGCGTCGAAATCTCGCCCTCCCCACGCGCCTTGCGCTGGGCGTTCATGGCCGCCTTGAGGAAGGTCATGGTGGCGACGCCGGGGATCTCGATGGGATACTGGAAGGCGAGGAACAGCCCGGCTGCGGCGCGCTCGTCGGCCTCCATCTCGAGGATGTTCTGCCCGTCGAGCAGCACTTCGCCCTCGGTGACCTCATAGTCCTCCTTGCCGGCCAGCACATAGGAGAGTGTGGACTTGCCCGAGCCGTTGCGGCCCATGATGGCATGCACCTCTCCACGCGGCACGATAAGGTTCACGCCCTTGAGGATCTCCCGCTCCTCGATGCGGACATGCAGGTTGCGAATTTCCAGCATGGGCGTGGTCATGTGTCTTCTCCAGTATCCTCGCCGTCCCAATAGTCGACGGCGCTGTCCTTGCGTCCGATGTAAAAGAATGCGGCGGCCTGCATGCTGCCCCCGCGGGGCACTCCGGCAGACACCGCAAATTTCCCGCTGTCGGGATAGTCCATGATGTCGGGGTCGTTGCGCGTCGAGATGGCGAGATAGCGCAGATCCGCACCCGAGGTATTGCGCAGCTGGTGGGCCGTCTCGACGCCGCCGGCCGGAGCCGCGATCACGTCGCCCGCCTGCACCGGCCAGATATCGTCGCCCAGCTGATACTCGCCCGCGCCTTCGAGGATGATGAACATCTCCTCGTTTGTGCGGTGGCTGTGGCGGGGATAGGCCGCCTTGCCCGGCGGCACCACCAGATACTGGGCGCCAAGCTGCTCCATGCCGACAAGTCCGCCGATGCGCCCGGCAGACCCCGCAAAGCGGCGGCCCTTGCCCACGGCGCGCATGGACAGGTCAGCGATGTTGATCACGGGCTTGGTCATGGCGCGGTCACTTAGGCTCCAGCGGTCAGCCGACGCTGCCTTCGAGGCTGATCGAGATCAGCTTCTGGGTTTCCACCATGAATTCCATCGGCAGGTGCTGCAGCACGTCGCGCACGAAGCCATTGACGATCAGCGCCACCGCTTCCTCCTCGGAAAGCCCGCGCTGCTGGCAATAGAACATCTGGTCGTCCGAGATCTTGGAGGTTGTCGCCTCGTGCTCGAAAACGGCCGTGCCGTTGCGGCTTTCGATATAGGGCACGGTGTGCGCGCCGCACTTGTCGCCGATCAGCAGGCTGTCGCACTGGGTGAAATTTCGCGCGCCCTTCGCCTTGGCATGGGCCGAAACCTGCCCGCGATAGGTGTTGTCGGAAAAGCCCGCCGCGATGCCCTTGGAGATGATCCGGCTCGTGGTGTTCTTGCCCAGATGGATCATCTTGGTGCCGCTATCGACCTGCTGATAGCCGTTCGAGATGGCGATGGAGTAGAACTCGCCGCGGCTCTCGTCGCCGCGCAGGATACAGCTGGGATATTTCCAGGTGATGGCCGAGCCGGTTTCCACCTGCGTCCAGGAAATCTTGGAGCGCGCGCCACGGCAATCGCCACGCTTGGTGACGAAATTATAGATGCCGCCCTTGCCGTCCTTGTCGCCCGGATACCAGTTTTGCACCGTCGAGTACTTGATCTCGGCATCGTCGAGCGCCACGAGTTCGACCACTGCGGCATGCAGCTGGTTCTCGTCGCGCATCGGGGCGGTGCAGCCCTCGAGATAGCTCACATAGGAGCCTTCCTCGGCGATGATCAGCGTGCGCTCGAACTGGCCGGTCTTTTTCTCGTTGATGCGGAAATAGGTTGAGAGCTCCATCGGGCAGCGCACGCCCTTGGGGATGTAGACGAACGATCCGTCGGTGAAGACCGCCGAATTCAGCGTCGCGTAATAATTGTCCGTCACCGGCACGACCGAGCCGAGATATTTCTGCACGAGCTCGGGGTGTTCGCGCACCGCCTCCGAGATCGAGCAGAAGATGATGCCCTGCTTGGCCAGTTCGGCGCGGAAGGTGGTGACCACCGAAACCGAATCCATCACCGCGTCCACGGCGACCTGCGCACCCTCGACCCCTGCGAGAATGGCCCGCTCCTTGAGCGGCACGCCGAGCTTTTCGTACATTTCGAGCAGCGCCGGGTCGACCTCGTCGAGGCTCTTGGGCGCCTGGCTCTTCTTGGGCGCGGCGTAAAAATACATGTCCTGGAAATCGAGCTTGGGGTAGTGCACCCGCGCCCAGGTCGGCTCCGTCATGGTCAGCCAGCGCCGATAGGCCTCGAGCCGCCAGTCGAGCATCCAGGCGGGCTCGTTCTTCTTGGCCGAGATGAAGCGCACCGTGTCCTCGCTGAGCCCGATGGGCGCACGCTCGGACTCGATCTCGGTCTCGAAGCCGTATTTGTACTTGTCCACGTCGAGCGCGAGAACCTGGTCGACGGTTTCCCGGTCGATGTTTTCCTTGAGGGTCGGGATGTCGTACTGGGCCATCTTCCTGTCCTAAGCTGCTCGGCCGCGGCGCTGCCTGTGGCGCGCCAGAACCTGTTCGAATGCATTGAGGAAGGCATCGACGTCATCCTGCGTCGAAGACCATCCCAGGCTCACCCGCAGGGCCGAGCCGGCGATATCCCGCCCGATGCCCATGGCGGCAAGCACATGGCTGGGCGCCACCTTGCCCGAGGAGCAGGCCGACCCTGAGGATACGGAAACGCCCGCAAGGTCAAGGCCCATCATCGCAACGCTGCTCGCCACGCCGGGCACGGCAAAATTCACGACGCCCAGATTACGCGGCGCCCCCTGCCCGAAGATCACGGCATCGGGCGCGAGCGCCATGATGCCGCATTCGAGCCGCTCGCCCAGAGCCTCGAGCCCCGCCGCGCCATGGCGGCCGGGGAAGGCCTTGGCTGCCGCACCGAAGGCCGCGATCAGCGCCACCGCCTCGGTGCCGCCGCGCCGACCCTGCTCCTGCCCGCCGCCCGGGATCAGCCGGACGCCGTCGCAATGCGATTTGACGAGCAGCGCGCCGATACCCGCCGGCGCCCCGATCTTGTGTCCGCTCACGGCCATCATATCGGTAGCGCTGGCGCCGAAGTCGAGGGGCACGCGCCCGAAAGCCTGCACCGCATCGACAAACAGCACATGCCGCGTCGGCCCGACCCTGCGCTCGATCTCGGCCATTGGCTGGATGACGCCGGTTTCATTGTTGGCGGCCTGTACACAGACCAGCAGCGTCTCGCCGGCCGCATCGGCGGCAGCGAGCGCCGCCACGAGATCCTCGATGCGCAGCACGCCAAAAGCATCAAGGCCCATCGTCGTCACCGGCAGGCCCGTGGCCGCGACGGCCGCATGCACCGCTGCATGCTCTCCGGCCCCCACGACGAGACGATGGACGCCGAAGGCGCGTGCGCCCCCGATCACGGCCTGCGCGATCGCTTCGGTCGCCGATCCGGTGAACACCACCTCCTGCCGACGCGCGCCCGCAAGAGCGGCAACCGCATCCCGCGCCGCCTCGAGCAGGGCCCGCTGCGCCCGTCCATGGGCGTGCACCGATGACGGATTGCCGACGAGCGACAGCGCCTCGAGCATCGCGTCGCGCGCTTCGGGCAGAAGCGGGGCGGAGGCATTGTGATCGAGATAGCGCAGCAAGCCGCTCATCGCCCTGTTCCGGGAGCGTGCCACTCCCCACTTCATCCCGGCACCGAGCGAGAGGGACGGCGCCGGCTGACCGAAACACTTCTTGAAATTCGACGGCCACTTTCTCTAAAAGGGGCCAGACGCGCCAAACTTGGCGCATTTTTCGTCAACCGACAGCGCGGAACCAGTTTCGAATAATTCTAAACTGATTTTTCGCCCCTTGTTTTATGGAGCGGCGGCCCATTCGTCAAGCCGTCGGCTCCGTGCCGACGCCGGGTCGGACAGGGGCGTCGCGGCCCGAAGGAATTGAGCAGCATGCCCGAAGTGATCTTCAACGGTCCCGATGGACGCCTCGAAGGCCGGTACCAGCCCGGCAAGGAGCCCAACGCCCCCATCGCCATCGTGCTGCATCCGCATCCCGAGTTCGGCGGCACGATGAACAACCAGATCGTGTACCATCTCTTTTATATGTTCGCGCAGCGCGGCTTTGCGGTCCTGCGCTTCAACTCGCGCGGCGTCGGCCGGTCGCAGGGCACTTTCGATCACGGCATCGGGGAGCTGTCCGATGCCGCCGCTGCGCTCGACTGGCTGCAGGCCCTCAACCGCGAGAGCCGCGGCTGCTGGATCGCCGGCTTCTCCTTCGGCGCCTGGATCGGCATGCAGCTCCTGATGCGCCGGCCCGAGGTCGAAGGCTTCATCTCGGTCACCCCGCCCGAAAACCTTTACGACTTCTCCTTCCTCGCCCCCTGCCCGTCTTCCGGCCTCATCATCCATGGCGACAAGGACCGCGTGGCGCCGCCATCGGCCGTGCAGAAGCTCGTCGACAAGCTCAAGACCCAGAAGGGCATCACCATCGAGCAGCAGATCGTCGAGGGTGCCAACCATTTCTACGAAGGCAAGGTCGAGGACCTTGTCGGCAAGTGCAGCGAATATCTCGACCGCCGCCGGGCCGAGATCGCTGCCGGCGGCGGGCGCTGATCCAGGGCGCAAGACCGCGATCCATTGGAAGGGGCCTCATCCTGAGCCTGTCGAAGGACGGGGTCCCGCGTGCACCGACCTCTGGTTTGAAATGCCATGAGGTCCTCACAAGGCTTTCATGGTTCAGGCATGACCAAGTTCAAATCCGATTTCCTCCGCACGCTCGACGAGCGCGGCTTCATCCACCAGATCTCCGACCCCGAGGGCCTCGATGCGCAGGCCGCATCGGGCACCATCACCGGCTATATCGGCTATGATCCGACGGCGGCGAGCCTGCATGTGGGCCACCTCACCCAGATCATGATGCTGCACTGGCTGCAGGCCACCGGCCACCGTCCCATCGCGCTGATGGGTGGCGGCACGGGCATGATCGGAGACCCCAGCTTCAAGGACGAGGCGCGCAAGCTCCTGGGCATCGAGGCGCTGCACTCCAATATCGAGGGCATCAAGCAGAAATTCGGCAATTTCCTCGCCTTCGAGGAAACCGGCGGCAATGCCATCATGGCCAACAATGCCGATTGGCTCCTGGCGCTCAACTATGTCGAATTCCTGCGCGATGTCGGCCAGCACTTCTCGGTCAACCGCATGCTGAGCTTTGATTCGGTCAAGCTGCGCATCGACCGCGAGCAGTCGCTGAGCTTCCTCGAATTCAACTACATGATCCTGCAGGCCTATGACTTCGTCGAGCTCAACAAGCGCTATGGCTGCGTGTTGCAGATGGGCGGCTCGGATCAGTGGGGCAACATTGTCAACGGCATCGACCTCGGCCACCGCATGCTGGGCCGGCAGTTCTACGCCCTGACCTCGCCGCTGCTCACCACCGCCTCGGGCCAGAAGATGGGCAAGACCGCCGGCGGCGCGGTGTGGCTCAATGCCGATATGATGAGCGTCTATGATTTCTGGCAGTATTGGCGCAATGCCGAGGACGCCGATGTCGAGCGCTTCATGAAGCTCTTCACCGTGCTGCCCCTCGATGAGATCGCCCGCGTGGTTGGCGGTGACATCAACGAGGCCAAGAAGCGCCTCGCCACCGAAGTCACCGCAATGGTGCACGGCCGGCCCGCCGCCGAGGAAGCCGCGGAGACGGCGCGCGCCACCTTCGAGACCGGCGCGCTCGATCTCTCGCTCCCCACGGCCGAAATCACCCATGCCGAACTCGTGTCGGGCATCGGAGTGCTGGCGGCGCTCGTCAAGGCCGGCCTCGCGGCCTCCAATGGCGAGGCCCGGCGGCATGTCGCCTCGGGCGCGGTGCGCATCAATGATGCGCTGATCGAGGATGACAAGCTGGTGCTTGCCGACAATGCCCTGCTGCCAGAAGGCGTCATCAAGCTCTCGGTCGGCAAGAAGCGCCATGCGCTGATCAAGCCGATCTGAGGCTGATCCCGCCCCGCCTGCAAAAAGGCCCGGCTTCTGCCGGGCCTTTTCTTATTGCGGGGTTTCGGTGCGGGGTGCGCGCGGTTGCTCGCGGGCCCGATACTCGAAGAGCGTGCGGAACGCCCCGGGCACGAGCGCCGAGAGCGGATTGACGATGAAATTGGGTTTGTCGAGCGGTCCGCGCACCGCGAATGTCACCCCGAACAACCCCTCACCGTCGCGCCCGCCCAGCAGCGGCCCGAAGATCGGCAGCTTCTGGAAGGCGTTGTTGAGCCCGAACAGCGGCACATAGGTGCCCGTAAGGTCATACTGGCCCCGGTCGGTATAGATGAAGCCGCGCATGGTGCCGCCCACCATATCGCCCGAAAGCACCGCTTCGGAAACCTCCACCCGATCCGAGCGGCGCACGAAATCCACCTGCCCGCTGCGGAACGACAGCTTGTTCTGCCGAGAGATCAGCTGGCGGGATTCGCTGTGGTTGCCGAGGATCTGCGCCACATTGTCCTCATCGACGATGGCGAAGTTCCGGATGCTGAACTGGCCGCGATCGACATTGGCGCTGGTGTCGGTATCGAGCACCAGCACGCCCTCGCCACCCTCGACATTGGGGTAGACGTTGAGGAAGCGCAGCAGCGTGCCCATGTCGTTGAAGGCCACCGACGTGGCGCGGCTGCCAGAGGCGTTGTTCGTCGTCACCGACACCGAGCGGTTGCCGCCCAGCTGCGCCTGCAATCCCACGCGCCGGAGATCCGTTCCGCGCAGCGACAGGTCGAGATCCACATTATAGGCCGTGGTGCGATAGAACCCCAGCGCCCGGTCGAGCTGCGCATCCACCACCAGCGTCTGCGTCAGGGGCGGGGTCGCCCCGCTCGCTGCGCCGCTGCCTCCGCCGCCGGCGGCACCGGGCGTCAGGTTGATGAAGCGGCTCAGCATCGGCTTCAAATCGAGTTGCTGGCCGCGCAGCCGCACCTCGTAGCCATCATTGATCGGTGTCAGCGAGAGCTGCGCCGAATCGCCCGGGTTGAGCGCGAAGGTCGTGAACTGCGCCGATTGCAGACCCTTGGCCGTATCGATCTGCAACCCGCCCATCAGCTTGACGTCGCCGAAGGCCAGGTCGATCTGGCTCATCTCGGTCAGCGTGCCGTCCTGCCGCACCGCCGCCTTGAAAGAGCCGGGCACGCCCGCGGCTTTCGAGATCCCGATATCGCGGACGGTGACGCCCGCCTTTTCGAGGTCGATCGCCAGTTGCAGGCTCTTGTCGGGCATCGGCCGGGCCACGAATGTCACGTCGCCCGAAAGGAACGCCGAGGCATCAAAGCCCATCTTGGCGAGGTCCTGGGCGTTCAGCGTCGCGCTCAGCAGGATTTCGGGGGCCGGCATCTCTTCGGCGATCTGCCCCGAGATCGAGAGGTCCGCGGTCAGCCCCTGCACGTCGGCCTTGCCGCCGATCGTGTATCCGGCCTGCGTCGCCGCAAAGGTGAGTTGGCCATTGTTGATGGTGAAATTCTCAATCGGCGCGGTGCTGGCAAAATCAAGCACGCGGCCATTGATGGCATAGTCGAGCGACTTGGTCTCGCCCTTGCCGTCGAGCAGGATGGTCGCCACCAGCCCCAGCGTCAGATTGCCATCGAGCGCCTTGATGTCGAGCGGCAGGTCGCCCGCCTCCGACAGCGCCTGCGGCTGCTGCTCCTGCGCCAGGGCCACGAGCGCCGGGATGTCGCCCGAGAGATCGCCCGAGATTTCGATGACGCGTTCGTCCGGCCGGTCGTTGTCGATGATCATCGCGGCGTTCGCCACCGAGATCGCGCCGTTCTGGGTATCGAGCCGCGCTCCGTCGGCCGCGATCGTCACCTGTCCGTCGCGGATCTGCAGGATGGTCCGGCCATCGATGGCCAAGGGCGCCATCGTCTCGATTGGAATGATGTGCACGCCGCGCCCGACCATGTCGATGCTCATCGAATTGGGCGGCAGCGGCTGCCCGTCGACCAGCGTCCCGACGGGGAAATTGTATTTCATGGTCGCGGTTTCGACCACGCCCGTGGTGATGTTCTTGACGAACCAGTCGCGATTGTCGCGCGACAGGAAATAGGGCCAGAGCCGCTTGAGATCGTCAGCGCTCACCCCTTCGCCGGCCACCGTCATCTCGAAGCCCATGCCGCTGCGCAGCATGTCGATGCGGCCCTTGCTGGCGATTCTCGCGCCATCGTCCTTTTCGGCCACGAACTGGTCGATGCCCAGCGCGCCATAGAGCGGGGCCGACCAGCCGCTGAACGAAAGCCTGTCGAAGGCCGTCTCGGGGGCTGCCATGTCATTGGGGTGGAGCCGCAGGCCCTTGCCGTTCATCGACATGCTGACCGTGGGCCCATAGAGCTCGTCGAGCCCGAGCAGGAAGATGCCAGACATCGTGCCGCTGCTCTGCCCCACCGAGAGCTGGGACTCGGCCAGCGTGAACTGCCCTTTGATCGGGTCCCAGTCGATCTGCATGATCGAGCTTGCGACCGGGAAATAGTCGTTCTCGATCCTGAGATCGGTGCCCGTCACATCGACGTTGAAGCGCCCGCCGATGAGCTTGCCTGTGTCTACCGCAAAGCTCACATCCATCGAGAGGGCGCTGGCGCCGGCAAGCGCCACCATGCTGTCCTCGTCGTTGATGAACGGCAGGAACGAGGCGAAATCGACATTGGTCACCGAGGCGCGCAGATGCGTGCGCCCATCGGCTTCGGGCGCCCGCTCGACCTCCCCGCTCATCACCGTGCCGCCGAAGCTGGCCGAGAACGTGCCCTTCACCGCCCGCCCGCTCGCCGTGGGGGCGATATCGAGAGTGATGTCCTCGAAGGTGCGGAAGATACCATAGACGGCGTCATTCATGTCGAGCGTGCCGTCACGGATCACGAGGCGCGAGAACGTGCCGTTGCGCGCCTGCGCCATGATGTCGGCGACACCCTTTTCGGCCGCCTCGAGATTGTAGATCAGCCAGTCATTGTCCGAGCGCATCTGCATGCTGGCCCCGGCCGGCAGGCTGCCGCGCACATTGATGCCGTCGGACGAAAAATCCACCGATGGAAACGCTGCCGAACCCTCCAGCACCCGGATCACCGTGGGCGAACCGCTTTCGTCCCGCTCGATCTCGAGATTGGCGAGGCGCGGCCCGAACAGATCCTGGTTGATCTGGATATGAGGCTCGACCAGCGTCACCACCGCGCCGGGCTGGCCCACAAGCGTGCGCAGCGGCGAAAAGCCCACTTCGAGCGCGCCCATGCGCAGCCGGGCCCCGATCGTCGTGTCGGTGTAGGTCACGGTGGAAAACCGGATCACCGGCAGCGTGCCGCCCTCGACCGCCAGCGCCATGTCGCCCAGTTCGAGATCGCTGCCCGGAGGCAGGGAGGCGAGAACGAAGCTGCGCACCTGCTGGGCCATGAACGGCACCGGCACGGGCGTGATCAGCAGCACGAGGTAGAGCACCACGAACAAGGCGAACGGAATGCCCAGCAATCCCAGCACGAGGCGCGGCAGAACGCGCCTTTTCGCAGGCGGCTCGATCGTTTGTTCCGACTCGGGCGTCTGGCTCACTGGATCCGTCTTGAACCGATAGCGTAGTGGCGCGCCAACCGGACAGAATCGGCACGTGGGGCTTGTGACTTGCCCAACGATGCCGGCTGCAATATGGCACTTGCGCCTTCCTTCGCACGTCCGAGCCACGACCGGAAGAGTCCATGAGCATGATCGCCCCCGGCACCCCTGCCCCAGACTTCGTTCTCGATGCCGATGACGGCACCCGGTTCCGCCTCTCCGAGCACAGGGGCCGGCCGGTAGTTCTGGTCTTCTACCCGCAGGATGACACCGAGGGCTGCACCGTCGAAATGCTGGAATTCTCGGCCCTAGCCGCCGAATTCGCGGCCGAGGGCGCCGTCGTCGTCGGCATTTCGCCCGATCCGGTGGCGAGCCATTGCGCCTTCCGCGACAAATTCGCGCTCGCCATTCCCCTCTTGGCCGACCCGGATCTGGTCACCATCAAGGCCTTTGGCGTCTGGGGCGAAAAACAGCTCTATGGCCGGGTCTATGAGGGGCTGATCCGCACCTCCGTGCTGGTCAATGCCGAGGGCCAGGTCCGGGCCGTCACGCGCGCCACGCGAATCAAGGGCCATGCCGCCAAGATGCTGGCAGCCGTCCGCGCCCTGCCCTGATGGGCTGAACCTGCCACCCGCTTGGCGTTTGATTAACCTTAACGCGGCATGATCGTCCTCGCGTCACTCTCGTGTGCGGGGAGTTCAGTCAGTTGCGTAGCGTACCCATCCAGAAGCCCTTCGGGGCTCAGTCTCCACGTCCGGCCGGGCCATCCGGCATCAGGCCCGCCCTCTTCTACGGCATGTTCGGGCTGCTGCTCGCCACCAATGTCGCAACCGGCGTCGCGTTCCTCATGGCACCCGACATTTCGCGGCTCATGGGCGACCAGACCGATCTCATCGTCTCGGCCTATGAGGATCGCATCGCAACGATGCGGCTCGAGGTCGATCGCCTGCATTCGCGCCAGTTCGCGCAGGCCGGCGATCTCAACCTGCAGCTGCAGGAGCTGGCCCAGCAGCAGGAAGTGCTGACCGAGCAGCATCACTATGTTCGCCAGCTGGCGGCCCGCGCCGAGGAGCTTGGCCTGCGGACGGCCGCCGCGCCCAGCACGGGCGTCGATCCCCTGATCACCGGCTCCGTGTCGGCCACAGGCCAGGGCGACGTGCTCGCAACCGCCCGCTCCGTCACCACCATGCTCGAGGAATCGCGGCTGGCCATGGCGGCGATCTCGGTCGAGGCGAGGCGCTCCACCGATGCCATCGTCTCCGAATTGCAGTCGCTGGGGCTCGGCACCAGCCTGCCCGGCACGGCGGGCGCGATGGGCGGCCCGCTGCTTCCGGCACGGCCCGGCGAGGATGCTGGCGATCTCATCGAAGACGCCAATGCCGTCGCCGATGCGCTGGCGCGCTACAAGGCTGCGCGCAAGGCCATCGCCACGGCCCCCATCCACCGCCCCATCGCAGCCTCGGCCCGCTCCAGTTCGGGCTTTGGCAACCGCACAGACCCCTTCACGCGCGGCAAGGCCTTCCATGCCGGGCTCGACTTCGCTGCGCCCACGGGCACCGTCGTCACCAGCGCCGGCGATGGTCGCGTCAGCTTCGTCGGGGTGCGCTCAGGCTATGGCAAGGTGGTGGAGGTCACCCATTCGGATGGTCTTGTGACGCGCTATGCGCATCTCTCGGCCTTCATTGCGCGCGAGGGCCAGTCGGTGCAGACCGGCACGCCCATCGCCAAGGTCGGCTCGACGGGCCGCTCCACCGGCCCGCACCTGCATTTCGAGGTGCGCAAGGCCGATCGCCCGCTCGATCCCAGCCGCTTCCTCGCCGCCGGCCGGCGGCTGGCACGCCTCGTGGGCACGCCAGCCTGAGAGCCGATCAGCTCGCGTCGCTATTGTCGCGATCGAGCCTCGCCGCAAGCGAAGCTTCCATGAACTGGTCGAGATCGCCGTCGAGCACCGCCCCGGTGTTCGAGGTTTCCACCCCGGTGCGCAGGTCCTTCACCATCTGGTAGGGCTGCAGCACATAGGAGCGGATCTGGTGGCCCCAGCCGATATCGGTCTTGGAGGCCGCCTCCGCATTGGCCGCTTCCTCGCGCTTCTGGAGTTCCTGCTCATAGAGCCGGGCCTTCAGCATCTCCATCGCCTTGGCGCGGTTCTTGTGCTGGCTGCGCTCCTGCTGGCAGGCCACCACGATGCCCGAAGGCACGTGGGTGATGCGGATGGCGCTGTCCGTGGTGTTCACGTGCTGGCCGCCGGCGCCCGATGAGCGATAGGTATCCACCTTGAGATCGGCTTCGTTGATCTCGATATTGATGGTGTCGTCCACCACCGGATAGACCCACGCGCTCGAAAAGCTCGTATGGCGACGCGCCGCGCTGTCGAAGGGCGAAATCCGCACCAGCCGGTGCACGCCGCTCTCGGTCTTGAGCCAGCCATAGGCATTGTGGCCCTTCACCTGGATGGTGGCGGATTTGATGCCGGCCTCTTCGCCGTCGTGGAACTCGATCGATTCCACCTTGAACTTCCGGCGCTCGGCCCAGCGGGTATACATGCGCAAAAGCATGTTGGCCCAGTCCTGGCTCTCGGTCCCGCCAGCCCCGGCATGGATTTCGAGATAGGCGTCGTTGGCGTCGGCTTCGCCCGAGAGCAGCGTCTCGACCTGGATGCGCCGGGCCTGCACCTTGGCCTCGAGCAGGGCCTTTTCGGCCTCCTCCACGATCTCGGCATCGCCTTCGGCCTCGCCGAGTTCGATCAGCTCGCGATTGTCGCTGATCGCCGATTCGAGGCCGCGCACGGCTTCGATCTGCACCGCGAGTTCGTCGCGCTGGCGCATAAGCTCACGCGCCTTGTTGGCGTCGTTCCAGAATTCGGGCGCCTCGGATTGGGCGTTCAGATGGTCGAGGCGGGCTTGTGCTGTATCCCAGTCAAAGATGCCTCCTCAGCAGGCTTATGACCTGCTCGATTTCAGCCACGACCTTCTCGATTTCCATACGCATGGGCATTCCTTTCGTCGCCCGGTGATTTAGACGACGCAGCCCGGTCGTTCAACCCGTGACGCCGCAAACCGCCCGCCGCATGGCAAAAGGGACCGGTTCGATCCGGTCCCTCTCATTGCGTTGCCGATCAGAACAGCCCGCCGCGACCCTGGTTGCCGCCGCCCGGCCAGAAGCTCGGCATGCCGCGATTACCGCCACCGACTTCGGCTGGCGGCTGTGGCCGCTCGACGGGCGCCGATGTGCCGAAGAAACTGCCCCCGCCGCTGCTGGCGCCCGAAGCCTGCTGCTCGATGCTGGTGAAGGCGTTCGAATCCACCCCGATCACCGAGGTCACGAGGTTGGGGCCGGTGCCGGGCTTGAAGGCCTCGTAGATCGCGGCCTGCCCGGCATTGGCCTTGACCCCGGTTGCCGGATCGATCCACACCTGCGCCATGCCCTGGGGCATGTTGAAGGGGGTCGGCGGCTCGCCGGCCAGGGCCTTTTCCATGAATTTTGTGAAGATCGGCACGGCCAGTTCGCCGCCGGTGGCCTGCTTGCCCATGTTGCGCGGCCGGTCGAACCCGACATAGACGCCCACGGCCAGTTCGGGCGTGAAGCCCACGAACCAGGCATCCTTGTAGTCGTTCGAGGTGCCGGTCTTGCCGGCTACCGGGCGATTGAGCGACTTGGCCGCAGTGCCCGTGCCGCGCTGCACGACGCCTTCCATCATCGAGGTGATCTGGTAGGCGGTCATCGGGTCGAGCACCTGCTCGCGATTGTCGATGATCAGCGGCTCGGGCTGGTTGCTCCATTCGGTCACACCGCAGCCATCGCAGACGCGCTCGTCATGGCGATAGACGGTATTGCCATAGCGGTCCTGGATGCGGTCGATCAGCGTCGGGGTGATGCGCCGCCCGCCATTGGCGATGGTGGCATAGGCCGCCGTCATCCGCATGTCGGTGGTCTCGCCCGCGCCCAGCGACATCGCCAGCACCGGCGTCAGCTTGTCGTAGATGCCGAACATGCGCGCATACTCGGTGATCAACGGCATGCCGATATCCTGCGCCAGCCGCACGGTCATCACGTTACGGCTGCGCTCGATGCCGCGCCGCAGGGTCTGCGGGCCGTAAAATTGCTGCGCATAGTTTTCGGGCCGCCACACCGAGCCATCGGCATTGATGATCTCGAGCGGCGCATCGAGCACCACCGAGGCCGGGGTGTAGCCATTGTCGAGCGCTGCGGCATAAACGAGCGGCTTGAACGACGAACCCGGCTGGCGCAGCGCCTGCGTGGCGCGGTTGAATTCCGATGCCGAGAACGAGAAGCCACCCACCATCGCCAGCACGCGTCCGGTGCGCGGGTCCATGGCGACGATCGCGCCTTCGAGTTCGGGCACCTGTTGCAGGGTGAAACTGCCCTGCTTGTCGGGCACCTGCGAGACATAGACGACGTCACCGGCCTTGAGCACGTCCTGAAGCTTGGGCCTCAGCCACTTGACGTCGGGCCCGGCCAGCGTGCCCGTCACGCGCTCGCCCGAGGGCTGGCCATCCGGCCCTGCAAACGGCCGCAGCCCGATCTGGGCCTCGTTGTTGCCCATCTCGAGCACCACGGCGAGGCGCCATTCGGGCACGTCGCTCAGCGGCTTGACCTCCCAGACCGCCTTGCCCCAGTCCTCGCCGAGTTCCACGCTCGCCACCGGTCCGCGGAAGCCCTCGCCCTGGTCATAGGCGATGAGCCCGTCCATCAGCGCGCGGCGTGCATAATCCTGCAGCTTGGGGTTGAGCGTGGTGCGCACCGAAAGCCCGCCGCCATAAAGCTGGTCCTCGCCATAGAGCTGGCCGAGCTGGCGGCGCACTTCCTCGGTGAAATACTCGGCCGAAAACAGCTGGCTGCCCGACTGGCGCGGCAGCACGTTGAGGTCCTCGGCCTTGGAGGCAGCCGCCTCCTCGGGGGTCACATAGCCGTTCTCGACCATGCGATCGATCACCCAGTTGCGGCGCTCGATCGCCGCTTCCTTGCGGCGGAACGGATGGTAATTGTTGGGGCCCTTGGGCAGCGCGGCGATATAGGCGATCTCGGCAAGCGTCAGCTGGTAGAGCGCCTTGTCGAAATAATTCAGCGCCGCCGCCGCCACGCCATAGGAATTGAGGCCGAGGAAGATCTCGTTGAGATAAAGCTCGAGGATCTTGTCCTTGGAGAAGGTCGACTCGATCCTGAGCGCGAGGATCGCTTCCTGGATCTTTCGGTCCCAGGTCTGCTCGGAGGTCAGGAGGAAGTTCTTGGCCACCTGCTGGGTAATGGTCGAGCCACCGCCCTGGATCGCCGAACTGCCATCGATGCGTGCCATGATGTTGTCGCGGATGGCGCGGGCGATACCGTCCACGGCGAGGCCACCGTGATTGTAGAAATCCTTGTCTTCGGCCGAGAGAAACGCCTGGATCAGCTTGGCCGGGATCGTCTCGATCGGCTGGAACAGCCGGCGCTCGCGGGCATATTCTGCCAGCAGCGTACCATCGGCGGCATGCACGCGCGTCGTGACCGGAGGCTGGTAATCCTTGAGCACCGTATAGTCGGGCAGCGTCGCGGACAGCTGGCCGAGATAGACCGCACCCACGGCGACGGCGCCGAGCGCACAGAAGATCCCGAAGCCGAAAAGCCAGCCAAACAGTCTCAGCATGAACGCTTCACCCCGATGTCATGAACGTGCCCGCGCAGGCCGGATCGCCGCGCACTCTCTGGAATCATAACAGAGAGGGGCGGAATTGTGGATACCGGGCCGCCCCGCCATGGAAATTCGCCGCAGCGACAGGTCCGCCCCGCTAGCGTTGCTGGCTTGCAACAGTTGCGTCGGCGCCCGTTTCGAGCTCATCGAAATAATGCGCGATGCCCCGCGCCAGCGCATCCACCACCCGGTCGCGCCAGCCATCGGTCAGAAGATTCTGGATGTCGTCGGCATTGGAGAGAAAGCCCAACTCGACCAGCACCGAGGGCACGTCGGGCGCCTGCAGCACGAAGAAATCCGCCTGCCGCACCGGAAAGCGCCGCAGCGTCACCGAGGGTTCGAGCTGATGCACGATGGCCTGCGCCGCGACATAGGATTGCCGCCGCATCTCGCGCCGCATCAGGTCGACGAGGATATCGACCACCTGCGGGGTCATCTCGGGCATGGCGAAGCCGGCGATGATGTCACGCTTGTTCTCGCTCTCGGCCAGCACGCGGTCGAGCACGTCGGTTGCACGCTCGTCGCGGGTATAGACGCTGGCGCCGCGGATCTCGGGCTGCTGGAAGCTGTCGGCATGCAGCGAGATGAAGAGATCGGCCTTGTTCTGCCGCGCGATCGCCACCCGCTCCTCGAGCCTGAGATAAATATCGTCCTCACGGGTCAGCGCCACGTCGAAGCGGCCCGAATCCACCAGCAGGTCGCGCAGCTGCTTGGCATAGCCGAGCACGATCGCCTTTTCGTGCACCCCGCTCGGGGCGGTCGCGCCATTGTCGATGCCGCCATGGCCCGGATCGATGATCACGAGGGGCCGCACGTCGCTCGATGGCACCGCCACGGGCACGGCCGCTCCCGGCTCGGTGGAAGGCTCGCCCAGAGCCAGCACCGGCTCCGGTCCCGTTTCGGCCGCCAGAACCGCCTGCGAGGCGGCAAGATGCGCTGCGGCGCGCGTCGCGAACGCTGCCGGGGTATCGGGAATGATGTCGACCACCAGTCGCGCCGGCTGGTCGGCCACGGCATCGAGCACATAGGCCTGCTGCACCTGCGCCGGCCCCGAAAGAGACAACAGGGTCCTGACCCGGTCGACATCGAGCTGGCTGATCTCGAAGCCGCGGACCAGCCCCTCCCCGGCCACTTCGGGCAGGTCGGGCACGTTGACCCCGCCCATGCGCACGTCGATGGCGATGCGTTCGGGGTCGGCCAGCGTGGCGATGGCGAATTCCGTCGTGCGTGACAGATCGACGATCAGCCGCGCGCGATCGGGCGTCGAGGAAACGCGCACCCCCGTCACCTGCCCCGCCGCCTCGCCCGAAAGCGCCTGCGCGTCGGCCGGCGCGGAGACCACGGCGTTCGCCGGGCTGTTTGCAGGGGTCGCCTCCTGCGCCTGAAGCGGTTGCCACAAGGCCAGGGCAGCAATGAGAGAAACGGCAAGACAGCCAAGTGTCGGCAGGCTGCGGTGCGGTTTGCGGCTGGAGCGTCTCACGCGCACTGTCTCTGGGAACGGATCGGAAGCGCTACGGGATGGCGACCGAATGGGGCGAATCGACGGCACGCCCGCCATCCCGGTCATCGCAATGCCCGCTAGCGCCGGCCAGTTGTACTGGCAAGATGTTCAAGACGAAGGCTCCGCAAATCCCCCCGCAGGTCTGGCGGGTTTTGACTTTCCTGTTGCCAATTGGCAGCAACATCCCTAAAGCCTTGGATCGAGGCGCGATGCGGCCTCGCTGGCTCCGAAGGTTTACCGGGGCGCCAGGCGGGCCGCAGCAGGACTGGCCGGCGTCGCCGGCACGGGCCCCGTCAGTTGCGGTACGGCGACGCCTCTCACGGCTTCCGGCTCACGCATGGCCGGATGGCCGCGCCAGGACACCCCCCGTCCCGGCACGGCCCCAGAGGAAGAGGTCTATGACCGAACGGCCGACACGCCTTGGCGCGGACACCATCAACGAAAGCGCCATCGTTGTCCTTTGCCGCCCGGTTTTGACCGCAGGCAGCAGCGCAGTGCGCGCTTCACGCCACAGATGCGGCGTCTCGGACGCCTTTATTTTTAAACCATACGCCTCGCATGGCGCCATTCCGACAGGACCGGCCACACAGCCGGCACGTCCCGACACACAGTGTCATGGCCCGCGACGGCGCGGAGTGCAGCTTTATGGCTACCAAGAGAATGCTGGTGGATGGCATCCACCCGGAAGAGACACGGATTGTCGTCACCAACGGTAACCGCCTCGAGGAGTTCGATTTCGAATCCGCCCAGCGGCGGCAGCTGAGGGGCAATATCTACCTCGCTAAGGTCACGCGGGTCGAACCCTCGCTCCAGGCGGCCTTCGTCGAATATGGCGGCAACCGCCACGGCTTCCTCGCCTTTTCGGAAATCCATCCCGACTATTACCAGATCCCGGTTGCCGATCGCGAAGCCCTGCTGCGCGAGGAAGAAGCCGAGGACGCCCAGGCCGACGAAGACGCGCCCGAAGCCGAAGCCGGCCAGCCCGACGCCTCCTCCGCAACGCCCGATGGCGAGGGCGAGGATGGTCATGAGGACAACGGCCATATCGAACAGGCCCCGGCCAATACCGAGCCGGTGGAATCGATGGGTGGCGGGGATGCGCTCGAGGATCTCAACGAGCGCCGGCGACATTCTCCGTCGCGCCGCTCCTACAAGATCCAGGAAGTCATCAAGCGCCGCCAGGTGATGCTGGTCCAGGTGGTCAAGGAAGAGCGCGGCAACAAGGGCGCGGCTCTCACCACCTATCTCTCGCTTGCCGGCCGCTATTCGGTGCTGATGCCCAATACCGCACGCGGCGGTGGCATTTCGCGCAAGATCACCAACGCTGCCGATCGTAAGCGCCTCAAGGAGATCGTCGGCGATCTCGAGGTACCCCCGGGCCAGGGCATCATCCTGCGCACGGCCGGTGCGAGCCGCACCAAGGCCGAAGTGAAGCGCGATTTCGAATACCTGCAGCGCCTGTGGGAAAATGTCCGCACCCTCACGCTCCAGTCCACCGCGCCCTGCCTCGTCTACGAGGAAGGCTCGCTGATCAAGCGCACCATCCGCGATCTCTATTCCAAGGAGATCGACGAGCTTCTGGTCGCCGGTGAGGATGCCTATCGCGAGGCGCGCGACTTCATGGGCATGATCATGCCCAGCCATGCGCGCAACGTGCAGCTCTACAACGACGAGCAGCCGATCTTTTCGCGCTACACCGTCGAGAGCCAGCTCGACCAGATGTTCTCGCCCCAGGTCACTCTGCCCTCGGGCGGCTACATCGTGATCAACCCGACCGAGGCGCTGGTCTCGATCGACGTCAATTCCGGGCGCGCCACCAAGGAACACTCGATCGAGGAAACCGCGCTCCAGACCAATCTGGAAGCGGCCGAGGAAATCGCGCGCCAGCTGCGGCTGCGCGACCTTGCCGGCCTCATCGTCATCGACTTCATCGACATGATGGAGAACCGTTCCAACAGGGCCGTCGAGCGCAAGCTCAAGGATTGCCTCAAGAACGACCGTGCCCGCATCCAGGTCGGCCGCATCAGCCATTTCGGCCTGATGGAAATGAGCCGCCAGCGCATCCGCCACGGCGTCATCGAAAGCTCCACCCATATCTGCGCCCATTGCGCCGGCACCGGCCGCGTACGCTCGGTGGAAAGCCTGGCGCTGCTCGTCATGCGCGCCGTGGAAGACCATGTGCTGCGCAAGCCGGGGCAGTCGATCAACGTCAAGGTGCCGACCGAAGTCGCGCTTTATCTGCTCAACGCCAAGCGCAGCCAGCTCAACGCCATCGAGGCGCGTCACCAGCTCTCGATCACCATCCTGGCCGATGACACGCTGGTTGCCGGCAGCCACTTCCTCATCGAGCGCGGCGAAGCCCGCGCCCTGCCCGCCCCCGAGCCGGTGCGCGGTCCCGTGCGCGTCGACAACGCCACCTTTGCCGAGATCGATCTCGAAGCCGAGGGCGACCTCGAAGCCGAAGAGAGCGCCGACGAAGAAGCCGATGCCCTGGCTCCGGCCGAAGATCGGTCCGCACGCGGCGATGGCGAGGGTTCGGAACGCTCCGGCCGCCGCCGTCGGCGTCGCCGCCGTGGCGGTGGTGCCGATCGCGCCGACGAGGCTGCCCAGCCCGTGCAGCGCGCTGCCGCAGCGGCCGACGAGGAAGCTTCCGAGGAGGCCGAGGATGGCGATGCGGAGGCCGTCGAGGCCGAAGCCGGTGGTGATGAGAGCGCCGAGGGCCGTCGTCGCCGTCGTCGCGGTCGCCGTGGTGGCCGTCGCAACCGTCGTCCCGAGGATGGCGTGGTCGCCGAGCCCAATGGCGAGGCCCCGGTCGATGCCGAAGCGGTCGTGGCTGATGCGGTCGAGGCTCCGGTAGCCGAGGACGCCCCCGTCGAGAGCCTGGCCGCCGAGCCGGTTCCCGTCGAGGCTGCCGAAGCGACCCCGACCGAGGCCGTCGAGGCGCCCAAGCCGCGCCGCAGCCGCAAGAAGGCCACGGAGACCCCGGCAGAGGGCGAAGCCGCCCCGGCGGACGCCGAGGCTGCAAAGCCCAAGCGTTCACGCAAGAAGGCAGCCCCTGCCGAAGCCGAGGCGACCGAGGCTCCTCAGGCAGCAGAAGCAGCCGAGGCTCCGGCCAAGCCCCGTCGCAGCCGCAAGAAGGCGGCGGCGCCCGATGAGGCACCTGCGGCCGATGCCGTGGCCGCCGATACGGCAGACGCTGCTCCGGTTGAAGCCGAAGCCGCCGATGCCGGCGAGGCCCAGCCCACTCCTGCCGCTCAGCCGGCGGCTGCGCCCAGCGAAACGGTGACCGAGGCCGCCGCCCCCGAAGCCGCAGCCGAGGTGGCCGAAGACAATCGTCCGCGCCGGACGCGCAAGAGCCTGCCGGCCGACGAGATCGTCGTGTCGTCCAACGCGGCGGCGCCGGCTGAAGGCGAAAAGCCCAAGAAGGTCGGCTGGTGGCAGCGCCGCCTCGGCCTCGGCTGATCGCTAGAAATTTCGAAGGCCCGGCTACCAAGCCGGGCCTTCTGCGTTTTCACCCACAACAATCAAAAGAGGAGAAACCCCAATGGCCTATATCGATGCGTTCTGCTGCTCGGTGCCCAGGGAGAAGCTCGAGGCCTACAAGGCCCTCGTCCACAAGATGGCGCCGCTGTGGAAGGAACTCGGCGCCTCCGGCTACATGGAAGCGGTCGGCGACGACGTGCCCATGGGCGAACTCACCTCCTTTCCGCGTGCCGTGCAGGCGGGCGAGGACGACATCGTGATGATCTCGTTCCTGACCTATCCGGACAAGGCGGCGCGCGACAAGGTCGGCGAAGCCATGATGAGCGACGCCCGGCTCCAGGCGCTGTTCGAGGAGATGGGCCAGCTCACCGACATGAAGCTGATGATCTATGGCGGCTTCCAGCCCATCGTGATGGGCTGAACCGACTACCGGCTGAGCCAGCCTCCGAGGCGCTCCAGCGCCTCGGTCATCGTCGCCTCGGTGCCGGCATAGGAAAAGCGCACATAGCGCCCGCCATCGCGGCGGTCGAAATCGATCCCCGGCGTTGCCGCCACCCCCGCCTCCGCCAGCATCGCCTTGCAGAACTCCAGCGACTGGTTGGTGAAGGCCGAGGCATCGGCATAGGCGTAGAACGCACCGTCCGAAGGCGCCCCGACGCCGAACCCCAGCTGCGCCAGCCCCTCGGTCAACAGCACCCGATTGCGGCCATAGCCTTCGCGCTGCACCTCGGAATAGGCGGTGGTTTCGAGCGCGGCGAGGCCCGCGACCTGGCTCAGGCTCGGTGCGGAAATGAAGAGGTTCTGCTGCAGCATCTCTGCGCGGCGCACCAGCGCCTCGGGCAGCACCAGCCAGCCGATGCGCCAGCCGGTCATGCAGAAATATTTCGAGAAGCTGTTGACGATGATCGCCTCATCCGTCGTCTCGAGCGCGCTGGCGCAGCGCATGCCATGGCTCAGCCCATGATAGATCTCGTCCGAGATGAGCCGCACCCCGAGCCGCCGGCAGGTCTCGACCACCCCTGCCATCCCCTCGGGCGAAATCATCGCGCCGGTCGGGTTGGCCGGCGAAGCAAACAGCAGCCCCTCGAACGGCTCCGCGCGGAACGCCGCCTCGATCATCTCCGCATCGAGCCGCCATCCCGTCTCGGGCGACAGCGCGATCTCGCGCGCCGAAAAGCCCAGCGCCGCGATCGTGTTGAGATAGGCAGGGTAACCCGGCCGCGTCACCGCTATGCGCGCGCCCGGAGCGAACGCCGATAGAAACGCCAGGATGAAGCCGGCCGACGACCCCATGGTCACGAGGATATGCTCGGGGTCGACCTCCGCGCCATGCCGCTCGCGATACCACCGCGCCAGCCGCGCCCGCAATTCGGGCATCCCCTTGGCATGGGTGTAGCGCTGCGGCAGCGCCAGCGCGTCCACAGCGGCCCGCCGCACCTCGGGCGCGGGCGGCACGCAGGGCTCGCCCACCTCGAGATGGCAGATCGATCGCCCCTGCCCCTCGAGCTGACGCGCCAGCGCCAGGATCTCCATGGCGTGGAACGGGGTCAGCCCGTCATCGGCATGGCCCTCGGGCAGGTCGTGCTGCGGCGGCAAGGCGGGCATCTGGCTCTCCTCTGAGCACATCGGGCGCCCGACGCCTACCGGCTCGAGGCCCTCACCTCAACCTCAATTCCGACCTCAACAGGAATTGAGCGCCGGGCCTCGACCCGGCACGGCAATTTGATGCTAAGAGGCACGGCAAGAGGCCGCTCCCGGCCCCGCGTCACACGAATCGCAGGAGCCCGCATGTCGCGCTCGACACTCGTTCTGGGCCTTCTCTGCGGCGCACTGGCCGGCGCGCTCGGCACCACGCTCTACCACCAGTCCCAGCCCACCGACGAGGCGCGCATCCGCGCCATCGTCAGCGAAGCCATCGCCGGCGGCACCGCGACGGCGACGGCGGCGCTCGATCCCTCCGTCATCAACCCGATGATCGAGGCCTATCTGATGTCTGATCCGCGCGTGCTGCAGCGCCTGTCGAGCGCCCTCGATACCGAACTGCGGACCGAGCAGCGCGAGACCTCGCGCGTCGCCCTCGCCAGTGCGCAGGAGCAGATCTACGCCGATCCCGCCAACATCGTCCTCGGCAATCCCGAGGGCGATGTGACGCTGGTCGAGCTCTTCGACTACAATTGCAGCTTCTGCCGCAATGCCCTGCCCGATCTCGCCGAACTGCTCGAGAGCGATCCCGGGCTCAAGGTCGTGCTCAAGGAATTCCCCATCCTTTCACGCGAGTCGGTCGAGGCGGCCCGCGTGGCGCTCGTCGTCGCGGGCAAGGACGACATCGATTACTGGGCCTTCCATGAGGCGCTGTTCACCAGCCGCGGGCAGGTCAGCGGACAGACCGCGCTGGCCGCCGCCCAGCAGCTGGGCCTGAGCCCGGTCAGCGTCGAGCTCGACATGCAGTCCCAGCCGGTCACCGATGCGCTGACCCGCACCGTGGCGCTGGCCCGCCAGCTCAACATCACCGGCACCCCCACCTATATCCTGGGCGACGAGATCATCCCTGGCGCCGTCGGCATCGAGACCCTGCGCGAAAAGATCGCCAACATCCGCGCCTGCGGCAGCACGCAATGCAGTTCCTGAGGGTCGAAGCCCGCCTTGGCTTTGCCTTTCTCGTGCATTTCGTATAGTGCCGCTTGCGCTGGCAGAGGGGCCGGTGCAGAAGGCGGTATCATGGCCAAGGACGTTCTGGTTCTCAACGGACCCAATCTCAACATGCTCGGCGTGCGCGAGCCGGGCACCTATGGCGCCCAGACGCTCGCCGATATCGAGGCGATGTGCCGGGCCGAGGGCGAGGCGCTCGGGCTTGCGGTGGAATGCCGCCAGTCCAACCACGAGGGCGAGCTCGTCACCTGGATCCAGCAGGCGCTGGGCCGATACGCGGCCATCGTCATCAATCCGGGCGCCTATTCGCACACTTCGGTGGCCATTCACGACGCGATCCGCGCCGTGGCCCTCCCGGTCATCGAAGTTCACATTTCCAACATCTACACCCGCGAAGCCTTCCGCCATCACTCCTATGTCTCGCCCGTGGCGAGCGGTGTGTTGTGCGGGTTCGGGCCTCTCGGATACCGGCTGGCGCTGATCGCGCTGGCGGACAAGCTGAAATAGACGGTCGGCCCAGGAGGCGACGCCATCATGACCAAGCCATCGCAGGTGGACCAGGATCTGATCCGCACCATCGCCGAGCTGCTCAACGAGCAGAATCTCGCTGAAATCGAGATCGAGCGCGACGATTTCCGCGTCCGCGTCACGCGCAGCTACGCCGCGCCCGCCGGTCCGGCGATGCAGGCCTATGCCGCGCCCATGCCTTACCCGGCAGCGCCCGCGCCTGCCGCTCCGGCTGCGGCGCCCGCCGCTGCGGCAGCGCCCAGCACGGCCGAAGATCTCGCCTCCAACCCCGGCACCCTCACCTCCCCGATGGTGGGCACGGCCTATGCGGCGCCCGAGCCCGGCGCCAAGAAGTTCGTGGAAGTCGGCTCCAAGGTCTCCGAGGGCCAGACCATCCTCATCGTGGAAGCGATGAAGACCATGAACCAGATCCCCGCGCATCGCTCGGGCACTGTCACCCGCATCCTGTTCGAGGATGCCCTGCCGGTCGAATACGGCCAGCCGCTCGCCGTCATCGAATAGCCGGAGGCAGCCTTGTTTCAGAAGGTCCTTATCGCCAATCGCGGCGAGATCGCGCTGCGCATCCTCCGGGCCTGCAAGGATTTGGGCATCCAGACCGTGGCGGTGCATTCGGTCGCCGATTCGAACGCCATGCATGTCCGGCTGGCCGACGAGAGTGTCTGCATCGGCCCCAACCCGGCCCGCGACAGCTATCTCAACATTCCCTCGATCCTGGCCGCCTGCGAAATCACCGGCGCCGATGCGGTGCATCCGGGCTATGGATTTCTGTCCGAGAATGCGCGCTTTGCCCGCATCCTCACCGAGCACAAGATCACCTTCATCGGCCCGTCCTCGCACCATATCGAGATCATGGGCGACAAGATCACGGCCAAGAAGACGGCCGTCGAGCTCGGCATTCCCGTGGTGCCCGGTTCTGCCGGCGCCGTCTCGACCGAAGAGGAAGCCCGCCGCACCGCGGCCGAAATCGGCTATCCGGTGCTGATCAAGGCCACTGCCGGCGGCGGTGGCCGCGGCATGAAGGTTGCGCCCTCGGAAGCCGATCTCATCGTCGCCTGGTCAACGGCGCGGTCCGAGGCCAAGGCCGCCTTCGGCAATGATTCCGTCTACATGGAAAAATACCTCGCCAAGCCGCGCCATATCGAGGTGCAGGTGATGGGCGATGGCCAGGGCAATGCCGTGCATCTGGGAACGCGCGACTGCTCCTTGCAGCGGCGTCACCAGAAGATCTGGGAAGAGGCCTCGGCGCCGACCGTGCCCAAGGACCAGCAGATGCGCATCGGCGAAATCTGCGCTGCTGCCATGCGCAAGCTCAAATACTCGGGCGCCGGCACCATCGAGTTCCTCTACGAGAATGGCGAGTTCTACTTCATCGAGATGAACACCCGCCTGCAGGTGGAGCATCCGGTGACCGAGCGCATCACCGGCATCGATATCGTCTACGAGCAGATCCGCGTCGCCTCGGGCGAAACCCTCTCGATCGAGCAGGACAAGGTGCCCTTCTACGGCCATGCCATCGAGGTGCGCATCAACGCCGAAGATCCGCAGACCTTCGCGCCTTCGCCGGGCAAGATCAGCTTCTATCATCCGGCCGGCGGCGTCGGCGTGCGCGTCGACAGCGCCGTTTATCAGGGCTACACGATCCCGCCCTATTACGACTCGCTGATCGGCAAGCTCATCGTCTATGGCCGTACCCGCGAGGAGTGCCTGCAGCGCCTCAGGCGCGCCATCGACGAATTCGTGGTCGATGGCGTCAAGACGACGCTGCCGCTCTTCCAGCGGCTGATCAAGGAGCCCGATATCCTCTCAGGCAATTACGACATCCACTGGCTCGAAAAATACCTCGCGGCCAACAAGGTCTGACGCCCCTTTCGGCATCCGGCATATCCTGCCGGATGCCCCTGCCTCGTCCGGGCGACACTCTCCCGTTCGCCTGGGTCCACTGCGTCTCGAACCGCTCCCGGAGCCCCGACGGCGAACCATGGCGCGCAAGTCAGACCCCTTCGCCATCGAGATCACGCCCGAGCTCATCCTGCGCGCCTACCGCGCCGGCATCTTCCCCATGGCCGAGGATGCCGAGGACACTGACCTCTTCTGGGTCTCGCCCGAGCAGCGCGGCATTCTCCCGCTCGATGGGCTCCACATCTCCAAAAGCCTGCGCAAGCGCCTCAAGACGCACGGCTTTGCGGTGCGGGTCGATACTGATTTCGAGGCGGTGATCGAGGGCTGCGCCACGGCCGGCTCGGAACGCGACAGCACCTGGATCAATGCCACCATCCGCCGCGTCTATGGCGAGCTGTTCACCCGAGGCTATGTCCACACCGTCGAAGTCTGGGACGGGTCAGCGCTGGTCGGCGGGCTTTACGGGCTTTCGCTGGGAGGCGCGTTCTTCGGGGAATCCATGTTCCACAGGGCGACCGATGCCAGCAAGATTGCGCTGGTCCACCTCGTCGAGCGGCTGCGGGCCGGCGGCTACAGCCTGCTCGATACGCAGTTCGTCACCCCGCATCTGGCCAGTCTCGGCGGCATCGAAGTGCCCCGCGCCGAATACGAGCTGATGCTGGCGCGTGCTCTGGCCGAGCGCGGCGATTATTTCGCCTTCGACCGGCCAGGCGCCTGACGCATTAGCGCCTCATCCCGCGATCAGGCGACGCCGAGCTTCTTTTGCAGCTTGGTCGAGGATGTCGTGTACTGGAACACCACGCGCTCGTCCGGCGACACGATCTTCTTGGCCGCCTGCGCCATCAGCGCCGCTTCATGGAAGCCCGACAGGATCAGCTTGAGCTTGCCCGGATAGGTGTTGATGTCGCCGATGGCGAAAACGCCCGGCACCGAGGTGGCGAATTTCTCGGTATCCACCGCGATCAGATTGTCATTGAGCTCGAGGCCCCAATCGCCCACCGGCCCGAGCTTCATCGTCAGCCCGAAAAACGGCAGCATGCGCGTTGCCGGCAGGCTGACATCGCCGGCTTCGGTGGCAAAATGCACCCGGCTCAACTGGCCGTTCTCGCCCTCGACCCTGGCGATCTGCCCGATGAGGAGGGAAATCTTGCCCTCGGACACCAGGTCTTCCATCTTATTGACCGAATCCGGCGCGCCGCGAAACGCCCTGCGGCGATGCACCAGCGTCAGCGTCCGCACGATCGGCTGCAGGTTCAATGTCCAGTCGAGCGCCGAATCGCCGCCGCCCACGATCACCACGTCCTGATCGCGGAAGTCATCCATGCGGCGCACCGCATAGAACACCGACTTGCCCTCATAGGCGTCGATGCCCTCGACCGGTGGCCGCTTGGCCTGGAACGAACCGCCGCCCGCCGCGATCACCACCACCTTGCAGATGAAAGTCTCATCCGCATCGGTGGTCAGCTGGAAGCGCCCGTCGGGCAGCTTGTCGAGCTTGGTCACCATGCGCGAGAAATGGAACTGCGGCCCGAACGGCGCGATCTGCGCCATCAGATTGTCGGTCAGCCCCTGGCCCGTGATCACGGGAAAGCCGGGAATATCGTAGATCGGCTTTTCCGGATAGAGCTCGGCGCACTGGCCGCCCGGCCGGTCGAGAATGTCGATCACATGGCATTTGAGGTCCAGAAGGCCAAGCTCGAACACCGCGAACAGCCCGACCGGGCCCCCGCCGATGATCACGACGTCTGTCTCGAACGTGTTCTGGCTCATTTGCTCTCTGTCCTTCATGGCGCCCGCCGAAGCCGGCGCTGCAATCGGCCGAGCCCGGCCACCGCCCCGTTCGCACGGGGGGACCGGATCGGCTCCCGTCTCAAGCGACCGCCGCTACTGTGCCCTGCGCAGGAAGGGCCGGGTACCCACCGGCACCTCGGTCGTGCCGACCGGCTGGTAGAACAGGTTGACGGTTGCCAGTTGCCCGGATTCGAGCGCCCGGCGGGTCGGCTCGTGCGTTACAACGAAAGCCGTGATCCCGCAACGGCGCATCAGCGGCACCTGGTCGGCGAGGACATCGCCCACCGCCCGGATCTCGCCGGTATATCCGAACCGCTCGGAGAGGAGCCGTGCGGTCGAATAGCCGCGCCCATCGGTAAAGGCCGGAAAGGCGATCGCGATCGACGCGAAGCGTAAGAGATCGGCCTCCACCTGCTCCACCTGATCGGCCGGGGATACATGCAGTCCGATTGGATGCGGATTGGACAGGAATGCCACGCGATT
Organism: Devosia enhydra; assembly: GCF_900119845.1. Classification (GTDB taxonomy): domain Bacteria; phylum Pseudomonadota; class Alphaproteobacteria; order Rhizobiales; family Devosiaceae; genus FPKU01. The sequence continues at coordinate 1,249,098 of NZ_FPKU01000001.1, forward strand.
GCGCAGGAATACGTCGACAGGCACGTGCGCGTAACGCGCCGTTTCGGGGCTGTCGGTCTCCGCCCATGCCCGGAACGGATCAGCGGTGAAAGCGCCATCCTTCCACAAATTCTTCTGGCCGATCATGGGCTTGGCGATGGCTCCGTTGAAATCGAAATGGATGCCGCATTCCTTTTTGTTGAACCCGCGCCAGCGGCCGGCACGCGGGTCCTCACCCGCCGCCACCACGCTGGTACAAGGGGCACAACCTATTGATTTGTAACCCTTATCATAAAGTGGATGCTCGGGCAGCCCATGTTGCGCCTTGTACGCGTTGACATCGCTGTCGGAGAAGTACGCCAAGGGGTTGATCTTTATGCGATCATCCGAGGTCAGCTCGAAATGCGGCAGCACGCCGCGCTCCGCCGTCTGGTAGCGCTTGCGCCCGGTCACCCAGCCGCCAAATTGTGCCGTAACCGGTTCCAGCGGCTCGGTTTTCCGGATGTGGCAGCACGAATCGGGATCGCGCTCCCACAGCTGTCCGTCCGGATCGAATCGCGCCACATCCGCCGGGTCCGGATGCAGTGCCGTCACCCGTGTCAGCCCGAAGCGCTGCCGCAGCGTCTCGACATAGGCCAGCGTCTCGGCAAAATGCTTCCCGGTTTCAAGGAAATAGACCGGCAATGCCCGGTCCACCTGCGACACCAGATGCAGCAGAACCGCCGAATCAGCCCCGAACGACGATACGATCGCAATATCGCCCGGCAGCACCTCCTCGATGGCGTAGCGCAGCACCCCCAGCGCATCCATCTCGTCGAACATGCCGTTGAGCGCAATGACCCCCAGCGCCCTCAGCTTGTCGGGCTTGGCCGGCGTAATGGCGAGCTTAGGCAGTCCCATAAAGAGCCTCCTTGAAGGGTGCGTCGCCCAGCCGCCGATAGGCAGAAATGAAAGGTTCGTCAGGGGTTTGGCGCCGGGCGATATAGGCTTCGACCAGCCGCTCGATCGCCGCCGGAACGGCCTCCGCCTCAAAGCCCGGCCCGAGGATCTTGCCGATCGCGGCGGCTTCGGTTCCGTCACCGCCCACCGTGATCTGGTAGAGTTCGGTGCCCTTCTTCTCCACCCCCAGAATGCCGATATGGCCCACATGGTGGTGCCCACAGGCATTGATGCAGCCCGAAATCTTGATCTTGAGCGCCCCGATCTCCTTCTGCCGCTCCGGCGCCGCAAACCGGCGGCTGATCTCCTGCGCGATGGGGATCGAGCGCGCATTGGCCAGCGCACAGTAATCGAGACCCGGGCAGGCGATCATGTCGGAGATGAGCCCCGCATTGCCTTCCGCCAGGCCGGCCTCGACCAGGGCCACATAGACGGCGGGCAGATCACTCACAAGCACATGCGGCAGAACGAGATTCTGCTCGTGGCTGACGCGGAGTTCATCGAACGAATAGCGCTCCGCAAGATCGGCGACCGCCTCCATCTGCGCGTCGGTCGCGTCGCCCGGTGCCGCACCGATCGGCTTCAGCGAGATGGTCACCGACACATAGCCGGGCACGCGGTGCGGGTGGAGATTGTTCTCGAGCCAGCTTCCATAAGCGGCATCGAGGATCTTCTCGCGGGCAATATCGATCGCCGCCACGGGCAGGGACTTGAACGGCGGAGGAGCGAAATAGGCGCCGATCCGATCGAGTTCTTCCTGCGGAAGAGTCAGCCTGCCGCCGCGGACCTGCGCGAATTCTTCCTCGACCTGCGCCTTTATTGTCTCGAGACCCTCCTCATGCACGAGGATCTTGATACGCGCCTTGTATTTATTGTCGCGCCGGCCATAGCGATTATACACCCGCATGATGCTTTCGAGATAGCTCAGCAGGTGCTCGTGTGGCACATAGGCATTGATCAGCTTGCCGATCATGGGCGTCCGGCCCAGCCCGCCACCCACATAGACCGACCAGCCGATCTCACCGGCCCCGTTGAGTGCAGCCATCAAGCCGATGTCGTGGAACTTGATTGCCGCCCGGTCATTGGGCGATCCCGTCAGCGCGATCTTGAACTTGCGCGGCAAGAAGGTGAATTCAGGATGAAGGCTCGACCATTGGCGCAGTATTTCGCCGACCGGACGGGGGTCGATGATTTCATCTGCGGCCGCACCGGCAAACTGGTCGGTCGTGACATTGCGGATGCAATTGCCCGACGTCTGGATGGCATGCATTTCCACCGACGCAAGATCCGCGAGGATTGACGGAATATCGCGCAGTTTCGGCCAGTTATACTGGATGTTCTGCCGGGTGGTGAAATGCCCATAGCCCCGATCATATGTCCGGGCGAGATGGGCCAGCATCCGCATCTGTCGCGACGACAGCGTGCCGTAAGGCACAGCGACCCGCAGCATATAGGCATGCAGTTGCAGGTAGAGCCCGTTCATCAGCCGCAGGGGGCGGAACTGATCCTCGCTCAGCTCGCCACTGATGCGGCGGCGCACCTGGTCTGAAAACTGGGCCGTACGCTCGCGGACGAAGGCCGCGTCGAACTCGTCATATCGATACATGGCTGTCCTCGTCGAGGTGCTGGCGCTCGAATGCCGGGGCGGTCGGCCCGGCGGCCCTGATCCGTTCGCGGATGCGCAATGGCACGACCACCCTGTCGACGAGCTTCACAGCTTCGACCTCGAGCGAAAGAATGCGACCCGTCTTTTTCGTTGCGGCGATTGCAGCGTCGCGCGCCTCCGCCTCTTCGGGCAGAAAGATGCGTGCCGCCTGCAAATCCTCGACCCAGCGCCCCTCGGTGTCGAGATAAACGGTGGCGCCGGAAAGCAGTTCGTTGCCGGTGAGGATGTCCATCACGCAACCCTTTGCTGAAGTTGATCTATCGGGAGAGCGTCGGCCCAGTCACCCGCCGCGACCGCATCGCCGACCAGGATCACCGCCGGTCCCTGCGGAAACTGGCCGGCGCCGGAAGCAAGCCCGGAGAGCGTGCCCAGGCTCGCCTTCCGGTCGGCTCTTCCGGCATTGACGACGATGCCGACCGGGGTCGCCCCCGGCAGGCCGTGAGCCATCAGCCGTGCCGCTGTCTCGGCCGCGATCGACTTGCCCATGTAAAGCGCCAGCGACAGGCCCGAGCCTGCGAGGCTGGCCCAGTGCCGCAGCGCCTCGTCATCGGCACCGTGGGCCGTGGCGAACACGACGCCGGACGAGACCTTGCGCAAGGTCAGCGGCGATGCGGTATCTGCGGCTGCGGCAAGGGCGGCGGTCACTCCGGGCACGATCGTGTAGGGGATTCCGGCCTTCCGAAGGGCAGCGATCTCCTCGCCTGCCCGCCCGAAAACCATCGGATCGCCGCTCTTTAGCCGCGCGACCCGCTTGCCTTCGCCCGCCAGCCGCACCAGCAGGGTATTGATCTGGGCTTGGCTGAACGAATGATGTCCCTTGGTCTTTCCGACCGGAATACGCTCGGCGTCGCGACGCCCCATCTCAACCACGGCCGCCGGCACCAGCTGATCATGAACGATGACATCGGCTTCCTGCAGCAGCCGCTGGGCACGGAGGGTCAGGAGGTCTTCGGCGCCCGGCCCGGCGCCGATCAGCCACACCTCGCCCTTTGCCTCAGCCGCCGCATGACGCAACAGCAGCGCCTCGGCGCCGGTGGCGTCGGCGATCACGGGCGACGTCACAAGCGCCTCGTAGAACCGGCGGCGAGTAGCGCCGTCCTGAATCAGTGCTTCAACCTTGTGGCGCAAGCTGCCGGCAAGACTCGCCAATTTGCCGAGCGCGGGAGGAAGCATCGCCTCGATGCGGGCGCGGATGAGGCGTGCGAGAACAGGCGATGCCCCCTCGCTGCTGATGGCGATGGTCAGCGGTGCGCGATCGACGATCGAGGGCGTGTAGAAATCGCAGCGCGATGGCCTGTCGACGACATTGCACGGAATGCCGGCGGCCCGCGCCATGCGCTCGGCCGCGCGGCCTTCGGGACCATAATCGGCGATAAAGACGAGCGCGGCCCCCAGAAAATCGCAAGGGACGGGGGCACGCGACACGGGCGTCACCGCAAACTCGGAAAAGTCGACGTCCATCGCGCTCGACGCGACATGGATATCGGCCCGGGTCTTGGCGAGCAGGCGCACTTTGGCCAAGGCTTCATCGCCCCCGCCGACGACGAGAACCTTGCGCCCGGCAACCTTGACCGAGACGGGAAATGTGGTGAGTTCGCCCATGTCCGGGTATCCGATTTCGCGCTTGGACATACGGCCTTTGCCGCACCGCCTCAAGCGCGCGGGCCGCAAAGGCGGGAGTATTTCCCTTTGCCGCAAGGCACTAGAATGGCGGTCTAAAGCGCCGGGCGCCGTAGCAAATCCGTTTCAGATCGTCTTGTCGCCCACCCAAGCTGCTGGCAGGTTGCGACGTCCCAACGGGGACCATGAGGGAGCTCGATGATGACGAGACTGGGCCTGGCAGCGCTTTTGACGGCACTCTCCGCGACACTGGCGATGGCCCAGACGCCCTTGCCGATTGTCAGTGACGCAACGGTCGCGGACGGGCAGGCGGCGCCCTTTGAAGGCAACTGGTCCATCATGAAGCCAGGCGGGGACCGCACGAGCGAAACCGACAGCTGCGCCATGCCGGCCAGCATTCAGGCCGACGGACCCACCGCCATCACCTATGCGTCCTCAACGGGTGCCGAGTTTTCCTTCGCGCTGGCCGACGAAAATGACGCCACGACGTGGCAGGGCGAATTCGATCGTATCGCCGTCTGGCAGGGTCCTGACGCGTTCCTGCTCTATTCCCGCCTCGCCGATGGCACTCCCGATACGGCTGAAGCCTATCTCTACGAACGCTGCCCGATCTGGCCGCGGACGAGCTATGAGGGCGCGGTTCCCGGAGCGCTCGAACCCTTCGTCGGCGCATGGCAGGAGGCGGTTCCCCCCGCCCGGGGTGCCGAACCGTTGCAGATCGTCGGCGCCTGTAATGATCCCACAATCTTCGAGATCAGCGGGCCGACCACGCTCAAGCGCACGATTGCCGGGCAGCCGGATTACACGCTGGAAATCCGGGCCCGCGGCACCGATACGGTCGTGCCCAATCCCCGGGCTGGCTATGCGCCCAGCGTGATCGTGTGGGTGTCGCCAGACCGGTTCCACTTCCACATCATCGACATTTTCGGGGGCACGAACTGGTTCAGCCCCGTGATCTATACCCGGTGCGCGCCGTGAGCAGGATACGGCGCGGTGAACGTATAGCCGTGGCGATGCTGTCGGTTCTCGTCACGGCGCTCTCCCATCCCGCGAACGCGCAGGATTTTCCCCGGCAGGGCTATGAGGGCGCTCCCAACGGTCTGGCGGCGCCCTTCGCCGGCCAATGGGGCATGAAGTTTCCCGAGCCTGAGGGCACGATCGTTTCTGCGATCATCGTGTCCTGCGACGATCCCATCCGGATCGAGGCCGTCGATGACACGCATATTTCCTATGGATCGCCCGGGCGCGAGCCCGCGCTGTTCGAGGTTTTCGCCTTCGAGGGCAGAACGACATGGGCTCCGCCGACGGCCGAGACCTACATCGCCGTGTGGCTCGACCCCGACAGCTTCCACCTCCACAGAACCGAAATGGGGCGCGCGGACTGGGCCGACCCGCGCCTCTATTTCCGCTGCGAGAGCTGAGGCCAGGCGTCAGCCCTGCCGGCTCGGCACGTGGAAGACCGCGCCCTCAAACGCATCCTTGACCTTGATCTGGCACGAGAGCCGGCTTTCGGGCCGCACGTCGAAGGCGAAATCGAGCATGTCCTCTTCCATCGAGGACGGGCCGCCGATGGTGTCGGACCACGCCGCATCGACATAGACATGGCAGGTGGCGCAGGTGCAGGCGCCGCCGCATTCGGCAACGATCCCCGGCACGCCATTCATGATGGCGGTTTCCATCACGGTCGCGCCGACATCGGCTTCGGTGTCATGGCGCGTGCCATCGGCTTCGACGAAGGTGATGTTGGGCATGATCGCTTCCGGGGCTTTGGGGACGCGTCGCATATAGCGAGCACCGCCCTGCCCCGCAAGGCGCCTAGTCCGGCATGCGAGAAATGCGCTCGGACAGCCAGGTCTCCGCCTCCGCAACCGCCAACGCCAGATCCTCGATCCGCTCGGGATTGACGACGCCGCTGTCGCGCAGCTCGGCTTCGGCACCGGCCGACAGTTCGCCGATCGTCCACGCCCCGACGCCGCGCGCCGCCAGCCCGAGCATCTTGAGATCGACCGCCAACCCTTCCACGTCGGTGCTGGCCGTGACGCGTGAAAAATAGAGCGTCAGCCGGTCTTTGAACTGGCGCAAAATCTCGTCCATCAGCCCCGGATCGCCCAGGGACTGCCGGTCGAGAAACTCCAGATCCAGTGGATCGGCACGGCGCGGCCTTGTTTTGGCCGCATCCTGAGGGGCGATCTGGGCAGATGGAACTGCAACTGATTTGAACCGGTCCACGCCGCTGCCCCCTGCGCCTTCGGGTCACCGTAGCGGCAGGCGGTGAACAGGCGATTAAGCCAGGCGCCGGCGGGCGTTTTCCACCGGGTCGGGCAAAATTAACCTTCGCTTAAGAAAGCGTTCAGGATGCGTAAAATTGAATGTATAAGGAAACTCCACGAGCATGAGGCAGCGTGGGGTCGAAGGGCGGGTCTGCGGGCATTTGAATCGCATTTTACCCAAATGGACACTGGCCCGGAAACGGGTGACGGTCCATGACAGCTCTAGAGGCCCGGCCTTTCGCAATCCAGCCGACTAAAGAGTTGTAAAGAGTATGGCGAAGAAATCCACGACCCCCCAAGGTGATCCCGCAACTCTGGCTTTCTCCGCCGTCGAGGATGCCCTCAAGGATTCGGTTTTCGGCCTCGAAGGGGCCGAGGACAAGCCGGCTCAACCCCAAAAACCCGCAACGCGCCCGGCACAGCCCGAGCCCTCGTCGCGCACCGAGCGTGCCCGCGCCGCCGACAAGATCGCGGCCCAAGCGGGGACGGTCGCCAATGACGATCGGCTGCAGGGATCCAAGATCCTCTACGGGTTGCAGAGCAAGTCGTCCAACACCCCGACCGTGGTTGCGAGCGTCGTTTCGGCTGGATGGGTGCTCGCCATCGCGCTCGTGCTGTTCGTTCGCCATGGCGGGGAAATGGGGACCCCTGCCTTCCTGGCCTCCAATGATTTCATCGGCCTCGTCGCCCTCGCGATCATTCCCGTGATGGGCTTTTTCGCCATCGCGACGCTGGTGCGCCGTGCGCAGGAATTGCGCAACGCCGCCACCGCCGTGACCCACGCCGCCATTCGCCTGGCCGAGCCCGAAACCACCGCGTCCGAAAAAGTCGCCTCGGTGGGCCAGGCCGTTCGCCGCGAAGTCAACGCGCTAGGCGATGGGCTTGAGCGTGCCCTGTCGCGCGCCGGCGAGCTCGAAGTGATGATCCACAACGAAGTCACCGCTCTCGAGCGCACCTATTCCGACAACGAATCGCGCATGCGGGCACTGATCCAGGAACTCGCCAGCCAGCGCGAGGCCGTGATCACCAACACCGAGCGCGTCCGCGAAGCCATCACCGAAAGCCATACCGGCCTCGTCTTCGATCTCGACATGATCAGCCAGCGCATCGCGGGCACGATCGTGGAATCGGGCGGCAACCTCACCAAGTCGCTGGAAACGGCCGGCAATTCGCTCAATTCCGCCTTTGGCGAGCGCACCGAGAGCTTCGTATCGCTGATCGATCAGCGCACCAGCCACCTGCTCGTGGCGCTCGATGACAGCGCAAGCCGCCTCAACCTGACGCTCGAGGACCGCGCCGGCGCCATCTCCAACGCCTTCGAGACCCGCACGAGCGAGCTCAGCACCGTCATCGATGGCCGCATGAACGCGCTGACCGAAGCGCTCGACAGCCGTGCCATCACGCTGTCGGATGCCATCGACAACCGCACATCCAGCCTCGCCAAGCTTCTTAGCCAGGGCGGCATCACCCTGCTCGACCAGCTGCGCGATCGCGGCCAGGAGGTCTCGAGCGAGCTCGACATCATCGGCACCCGCATCGCCAGCGATATCGCTGCACGTACCACCGAAGCGGAATCGTTGATCTCGAACCTCTCCAAGCAGCTCGACGAAAGCGTTTCCATCCAGGTCAACGCCATGGAAAGCCGGCTACAGTCGGCGATGATCGAGCTCAACGGCGCGCTCGACGACACCACCGAGAAGGCCCGCATCACGCTGATGGGCGCCGGCTCGGAAAACCTCTCCCAGTTCGACAATCGCCTCCAGGAGATCGCCGGTGCGATCGACAGCCGGCTCGGGCTGCTCGACGGCGTTCTGGGCGACAAGGGCGAGAAGGTCATCGCCGCGCTCGACAAGCACAATGCCCAGTTCTCGGCGCGCGCCAACGTGCTCGAAATGGCTCTCGACGAGAAGTCGGGTCATTTCAATGAGCAGGTCAGCCAGCGCACCCGCGAGATGACCGAGACGCTCAACCAGCGGGCCAAGAACATCACCGAGGCGATTTCCACCCGCTCGCGCGAGCTGTCGGAATCGCTCGAGGGCCACGTCCAGCTGATCTCGGATGCGCTCGATATCCGCACCGAAACGCTCAACCAGTCGCTCGATCAGCGCACCGAGGTGCTCGGCGACGCGCTCGAAACCCATACCCGGGCGTTCGCTCAGACGCTCGACAGCAAGACCCGCACGCTCTCGGACGCCCTTGACGGCAAGACGAGGATCCTCGGCGATACCCTGCAGGAGCGCGCACAGGTTCTCTCTGAGGCCATCGACGAGCGCACCCTGACGCTCGGCGACGTGATCGAGAACCGCACCAAGTCGTTCAACGAAGCCATCGAAGTCAGCTCGCGTCAGCTCTCGCACGCCATCGACGAGCGCACCCAGCTCATCGGCGATGCCCTCGATCGTCGCACCGCGCAGATCAACGACACGCTGCAGACCCGGGCCCGCGAACTCAACGACACGATGGCCGGTCGCGCCCAGGAGCTCAACGACGCTCTCGCCGCCCGCACCACGGAGTTCGACGAGACCATCGCGGCGCGCAATGCGGAGGTTGAGGCAACGCTACAGCGTGAGGTGCGGACGCTCGGCGCCTCCCTCGATACGAGGACGCAGGAACTCGCCCGCACCGTCAGCGTGCGCTCCAACGAGCTCTCCGAGGCCCTCAATACCCGCACCACCCAGCTGGGCGAAACGCTGGGCACGCATACGGCCGCCCTTGCCACGGCAATCGGCGACCGTACCGCAGAGCTCGCCCGCACCATCGATGCTCAGGGCTCGGCCGCGCGCGAGCGCATCGACCAGAGCCTGCGCATGGTTTCCGACACCATGGCCGATCGCGCCCATGCCGTGTCGACCCTGATCGCCGGCAAGGTCGCCGAGGTGAACGAGAATCTCGGGCGTGGCGTCGACAGCGCCATCCTGCGGATCGCGGAAGCCGAAGGTGGTGTCTCGACGCGCATCGAAGAGGCTGCCTCGACCGTCGGGGACAGCGCCCGCCGCGCCGCCGACATCATCGAGACCGGCGTCAATTCGGCCCGCAAGTCCATCGTCGATATCGTCGACCAGCGCCTGGGCACCCTGCCCGAGGCCATCACGGCCCGCGCCGAGATCACCGCAGAACGCCTGTCGACGCTCAACACGGCGATCAATACGACGCTCGTGCAGTCGATGACCGATCTCGAGGCCGGTGCCGACCGTCTGGGCGAAACCATCTCGCGCCGCATCGAAACAGCGACCGTCAACATCTCGGCCGACGTCACCGATACGGCAAACCGCATGGACCTCGCAGTGCGCAATGCGCTCGAGCAGATCAATGCCGCCGCCGCCTCGATCGAGGACGTGGTGACCAACAAGGCGGTCGTCGCAACTGATGTGATCGAAACCCGCATCACCTCGCTCAACCGCAGCGTCAGCGAGCACACCACGGGCTTTGCCAATCTGGTCGAAGAGCGCACCGAGCTGCTCGGCTCGGTCCTCTCCAACCACAACCAGGTGCTGCAGAACTCGCTGGCCGACAGCGCCCGCAACGCCGAAGAGATCATGGCGACCTCGACCTCGCGCATCCTCAGCGATGTGACGGCGGCGCTCGGCAAGCTCAACGATTCCAACATGCTCCTCCAGAAGGTGCTCGACACCTCCACCGCCAATCTGGCGCATCTGGAAAGCAGCGTGGCGGCGCAGACGGCCTCCTATTCCTCGACCGTTCGCGACGCGATCGGCACCACCGAGGAAGCCGGCCGGATGGTGTCCGAGCATGTGGGTGCGCTCCAGAGCGCCATTCGCGGCATGGTCGGCGAGTTCGGCAGCCTCTTGGGCAGCCTCAACGCCGAAGCCCAGACGATCGACGCGGCGGCCGCCAACCTCAACAGCGCCAGCGAACTTTCGCTTTCCGCGCTGGAAGAGCGGCGCGGCGCGATGGATGCCCTGGCCACGAGCTTCACCTCGCGGGCCGATGAGATCGACACCCGCATGCGCGGCTTCGCTCAGGCCATCGCAGAAACGGTCAACGACACCGAGCGCCGCCTGATGACGGCCCGGGCGACGATGGAAGATGTCCTCGCGGCTAATTCCACCACCATCGCCGATGCCCTCGAGGCCAATTCCGGCAGCGTCTCGCAGGCGATGTTCAACTCGAGCAATCTGCTGCAGACGGCCCTCGCCGACTCCACCGCGCAGGTTCGCTCGGTGCTCTCGACCACGACCGACCAGGTGCAGCATGCTCTGGCTGGCACCCGCGACGATGTGCGCTCGGCGCTTATCGAAACCGTCGACCAGGTCCAGAATGCGCTGGTCAACACGCAGGATCAGGTTCAAGCCACACTCGCCGCCACCGCCGGCCAGGTGCAGGAGAGCATCCAGTCCTCGACCGAAGAGGTCCAGACCAGCATTTCCTCGGTCACCGGTCAGGTCCGCTCGGTGATCTTCGAGGCCCGTGAGGATGTCCGCACGGCCCTCACCGATACCGCCCATCAGGTGCAGGCCGTGCTGGGCAGCGCCCAGGAACAGGCCCAGGCCTCTCTCGCGGCTTCGACCAACATCGTGCAGGCCAGCCTCGCAGCCTCCACCGAACAGGTCCAGGCGAGCCTCTCGGCCTCGACCGAGCAGGTGCAGGCCAGCATGGCGGCATCGGCTGAGCAGGTTCAGGCGTCGCTTGGCTCCACCCTCGATCAGGTGCAGAGCGTTCTCGCCACGACCCGCGACGACGTTCGCGAAACGGTCACCGCCTCTGCCGAGCAGGTCCAGGGCGCGCTGTCGTCGACCCGCGAGCAGATCGAGGGCGTGCTCCATGCGGCCCGCGAGGACGTGCGCGAGACCGTCGCCGTGTCCGTCGACCAACTTCAGGGCGCGCTCACTGCGACCCGCGAGCAGGTTCAGGGCGTCATGGTCACCACCCGCGACGAAGTTCGCGACACGGTGGCCCTGTCGGTCGACCAGCTCCAGGGGGCACTCGTGTCCACCCGCGAGCAGGTGGCCCAGAGCCTCGGCGATACGGTGGAGCAGGTGCAGGCCGTGCTCAACACCACCCGCAACGAAGTCCGCGAGACTGTCGGCGCCTCCGTCGATCAGCTTCAGGGCGCGCTGTCCTCCACCCGCGAGCAGGTGCAGACCGATCTCGCCGATACCGTCGAGCAGGTCCGTGGCGTCATCGTCGGCACCCGTGACGAGGTGCAGCTGGCCATTTCGGGCACCGGCGAAGAAGTGCGCACCGTTCTGGCGCAGACCGAAGATCAGGTCCGCCTGTCGCTCTCGAACACGCGCAACGAAATCCAGGTTGCCCTCGCCGAAGCCGGCGAGCTGACCCGGAGCCAGGTCACCGATACCCGCAGCATCGTGCGCACGGTGCTTCAGGAAACCGGCGAGCAGGTTCAGTCGCTGCTCGGCGCGACGCGCGAGGACGTTCGCTCGGCGCTCGAGGAGACCGGCGGTCAGGTCGAGACCGTGCTCACCACCACCCGCAATCAGGTGCGCGAGACCCTCGTCTCCACCACCGAGCAGGTGCAGAGCGCACTGGTGTCCACCTCCGATCAGGTGCAGACCGCCATGGTCGGCACCGCCGATACAGTGCAGTCGGTGCTCACCACCACGCGTGACGAAGTGCAGGCAGCGCTCTCTTCGACCGGCGACAAGGTCGAGGCCGCGATTGCCGGCACGGGCGAAAAGCTCGAAGGGGCGGTTGCCGCTACCACCGAGCGCGTCGTGGCCCGCATGGGCGAGCTCAGCAAGTCGGCCGGCAACGAGGGCGAAAAGGCCTCCGATCTCCTGCGCCAGACCCAGCAGGCGATGATCCTCGAGATGCAGCAGGCCCTCGAGGAGGCGACCCGTCGCTTCAACGACACCGCCACCGCCATGCGCGCGACGGCCAAGGAAGTCGGCAGCGAGCTCGAAGCCACCCGTTCCGAACTGGCGCGCGGCGTGATCGAGCTGCCCGAGGAAACCAAGGCCAGCGCCGCGGCGATGCGCCGCGTGGTTGCCGAGCAGATCGAAGCCCTGTCCGAACTCAATGCGATCGTGCGGGCCCAGCCGGCCACTCACGATACAAATGAGCGTCGGTCAGGTGGCGGCCAGCAGGCTCCGCGCCCGAGCCAGCCGGCGGCTCGCGTCGAGGCAGAACCGGCTGCCCCGCGCCCGCAGGCCCCGCGTGCTCCCGAACCGGCGCCCGCAGCGCGTGTCGATGCGGTCGTGGCCGAAGCGGCCAAGCCCCGTCCCCAGGCGGCTCCCGCGCAGACCGTGACGGCCCAGCGCGAAGAAAAGTCAGGTGGCGGCTGGCTGCGCGATGTGCTGCGCAACGCCACGGCTCCGGCCGCGCCCGCTCCGCAGCCCCAGCAGGGCAACTTCACCTCGCTGACCGACGACATAGCCCGTGCGATGGAGCCGGCGGCCTTGGCAGAAGCCTGGCAGCGCTATCAGGCTGGCGAGCAGAATGTATTCTCGCGCCGGATTTATACGCTCACCGGCCAGGGCACCTATGACGAGGTGCGCAAGCGCCTGCAGCGCGATGCCGAGTTCGCCCGCACCGCCGGCACCTACATGTCGGAGTTCGAGCAGCTGCTGAAGCGTGCGGCCGCAGGCCCCGAGCCTGTCGCCGAAACCCGCGAGCACCTGCTGTCCGATCGCGGCAAGGTCTACACCATGCTGGCCCATGCCAGCGGCCGCCTCGGCTGACATCCGACACACTGACACTGCGCAACGGCTCCCCTCGGGGAGCCGTTTTGCTTTGAGGGGATAGTTCCATCTGAAGGCTGGCCGACGCCGGATTCCCACGACACGGCGTCGTGGCTGCCGCGTGCGAAAATGCGTCCAGCGGGAGTTGCCGCGGGGTCGGCAGAGCGTCGCGAGGCCGGTGTGCAGGGGCTTGGCGGTTCGGAGACGCTGAGACATGCACCTGATGCGCTTGATCGTCTCACCGGGGCGGCAAGAAGCTCTACCAGTCCAGGTAACGACCCAGCCGGTTAAGCAGCCCGCAGATCGGGAATACCGCCTTGCAGGCCTCGCCGCAGCCTCAGCGCCAGCGCTCGTGCCGGGGGTGCATCAGCAGGATGGAGATGAAGACCAGCACCGCCCCCACGAGGCACATCAGGCTGGCACCGTAAAAGGCACCCGGCCCGAAGGCGGCGGTGAGATAGCCGAAGCCGGCCAGTGCCAGCACGGTGACGATCTGCCGGATGACGGTGAAAAAGCTCTGCGCTTCGGCGGCGATATCTTCGGTCGTCCAGTTCGCGATGAAGTTGACGATGCCGAGATAGGAGAGCCCGAAGGTCAGCATGTTGGCGACCTGCAGGATCAAGAGACCCCAGATCGGCGGTTCGAGCGCAAAGCCGCCCCAGCGCACGATGCCGGCGATACAGGCCAGGAGCAGCATGTGGCGGGCGGAGAACCGTCGAGCCAAGGGCGCGAAAAACAGCATCGCCACCACTTCGGCGATGGGGGCGGCTGCCCAGAGCGGGCCGATGATGCCTGGCGGGATCCCCTGCTCGCGCCAGAGCAGCGCGCCAAACCCCATCTGCATCATGTGGCTGCCATGCAGCAGCGCAGCCCCGATGAGCGGCAGGAGAAACCACGGCCGGAACACCTGCCTGAGCCGCGTCGCAACCAGCGGGCTCTTGCGCTTCTTTTTTGCCTGCGCATCGCCCGACGCCGTGACCGAAGCGCGGAACATCGGCAGCTGCAGCGCAAAAATCATGCGCAATATCGCGCCGATGAGAATCAGCGGCAGGAACAGGCCCAGACCCCACGCCTCGATGATGATGCCGGCCAGAACCGTCATCACCACGAAGCCGATGGTGCCCCAGACGCGCACGAGCGAAAATTCAGAACCGACCCGGCGGCAAAGCCTGACGGCTGCCGCATCGACCACGGGCGCGATGGCCTGGAACGGCACCACCACCAGCGTCCACACGATCAGCAGCCCGATATAGCCATCGACGAAGAACATGCCGATCGGCGCAATCGCCCCGATGATGGAGCCCACGACGATCGTCGATCGCCAGTCCCCTGCCTTGTCCGCGATGCGCCCAACGACCTGGTTGAACAGGATCATCAGGAAGAACGGCATGGCGTTGATGATGCCGATCTGCTCGGGCGTGATGCCCTTTTCCGTGAGCCAGATGCCCATATAGGGGTTGGAGACAGCGCCCGTCAGAAACATCACGCTGTAGAACTGGGCGGTTCTGCCGACCGGCGTGAAAAGGCGCTCCGCCAGTGGCTGGCCCATCGGATCGGTGCTCCCGGGAAAATCGACGCAAGATAACCGGCAACAGCCGTCCAGCCGACAATGCGCCGCATCGCCCGCAAGGGCAAGCGCTTGGTCCGGTTAACTCAATTCCGGCCCGACCTTGGGTCGCCTCAGGCGCAGCCGCCGCATCCGACGCGGCGGCACCGGCTCGCTCCAGCGGATGAGTTCGAACTGGCCGTCGTCGGTCTCCACGATCGCCGTGCAGCTCTCCACCCAGTCGCCGGTATTGATGTAGTGCACCCCGAGCCGGTCATGGATATCGGCGAAATGGATATGCCCGCAGATGACGCCATCGACGCCCGATTGCTGCGCCTCATGCACCAGCGCTTCCTCGAAGCGGCCGATGACGCTGACGGCGTTCTTCACCTTCTGCTTGGCCCAGGCCGAGAGCGACCAATACGTCAGCCCGAGGCGACGGCGGACCCAGTTGATGACGCTGTTGACGCGCAACGCGAAATTATAGGCCCAGTCGCCGACATGGGCGAGCCATTTGGCGTTCATCACCACCACGTCGAACTGATCGCCGTGAATGACGAGATAGGTCTTGCCCGCAGCCGTGGTGTGGATCGCCCGATCGACGAACTCGATTTCGCCGAAATAGGTGCCGAGATAATCGCGCAGGAATTCGTCGTGGTTGCCGGGCAGCACCACGATCCGGCTGCCACCGGCAAGCTTTGCCAGCATCAGTTCGATCAGAACGTCATATTCGGCCGGCCAGTGCCAGGTCTTCGCGAGGCGCCAGCCATCGACGATGTCGCCGACGAGGTAGATCGTCTCGGCCCGATGCCAGCGCAGGAAATCGATGAGCTGGTTGACGCGGGCCGGACGCATGCCCAGATGCACGTCGGAGAGAAACAGCGCCCGCACATGTCGGACCTGACGTTCTTCCGCCGTATCGAGCATCCGCCCTCCATCGAACCCGGCCACCAATCAGTGGCAATGCCGGCCGACCATAAACGCTTGCCCGGGGCGGGTGAACAGCAAACCGCGCGCGCGCACCGATTTCAGCCCGTCGAACGGCCCATCCGGCCCTTGAGCGCCACGATACGCCCATAGCTTTCCTCGATACGGGCCCTGAAGGCGGGGTCGGCTTCGGCTTCCTCAACGAGAATCGCGCGCACTTCGTCGCCAAGGCTCGCACGTGGTTTGGAGGTGTTGGAAAACAGCAGCACGTCCATGCCGGCCAGCACGGCACGCCTGACCGTTTCGCGCAGCCCGTAATGCTGGCGTATCGCGCCCATTTCGAGGTCGTCGCTGATCACGACGCCCTTGAAGCCAAGATCGTCGCGCAGCACCCCGGTGATCCACTCGGGCGAAAGACTTGCCGGCAGCGGCGAGATATCGGTTTTGACCAGGTGACCGACCATGACAAAATCGGAATAGCCCTGCGCGATCAGCGCGCGATAAGGCGCCAGCTCGGTGTCATCCCAGCTCTCTGTGATATCCACGTAACCCTCATGCGTGTCCCCCGCGCTCGAACCGTGACCGGGAAAATGCTTGAGCGATGTGACGAGGCCCGCCGCCTGATGAGCGGCGATCGCCTGCTCGGCATAGGCCGTCACGATATTGGCGCCTGCCGAAAACGATCGCCCGAACTTGGCAATGACCGGATTGGCGGGATTGGTCGCAAGATCGACCACGGGGGTGAAATTGACGTTGAACCCCCAGGCCGCCACGGCGTCGGCCTGGTGCTCGAACAGCACCCGCGCCTCGGCCACTGACCGGCTTGAAGCGATGGCTGCGGCCGAGGGAATTTCCTCAAAGCCCACGGCTCGCGTCAAGCGCTCGACCGATCCGCCCTCCTGGTCGAGCGAGATGAAGGGGGGCAGATCAGGCGTCGCGGCCAGAAACCCACGGTTCATTTCCGTCACCGCATCGCGGCTCGCCACATTCGTGCGCAGATACATCACCCCGCCGATTTCGCCCTCGGCCAGTTGCGTGGTTACGGCCCTGACAGATGCGTCACCGGCCGAATCGCCGCTGAACCCCAGAAGGATCATCTGGCCGGCCATCTCGTCGAGCGTCTGGGCAAAGGCAGGCGCGGTTGCGAGCGCCAGGGCGGCTGCAAGCGTAGAAAGAAAAAGGCGCATCAGACGTCTCCGCCGCGAATCAAGGGGCGCAAATTGAGAGAGGATTGAGGCGGAAACAGCGGCCCGTGCCGAAGTTCCCCGCTCCCTGTTCATGACAGATGCGAGCTTTCCGCAGCCCTCCCGTTAACTGCTTTCGGCTAGCATGGCCATGACAGACTTGTGACGGCCCACACTATCGGGCGCGGTTTCCAGCCAGTCGGTGCAACATTTGAGGACGTGCAGATGATGAAAGTCTCTTTCGCTGCGGCCGCTATTGCCGGCCTCGTCTTGAGCAGCATCAGTGCCCCGGCTTTTTCACAGAGCGGGGGCAGCGGATCGTGCCAGACACTTTCGGAAACCAATCCGGCTGCCTATCAGCAGCTCTGTGTCGTCCCGCGTGAATATCCCGATTTCGGCGACCAGATCCAGGGCGATGGCGACGCCCCCTCGCCCTGCATCGGGTTCCTGCCCAAGAATGCTCAATGGGGCGATCGCGTTCAGGTCGCTGCGCCCTGCCCGGGCTGATGGCCATGGCGCGCTTAGCCTCGGCCCCATTCGGCGGATCGGCACTGAAGCGCTTCCGAGCGAATGTACAAGCCCGCGCTTACCGGCGCGGGCTTGACTTCATATAGCGTCGCGCCCAGACTACCGGTTCTTGCGGTTGGCGATGAGGTCGTCCACCACCGCGGGGTCGGCGAGCGTCGAGGTATCGCCCAGCGCGCTGAACTCGTTCTCGGCCACCTTGCGCAGGATGCGCCGCATGATCTTGCCCGAACGCGTCTTGGGCAGGCCTGGCGTGAACTGGATCAGGTCGGGCGCCGCGATCGGCCCGATTTCCTTGCGCACCCAGGTCCGCAACTCGGCGGCCAGTGCATCGCTCGCCACCTCGCCCGCCATGAGGGTGACATAGCAGTAGATGCCCTGCCCCTTGATGTCGTGCGGATAGCCGACAACGGCGGCTTCCGAGACCTTGGGATGCGCAACCAGCGCACTTTCGATCTCCGCCGTCCCGAGCCGATGCCCCGAGACGTTGAGCACGTCATCGACCCGGCCGGTGATCCAGTAATAGCCGTCGGCATCGCGCCGGCAGCCATCGCCGGTGAAATAATAGCCCTTGTAGGTCTCGAAATAGGTGGAAACGAAGCGCTGGTGATCCCCATAGACAGTGCGCATCTGCCCCGGCCAGCTATCGGCGATGCAGAGCACGCCTTCGGCCTTGGTCTGCTCCTGCAGCTTGCCTTCGGGCGATAAAACCACGGGCTGCACGCCATAAAAGGGCTTTGTGGCCGAGCCCGGCTTGGCTGGAATGGCGCCGGGCAAGGGCGTGATCATGAAGCCGCCCGTCTCGGTCTGCCACCAAGTATCGACGATCTCGCAGCGGCCACGCCCCACATGTTTATGGTACCAGAGCCAGGCTTCTGGGTTGATCGGCTCGCCCACCGAACCCAGCAGCCGCAGGCTCGAGAGATCGGCCTTGGCGACCCATTCGGCCCCCGCTCCCATCAGCGCACGGATGGCCGTGGGCGCGGTGTAGAAGATCGAAACCTTGTGCCTGTCCACCACCTGCCAGAAGCGGCTGGCATCGGGCCAGTTGGGCACGCCCTCGAACATCAGCGTCGTCGCACCATTGGCGAGCGGACCATAGACGATATAGCTGTGCCCGGTGACCCAGCCGATATCGGCGGTGCACCAATAGACCTCGCCCTCGCGATAATCGAAGACCGTCTCATGGGTCAAAGAGGCCCAGACGATATAGCCGCCCGTCGTATGCAGCACGCCCTTGGGCTTGCCGGTCGAGCCCGAGGTATAGAGGATGAACAGCGGGTCTTCGGCATTCATCGGCTCGGGATCGCAGAAGGGCTCGATGCCCGCCGCCGCCTCGTGCCACCACACGTCGCGGCTGCCCTTTATGGCGATGTCGGCCCCGGTATTGCGCACCACCAGCACCTTCTCGACGCCCGGCGCGTTTTCGAGCGCTATATCAACATTTTTCTTGAGCGCGACGGTCTTGCCGCCGCGCCGGCCTTCGTCCGCCGTGATGACGATGCGGCTGTCGCAATCATTGATGCGGCCGGCCAGCGCATCCGGCGAGAAGCCGGCAAAGACCACCGAATGCACCGCCCCGATGCGCGCGCAGGCAAGCATCGCATAGCCAGCCTCGGGGATCATCGGCATATAGATGGTGACGCGCTCGCCCTTGCGGACGCCGAGGCTTTTCAGCACGTTGGCGAAGCGGCAGACCTCCGAATGGAGCTGGCCATAGGTGATGTGCCGCGCGTCCGCCTTCGGGTCGTCGGGCTCCCAGATGATGGCGACCTGATCGCCACGGGTCGCAAGATGCCGATCGATGCAATTGGCCGCGATATTGAGCGCGCCATCCTCGAACCAGCGGATCGAGACATCGGGATAGGCGAAGCTCGTGTTCTTGACCTTGGTGAAGGGCGCGATCCAGTCGATCCGCTGCGCCTGCTCGGCCCAGAAGGCATCGGGCTCGGTTATCGAGCGCCGATAGAGCTCTTCATACTGCGCGGCCGTGGTGCGGGTGCGCGCCAGGGTCTCGGCGCTCGGCTGGAAAACAAGGTCTTGGGACATACCAACTCCTCCCATGAAGTCGTGCCCGTTCTAGACATTGCGGCAAGTGGGGGCAAGCCGGGCCCGTTCCGCCCGGCGGGCCGGGCGTCGGCTGCCATCAGTGCGCTGCGCGCTGCCGCCAGCGGGCGATGATCGAGACATCGATGCCCGTCGCCAGCCGCGCCGTGGCCCAGAGGGCGAATGACCACGCGGTGATCGAAGCCAGTGCGGCGAGGGCTGCACCCATCAATCCGTGTTCCGGCACGAGGATCTGGTTGCCGAGAACCAGCACAACCATGCCGAGCGTCACGCCGGGCAGGCTCAGATGCGGCTTGTCATGCATCGACAGGACGAGCGCGGCCGGCCCGAAGGCCGAGCGCACGACGAGCGCGAGGCAGAGGATGAGCAGCGGGCCATAGCCGGGGGCGAAATCGGGCCCGAACAGCATGAGCATCAGCGGCCCGCCGATCGCCATGCCGGCGCACAGCACCAGCGCAAGCCCGCACGCCACCAGATTGGCATCGCCGATCTTGCGCGCGAAGCCGGCTCGATCATCGCGTCCGCCGGCCTCGAATATGTCGGGCACGATGACGGAATAAACCGCCACCACCCCGAACGAGACAAGGGCGAAGACGCGCGCGCACACCCCGAAGATCGCCAGCTCCTCGCGGCTCATATGGCCCGCGAGCAACAGCAGGTCGATGTCGAAATAAAAATCTGTGGCCAGCCCGATCAGCACCAGCGGCACCGAAAAGCGCCACCAGCGCGCAACGGGCGCGGCACGGGGCGGCTTCTCCTTCGGCACGGTCCGCGCCGCCTGAACCACGAACAGCAGATGCACCAGCGACAACCCGGCATAGCCGAAGGCGAAGATGCCGATGAGCAGCACGAGAGCCAAGGGACCATCGCCATGCGCCAGGAGCGCAGCGACAATCAGCGACGTGACCAGGACGAACGGGCGAAAGAGCGTATCGGCCGTAAAGCCCCAGAGCGGGCGCTTGAGCCCGATGAGCACAGCGCCGTTGAAAAACACCAGCGCCGTACCCGCCGCCATCACCACCGCCGGCACGAGATGGCCGGCAAGCGCCTGTCCCGGCTCGCCCAGCAGCGGCGCTATAACGGGCAGCAGCACGCCAGCCAGGATCGCCATGGCGGCGATATAGACATAGGCATGGCCAATGAAGCGCCACAGCATGTGCCCATCCTGGGCCGCGGCATATTCGGCGGAAAAATAGGTGCCGACGGCCTGAAACCCGAGCGGCAGGGCGACGGCCAGCAGGTTGATCGCTGCCAGCAGCAGCAGATATTCCCCGAGGACAGGCGCCCCCCAGAGTCGCGCGATCGCAGCCTGCGCGAGAAATGTTACCCCCGCGCCACCGATGCGCGCGGCAAAGATGATCGCCGATTGCGAGGCAAGCCGCCCCTTGATGCCCATCAGTCGTCCCTGCCCTGCGCAGCCTGCCTGTCGCCTGCGCGGCCCTGGTCCGGCTTTGCGCCTTCTGGCCGCAACCGCTCCAGAACATGGGTGGCGCGGCGCTGCACCGCGCGCATGGCGAAGGCGGCGTGCCCGACCAGCTTTGGCAGCGGCCGGCTGGCATAGATGCCGACGGCCGGCACGGGCTCGATCACCCCGGCCGTACCCACCATGCCCTTCTTGAACTGGTGGAGGCCGGCAAACCCATCCGTGCCGCCAAGATCGTACCAGCGCGCCCGCGTATTGTCGCGCAGCCAGCGGATCACATGCCAGTGGAGGAAGTAGCCGGCCCGGAGATCGAGCGCTTCGCTGTCGGTGGCGCCATAAAGATAGACCGCCCGAAGCCCGGCCTTGAAGATGATCGCACCCGCGATCGCCCTGCCCTCCCGCCGCACGAAGAACAGCTCCGGGCGCAGGCGGGGATCCGCGATGGACAACAGGTCGGGCACCGTTTCATAGGCCGAATGGTCCGGGAATTTCTTGCGGTCGACCATCGTCTCGTAAAGCGCATCGAACAGCGGCCGGCTCTCGGGCCCGGCATGCTCGAAGCTCAGCCCCGCCTTTTCGGACTTGTTGAGATGGTAGCGCCATTTCTGCGCAAAGGCCTTGCGCCGCGCCTCGTCAGGCAGGCGAAGATCGACGATGTAGCGATTGGGAAACAAAAGCTCCGGCTTGGCGGAAAAGCCGCGCCGCTCGAGCACCTCGCTTTCGGGATTGCGCGCAGAGATGCTCGCCCTTGGCAGGATCGAAAGGGTCATTCCTCGCCGGTCGGCATACTCCTCCATCAGCGCCGAAATCATCGTCTCGTAACGGGCTTCGGCCCCGTCCGAGACTTCGTCGGCGAGCATGGGCGCCCATTTGGCCACCGCGATCGCGCCGAGCCCCAGCGGCACGCGCTGGATCATCATCAGCGCCCCGCCGAGCACCGTCCCGCCGCTTTCGACCAGCACCGGCTCGAGCACAACGCCCGGCCAGCGCCGCGCCGAAAACGCCACCAGTTGCTCCTGACAGACACCATCGAAATCGGCCACCACGCTGTCCCACTCGGCTACAGGCACGCGCCGGAGCGTCGCCATAATGGCTGCGGCAGCAGGTTGAGTGCTGAGGGTGGCGGCGTGCGGCATGGCGGGCGATCCGTGACCGGGATGCGATGCCGGCAATCCTAGCCAGTCGAACATGAGCAATTTGCCAACGGGCCCGGGCCCCGGCATCTTCGCCGTCGGACTGGTTAGCAAACTGCCAGCGACATCGAAAAAAGCCCACACAAGCAAAAGGGCGCCATCCGATGGACAGCGCCCCTGACGTCAAGCGTTTGTCCTGGCTCAACCCTTGATGAAGGGAATGGCCGGCAGGGTATGCCCGAGCACCTGGTCGAGCCCTTCATAGCCCATCTTGAGCGCCACATAGAGGATGACGAGCAGGCCGATCCAGGCGATCCAGCGGAACTTGTTGAGCACATTGGCAATATAGGCGGAGGCAACGCCCATCAGCGCCACAGACAGCAGCAGCCCGAAGATCAGCACTTCGGGATGATCGTGGGCCGCACCGGCCACGGCCAGCACGTTGTCGAGCGACATCGACACGTCGGCGATCAGGATCTGGATGGCCGCCTGGCGCAGCGTCTTGCGCGGGGCGCCCTTGGCAACCGTACCGTCCTTGTTGAGGTCGGCATCGGCCAGAGCTTCGGTCGCCGCATGCTCTTCGGCATGCGAGACGGTGAGCTCGCGATACATCTTCCAGCAGACCCAGAGCAGCAGCACGCCGCCCGCGATCAAGAGGCCGCCGCCGAGCGCAAGCAACTGCGTGGTGATCAGGGCAAAGCAGATGCGCAGCACGGTTGCCGCGGCAATGCCGATCAGGATGGCCTTCTTGCGCTGGTCGGCCGGCAGGCCGGCAGCCGCAAGCCCGATGACTATGGCGTTGTCACCGGCAAGGACCAGATCGATCATGATGACTTGGAGGAAGGCGGACAGCGCCTCCCCGGTGAAGAGATTTGTTATGAAGTCCACGGCCAGACCTGTTGCGTGGTTTCGAGGAGACGAAACGGTCTTGGGCAGGCCCTCCGTCGCGCGCTGTCATACAGCGTCAGCCGCCCCCTGCGAAGAGCCCCCTGCGACATCTTGTACGATTCTTTAGGCCTAGCGGCCCATCCGGCGAAGCGAAGAGCTCTGCCGATCACCAGGCCCCGACGCTACGATTCGCAGCGAAACGTCCGATACTCCGGCAGCGCGCGAGGTCGGACCCGGCTGCAAGCCAAATCGATTGTCAAATGGGCATCCCCATGCTCCCCTCCATCATTGCGGGCGCAAAGTGGGGACGATGCGCGGCGCAGGGTCGAGGGAGGGTTTCGGTGTTCAGCAAGACTTTTGTCGTCGGCGCCGTGTTGCTTGCAACCTGTAGTCATGCACAGGCTCAAGATGGCGCGCGTGCCTACCATCCGGTGCCCAAAGGCACGAATTTCGCAAGCCTGACTGTAACGGCGCAGCAGCTGACCATCGCAGGCAGCGAATTTGGCGTGGCGGTCGTCACGCCCTCTTACCAGGGCTATTTCGAATTGGCCGGCACCGCGAGCGCGTTCCTGATCGGCATGCCGATTGGCAGTCTTTCTGCCGCTCTCGATACCGGTTTTGGAATCGTCAATCTCGAAACCGATGTCGCACCGGGCGACATGTTCATTGGCGGGCAGTTAGGTTTGTTCGGGTCGCCATCGCTGGGGCCGATGGATTACGCTCAGTACAAGCCCGGTCTTCAAGCCATTGCTGCCGCTAAGCTGTTCCTGCCAACCGGAGACTACGATTCCTCCCGGCTCTTGAACCTGGGCGGCAACCGCTGGTCGCTGCAGGCAAGCCTTCCGATCAGCTACATCCTGGCCGACACTCTGCTGGACCCGGATCTGACGACGTTCGAGCTTGTGCCCAGTGTGCATATTTTTGGCGACAACGACGACCCGTTCGGGTCCTCGACCGTGGCCAGCCAAGAGCCGCTATTCCTCCTGGAGGCCCACGTGACCCGCAATTTTGGCCCCTCGGTATGGGCGGCGCTGGACGGATATTATGTTCGGGGCGGTGAGACATCATCCAACGGCGTGCCGGACGGAAACGCGCAGGAGACCCTGTCGCTGGGGGCGACGCTGGGCTTGGTACTGAGCCCATCCCTGGCTATGCGCGCCAGTTACGTTGAACAGGTCTATTCGACGGTGTCTGATTCAAGTTTTCGAAGCGTCCGGGTCACGTCCGCTTACAGGTTCTAGCGGCAGTCGCTGACGGCGATACGCAACGCCGCGTTGCCAGCAGTGCGGAAAAAACTTAGGGCGCCAACGGCGCCCTTCGTAATTCCACCAAAGATATCAACCGCTTACGCGGAGGGCTTGGTGGGTGCACAAGGACTCGAACCTTGGACCCGCTGATTAAGAGTCAGCTGCTCTACCATCTGAGCTATGCACCCTGGGCCGAGCGGGTGTCTAGCAAAGCGATCCGGTGCTGTCCAGCGTCAGTTCGCACTTTTGGCAAATCAATGCTCTGCTAAGCTCAGAAGGCGCAGCGCAGGCTCGTCGGAGTGCGAGGCAGAGGGCTCGGGGGAGCGATGACGATCACAGAGGACAATCAGCTGGCCTTTGCCTGGCTGGGCGGACACGCGCTGGCCCTGGGCCTGGCAATGCTGATTCTCGCCATCGGCTATGTCTCGGCACGCTGGCTATCAGGCGTGATCAAGCGCCTGCTGCCGCGCGCCTATGGCGTCGACAAGAACTTCACGCCGCTCCTCGCCCAGGCCACCTATTACGGCGTCATCGTGCTGTCGGTGGTGATGGCGCTCAATCTTGTGGGCGTGCAATCGACGTCGATTCTCGCCGTGCTCGGCGCGGCCGGCCTTGCCATCGCGCTGGCGCTGCAGGGCACGCTGTCCAACATCGCCTCGGGCCTGATGCTCGTGCTGCTGCGGCCCGTCGCGATCGGGGAATACATCACAAGTGATGGCGGGGTGTCCGGCATCGTCGTCGAGATCGGGCTTTTCGGCACCCGTCTGCGGACCACCAGCGGCCTCTATGTCTTCATCCCGAACCAGAAGCTCTTCGCCTCGGCGATCACCAATCACAGCCGGGAGGTGCGCAGGCGCGTCGATATCACGGTCACCATGCCCGATGCGCTCGATATCGCCCGCGCCCGCAAGGTGCTGCTGCGGATCGCCACCAGCGATCGCCGCGTGCTCGTCGATCCGGCGCCCACCGTGCATGTCGACAGTTTTTCGGGCTCGTCGGTCACCCTCCAGCTGCGGGCCTGGACGCAGACGCCCGACTACCTGCCGACGCTCTATGCCCTGACCGAGGAGGCAAAGCTCGCGCTCGACAGGGCGCTGACGGGAGAGGAGCGCAGCCAGATCAATGTCGTGCCCGACCAGACCACGCCGCGCCCCGACAGCATTCCCAAGCCATAAGGCGGCTCAGGAGGCCGGGTTGTCCTTGGTACCGAGAAGCGCCTTGTCGCCCCAGATCTCGCGCAGCCGCGCATCGCGGCCGCAGAAGAAGCGGTACGAGGTGTAGTGGGCGGCGTTGTTGATGTAGAAATCCTGATGATAATCTTCGGCGCGGTAGAAGGTCTTGCCCTCGACGATGGCGGTGGCCGGCGTCCGTCCGAGCTCTGCCTTCACGGCCTCTTTGCTGGCCTCGGCGGCGGCGGTCTCGTCGGGGCTGGCGGTAAAGATGCCTGTGCGGTAGCTCGGCCCCTTGTCGCAGAACTGGCCCTCGGCATCGAAGGGATCGACCGAATGCCAGAAGACCGTCAGCAGCTTGTCGTAGGACGTCACGGTCGGGTCGTAAGTCACTTCCACCGCTTCGTAATGTCCGGTGGTCTTATCGCGGGTGACGGTATCGTAAGTGGCCGTCGCCGCTTCCCCGCCGATATAGCCCGAGACCGTGGCGGTCACCCCCTGCACCTTGTCGAAATCCGATTCCACGCACCAGAAGCACCCGCCGGCGAACACGGCGGTCGCCGTCTGCTGGGCTGCGGCGGGAAGCGCGGGCGCCCAACTCAGCGCGACGGCAAGGGCGAGCGTGAAAACTTGGTTCGAAATCCGCATGAGGGTCTCCCGTGGCGCGCTTCTGCGCCCGCAAGGAGTGCCCCGAGGCGGATCGAAGCTCAAGACAAAGTTCCGTTAACCCGGGGCCTCACTCGTTGCGCAGCAGGGCGCGGAAGGTCTCGAAATCGAGCACGTTGTTACGCGGCCGCTGCGGCCGGTGCGGGGTCTCGTCCATGAGCTGGATGGTGCGCTCTATGATCTGTCGCAGTTGCAGCGAATGGATATCCTCATCGCGCAGCATCGATGCCGCGCGCTGCAGATGATCGCGCGCAAGGAGATAAGTCGGAGGCAATGGGGTCTCCTGAAGCACGGGCCGGGAACCGGACTGTCTGGTTTCGGGCGCCGACGCCTGAGAATCGCCGGCAACGAGGAGAGTCTGCGCCTGCATGCTTGTCGGCTCCTTTCCGGCCGATGGTCGATTTGAATCAAATCGTCATCATTTTCGGTCAAGCCCCTGATTCAATTCTATTATGCATGACAATTTTTCGGCGCTGCCGTCGTCGCACGAGGCTCTGGCGTTAACCTGAGCCCTGATTAGACTGCGCCCCGGGGGGAGAGCATTGATGTCCAGCCGCCACTTCACGCCGCTCGCTGCGGGCCTGCCACAGACGGTGCCCTTTGTGGGGCCCGAAGCGATCGAGCGGCGCGTCGGCCAACCCATCCGGGCCCGCATCGGCGCCAATGAGAGCAATTTCGGTCCCTCGCCACGGGTCATCGCCGCGATGCAGGCGGCGGCGCCCGAGATCTGGCGCTATGGCGACCCCGAGGTGCATCTGCTGCGCTCGGCGCTGGCGCGGCATCTGGGCGTGCCGCACGCCAATGTCGTTGTGGGAGAAGGCATAGACGGGCTGCACGGCCTCATCGCCCGGCTGGTGATCGCACCGGGCGATGTGGCGGTCACTTCGCTGGGCGCCTATCCCACCTTCAACTACCATGTGACCGGTTTCGGCGGCCGCATCAGTTTCGTGCCCTATGCCGGCGATCGCGAGGACCTCGAGGGCCTTCTCGCCGCCACCCGGCGCGAGGAGCGCTGCAAGGTCGTCTATCTCTCCAACCCCGACAATCCGATGGGGAGCTGGTGGAGCGCCGCCGACCTCGAGGCCTTCATCGCCGCCGTGCCCGAGCATGTGCTCATTCTGCTCGATGAAGCCTATTGCGAGACCGCCCCTGCCGGCACCCTGCCCGACCTCGATAGCGCACGGCCAAATCTCATTCGCACCCGCACCTTCTCCAAGGCCTATGGCCTTGCCGGGATGCGGGTGGGCTACGGCATCGGGGAGGCCGGCTTCATCGCCGGCTTCGATGCGGTGCGCAATCATTTCGGTGTCACCCGCATGGGCCAGGTAGCGGCGCTCGCAGCGCTCGAGGATCAGGCCTGGCTGACCGAGGTCGTACAGCGCATCACCGCAGCACGCGACCGCATCGGGGCCATCGCCGCAGACAGCGGCCTCGTCGCCCTGCCCTCGGCGACAAATTTCGTCGCCGTCGACTGCGGCCGCGACGGCGCCTATGCGCTTGCCGTGCTCAAGGCGCTCGAAGCGCGCGGCGTCTTCGTGCGCAAGCCGATGGCGCACCCGCTCGATCGCTGCATCAGGATCAGCGCCGGCCTTCCCGCCGATCTCGATATTCTCGCTGACGAATTGCCCCGCGCTCTGAAAGCCGCCGATGGCGCGTGAGCAGCGGCCGCCCCCGCGCCGCCTTCCCTCGCCAGTGCGGCTTTATGCTCGCGTCGCGCTCGCCGCGGTTTTGTCGGGCCTCGTGGTGGCCAGCGTCGGGCTCGAGCGGATGAGCATCGTGCTGGGGCTGGCCTATGCGGCGATCGGGCTGCTGTCGTTCCTGACCTATGGCGTCGACAAGCGGCTCGCCGAGGCGGGCGGCTGGCGGATACCCGAAAACCAGCTGCACCTGCTCGATCTGCTCTGCGGCATCATCGGCGGGCTTCTGGGCCAGCTCGCCTTCCGGCACAAGATTTCCAAGCCGGGCTTCGGCGCCACGAGTTTCGTGATCGCCGCGCTGCATGCCGGCCTGCTCGGCAGCCTTGCAACCGGCCTGCTGGATCCGGCAGCGATAGGGTCCCTCGTCGCAGCGTTCGCTTGATGCCGCGCCCAACCGGGACGCGGCACCCGCTTCACGCGTTCAGCTCGCGACGGCTTCCGTGGCGCCCTGGGCCGCGGCCCCGCGCTCGATCATCAGGCGGTTGACGGCGTTGAGATAGGCGCGCGCCGACGCCACCAGCGTATCGGGCTCGGCGGCATTGCCCGAGGCGATGCGGCCATTCATCTCGAGCCGCACATGGGCCGAGGCCTGCGCGTCGGTGCCACCGGTCACGCCATCGACGGCATAGAGCACCAGATGCGGGTCCTTGCCCACGGCCTGCTTGATGGCGTTGAAGATCGCGTCGACCGAGCCGGTGCCATCGAAGCTGGCGCGCACTTCGCGCCCATCCACCGACAGCACCAGGTCGCAGCGATGCATGCCGCCGGTCTTGGAGACGACTTCCATGTCCACGAGCCGGATCCGGTCGTCCACCGATCCGGCCTCGTCATCGACAAGCGCGACGATGTCGGCGTCATAGACGTGCTTCTTGCGGTCAGCCAGGTCCTTGAAGCGCTGGAACGCTTCCTGGAAGGCGTTTTCGCCCAGCTCGTAGCCCAGTTCGCGCAGCTTGTCCTTGAAGGCGGCGCGGCCCGAATGCTTGCCCATCACCAGAGTCGTTTCCTTGATGCCCACGCTTTCGGGCGTCATGATCTCGTAAGTCTGGGCATTCTTGAGCATGCCATCCTGATGGATGCCGCTCTCATGGGCGAAGGCGTTCTTGCCCACGATGGCCTTGTTGTACTGCACGGGGAAATTCGCTGCCGCCGATACGATGCGGCTGGCGCGGCTGAGATGAGTCGATTCGATATTGGTCGCGTAAGGCATGGCATCGGCGCGGGTGCGCAGCGCCATCACGATCTCCTCGAGCGCCGCATTGCCGGCGCGTTCGCCCAGCCCGTTGATCGTGCACTCCACCTGCCGCGCGCCGCCGCGCACAGCAGCCAGCGAATTGGCCACCGCCAGCCCCAGATCATTATGGCAATGGGCCGAGAAGATGACCGTGTCGGCGCCCGGCACGCGCTCGATGATCGAGCGGAACATCGCCTCATGTTCTTCAGGCACGGCATAGCCCACAGTGTCGGGCAGGTTGATCGTCGTCGCCCCGGCGCGGATGGCCAGTTCCACGCAGCGCGCCAGATAGTCGATGGGGGTGCGCGTCGCGTCCATCGCGCTCCACTCGACATTGTCGGTGAGGTTGCGCGCCTGTGCCACAGTAGCGCTGATGATCTCCAGAACCTGCTCCTCGGTCTTTTTCATCTGATGGGCCAGATGGATCGGCGAGGTGGAGACGAAGGTATGGATGCGGCCCTGCCGGGCATGGCGGACGGCCTCGCCGGCCCGCGCGATATCGGCTGGAATGGCGCGGGCGAGGCCGGCGACCACGGCATTCTTCACATGCTTGGCAACAGCCACCACCGCTTCGAAATCGCCATTCGAGGCGATGGGAAAGCCGGCTTCGATGATGTCGACGCCCATCTCGTCGAGGGCTTCGGCCACCTGCAGTTTTTCGTCCAGCGTCATCGTGGCGCCGGGGCTCTGCTCGCCATCGCGCAGCGTGGTGTCGAAAATGAAGACGCGTTCGGTGTTGCTCGTACCGGTTGCAGCAGCGCTCATAAATCTGGTCCTTGGAAAACCGGCCGGGGCAAAAGCCTCACGCAGCCGGACGAATTATCGTTCGGTCGGTTTTATCTGCACTCCCCTGACCACCCGTCCGCATGCGGACCGCCGGTACTCAGGGGCTGATAAGGAGAAGGAGCGCGGGAAGCAGCAGCAAGGCAACAGCGATCATCGCCCGGCTCACAATGGCCTGGCGCTCGCTGGCTGCAATGGCGATGGCGCGGTTGCGCTGCATGGCTTCCATCCGGTTGCGCGTGCACCATGCCGCATGCAGCCAGGGTGTGCAAGCGCTGATTGCCGGCGGGGATAGCCATCGACAGAACGAAGTGCTCGGGCACCGGCGTGCCGGGGCCCGTTACGCGAGAGGCATCAGGCCGCGAGCCGGTCCACATGCGACACAAGATTATCCATCGTGCGTGCCGTACCGACGTCGATCCCGAGCTTCAGATACATGTCCAGATGCTCATCCGAACCGCAAGTGATGCACACGGTCATCAGTGTGCCCCCATCCCGGTCATCGAGAGTGACACGCCCCAGCGCGCCATTGGCGTCGAATACCAGCGTGTCCGGGGCGGCGATCTCTTTATACACCCCCGTGAATGGCATATGCGGCTGACCGGCGGGCACGAAGGCAAAGCCGCCGCCAATCCGAAGATCGATTTCGCAACGGGCGAGCGGCGCGCCTGAAGGGTCCCACCACATGCGGACATGGTCGGGCTCCGTCCAGGCGGCAAAGACCTTCGCCGGCGACGCGGCGAACCGCCGCCAGAGTGTGATGGTGTGGGCCTGCCGATCGATGGCGATCGTCTGGGCCGGGGTCGAACGTTCGGCATTCGCAAGCATCACTTGTCCTCCATGGTGCCCAGATGGGCGTCGAGATTGTCGAGCCGCTGTTCCCATTGCCGCTGGAACGGCTCGATCCAGTCGGCAATTGCCTTCAGGCCGTGCGGCGATAGTCGCCGGGGCCGGCGCTGCGCCTCACGGCCCGTTTCCACCAGTCCCGCTTCTTCGAGCACCTTGAGGTGCTTGGAGACGGTCGGCTGGGTGAGATTGAACGGTGCCATGAGTTCGCTGACGCTCGCCTCCCCCGCTGCCAGCCGAACAAGCATGGCACGGCGGGTCGGGTCGGCCAGCGCTCCAAAAATGGCATCCAACTGCGTTTGCTTTTGTATTTCCATTAAGCTATATAGCCATCTATCAATGTAAGAGTCAATGGCCCTTCAAGCGCCGCGAGCCGCCGCAAATGCAAAGCCCGCCAGCGACGCTGACGGGCTTTATAAAGAGACAAGAATGCGCCTTGAGGCGATCAGGCGTCGAGATCGAGCACCCCGCGCCCAACGACAACCGCATGTCCGCCGATTCCCGCATGGGTCAGCGCGTCGCCGTCCTTGCGGAGCTGGACGTGGATCAGGCTGGGGCGGCCCATCTCGTGGCCTTGCCGGATGCGGTAGGCCGACTGGCCCTCGAGCGCCTCGCGTGCGAGGAGCCCGACCAGCGCCGCCGCGGCCGAACCCGTCGCCGGGTCCTCGGCGATGCCGGCGAGCGGCGCGAACATACGTGCTGCGAGGTCATTGGCCGGCTCGCCAGGCGTTTCGGTAAAGGCATAGACCTTGCCCATGCCGATCGGGAACGTCTCCCGCCAGTTCGCCCGCTGCGGCTGCATACGCGCCAGCACGGCCGGCGACCGAACCGGCACGAGGTAGAAGGGCACACCGGCCGACATCACGGCCGGCTGGTACGGCCCGAAGCCGATATCCTCGATATCGATGCCCAGCGCGATGGCCAGAGCCGCGGCATCCGGGGGCGAACCGGCCTCGCTCGGCAGCTTGGGGAGCGCGAATCGGGCAAAGCCCGAACGCTTGTCCATCTGGTCGAGCACGCAGGTCACGACGCCGATCTGCTCTTCGAAGCGGATGGCGGTCGCCCGCGTCTGTATCGCCAGCGCCACCGCCGAGCCCACCGTGGGGTGGCCTGCAAACGGCAGCTCGGACTTGGGGGTGAAAATCCGCAACGCCGCGGTGTGACGCTCGGATTTCGCGTCGGTGATGAAGGCGGTCTCAGAAAGATTGAACTCGGCGGCGATCGCCTGCATGCGCACATCGCTCAGATGATCGGCCTTGAACACCACGGCGAGCGGATTGCCCTGCAGCCGTTCGGTGGTGAAGACATCGAGCAGGACGTAATCGAGTTTCATCGCATTCCCCCGGACAGTCGCAGCCGGGTGTGCAATCCGGGCCGCGCGCTGTCAAGCAGGCGGCCGCTCAGTCGAGCGCGATGGCCGAAATGTCCTTGCCCAGCACCTCGGCGATCGCCGCCACGATGAGCTTGTGGTCCTCGCGCTCGGGCAGTCCCGAAATGATCGCGGCGCCGATCATGCCGGCATTGGCGATCCGGATCGGAAAGCCGCCGCCCGCCAGAACATAGTCATTGGGGTCGAGCCCGCGGCGCGGCGGAAAGACGTCGCCGTCCCAGCTCTTTTCGAGCACGATGCGATAGGTCGATTTGGCGAAGCGCTGCACGGTATTGGCCTTGCGGCGCACCCAGTGCGGGTTGTCCCCTGTCGTGCCGGCCAGCGCAGAATAAAACAGCGGCCTGTCCCAGGTGCGGACATCGATCACCACGCCCTGTTGCCGCGATACGGCCATCCGCCGGGCCGCAAGACCGATCTCGAAGGCGACGCCTTCATCGAACTGATGGAACACCAGCGCCTCTTCCTGCGCGATGATCCGGCGAATGTCCTCGGCCTTGTCCATGCGGTCCTCCCTGCGACGCCTTTCAGGTGCCATAGAGAGAAGTCCCGAACAAGCCTCAGCGACCGACATCCTTTTGCGGATGCCGCGCTTTTTCAGTATCCTTGTCGTTCACGTCGCGTCCCATGTCGTCGAGATTGTCGTCGACCTGCCGGCCCGTGCGATGCTTCATCTCTTCGACGTCCGGCACGGTCCTGTCGGGTTTGCTTGCCATCATCGGTCTCCTTGCTGGGTGACCAACGCCGCCCTGCCCCGCCCGTTCCGCGCCATGAGAAAGGGCGCCGCGATGGCCTCGCGACGCCCTTTCCAAATCGGCGATGGTCCCGTGCCAGACGCCCGGGACGCTGCCTTTAGTTCTTGGCCTTGTCGACGAGGGCGCCGGCCTTGATCCACGGCATCATGCCGCGCAGCTTTTCGCCCACTTCCTCGATCTGGTGCTCGTCATGCAGGCGACGGGTCGCCTTGAAGCGCGAGCCGCCCGAACGATGCTCCTGCATCCATTCGGAGGTGAACTTGCCCGACTGGATGTCATGCAGCACGCGCTTCATCTCGGCCTTGGTTTCCGAGGTGATGATGCGCGGGCCCGAGACATACTCGCCCCACTCGGCGGTGTTGGAGATCGAGTAGTTCATGTTGGCGATGCCGCCCTGGTAGATCAGGTCGACGATCAGCTTCACTTCGTGCAGGCACTCGAAATAGGCCATTTCGGGGGCATAGCCGGCTTCCACCAGCGTCTCGAAGCCGCCACGGATGAGCTCAACGAGGCCGCCGCACAGCACGACCTGCTCGCCGAACAGGTCGGTCTCGCATTCCTCGCGGAAATTGGTCTCGATGACGCCCGAGCGGCCGCCGCCGACGCCCGAGGCATAGGCCAGCGCGATGTCATGGGCATTGCCCGAGGCATCCTGATGCACAGCGATCAGGCACGGCACGCCGCCGCCCTTGACGAACTCGCCGCGCACGGTGTGGCCCGGGCCCTTCGGCGCGATCATGATCACGTCGACGGTCTTCTTGGGCTCGATCAGGTTGAAGTGCACGTTGAGCCCATGGGCGAAGGCGATCGCTGCGCCGTCGCGGATATTGGGCTCGATATGCTGCTTGTAGATGTCGGCCTGCAGCTCGTCGGGGGTCAGCATCATGATCACGTCGGCCCAGGCCGAGGCATCGGCGACGCTCATCACCTTGAGACCTTCGCCCTCGGCCTTCTTGGCGGAAGCCGAACCCGGACGCAGGCCGACCACGATGTCCTTCACGCCCGAATCGCGCAGGTTCAGCGTGTGCGCATGACCCTGGCTGCCATAGCCGATGATCGCGACCTTCTTGTTCTTGATGATGTTGAGATCGGCATCCCGATCGTAATAAACGCGCATGGTTGTCTCCCCTTTTGGCGTCCGGCCCAGCGGGCCCTCTTTCGTCTTCGGCAGCGGAGCATTTGGCCCGCCCCGCCTGCCAAGCCTGTCAATCCGCGCCGTACAGCGCGAAAAATCTCTCGGTCGCGGTCGCCGCGTCCTTCTCGATCTGCTCGGGTGTCAGTGTCAGGTCCTCGCCCAAGAGCATGCGGATCTGCAGGTCGCGCACCACCAGCCCGAAAAAGGTGCGGAAAGCTTCCTCGCTGTCGGTGAACCGCAGGAGGCGCGCGTCGCGCCCCGCCTCCAGCACCGGCTTCAGCCTCCGGCGTACCGCCAGCGGTCCGTTTTCGAGCACGATCGCGCCCATCCCGGTCTTTTCCACCGCCGCATGCGCGATAGCGAGGCGATTGAGCACCACCGAGATGCGGCCTGAAAGCGTCGAGAGAAGATCGCTGGCGAACTGCTGCACGCTGGCGCGCAGCGTCTCGGCATCGAGCCTGCGACGATCGACGCGCGGCTGGCGCACCTTGGCCGCCTGCCACTGCACCGTCGCCGTCAGCAGCCCGTCACGATCACCGAACCATTTGTAGAGCGATTCCTTGGAGCAGCTGGCGCGCCGCGCCACCGCCGTCATGGTCAGCCCGTCGCCGCTTTCCACGAGCAGGTCGAGCGCGGCCGTCAGCACCTGCTGCTGGCGCGGCGTCCAGGTCTCGTCGCGTGTCGGCGTTGCGCTCACATCTCCCTCCCACGCCGCCGCAGCGGCTGGCCATTCCGTACCGTAACGTACGGTTCGGTTCAAGTGCCATTTCGCGGCGTGGGCTTGCAGGGGCGGCGTGGGCTGTCTATCTCTGCTTCATCGTATTTTGCCGATAGTCGGAGTGCCCCTTGTCCTCGCGCCTCTTCACGCCCTATTCGAGCCGCAGCCTCACCCTGCGCAACCGCACCGTCGTTGCGCCCATGTGCCAGTATTCGGCCGTGGATGGCCTCGCCAATGACTGGCATCTCGT
The DNA here is from genome assembly GCF_900119845.1 of Devosia enhydra. Taxonomy (GTDB): domain Bacteria; phylum Pseudomonadota; class Alphaproteobacteria; order Rhizobiales; family Devosiaceae; genus FPKU01. Next base: position 1,283,808 of record NZ_FPKU01000001.1, read on the forward strand.
GCATCTGGGACGCTTCGCGCTCGGGGGCTTCGGCCTCGTGATCCTCGAGGCGACGGGCGTCGTGCCCGAGGGCCGTATCTCCTATGCCGATCTCGGGCTCTGGTCGGATGCGCACGTCGCCCCGCTGAAGCGCATCGTCGATTTCCTGCATCAGAACGGATCGGCCGCCGGCATCCAACTCGCCCATGCCGGGCGGAAGGCCTCGACGCCCCTGCCCTGGCGCAAGGGCTTTGACGAGACCGAGGCCGAAAAACCGCAGGTGGGCTTCACGGCCTGGACGCCCGTGGCGCCGAGTGCTGAAATCCATGCCGAGAACCAGAATTTCACCCCGCCCGCCGCGCTCGACAAGGCCGGCATGCAGGCCATCATCGATGCCTTCGTGGCCTCCACCCATCGCGCCCTTGAGGCGGGCTTCGACATGGTCGAGGTGCATGCCGCCCATGGCTACCTCCTCAACCAGTTCCTCTCGCCCCTCGCCAACCATCGCACCGACGCGTATGGCGGCAGCCGCGAGAACCGCATGCGCTTCCCCCTCGAGGTGATCGACGCGGTGCGCGCCGCCTGGCCGGCAGATCGGTCGCTGGCCGTGCGCATCTCGGTCTCCGACAATCACCCCGATGGCTGGCAGCCCGAGGATTCGGTGGCGTTTGCCCGCATAATGAAGGGCCATGGCGTCGATATCGTCGATTGTTCCTCGGGCGGCTTCTCGGGCGGGCGCATCGCACCCGGCCCGCTCTACCAGGTGCCGTTCTCCGAGATCATCCGTCGCGAGGCGGGCATCGACACGATGGCCGTGGGCCTCATCGACCGGCCCGAAGACGCCGAAGCCATTCTGGAAAAGGGTGAGGCTGATCTCGTCGCGCTGGCGCGCGGCGCCCTCGATGACCCCAACTGGCCCGTGCATGCCCGCGCCGCGCTCGAAGGCCGGACCGACTATGGCCTCTGGCCCAAGCAGGCCGGTAACCGCATGCGCGACCGCGACAAATCCCTCGGAATCGCCTGATGCCTGCCGGAAATCCGGCGCATTCCCGGCGCCGGATATTGCACACTACGGAGGATGGACGATGACGACCAAGGCTGCATTACTGGCGCTGCTCGCATTGTGGGGCGTGGGCTCCCTCGTGGCCCTGCCCGCTGCCGCTCAGGAGACCTCGGGCGAAGAAGCGGCCGAGGACGAGAGCGCCGAGCGCCTGCTCACCAACCGTGTCTGGTCACGCGTCGAGGATGACGGGCTACCGGGCAAGAAGGTGATCTTCCTCTCCGACGGCACGCTGGTGCAGGACAGTTGCTGGGAGACCTACCGTCTCTCGCCTTGGTCGATGACCTCCGAGACAGCGCTGAGCTGGAACGAGGACGGCATGGACATCCCCGCCGAGATCGTCTCGATCTCGGGCGAGGAACTGGTGCTCAAACTCTCTCTGGTCGGCGGACAGACCGACGAGCAGCGCTATCGCGTCGCCGAAGTCCCCTATCTCTGCCCCGACATGCCGAAATAGCACCGGCAGCACCGCTGCCGGCCGCGCCTCGACTTTACAGGATGACCTGCGTGCCGATTTCCACCACCCGTCCCGTGGGGATGTGGAAATACTCCGTCGCGTCGGTGGCGTTTCGAGCCAGCCGCATGAACATCTTGTCCTGCCAGTAACGGATGAGACCGCGCTTGTGCGAGGGCTTCAACGACCGGCGCGACAGGAAGAACGACGTCGACATGATGTCGAACTTCCACCCCAGCTTGCGCGCGAGGCCCAGCGCCTTCGGAATATTGGGCGTCTCCATATAGCCGAAGGTGATGATCACCCGGTAGAACAGGTCGTTATACGCGTCGATCAGCACCTTCTCGTCGTCGGGCACGCGCGGCGCCGACGAGGTCAGCACCGTGAGGATGACGTTCTGCTCGTGCAGCACCTTGTAGTGCTTGAGGCTGTGCAGGAGCGCGGTGGGCGCCCCTTCGATATCGCTGGTCAAAAAGATCGCGGTGCCCGGCACCACGGTGGGGCGCTTCTTGGCGAGGTTCTCGACGAGGAATTCGAGCGGCACCTCTTCGCGTCGCGTCTTTTCGGCAAGCCTGCGACGTCCCGACATCCAGGTGGACATCAGCGTGGCCAGCACCACGGCCACCGCCGCCGGCACCCAGCCACCTTGGAAGAGCTTGGTGACGTTGGCGGCGAAAAAGCCCAGATCGATGAGCAGGAATGGCGTCATCACCATCAGCGTGGCGATGGGATGCCATTTCCATACGCGCCACATCACGATGCCAAGCAGCACAACCGTCACCAGCATCACGCCTGAAACGGCGATTCCATAGGCATTGGAGAGCTCTCCCGAACTGCCGAACGACACCACCAGCAAGAGCACGAAGATCATCAGGAAGACGTTGACCTGCGGCATGTAGATCTGGCCCGACTGCGTCTCGGAGGTATGCAGCACGGTCATGCGGGGCAGAAGGTTGAGCGCGATGGCCTGCTGGGTCAGCGAATAGGCGCCGGTGATCACGGCCTGGCTTGCGATGATGGTGGCACAGGTCGCGAGCCCGATCATTGGGATCAGCCCCCAGGCGGGCACCATCTCGAAGAAGGGGTGATCAACCGAACCCGGCTCGTGCGACAGCACATAGGCGCCCTGCCCGAAATAATTGAGCAAGAGACAGGGGAAGACCATGATGAACCAGGCGGTGACGATCGGCTTCCGGCCGAAATGCCCCAGATCGACATAGAGCCCCTCCACGCCTGTCACGGCAAGAAAGACTGCGCCCAGAACCAGCGCCGCCAGATCCGGATGGGTGGCAAGGAACAGGATGCCATAGGCAGGGTTGAGCGCCAGCAGCACCTGCGGATTGACCACGATGTGGCTGAGGCCCACGACGCCCATAACCAGGAACCAGACGGCGGTGACCGGCCCGAACACCTTCGAGACGCCCGCCGTACCGAAGCGCTGCACCATGAAGACGCCGATGATGATCACAAAGGTGACCGGCACCACCCAGCGCTCCAGATCAGGGGCCACCACGGTCACCCCTTCGACGGCCGAGAGCACCGATATGGCGGGTGTGATGATCGCATCGCCGAAGAATAGCGCCGCCCCGACCACGCCGATGGCGATGATCCATCCGGGAGCCTTGGCAAAACTGGACGCCGCCAGCGACATGAGCGACAGGGTGCCACCTTCGCCCTTGTTGTCGGCCCGGGTGACGAAGAAGATGTACTTGACCGTAACGGTGATGGTCAGCGCCCAGATGATGAGCGAAAGCAGGCCCAGCACTTCAGCTTCGAAATTAGCCTGCGGCCCGCCGGGACGCACGGAAAGCGCCTGCCGGAAAGCGTAGATCGGGCTGGTACCTATATCGCCATAGACGACGCCCAGTGCGCCGAGCACGAGCATCCGGAATTCATTGCTTTTGTGGCTGGACTGACCGGTCGCTACAACACCGGCTGTTTCGCCGGGCGTCTTGGTCTGCGTCATGTACCTTGCTCACCCTGTTTGGGGTGGCGGGCGGTTTACACCCCGCGCGAAGCAGGCTCAACACAAATCGGTCGCGGGTCTGGTCACGTCGACGCGGACGGCACGTGAGGTGCCATCCGCGTCTCTGGGGCAGCGGCGCCTGCGAGCGGAGAGAACTCGCCGCCGGGGCCGCTCGTGAGCGGGCTCAGGCCTCGCGCGCTGCCTTGGTCGCGTTGGTCCACCAGACGAGATTGTCGAGCACGTCCGGCACGAAGGGGTCGAAACCGCCCTTCACATCGTCCCAGCTCTTCTGGCCGAACATGATCGGCACGAAGTCCGAACCGCCGATATGGATCGCCTGACGGACCGGCACGGCCTGCAGTTCGACGAAGATGTTGCGCAGGTGCTCCACCGCACGCGCGCCGCCCACCGAGCCATAACCGACAAAGGCAACGGCCTTGCGGATGAACGGCTTGTAAGCTTGGTCGAGCGCGTTCTTGAGCGCGCCGGTGATCGAGCGGTTATACTCGGCCACGACCACGATGTAGCCGTCGAATTCGTTGAGGCGGGCCTGCCAGCGCAGCACTTCCGGGTCGGTCGAGGGCGCCCAGAGGTCGGATGCGGGAGCATCGAAGAAGGGAAGCTTGTAGTCGGCCAGGTCGATCAGCTCGGCCTCGATGTCACCGCGCTTCTGCGCATGCTCGAGGATCCATTTCGCCGGCTTGTCGCCGAAGCGGGTCGGACGCGTGCTGCTGATGATCACGCCAATCTTGGGCTTGGACATTCTGCTCTCCGGTATCAAATTGTAACCGAGCGCAGATATGTGACTATTACGGCAGACCGCAAGCAGGCACGCCGGTGAACCGTAGGCACACCCGTGTAACCCGCTCGCTCACGGCGTTGGCTTTCGCAGAAATTGGGCAGGCGATTCAGCCACTTATCTGTGACGTTCGAGCCGAGGGCGACCCTCACCGTGGATCAGCCCGATCGCAGCGATGCACTGTTCGGTAATCCTGACCGATCAGGCGCGACCCCCGCTCTCCAGAACACTGGTGTAGCGACGCACAGCCTCGGCGAATCCCATCACCAGCGCGTCCGAGGTGATGGCATGGCCGATCGAGACCTCGTCCACCCACGGTACGGCAGCCAGAAATTGCGGCAGGTTCTCGAGCGTCAGATCATGGCCGGCATTGATGCCGAGCCCCGCCGCATGGGCCGCCTGCGCCGTCGCCGAAAGCCGGTCGAGATGCAGGTCCGCCTGTGCGCCGCCCAACGCCCCGCCATAAGGACCGGTGAAAAGCTCGATCCGGTCGGCGCCGATCTCGCGCGCATCGGGCGGCACGGCTGGGTCTTCATCGATGAACAGCGATACCCGCATGCCCCCGGCCTTGAGCCGCGTGATGGCCGGCACGAGCACTGCCCGCGCCTTGCGCACCTGCCAGCCATGATCGGAGGTCGACTGCTCCGGGCTGTCGGGCACCAGCGTCACCTGCTGCGGGCGCACCGCTTCGCAGAGCGCGAGGAAAGCTTCGCTCGGATAGCCCTCGATATTGAACTCCCGATCGGGAAAATCGCGCAGGAGCGATTTGAGCGCAAAGACGTCGTCCCGCCTGATATGGCGCTCGTCGGGCCGCGGATGCACCGTCAGCCCGGCCGCGCCCGCCTCGAGCACGAGCCGGCCGATGCCGGTTACGCTGGGCCAGGGCAGATTGCGCCGGTTGCGCAGCTGGGCGACGGCGTTGAGGTTTACCGAGAGCTTGGTCATCGTGTTGGTCACATGCCTTCCGCGCCGCGCGAGATCGCGGCCAGCCCGGTGCGCACCACCTCGACCAGCCCGAGCGGCACCATGAGGGCGATGAAGCTGTCGATCTTGCTGGGCTTGCCGGTCACCTCGAACACGAAGCTCTCGGTGGTCGCATCCACCACCTGCGCGCGGAAGGCATCGGCCAGCCGCAACGTCTCCACCCGCTGGTCGCCGGTGCCGGCCACCTTGACCAGCGCCAGCTCGCGCTCCAGCGCCTTGCCGTCCGCGGTCAGGTCATAAACCTTGTGCACCGGCACCAGCCGCTCGAGCTGCAGCTTGATCTGCAACAGCACCTTGGGCGTCGCCACCGTCACCACGGTTATGCGCGACAGGTGCTTTTCGTGCTCCGTTTCGCTGACCGTCAGCGAGTCGATATTGTACCCGCGCGCCGCGAAGAGCCCGACGATGCGGGCCAGAATCCCCGGCTCGTTGTCGACCAGCACCGACAGCGTGTGGCGCTCGGGCTTCTGAGTTTCAGCGGAGAGAAAGTAGGCCGAGCCGCTGGGCTGCAGATGTGCGTTCATGTCTCTTGTCCTCTGGGCCGTTGCGCCCGAACCTCGTCCTTCGACAAGCTCAGGATGAGGTTCTCCGATTGCTCGGCGTCCTCGAACGCCCTCATGGTGAGCCTGTCGAACCACGAGGGCGGGGCGTGCCGTTCTAGACCAGCTGCCGCCCCTTGGCGTCGATCACCGAGCCGATATCCTCGGCGAAGTCGGGCAGGATCATCTCGTTATGCGGCTTGCCCGAGGGGATCATCGGCAGGCAGTTCTCGTCCTTTTCCACCAGCACGTCGAACACCACGGGACCATCATGGTCGAGCATCGCTGCGATCGCCGCGTCGAGCTCGGCGGGATCGTCGCACCTTATGCCCTTGGCGCCATAGGCCTCGGCCAGCTTGACGAAATCGGGCAGGCTTTCCGAATAGGAATGCGCATAGCGGCTGCCATGCAGCAGGTCCTGCCACTGCCGGACCATGCCCATGCGTTCGTTGTTGAGGATGAAGATCTTGATCGGCAGCCGGTACTGCACTGCCGTCGAGAGCTCCTGCATGGTCATCTGCACGCTGGCCTCGCCGGCGATGTCGATCACCACCGCATCCGGGTGCGCCACCTGCACGCCCACGGCGGCCGGCAGGCCATAGCCCATCGTGCCGAGGCCGCCCGAGGTCATCCAGCGATTGGGCTGCTCGAAGTGGAAATGCTGGGCCGCCCACATCTGGTGCTGGCCGACTTCGGTGGTGATGAACACCTCGCGCCCCTTGGTCGCCTCGTAGAGGCGCTGGATGGCGTGCTGCGGCTTGATGGTCGTGTCCGAATTGCGGAAGCCCAGCGAATTGCGCTTGCGCCAGCCCGCGATCTCCTCCCACCACGGCGCCAGGGCCTCAGTGCGCGGCTCGTTGGTCTTGGACCGCCAGATGCGCACCATCTCTTCGAGCACCAGCCCGCAATCGCCGATGATCGGCAGGTCGATGCGGACATTCTTGTTGATCGAGGAGGGGTCGATATCGACGTGGATCTTCACCGAATTGGGCGAGAAGGCATCGAGCCGGCCGGTGATGCGATCATCAAACCGCGCCCCGATATTGATCATCAGGTCGCAGTCATGCATCGCCATGTTGGCTTCGTAGGTGCCGTGCATGCCCAGCATCCCCATCCACTGCGGATGCGAGCCCGGGAACGAGCCGAGACCCATCAGCGTCGAGGTCACCGGGAAGCCGGTGAGTTCGGCCAGCTCGCGCAGCGTCTCGGACGCCTCGGGGCCGGAATTGACCACGCCGCCACCGGTATAAAAGATCGGCCGGCGCGCCTTCAGCATCAGGTCGACGGCGGCCGCGATGGCGCCCGAATCGCCCTGGCTCGGCGGGTTGTAGCTCTTGTGGCGCGAGGTGCCGATCTCGTCGGCGGTGAGATAGGTGCCCATCGCGAACTGGACATCCTTGGGAATGTCGACGAGCACCGGGCCCGGCCGGCCGGAGCGCGCGATGTGGAAAGCCTCGTGCAGGACACGCGGCAGGTCGTTGACCGACTTCACCAGATAATTGTGCTTGGTGCAGCTGCGCGTGATGCCGACCGTGTCGCATTCCTGAAACGCGTCCGAGCCGATCAGCGCCGTCGGCACCTGGGCCGAGATGACCACGATGGGGATGGAATCCATCAGCGCATCTGTGAGCGGGGTGACAACGTTGGTCGCCCCCGGCCCGGACGTCACCAGCACGACGCCGACCTTGCCCGTCGAGCGGGCATAGCCCTCGGCCATGTGCCCGGCGCCCTGCTCGTGCCGCACGAGGATATGCTGCACCTTGTCCTGCTGGAACATCGCATCATAGATCGGCAGCGCCGCACCGCCGGGATAACCGAAGATGTGCTCGACCCCCTGATCGGCGAGGGCCCGCACCACCATTTCGGCACCGGTCATCTGTTCGGCCATCGTCTTCATCCTCCTCTTGCTCCCGCCACACGCACTGGGAGATTTGGTCACTGTGCTTCGCGGCGGAAGCGGCCAATAAAAAAGGCCCCCGGGGGAGCCTTGAGGTGCGCACCGAATTGTCGCGAGGAATTACCTCACGATCTCGATGCGCACAGATACTACGATAAGTGAATGCATGGAACCGCCATCCGGCTTTGTGGGCATAGTGATAGGCAGGCTTTGCCGGCCCTGTCAACCCTCGCAAGGCCTCACAATCGCGCAATAAAAAGGCCGACGCCCGAAGGCGCCGGCCGTCTCAAGCCAGAGGGCGTGGCTCGATTAGCGGTAGTTGGAGGGGCAGGCAGCCACGAACTGGCGGCCATTGGCGCGCTGGTAGACGCACTGTCCCGGATTGTCGACGGCACGGCCCAGAAGCCCGCCGGCCACCGCGCCCACGGCAGCGCCAGCAAGGGCCGCGCCGGGCGACCCCGTCGCGACGCCCGCGATGGTCCCGCCGGTCACGGCGCCGAAAGTGGCCGCGCGTTCGGCGGTGGTGCAGGCCGTCAGCATCAGGGCGGTGGCTACGGTGGCGAGGATGGTTTTCATCAAGGAGCACTCCGGGGCATGCGTTTGTTCTCCTGCCCAAATGCCTCAGGCCCCGATCGGTTCCGCTCCCTTTCTTCTCATCACCCGATGCAGTAGTGCTTGCCGCTGCAAACCGATCAGGCACGATGATGACAAACGAGGCAACGGCGCCGGCCAGCGGCGACGGCAAGACGAGCTTTTCCCACTGGATCGCCGAGATGCGGGCCCTGCTCTCGCTCGGCGCGCCGCTGATTCTCGCTCAGCTGGCGCAGAACGCGCTCTTTACCACTGACGTCATCATGATGGGCTGGCTGGGCCCCGAGTCCCTTGCAGCCGGCATGCTTGCCACCGCTTTCATGAATACCTTCATGATCGGCGGCATCGCTATGCTCAGCGTCGTGGCCGCACTTGTGGCTCAGGCGCGCGGCGCGGGCGACAGCAAGGGCGTGCGGCGCACTGTGCGGCAGGGTCTGTGGGTGGCGATTGCCGTCTCGCTCGTGCTCTGGCCCATCCTCTGGCAGGTGCGCCCGGTGCTGTCAGCCCTCGGCCAGGCGCCCGTCGCCATCGATCGCGCTGAAGAGTACGTGCACGTCGCCATGTGGCTGGTGCTGCCCGGCCTCTGCTACGTCGTCTTTCGCTCCTTCCTCTCGGCGCTCCAGCAGACGCGCGTCATCCTTCTGGTCACGATCGGGGCCGTCGCGCTCAACGCCCTGCTCAACTGGGCGCTGATTTTCGGCAATTTCGGCATGCCGCGCCTCGAATTGCGCGGGGCGGCGATTGCCACCCTCATCGTCAACATCTTCATGTTCGCGGCCCTGGCATTCTACGCCGTCCGCCATCGCCGCTTCCGCCGCTACCATGTCTTTGCCCGCTTCTGGCGGGCCGACTGGCAGCGCTTCCTCGCGATCATTCGCGTCGGCGCGCCCATCGGCTTCATGGTGCTGGCCGAAGTGGCGCTGTTCAGCATGGCTGCCGTGCTCATGGGCCGGCTCGGCACCAACGAGCTTGCCGCCCACGCGGTGGCGCTGCAATGCGCCTCAACCGCCTTCATGGTGCCGCTGGGGCTGAGCCAGGCAACGACGGTGCGCGTCGGCCTGGCCTATGGTGCCGGCGACCGCGCAGGCGTGGCGCGGGCTGGCTGGGGCGCGATGATCGTCACGCTCGCCTTCATGACCACCACCTGCCTGCTCTTCATCTTCTACTCCGACGCGCTTGTCGGCCTCTTCCTCGACCAGGACGATCCGGCCAATTTCGAAGCCCTGCGCCTTGCGGCCACCTATGTGGTGATCGGCGGCATCTTCCAGCTTGTCGATGGGGCGCAGGTCAGCGCCGCTGGAGCACTACGCGGCCTGTCCGATACCACCGCCCCGATGATTATCGCGCTTTTAGGCTACTGGGCCGTGGGCTTCCCGATCGCATGGATCGCCGGCATCGTGCTCGACTGGCGCGGCGTCGGCGTATGGCTCGGCCTGGCTGGAGGATTGGCCTTCGTGGCGGTGGTGCTGACCACGCGCTTTGCGATGCGCGAGCGGCTCGGCCTCCTGCCGCCCTTGCCGGCTCAGTAGCCGGCAAGCTTGGGCGCGAAGTCGGCGCGGAACCGCTCGCCGGGCGCGCCCGGCATAAGGGCTGCGGAGCGGAACATGGCGCTGAGCGCCGAACAGAGCGCCGGATCGTCGGGCGATCCGCCGGCAATGCTCTCGACATAGCTCAGCGGATGGCCGTCGCGCGCCATCTGCGCGAACACGGCGCTCCAGTCAGCCTCGAGCACGGGGGGATGAATTTCGGGGTTCTCGATGGCCGCGACCACCGCTGCGAAATAGGCCGCCGACTGCACGTCGATGGCCGCCGAAAACTGCGATGCGACGCCCGACTGGAAAAGCGCACCGGTGCCGTCCTGCGCAAACGCCGTGCACACCTCGCTGCCCGCGACCCGATCGACCTCGGCCATGAAGGCGCCCAGAACGCCCATCATCAGCCGGTGCTGCGGGCCGGGCGCAAAGCGCAGCCGCTCGGCATAGCGCTTGCGCGTATCGGACATCATCGCGAAAAGCCGTTCGAGCTTCTGGTCGAGCGTCAGGTCGGCATGCCGCAGCGCCCGCGCCGCCGCGAGAAGCGCCTCGTGGTCACGCGGAAAATCCGCATCGAGGATCGCCAGCGTGCGGGCATTGCGCTGCTGGAACACCTGCTCGACATTCTCGCTCGGCGGGTTCTTGGCCGCCTCCTTGCCCTTTCCGGGCACGCCGAGCGCGACCCCGCCCAGAAGAAGGCCGATGGCGATGCTTGCTGAAAAAAAACGTCTGGCGGAGGAGATCATATGGGGATTTTGGCGAGACCCGGCAGTCTGGTCAAGCACCCCCTTCATCCCTCTCGCCAAGACCAGTCCGCCAAGACCAGTCCCCCATGCGCCCGCGCAGCCAGGTCCGCTGCCGCTTGGCATACTGGCGCGAGGCGATCACCGCTCTCTCGATCATCGTCTCGCGGTCGATCCGACCATCCAGCCAGGCGCTGATTTCCGGCACGCCGATCGCCTTCATCGCCGGCAGGCCCGGGTCGAGCTCCAGCGCCCGCAGCGCCTCAACCTCCTCGATCGCACCCTGCTCCAGCATGGCCCGGAAACGGCGGTCTATCCGCTCAGCCACGACATCGCGCGGCGGGCTGATCACGATCCGCTCGACACGAGCCCCCTCGAGCAGGCCCCGGTCCATCTGCGACTGAAACCGCGCCAGCGACCGTCCCGTCGCCTCGAGCACCGCAAGCGCCCTGACCACCCGCTGCGGGTCCGGCGCCGCAAGGCGTGCCGCCATCTCGGGGTCCCGCTCTGCGATCAGCCGACCCCGCCCCTCGGCATCGAGCGGCGCCACCAGCGACTCGATCCGTGCGACGACCTCCGGCGGCACCTTTGGCACATCGGCAAAGCCATGGATCAGCGCATCGAAGTAAAGCCCCGTCCCGCCAACGATGACGAACGGCTTGCTCGCCAGGTCCGGCCGGGCCAGTAGCCCGGCCACGTCATCGCGCCAGGCGCCGGTTGAGTACCGGATGGCAGGATCGACATGGCCATAGAGCAGATGCGGCACGGCCAGAGCGCCCGCCGGCCGCGCGGTCAACACCTTCAGCACATCATAAACCTGTATGGCATCGGCATTGACCACGACGCCACCCATTTCCTCGGCCATCCGCGCCGCCAGCGCCGACTTGCCGCTTGCGGTCGGACCCGCTATCAGGACCACCTGCCGGCCCGCAGCCGTCCCCGGCCCTTCCCGCGAGCTCTCCTTCATGTCCGACACCGTTCTCTGCCTCATCGCCAATCCGGCCGATTCCGACCTCGACGTCGCGCTCGCCGCGTCCATCCACAAGGATGTGGGCGGCGAACTCAACTGGCTCGATCACTCCGTTGCCTGCGAGATCATCGCGCCCAAGTCAACCGAGGCGCTTTCGATCGCGCGGGATCGCATCGGGCGCAAGGCTGTCGATGCCGCGCTGGTGCCCCAACACGGACGGCGCAAGAATTTGCTCATCGCGGACATGGATTCCACGATGATTGAACAGGAATGCATCGACGAACTCGCTGCGGCGCTGGGCATAAAGGACGCCGTCGCCGAGATCACCGCCCGCGCCATGAATGGCGAACTCGATTTCGAACAGGCCCTCGACACCCGCGTCGCCCTGCTCAAGGACCTCGACCTCAAGGCGATGGAAGAGGTTCGCCGAGAGCGCATTACCCTGGCGCCGGGCGGCCGCACGCTCGTGCAGACCATGAAGGCCTATGGGGGATATACCGCGCTGGTCTCTGGCGGATTTACCTATTTCGCCGACTATTTCGCCGAGCGCATCGGGTTCGACGAAGCCGTCGCCAACGTGCTCGAACTCGAAAACAACCGCCTGACCGGCACGGTGCGCAAGCCCATCGTCGACAAGGACACCAAGCGCACCCGCCTCATCGCCCTCGCCGAGGAGCGCAACCTGCCGCTCTCGGCCACCATGGCGGTCGGCGACGGTGCCAACGACCTCGAAATGATCGGCATCGCCGGAATGGGCGTCGCCCTCCACGCCAAACCCTCCGTAGCCGAGAAATCGCCCATTCGCATCGACCATGGCGATCTCACCGCTCTCCTTTATCTTCAAGGGTTTAGCGAAGAAGACTTCATCCGATGATCCTGGAAACCGATCACCTGCTGCTGAGGCCTTGGCGCGAGGAAGACCGCGCACCCTTCGCCCGCATGGTCGGCGATCCGGTCGTCATGCGCTTTTACACGCGGACCCGTTCGCGTGCCGACGCCGATCTCTGGATTGACAAGATGCGTCAAGGACTTGACGAGGGGACAAGCCATTTCCTCGCCGCCGAGCAGAAGAGCGACGGCGCCTTCGTCGGGCTGATCGGAACCGCCGCCATAACCCACGCCCTGCCCGGCAACCCGCATACGGAAATCGGGTGGATCATCGACAAGCCCTTCTGGGGCAAGGGTTTTGCGCCCGAGGGCGCGCGCGCCCACCTGCACCACGCCTGGTACGAGCTGGGTCGCGACGAGGTCGTCGCCTTCACCTATCGCGGCAATTTGCCGAGCCAGAAGGTGATGGAAAAGATCGGCATGTCGCGGGATTTGCAGGGCGATTTCGACCACCCTGCCATCGCGCCCAGCCATCCCATCCGCCCGCACGTGCTCTACCGCGCGGCGCGCCCGGCCTGACCGTCAGCCGAGCCGCACCGCCACGAACCGGCTTCCTCCGGCCGGGTCCGAGATCTTGAACAGCACGGCCGGGCGACCAGCCTCCTTGGCCTCCCCAACCATGGCCATGATCTGGTCGACGGTCTCGATCCGCACCTGATTGACCTCCTCGACCAGCACCCCTTCCAGAAAGCCCTTGCGCGAGGCGTCTGAGCCCTGCACGACGCGGGTGACCACCACCCCCTGAATCTCCGGCGCCAGTGCCAGATCGGCGCGCGCAGCATCGTCGAGAGGCGCCACGTCGAAGCCCACGAGATCGGAGAGACCGGGCGGACCTGCGGGCTCTTCGGCCTCCTCATCGTTCGTCGTCGGCGGGGGTAGTACCGGCTCGGGCGCGGCGGCCTCGGCCATCATCTGCTCACCCACTTCGAGCCGTCCGAGCTCGATGGTCAGCACCATCTGCTCGCCGCGGCGCAAGAGCGTCACCGGCACGGACCGCCCGACCGCCGTTTCAGCCACGATGCGCGGCAGATCCCGCATCCGCCGGATGGGCTTGCCGTCGAACTCGAGGATGATGTCGCCTTCGAGCACCACCCCATCCGAGGGGCCGCTGTCCGTGACATCGACAACCAGCGCGCCGGCGGTATCGGGGCGGCCCAGGCTCGCCGCGATATCGTCGGTCACGTCCTGAATGCCGACGCCGAGCCAGCCACGCCGGGTCTCGCCGAATTCGGCGAGCTGGTCGATCACCGGTCGCGCCAGGTTCACCGGCACAGCAAAGCCGATGCCGAGCGAGGATCCTCCACGCGCGATGATGGCTGTGTTGATGCCGACCACCTTGCCCTGCATGTCGAACAGCGGACCGCCCGAATTGCCCTGATTGATCGAGGCATCGGTCTGGATGAAATTGTCATAGGGCCCGGACTGAATGTCGCGATTGCGGGCCGAAACGATCCCGAGCGTCACCGATCCACCAAGCCCGAACGGGTTGCCGATTGCCATCACCCAGTCGCCCACCAGCGCCGCGTCGCTGTCGCCGAATTCGACATAGGGCAGCGAGCGATTGGCGCTGATGCGGAGCACCGCGAGGTCGGTCTTGTCATCCTTGCCAACAACCGTCGCCACATGGCGCGTTCCATCATTGAGGAAGACGAGGATCTCGGAGGCGCCATCGATGACATGGTTGTTGGTGACGATCAGGCCGTCGGGCGCGATGATGAAGCCCGAGCCGAGGCTGCGGGCCTCTTCCATCAGATCCTGGCCCATGCCGCTGTTGGGATTGAGCTCGTCAAAAAGCTCCTCGAGCGGCGACCCGTCCGGCACGTCGGGAAACGGCATGCCACGGCCCGACGGCATGCGCCGGGCGGTGCCGATATTGACCACGGCGGGCGAGAGCGTCGAGGCAAGCCCGGAAACGGAGGCCGGCCCGGCCATTGTCTGAGCCTGTGCGGTAGCCGGCAGCGCGACGGCCGCCATCCCGAGTAGCAGCCCGGCCATAGCCAGGGCTTTGCCCGTCGTCCGAAGTGTCATCATGATCCCGCCCCTGCACCCTATCCGCCGCGCAACAGCCAGAGAACGACAAGTGCCACGGCCGCGCAAGCAAGACCACCAGCACGTAAAGTTGATGCCGGCATCGATTCGATCGATGCCAGCATCCTTTTCATCTGGTCTGGAAAAGCGGCGTAGACGAGGCCTTCGAGCGCCAGGGCAAGAGCCAGCGCCGAAAGCAGCTCGATCACGGCGTCGCTTGGGTCACGGGCGCAGGCGCGGTCGGCGTCACCTCGGGCACCACCGGCTGTGCCGCGGGCGCAGCGGCCGGAGCCGAGACGGTCGGCAAGCCTTCAGATCCGAAATACCGGAAGAACTCGGAATCCGGCGTCAGCACCATCGTGGTCCCGGACGCGCCCAGTGCCGTACGATAGGACTGCATCGAGCGATAGAACTCGAAGAAGCCCGGATCGCGCTGGAACGCATCGGCGAAGATGCGCGAGCGCTGGCCTTCGCCCTGACCGCGGAGGATTTCGGCCTCGCGCTGCGCCGCCGCAAGGATTTCCACAGCCTGACGATCGGCAATGGCGCGCAGCGACTGGGCCTGTTCCTGGCCACGGGCACGCAGCAATGCGGCCTCGGCCAGACGCTCGGCCTTCATGCGCTCGAAGGTCTGCTGCGACACCTGCTGAGTCAGGTCGGTGCGCTGGATGCGAACGTCGACGATGTCGATGCCGAGTTCGGCCATGTCGGTGCGGATGAGGTCGCGGGCCTCGCGCATCATCTGCGGACGCTGCTCGGAGAGCGCCGCATTGAATTCGCGCAGACCATAGACCTGACGAAGGGCAGCATCGAAACGCGTCGCGATACGGCTTTCGACCGTCCGCAGATCGCCCAGCGCACGCTCGCGGAACAGGCGCGGATTGACGATGCGGTAGGTGAGGAACGCCTCGACTTCGTAGAACTGGCCGCCCGAAACCTGCAGCGTCATGTTGCCGATGTCGTAGCGCAGCAGCCGGTCCTCAACGATCTGAACCTGCTCGAAGAACGTCGTCGGAACCTTGAAGTAGAGCCCCGGCTCGGTGTGGATACGGTCGATGGCGCCGAAGCGCGTGACGATGGCCTGTTCACGCTCGTTGACGATGAACACCGACGAAAACAGGGCATAAAGGGCGAAGGCTACGACAGCAGCCAGAATGACAAGACGGTTCATCGCTTATCTCCCCGCCGCGCTGTTATTGCGCAGTTCATTGAGCGGCAGATAAGGCACGACTCCCGATCCCCCTGCGCCATTTTCGATGATGACCTTCTCGGAACCGCCGAGAACCTGTTCCATCGTCTCAAGGAAAAGGCGCTTGCGGGTCACTTCGGGAGCAAGGGCGTATTCCTCATACACCGAGACGAAGCGGGCCGCCTCACCTTCTGCTTCCTGCACGACGCGGTTCGCATAGGCTGCCGCATCTTCGCGCACCTGCGCGGCCTGGCCTCGAGCATCGCCGAGCAAAGTATTGGCGTAGGAGCGGGCTTCTTCCTGGAAGCGGTCCTCGTCCTGCTGGGCACGCTGCACTTCGTCGAAGGCGTCCGCCACTTCGGTCGGCGGCGCGACGTTCTCGATTGCGACCTGGCTCACGCGCACGCCGAGCCCGTAGCTGTCGAGAATGGACTGCGTGATCTGCTGCACTTCGATCTGGATGCCGGCGCGGTCATCGCGGAAGATGTCCTGGGCCGGACGCCGGCCGACGACCTCGCGCATCGCGCTTTCGCCAGCGCTCGCGACCATGTCTTCGGGATCGCGCACATTGATGAGATAGGCCGGAGCATCATTGACCGACCACAGCACCGAGAAGCGCACATCCACGATGTTCTGGTCGCCCGACAGCATCAGGCCCTGATTGTTGGCAGCATTGGCGCGTCCCGACGGCATCGAGCCGATTGTGGTTTGGTTTTCGGTGATCACCACCTTCTCGACCATCTCGACCGGCCAGAACATGAAATGCAGCCCGGGCGCACTGAGCTCGGTCTTGGCCTTGCCGAACAGGAATTCGACACCGACTTCCTGCGGCGCCACGGTATAGATGGAGTTCACGCCCCAGAACGCGAGAAGCGCCAGCGCACCGCCCACGAAAGCCCACTTGCCGCCCGGCAGACCCGACGGCAGCCCGCTCTGGAAGCGGTCCCGGCCACGGTTGAGGATTTCTTCGAGGTTCGGCGTGCCGCCATTGTTGGGACGGCGCGGGCCGCCGCCCCCACCGCCACCGCCCGGCGACTGACCCCAGGGCCCCCCAGTGTTGCGACCTCCGCCGCCACCCGTGTTGTTGTCCCAGGGCATCGCGTACCTTTCACAGATCGGAATATGTGCCGTTTATATAGGGAACGCCTCTGCGCGGATCAACGTTTTGCGCCGGCCATTCTGGTGTAGAGCACGGCGCGGAATGACGCAGCATCGCGGGGGTCCGAGGGCACGTCCAGCACCGTCTCGGCCTTCCATGTATCGGCCATGATCGGTGGGAAGGTGATCTCGCCCTCAGGCGACAGATCGACATGGCTGATATACAATCTTTCGGCCTGTGGCATCGCCTGCCGATAGATCTCTCCACCCCCCACGATCATGACTTCGGACGCCCCGTCCGCGACCGCGATCCGCTGTGCCAGCGCCAGGGCGGCGTCGAGATCATTGACGACGATCACCCCATCGGGCTGGTAGCCGGCCTGGCGGGTGACCACGATGTTGGTGCGTCCCGGCAAGGGCCGCCCGACGGTCTCGTACTGCTTGCGCCCCATGACGATCGGCTTGCCCAGCGTCATGCGCTTGAAAAACGCCAGGTCTGAGGGAATGCGCCAGGGAATGCCGCCATCGGCCCCGATGACGCCGTTGCGCGCCACCGCCGCGATCATCGCGATCGGAACGCTCATCGCGCCAGCGCCTCGAGCGCCGGCCCATCCACGCGGCAGTTCTTCCACTCGTGCATGATGCGGGCGCCCATGGCCTCATAGAAGGCAATCGAGGGCGCGTTCCAGTCGAGCACCTGCCAGTCGAGCCGCCCCAGCCCCTCGCGCTGGCAGATGCCCGCCAGATGCTGCAACAGGGCCTTGCCGTGACCGCCCCCGCGCGCCGATGGCTCGACATAAAGGTCCTGCAGATAGATGCCGTGCCGGCCCTGGAAGGTGGAAAAGCTGTAATACCACACGGCAAACCCAACGGGCACGCCATCGACCTCGACGAAATCGCAGAAGGCCCGCGGATTGGCGCAGAACAGATCCCGATCGAGACCTTCGGCCGTCGCGGCGACCTGGTCGAGCAGCCTTTCGTACTCGGCCAGCCCACGGATGAACGTCAGCACCTGCTGGGCGTCGCCGGCGATAGCGCGACGAATCCGTCTCACTGCGCGGGCTCCAGCCGGTTGAGGATCAGCACGTGCAATTCCTCGGTCGGGTAGAAGTCGGTCTTGCGCATCTCGAACGTCGTCGGCCCGATCTTTTCGACCCCTTCGCCGCAAAACGACACGAGGTTTTCCGGCGCGCCCTTGTCGATCACGAGGCGGAAGGACCCGATGGGTCCGTTCCAGTTCGCACCCGTCGAGAGGATGTAGGAAATCCAGCTTTCCGTGAACGGCGCGCTCCACGGCTCTCCCGGCGTCATCGTGCGTTCGACGGCGCCGATGAAGGCATCGTCCATGCAGTATTTCCGCATATAGTCGGCACGGGGATCATAGCCCTCATAGGGTTCGGCCATGAAGGCCACTCCCGCCGTGCCTCCGACGCTGGGCGTGTAGCTGTGTTCGATGATCACCGGCTCGCCGACCGGGAAATCGGCCTCGAAAGTGTAAGTAGCGCGATAGGTCCAGAACGGCAGAAAGTCTTCCTGCCAGCCCTGCCCCGCATCGAACCGCTCCGACATCAGCAGCCCGAGGCCGCGCAGCCGCAGCTTCTCGGCCTCGTCGAGCGCGTTGGTGGCCGCCCGGGCAGCGTCAGAGTTCGGCATCAGGGGCAGGCCCAGTTCACGCAGCAGATCGCTGCGCTCGACCCCGGCTGCGAAGGCATAGTCATGCAGTTCGGTCTCGACCGGCTCGCCATTGACCGTGGTGATGAAGCCGAAGAGATTGTCCTGGTCCTCGCCCGGCAAGGCCAGCGGCGACCAGTGATCGGCCGCGATATCGGGCAGCGGGAAGGCGATCAGCACCCGCTGGTCGGCTTCGCCCTCGTTGAGAAATTCATAGCGGACGCGGATCTCCTCGGTGGAGATGAAGAGATCTTCCGACACCATCCGGATGTCTTCGTTGACCACGAAGACGAGGCCGCCCGTGGTGAGCTCTGCCGCCGTATCATTGCCCAGCGCCGGCAGGGCCAACGCCGCCAGCCCGAGGCCCCAAACCCCCACCAATGCCCTTTTCATACCGACACCTTCGCCTTGATATGCGGGTGCGGATCATAACCCTCGAAGATGAAATCCTCGAAGACGAATTCTTCGAGTTCGCGACGGTCTGGGTTGATGATCAGCTTGGGCAGCGACCGGGGTTCGCGGCTCAATTGCAGGCGCGCCTGCTCGAAATGATCGCGATAAAGATGCACGTCCCCGAAGCTGTGAACGAAATCGCCCGGCTTGAGGCCCGTGACCTGCGCCATCATGTGGGTGAGCAGCGCGTAGGAGGCGATGTTGAACGGCACGCCGAGAAAGAGATCGGCGGAGCGCTGGTAGAGCTGGCAGGAAAGCCGCCCGTCGGCGACATAGAACTGGAAGAGACAATGGCATGGCGGCAAGGCCATGTCGTCCACCTCTGCCGGGTTCCATGCTGTGACGATGTGGCGGCGCGATTGCGGGTTTTCGCGGATGGAGCGAACCACCGCCGCGATCTGGTCGATGGTGCCCCCCTGCCCGTCAGGCCAGCTGCGCCACTGGCTGCCATAGACCGGGCCCAGATCGCCATTGTCGTCGGCCCACTCGTCCCAGATACGAACGCCACGCTCCTGAAGCCAGCGCACATTGGTTTCGCCGCGCAGGAACCAGAGCAGCTCGTAGACGATGGATTTGAGATGGAGCTTCTTGGTGGTGACGAGCGGGAAGCCCTCCGCCAGATCAAACCGCATCTGATGCCCGAATACCGAGCGGGTACCGGTGCCGGTGCGATCGGGTCGGTCGGTGCCGGTTTCGAGAACGCGGCGCATAAGGTCGAGATAAGCGTGCATGGGCGGCGATACTAGTTCGATTCGGGGCCGCGCAGCTTGTCTCCAACGAGTTTCGTCAGCAGGGCGATCTGCTCGTCCTGCCGCTCGACAAGCGCCTTGAGTTCGGCGTTCCGCATGGCATCGAGCTTTTCATGAAGCGCCATGATCTCGATTTCGGCCTTTAGATTGACGGCATAGTCATGCTGGGACACCAGCCTGTCCTTGGCGGCCTGCCGGTTCTGGCTCATCATGATAACCGGCGCCTGCACCGCCGCGAGCATCGAGAGGATGAGATTGAGGAATATGAAGGGATAGGGGTCAAAACCTGCGCCCCGCAACGCCAGATTTCCACCCGTCCACACCATGAGCAGCACCCCGAAGCCGATCAGGAACCGCCAGGACCCGCCAAATGCGGCGACGCCGTCCGAAAGGCGATCACCCAGGGACAGCTTCTGGTCGAAATCCGCCGTGGCATCGCGAGCGAGCGGACGGCGACCGAGGGCTTTTTCGAGCACGTGCCGCTCGGTTGGGTTGAGGCTTTCGGCAGCCTTGCCGAAATACCGGCCGGCGGCCCGGCCGAGATGCTCGCTTTCGCCATCGCTCATTCTGGCCTCCATCCTGCTCTCCCGAAATGCCGGGCGATACACTTAGACAGCGCAGGTCAGGAAGGCGAAGGCGTTTTTTTCGCGCGCTCGATGCGCCGCAGACCAAAGGCAATGGCCATGCGCGTCTTGAACGGGGGCCGCATATAGTCCGCCTGGTGTGTCATCAGCACATCGTAGGTCCGGCACAGCGCGCGCATCTGGGACTCGCTGTCGGGCTCGAACCCCAGGCCGTGCTCGAGCTGCCCGAACCGCCAGTTGTGGCGCCCCTTGATGCCCAGATGCTGCACGCGGCTCTGCACTGTTGCGAGCATGGGAATGCCCCGCGCCGCAAAAAGCCCGCTGTAGCGGTTGTCGATGTGATCCTGGCCCTCGAGTTCTCTGAGCGCGAGCGCAACAAGGTCTCGTGTCCAGAATGTGCCGGCATTGCCGAGCCGCTGTTTTTCGAGCAGGTCGGGCGCTACCGAAACACCTGTATGCATCGTCGAGTTGTAGAGGCTCAACAGCCCCGATTGGCTTGCAAGACGTGCCATGCCGACGGCAAGCGCGTCGGTGTTGGCGATCAGATCGTCGTCCAGAA
The DNA here is from genome assembly GCF_900119845.1 of Devosia enhydra. GTDB lineage: Bacteria > Pseudomonadota > Alphaproteobacteria > Rhizobiales > Devosiaceae > FPKU01. The sequence goes on from NZ_FPKU01000001.1 coordinate 1,304,541, forward strand.
AGAACAGATACTCATGCCGGCTCGTGAGAAAGTGCCGCCATATCCTGGAGATCGTTCCCGACGGACCCACATTTGTCTCGCTGCGCGAGACTGAAAGCCGGCCTTTACGCACAAACGCTTCAAGATCGAGCGTTGGGCTGGCATCGTCGAAAATCACGATCTCATAAGGTTCGTCGCTCTTGAGTTCGCATGCGGTATTGATGCAATAGCCGAGCAGTTCAGGCCGTTCGTAACTGGGTATCGCGACCAGTATCGACATTATCTTGCGCTCGCCAGGGCATGCCAACCACCCTCCGAGCAATAAGCCGCGCTCGTTAGAGTGGCAAGTACGCCGCTCCTCGGGATCGGCACGCAGCCCATTGCATCCGCGCTGGCGGCTCCCTATATTCCGCGTGCCGGCAACGGCTATGGCGATAAATTGCCATCGTAATAAACCCATCGGACCCGGGGGCAGTGCCCGGCGCCTCCACCAATCCCTGTCGCTGGCAGGGCCATGGGGGCGAAACAGGCTCGACGAGGGCGTAAAGGGTGTGTTTTCGCTCGGCATGGTACCGCCGATATCGGACCAAACTTATAGTTGCCAACGACAACTATGCTGGGCGTCGTCTCCTCGCTGCTTAAGCGAGTCGACACACCCGATCTAAAGCCCTGCCGTTCTAGCAGGCGGTAGGCGGGGTTCGCAGGCACCTGGCAACAGAAGCCTGCACTTTCCTCCCCTGTCGGCATGTCTTAGCGCTTGAAACCGAACCGCCTTGTGCGCTGTTATGCGCGCGCAGATTCTGCGCAGCCGAATTGCCTTCAAGGCTGGCTGGGTGGTGAAGCCTGCCAACCGACAAGGGCGCCCATGGCCGAAGATCTCATCCGCTACGACATTCTGGCTCAGGAAGCGCTGCGCAGCGTCGTTCGCAAGGTGCTGGCCGAAGTCGCGCGAACCGGCTTGCCCGGCGACCATCACTTCTTCATCTCCTTCGTCACCCAGGCGCCCGGCGTGCGGGTGTCGCAGAAGCTGCTCGCCCAGTACGACAAGGAAATGACCATCGTGCTCCAGAACCAGTTCTGGGACCTGAAGGTTACCGACACCGGCTTCGAGGTTGGCCTGTCCTTTGACGGGCAGCCCGAAATCCTCGTCATTCCCTTCTCCGCCATAAAGGGCTTCTTCGATCCGTCCGTTCAGTTCGGGTTGCAGTTCGATGTGGCCGCCGGCGCCCATCCGGATGCCGATCTCGCCGATGCAGCGGATGAAGAGCTGGAATCGGCGGTCGCTGCTGGTGCAGCGCAGCCGGCTGCCGAGCCTGCCGGCGAGAAAGTCGTGAGCCTCGACAGCTTCCGCAAGAAGCCCTGATCCGGTGAAGAAGCGATCGCTGTCGATCGCGGGGCACCGCACGAGCGTCGCGCTCGAGCCCGAATTCTGGGAGGGTGCCGAGGCCCTCGCGGCCGAGCGCGGCGTCAGTCTCGTCGATCTCATCCGGGATATCGACGAGGCCCGGACCGGCACCAATCTGTCATCGGCAATTCGTGTGGCGGTGCTGGCCTGGTATCGCGAAGCTTCGGCCCGCCGGACGAATGGCAGTGTTTCGGGCTGAAACAGCGCTTATCGCGCGGTAACGCAGCCAGCGAACGCCACAAGCCGCCCCAACGCGACACTCAATGTCTTTAGTTCGGCCGCGCGCCCAGCCCGATATCCTGCGGCGGCTGGGCCGGATTGAGCGATCGGCGGAGCAGGTCTAGGCGCGCGGCTTCGGCGCGACGGGCCTCTTCGGCAATCCGCGCCGCCTCGGCTTCCCGCGCCAGACGCGCAGCCTCCTCGGTCTCGGCCTGCTGCGACGCCTGTTCCGCCTGCGCTGCGGCGGCCCGCGCCTCATCCTCGGCCCGCAGACGCTCGAGCCGTTCGACTTCCACCTCAAGCGCCCGCACCATGATCGCATCGACCATGCCGCCGGCATCGATCCGGCGCGAGGGATTGGCGAGGGTGCCCGAGAGCACCGCCTGAATCCGCCCCGTGGTTTCGGTGATGAGGCCCTCCTCCCCGATCGGCGCGGCTGGCGTCATCGTATAGGTGCCCTCGATCCCCAGATCATCGAGCCTGATGGCACCCGAGCCGAAAATGCGGACTTCCGGCGTAGCCAGCGACAGGTTGGGGCTGCGCACCACGCCCCCCGCGATCGTGAAGCCGCCTCTGGCTTCGGAGACGACCAGCGCGCCATCGGCCGCGCGCGCTTCGATGGTCTGGGCAAGGGTGGCGGGGTCCTCGTCCAAAATGCCATCAAGCGCGGCAATATCGGCAAAGGCCGCCGGGTCGAAACCCTCGACCCTGAGGTCCGCGATCGCATAGGTCCCCTCGCCGCTCATCGCCCGCGCCATGTCGCGCAGGCTGGCGCCGGTGGCATCGAACCGCATCGAAAAATCGGCCCTGCCGTCCATGGCCTCGGCCAGTACGGGGGGCAGGATAGCATCGAGCGCGACGCCATCGAAGCTGGTGCGCCCGGTGATCTGCTTTTGCTCGAACGGCCCGGCGCAGCACACCGTCACATCGAGTTCAGCCTCGCCGCCGCCCATCTCGCCCGAAAGCCCGCGCAAACGGATATTGGTGGCATCCCAGTCGAAGTCGAAATCCACCGATTGCATCAGGGGCTGGCTCGCGAGCAGCAAAGCGTCTGCGCTCACCCGGATGCGGCCGGTCGTGCTGCGCGCCGAGGTGCCGAGGGCGATCGGCCCTTCCGGCCACACCCCCTCGCCGCCCGCCACGAGGCTCGCCGGACCGGTCAATGCCCCGAGCACCGCTTCTGCCGTCAATGAAGGCGTGGTGAAGGCCCCGGTGATGCTGCCGCGGCCAGCCGGTTCGCGGGCGTAGGACAGCGTGCCTCGCGCGATTTCGGCCTCCGGAGCGCCCATCACGATATCGTTGAGGGCAAGTGCGCGATCGCCGTCGAACGCCATCGTCGCGGTGGCTTCCACCCGGGGAAGCGCGATACCGCCCGCCCCGAACTGCCCCAGCAGCGATCCGGCATCGTCGAGGTGGAGTTCGAGGCTGCCCGCGCCGCGAGGCCGCGAAGGGTCGGCGAACTGGACCTCCCCGGAAAAGCCGAGCAGGTCCTCGCCCGCCTCGATGAGAATCGAGGTCGCCAGGCGCTGGTCGAGGGCGCCCTTGGCCGTCGCAATCACCTGCGCGCCGTCATCGGCGGCGCCCAGGGCCAGAGCGCCGAGCCCCAGTTGCGCGGCAAGGTCGTCGGCCCGTCCGGAGGACAAAGCGAGCCGTGCGTCCATCGGGGCCGAGAGCACCCGGGCAATCCCCTGCGACAGCCGCGCCTCCAGATCGACATCGGAGGCACCGGCCCGACCGGCGACCGTGAGCACCTGCCCGCCTTCGCCATCGGGCGGCGAGAGCTCGAGCGCGACATCGAGCGGCAGGGCCGGAGACAGCCGGGCCCGCAGCCCCGGCGGGGTGCCTAGCGCATCATGGATCCGCGCGATGGCCCCGGCATCCGGGCTGAGGACGACGAGGGTGCCCTGTCCGCTGAATTCGGGACGCGCCAGCGTGCCGAACGCCGTGAGGGCCAGATTGGCCCTGATCCCACCGAAATCCTCGGCAGACAGGGTCTCGAATTCCAGGACGCCGCCTTCCCAGACGCCTTGGGCCGCAAGACCGCGGCCCGCGACCCCATAGACCTCCATCGCCTCGGCATTGAGGGCAAAACTGCCGCGCGGAAAGCTGTAGGCAAAGCGCGCATCGGCGCTGACATCGGGGAGCAGTGCTCCGAGCGCCGCGCTCTGAGCCGCAGTCATGGGAGAAAACGCGGCGCTGAGGGTCAGATAGCGCGACGGACCAAAGCCGATCTCGGCGGCCACGGCATGCTCGACCCCATCGAGCCGGAATGTCGCGTCGGCAAAGCGCAGGCTCTGGTCTTCGATCAGAAGCGAGCCCGCGATGCGCCCCGGCACGGCCAGAAGGGAAGCGCCCGGCGCAACACCGCGCCAGAGCGCGGCAAGGCCGTCGAGCCGTTGCGCCTCGACCGACGCAATGCCATCGAAGGCGGTATTGTCGTTGCGGTCGCGATAGACGAGCCCGGCCACTGCGAGGCGGGCATTGCCCGGCAGGTTTGCCGTGAAGTCCGAAACATCCCACCGCCGGCCATCGGTGGTCGCATCGAACCGCACCTGCCGCAGACTGAGGGCGCGCAGGTTGACCTCACCGATATCGACGCGCACCGTGCCCGGCAGGGGCGGCAGCGGGATGCGGGGGATCTCGCTCAGCTGGCGCACGAGTTCATAGGGCAGTATTCCGGTCTCGGCCGTCGCATCGCGCGGCGGCAGCACCATCGATGCGCCTTCGATCAGGGCGTTGAACCGGCGTCCTTCACCCAGCGTCATTTCAGCCAGCCCGGTGAGCCGGGTCGCGGGGCGATTGGCGTCGGGCAGGATGGTGAGATCGGGCATCAGCACTTTGTCGGGCGATACCTCCACCCGTCCGCTGACCACGAGGTCGCCTGCCCCGACATCGCCGGCCTCCCCGCCATCGGTCGATCGCGGTGGCGGCTGACGCAGGCTCGCTTGCCCGATAAAACCGGGCGTCAGTCCCGTCGTCAGAATGCCGTCGGCGGTGAGGCTGAAATGGCCGTCATCGGGCCGCAGAAAGACAGAAAGCTGAGCCGCGCCATCCGGATCGAGCGCGGATGTCTGCACGCGCGCCGTGACCCCGGCGCCTTCATAAACGCCGGTCCCCTGGAAGCCGAAGGGTCCGCGCAGCGCATCGAGGCGCATGTCGCCGGTGATGGCATCGACGAGCAGCGAATCTCCCGACCGGGAATCGAGCACCTGGATGAGGCCATTGGTGATCCGGGCGCTCTGGGCCCAAATGTTCGAGCTCGAAATTCGTCCGGGCAAGGTGATCTCGGTATCGATCCGTCCCTCGGCATCCACCCGTATCGCCACCTGCGGGCGATCGAGGACCAGACGCGTGATGCGGTAGTGATCGCGCAGGAAATCGACGAGCGAAAACTCCGCTTCCACCGACGCGATGCGCACCGAGGGGGCGTCATCGGGGCCTATCACGACGTCGTTGAGCCGCATCACCGGCTGGGGCAGAAGCGTGAAACCGATATCGCCGGCGATCTCCACCTCGGCACCCAGCACCTCCGAGGCGATGGCTTCCATGCGTCCGCGATAGTCGCCCCATTGAATGAAGCGCGGGACGATGAAGGCGCCGGAGATGGCGAGAATGGCGAGAATGCCGATGACGATGAAAAGGCGATTGAGCACGGGGCCTGGGAATCTCTGAACTGTGTCGCGCAACTCTAAAGGATCGTGCCGTTCAGCGTCACCCCGCTTTCCCCGATAGCCCCTGCAAAGCGCACCGGCCGCGCTCCTTTCGGATGCGCGGCCGGCCGGCAGTCTCTTGTCGCAGGGCTCAGTCGATCTGGCCGATCGGGAAGAACAGCGTTTCACCCGAGCTGTCGGCGACGCCGTCATTGTCGGTGATCACGTAGCCGATCCCGCTCGCATCGATCGCAAAGCTCTCGACCTTGTCCACGATGTAGCCGTTGCTCTTGGCAAGGTCGGGGATGAAATCGCGCACCAGTTCCTTCTTCACCACCGGCAGCGTCGTGCCGATTTCGGCCGGCACCATCTCGCTGAGGGCAACGCGATAGAGCGCTTTCAGCTGAGCCTTGTCGCCGATCTGGTTGTCGCGCTCGACGATATAGGCATGCTCTCCATGGATGGTGATTTCGGACAGACCAACCCAGGCGCCCTCGGCCGCAGCCTCGAGCGGATAGGCGACAGCGCCCCAGGTGCGGCTCGACGGCATGTAGGCGAGCAGCTTGACCTGACCCTTGGGATCATCGCCCCACTCGCGCTGCATGGCGATCCAGAGCGTTTCGGTTTCGCCTTCGCCCGTGCGGGCTATGCCCTCGGCGCCGAAACGAAGCTCGGCTCCGCGCAACGCTGTCGGGAAGGGCACTTCGGCAACGATCGCGCCATTGGCATTCACCCGATAGAGCGCATGTGGGGTCAGCCGCGCGCTATCCCCCTCGGACGCCAGCCAGAAGCCGCCATTGCCATCGAGCGTAATGCCCTCGAGATCCAGCTTTTGCGCCGGATCGCCCGAGCGCGTGACAATGGTCTTGGCGGTGATGCGGGCCGGCGAGACGTTGGCATCGATGGTGTAGATGGCCGGCGCCGAAGACAGCACGCTGTCGCTGACCGCGTAGAGAATGCCTGGCATTTCAGCATCGGCGACGGCACCGGACAGCGCCGCCCAGCCGATTGGGCGTCCATCGGCGTCGAGGTCCGAGATCAGTTGCGGATAAAGGGCCGGTCCTTCGGCCATTTCATAGACCATCACATGGCTGCCCACGCCGCCATCTTCACGCAGGTCGACCTCATTGGCGGTGGCGAGGAGATTGCGCGAGGTAATGGCCACCAGTCCCTCGGGCGAGATGCCCGAAGGCAGCACCTGCACGAATTCGGGCGCGGCACCGGTGTCCCTGTAGACGGAGATCAGCGAGGACCGCTCCTCGGCGATGAAGATGTACTGGGTGTCGCCAAAGGTCGCGACCTCCAGTCCCTCGGGCTCCACGCCCTTGGAATTGCGGGCTTCGGGATAATGACCGACGCGGGCGGCATAATGGTCGAGTGCGTTAGCGGCCTCGAACAACACCTCGCCGCTCCTGGACATGATGGTAAAGCCGCGCGAGCCGCCCTTCCAGTCGCCCTCGTTGGCGATCACGAGACGCTCGGTGTCCAGCCACTTGATCGAGTCGGGCTCGCGGACGCGGTCCTCCTGCTGGCCGCTGAAGCTCAGGGCGCCATCGCGACGCGTATCGACATCGGTCACGGTGGTGCTGCCGGCAGAGAATTGGCTGACAACCTCGCCCGTCACGCCGTTGACGATCACGATGGCGTTGTTTTCCTGCAGCGTCAGCGCGATCTCGTCGTTGTCGTTGAAATCAACGAATTCGGGCTCGGGATCTTCACCGAACACCTCGGCAACGTCGGTGACGTCGACCGTGCGGACGCTGGCGGCCGCAACGTCGAAGATGACGAGGAAGCCGGCAGGCATCTGCGGCAGGCCGCCCTCGCCGGCCTCTTCGTCACGCTCGTTTTCGATGGCGATGGCCAGCAGAGTGCCGGCCGCGTTGCGTGCGACCGAATCCGGCTGGCCGCCAAGATCGTATTCCGCGTCCACCGACTGGCTGGCGATATCCACGGCGACCAGCTTGCCCGAGGGACTGGTGAAGCTGTCCGAGGTGTTGACGCCGACATAGGCCTTGTTGCCGATCACAGCCACTGAGGTGGGCTCGCCTTCGAGCACAAGGTACCCAGCCGCGACCGGCGCGCCGGGATCGGTGATGTCCACGAAGCCGATGCCACCGCCAGGACTGTCGGAATAGATCAGCATCATGCCGTCTTCGGTCGCCGTAACGATTTCAGACGAGGTGGCCTCGGCATCAGGCGCGTTCAGAGCAACCGGAAAGCTGGCAACGCGGTTGAAAGACATGTCGGCCTGCGCTGACGCGGTGCCGAGGAGAAGGCTGGCGGTGATGAGTGCAAGGAGACGCTTGGCTTGCATGGGAACCCCGATGATCCTTTGACCAACGGTGCCTAGCCAAGCTCGAAGAACTCGGTGTGACGAAGCGATGACGCCTGTGTGACAGGCCCTGCGCATATACAGCGACCCCACCCGTCCCTATATTGCCGCAAAGAACAAACAGAGATTCGTCAAGACCGTACGAGGCGCCCCTGCCGGGCTCGAGCTCGGCAGGACGGCGCATCGGAGACCCATATGCCCCCAAGTGTCCCCCTGCCCGATCGCCAGCGCGCGGGCGCCATCACCGGCCAGTTCAACCGGCCGGCGGCCGATTCCGCCTTTCTGCAGGGGCTCAATGCCGAGCAGCGCGATGCGGTGCTCTCGACCGAAGGACCGCTGCTCGTGCTGGCCGGCGCGGGGACGGGCAAGACCCGGGTGTTAACGACGCGCATCGCGCATATCCTCACCTCGCGGCGGGCGCGCGGCGGCGAAATCCTGTCGGTGACCTTCACCAACAAAGCCGCGCGCGAGATGAAGGAGCGCATCGCCCATCTCGTCGGCGCCACGGTCGAGGGCATGCCGTGGCTGGGCACCTTTCACTCGATCGGCGCGCGCATCCTGCGCCGCCATGCCGAACTCGTCGGGCTGCGTTCGGACTTCACCATCCTCGATACTGATGACCAGATCCGGCTGATCAAGCAGTTGCTCGAGGCCGAGAACATCGACGAGAAGCGCTGGCCGGCGCGGCAGTTCGCCGGGCTGCTCGACGGCTGGAAGAACCGCGGCCTGATGCCATCCGACGTCGTGCCGGCCGAGTCCGCCTTCTTTGCCAATGGCAAGGCGATCAAGCTTTACGCTGACTATCAGCAGCGGCTCCGCGATCTCAATGCCGCCGATTTCGGCGACCTGCTGCTGCTGTGCATCGACGTCTTCCGCCAGCACCCGGACGTGCTGGCCGAATACCATCGGCGCTTCCGCTACATGCTGGTGGATGAGTACCAGGACAGCAATATCGCCCAGTACCTCTGGCTGCGCCTGCTGGCGCAGGGCAAGCCGGCGTCGGAAGCCAATATCTGCGTTGTGGGCGACGATGACCAGTCGATCTATGGCTGGCGCGGCGCCGAGGTCGACAACATCCTGCGCTTCGAGAAGGATTTTCCCGGCGCCAAGGTGATCCGGCTCGAGCGCAACTATCGCTCCACCGCCAATATCCTGGCCGCAGCCAGCCATCTCATCGCGAACAATGAAAGCCGGCTCGGCAAGACCCTCCAGACCGATGGCGGGGTCGCGGGCGAAAAGGTCGGCGTCACCTCAGTCTGGGACAGCGAGGAGGAAGCCCGCCAGATCGGGCAGGAGATCGAAGACCTCCAGCGCCGCGGCGAGAGCCTCAACTCCATGGCCATCCTCGTGCGCGCCTCGTTCCAGATGCGCGAGTTCGAAGAGCGGTTCATCACCCTGGGGTTGAACTATCGCGTCATCGGCGGCCCGCGTTTCTACGAGCGCCGCGAAATCCGCGATGCGCTCGCCTATCTGCGGCTGATCGCCAACCCGACGGACGACCTCGCCTTCGAGCGCATCGTCAACGTGCCCAAGCGCGGCATCGGCGACACGACGATCAAGGTGCTGTTCGACACGGCCCGCCACCAGAAGGTGCCGATGGTCAATGCCGTGCGCATGCTGGTGGAGACTGAAGAGCTCAAGCCCAAGCAGCGCAGCACCCTGCGCGGCCTTGTCGGCCAGTTCGACGACTGGGCCGAGCGCTCGCGCAGCGTGCCCCATCACGAGCTCGCCCAGCAGGTGCTGGACGAGAGCGGCTATACCGAGATGTGGCAGCAGGACAAGTCGCCCGATTCACCGGGCCGGCTCGAAAACCTCAAGGAACTCGTGCGCTCCATGGAGGAGTTCGAGAGCCTCGGAGGCTTTCTCGAACACATCGCGCTCGTGATGGACCGCGACAGCGGCGAGGCCGAGGATGCCGTTTCGATCATGACGCTGCATTCGGCCAAGGGGCTGGAATTCGATACGGTTTTCCTGCCGGGCTGGGAGGAAGGCCTGTTTCCTCACCAGCGCGCGCTCGATGAATCGGGTCGCGCCGGGCTGGAAGAGGAACGGCGCCTCGCCTATGTGGGGCTGACGCGCGCCAAGCGGCGGCTGCGGCTTTCGGTGGCGCAGAACCGGCGTATCCACGGGCTGTGGCAGGCAGCGATCCCGTCGCGCTTTCTCGACGAGCTGCCGGCCGATGTCGTCGAGGTCAAGGATACGGGCTCGGCCTATGGCGGCTATGGCTATGGCGGCCGCGCGGCCAACCGCTTCTCCACCGCCGACCCCTTCGACAGCCTTTACGAGACGCCTGGCTGGCAGCGCGCCAAGGCGCAGCAGGCCAATCGCCGCTCTCCGGGACCCACGACGATCGATGGCGAACTGGTGGCGCGCTCGGTCGATCTCGGCTCAGGCTCCGCCTACCGGGTCGGCGACACCGTCGTGCATCTCAAATTCGGCAGCGGCGTTGTGGTGGCCATCGAGGGCAATAAGCTCTCTATCGATTTCGAGGCCGGGCGCAAGAAGGTGCTCGACAGCTTCATCAGGAAAGGCTGAGCCATGATCATCTCCACCACGCCCACGCTCGAGGGCCGCGCCATCCGCGACTATATGGGCATCGTCACCGGCGAGGTGATCATCGGCGCCAACATCTTCCGCGATCTGTTTGCCGGCATTCGCGACATCGTGGGCGGCCGCGCCGGCGCCTATGAGGGCGCCCTGCGCGATGCGCGGCGCATTGCCTTCGAGGAGCTCAAGGAGGAAGCCCGCCGGCTCGGCGCCGACGCCGTGGTGGCGGTCGATATCGATTATGAAGTCGTCGGCCAGGGCGGCTCGATGCTGATGGTCTCGGTGTCCGGCACCGCCGTCAGGCTCAGCTGATCGCCCGCCCCGTCTTGCCCTAAGGCACGAAGACGCTCACCGCATCGGGCCGGATGAGGAAATGCGCCGGCGTCTGGGTGACGATGTCCCCATCGGTATTGACGTTGCGCGGACGGCTGGTGCGAATGTCGAATTCGCGGCTCTTGGCCGTCCGCACCTCCTGCCATGCGCCGTGCTCGCCGCGCCGGAATGAGGCCATCATCAGCGCCAGCTTCCAGACATTGTCCATCTCGAGGCTGTAGAGATCGAGATGGCCATCATCGATGGTGGCGCCCGAATGGATGACATTGCCGCCGCCATAATGGCGGCCATTGCCCACCGCGATCTGGTAGGTACGCACCTTGCGCTCGCCACTGTCCTCGATGATCGTGGCCGAGAACGGCCGCGCCGACATCACGACCCGCAACGCCGACAGCGCATAGCCCAGCCGGCCCCAGCGCTTCTTGATCTCGGGGCTCAGGCGATCCGCGAGATCGGCCGCAAGCCCGATGCTGGCGACGTTGAAGAACGGGTGCCCATTCACCTGCCCCAGGTCGATCCGACGGGTCCGGCCGCGCACGATGATGTCGGCAGCCCGGACCGGATCGTCCGGAATCTCCAGCGTCCGCGCCAGATCGTTGGCCGTGCCCATCGGAATGATGCCCATCGGCAGCCCGGTCTCGAGCACGCCCATGGCCGCCGAATTGATGGTACCGTCGCCCCCGCAGACCACGACCATGTCGAAGTCCGCGCCGCGCGCTGCTATATCGCGCGCCACTTCCTCGCGGGTCTCGAAGCGCTCGACATAGACATCGAGCCCGCCGTCCCGCAGGCGATCGAGCACCGGATCGATCGCCTCACGCCCCCGTCGCGCATTGGGATTGACCAGCATCAGGGCACGTCGTGCTACGGGCACGGATAAGGGGCTTGAATTCAATGAGACACGATCTCTGGCAATGAGGTCTAGCCTAGGTGAGGCCGGCTGACGTCCGGCACAAGGGCCGGCATCGCGCCTTTCCGCAATTTAATGGGCGCGCCAGCTCATCCGCCGGGCGGACCGGCGACGCTGCGCGCAGTCGCCCGCCCCAATTGCCGCTCCCGCCAGATGATGAAGAGCCCCGAGGCGATGATCACCACTCCTCCGGCGACCAGTTGCCAGGTCGGCACCTCGGCAAAGATCAGATAGCCGACGACCCCGCTCAGAATGAGCGAGAGATAATCGAAGGGCGCCAGCACCGACATGTCGGCGTGCCGGCACGCCTCGGTCATGAACATCTGGCCGGCAAAACTGCACAACCCCATGAACAGCAGCATCAGCCACTGCTCGGCAGTCGGCATCACCCAGCCCCAGGGCAAAGTGAGGAGGCTGAAGCCCATCGAGGTGATGAAGAAATAGAGCACGATGGTGGTCGATCGCTCCGTCTGCACGAGTTTCCGGATGATCAGCAGCACGGCGGCCGAGAAGAAGCAGGCCGTGATCGCGGCGACGACGCCGAACGCGGCCCCCTGACCCCAGTCGAATTCGGACGAGAACACCGTAAGGCGCGGGCTGACGATCAGCACCATGCCGAAGAGCCCCGCCGCCACAGCGCCCCAGCGATAGAGGCGAACCGTCTCGTGCAGCACGATGGCACTGAGGATCACGACGAGCAGTGGCGTGCCGAAGCTGATCGCGACCGATTCCGGCAGCGGCAGCTGGGTGATCGAGATCACGCCAAGCCCCATGCCGATCGTGCCCATGAAGCCGCGCCACACATGCCCGATCGGCCGCCTGGTCCGCAGCATGAACAGCAGCTGCCCCCTGAAGGCCAGCATCGCCAGCATGGGCAACAGCGAGAACACGCAGCGGAAAAACAGCAATTCGCCAACGGGGAGTTCCCCGGCGATCTTGATGAAGACCATCATGCCGACAAAGGCGCAGATCGATGCGACCTTGAGCCCGATGCCGCGCATCGTGTCGCCCCCGATGGGCGGCAGGGCGGGCAGAACGGGCTTGGGCTCGATAGTCACGTGCTGCGATCCGCATCGCGGTTGAGATCACCGCAGGCCCTAGCTTGAACGATGCTTTGCCATGCCATTGCAAGCAATAGATGCGGGCCGCGCGATTGTTCCGCGTCCCGAAACCATATGGCCCTTTTGCCGATCGCCCGAGGCCTCAGGACGATGGCGGCAGCGGTCTCCGCGCCAGACGGCTCGACCTGTGTTCGCGGAAGATCAGGAACAGCCCCGAGCCAACCACCACCATGCCCCCGAGGAGCATCTGCCAGGTCGGCACGTCGCCGAAAATCACATAGCCGATGGCGATGCTGATCAGCAGCGAGGAATAGTCGAACGGCGCTACCACCGACATGTCGGCATGGCGGAAGCTCTCAGTCAGCAGGATCTGCCCCACGCCGCCTGCCACCCCGGCAAGCACCAGCATCGCGGTCGTCGACCAGTCGAGCGCCACCCAGCCAAAGGGGAAGGTCGCAAGGCCAATCAGCGCCGAAATCGCCGAGAAGTAAAACACGATGGTCGCCGATCGCTCGGTGCGCACGAGGTTGCGCACCAGAAGCATGGCGCCGGCCCCAAAGCAGCACCCCAGCAGCGCCGCGCTGACGCCCAGAACGGGATTACCCGGCCCGATGAGCCCGCCATCGAACACGGTGAGGCGCGGCCAGATGATGATCATCACGCCCACGAGCCCGACCAGCACGGCGGTCCAGCGATAGGCCCGCACCACTTCCTTGAAGATGATGGCGCTGAACACAACGATCAGAAACGGCGTGGCATAGCCGATCGCCACCGCCTCGGGCAGCGGCAGGTTGATGAGGGCCAGGATCCCGAAACTCAGCCCTCCCGTACCCACCACCCCGCGCCAGACATGCCCGATCGGGTTGCTGGTCTTGAAGCCGACCGACAGCTCCCCGCGCAGCGCCAGGAAGATGATGATCGGCACGATGGCGAAAAACGCCCGGAAGAACACCAGCTGTCCCAAAGGCACGCCTTCGGCGGCCTTGAGCAGCCCCTGCATGCTCACCAGCACCATCACCGAGGCCAGCTTGAACCCGATCCCCACCATCGCATTGCGCTGGCCCGGCTGGCGGGCCGCTGGTGGGTTCTGCTCGGTTGGCTCGGGCACGGGCTGACACCGGATCGACCGGAACGGGTCCGGCCGCGTTGAGGAGAGGGTCCTGGGGCAGCCCGAGCAATGACGCGCAAGGCCGGTCGGCGCAAGGGCCTATTGGCAGGCGCACGGAATAATCGGTGGGAACCAGCGCGGCCCCGCGCCACTTCTGTGTGGGCGCCGGGGGACGTGCTACACAACGGTCCAGCGCCTTGGGGAATGGACGCGAGACATGACCGACATCGTGCGTGCCATAGTGGGCAATATCCACATCGTGGCCATCTTCTTTGCCGCCAACTACGCGCTGGCGGCGCTCTGCGCCGTGCGCGAAATCCTGGCCTCCCGCACCTCGCAGGGCTCGATCGCCTGGCTTCTCTCGCTCCTGTTCTTCCCCTTTCCCGTGGCGCTCATCTATCTCGTCTTCGGCTGGAAGTTCTTCGACGGCTATCAGGAACGTCGCCTGCAGAGCCGCAACGCGCGGCCCCTGCGCGCCCAGGACCTCAAGGTCATCGACCGCGAGACCACCGATGACTGGCCAGTGCTCACCCGCGTGTCCGGCGTGCCGTTCAACTCGGGCAACGATACGCGCCTCCTCATCGACGGACAGGCAACCTTCGATTCGATCTTCGAGGGCATTTCGCAGGCCAAGCGCTACCTCTTCGTGCAGTTCTATATCGTGCGCGACGATGCCCTGGGGCGCGAACTTGCCGTGCGGCTGGCTGAGCGCGCCCGCGCCGGCGTCAGGGTCTACCTGCTCTATGACGATGTCGGGTCGACGGATCTGCCGCGCCGTTACCGCGACGAGCTTCGCGCCGCAGGCGTGAAAGTTGCCGGCTTCAACCAGCGCCACAAATTCCTGCGCATTTACGGGCCGATGCGCATCAATTACCGCAACCACCGCAAGATCGTGGTGGTCGACGGCAAGGTCGCCTGGACCGGTGGCATCAATGTCGGAATCGAGTATCTGGGGCAGGACCCCAAATTCGGCCATTGGCGCGATACCCATCTGCGCATCGAAGGCCCGGCAGCGCTCGCCTGCGCCCTCATCTTCCGCGAGGACTGGGAATGGGCCACCGGCGATGCCCTGCCCTTCGAGCCGCCCGCCGAAGTGGAAACCCCCGGCAACGTGCCGGCCCTCGTGATGGCTACCGGCCCGGCCGACCGCCTCGAATCCTGCGCCATCGCCTTCACCGATGTCATCGCCCAGGCCCGCAAGCGGCTGTGGATCGTCTCGCCCTATTTCGTGCCCGATACCGATGTGCGCACAGCTTTGCTCGCTGCCGTGCTGCGCGGGGTGGATGTGCGCGTCATGCTGCCTGAAAAGCCCGACCACAAGATCGTCTGGCACGCCAGCAACGCCCATGCCGACCACATGGTCAAACGCGGCGTCGGCGTTTATCGCTACACCGCCGGCTTTCTCCACCAGAAGGTCCTATTGGTCGACGACAAGATCACCAGCGTCGGCAGCGTCAATTTCGACAACCGCTCGTTCGCGATCAATTTCGAGATCACCGTCTGGATGCCGCACGCATCGATGATCGAAGCGGTCGAGGCAATGCTGGTCGATGATTTCGCCCGCTGCCGCAAGGTGGGCAAAGCCGAAGCCGCCGACCGGTCCTATTTCGATCGGCTGATCAATTCGGCCGCCCGCCTCGTTTCCCCCATCCTCTGATCCCAGTGCCCATGTTTTCAGTTGCCTCCTACAATATCCGCAAGAGCGTCGGCACCGACTGGCGCCGCCGCCCCGGCCGCATCCTCGAAGTGCTGGACGAGATCGACGCCGACATCGTCGCTCTCCAGGAGATCGACCGCCGGTTCGGCAGTCGCACGAGCTCGATCCCGCCCGAGGCGATCGAGCACGAAAGCCCTTACACCGCCCTTCGGTTTGGCCCACGCCCGGCGAGCCTCGGCTGGCACGGCAACACCATCCTCGTGCGCAAGGGGCTCGAAATCCTCGACACCCGCCGCATCGTGCTGCCCGCGCTCGAGCCGCGCGGCGCAGTTCTGGCCGATGTGCGCTTCGATGCCCAGCGGGTGCGGTTCATCGGCATGCATCTGGGCCTCGTCGGCTTCTGGCGCACGCGGCAGAGCCTTGCGGTGCTCGACTTCATCGAAAAGCTGGAGGAGCGCCTGCCGACCGTAATCATGGGCGATCTCAACCAGTGGACCGCCGATGGCGGCAGCGTCGGCCGTTTCGCGCAGCACCACC
The DNA here is from genome assembly GCF_900119845.1 of Devosia enhydra. Taxonomy (GTDB): domain Bacteria; phylum Pseudomonadota; class Alphaproteobacteria; order Rhizobiales; family Devosiaceae; genus FPKU01. Next base: position 1,320,279 of record NZ_FPKU01000001.1, read on the forward strand.
ACGTCATCGCACCGGGTCCGAGCTTCCATGCCAGCCGCCCGGTCGTCGCCCTCGATCGCATCATCACGAGCCGCGACATCGCCCTGATGCAGGCTGGCGTGCACCTGTCCGAACGCTCGCGCAAGGCATCCGATCACCTGCCCGTCTGGGCGCGCCTCAAGATCGATGCCGCGCACTGAACCTCTGGCGGCGCCATTGACAAGGGCCCGGCAAGGCGCAAAACCAGCGCTGAAAACGAGGACTTCGCGCCGATGGCCGACCAGATCACCCTGCCCGCCCACCTGACCCGCGACCAGGCCTATGCTCTGGTCGATGCCGTGATGGCGCGCGAGGACCTCGCCATGACCGCCTCGGCCTATGAGGACGAGGCAACCGGCGAATGGATTTTCGAGGCCATGTCGGAGACCGAGCCCGATCTCGAGGCGTTCCGCGCGCTGGCGGTCGAGGTGCTCGATGGCGACGTGGACTTCACCGTCGAGCCCATCGACCCGGAGGTCAACTGGGTGGCGCGCTCGCTCGAGGGCCTGCATGCCGTACAGGCGGGATCGTTCTTCGTCCATGGCAGCCATGACGAGACGCCTGCCCCGGCCGGTTCGACAACCATCCGCATCGACGCGGCGCAGGCTTTCGGCACCGGCCATCACGAGACCACCACCGGCTGTCTCGAAGCCATCGACCGGGCTCTGAAACTCCGCCGCTATCGCAATCTGGTGGATATCGGCACGGGCACCGGACTTCTCGCCATCGCGCTCGCCAAGCGCAGCCGCCAGCGCGTGCTCGCGACCGACATCGATCCGGTCGCAACCGATACCGCCAAGGACAACGCCAGGGAAAATGGCGTGGGCCGGCTGATTACCGCCATCACCGCCGACGGCCTGTCGCATCCCGCCATTTCCCGGGGAGCGCCCTACGATCTTCTGGTCGCCAACATTCTGGCCGGGCCGCTGGTCTCGATCGCCCCGGATGTCGCGCGCGTCACCGCCCGCGGTGCCACCATCATCCTTTCGGGAATCCTCGCCCATCAGGCAACCCGCGTCGCCTCGGCCTATGCCGGCTCGGGCATGCATCTGCGCCGCAAGCTCCTGCGGCGCGGGTGGGCTACGCTTGTGCTCGAGCGCAGCTGACGCCCCTTCCTGAAAAGCAAAATCCCCGGCCTTGCGGACCGGGGACCAAACTCTCGAAACCGAAACGACCGATCGATCAGGGGCGCTTGGTGAAGCTGCCGATCAGCTGATGCTGGAAGCGCGCATCCCGCTGACGAGCCACTTCGCGCGACCGCACTTCGATCACGGCGTTCAGGGACTTGCGGAAATCGTACTTGTTCTCGGGCATTTCGTATCTCGTTACCTGTGCCGGTACACTACCGACACTGTTGATTTAGTCTGCCACCCACCGAGTCTGAAGCGCTGAATCCGCAGACCAGCCATTCGCGGCGGGAGGGGCGGGTTAACGAACCCTTTCGACCCCTTGGCCGTATCAGCGCGACGGCTTGTCGAGATCGCGACGGGCAAAGTTGTAGCGGTCGATATGGTACTGGGCCTGGCGCTCACGGCCTTCGATAATGGCGTCGAGGGCCTTGCGGAAGAAGCTCTTGGTCTCGGTCATCGCGGTCTCCATCGCATTTGGTGCATTTGCGTTTCGATGCTCTATAGATAGGCACATGCATCGTTTTGGTTAGGGCCCGCGGCACAGCGCAGCCATGCCGTGGACGCAGGACAGTGAAGGACTGCCATGTTGCTCGACGATATTCCCCCGGCGCAATTCCAGACCTTCGAGGTCAAGTCCGATCCGGAAAAAGTGGCTCCGCGCCTGACCTTGCTGCGCAAGACGATGGAAAACTCCGGCGTTGATGCCTTTCTCGTACCGCGCGCCGATGCGCATCGCGGTGAGTCCGTGCCGCCGGGGGATGCGCGGCTTGCATACCTGACCGGCTTTACGGGCTCGGCTGGGCTGGCGGTTGTCGGGCGCAGCAAGGCGGCTCTCTTCGTCGACAGCCGTTACACGCTCCAGGCGCCCGCGCAGACCGATACGCGCAAGTTCGATGTGGTGGAGATCAATCAGGCCGCCATGCCGGCAGGCATTGCCAGCTATGTCAGGAAGGGTGGCGTCGTCGGCTATGATCCGTGGCTGCATACCCCCGGCGAGATCCGCGATCTTGAGGGCAAGCTCGCCGGCCACGCGACGCTGCGCCCGCTCGACAACCTTGTCGATGCCATATGGCCCGATCGCCCAGCAGCGCCCGTCACGCCGGTCGAAACTCTGGGCGACAATCGCGCCGGCAAGTCGAGCGCGCAAAAGATCGCCGAGCTTCAGGCGACGCTTGCCGCCGACAAGGCCGACGCCACGGTGCTCACCCTGCCCGATTCCATCTGCTGGCTGCTCAATATCAGGGCGCGTGACGTGCCCAACACGCCCTTCCTCCTGGGCTTCTGCATCGTGCCCCGGCGTGGCCGTCCCACCCTTTACCTCGCGCCGGAAAAGATCACCGCCGAGCTGCGCGCGGCTCTAGGCGACCGCGTGGCGCTCGCGCCCACCGGCAAGCTCCTGCCCGCCATCACCCGCCTCGCTGCCGGCGGCCGCCGCATCGCGATCGATCCGGCCAGTTGCCCCGTCGCCATCGTCGAGGCGGCCAAGGCAGGCAATGCCGAAGCCGTGCTCGAAAAGCCCGATCCCGTCCGCCTGCCCAAGGCGCGCAAGAACGATGCGGAAATCGGCGGCATGAAGGAGGCGCACCGGATCGACGGCGTCGCCATGGCCCGCTTCCTCGCCTGGTTCGACGAAGCGGCCCCGAAGGGCGGTCTCGACGAGATCACGGTTGTCAGCGCCCTCGAGGCCTTCCGCCGGGCAGATGCGAGCGCTGTCGACAACAGCTTCGATACCATCGCCGGCGCGGGCGCCAATGGCGCGATCGTGCATTACCGGGTCGACAGAAAATCGAACCGCATGCTGGTCCCCGGCGAACTGATGCTGGTCGATTCGGGCGGGCAGTATCTCTCGGGCACCACCGACATAACCCGCACCATCTCATCCGGCCCGGCCGGGTCAGAGGAAAAGGACCGGTTCACACGCGTCCTCAAGGGCATGATCGCGATCTCGACCGCTCGCTTCCCCAAGGGCACATCGGGCGCGCAGATCGACATCCTGGCGCGCCAGTTCCTCTGGCAGGCCGGCGTGACCTACAATCACGGCACCGGCCATGGCGTCGGCGCATTCCTCTCGGTTCATGAGGGGCCGATCGGCATTTCGAGCCGGTTCTCTACCCCGCTTGAGCCCGGCATGATCCTCTCCAATGAGCCCGGCTACTACAAATCCGGCGCCTATGGCATCCGCATCGAGAACCTCGTGCTCGTAATACCGAGCGACGTCGGCGATGGCTGGCTCGAATTCGAGACGCTGACCCTCGCGCCGATCGATCGGCGCCTCATCGATCTGGCGCTGCTGCTGCCCCATGAGCGCGAGTGGCTCGATGCCTATCACCGCCGGGTCCTCAACGAAATCGGCCCGCTCGTCGAGCCTCGCGTGCGGGCCTGGCTCGAAAAGGCGACCGCTCCCCTCTGAGGGAGCGGCACCCATCAATTGCCGAAGGGGTCGACGGTCAAAAGCCAGCTGTAGAGCCAGTTTTCCCCTTCGCCCATCGAGGCGATGTCATCGACCTTCCAGCCATCGCTCTCGCGGACCATGGCAATGCTCATCAGGCTGGGCGCGCCGAAATTGCGAAAGCTGACAGTGGCGATGGCACGGTCGCCGAGCACGGCGGGTTCGGCAATCAGCAGATCGAAGGGAAAGAAGGCATCGCCCTGCACGAAGGGATCGAAATTGGCCAGGTCGTCGGAGTGGTCCGCCGAGGCCGCCACGGTGCTTGTCTGGTTCTGGCGAATGTCTTCGAGGCGGGCCGAGAGGAACCGGCCTATGTCGCCGCGCTCGGCCTGCCCCTGATAGGGCTGGTAAATGGCTTCGAGCAGCGCCTTGGGCGTATCGAAGGCGAGCGCCGGACCAGCCAGCGTACTGAGGAGGATTGCAAAGGCCAGGCGGGCGTGGCGCATGTCTTGCCCCTTGAAAGATCCGCTAGTGCTTCAACCCCTCAGCGCCTAGCAGTGCGTTGAGGCGCAAAAATGGTGGCAATGGGCCGGTCCGGCGTCATCGCCCCGCCATTTCAAGCCATTGTTCCTCGCTCACGACCAGAATGCCGAGCTCTTCTGCCTTCTTGAGCTTGCTGCCAGCCCCGGGCCCGGCGACGAGAATATCGGTATTGGCCGAAACCGATCCGGCAACCTTGGCGCCCAGGCGCTCGGCCATGGCCTTGGCTTCGCTGCGCGACAGCTTTTCCAGAGTACCGGTGAAGACCACTGTCTTGCCCGCGACCTGGCTGTCGGCGGAGACCGTCACGACATAGGGGTTGGGCCGGACCTGGGCGAGAAGCGCATCGAGCGCCTCGACGTTTCGGGCATTGGCGAAGAAGTCGCGAACCGAGCGCCAGACCGTATCGCCGATGCCGTTGATCGAGGGAAAGGCATCGTGCAGCGCCGCGCCCTCGGCAGCCGAGGCAAGGCCTGCGGCCCGAAAGCCGTCAATGGTGCCGAAATGCCGAGCCAGGAGCGCCGCCGTCGTTTCCCCGACATGGCGGATACCCAAGGCAAACAGAAACCGGTCGAGTTCGGGCTGGCGCCGGGCATTGATGGCGGCAAAGAGCTTGTCGAGCCCCTCATAGGTGCGTTCGTCGGCAGAGAGCACCTTCTTGCGCGCCTTGCCGGTCGCTTTCTCGCGCTCCGCCGCCTGCTGCTCGCGCCGCTTGAAGAGCGCCGCCCGCACCGCCTCTGGCCTCCCTTCCAGCGTGAAGATATCGGCGGGCGTTTTCACCAGCCCTTCGCTGAAGAACAGGTCGATATTCTCGGCGCCGAGGCCCTCGATATCCATCGCCCCGCGCGCCACGAAATGCCTCAACCGCTCCACAGCCTGTGCCGGGCAGATCAGTTCGCCCGAGCAGCGGCGGCGCGAATCCTCCTTGCCGGTCTTCTCGTTGAGCTCGCGTGTCGCCTCTGACCCGCAGACCGGGCAGGTGTGCGGAAACTCATAGGGCACGGCGTCGGCCGGCCGTTTTTCGAGCAGAACCGACACGATCTGCGGAATGACGTCGCCGGCCCGCTGGATGGTGACCGTATCGCCGATGCGGATATCCACCCCACCGCGGATCGGCTCGCCGAAACTGTCGCGCCCGGCAATGTAATCCTCATTGTGCAGGGTGACGTTTTCCACCACCACCCCGCCCACCGTGACCGGCTCGAGCCGTGCCACCGGCGCCAATGTGCCGGTGCGCCCCACCTGGATGTCGATACGGCGCACGACAGTCGTCGCCTGTTCAGCGGGAAACTTGTGGGCAACGGCCCAGCGCGGCTCGCTCGTCACCGTGCCCCAGCGCTGCTGCAGGGCAATGGAATCAAGCTTGTAGACGACGCCGTCGATATCGTAGCCCAGCGACGCACGCTGCGCTTCGATGAGGCGATAATGGGCCAGCAGCGCCTCGATCGTTTCGGCGCGGATCATCAGGGGACTGACCGCAAAGCCCCAGTCGGCAAATTTGCGCACCGCTTCGAACTGGGTTGCTGCCGGCTCCTCGCTGGCGCCCCCCCAGGCATAGGCAAAGAATCTGAGATTGCGGCTCGCGGTTACGCGCGGATCCTTCTGCCGCAGCGACCCAGCCGCCGTGTTGCGCGGGTTGACATAATCCTGGCCGCCCGTCGCCGCCGACCGCGCCTTCAGCGCCTGGAACTCGGCATAGGTCATGTAGACCTCGCCGCGAATCTCGATGATCTCGGGCCAGCCGCTGCCTGAAAGCCGGTGCGGAATATCGGCGATGGTCTTGAGGTTTTCGGTGATGTCCTCGCCCACCGTGCCATCGCCGCGCGTTGCGCCGCGCACCAGCATACCGCTCTCGTAGCGCAGCGATGCCGAAAGCCCGTCGATCTTGGGTTCGGCGGTGAAGCTGAGGTCAAGGCCCTCGTCGCGCGCGAAAAAGCGCCGCGCCCGATCGACGAAATCGACCACATCCTGGTCCGAATAGGCCTTGGCGAGGCTCAGCATCGGCACGGCATGGCGTACCTTCTCGAAGCCTTCGGCCGGGGGCGCGCCGACCTTGCCCGAAAGCGAATCCGGCCGCACGAGCTCGGGAAACGCCGTCTCGATCAGCAGGTAGCGCCGCTTGAAATCGTCATACTCGGCGTCCGAAATCTCGGGCGCGTCATTCTGGTGATAGGCGATGTCGGCGGCAGCGATGAGCGCATGCAGCCGTTCGAGCTCGGCCCGCGCCTCGGCTTCCGAATAATTCTCGATCTCGGGAGTGGCCGAACTCATGCCGAAACCTCCTCGAGCAGCCGCCGCGCCGCAGCCCGTGCCTCCTCGGTCACCGAAGCGCCCGACAGCATGCGCGCCACTTCCTCGCGCCTCAGCCCGCCGTCGAGCGGCCGCACATGGGTGCGCATGAACGCGCCCTCCGCGATGGCCTGCTTTTCGATGAGCAGGTGATGGCCGGCACGCGCCGCCACCTGCGGCGCATGCGTCACCGCGAGCACCTGCACCGTCCGCGACAGCCGCGACAGCCGGCGCCCGATGGCATCGGCCACCGCCCCGCCCACGCCGGTATCGATCTCGTCGAACACCAGCACGGGCGCCGATCCCTTGTCGGCCAGAACGACTTTGAGCGCGAGCAGGAAGCGGCTGAGCTCGCCGCCCGAGGCAACCTTGAGCATCGGGCCGGGCAAGGTGCCGGGATTGGTCTGCACGACGAAGCTCACCGTGTCGTAGCCGCTGTTGGCCACGCGCTCGGTATCGGTGGTCACTTCCGCGATAAAGCGCGCAGATCCCAGCTTGAGGTCCGGCAGTTCCTGCCCCACCGCATCCGAGAGCGCGGCGGAGGCGGTGCGCCGCAGCTCTGCCAACTCGGTCGCCGCCAGATGATAAGCCGCACGCGCCGCACCGGCTTCCGCCTCGAGCCGGGCGGCCACCTGCTCCCCGCTTTGCAGCGCTTCGAGGTCGGCCTCGTATCGTGCCAGAACCGCCGGCAGTTCGTCGCACAGCACCTGATGCTTGCGGGCGGCGGCGCGCAGGGCAAACAGCCGCTCCTCGGTCTGTTCAAGCTCCAGCGGATCGAAGGCCATCTCGCGCTTGATCGCCTCGAGCGCCTCGCTGGTCTGGTCGAGCTGGACCAGCGCCGCATCCAGCGCATCGACGAGCGGCGCGAAAATCGACTGCCCCGAATCCACCTTGCGACCGAGCCGCCGCATCAACTGCGCCAGTTCTCCCGAAGGCGACGAGGGCCCGTTGAGAACGTCATCGGCCTCGCGCACCTCTTCGGCGGATCGCTCGAGCTGCTGAAGCCGGTGGCGGCGTTCGGCCAGCTCGTCCTCCTCGCCCACACCGGGCGCGAGCTTGGTCAATTCCTCCACGACATGCCGCGCGTAATCCTCGCGCGCTGCCGCCTCGGCCACCTGGGCGCGCTGCGCGGCAAGTCGCGCCTCCGCGTCCGACAGCGCCGCATGGGCACTCGCCACGATCGCAACCGCCCGGCCATGCCCGCCATAGGCGTCGAGCAACGCCCGATGCGTGGCCGGATCGACCAGGGCGCGATCATCATGCTGACCGTGGATTTCGACGACCAGCCGCCCGACCTGTTGCAGCAGCGCGGCGCTCACGGGCTGGTCGTTGATATAGGCGCGCGTCCGCCCGTCGCCGAACTGCATGCGACGCAGGATGATGTCCTCGTCATCGGCGATGCCGTTGTCCTTGAGCAGCGCGCGCGCCGCATGGGGCGCGGGCAGCTGGAAGACGGCGACCACCTGGCCGCTGTCGCTTCCGGCCCGCACCAGCGAGGCATCGCCGCGCCCACCCAGCGCCAGCGTCAATGCATCGAGCAGGATCGACTTGCCGGCGCCGGTTTCGCCGGTCAGCACGGTCAGGCCGACATCGAGCCCGAGATCGAGCTGGTCGATCAAAACGATATTGCGAACCGAAAGCGCGCTCAGCATCTCGAGCCCCTGCCCGTCACCGCGTCAATTATCGCGGAGGCGAACAAACAAGCAACATCTATCTGGCGCGGGTGAAGCCGAAATGCGGCTCACCCTCTCCGAACGGCGCTGGCCAGCGGGCTGCCGGAGTTGAGGTTGGGCGACAGGCCCTGCTTTTCGAGCAGGGCAAAGGCCTGCTTGTACCAGCTGCTCGAGGGATAGTTGTGCCCCAGCACCGCGGCAGCCGTCTGCGCCTCACCGACGAGGCCCAGCAGAAGATTGGCCTCGGTCAGCCGGTAGAGGGCTTCCTCGATATGGGTCGATGTCTGGTACTGCTCGACCACGACGCGGAAGCGGTTGATGGCGGCGGTGTACTGGCCGTTGCCGAGATAATAGCGCCCCACCGACATTTCCTTGCCGGCCATCTGGTCGGTGGCGACCAGCATCTTGTCCTTGGCGTCCTTGGCGTATTCGCTCTTGGGATAGTTCGAGACCACCAGCTGGAACGTCTCGATGGCGTTGCGCGACAATTGCTGGTCGCGCGTGATGTCCTTGATCTGCCCGTAATAGGACGATCCCTTGAGCCACAGGATATAGGGCGTCTCGGGCGACGCCGGATAAAGCGCCATGTAGCGGTCCGCAGCCAGCACCGCCTCTTCATATTTGCCGATGCGGAAATTGGCATAGACCGTCATCAGTTGCGCCTTCTCCTTGAACTCGGAGTAAGGATGCTGACGCTCGAGCTTCTGCAGGGTGGTGATGGCGCCGTTGAAGCGCTGGCCATCCATGTCCGCAAGCGCGCTCTGATAGAGCGTCTCGGGCGGCACGATGGCTTCTTCCTTGATCTTGGTCGGGCCGAACAGGTTGCAGGCCGAGAGGGCGGCAGCAAGACCGATGATGGCGAGGATACGCCCGGCCCGGCCGGTATGCTGCGCTATTGCCTTGAGAATCACGAACTGCCCCGTACTGTTGCGCGCCACGAGAGACGTGCCGACTACCCACGAAAAGGATCAAAACTGTGGCGCGGCGGCGTCAGCCGACCGACCGCAGATATGGCCGCACGGCCAGGCCCTCGGGTACATCGTCGAGAGCATCGAAAGCCAGCGGCAGATCCTCGGCCGAGACTATCTCATAGTTTGCGTCGCTGCCAAACAGGCTGTGCAGCACAAGCGCGTTAAGCGCATGCCCGCCTTTGTATGAGCGGAAGCGCCCGTAGATCGGCAGGCCGCAAAGGGCGAGGTCGCCAAGCGCGTCGAGCAGCTTGTGGCGCACGAACTCGTCCTCATAGCGCAACCCGCCCGGATTGAGGATCTTGTCCTGATCGACCGTGATCGAATTGTCGAGCGAGGACCCCAGCGCATAGCCGGCCTGGCGCAGGATCTTGGCGTCGCGCACGAAACCGAAGGTGCGGGCGCGCGACACGTCCTCGAAATAGCGGCGCGGCGTCCAGTCGAAGATCATCCGCTGCCGGCCGATGACGCGGCTGTCGAAGTCGATCTCAAGATCGAGCATCCGCCCGTTATAGGGTTCGAGCGCCGCCATCGCGTCATTGTTGCGCACGATGACCTGCCGCATGATCTTGATGAACTTGCGGTTGATCGGCTGCACCTCGAGCCCGACCGCCATGATGGCGTCGACGAAAGGCGCCGCACTGCCATCGAGGATGGGGCATTCGTTGCCGGTGAGGGTAATGCGCGCATTGTCGACGCCGAGGCCCGAAAGGGCCGAAATCACATGCTCCACGGTGGCCACCGAGACGCTGTCGCCAAGGTCGATGGTGGTGCACAAGGTGGTGCGGGTCACGCGCGAAAAATGCACCTGCACGGGCGGCGTCGACCGCCCATCCTCGAAGGATCGCACGATGGTGTAGCCGGAATCCGGCGCGCCCGGTGCAATGCGCAGCGATACGGGCAGCCCGCTATGCACGCCAAAACCGCTGAAATCGAGCGCCGCTGCCAGAGTGCGCTGCCGCGCCGATAGTTTCTGCATGGTTTTGTCGCTCCGAAGCCAGCTGCGGCTCAAAAGTCTTAGCCAATAAAAACCCGGCGCGGAAGCCGCACCGGGTCGAGCCGATCGCTAATCGGGCCTTGCCTCAACCATGCTTGCGCAGGAAGGAGGGAATCTCGAGCTGGTCGCGCTGGGTGCCCTGCGGCACCGGACGGCCATGCGCGTCATACTGGCCCTGGGCGCCCTCGCGGGGGGCCGAAACCTGCGGATTCCGGGGCGCGCCGGCTTCAATGGCGCTGCGCGCTGCGGCATCGGCGCTGCCCTGATGGGGGCGATCGGTCTCGCCGGCCCGCAGGTTCAGGCCGACATTCGAGGCGAGGCGCTTGAACAGGGCGCGGGCATTTCGCGGCTCGGCATCCTGCTTTTCTTGGCCATCGAGTGACCTTCTGGCAACAGCCGGAAACTCCTCGGTCCGCGGCATCCGGCGCTGCAGGTCCGGCCGCTCGGCGCTCGAGGGCACATAGACCGACGGAATGGGCGAATCGACGGGGCGCGGCGCGTCCTCGTACGGGTCGTGGCTGGCCGAGGGAATGTAGGGCTCGACTTCGATGCCATCGTCCTCGGCATAGTGGCGCTGCTGCGGCGCGTGGCTGATCGCCTCGGCCACGGCCATCTGCACCTGCGATTCGAGAGCGGGCTGCGGGGCGGCCGGCGGCGCGACCATGGTCGGCTGCGGCTGGGCCTGCATCTGGGCATACTGCTCGGCACCGGCATGCGGACGACGTACGGCGAGCGGAGCACGACCCGGATTGGCCTTCATCGGCTCGAGAGCCTGCACCATGGTGGCATCGGTGCCCGTGGCGACCACCGAGACGCGGATAGTGCCGGTCATGTTGGGGTCGAAGGTAGCGCCCAGGATGATGTTGGCGTCCTGATCGACTTCCTCGCGGATGCGGCTGGCGGCCTCGTCGACTTCGTAGAGCGTCAGGTCCGGCCCGCCGGTGATCGAGATCAGCAGACCGCGCGCGCCCTGCATGGACACGTCGTCGAGCAGCGGGTTGGCGATCGCCGCCTCGGCCGCGTGCCGCGCACGGTCATCACCCGAAGCCTCGCCCGTACCCATCATCGCCTTGCCCATGCCGCGCATTACGGCGCGAACGTCGGCGAAGTCGAGATTGATCAGGCCTTCTTTGACCATCAGGTCGGTGATGCAGGCGACGCCCGAGAACAGCACCTGGTCGGCCATCGCGAAGGCGTCGGCGAAGGTGGTCTTCTCGTTGGCGACGCGGAAGAGGTTCTGGTTCGGAATGATGATCAGGGTGTCGACATGCCGGTGAAGCTCGTCGATCCCCTCTTCGGCCAGACGGGCACGCCGGTTGCCTTCGAAGGCGAAGGGCTTGGTGACGACGCCGACCGTGAGGATCCCCTGCTCACGGGCTGCGCGGGCCACCACGGGGGCTGCGCCCGTGCCGGTGCCACCACCCATGCCCGCGGTGATGAACACCATGTGCGAGCCCGAGAGGTGATCGTTGATTTCGTCGAAGCTTTCTTCGGCCGCTGCGCGACCCACTTCCGGGTGCGAACCGGCGCCGAGCCCCTCGGTCACCGACACACCCAGCTGGATGATGCGGGGCGCTTTCGAGAGCGCGAGAGCCTGCGCGTCGGTATTGGCCACGACGAAGTCGACCCCGTCGAGCCCGGAAGTGATCATGTTGTTGACGGCGTTGCCGCCGGCACCGCCGACACCGAATACGGTGATGCGGGGCTTGAGTTCCTGGATATCCGGAATCGTGAGGTTGATCGTCATGGAGGACCCCATAGTGGCGTGTGGGTCCAGTTTTAGTCGCCAAATCGTTAACCGCGCCCTAACGATTGCGCCGATTGCATTAACGGGTGTGCAATCTGCAAGGCGAGACCATGGCGCGCTAACGGCCCGTTAACCCTGGATTTGCGGGGGTTCAGGCGGGGTCGATGACCGCCTGGGCGAGGATTTCGATGCGCAGGCCTTCGGCCATCAATTCCTTAACGACCACGGTCGCGCGCACCGGATAAGGGGCCTTGAAGAACTCGCCATAGACCTTGTTCATCCCCGGTCCGTCGGCACGGTCGACGAGAAAAACCTGTACCTGCACGATGTTGGCCAAAGTGCCGCCGGCTGCGCGCATCGACTGCTCGAGGTTGAGCAGCGCCCTGCGGGTCTGCACCTCGATCGGACCTTTTTCGATTTCGCCGGTCTTGGGATCCTCGGCAACCACCACGGTCCAGTAGAGCCGGCCGTCGCGAATAGCGTCGGAGACGGGGCCGGTGGAGGGGGCGATGCCGGTGTCGATATGGTCCATGGAGCGATAAATTCTTTCAGAGAGCTGTCTTGAGCCATCCCCCGACGCGGGCGAGATAGCCGTCGGATCCGATGAGCCGGCGCGAGGCGCGCGGTTCGGAATATTCCTGCCCGCACACCTGCGGATAGATCAGCATGCCGGCAACGGCGGCAAAGGCGGGCCCCTTGGCGATGTCGGGCAGGCCCGAAATGCCCATCGGCCTGCCATTGCGCACATTGCGCGCCAGCATGCGGCGGGCCACCTCCGGCAGACCGGTGAGGTCGCTTGCCCCTCCCGTCAAAACGAAGCGGCGCCCGCACACATCCATCATGCCGGTCGCCTGCATGCGATCACGCACGGCGGTGAGGATTTCCTCGATCCGCGGCCGCAGGATGCGGGTGAGGTGCGAGCGCGGAATCTGCCCCGGGGCCTCGTCATGCGTAGCGCCCACCGGCACGACGGGGATCAGTTCCCGCTCGTCGGCCTGGCCGGGCAGCACGCTGCCATAGACCGTCTTGAGGCGCTCGGCGTCAGCGACGCTGACCGAGAGCGTGCGCGCGATATCGAGGGTCAGGTGGTGGCCGCCGATCGCAATGGCATCGGAATAGACGAGGTGCCCGTCGGAAAACACCGCAACGGTCGTCGTCGCGCCCCCCATGTCCACCGCCGCCACCCCCAGCTCGGCTTCGTCATCCACCAGCGATGCGAGGCCCGATGCATAAGGGGTCGCCACCAGCGCCTCGATCTCGAGGTGGCAGCGATTGAGCACCAGTTCGATATTGCGCATCGCGAGGGTTTCGGAGGACACCACCGCGACATCGATGCCGAGCTTTTCGCCCACCATGCCGAGCGGATCGCGCACGCCGCGCTGACCGTCGAGCGAATAGCCGATGGGCATGGCGTGGATGATCGAGCGTTCCGGCCGCACGCTGCGCTGGTTGACGGCGCGCAGCACGCGCTGGATATCGGCCTTCTCGACCTCCTGCCCGCCCAGATTGACATTGGCGGAGAAGGTTTCGGACCCCAGCCTGCCGGCCGTGACGTTGACCACCACCGACTGTACCGTCAGCCCGGCGGCGCGTTCGGCCATGCCGACCACGGTGCGCACCGACTGCTCGGCCTTGTCGAGATCGGTGATCACCCCGCTCTTGATGCCGCTCGAGGGACCGTAACCGAAGCCGATGACCTGGGCCACATGGCTGCGCCCCTTGAGCGCCCTGCCCTCGGGTCGCGGCACCAGCCGCGCGATGACGCAGCAGAGCTTGGTCGACCCGATATCGAGCACGGAGACGAGGCTGGTCCGCCCCGGCTGCACGGGCTTGAGGCGCGCGGTCATCGCATCGGTGATCATGATCTCTTCTTTCCGGCTGCCTTGCGCTCGGCTTCGATCTGCGCGGCGGCGTCCTCGCCCGGCTCGAGCGCCACGAGGCCGGGAACGCGCAGGTCGATCACCGTGACGTCACGGTCGAGCAGGCGATAGTCGCGCTGATACTGGGCCAGCTGCACGAGCGCCTGCGCCACGCCCTGCTCGGGCAGCTGCACTCTGAGGCCGGTCTGGAAGATCAGGTCCCAGCGCCGGTCGCTGATGCGGCTGAGCGCGGCGATGCCGGCCTTGAGATCGGGATGCTGGGCCAGCGCGCGGATCATCACCTGCGCGTCATCGGCCGCACCCGACCCGATCACCAGCGGCAGCTCGCCGAAGGCGCCATCGGTGGTGCCGATGCGACGGCCCTGCACGTCCACGAGATAGGTGACCCCCGCCACGCGCCACCGCGCCACGGGTTCACGCTCGACGATGGCGACTTCGAGACGGTCGGGATAGACCTTGCGCACCGAGGCACTCTCGACAGCCTGCAGCCATTCGAGACGCATGCGCGCCTTGTCGACGTCATAGGTCAGGGTCGAATTGCCGTTGCCCATGGTCAGCAGCGCGAAGATATCGCGCTCGCGGGTCAGGCGCTGGCCGCTGATCTCGATGGCGTTGATGCCGAAGCCGGCGGATGCGAACCGCCCCTGTACCAGGTCGGTTGCGCTGGCAAGACCGGTGGAAATGTGGTCGCGCGCTTCATAAAGGCCGACGCCCGCTGCCAAGACGACCACGCCGGCCATGGCGAGCTTTAGCGCCCGGCGATGAAGCACCCAGGCGTGACGGGCGGTCGCGACCATGCGTCGGGGCAGGCTGCGCGGCCTGAACGGGGCGGGAAGCTGTCGGGGATCGACGGGTTCGGCCGAAGCCAGGAACACATTGCTCCCTACCTGTTGCAACTCGCATCCTCCACCATCCAGGAGACCAGCTCCTCGAAGGAGTGGCCCGCATGCCGCGCCTGTTCGGGCACGAGCGACACCTCGGTCATACCCGGCTGGGTATTGATCTCGAGGCAGACCAGCTCGCCATCGGGTCCGGCCTGTTCGTTGAAGCGGAAGTCGGTCCGCGACACGCCCCGGCAGCCCATGGCGGCATGCGCCTTGAGGGCCATATTCTGCACTTTGTCGTAAATTTTCGGTTGAATTGGCGCGGGGATGATGTGGTGCGAACCGCCGGCGCTGTATTTTGCCTCGTAATTGTAGAAGGCGAGGTCGGTGACGATCTCGGTTACCCCGAGCGCCACGTCGCCCATCACCGCGCAGGTCAGCTCCCGGCCCGGCACATAGCGCTCCACCATCAGCATCTCGCCGCCCTTCCAGTCGGCCCCGAGAATCTCCTGGGGCGGATGGCTCTGGTCGGCCTTGACGATGAAGATGCCGTTCGAGGATCCGTCGGCCACCGGCTTGATCACATAGGGCGGCGCCATCACATGGGCGCGCGCCACTTCCGCACGATTGGCCACGACGTGGTCGGTCACGGGAATGCCGGCGGCCTTGAAGACGATCTTGGCCTGGTGCTTGTCCATCGCCATGGCCGAGGCCAGCACGCCCGAATGGGTGTAGGGAATGCGCAGATATTCGAGCAGGCCCTGGATGGTGCCATCTTCGCCGAACCGGCCATGCAGCGCGTTGAAGGCGACATCGGGCTTGAGCGCCGAGAGTACCGCCGCAACGTCGTGCCCGACATCGACTTCGGTCACCTGATAGCCCGAGCGCGCCAGCGCCTCGGCACAGCCCCGCCCCGAGCGCAGCGACACCGCGCGTTCGTTCGAAAGGCCGCCCATGAGGACGGCAACGTGCTTGGTCATTGGCTGGACTCCGAACTGAAACAGGGGAGGAAGGCCCCCTCCCCCGCCGCTTCGCGGCGACCTCTCCCCCGAGGGAGAGGTGAAGAATTGGTCCGGGCGTGCCGCATCGTCACCTCTCCCTTGGGGGAGAGGTCGGCCGAAGGCCGGGTGAGGGGGCCTTGCCGCTGCAACTGTGACAGCATGATCACACCGCACCCGTGAACACGTCGCCATCGAGGAACTCGCGCACCTCGTGGCCCGGCACGAAATGCCCCATGCGGCGGATTTCCCAGCGCAGTTCGATGCCCGAATGCGCCCGCACGCGGTTGCGCACCGTCTCGCCCAGCGTCTCGATGTCGTGGGCGGTCGCATCCTCGACATTGAGCAGGAAATTGGCGTGCAGTTCGCTCATCTGCGCCCCGCCCACCCGCAACCCGCGGCAGCCTGCGGCGTCGATCAGCTTCCAGCTCGAATGCCCCTCGGGGTTCTTGAAGGTGGATCCGCCGGTCTTGGCCTTGGTCGGCTGCGAGCTTTCGCGCTTCTCGGTGATCTCGCGCATGCGATTGAGGATGTCATCCTTGTCGCCGGCAAAGCCCTGATAGACCGCCGACGTGAACACCGCTCCGCGCGGCCCGTTCGACTTGCGGTAGAGGTAGCCCATATCCGCATTGGTCAGGGTCACGATCTCGCCCTGCCGGGTCACCGCACGCAGTTCCACCATGCGGTCGCGCGTTTCGGTGCCATAGCACCCAGCATTCATGTAGAGCGCGCCACCAATGCCGCCCGGAATGCCGCGATAGAAGGTCAGCCCGTCGATGCCCGCCTCGGCAGCGGCCGTCGCGACCTTGACGTCAGGCAGCGATGTGCCGACGCGCAGGCGATGCCCATCGAGAACCTCGATCTGTCCAAACGCCCGGCCCGCCAGGCGGATGACGACGCCATCGAGGCCGCCGTCGCGCACCAGCAGGTTCGAGCCGAGCCCGATCACTGTCACGCGGATGTCCTCTGGCAGGTTTCTCAGGAAAAAGGCCAGATCGTCCTCGTCAGCCGGCGAGAAGAACAGCTGCGCCGGCCCGCCGACGCGAAACCACGTCACCTCGGACAGCGGCTGGTTGGGCGTCAGCCGCCCGCGCACCTCGGAAATCCAGGGCGAGAGGCTGGGGATGAGATCGGGCCAGCTCATGACACCGGCTCCGCATCGATGAGCTTGCCCAGCTCGCCCGGCAGGCTGGCGGCCCATTGCGTGATGTTGCCGGCCCCCAGGCACACGACGTAATCGCCATCCTCGGCGCGGCCGGCCAGCAACGGCGCCAGCGCCTCGGGCCTGTCGATGATCCGCGCGTCGCGATGCCCGCGCGCCCTTATGCGGTTCACCAGCTCCTCATGCGTCACGCCCGGGATCGGCTGCTCGCCCGCCGCATAAACCGGCGCGACGATGACCGTATCGGCATCGTTGAAGCAGGCGGCAAAATCGTTGAACAGGTCGTTGAGGCGGCTGTAGCGGTGCGGCTGCACCACCGCGATCACGTCGCGGCGCGCCGACTGCCGGGCAGCCCGCAGCACGGAAGCGATCTCGACCGGGTGATGCCCGTAATCGTCGATGACAGTGATGCCCCCGACCACGCCGGTCCGCGTAAAGCGCCGCTTGACGCCCGAGAACCCGCGCAGCCCCTTGCGGATGGCCTCGGCCGGCACCTTGAGCTGGTCGGCGACCGCGATCGCGGCCGTCGCGTTGAGGGCATTGTGCTCGCCCGGCATCGGCAGGCTCAACCCCTCGATGCGGAGATGGGTCATGCGGATGCGGTCGCGGATTTCGACGGCGAAATGGCTCTGGCCGTCCCGCGTCTCGAGATCGACCAGCCGCACATCCGCCTGCGGATTGCGGCCATAGGTGATGACGCGGCGATCGCGGATCTGCCCCACCAGCGCCTGCACTTCGGGATGGTCGAGGCACATCACGGCAAAGCCGTAGAAGGGCACGTTCTCGACGAAGTTGAGGAACGCCTTCCGCACCCCGTCGAAATCCCGATAGTGATCGAGATGCTCGGGGTCGATATTGGTGACCACGGCGACATCGGCAGGCAGCTTGACGAAGGTGCCGTCGCTCTCGTCGGCCTCCACCACCATCCACTCGCCCGAGCCGAGCCGCGCATTGGTGCCATAGGCATTGATGATGCCGCCATTGATGACCGTAGGGTCCATGCTGCCGGCATCGAGCAGGGTCGCGACCAGCGTGGTCGTCGTCGTCTTGCCATGCGTGCCGCCAATGGCGATGGCATTCTTGAAGCGCATGATTTCGGCGAGCATCTCGGCGCGGCGCACCACCGGCAGGCCGCGCGCACGCGCCGCGTCGAGCTCGGGATTGCCCTTCTTGATCGCCGAGGAGATCACCACGACGGCGGCATCGCGCAGGTTTTCAGCCCTTTGTCCCACATCGACATGAATGCCCATCTCGCGCAGCCGCTGGACATTGGCGCTTTCCGAGGCGTCCGAGCCGCGCACCGGATAGCCCTGGTCGTGCAGGATCTCGGCGATGCCGCTCATGCCGATGCCACCGATGCCCACGAAGTGCACCGGCCCGATATTGCGCGGCATTTTCATCTGGATACTGCTCCGTTAGCCTTTGCGCCGCTGCGGCGTGCGAGCCGCTCGGCCATGTCCGCCAGAGCCTCGACGGCCTGCGGTTTTCCCAATCCTGCGGCGGCGCCGGACGCTGCGATCAGGGCAGCCGGATCACCCAAAAGTGAGGCAAGTCTGCTCGCAAGCAAAGAGGGCGAAAGCGTGGCCTGCTCCATAAGCCAGCCGGCGCCGGCCTTCTCCACCAGCAGCGCATTGTTCTTCTGGTCCGCGTCGAGCGCCCCCGGCAGCGGCACGAGGATGGCGGGTCGCCCCAGAACGCCCAGTTCCGCGATGGTCGAGGCCCCCGACCGTGCGATGACGAGATGGCTCGCCGCGATGCGCTCGGGCAGATCATCGAAAAACGCCGCCAGTTCGACATTCACCTTGGCCTGCCGATAGGCTTCCGCCACCCGGTCGAGGTCCTCGGGCCGGCACTGCTGCGTCACGAGCAGGCGGGATCGCAGATCCTCGGGCAGCTCGGCGATGGCAGGCGGCACGAGTTCTGAAAACACCCGCGCGCCCTGGCTGCCGCCAAAGACCACGAGCCGCAACAGGTCCGCAGGGCCAGTCGGAGGATAGGGCGCATGGGCCACGGCCCGCACCCGATCGCGCACCGGATTGCCGGTGATCGTCGTCTTGGCCGCGAAGGCCTCTGCCTTGAGCGTTGTCTCAAAGCTCGTTGCCAGCGCATTGGCGCGGCTTGCCAGCGCCCGGTTGGCCCGCCCCATCACGGCGTTCTGTTCGTGCAGCAGGCCGGGAATGCCAAGAAGGCGCGCGGCCATGAACGGCGGATAGACAGGGTAGCCGCCGAACCCGACCACGGCATCGGGCGCGATACCACGCAGCTTCTGCGCCGCGACGGCTATGCCCCAGGTGATCTTGGTGCCGGCCACGAGGAACTTCACCGGGCTTCTGACCGACGGCGTTGCCGAGGGCACCACATGGATCGCCTTGGCCGGAAAGCGCCCGCCATGGTCGGCGACGCGATGATCGGTCATGAGGTGGATTTCATGGCCGCGACGGCGCAGTTCCTGCGCCAGCGCCATGGCGGGAAAGAGATGCCCGCCGGTGCCGCCGGCCATCAGCACGAAGCGGCTCATTCGGCCGCCACCATGGCGCTGCGATAGGCCGGCAGGCCTGTCGTCATCCGCTCCTCGGGGCGCGCGCGCGTCAGCGACAGCACCAGCCCCATGGCAAAGGCAATCGCGATCATCGAAGTGCCGCCATAGGACACGAAGGGCAGCGTCATGCCTTTGGGCGGCACGAGGTTGAGATTGACCGCAAGGTTGATGCCGCACTGCATGGCGAACTGGATTGCGAGGGTCGACGCGGCGAGGCGAGCAAAGAGGCTGCTCTGGGCCTGCGCACCGACCAGCGCGCGCACCACGATGAAGCCGATCAGGCCCACCAGCACGAGGCAAAAGAGGATGCCGAACTCGCCCGCCGCCGCCGAGAACACATAATCGGCATGGGCGTCGGGAATGGCCTTGCTGGCCAGCGATTCACCCGGCCCGCGCCCGAACCAGCCGCCCTCGAGCAGCGAGGCCAGCGCCTTGTCGATCTGGTAGGTATTGCCGCCGCCTTCGGGGTTGATGAAGGTGTCGATGCGGCGGGCAAAGTGCGGGAAGAACATATAGGCGCCAAACAGCAGCCCGACCCCGACAAAGGCCAGCGCGAAGATCAGCAGCCAGGAGATGCCCGAAAGGAACAGGAGCGCCGCCCAGGTCGCGAGCACCAGTGCCGTCTGCCCGATATCGGGCTGGAGCAGCAGCGCTCCAACGATGAGGCCCATGAGCCCCGTGGCCAGGATGCGCGCCGGCATGTCGCGGCGCTTCATCGATTCGGCGAAGAGCCAGGCGCCGATCACGGCAAAGAACGGCTTCACGAATTCGGAGGGCTGCAGCGACTGGCCGGCAAAGCTCAGCCACCGCCGCGCACCCTTGACCTCGACGCCGAAGCGCAGCGTCGCCCAGAGCAGCACGATGCTGACGGCAAGCCCGGCGATCGCGGCGACGCGCGCCTGCCGATGCGTCAGGAAGGATGTGGCGATCAGCACCCCGATGGTGGGAATGATGAACAGCGCATGCCGGATGACGAAATGCCAGGGGCTGAGCCCGAGGCGCTCGGCCACGGCCGGGCTGGCGGCGAAGCTCATCACCATGCCGCAGGTCATCAGCAGCATGAGGGCCGCGAGAAGCGGCTTGTCGACGGTCCACCACCATTCGGCGATGGGCGTCTTTCTGGCGCGCGAAAACATGATCTGACCCGCCCTGCCCGGCGGTCCCTGTCGCAACAATCGGGACAGTCTAGGCCGCTTTGGTTAGCAGAGCGTGACCGACCGGCGCATTTTGCAACGCCGGCCCGGGTCGTCAGCGCAGCTTGAGGGACGAAAGCCCGATCAGCGCCAGCACCAGCGAGATGATCCAGAAGCGGATCACCACCTGGCTTTCGGTCCAGCCCAGATGCTCGAAATGGTGGTGGATCGGCGCCATCTTGAACACGCGCTTGCCGGTCAGGCGGAACGAGGCGACCTGCACGATCACCGAGACGGTTTCGAGCACGAAGAGCCCCCCCACGATGGCGAGAACGATCTCGTGCTTGGTCGCCACCGCGATAGCCCCCAGCGCGCCGCCGAGCGCCAGCGAACCGGTATCGCCCATGAAGATCTGCGCCGGCGGGGCATTGAACCACAGGAACCCCAGCCCGGCCCCGATCAGCGCGCCGCACACCACCGAAAGCTCGGCCGTGCCCGGCACGTAATTGATCAGCAGGTAGTCGGCATAGGTCACCGAGCCCACGAGATAGGCGATGAGCCCGAAGCAGGCGGCCGCCACCATCACGGGCACGATCGCCAGCCCGTCGAGCCCGTCGGTAAGGTTCACCGAATTGCCCGCCGAAACGATCACGAAGGCGCCAAAGATCAGGAAGAACCAGCCCATGTCGAGCGCCAGCCCCTTCACGAAGGGGAAGAGCAGCGAATTGGAGAAGGCCGGGTCGCCGAGCTTGGAGAGGAAAAAACAGGCAATAAGGCCGACCAGTGCCTCGAGCAGCAGCCTCTGCCGACCCGAAAACCCGGCATGCGACATGCGCTTGACCTTGAGATAATCGTCATAAAGCCCGATGGCGCCGAACGAGACGGTGACGAAGAGCACCACCCAGACATAGCCGTTCGAGAGGTTCGACCACAAAAGGATCGAGCTCACCGCGCCCGAAAGGATCATCAGCCCGCCCATTGTGGGCGTGCCCTTCTTGGTCAGCAGGTGGCCCGCAGGGCCGTCCTCGCGGATGGGCTGGCCTTTGCCCTGCTTGACCCGCAGCAGCCGGATCATGCCGGGGCCGAACATGAACACGAAGAACAGCGCCGTCACCACCGCGCCAGCGGTGCGGAAGGTAATGTAGCGGAAGACGTTGAAGGCTGCGAGGCTGTCGCCCAACTGGCCGAGGAAATACAGCATGCTCTAAGCGTCCTCTCCCGGCGCCGTCTGGCGCCCTATGCGAAGGTCTCGCGGATGCGCCGCACGAGACCCGCAAGTCGCACGCCTTTGGACCCTTTGACCATAACCGAGTCGCCGGGCGCAAGGCCGCCGAGGATCGTTTCCGCCAGTTGCTCAACGCTTTCGGCATGGGCTGTGACCTGCCCGTCACCCAGGGCATCGCGCAGGGCGGCCATGCCCTTGCCGATGAGGTAAATCTCTGTCGCGCCGGTCGCCTTCACGGCGTCGGCAAGGCTGCGATGGAGGTTCGGGCTTTCGGGTCCCAGTTCCAGCATGTCGCCCAGCACCAGCACCTTTCGGCCCGATGGCGGGGTGATGCCGGAATAGACCTCCATCGCTGCCCGCATGGAAGCGGTGTTGGCGTTGTAGCTCTCATCCACGAGCAGCAGGGGCTTCTTTGGGTTGCCCAGCCTCAGCGTCTCCCCACGCCCCTCGGGCGCCGCGAACTGGCCGAGAGCCCCGATGGCCGACATCGCCCCCCCGCCCACGAGCGCATTGACCACGATGGCAGCGGTGGCATTGGCGATCATGTGCCGGCCGGGCACACGAAGGGCGAGGCGCTGCACCTGGCCCTCATGGCTGATCGTGGCGTGGGTCACGCCATCGCTGACGCGTGGCGCACCGATATGCCAGTCCGAACTCTCGTCGAACCCGTAGGTCACGATGTTGGTAATGCCCAGCCGTCGCGCCGCACCCATCAGCACATGCAGATAATCATGGTCGGCGTTGAACACCGCCGTCCCGCCGGGTTCGAGGCTCAGAAGGATCTCCGCCTTGGCTTCGGCGATGGCGGTGACCGAGGGGAAAAACTCGAGATGGGCCGGCGCCACCGAGGTCACGAGGGCGATATGGGGCCGCACCATCTTGACCAGATTGGCGATTTCCCCGGCATGGTTCATGCCGATCTCGAAGACGCCGAAGGGCACGTTGCGCGGCAGGTTCGCCAGCATCAACGGCACGCCCCAGTGATTGTTGTAGCTCTTGATCGAGGCATGCACCTTGCCCGATGCCGCGAGCACGGTGCGCACCGCTTCCTTGGTCGATGTCTTGCCGACGCTTCCGGTGATGGCGACGATCTGCCCGGTGCTGCGCTCGCGTGCCGCGCGCGCCAAGGCTTCGAGCGCCTTCATCGGGTCGCGCACCCCGATCACGCCCTTGCGGCCCAGCGCCGGCGCCCGGTCTGCCGAAACCAGCGCCGCAGCCGCGCCCGCATCGAGGGCCGCACCGACGAAATCATGCCCGTCATGAGTGTCGCCCTTGATCGCGACAAAGAGCGCACCGGGCTGGATGTCGCGGGAATCGATCGAAACCGCGGTCACCGCCTGCGCGGTCACGCCATCGGCATAGCCATTGGTGGCGGCGACGATCTCGGCGATCGTCCAGAGAGGGCTGGCAAGCTCGTTCATCCGCGCCCCGCCAGCGTCTCGGTCACGACTTCATGGTCGGAGAAGTGGTGCTTGGTGGTGCCCACGATCTGGTAGTCCTCATGTCCCTTGCCGGCGATCAGCAGCACGTCGCCGGGCCCGAGAAGCCCGATGCCGTGGGCGATGGCGGCGCGACGGTCGGCGATTTCCTGCGCGCCTGGCGCTGCGGCCAGCACGGCGGCGCGGATGGCGGCGGGATCTTCGGTGCGCGGATTGTCGTCGGTCACGATGACGATGTCGGCCCCCTCGCTGGCTGCCTTGCCCATCATCGGGCGCTTGCCGGGATCGCGGTCGCCCCCTGCCCCGATGACGACGATGAGCCTCCCGCTGGCATAGGGTCGCAGCGCCAGAAGCGCCGTCTCCAGCGCCACCGGCTTGTGGGCGTAATCGACGAAGATGGCGGCGCCATTGTGTTCGGCTACCCGCTCCAGCCGCCCGCGCGCGCCCTTGAGGGTCGAGAGCGCCGCTATCGCCTCCCCGTGCGGCGCCCCGGCAGAAAGCGCCAGGGCCAGCGCCATGATGGCATTGTGGGCCTGGAAGGCTCCGGTCAGCGGCAGGAGGAAGCTGACGGGCTCGCCCACCAGCCGCCCGGTGACGCGCTGGCCATAGCCCTCGTTCTCGATGGCGGCGATCTCGAAATAGGCGCCCTCGCGTCCCACCGTCAGCAGCGTCACGCCCGCTTCGAGCGCGGCGTTGACGAAGGGTGGGCTCCACGCATCATCGACATTGACCACCGCCGCCCCGCCCGGCGCGATCAGATGGCGGAAGAGCCTCAGCTTGGCTTCGGCATAGGTTTCCATATCGGCATGATAGTCGAGATGGTCGCGCGAGAGATTGGTGAAGCCGACCGCGCGGAAGGCGATCCCGTCGACGCGGCGCTGGTCGAGCCCCTGGCTCGAGGCTTCGAGCGCCACATGGTCGATGCCGGCCTCGGCCAGCTTCTGCAGCGCCCTGTGCAGGGTCAGTGCATCGGGCGTCGTCAATTCGCCGGCCGCGATGCCCGCATCGGTCTCGACCCCGACGGTCCCGAGGCTCGCGGCCCGGATGCCGCAGGCCGACCAGATCTGGCGCACGAAGGACACCACCGACGATTTGCCGTTGGTGCCAGTAACGGCAACCGCAACCGACGGCTGCGGCGGATAGCTCCGCGCGGCGGCCCTGGCATAGGCAGCCCGCACATCCTCGACCACCACAACCGGCACGCCCGGATCGGTGTCGGCGGGCCGGTCGGAAACGATGACCACGGCGCCCCGCGCCACAGCCTCCGCCGCAAAGGCCAGCCCGTGCACCCGCGTGCCGGGGCCGGCGAAAAAGGCTTGCCCCGCAGCTACGGCCCGGCTGTCGGCTTCCACGCCCGTTACGACGATGGCAGGCACGTCGCCCGCATGCGAGCCGGCAAGGAGGTCAGAGAGACGGAACGCCAAGTCGGTTCTCCGGAGCAGGGGCGCGGGCCATCGAGGCCGGAACGAGCGCCTGATCCAGCATTTCGCTGAAATCGGGGGCGATTCCCAGCATCGGCGCGACACGCTTGACGATTCGGCCGGTGACTTCTCCGGCATTCCAGCCGGCCGTGGTACCCGACTGCGGCGTTTCCTTCTGCGGCTCGTCGACGAGGATCACCATCGCATATTGCGGATCATCGAGCGGAAAGGCCGAGGCGAAGACCGCAAGCGTCTTGCTCGACGAATATCGGCCATCCACGACCTTTTCCGCCGTGCCCGTCTTGCCGCCAGTGCGATAGCCACGCGCCTCGCGATCCATGCGCGACCCCGACCCGTCGATGGCATTGAGCCGCATCAGATAGCGGATCTGCGCGCTCGTCTGGGGCGAGATCACCGGTTCGTAGAGCGGGCGCGCCGCGGCTTCGTCCCGCTTGTAGAGCGTCACCGGCACCATCATGCCGTCATTGACGAAGGCGGCCATCGCCTTGGCCATGTGCAGGGGCGAAACCGAGAGCCCATGGCCAAAGCTGGCCGTGGCCGCGACGATCTCCGAGAATTTTTCCGGCACCACCGGATTGCGCCGCTCGGGCAGTTCGATCTGCATCGGCTTGTCCATGCCCAGCTTGGTCAGGAAGGCGCGGAACTCGTCCTTGCCCATGGCCTGCATGATCCGGATCGTGCCGATATTGGAGGAATATTTGTAGACCTCCGAGGTGCTCAGCACGCGGTGCTTGCCATGGAAATCGTCGATGGTGAAGCGACCGAAGCGGATGCCGAAGCGCGCATCGAAATTGTCGGTCAGCCGCACCCGCCCGCTGTCGATGGCGCCCGCAAAGGTAACCGTCTTGAACGTCGAGCCCAGTTCATAGATGCCGGATGTGATGCGATTGAACCGCTGGTCCTTCTTGCCATCATAGAGCTCGAAGGCGGAGGCGGGATTGTTGGGGTCGAAATCGGGCAGCGACACCATGGCGAGCACTTCGCCGGTGCGCACATCGACCATCACGCCGGCAGCGGCGATCGCCTTGTAGCGGGTGAAGGTGTCGAGAAGCTCCGAATACATCACGTGCTGCACGCGCGCATCGATCGAGAGGCTGACCGGCGCCAGCGCCCGGTCGCGTGCCAGCCCGAGTTCCTGCAGCAGCGCGACGTCGCGGTCGTCCATGTTCTTTTCGATGCCGGCGATGCCCTGGTTGTCGATGTTCACCGCGCCCAGGATATGGGAGGCCTCGCGGCCGCCCGGATAGAACCGCTTGGATTCGGTGACGAAATCGAGGCCGGGAATGCCGAGCTGGAAGATGCGGTCGGCAACCGCCGGGGTCAGCTCGCGCTTGACCCAGACGAAGCCCCGATCCCCCGTCAGCCGGCGGCGCAGCCAGTCGGCATCGAGTTCCGGCAGCACCGTGCGCAGGGCCGTCACCGCCTCCTCGACATCGATGATGCGGCGCGGCTCGGCAAACAGCGAGGGCACGCGGATATCGACGGCCATTTCAAGCCCGTTCCGGTCAAGGATCGGCGGCCGCGTCGCGGTGATGGCGTCGCGCGTCTGCCCCTCGATCGAGGTCTCGACCACCACCGAGCCGAGCTGCACCAGCCGCCCGGCAATGACGCCGAAGACCAGGATCAGCCCGAAGATCACCCAGCGAATGCGGGCCCGGGTCAGCTGGCTGCGCGATTTGCGCGAGCCTTCGAGCGCGATTGTGGGAACGGCCGCTTCGCTTGCCAGGCTCATTGCGATGCCCCGATGATCAGTTGTTCAATGGGATCGATGCCCGAATCGAGCGCTTCGAAAAGCGCATCGAGCGCCGCCTTGTCCGGCGCGGGCTTGCGCATCGGCAGGTTGTCGAGCCGGCCGAACTGCTCGGGGCGGACAGGCTTCAGGCCCAGTGCCGCCTCGTGGCGCACCACGATGGGCGCCACATGGCTGGGCTGGTTGAGATAGGCCCAGTCAGCCTTGAGCATCGACAAATCGGCCTGCTGCTTGTCGATCAGCCGTTCGAGTTCCACCTTGGTGCTGGCGGTTTCCTCCACGGCATATTTGAGGCCGTAGACGCCCACCAGCGCCGCAATACTCGTGCACACGAGGATGACGTTGAGCGTGCGGATCATGCGAGCCTCCTCGAAAGCGGCACGCCGAGGCCTTCGGCTGAGGCCGGGCGCGCCGGCGCTTCGGTGCGCGTGGCGCTGCGCAGGGTCGCGGAACGGGCGCGCGGATTGCGCTCCGTCTCGGCTGCGCCCGCCCGCACCGGCTTGCGGATCTGGGCCCAGCGCGGCGCGGCCTGTCCGCGCACCGGCAGATGGCGGGAGGGTGTGGGATCGGATTTTTCAGCATCGAGGAAGCGCTTGACGATGCGATCCTCGAGCGAATGGAAGCTGACGACGGCGAGCCGCCCGCCGGGGGCAAGCAGCCGCTCGCTGGCGAAGAGCCCCGCGACCAGCTCATGCAGCTCGCCATTGACCGCGATCCGCAGCGCCTGGAAGCTGCGCGTGGCCGGATGCATCTCGCCCGGCTTGCGCCCGATGACGGTCTCGATCAGCCGGGCCAGTTCGGCGGTCGTGGAAAGAGGCTTTTCGGCGCGTGCCGCAACGATGGCGGTGGCGATGCGACGGGCCTTGCGTTCCTCGCCATAGGCGAAGAGCAGGTCGGTCAGCCGGGCTTCGCTCAGGGTGTTGACGAGGTCCGCGGCGCTTTCGCCTTCCCCCGACATGCGCATGTCGAGCGGCCCGTCGCGCAGGAACGAGAAGCCGCGCACCGCCTCGTCGAGCTGCATCGAGGACACCCCGATATCGAGCACAACGCCATCGACGGGCCCGCCCGCGAGCGTATCGAGTTCGGAAAACTGGCCGGGCACGAAGGTGAACCGATCCGGGTAGAGAGTCGCGAGTCGCTCGGCATGGGGCAGCACATTGGGGTCGCGATCGATCGCGACCACGCTCGCCCCCGCCGCCAGCAGCGCCTGCGAATATCCCCCTGCCCCAAACGTGCCATCGAGGATGCGGGCACCCTCTAACGGCGCGAGCGCCTCGAGCACTTCGGCAAGCAGCACCGGAACATGCGGGGTATCGGCACGCGCGTCGGCGGGCCGGGGCGCATCAGGTTGCGCCGGCGCTTGCGGGCTCTCCTGGGCCATGGTTTCCGTCCGCTCCATCCGGCAACAAGGCCGGTACGCTGGTTGAGCCGGGTTTTGCCCGGCGATCGCCTGCATATTGAGGAAGGGAGTTTAACAATCCGTTTGCCATGCCCGCTGCCCGGCAACCGGCGATCAGTAGTGCGGGGGCGGCGGCTCCTTGCCCGGCAGGTCGCGACGCCCCGCCTCGGCCTCGGCGATTTCGGCCTCGAGCCGATCCACGAGGCGCTTCAACCGCTCCATTTCCCGCCATTGCCGCGTCACGATCTCGTTGAGATCCTCGATGGCGCGATCCTGATGGGTCAGGCGCATTTCGAGCGCGAGGACGCGCGCGGTCAGTTGAGGGCTGTCGACCATCGCTTTATCCCCAGAATAAATTGCCAGTTGGCCTGTAAGCCGGGTTCTGTAAGGCCCGCGCCTCGCGACGCGGACGTGACGGCCATTCCTCTAGGCGACGGCTTGCGCCGCAGCTCGAGCAACCAACCCGGACGACCGGCCTCGAAACCGGCCTGAGGTTGCCCTCGCGTCGTCCCTATTTGGTTTTGCTCCCGGTGGGGTTTACCATGCGGGTCCTGTTACCAGTCCCCCGGTGCGCTCTTACCGCAGCGATCCATGTCCCATCACCAAGGCATTGAGATACCTTGTAAAAATGCCATCCGACATGCTCCCGTTGCCCCGGTGTTGATGGAGCATGGGAGCGGCTGGAGCCGATGGTACGGGTCAGGCTGAGCGACAAGCGGTTGGACGCAATTCGCCCGAAGAACAGGGCTTACGACATCTGGGACAGCGAGGCGCCCGGCCTGATCGTTCGGGTCACCCCTCTCGGCCACCGCTCCTATATGCTCTGCCGGCGAATGCCGGGCAAGACCAATCCGACCCGCCGGCTGATCGCCGAGGTGGGCGCCGTGCAACAGGAGGCAGCCCGCAAGATCGCGCGCGACTGGACAGCGCTGGTCGTGCAGGGGGTCGATCCCGGCAGTCTTCGTATGCAGCAGACGGCCGAAAAGCCCGTGCTGACCTTCCGGGTGCTGGCCGAGACGTACATCAAGAAGCGCGTCCGTGCCCTCCGTCGCGGCGCGGCAGCCGAGCGTGAGGTGCGGCAGCTTATCGACCGATGGGGCAAGCTGCCCGTACCGGAACTCACCCGGACGCAGGTGGTCGCGTTCGTTGAGGAGCTCGGTGCCCGCTCCCCGTCCATGGCTCACCGGCTGTTCGCGCACCTTCGCGCCCTGTTCAACTGGGCTCGGGAACGCGGCACGGTAGAGGTGTCGCCCTGTGACATGATCCGGCCGGGCAAGCTCACTGGGAACCTCGAGCCGCGCCAACGAACCCTGACCGAGGCCGAGGTCCGCGCCTTCTGGATCGCCACCGGAAACATTCCTTACCCCCACGGCCCGCTACACCGACTGGTCCTGCTGACCGGAGCGAGGCTGCGCGAAGTGGCGGACGCGCAGTGGGACGAATTCGACCTGACCGAGAAGGTCTGGAACGTGCCGCCGGAGCGGAATAAGAGCCGCGCCATCCACATCGTGCCGCTCTCGGACGAGGCGGTTCGGCTGATCACCGCCCTGCCCCGCTATCGCTATTGCCCGTTCCTGTTCACCGCCGACGAGCGCAACGCCGTGCGCAACATGCATACGCCCAAGGCCCGGATCGATGACGAGATGAGGAAAGTTCTCGGGCGGCAGCCCACGCCGTGGGTGGTGCACGACCTGCGGCGCGTCGTCCGGAGCCGCATGGCGGAGATGGGAATACGCGAGGAAGTCGCCGAGCGCGTGCTCGGCCACGGGGCGAAGGACAAGCTGGTCCGGACCTACAACACCTACAGCTACCTGCCCGAAGTGCGGGAGGCGCTGGACCGGTGGGGCGAGGTGGTGGGGAAGTAGGGGTGAACCGACAGTTCGGCTCAGGCACCTTCAGAGCGCCGGTGTTGGATTATCACGGTTGGTGATATTTCATTTGCGCCTCAGGCCGAATCGTGCGACGAAGCCTTTGTGATGATTGTTCACGCAGTACCCGTCTATCGTTGGGGCCTCTGGCCCTGTGGAGGCGTGAAAGCCTCCAATTCAATCCCGACGACCGGTAGGGAGCGAGGCCGCGCGCCGCACCCGCCCGGGATCGGGTGCGGCAAATTCGAGGTAAAAACGACGCTGAACTGCTCCTCTGTTCGACGGGCGCCAACAATCCAGTTGGCGGAACAGAAGGAACTACAAAGTGAACGACAAACGTCATCACCAGCGTCGTCGCCGCCGGCTCAACTGGGGGGTGGTCTTTAAGACCATCACCTTTCTTGGGCAGGCAATCTACTACGTTGCCCGCTTCTGGTTCTCGGACCGGGAGTAAGCGGCGACCTCGAAACTAGCCGGAGGATTACGGTATGCCCGAACTGAAACGCCCTATGATCAACGATGCGCTCCGTCTGGTGCGCCTGTATTGGGGATATTCTCAGGCTGACCTCGCCAAAGACCTCGACCTCTCGCAGTCGATGATCTCGGAGATCGAACGTGGTGCCAAGGCGGTTACCTTAGATGTTTTGGAAAGGTACAGTGGCAAGCTGGGCATACGGATGTCGCAACTCCTGTTCTTCGCAGAGGAATTGGAAACTGAACCCGCGCAGAGGCGGGGCAAACTCCTCGTAGCTGGTCACGTATTGAAGCTTCTGGAGAACTTGGCGCCGGTGAACCTTTAAATGCCGGTCACTAAGAAGGTGCAGCGCGCAGAGCGCTATCCAATCGCTCGCTCCCCTTTCAGCATGCGGCCCACCCAACGCGAGGTCGCAAGGCTGCTTGGAGAGAGCCGCGACAACCTTCGGCGTCTCGTGAACTACAAGGAGCAGTTCGTCCAGCGGCGCGACCTTGAGATAAACGGAAAGTTGCGTCACCTCGCCTACCCCGAGTCCAGGCTCCGGTCTGCCCACGAACGGCTGAAGTTCCACCTGAACAAGATTCAGCAGCCCGCCTATCTATTCAGCCCGCGCCGTGGCAAAAGCCAGCGGGACAATGCCGCACTCCATCTGGAGCAGGTCCAATATCTGACGCTGGACCTGAAGCAGTTCTACCCTTCGACGACCAGTGCCATGGTGCGCAGGTGGTTCATTAACGACTTAGGGATGTATCAAGACGTAGCGGGTCTCATGACCCACCTCGTCACCATCGACGACAAAGTTTCGTTCGGTTCGCCCCTGACTCCTGTGCTGTGCACGATGGTGCATCGCAGAATGTTCGACCAGATCGCGGATATCTGCCGCGCGCGTGGGCTGAACATGTCGTTGTGGGTCGACGACCTGACCATCTCGGGTCAGTTCGTAACTCGGGAAGTTCTGCGAGAAGTTAGGACCGTGGTCCGAGCGTTCGGCCTGAAGACGCACAAGATCAAATATCGAACTGGCAACCGCCCTGTCTTCATCACCGGCATCGGGGTAGTTGGTTCCAACCTTGTCGCCCCGGCCAAGATGAACTTGAAGATTAAGGCAGCATGGGAGGCCTACCACGCGGCACAGACGGACGCCGAGCGGGATGCCTGCGCTCAACACCTACTGACCCTACTGGGAACAGTCAGGCACATAGCGCGCCGAGGCAGTCCCTTGGCCCGGCGGGTTGCTGACCAGATGAACTCTCTACGCCAGAAGCGAGCCGTATTGACGGTGACGACCACGACCCGTTCTGCTCAAGCGGGCGCAGCGCTAATCGCAAACGACGCAGTCGGCGACCCGTTCTAAGCCTGCGTCATCCGACAGGCATGACCCACACCACCGCCTGCCCCTTCCGGGCCTTCGCCCTGAGCCGGTTGCCCACGTTCATCCTCGCCTGCCCGACATTCAGCCGTTCGTAGGCTGGATTCCACACCCCATTCGCCTCGGCCAGCGCGCGCAGCTTGACCCGATCGACCCGCCCGTTGTCGTCGGCCACTGCCTTGCTCAGCTGCTGGGCGAAGTCGTCCGGCTTGTGGTCGCGCTTATAGTCGGGCTTGATCACCGAGCGGCTCGGCTTCGGTGCGGGTGCCTCGACGGGCTGCTGCCCGTCTGACGCGGTTCCCCTGCGCGGACGGCCCCCCTTGAACGCGGGCACGAGTTCCGCCTCGACCTCGTCCACGGCGGCGGTCTCGCCGTCCTGATCGTGATCGAGGGCAGCAGCGTCGGATGCGGCGGCGTTCTGCTGCGCCGGCAGTGGATTCTTGCGGGGGCGACCGGGACGACGGGGTGCGGTAGTGGCGGTGCTGATCTTGGTCATAGTGAGCTCCGAGGTTGTGGCTTCGTTGACAACACAACGGAAACACGCCCGGCAGCTTGGAACAATTCCCCATACATTCCAGTGCGTTAGACCAATTCCCCATGACCCTTAGGCGGCTCGCCTGTAGCCATTTATCTGAGGTTTAGGTCTCGCTACCCAGATCGTGCTGCTCGGTGTCAGGCAGCGAATCGAATGCAAGCAACACGGGCTTGCGTTCGTCCTGCGCAGCCCAGCGCCACACCTCGAACATAGCCGCTCGGTACGGCCCAACGAACCCGCCGGGCCACAATTCGCTGTCTGGAGACGACCGCAGTTGCTCGTTGGTCCGATAAATATAGAATTGAGTCTGGCCCTCTAGGACGCGCTGCTTGCCAACCTTCACTAGGCCTTGGAAGGCTTTGTGAAGCTCGAAGAGCGCCTTCTTGGTATCCATTGGAAACTGGCGACGCCCCGCCAGCAAGTCGCGCGCGAAGCGTTCAGAGAACCCGCCGATCTCGGCCACATCTCGGGCTGAGAGGCCGAGGTAGGAACACATGGTGGCGTAAAGCGCATCCTGACGATGGTTCGTCATTCTCTTCTCTCCTGAGAGGCGCGGCCCGATGCCGTCTGCCTGACCACAGTTCTAGTTCCGTTTTCGGAACTTCGCAAGGGGTTTGTCCAGCGTACAGATGGACGGCCGGGGTCACTGCGGGGGGGGCCATCAACCGGCTCGACAGAGATGCGGCTTAGCGGGAGCCGTATCGGGAGACCCGAGCCCTGCCTGCGCTACATCTATAGCGGCGGGCCTCGTCTCACGTCTCCCGATACCCTAGGAGCGCAGAGACGAGGGTATCGGTGGCTCATAGGGGCGCCACGGCCATGGCGAGGAGGCCCGAGACCACCAGCAGCAGGAACAGTGCGGCGCCCGTCACCGCAGCAACAGAGGCGTTCCCGCCCGCTGCCTCGCCCGCAGGCGTCCGAGAACACCAGCCATGACGCTGCCGGTCGAGAGAGTGGAATAGCGCGGCAGCCAGACCCCGTTAGCCTCAGCGAGTCGCCGCAGCTTCTCGCGGTCAGTGCGCCCGTCAACACCGGCGGCGAAGCGCCGGACCTGTTCCCCGAGAGCGTCGGGGCGCTGCTGGGAACCGGCACGGTCCGGCTCATGCCCGCGCGCCTCGCGGGCGTCGACATCGAGGGCGAGCAGCGAGAACGTCTCGGGCGCACGAAGGCAAGCGAGCTCGAACGCATCTGCCAGCGACATTCCCGGGCGACGCTGGGCGCGCGCGGCCGAGGCGAGGTGAACCTGAGCCCCTGCCCGCGTCAGCGGCTCAGTGCCGGCCATTCCACTTGGCCCAGATCGCCTGCGTGGTGTCGACCGGCTTTGCCGGCTTCGCCGCGTTGCGGTGGTTCCAGATGGTGATGGCGTCGAGCGTGATCGGGCGCGACGGCTGATCGCTGCACCAGCGGGCGTGGAACGCGTGCCCGAGGCTCGAGCGCTGCCACTCCTGCTCGTGGGCGCTGTAGAAGTCGGTGTCGCCCCGCGCCAGCGCGTCGGCCAGCGCGTCCATCAGCACGATCTCGTGCGGCGCCACCTGCCGGTGTTCCTCGACTTGAACTCTGCTCATCTTTCATCCTTTCCAGTTTCGACCGGGTCGGGGCCGGAGGCCTTGTGCGCTTGCCCCGACCCGGCCTGTGAGACCGGCGCGCCCATCAACGCCCGGCCACTGGCTCCATTTCGGGGCTAGGTCCCCTGAGGGCGGAACCGAAACCCTCTCGCCGCCGTCCCAAGTTCGGCAGCAAGCTTGTCACGCCAGCCCGAGAACAGCTTTCGGGTCGGCATTCGGCCGGCGCAGCACCACGGTGCCCACCTCGGCCATGATCATGATCAGCGCCTCTTCGCGGCGCTCGGCATTGAGCAACTGACCGTCGAGCTCCTTGAGCTTGCGGGCCTTGTCGAGTTCGCCGAGCGTGAAGCGGCCTTGAAGCTGCGCATCGACCTCCTGTTCAAGCCGGCGCACGACGGCGTCAGGGTTGAGAAAGCAGAGATAGGCCAGCGTCGGGTCGGGTTCGGCGCTAGCCAGATCGATGGCGACGCCGTGGTGAATGGCGCCGACGAGGCGCACGCGGTCGGCCATCATCTTGACCCACGGGCGGATGCGGGCCTTGGCTTCTGACGCACTCATCGGAGCGCGCTCGATCCGCTTGCGCTCGGCAGTAAGCGCGGCGATCAGGTCGCGCAGTTCGGAAAGCCCCTGCCCGTAAGGCTTGCCTGCGAAGACTGCAGGAGGCTCCAAGGGGACGGGCGCGAACCGGCCGGTGTGCTTGTCCAGCCAGCGTTCAAGCGCGGCGACGAGACCATTGAGAGCCTGCCACTGCCGGCCACGTTCCGCCTGCAAGGCGCGGGCAGCCTCGTACTCAGTCTTGAGCCGGTCGAGCCGATCATAGGCCTCCTGCCGGCGCGCGTCGAACTTCTTGGCGTCGGCAGCGTGCGCTGCCTCGGACGCCTCGGTGGGGGAGCCGTCCCGGCCCATGCGGAGCGGCGCGAGGGTGACCTGCCGGAGGTCGAGCTTTTCATACTCAGCAACGAGGCGCTCGGCGGGGATGAGGTCGCTGTCGGGGCCGCGAAAGGCGAAAACGGCGGACTGGGCGGCTTCGTACAGGACGCGAGCGTCGTCGCGGGCGCGGCGTAGGGCGACGAGCTTTCCGGCGGCAGTGGCCGGCAGTCCCTCCGGCAGCGTGGCGACAGGATCGGAAACGGTGATGGTGGGCGCGGGCGCGTCAGGCGCGGCGGTGATGAACATGGCTCAGGGCTCCGGGTGGCAGCAAGCGACCGGCCGGGCAGCCTTCCGCGAGCCGGCACAGGCGCGGCCCGAGGGCACGGAGAATGCATAGGCATGGAACACGGGCTGCCCCACCGGTCTCGGTCTTCTCCGAAAACCGAAACATGGCGCGGGGCTCGGCACAATTTGGAATTCGGTTCGGAGAGGCAGGTGAAGCGGGCGGGCGGCTGACCCGCTCGGCGAGGGGCCTGCGGCAGGTCAACGGGTAAGAAAATTCTCCGCGATATTCCATGCTCAAGGGGGGCCTGAGCTTTCTGCCGCCCCATATAGGGCTGGCACCGGGGAGGACCCGAACTTGAGGGAATTCAGACCGGCGCCGGCGCCGTCACAGCTACCGCGTCCGTCACGCTGTGACGACTGCGCACCGACCGAGAGAGCCCGCCGTCCGGGGCCTGTGACCCTCCGACACCCCCGTCACACCTCGGTGCCCAGCGTATACCCCTATCGGGACCCCCGGCGGCCCTGCCCGGCGGTCCCCTCTCTGACCCCCAACCCCCTCAGAGGAGATGGGACGGTGTGACGGTTAGGCCAAGATGCCCGGCCGACGGGGCCTCGCACCCGTCACACCAGCCCGTCACATCTGGCGTCACACCGCGCATTACCACAGACCACATGACATGTTGGTGAGCACGACCCACATCTGCCGACCTGACTGATCACCGACCCGGCCACGGTGATCACCCCTCTGAGGATCGACCACAGCGCTCAGAATTTGCCCCCGGACATCTTGTTAGCAACTTGCTCACGCCGGTTCTTCTCGCGCTGCCGGGCCTGGGCTCCTTCCATCGGAATAATCTCGGCAAGTTCGCTTACCGTACTCGCTTCCGGCAGGTGTTGATCCTCTCCATCCACCTCGTGCCATACCATAGAGTGCCCCATATACTGCTCGAAGCCGCGCCGCGCCTCGGCAAGCGAAGGAAAGTTGGTGATGACGCGGGGCCGACTGCTCATGCCTCGGACCTCAGGTCGCTGTGTCTCGGGCAGTTGCGGATTGTCCATGCGCAGCTGGGTGTAGTCGAAATCTCCGATCCCAAGGTACTGGCGCAACTGCTTCAACATCTTCTGCATGGGGGGCACGAAGCGGATATTGCGCTGGCGAAGCGCAATCTGCAGCGACACCAGCAGCGCCTGCGTCGACACCGCAGCCGGCCAGAACCGGGCTGCGCCCGCCTTCTCATCGTCCAGCTTGGGCGACTGAGCCCAACCAAGGTCTTCTGGTAGCAGCTGTCCGCCCATCAGGGTCTCGAGCCACCAGTCGCGTACCGGGTCCAGTTCCTCAAGCTTGAGGTCCAGCAGGTCCTTGTTCTTGAGATTGATGACCGGAATGGTCGCGTCGTACTCAAGTTCGTGCGCCAGATACTGGTGCAGACGTGCCGGCCCCCCATTCTCCAGTTCGTGCACCACGCGCGCGATGAGTTCGGACGAGGCTTTGCGTTCGCCCAAATGAACGGTGGTGTGGCGACGGTCATCGCGCTCGGCTAGAGCGGCCCGGTCATAGTTCGAGGTCATGATGAGGCGCAGGTGGTTACGCACTTGATAGGCGTTGACGCCTTTCGGCTCGATGGTGTGCGTCGGGTCAGTGATCAGTCGCTTGATGACCGGGCGGTGTTCCTTGTCGCCCGGCCATAGGGCCTCGGCCGAATGCAGCAGCAGAATGTCGGCGAGGTGTGCGTTGAAATGACCGGTGACATGTCGAGCGTCCGACACTTCCATGTAGTGGCGTCCCAGAATGCGTCCGACATACTCCACCGCCAGCGACTTCCCCGCACCCTGCCGCCCGATCCAGACCGGTGCGGTGCGCGGCTTCTTGCCCGGCTCCCGCAGCATCTGGGCAAACCAGTTGAGGTGCCAGCGATACACCTCCTCGTCGCCGCCGCAAATCACGTCGCGCAGCAGTTCGAGCCACGCATCGCATGACCCGGCCGTCGAAGGCTCCTCGGCCCAACCGCGCCACATGTTCAACACGCGGGGCACGTCACCACCGGGAACGAAATCCAACGCGTCGTACTCGCGGCGCCGGGGGCTGATGAACCATGACCGGGCCTTGTTCTTCCGCGTGACCTTGCCGGTTTCATCTTTCGACTCGTAGAAGTCCGTGGCCCGCATGTCGAAGAACGCATCCTTGGTCATGTAGGACCACGGGGCGTCGGCCTGCGGCGGGTCGAGGTCAACGATGCGGAACGATCCCTTCATATTCACCGCCGCGAAGCGGTCGTTGTAGTCGGTGATGAAGTCCTCGTTGTCGGAGGCCCACTTAACGATGGCCTCCACCACCGGCACCAGCGAGTTGCCGACAAGCTTACGAAGCTTGCCCGCCCCAGCCGTGGCAACACCCTTCTGATCCCGCGCGAAGGTAAGGCGGATGGTCCGCAACCGCGACGTCTCGGAGTCACCCTCCCGCTCCATCACGGCAGCGATGACCGCCTCGACATCTTCCTGTGCCCAGCCCCGGTGCATCAGCAGGCCGGTGAGCGGCAAAAGGTGATTGTTGCGGACGCCGCTGCCCCACAGGTGTTCGGATATCAGCGCCGCGACGACCGTCATTCGGAACGCCTTGACGAGGCGGTCGACCTGATCCGGGGCGACTTCCGGCTGCCCGCCCTCGCTCCAAGCGATGACTTCCCCCGTGCCCTCGTGGATCGAACCAGGAAATACGGTCTGATGACCGTCGCCTCGCAACTCAATGACGGTTTCGTCGCGAATCGGGTCGAGGGCTTTAAGGTGACGAAAAACGATGTCGGTCGGCACCCTGTAGAGACGGTGCGAGCGCGGCTTGCCGTTGCGGCCGAAAACGGCATCTGTGGGGGGAAAAAACTTCTCGGCGAAGAACACTGCCGAATTGGTATCGAGATCGACATCGATCAGTCCACCATGCGACGGACCCAGCGCCATACCGATGCCGAAATCCCCCTTCCGCCAGAAGTCCTCTCCTGGCGGAAGGTAATCAGGCTTCTCAAATCCGCCCGAAATAGCGGATTTGCTCGCTGCATGAAGAGCGACCGGTTTGAAGCCATGGCGCATAGCCCAGTCGAGGGTCTCCATGACCTCGGGGGCGCTCTTGATGCCTTTAGCCATTAGCAGGCCCCTGGAGAGACAGCTTGATGCAGACGCTCCGCGTGTCCCAGTATTCCTCGGGGATGTCGCTCGAAACGTCGTAGCCCCTGAACTTGGGCCGTGCTGCCTGAAGCTTGACATGAACCCTCATGCGGCTCGGGAGCGTAACCGTAATGCCGACGGCGCCGCGCTTTTCCTGAGCGGGAGCATTGCGGGAAGCCGCAATATGTCCGAGGTCGAACGAGACATCCACATTGCTACCCAAGGCAGTCCAGTTGGCATTCTCAATCGCCACCTCGAGCGCACCCGAGGGAAAGCAGATCGCGTGCATCAGGGGAGCACCGTCGCCGTCGAGGAAGAGATCCCCGAGGCAAAGGGTGGCGACAAGAGGATCGACGCGGTCGATGAAGATGCCGTCGGCCAGACCGATAATAACCGGCGTCGTGTCGAACAACTTCGCGATCACCGTCTCCGAACGCTGGAGAATTCCCGGAGCAAGGGTTTCCCGCCCGCCATAGAGCTTCGCAACGGTCGATTCCAAATCGATGACCGTGACACGCGAAAGGTCACGGGGGCTGCTACGGCGGGCATATTGCCCGCCGTCCTGCCCCGTGGTTTCATCAGGTTTCGACGGCTTCGGCTGGCTGTCGGTCTTCATGACCCCGCGCTCAATGCCCCCGAGCGCGGGGTCGTTCTTCTTATCGTCAGCAGACATGGCTGCCTCCTATTCTATGGCGCACATCGGTGCGCCGATGGAACATCGAGGCGTCGGCTATGACTGAGGCGTAGTGATACTACCCAACTCGCCGACTCCCCGGCGCGTCTCGCCGGGCGCGGCCACCTCGCGGCGGGGAGCCGTCCGGTGGCCGCTGCATCTGGCGAGATGCGCAAGTCTAGCGAAACATGGGAGGTATGCTTCTGACCAAGACCCGGACTGTCGCACGGAACTGCGGAGTCAGGTGCGCTTACGGGGCCGGTTCCCGGCGCGCTTTCGTTGGCTGATGCCGATCGGTGCCCCGGAGAATGTGGTTCAGGTCGTGGTGTATAGTGAACGCTTCGGCGTGATCCGCTTGGGGCAGATTTTTCAGCAGCGCGACCACCAGCTTGACCACTGGGTGGTCGGGCACTTGGAAGGTTTCGCCCTCGAAGTTCTGGCTAGCTCGGGACGGCGGGGGAGTTGCCGGTTCGAGGTTTTCATCGATCTGTTCAGGCGACAAAGGTCGTGCCTTTTGCCACACTGCCAGCACTTCGCGGACGAGGGCGCGCCGGACTCCAGCCTCCATCCCACGAGGGTTGTCCAAGAACTCGTTCCACTCGTCCGGCGACAGAAAGCCGGGGTTCGCGTACTGGGCACCGTTGTGCTCAAGGTCGAACCTGAGGTGGTAGAGTGCGGTGGCCGTGGCAAATTCTGCGACCGCCGCGTCCGATAGATCATATCCTGCGAACTTGGACAGCAACTCTCGGTCCATGCGGAACACGAGCCGCCGCGCGAGTTCTCGGACTGCTGGCGGGTGGTGTTCGGGATCAGACGAGAATGCTCCGTACAAAAACCGGTCTTCGCTCGGATGGTCGAAGTCCCCGTCGCGGGCTGCTCGGAAGTGGCGCAACAAGGCACCAATTTGCGCCTTCCGACGCTCGTCGTTCTTGTCTGCCATCTCGCGCCTCTCGCCATGAGGTGGGCGGCTGTCGCGCCCTACCCTAATCCGAACATGGCGAGGCATATGGGGACAAGGTGGAACTGTAACGGCCCCCGCCACCCCCTGTAGACCTGCGCCAGTTACTGTAAGAAGGTGACGAAGCAGGAGGGAACTGATGGGGAAGCAGATCAAGTTGGAAGTCTCGGTCTACTACAGCGACAACAGCAGGCGCATACACCTTTTGTTCGGCGATTTTCGAGCGACCGTAAGTGGCAGTCCCGAGCGCGTGAACTACCATCCCGAACTGGTCCGAAAGCTGGGCCAAGTTCTGAGAGAAGCTGGCAAGCCGGCACCGCAGACGCATCTTGATGATAGGGATCAGCGCAGTTGAGCAACTCGATTCTATTGGAGCAGGGTTTCCAGCTTGTGGGGTCGTGGAAGACGGCCGAATGCAGACCCTATCGATCGGCAGCGTGGCTCAGATATCAACCGGGATTATACGCGTTCGTGGTCAACTCTACTGTCGTATACGTGGGTTTGAGCAATTCGCTGCACAGCCGTCTGCGCAACTACGGGAACCGAGCGTTCCGAAACGGTAGCGTCCCACAACGCGGGGCTCACATAGGGATTGCAGCTTCGGTTGGTGCAAATTTCGAGGTCGTCGTCTTCGCTAAGGTGCTGGAAGGTGCCGACGATGTGACGTTGTTGGCTCAGGAGACGGCGCTAATCAACGCCTTGAGGCCTGCTTGGAACAGGACCTATTCTCGTCTGTAGATGTTGCTCCCGGCCCGACTGCTCAGCCGTTGCTCCCGGGTTGATGTGCGCTCTCGTCGGGCGACACCTCAACAGGCCAGTTTCTTCTTTGGAAACAGCACCTTGACGCCCCCAAGGTGCCGAAGGGGCGAGCCTCTCGACCCACCCCTTCCACATTTCGTTGCCAGTTGGCCTGTAAGCCGGGTTCTGTATGGCCCGCGCCTCGCGACGCGGACGTGACGGCCATTCCTCTAGGCGACGGCTTGCGCCGCAGCTCGAGCAACCAACCCGGACGACCAGCCTCGAAACCGGCCTGAGGTTGCCCTCGCGTCGTCCCTATTTGGTTTTGCTCCCGGTGGGGTTTACCATGCGGGTCCTGTTACCAGTCCCCCGGTGCGCTCTTACCGCACCCTTTCACCCTTGCCGCGGCCGAGGCCGGGCGGTTTGCTTTCTGTGGCACTTTCCCTGGGGTCGCCCCCGCCGGCCGTTAGCCGGCACCGCATTTCGATGGAGCCCGGACTTTCCTCGCGCCGGCGCTTGCGCACCGGCCCGCGGCCGTCCGGCCAACTGGCCCCGCGATGTAGGGAGCCGCAGGCCACTCCGTCAAGAGATCTTGCGGCGCGTCAACAGCCCATAGGCCTGATTGATCGCCGCCATGCGACCGGTGGCAACCGCAATCAGCTCCTCGGGCACGCCCTTGGCGATCAGCCGATCCGGATGATGCTCGGCCACGAGCCGGCGATAGACCCGCCGGATTTCATCCGCATCCGCGCCCTGCGCCAGACCCAGCACCGCCCATGGGTCGACCCCGTCATCGGAGAGCACATGCTGCGCGGCGAGCTGCTCGAACCGTGCATCATCGAACCCGAAAATGCCGCTGACGCGCTTGAGGTAATCAAGCTCGGCCTCGTGGATCAGCCCGTCGGCGCTGGCGATATAGAATAGACCGTCAAGAACGTGCTCGAGCGTGTCGGGACTGTCACGGAAGAACCGCCCGACCTTTCCTGCATAGGCCTCGAATCCCGCCACATCCTGCTTGGCGAGATCGAAGACGCGCTGCACCTGCTCCTCGATCGCGGGCGGAATATCCACCGTCCGGCTGAAGGCGCGCATCTCGGCTGCCGTTACGACGCCGTCGGCCACCGCCATTTTGGCCGACAAAGCGATCAAAGCGAGGGTAAAGGCGGCATCGCGGCCACCGGGCAGCCAGGTGTCGGGATCGAACAGATTGGCAAGCGAGCCGACGATCCCGGTCCGCCGCGAGACCGATCCCAAAATGCCGGCAATACGATCCCTGACGGACACGGCGCGCTCCGATTCGGCGCGAGGATAATGGCTGGGACAGAAATTGAAAGCCGCCCGCCCCACCAACCGGCGCACCGAGCAATCCCGCCCGCTGCTCCGCAGCGGAACAGGAAGGGTTTCGATCAGCGGCGCGTGACCCAGCATCATGGCTTACCAGCGGCTATAGGGGCTGTCGCTGAGCCAGAAGCCGCCCGGCACATAGTCGCGGCTGTCGCCGACATCGGCGGGAGGCAGCGGACGCCGTGGCGTCTGGTAGCGGGGCGCCGGCTCATCCTCGGCCAGAAGCCCGCGGCTCGCGAGATAATCGGCCAGCGAGCCAGACTGCCAGCCCGCCAGATCATCCTGCGTGATGATGCGGCCCTCGTTGGAGGGCGCCGGGCGGACGGGCTGTCCGATGCTGGCTTCATCGATGATCAGCGGCGCGTCGGCGGGGCGCGACGGCGCGATGGGCCCCGGCGTGGCAGCTGTCGTGGGATAGGCCGGCGGATAACTGGGCAGTGCGGCGGTTTGCACGCCTGCAAGGTCGGGCCGGTTGGCCGGGCGCAGGTCGCGCGGCAGCGGATAGGGCACCGCCTGCCGGGCATCGACCGCCGCCACCTGCGTGGTCGCGCCAGCAGCGGGCACCGACCCGGTGGGAGCCGAGGGCAGGATCGGAATGGTGTTCGCTGCGGCCGGCGGCGTCGTACGCGGCACGGCGGGCTTTGCCGGCGCCGCCGTCCCGCCATCGGAGATATAGCTCGGAAGCGCCT
The DNA here is from genome assembly GCF_900119845.1 of Devosia enhydra. Lineage (GTDB taxonomy): Bacteria > Pseudomonadota > Alphaproteobacteria > Rhizobiales > Devosiaceae > FPKU01. The sequence goes on from NZ_FPKU01000001.1 coordinate 1,362,346, forward strand.
TGCCACCCGAGACGAAGCGATCAACCGGATCGCTGCTGTTGGCAGGCGCTGCATTCGTGGATGCGGTGCGCACCGGATCGACAGTGGCGGCGGCAGGCGCACGATCGATCTCGAGCACGGGGCGGCCGGTCGCGGCGGCAGGCACAGCAGCCGTTGTCGCCTCGCTTCTCGGCACGACGGGAATGGCCGTTGACGGCACCGCCTGCGGCTGCGCGCTCATGCTGCGCTCGCCCTGCCCGCCATTGAACATCTCGACGGATGGCACGGCCACAACGACGATCAGGCCGGTCCAGGCCAGGGCGCTGGTGATCTTCGGGTTGAGTTTCATCGCTCGCTATCCCGCAACTGACCCTCCCCCACGCGGGAAGGGACGCCAATAACATGGCCGATTTATGGATCGGCAGGTCGGACAGGATGCGACGTTCGCGATGAACCGCGTCTGAACGGTCAGGCCGTCGCCTGCGCCTCCGGCCGGATGCCGAGAAGGCGCGCCAGCGCCATCACCAGATTGGCGCGGTTGAGGGTGTAGAAGTGAAACTCCGTCACCCCGGCATCGACCAGTTCGAGCACCTGCTCGGCCGCCACCGCCGCCGCCACCAGCGCGTGGGTCTCGGGATCCTCCTCCAGCCCCTCGAACCGCTCGGCCAGCCACGAGGGAATGGTCGCCCCGCAGCGCGCGGCAAAGCCGGCGATCTGCCTGAAACTGTGGATCGGCTGGATGCCCGGCACGATGGGCGCGGTGATTCCGGCCCGCCGGGCCCGGTCCACCAGCCGCAGGTAATCGGCGTTGGAAAAGAACATCTGCGTGATGGCGCGATTGGCACCCGCATCGATCTTGCGCTTGAGGTTGTCGATATCGGCCTGCCAATCGGCACTCTGCGGATGCTTTTCGGGATAGGCAGCCACCGAGATGTCGAAATCGCCCAGCCGCCTGATGCCTGCCACAAGGTCCGCGGCATTGCGGTAGCCCTCCGGGTGCGGAGTGAAGGGCTGCCCGACACCCTCCGGCGGGTCCCCGCGCAGCGCCACGATCCTGTTGACCCCGGCGGCGCGATAGCCTTCGACCACCGCATCGACCTCTTCGCGGGACGCGCCGACGCAGGTGAGGTGCGCCGCGCTCGGCACGCCCGTCGTGGCCTCGATGCGGCTCACCATGCGCAGGGTGCGCTCGCGGGTCGAGCCCCCTGCCCCATAGGTCACCGACACGAAACGCGGGTTGAGCGGAGCCAGCCGGTTGATGCTCTCCCAGAAGCGGGCTTCCATCGCATCGGTCTTGGGCGGGAAGAATTCGAACGACACCGAGAGCGGCGGGCGCTGGGCCGGGCTCTGCCGGCTCATGCGGGCTTCATCGAGGAGGGTGACGCTCACGAGGCGCTCCTTTTCTGGTCGACCAGATGCCACAGCGAGACCGTGAGGCCGGCGGGATCGGCGGGATTGGGAAAATGGCGGATTTCGGCCACCGACAGCCGGGCGGCACTCGCCCAGCCCTGCATCTGGCTTTCGGAAAGGCCGAGGCGGCGATGCGCCTGTTCGGTGCGCAGGAATTCGTGGGCATGCGGGGCAAAATCCACCACCACCACGCTGCCCCCCGCAGCCAGCCCGTTGCGGGCGGCGGCCAGCATCCGCCCCGGATCGTCGAAATAATGCAGCACCTGATGCAGCACCACGACGTCGGCGGCCCGCGTCCCCGGCTCGAGATCGAGGATGTCGCCAAGGCGCACCTGCGCATTGGCGATGCCGGCAGCGGCAAGTTTGGCCCGGGCCACCGCGATCATCTCGCGGCTCGAATCGATGCCGACGCCCTGCCGGTAGAGCGGGGCCAGCAGTTCCAGCATCCGCCCTGTGCCAGTACCGAGATCAAGCAGCGTGTCGATCTGCCGCCCGGCCAGGATTTCGAGGGTTGCCGCTTCAACGGCCGCCTCGGGCACATGCAGGGCCCGCAACTGGTCCCAGCTGCCGGCGACCTTGGCGAAAAACGCCGTCGCCTGTGCGTGCTGGGCGGCGCGGATCGCGGCGAGCCGTTCCCTGTCGGCGGCATTTGCCGCATCGTCAGGGTCGAGTGCGCCGAGGAGCCAGCCGACGAGATCGCTGCCGGGCGGGCGATCGGCCAGCCGGTAATAGGCCCAGGCGCCCTCGGCATGGCGCTCGACCAGCCCGGCATCGGCGAGAAGTTTCAGATGGCGCGACACCCGAGGCTGGCTCTGCCCCAGAATCGCGGTGATGTCCTTGACCGAGAGTTCCCCGGCGCCCAGCAGCGCGAGCACGCGCAGCCTCGTGTCCTCGCCTGCGGCCCGCAGGGCACTCACCAATGTTCCGGCATCGACCATCTGACCGCCTGAGTGGATATAAAGATTTCTTTATATCCCGTCGCAGCATCGGTCCAGAGGCAAGTTGGCCCCTGCGTCAGGCTGCGCCGGCGGCGCGATCCTCGGCGGTCGCCCGGCGACGGAAGGCATGGGCCCGCCACAGGTCGAAGAGCTCGGTTGCCTCGTCCTGCTCCAGAGACTGGAAGCGCTTGTGCATGGCGGCGATCTCGGCCTCGGTCGGCATGTCGCGCCACGGCATGGTCGCGATCATCGCGTCAAAGAGGCTCGCCGGAACGCCGAGCGCCCGCATCGCCACCGTCACTGCCGAATAGTCCTGCATGGCGAGCCATTTGACCATCACCTCGGGCGCGATCTTGAGCTGCACCGCCAGCGCCGCCGCCGTGTGATGGCCGTAGCCGAAGCGCGCGAAGCGGGCCATGGCGCGCTCGTTGAGCTGCTTGCGGTCCGACAGCGCCTTGACCTGATTGTAGGCCACCTTCCAGTCATGGCTGGAAAAGCCGGCGCGATTGCGCATCCGGTTGTAGACCATGGCGTTGACGGCACCCGCCGTCACCGGGTCGACTGGCTGCACCCGCTGCCCGAGAACCTCGAGCACCTTGTCGCCCGCCGAGAGGATTTCGGAGCGCAGCGCCTTCCAGTCGATGTCGGATCGGCCGCGCAAATCCTCCGCCAGCCGCACATTTTCGCGCGCCCGGGCCACGAGGCGCTCGAGCATGTCGAGGCCGAGCTCGGCCTTGCGGTTGCGCACGAGCTGGGCAACCGAAGTATCCCCACCATGCTCGACGATGGCCTCGCCCACGCGCTCGGTGAGCTTGGAGCGGCTGGCGATCGCCACCCGATGGGCTTCGCTCTGCTTGGCCACGATGTCGATCAGATCGTCATCGGAGAGGACATTGGAAAATTCGAGCAGCGGCGCCGCTACCTGATATTCGTCATTGGCGAGCTTGACTACCACATTGCCGGGCGCGCGGTCGAGCGGCGCCAGAAGCTGGGCCACATGCGAGCGCGCCTCCACCTCCACCAGTTCGGCGAGCTGGCACAGCACTTCGTCATACTGGGCGACCTGCTCATCGTCGCAGCGATCGGACACATAGGAGTAAAGCTGGGCCATGTTGCGGAACAGCTTGTCGCGCTCGATGCTGCTGGCTTCGCCATTGAGCACGCGGAACGAGGAAAACGCCCGCTTGCCTTCGTCCATTTCGTCCATGTCGCGGTCTCCCCGGCAAGTGCCGTCGTGCCAAACTACTGCCTAGCCCCTCGCAGGCCGCTGAAGGCGACCGCACGATGTTGAACAAAATTGGCCGTGCTCCTGCAAAGCTTCGTTAATGCCCGCACGCCCTCCGGCCACATCGTTAATACCCTGTTACGCCTCGCGAAAACAAAAGGCCCCGTCCCTCTTTTGGGGGACGAGGCCTCAACGCTTTTCAGACCGTCAGGGTTCAGACGAGATCGAAGCGGTCGGCATTCATCACCTTGGTCCAGGCCGCAACGAAGTCGGTCACGAACTTCTGTCCGGCATCGGCCGAGCCGTAAACCTCGGCGATGGCGCGCAGCTGGGCGTGCGACCCGAAGATGAGGTCGACGCGGGTGCCCGTCCAGCGCGAGGCGCCGGTCTTGCGGTCACGTCCCTCATAAACCCCGTCCTGGCCCGGAGCGGGCTGCCAGACCGTGTCCATGCCCAGAAGGTTCATGAAGAAATCGTTGGTCAGCTGGCCCACGCGATGGGTGAAGACGCCATGCGCCGCGCCGCCATGATTGGCACCCAGCACCCGCAGACCGCCGAGCAGCACCGTCATTTCGGGCGCCGTCAGCGTCAGCAATTGCGCCCGGTCGACCATCGCCTCCTCGGGCTTCATGAACAGGGTCTTTTGCGAGTGCTTGTAGTTCCGGAACGCATCCTGGCGCGGCTCGAGCGCCCCGAAGGAGAGCGCGTCGGTCTGTTCGGCCGACGCATCCATGCGGCCGGGCGTGAAGGGCGCGGTCACCGCAAAGCCTGCATCCAGCGCCGCCTTCTCGACCCCGGCATTGCCGGCGAGCACGATGAGGTCGGCCAGCGAGATGCGCTTGTTGCCGGTCTGGGCGCCGTTGAACTCGGCCTGGATGGCTTCGAGCGTCGCCAGCACCTTGGCAAGCTTGCCCGGCTCATTGACCTCCCAGTCCTTCTGCGGGGCGAGGCGGATGCGCGCGCCATTGGCGCCGCCGCGCTTGTCCGAGCTGCGGAAGGTCGAGGCCGAGGCCCATGCGGTCGAGACGAGTTCGGAGACGCTGAGGCCCGAGCCCAGGATGCGCTGCTTGAGGGCCGCCACGTCCTGGTCCTCGACCAGCGGATGGTCGACGGCCGGGATCGGATCCTGCCAGATCAGCGTCTCGGCCGGCACCAGCTTGCCCTTGTAACGGGGCGCCGGACCCATGTCGCGATGGGTCAGCTTGAACCAGGCGCGCGCGAAGGCGTCGTTGAAGGCCTCTGGGTTCTCGTAGAAATGCCGCGAGATCTTCTCATAGGCGGGATCGAAGCGCAGCGACAGATCGGTGGTCAGCATGCGCGGGCGATGCTTGCGGGCCGGATCGAACGCGTCCGGCACGTCGGCCACGGCGGCCCTGGCCTCCCACTGCCAGGCGCCGGCCGGGCTCTTGGTCAGCTCCCACTCGTTTTCGAAGAGATTCTTGAAAAAGAAATTGTTCCAGCGCGTCGGGGTCTGGGTCCAGATCACCTCGGGCCCGCCCGTGATGGCGTCGGCGCCGAGGCCGGTACCGAACTTGCTGGTCCAGCCCAGGCCCTGCGCCTCGACGTCCCCGCCCTCCGGCTCGACGCCGATCAGGGAGGGGTCGCCAGCGCCATGGGTCTTGCCCAGCGTATGGCCGCCCGCGATCAGCGCCACGGTTTCCTCGTCGTTCATCGCCATGCGGGCGAAGGTCTCGCGGATGTCGCGCGCCGCCGCCACCGGGTCAGGCTTGCCGTTGGGGCCTTCGGGGTTGACGTAGATGAGGCCCATCTGCACCGCGCCCAGCGGCTCGGCCAGCTGGCGCTCGCCCGAATAGCGCTCGTCGCCCAGCCAAGTGCCTTCCGGACCCCAGTAGAGCTCCTCGGGCTCCCACACATCGGCTCGCCCGCCTGCAAAGCCGAAGGTCTTGAAGCCGCAATCCTCGAGCGCGACGTTGCCGGCGAGCACCATCAGGTCGGCCCACGAAATCTTGCGGCCATATTTCTGCTTGATCGGCCAAAGCAGCCGGCGGGCCTTGTCGAGATTGGCGTTGTCGGGCCAGCTGTTGAGCGGGGCGAAGCGCTGCTGCCCCTGCCCGGCGCCGCCGCGACCATCGGTGATGCGATAGGTGCCGGCGCTGTGCCAGGCCATGCGGATGAAGAGCCCGCCATAATGGCCGAAATCGGCCGGCCACCAGTCCTGCGACTGGGTCATCAAAGCGTGCAGGTCCTTGATCACCGCATCGATGTCGAGGCTTTCGAATTCCTTGGCGTAATCGAAGGTCTCGCCCATGGGGTCGGATTTCTGCGTGTGCCGGTGCAGAACGCCGATGTCGAGCTGGTTGGGCCACCAGTCACGGTTGCCGCGCCCGCGTGGAGTGTGCGCCACCGGGCACTTGCCCGAGCCCTGGCTGGCCTGGTCTGTGGTTGCGTCCATCGTCTGTCTCCGGTGCTTGGTCTGGTTCGGATCGATCCTGCAAGCCTGGCATGCGCACTTGGGGCGCGCCTTGACCTTGCTCAAATCGTCCGGCTTTCCGGTTTTTGAACCATTCCAGATTGCGAGGCAAGTTGATTGATCTGATCGCTGTGATAAGTTTGTCTTATCATGCACTTCACCCTCAAGCAGCTGCGCTACTTCGTGGCCCTCGTCGAAACCGGGCATTTCGGCCGCGCCGCCGAGCGCTGCAACATCACCCAGCCCGCCCTGTCCCAGCAGATCCGCCAGCTTGAGGAGAGCTTTGGCCGCCCCCTGATCGACCGGCTCGGCCGCATGGCCACGCCGACCCCGGTGGGTCGCGACGTTCTGGCGCAGGCGCGTGCGGTGCTCGATGCCGCCGATGCCCTCGAAGCCTTCGCGCAAGGCGCCATCGGCGCGCCGCAGCGCCCGCTCCGCTTCGGGCTTATTCCCACCGTGGCGCCTTATCTCCTGCCCGATATCTATCCGCTCCTGACGGCGGCCTTTCCGTCAGTGTCCTTCTCGATCAGCGAGGGCCGGACCGAGTTGCTGCTCGCCGAACTGTCGGATGGCCGGCTCGATCTGGCCCTCGTCGCCAGCCCCGCCCCGCCCGGCGGGCCGCGACTGGTATCGGTGGCGCTCCGCGAGGACCCCTTCGTGCTCGCCACTCCGCCCGGAGAGGCCCGCGTCGCGCCCATCGCCCTCAGCGACATCGATCGCTCGCGCATGCTGTTGCTCGATGAGGGCCATTGCCTGCGCGATCAGGCGATCGCGGCCTGCGGCCTGCCGGAGGGCGCCGGCGGCCGGACCTTCGCGGCCACCTCGCTCTCGACCATCGTGGAATTCGTCGCCAGCGGACAGGGCATAACCCTCCTGCCCTCGATCGCCCTGAGGAAGGAGGCGGCGGACGGGCGCATCGCCATCCATCCGCTGGCCCCACCGGGCGCCGGGCGCATGCTGTCGCTGGTCTGGCGCGAGGCGGCCCCGCATCGCGACCTGTTCCAGGCGGTCGCCACGACGCTGCGCGACGGCCTCAACCCGCTGCCGTCGGCGCCCTTTTCGCCCGATCAGTCGAACAGCGTCTTTTCCGGGAGCAGTCCGGGATAGATCGGCTGCTCCCAGATCCTGACGCTCACCACCTCGCCGAGCTCGACACGGCCCTCGCTCTCGACCCAGGCCACAAGCCCGCGCCGATGCTTTGCCGCAGCAACGAAGCCGAGTTCGATGTCGGGCCGGCGCGGCACATGCCGCATGATGGCAGCACCCGACTTGCGGCACGGCGCGTTGTCACCATCGACGCGCACCGTGGCGCCGCCTTCGAACATCAGCAGCGTGCGCGGGGGCAATCGCGTCAGATGCGGCACGCCCTCGATGAGAATATTGCCGCCGATCCATTCGGGGCGGATTTCGGCAATGTTCAGCGCCTCGGCCGTTGCCGCCAGTTCGTCGGGCGAAAGTATGGAGAGCTGGCGCTCGTTGCGCACCGGCGTGCCGCGCCGGTGCCAGGGCTCGCGCGAGGTGCTCTTGCGGATCATCCCCGCATGGCGGTCGCCCTCGATGCCGTCGAAGGTCAGGTCGAGACGCTCGACCGGTACGGTTTCGAAGTCGCTGCCCGGGGCGTGGTAAAGGCCGGCGACCCTGCCCTTGAGGGTGCGGCCCGGCAGGATGTCGATCATGTCGCTCCTCCAGCTGTGGTCTTGCGGACACGGCGGATCGAGTCGGCCGTGTAGACGCCAAGAGATAGCCAGATCAGCCCGAAGCTGAGAAGCCGCAACCCGTTGAGCGTCTCCCCGAACACCGTGATGGCGATGATGAACTGCAGCGTCGGGCCCAGATATTGGAGCATACCGATGGTGATGAGGCGCAACCGCTGCACCCCATAGGCAAAGCACAAAAGCGGCAGCGCCGTCGCCGGGCCGGTGAGCAGCAGCAGCCCGATCGAGAGCCCGTCATCATAGGCCCCGACGCCGTCGGTCGCGGCGCTGTAGAGAATGAACAGCAGCGCCACGGGCGCCAGCACCAGCGTTTCGACGAACAGCCCCGGCGTCGAGGCAACCTTGGCCGTCTTGCGGAAATAGGCATAGAACGCGAAGCTGCCGGCCAGCCCGAGCGCGATATAGGGCACCCCGCCCAGCCCCGCCGCCTGGATCGCAAGCGCAATGAGCGCAATCGCAATCGCGATGCCCTGCATGCGGTTGTTGCGCTCGCCCAAAAGCACCATGCCGATCGCCACGTTGAGCATCGGATTGATGAAATAGCCGAAGGCCGCCTCGAGGGCCTGCCCGTTGACCACCGCATAGCAGAAGATCGACCAGTTGATGGCCAAAAGCACGGCGCTCAGCGCCATCTGGCGCAGCGTCTGCCGGTCGGCGATGGCCGCCACCACCTCGCGCATGCGCCGGCTGGCAATGAGGATGGCCCCCACGAAGACGAGCGAAAACAGCGTGCGATAGGCCACGACCAAGAGGGGCGGCACATGCTCGAGCGCGTTGAACAGCAGGGATAGAAATCCCCATTGGAAATAGGCCGCGAGTGCCGCGAAGAGGCCAAGCACCGTCTCGCTGCGCAGCGTGCGGTCCTTCGATGCCTCGATGTTCATCTTGTCGCTCCGGCTTTGGGACCCGTGCTGGCCCGTCGCGCTTCTATCAGCGCCCCTCCGGCCCGACCAATCAGAGTTTGTTATGCCGCGATGACGCGCCGGGGCACCAGGGCGTTTCCAAGCCGAAGTGCATATCGGTTCGAACCCTGCAGCCGGTCCGCTCGTTGATCAGCGTCAAGGACAGCAGGCCCCTGGCCTGCGATCCTTGGCCAACCGGTCACCGGAACACCAAAGAGGAGAATGCAATGAAGCCCACCGTCACCTGGATCCTGATCGCCGATGGCGCGCAGGCCCGCGTGCTCGAGCATGCCGGGCCGGGCAAGGGACTGACGCAGGTCGAGGACCTCGTCTTCTCGGGTTCCCGCCGCAAGGCCCGCGAGATCATGGCGGACAGGCCGGGCCGCAGCTTTGCCTCGGCCGGCACCAAGCGCAGCGCCATGGAGCCGCGCACCGATCCGGTGGAGCATGAGGAGGCCGAATTCGTGCGCGGCGTTGCCGAGGAGCTTGAGCAGCATCACGCAAGGGGCGCGTTTCAGCGCCTCATCGTGGCTGCGGCGCCTAACGCGCTGGGCGATCTGCGGCCCGTTCTCAGCAACGGTGTGCGCGAGGCGATCGTCGCCGAGCTTGCCAAGGACCTGACCAACGTCCCGACCGCCCAGCTCGACAAGCACTTCAGCGAGTTCCTGCCGGTCTGATCACGCCTGCCCGGCGCCCCCCGCGGGCGGCGTCGGGCGAAAGGCATGCACCGGCGCTCAGGCCTCGTCCGGCTCGATCTCGTCGGCCTCGCCGGTCAGCGCCTCGAGAAACTGCAACAAGAGCGAATCGAACAGCTCCGGCCGCTCGAGATTGGGCAGGTGCGCCGCCCCCTCGATCACCACGGCAAACGCCGTCTCGAGCTCATCGGAAAGCTCGGAATGCCGCTCCACGATATGAGGGAAATCGAGCTCGCCCACCATCAGCAGCACCGGCAGGGTCAGCGTGGCGACGACGTCGATGGCCGGATCGGCCTCTTCCTCGCCCCGCGGCGGACCATTGCGCAGCACCTGCCCGTTCATCGCCAGAAACAGGTCGCGGGCCGGCCCCTCGACCCGCCCCGACGCCTCCAGCGGTCCATCGAGCCAGAGATGGGCGTGGATGCGGTTGGCGCTGTCGAAATTGCGCCGCTCGAGCGCATAATCCGCCGCATCCATCAGTCCCTCGGCCGCGTCGGGCAGCAGCGGCTCGTCATCTCCCGAGATAGCTGTCCCCACCAGCACGAGGCCGATGCTACGATTGGGGTGCTCGATGGCGAAATCGATCGCCAGCGCACCGCCGCTGCCGCAGCCGACGAGAATCGCGGCATGGATGCTGAGCTTGTCGAGCACGATTTCGAGGTCGTTGACATGGGTGAACGGCTCGTCGGGCGCCTCGGTCTCGCCATGGCCGCGCCGGTCATAGCTCATTACGTGATAGCCGGCGGCCGCCACGGCGCGCATCTGGGCGGCCCACATCCGCCGGTCGGCCATGCTGTCATGCAGGAAGACGACAGGCAGCCCGAACCCGTCGGTTTCCCCGCGCAGCATCGCACCATCGGAGGCAACTTCGAAACGGCTCACCATGGCGCGCATCTCCTTCAATCAAAGGCCGGCGACATAGCATCGGCCTTCCGCCTTGGCCAGAGCGCAGGGCCCGCTCGCCGCCTTGTGGCGCAACCACCGGCATGGGATGATTGCGAATGACCCCAGCCTCCCATCCCGACCGCCTGCTGCTCGCCATTGCCGGAGCCCTTGGCGCCATCGGCGTTGCCACCGCTGCGGCAGCGAGCCATCGCGGCGGTGAAAACCTCGCCATCGCCGCCAATTTCATGCTGGTGCACGCGCCGGCCCTTGTGGGCTTGAGCCTGATGCCGAGGGGCCGGCTCATCCGCCTCGCCGCCTATCTGCTCGCGCTCGGCCTCGTGCTCTTTGCCGGCGATCTGGCGACGCGCGAACTCCAAGCCCGCGCACTCTTTCCGCTTGCCGCGCCGCTCGGCGGCTTCGGGCTGATCGGGGGCTGGCTCCTCGTCACCGTCGCGGCCATCATCGGCTGGAAAAAGCCGGGCTGAACCCTTAGCTCGGCAGCGTCAGCACCACCGGCCCGCTGCGGGTGGCAACAATGGTGTGCTCATACTGCACCGTGGGCGCCATGGGCTCGGCATAGAGCGTCCATTCGTCGTCATCGCCGTTTTCGGCCCAGTCCGCGCCCAGCGACAGAAACGGCTCGACGGTCAGCACCAGCCCATTGCTCGCCACCCGCCGCTCTGATCGGTCCGGCCAGGTGGCGATCGCCTCAGGCGCATCGTGGAGGCTGCGGCCCACCCCGTGGCTGGCGAGGTTGCGCACCAGCGAATAGCCATTCTTCTTGGCAAAGAGCCCCACCGCATTGCCGATGCCGCGCAGGGGCTTGTCTGCCCCCACCGCGCCGATGCCGGCCCACATCGCCCGCTTGCCGTCGCGCACCAGTTTCTCGATGCGCGGATCGACCGGCGGCACGGCGAACGACGCGCCGGTATCGGCAAAAAACCCGTTCTTTTCCGCCGACACGTCGATATTGACGAGGTCGCCGGCCCGGATCACGCGCGGACCCGGAATGCCATGCGCGATCTCCTCGTTGACGCTGATGCAGGTAGCGCCCGGAAAGCCATAGGCCAGTTCAGGCGCCGAGCGCGCACCCTCGGCCTCCATCAGCCTGCGGCCCAGCGCGTCGAGTTCGGCGGTGGTGATGCCGGGCTCGAGCGCATTGCGCATGGCCTCCAGCACATTGGCGCAGATGCGCCCGATCTGCCGGAGGCCTTCGAGTTCCTCTTCGCTGGTAACCGTCACCCCTAGCGCTCGAGCGGCTTGTAGGTCGCGCGCTTCGGGTTCACCGCATCGGCACCGAGCCGCCGGATCTTGTCCTGTTCGTAATCGTGGAAATTGCCCTCGAACCATTCCACATGGCTGTTGCCCTCGAAGGCGAGCATGTGGGTGGCGAGACGGTCGAGGAACATGCGGTCGTGGCTGATGATCACGGCGCAGCCGGCGAATTCCTCAAGCGCCTCTTCGAGCGCGGCGAGGGTTTCGGTGTCGAGATCGTTGGTCGGTTCGTCGAGGAGCAGCACGTTGGCGCCCGACTTCAGCATCTTGGCAAGGTGCACGCGGTTGCGCTGTCCGCCCGAGAGATTGCCGACCTTCTGCTGCTGGTCGGTGCCCTTGAAGTTGAAGGCCGAGGTATAGGCTCGCGAGTTCATCTCGCGCTTGCCCAGCATCAAGAGCTCATTGCCGCCCGAGATTTCTTCCCACACCGTCTTGTTGGGGTTGAGCGTATCGCGGCTCTGGTCGACATAGCCCAGATGCACGGCCGGCGCGACGGTGATCGAGCCGGAATCGGGCTGCTCCTGCCCGGTCAGCATGCGGAAGAGCGTGGTCTTGCCCGCCCCGTTCGGGCCGATCACGCCCACGATGCCGCCCGGCGGCAGCTTGAAGCTCAGATTGTCGATGAGCAGCCGGTCGCCATAGCTCTTGGACACGCCCTCGATATCGATGACGTTCTGCCCGAGCCGTTCGCCGGGCGGAATGATGATCTGGGCCGAGGACGACTGGGTGCGCGCCTCGTTGATCTTGACCAGCTCGTCATAGGCCCGGATACGCGCCTTGGACTTGGCCTGGCGGGCCTGCGGGCTCTGGCCCATCCATTCCTTTTCGCGCTCCAGCACCTTGGCGCGCGCCGCATCCTCGGATTTTTCCTGTGCGAAGCGCTTGGCCTTGGCCTCGAGATAGGCGGAATAATTGCCCTCATACGGCACGCCGCGGCCGCGATCGAGCTCGAGAATCCAGCCCGTGACATTGTCGAGGAAGTAGCGGTCGTGGGTGATGATCAGCACCGCGCCCTCGAACTCGCGCAAATGCCGCTCCAGCCACGCCGTGGTCTCGGCATCGAGATGGTTGGTCGGTTCGTCGAGCAGCAGCAAGTCGGGCTTGGAGAGCAGCAGCGCGCAGAGCGCCACGCGACGCTTCTCGCCGCCCGAGAGCTTGGTGACATCGGCATCGCCGGGCGGGCAGCCCAGCGCTTCCATCGCCACTTCCACCTGCGATTCGAGATCCCAGAGGTTTTCCGCATCGATCCGGTCCTGCAAGGCGGTCGCCTCGTCGGCCGTCTCGTCGGAATAGTTCATCATCAGCTCGTTGTAGCGGTCGACCACCGCCTTCTTTTCGGCCACGCCGGTCATGACGTTGCCGAGCACGTTGAGCTGTTCGTCGAGCTGGGGCTCCTGCGGCAGGTAGCCGAGCTTGGCGCCCTGCGACAGCCAGGCCTCGCCGGTGAAATCGGTATCGATGCCGGCCATGATCTTGAGCAGCGTCGACTTGCCCGAGCCGTTGGGGCCGAGCACGCCGATCTTGGCGTCGGGGTAGAAGCTGAGGTGGATGTTGTCGAGCACCTTCTTGCCCCCGGCATAGGCCTTGGACATTCCGTGCATGTGATAGATGAACTGGCGCGCCATAAGGCTCGGGCCCCTTCGCTGAGCGTGATCTTCGATTTGGGGCCGTATTTAGGGCAATGCTCCCTGCCCCGCAATGGCGCGACGGCTGGTCGCGGCGGGGAACGAGACTTCGGCACCGCCCGTTGGGCTTTCATTCCCAAAGCCAGCGTCAGGACCGATCATGCCCAATCTCTGGTACAAGAACGCCATCGTCTATTGCGTCGATGTGGAGAAATTCATGGACGCCTCTGGCGATGGCACGGGCGATTTCGCCGGCCTCGCCGACCGGCTCGACCATCTCGAGCGCCTCGGGGTCACCTGCATCTGGCTCAATCCGTTCTTCCCCTCGCCTAATCGCGACAATGGCTACGACATCACCGACTACTACGGCGTCGACCCGCGCTACGGCACGCTGGGCGATTTCGTCGAGTTCATGCACGCTGCCCGCGATCGCGGCATGCGGGTGATCATCGACCTCGTGGTCAACCACACCTCCACCGATCATCCGTGGTTTCAGGCAGCGCGCTCCGACGAAAACTCCCCCTTCCGCGACTGGTATGTGTGGAGCAAGGAAAAGCCAGAAAACGCCCATGAAGGCATGGTGTTTCCCGGCGTGCAGGATTCCATCTGGAGCTATGACCGCACCGCCAAGGCCTGGTATCTCCACCGCTTCTACGACCACCAGGCCGATCTCAACACCGCCAACCCGGCGGTGCGCGAAGAGATCCTCAAGATCATGGGCTTCTGGTTGGCGCTGGGCGTCTCGGGCTTCCGGCTCGATGCCGTGCCCTTCCTCATCGACACCAAGGGCATGAAGCTCGAACCGGGCAGTTTCGACCCCTATTCCCTCCTCACCGAGATGCACGACTTCATGGCCTGGCGCCGCGCCGGCGCGGTGCTGCTGGCCGAGGCCAACATCCCCTACTCAGACGCCCCGGCCTATTTCGATGGCGGGGATCGGATGAACATGATCTTCGACTTCATGCTCAACCAGCACCTCTTCCTCTCGCTGGCGCGTGGCACCGCCGCCCCCCTCCGCCACACGCTCCAGAACAGGCCCCGCCCGGATGGATTGGGCCAGTGGGCCAATTTCCTGCGCAATCACGACGAACTCGACCTCGGCCGCCTTTCCATCGCCGAGCGCGAAGAGGCGTTCGCGGCGCTTGGGCCGGATGCGTCGATGCAAATCTACGAGCGCGGCTTGCGCCGTCGCCTCGCCCCGATGCTTGAGGGCGACATGAGCCGCCTCAAGCTCGCCTATTCGCTGCTCTTTGCCCTGCCGGGCACGCCGGTGCTCTGGTATGGCGAGGAGATCGGCATGGGCGAAAACCTCGCTCTCCCCGAACGCGAGGCCGTGCGAACGCCGATGCAATGGGCAGACGAGCCCAATGCCGGCTTCTCGCGTGCCGCAACCGCCAACCTCATCCAGCCCATCCTCGCCGATGGCGATTTCGGCTACCAGAACGTCAATGTCGCCCAGCAGGTCCGCGAGCCCGGCTCGCTGCTGCGCTCGATCACCCGGCTCGTGCAGACGCGGCGCTCCACGCCCGAGATCGGCTGGGGCGAGTGGGAGCTCGTCGATGTGGGCCGCGATGACGTTCTGGCGCTGAGCTACAGCTGGCGCGGCGCGCGGGTCGTTACCGTGCACAATTTCTCGCCCGAGCCGGTCAGTTTTCCGCTCGAGATCGACGGCATCGATCGCTTCGAGCCGCTGCTGGCAGACCATGATGCGCAGAGCGCCATCCTGCGCGGTGAGACGCTCGACATGGCGGGCTTCGGCTTCTGCTGGCTGCGCTGCGACGGACCGCGCAAATGAGGCGCACGAGGCTTTCGCTGCGCTATCGGCTCTGTACGATCACGCCGCTCCACCCCAGCCCGTCATATTCCTGGTAGCCCAGCGTGCGCGCAAAGGCCACGAGCCGCCCGCTCGCATCGATATAGCTGCCGCGCTTGCGGCCCCGCGTTTCGAGCGAGAAGGTGCGGAACATCTGCTCTTTGTCGCTCGAAGCGATGATGCGTCCATTACCATCGATCAGCATGACGGTGGTCTTGTCGCGATCGACCTGGTTGAGGCAGGCCTCGGTCTCGACCACCGACTGCCCCTGCGCCTGCCAGTCGAAATAGACGCCCAGAACGCCGAGCGGCGCGCCATGGGTGCCACCGCCCTGCCGCACCGCCGCTGCATAGACCAGCACCTGCCGGCCGTCATGCTGGGGGCTGCGACGCACCTCGTCCACCGTATACTCGTCGCCCGAGCGCGAGCGCAGCGCCGCCTCGAACCAGGGGCTGCCGGCAAGATCGGTTCCGATCAGCCGGGGGCGATATTGGGGATTGGCATTGGCCACCACCCGCCCACGCGCGTCCAGAAGCACGAGGTCCGAATAGACCGAATAATAGCGGTGGATCACCCCGAGCCGCTCGCTGGCATGGGCCAACGCGCTGCCATCGGGCGCCCCCAGCGCCTGCCACAGCGCCGAATCGGTCGCCCACCAGCGCACATCGGCGGTGCGCTCATAAAGATTGCGTACGATCAGCTGCACCAGCGCCTGCGCCATGTCGACCAGCCGCTCGCCCTCCAGCCCATCCACCAGCGAGCGCGACAGGGCGATCCGCTGATGCACGGTGGACTGGAACTTGTCGGCGATTTCGGCCGCCTGCTCGGCCAGCCGCTGCACCTCGTGGGCCACCACCGCGAAGCTCTTGCCGGCATCCCCCGCCCGCGCCGCCTCGATCACGGCGTTGAGCGCGAGGAGCTTTGTCTGCATCACCACCTGGCGGTTGGCGCCACCGAACTTGCCGAGGTCCGAATTGATCGTCTCGATCACGTCGCGCATGCCCATGGGAGAATCGGCTTCGACGGAAATCGGCTGCAGTGAATTCATCGACCTCGGCCCCGCTGCGTTTCGTGGCGCACAGAATGGGGCCGAGGGGTTTACGGATCGTTCAGCGTTCGCGCCGATCGCCGATTGCGGGCGAAAAATCATCCAGCGTGGCGGGCCGCCGCCCGTCACAGCCCAACCTCACGGCATGACGCGGCGCGATGCGGCCATGGCGTTCTCCTGCCGAACCGTCTCGCGGCGATCGGGGGTGACGCACACCACGTCACCGCCAAACGCCTCGCGCCAGACAAAGCCCGGAATGCAGGTGTTGGGGCCATACGCGCCACGCGGGTCGATGCGGCTGCGCGCCGCCCGGTTCTCGTCGGCAACGGTCTGCCGCGAGGCCGGCGTCACGCATACGACGTCGCCCCGCGCCGCCTCGCGCCAGACGAACCCGTCCCGGCAGGTATCCGGGCCATAGGCCAGCAGCCGCAGCGACGGCCCCTGCCGGTTTTCCTCGCGCACCTGCGCGCGCCGGTCGGGCGTCACGCACACCACATCCCCGCCAAAGGCCTCGCGCCAGACAAAGCCGGCGAGGCAGGTATTGGGGCCATAGGCGCCGCGCGGATCGACGCGGCTGCGGGCCGAGCTGTTTTCATCCGCCGCAATGGCGCGCGAACTCGGCGTGACGCAGACATGGTCGCCCGGCGCCGCATCGCGCCAGACATAACCGTCCCGACAGGTGTCGGGACCATAAGGCTGGGCCATGGCGACCGGTGCCACGGCGAAGCCGGCGACCGAAACCGCAAATGTGACAAGAGCTTCGGTAACAAGACGCATCAGTCCCTCCATCGGTGCGCCGCTGCCCCGGCGTGATGGCGATAGAAGGCCATGAGCCCGCTGTATCGGCACTGAATGCCGGTTTCAGATCCCGTTCAGCTCTCGATCCACACCGGAACCGACTTGAAGGCAGGCGTCTTCGAGCGCGGGTCCGAGGCCCGGCCCACCAGCACATTGGCTTCGGGGTAATAAGCCATCGCACTTCCGCGCGGCAGATCGAACCCCTTGACGTGGCCAGCCATGCGCCCCGCCGCCGATGCCAGCGTGATCGCCTGCCCTTCGCTCACCCCGAAAGCCGCCATGTCATCGCGATTAAGAAAGATCGCATCGCGGCCCGCGCCGTCGCGATAGCTGTCGGTTTCCTCGTAGATGATCGAGTTGAACTGCCCCTCCGACCGCACCGTGGCGAGCGTCAGCGGCGCATCGGCATGGCGCGGCAGGGGCGTCACCACGAAATGCCCCTTGCCGTCCGCCGTGCCGAATTCGGGCGCATGCATCACCCGGTTGCGGATGTGGAATTCGCGCTTGGCCACATCGATATCGGCCAGTTGCTCGAGGCCCGGCACGATGCGCGCGATGGCTTCGCGCACATGCCGATGCTCCTTGAAGGCGGCAAAATCGATCGGGCTCCCGGGCAGCAGACGCTCGGCCAGATCGCAGAGGATCACCGTTTCGGGCCGCACCGTGTCGAGCCGGGTAATGCCGCCATCCGACAACCGGATGAAGTTGAACATCGATTCCTGCGTCGTGGGCGACCATTCCTCGTCGCGCGCCGTCACCGGCAGGATGATGCTTTCGCCCTCCCCCTGCCCGTGCACATGGCCGCGATTGAGCGTGGTGGTGAGATAGAGCTTGAAGCCGATCGAGCCCAAGGCCTTGTCTGCAAAGGCGGTATCGGGCGTCGCCGCCCAGAGATTGCCGCCCATGATCACCGCCGCATCGATCTCCCCGCGCGCCGCCGCCTCGAGCCCGGCCAGCGTGTCGAAGCCCTTTTCACGGCTGAGCGTGATGCCGAACGCCGCCTCCATTCGCGCGAACACGGCTTCGGACACGAGCGGCTTCACCCCGATGGTGCCGATGCCCTGCACGTTGGAATGCCCGCGCAAGGGCAGGAGCCCCGCGCCCGGCCGCCCGATCATGCCGCGCAGCAGCGCCAGATTGGCGATGGCCTCGACATTTTCCACCCCATGCACATGGTGCGTCATGCCCATGCCCCAAGCGAAGACGACATTGCGCGCCTGCCCGTAGCGGATGGCAATGTGCTCGATCTCCTCCTCGGAAACTCCGCTCTCCGCAACGATGCGCGACCACGCCAGCGCCTGCAGATCGGCCTCGAACGCAGCGAAGCCCTCGGTGTGCCGCTCGATGAAGGCGCGCTCCTCGAATTGCATTTCGAGCAGCGCCTTGGCGAGCCCCTTCATCAGCGCGATGTCGCCGCCGATGCGCGGCTGTACATAGTCGGACGCGATCTCGCTGCCGCCCTTGAGCATCGAGGTCGGCGATTTCGGCACCGCGAACTTGACCAGCCCCGGCTCGCGCGCCGGATTGATCACGATCACCTCCCCGCCCCGGTCCCGGCAGGCCTTGAGCATATGGATGAAGCGCGGATGGTTGGACGATGGGTTGGCGCCGATCACGAAGATCAGGTCGGCCTTGGTCAAATCCTCGAGCTCGACCGTCGCCGTGCCCTTGCCGATCGTGGTGCCCAGCCCCTCGCTCGTCGCCTGATGGCAATAATAGGAGCAGTTGTTGACATTGTTGGTGCCCCAGGCCCGCGCCAGCAACTGGAACACGAAGCCCGCCTCGTTCGACGAGCGGCCCGAGGAATAAAAAAAGCTCCGCGACGGGTTCGTGGCCCTGAGGCGCTCGGCCACCCGCGCCATGGCGAAGTCCCAATCCACCGGCCTGTAGCGATCCTCGCCCGGCCCCTTGTGCAGCGGCGTATCGAGCCGGCCCAGCGTCTCCATCTCCTTGCCCGACAGCTCGCGCAGATCGGCGAGGGAGTGTTCGAAGACTTCGTGCGGCATGCCCGGCTGGATGTCGGTGGATTGCGCCTGCACCGATTTGTTGCACACCGAGGGAAACTCCCCCAGCTCGTTGGTCATCCCGCCCTTCTGCCCGCCCATGCCATAGGCGCAGGCCTTGCAGGTGTTCTTGGCCGTCAGCGCCTTGGCCGCCTTGCCCACGCCGATCCGCGCCACGGTCTGCAGCGTGTAGAGCACCTTTTTGGGGCCGCCTCCGACGATGGGCGAGGATGAGGACATTGCGCGATCTCCTTGGAACCCCAGTATGGGCGAACCGGCCCATGCCTGACAATGCGAGACCGGCAAGAGGTACGCCCGCCATGGCCGTGCGACCCGCAAGGCTTTAGCCTTGCGCCTCCCGATCGCGAGATTCGCCATGCCAGCCGTGCCAAATCCCCTCGACCCGGCCCACCTCCTCCTCGCCTTCCTCAGCGGCGGGCTCTTGACGCTGATGGTCGATTTCAACGGCCTCGTGGGCCTTCATGGCGGCGTGCTTTATTCCTCATGGGTCGCCCATGGCACCGGCACCGTCGCCGCGATCATCTTTCTCGTAGCCCTGCATGTTCTGAAGCCGTCCGCAAGCGGCACACGCCGGCCCGCCCCTCTCTGGGCCTATCTCGGCGGCATTTCAGGTGCGGTGACGGTGATGCTGACCTCTGCCTCCGTCAACACGGCCCTGGCCCTCTCGGGCACGCTCGCCCTCGGGCTCGCCGGACAGGTGGCATTTTCCCTCGCCAGCGATCGCTGGGGCCTGTTCGGCCTGCCCCGGCGCATCCTCCGGCCGCGGAATGGGCTCGCGATCCTGATGATCGTCGGCGGATCGCTGCTCATCATCTTCGGGAATGGCTGAGCATGGTCACCGCAATCTCCTTCGCCCTCGCCGCCGGCATCCTTGTCTCGCTGTCGCGCCAGCTCAACGGCCGCCTCGCCCTCTCGACCAGCGCCCTCACCGCTTCGTTCTGGAACCACGCGGTCGGCTTTGCCGCCCTCACCCTCCTCGGCCTCGTGATCGGCGGGCTCTGGCCAGAAGGCGCGCTCGATGCGCCATGGTACGCCTATTTCGGCGGCACCATCGGCGTCATCTTCGTGGCATCGGGCAGCTGGCTCGTCGCGCGCATCGGCGCCACCAACACCGCCCTGCTCGTCATCGGCGGGCAGATGGTCTCGGGCGTCGTACTCGATGCCCTGCGCGGCGCCAGCGCCAACACCCTGCTCACCGCGCTCGGCGTCGCCCTCATCATCGGCGGCATGGCGCTCACCAGTAGGCGGTGAACGGGCTCACGCCTTGAACGGGTCGAGCGTTCGCACGCCAAACGGCTCGAAGTCGCGGACATTGCGCGTCACCACCACCAGATCGTTGACCATGGCGGTCGCCGCGATCAAGGCGTCTTCGATGTGATGATCGGCCCGCCTGTCCATCAGCTTCGCCCAGCAGCGAAAAGCTGCGGCATCGACGGGCAGCACATTGAAGGCTTGCGACACCTGATCCAGCCAGGCCTCGATCTCCACGGCTCTTGCCGCGTCCTGGCGCCGCGTGATCTCGATACCCGCCTGGATTTCGCCGATCGTCACCGCGGACATGTAGAGCGCGTTCTCGGGCACTGCCTCGAGCCAGGCCAGCACGCCGCCATGTGGTCGGACATGACGCAGTTCGGAAACGACATTGGTGTCGAGCAGATAGCTCATCAGGGGATGTCGATCGGCCGGCGGCTCTGCCGGCCGCGCTCCGGCAGCTCCAGGTCCCCGCGCGCGTCCTGCGACAAAAGCAGAGCCTTGAGGGTCGGGCGCGCACGATCCTGCAGTCGCTCCCAGTCCGACATCGCAACCAGCACGGCCTCCGGCCGACCGCGCCGCGACACCACCTGCGGGCCTTCGCTGAGGCACGTTTCCAAAAACTCGCTGAACCGCGCCTTGGCGTCCTGCACTGGCCAGAGCTTCATTTACACCTCCATCTGACTAGTCATAAACTAGTCAGATGGAAAAGCTGTTTCAAGCCTATTGCGACATCGTCGAGCGGTGTGCCCAGCCGGTCATGCGCTTCTCGATCCAGGCCATCAGCGCGTACATCGCGATGCCCTCGATCGCCAGCATGATGAGCCCAGCAAACACCAGCGGCACGTTGAAGTTCGATTGCGCCGAGGCCATCATGTTGCCCAGCCCGTTATTGGAGGCCACGGTCTCGCTCACCACCGATCCTACGAAGGCCAGCGTGATCGCGACTTTGAGCGAGCCGAAGAAATAGGGCATCGAGCGCGGGATGCCGACCTTGAGCATGATGTCGAGCTTCTTTGCCCCCAGCGCCCGCAGCACGTCCTCGGTCTCGGGCTCGATGGTGGCGAGGCCCGTGGCCACGTTGACGACGATTGGGAAGAACGAGATCAGGAACGCCGTCAGCACCGCCGGCACCGTGCCGATGCCGAACCAGATGACGAGGATCGGCACCAGCGCCACTTTGGGGATGGCGTTGAACCCCACCATGATGGGGTAAAGTCCGGCATAGATCGATTTTGACCAGCCGATGAAGAGCCCGATGCCGAGCCCGGCAGCAACCGCGATCAGGAAGCCGAGCACGGTGGTGTAGAGCGTCTGCAGCGAATTCTTCCAGATCGGCGACCAGTATTGCGCGATGGCCTGGAAAACCCGCGTCGGGGTCGGCAGGATCGTGTGCGGCAGGCCCGAGATCCTGACCCCGATCTCCCAGATCACGAAGAGCCCGATGGTGTAGAGAACCGGGGCCAGCCGGATCCAGTTGATGCGGAAGGCCGGCTTGGGCGGCGTGCCGGCAACAGCCGTATTCTCGGTGATCACGCTCATGCGACAGCCCTCGCGGTGGCGATTTCTCCGTGCAGCTTCTGCACCATCTCGTTGAAGGCCGGCTCATACATGATGGAGAGGTCACGCGGCCGCGCGAAGGGTACGCGATGCTCGGCCACCACCCTGCCCGGCCTCGCGCTCATCACATAGACTGTGTCGGCGAGGAACACGCTTTCGCGCAGGTCATGGGTCACGAGCACGATGGTCACGTCCTGGCTCGCATGCAGGTCGCGGATGACGCACCAGAGCTCTTCACGCGTGAAGGCGTCGAGCGCCCCGAACGGCTCGTCGAGCATCAGCAGTTCGGGCTCGTGGATCAGCGCCCGGCAGAGATTGGCGCGCTGCTGCATGCCACCCGACAACTGCCAGGGAAACTTGTCACCAAAGCCCTTGAGCCCCACGGTTTCGAGCAGCGCCTCGGCCTTGGCGACATACTCCTTCTTGTTGGCGCGCAGCCGATGACGATGCCTCTCGACGATCTCGAGCGGCAGCAGGATATTGTCGAGCGTCGTGCGCCAGGGCAGCATGGTGGGGTTCTGAAACGCCATCCCCACGATCGAGACCGGCTTGGTCACCCTGTCCCCGGCCACCGTCACCACCCCCGCTTGCGGGATGTGCAGCCCGGTCACGAGCTTCATCAGCGTGGACTTGCCGCAGCCCGAGGGCCCGACCACGGCGACGAATTCCCCGCGCTCGATGGCCATGTCGAGGCCCGAAACCGCCAGCGTGCCCTGCGGCCCGCCATAGCGCATGTCGACGTTTGAGATGCTGACGAGGGGCATTGGCTTACTCCGGTCGTCCGGGCGTCATCCCGGCGAAAGCCGGGACCCAGTTGCACTGTGGCAGGACACTGGCTTCCGGCTGGCGCCGCAATGACGTCCGGACCGTTGGCATTACGGCAGCATGCGCTCTTCGGCGGGGGGCAGATAGCTCGCATCGAACACGTCCGCGGCCGTCACCGCGCCCTTGAGCGCCATCGAGATCTTGAGCGTCTCGATCGATGCGGCAAGCCGCGCCTCGTCGATGCCGCCAAAGCCGTTCTCGACCACATAGGGCGTCTTGATGTTCATCTCGTTGGCCATGGTCAGGCGCGCCGTCTCGGTATCGATGTTGAGCGTCTCGTTACGCTGCAATACCGCCGCCGCACCGGCTGCCGGATCGGCCACCGCATCGGCGAAGCCCTTGGCGAGGGCCTTGAGGAAGCCCTTGACCGCATCGGGATTGGCCTCGGCGAAGGCCTCGTTGACCATGATGGCGTTGCCGTAGAGGTTGAGCCCATGATCGGCAAAGAGGATCGTCGAGATATCCTCGTCGGGCACGCCATTGGCCTTGAGGTTGAGGATCACCGAGAAGGCAAAACCGAACACTCCATCGACATCGCCCGATGCCAGCATCGGCTCGCGCACGGGGAAGCCGATGCTTTCAATGGTGATCGTGGAGGTATCGAGGCCCGCTGCCGCCACGAAGGCCGGCCACTGCGCGAAGGCGCCATCGGGCGGAGGCGCGCCGAGCTTCTTGCCTTCGAGCGATTTGGGGTCGGATGTGACCCCCTTGGAGACGCGGCCGATGACCGAGAAAACCGGCTTGTCATAGACCATCATCACGGCCTTGACGGGCTGGGCCGGATCTTCATCGAGGAACTTGATCAGCGAATTGATGTCGCCGAACCCCATCTGGTAGGCGCCGGTCGCGACGCGGGGAATGGCTTCCACCGAGCCGTTGCCGGTGTCGATGGTGACATTGAGGCCCTCATCGGCGAAATAGCCGCGGTCCTGCGCCAGCAGGAACCCGGCCGCCGGGCCTTCGAAACGCCAGTCGAGCGTGAACTTGATGTCGGTCTGGGCCAGCGCGGCGCCCGGAAAGGCGGCGGCAAAGGCAACGCCGCCCAATACGGCCGTGGCAGCGGCGGCAAGACGGCGCCGGGAGATGCTGAGGGTCATGTGCTGCGGTCCCTGATAAATGACGTGCAGTATCAAGATCGGGAGCCGGCAGGCTTGGCAAGCGGATTCAGCGCCTTCTTCAAGCAGTTCCGCGATTTGCCGAAAATTGAGCCGCACTGCTCATGAAATCATCGCGCTTTTGCACAGGCTATGGTCAGTGCTGCGTGCACAAGGGGCGCGATCTGTTCGCGCCCCTCCTGGAGAGCCGGAGATTCGGCTGCGACCTCTTGCGAAGTCAGTAGACATAGACAACCAGCTGGCCATTCTGCGGGGTCACTGCAAAAACGCGGCTGGCATTGTAATTGGTACGGCTGAGCGAGGTGGTGATCAGCGCATCGGAGGCGACAGCCTGGGTCAGCTGGTTGCCCTTGCCGGTCGCGGCCAGTTGGCCCGAAACGCGGTTGCGGACATCGGGGCACACGCGCACCGGCACCACCTGCACGCCGCTGGCCCGGCTCCAGCTCCGCTGGTCGATCCGCGTATTGTTGAAGGCCTGGAGGATCTGGGCGTCGCTGGCGCCCACGCAGGCGCCATTCGCCGCGCCGACACCAAGCCCGCCGCTGCCGGGACCACCCGGTCCGCCGGGATTGCCCGGACCACCGGGGCCGCCAGGGCCACCCGGGCCGCCAGGCCCGCCGGGGCCACCATTGCCACCGCCGCCGATCCCGATGCCGATATCGAGCAGATTGCCGCCGCCGACGCCGACATTGGCGCGCACATTGTTGTTGAGCAGGCCCACATTCGCGTTGAGCAGCCCGTTATTGCCGCCATTGCTCACATTGGCATTGACGAGGTTGCGGTTATTGCCACGCGGGAAAAGGTTGGCATCGACCACATTGCCGTTGCCGCCGCCGAGCCCGACATTGACGGGGCCCGAGGTTCCGGCTTCGCCGCTGCCGATATTGATCAGCGAGCCGCTATCGCCGCCACCGATCAGGCCACCACCACCCGAGCCGCCGCCCGAACCCGATCCGCCCGATCCTCCGGAGCCACCGCTCGAGCCTCCGCCCAGCGAGTCACCCAGACCCGACACAGCATCGCCAACACCGCTGACGATATCGCCTACGCCACTCAACAATTGGGCCTTGGCTGGCACCGTCATTACAAGAGCACCGGCCGTTGCCACTACGAGGCCCGCCAGAGCGTTTACTGTCGTCCTATTCATAGCTCTCTCCATCTCTGCGACTTTTCGATCGCATCAAAGAAACGAGCATTGCTGGACACAGTTTCCTAAGATGAACATGGTCCCGTCGGTAAAACCCCCACATTCTGCCTCGTTACAATCTTAATCAGCGCACAATTGTCTTTGTTTATTCACGACTTGGCCAAATCCGTGAACGCTTATCACGAATGCGTGATAATCAATATAGAGAATTGCTTCAATTATCATATGTCAATCATGATAACGCAATCGTACGATGATTGCGTTATCATGATTGTTGCGCAAAACAAAAAGGCGCGGGACCGAAGTCCCGCGCCTCCTTCGACCCTGACAACAAGGGAGCGTCAGCCCTTGCTGCCCATGGTCGTTTCGCCCGGCAGAGCCGGAGCCGGTCAGCTCTCGCTGGAGTCTGTGTAGATCACCAGGGAGCCATTGTTGCTGTTGCTGACACCGATAACGTCCGAGACGTCGATATTGTTGCCCGACAGCGCGTCGTTCAGCGAAGAATTGCCATTGATGGAGTCCCGCAGCAGAGCAAGGTCCGTGGCGTTGTTGGAGAGAGCTTCGTTCAGGAGGTTGGCGTCGAAGTCGTTGAAGGCATCAGCCACATCGATCACGCGCAACTCCGACACGTTGCCGATGTCGCCAATCTCGTTGCTGAGCGCGCCCGAATTCAGAGCGTTGATGAACTCGCTGAAATTTCCGACGTCCGATACGTCGCCGACCGAGCCGACATCGCCGGCGTTGCCGGTCACATTGCCGACCGCGCCGGTCACCCCGCCCACCGTATCGCTGATGGTGCTGGACGTGTCGCCACCCACGGTGCCGCCAATGGTGCTGTCAACCGTGTCGCTCACGCCGCCCACGGTATCGGTGACGGTAGAAGTGACGCTGTCGACAACGCCACCGAGGCCGCCATTATTGTTGCTCTGGGCCATCGCCGGGCCGGCAGTCAGCGCGATCAGGAGGGCGGCGATGGAAAGTCCGGAAGTCGTCTTCATTCTTCTTGTCCTTACAAAGGGTTGTAGTCTTTTTATACGACGCTTGTCGAACCACCCAGCCTGGTTCGCGGGGTTAACGGAGCGCTACTGGAATGGTTGCAGCTTGCTTTATTCCCGATGCTCAGCCCTTCGAATGAGTTGAGCGTAATCAGCTGCTGCCGGATAGGGTCAGGCGCAAGGTACGGGTGGCGTATGCCCCCGAGCTGTCGCCGGCGAGACCCTGCGCAAATCCCAGCCGATAGCCGAACATTTCGGTCAGCCGTCCTTCCAGCGCCGCGCCGAATTCCAGCTTGCGCTTGACGGCTTCAGTGCCGATCAGGCCCTGCTCATGGCTGGCATCGAGCGAGACGAGCAGAGTGCTTTCACTGGGACCAGGATGGGCGAGGCGCATCGCCGCCACGATTTTTCGGGAGGCGGCCCCATCGACAGGATCGAACAGTTCGAGGTCGATGCCAGCAGCGCCGCCGATCTGGACGTCTCCGATGCGCGTCTCTGCCTCTATCCGCCCCACCGGCAGCCATCCCACCGCAAGACCACCCGGGTCAAAATAGGACTCTGCACCCGCATCGGCCTTCAGGGTCAGGTCGGGCACCGGCCGTGCCTCCAGCCCCAGCCTCAGGCCTAAAGCGGAAAAGGCGGTCCGACCGAAGGCCAGACTGTCGTCGGCAGGCACCCGGACGTTCCGATATTGGGCGGCCCCGTTCAGAACCGTGTCGGCGCCAATCACCACCTCGTGGCGCCCCGAAAATGTGAGCATGCCGACGTCCGGAGAAAGCCGCTCCGCCGCGACCGGCAGCGTTGGAAAACTCGTCGGATCGTTCATCACCCCACGCAGCGAGACGCCCGCGGTGCTTCGACGGATCCCGGCCTCTTCGGCAACGAGTTCGAAGCCGACCTCGCCTTGCGTCCGTTCGCTGCGCAGCGGCACCAGCAGATCGCCAATCAGCAGAAACTTGCCGTCCGACTCGCGCGTCAGGGCCGCCGATCCGCGCAAGACCATCCCTGGGAGCGGCACCTCGATCGACCCGCCGCCGCGAGCCACCCAGTCATCGGCCTCCCCGAAAGACTGGTGATGACGCGTCTCTGCGCTGATCGTGCCGCGCAGCACCGCCCACCCCAGGTCGAGACCGACCGCGACCGCATGGCCCTGCTCGACAAAGAGATCGGCTCCGCCTGCCGGCGTATCGGTGGCGTTGTCTGTCCAACCCGATGTAACGGACGCCTCATACCGCGCCTCTGATGCGACCGCCCCGAAGGCCCATGCAGCAACGATAAAGGCCGTAACAAAGATGATGCGCATGCCGAGACCCCCAAGGTGAGACGCTCAGCATTGAAAGCGCATGGTAAATGCCGCTGCCCCCGCCGCCTACGCACTACCGCGTGCACACAAATCCGGCCCCCATCCGCACTTGCCCGTTGCGGCCCCGCGAACCGTTGGTAAGGCCGCATCCCCCAGCTTTCGGGGGGTATCGGCAAAAAGGGGGCTTAGCCGTGAACACTGATATTGGCGCCGCGCTCAGGGCCTATCGTATCGGTCGCGGCATCAGGCAGGCTGCGCTGGCACAAAGCCTTGGCGTCGCGCAGAGCCAGGTCAGCCGCTGGGAAAGCGGCCGCGAGCAACCCCGTGCGGAAAACCTCGAAGCCGTGCGCACGCTGATCTGGGGCGAGGCCGGCGATCCGCTGGCGGCGCTGCGCCATTTCGTCTCGACCTCCGAACAGAGCCTGCTGCTGATCGACAAGGATCACCGCATCATCGCGAAATCGCGGGCTCTGGCTGGCGATCCTTCGCCGCTGCAGCAATTTGGCTGGGTGCTCGATCCCGCCGAAAATCCCGGCTTCGAGCCGCTTTATGCCCGTTATCGGGCCATCCTCGCCGATCCGTGCGGCATCATTGGGCTCGAATTCGAGCTGCCCTTCATGCTTGGCGGCTCGCCCTGGCTGGCGCGGGTGCGCAAGACCATCTACCGCGTCGCCGGTGTGTCCGTCTGCCTTGCCGAACTCTCGTTCCAGCCCCGGCCTGCGGGGCTCTCGCACACGCCGCGCTGTGTCGAGCACCAGCTCGCGGCCGCGCCCTTCGCCGATCCCGAGCCACGGTCGGATCGCATCGCCCGCCTGCCCATGCGAAAGACCCGTGCCTATTTCGGCACGGGTCCCGCAGGGGTCGGAAGCCGCATGCGGTGAGGGGCTGGGGCGGTCACCGCACCGCCTCCGACCTCTGCCGGGGGGACATTCGCGAACGAATGTCCCGGCCCGCCGCTACCGGTGCTTGCCACCGGATTGGGACGTGCTCGACCTGTTTCCGCTCAGGATGCCGCTCAGCAGCGAATTGCCGCTGCCGATGCCGCTGAGGATCGAGCTGTTGTTGCCCACGGCCACCGTGTTGCCGTTGAGCACGTTGATATCGCGCGTGGTGAGCCCCACGACGGCCGAAGTCACGCCCGAAAGCAGCGACCCGGACTTTCCGCCATATCCGCCGTTTCCGAACAGACCACCGGCCTGGGCGGCGCCGGGCATGGCGAGAGCAGCGACGGTTGCAATGATGATGAGTGTTTTCATTTTCTGTTGTCTCCCTGTTGTTTGGCCTCGTCGACACCGGGATTAAGACAACATTAGGCATGATCAGCCAATACAAGGCACGCTGAATATGCGCATTATGCATTTAGCCGGGCAGTATTGGTTAATTCTGGCAGCAAAAAGGGCTCCGGGCGGCAAGGCCCGGAGCCCTTCGAGGCGTCGGTGCAAACAACCTCTGCCGAAGGCATGAATCCTTCGGTATCCGCAGTTTGCCACGGCGCGGCCATCCGGGTCCATGCCCCGACAGAACGCGGCAAGGCTCCGCGTCTCGAACCGCCTCTTTACCAATGATTAAATTGTAAGCAGCCCTCAGCACCGGTGCTCAGAGAACCGGCACCACGCCTCCGGATGGCCTATCCGGCGCGCTGGCCCGGCTCTCTCCGAAAATCGTAACAGTGAGCGAAATCAGGCCCTTAATGTTTTAGTCCTGCCGTGGCACGGGCCTTGCAAATACTCCAGCGGTGCAAACAACCACTGTCGGAGGTAAATATGACAGGACTGAACCGCAGCTTCGCTGGGCTCGGACTTGGAGTCGCATTCGCGCTCGGCGCGCTGGCCGCCGCGCCCGCAATGGCTCAGGAGACCATCAAGGTCGGCATCCTGCATTCGCTCTCGGGCACGATGGCGATTTCCGAAACAACTCTCAAAGACACGATGCTGTTCCTCATCGAACAGCAGAACGCAGCCGGTGGCGTGCTGGGCAAGCAGCTCGAGCCGGTCGTGGTCGACATCGCCTCCGACTGGCCGCTGGCCGCCGAACTCGCCCGCCAGCTGATCGAGGTCGACAATGTCGACGTGGTCTTCGGCTGCTGGACCTCGGTGTGCCGCAAGTCCGTGCTGCCGGTGTTCGAGGAGCTGAACTCGCTGCTCTTCTACCCCGTCCAGTACGAGGGCGAGGAAAGCCAGCGCAATGTCTTCTACACCGGCGCCTCGCCCAACCAGCAGGCCATCCCGGCGGTCGACTACCTCATGAACGAAGAAGGCGTCGAGCGCTGGGTTCTCGCCGGCACCGACTATGTCTACCCGCAGACCACCAACAAGATCCTCGAGCAATACCTCAAGGACAAGGGTGTCGCTGCCGAAGACATCATGATCAACTACACCCCGTTCGGCCATTCCGACTGGCAGACCATCGTCTCCGACATCAAGACCTTCGGCTCGGCTGGCAAGAAGACCGCCGTCGTCTCCACCATCAACGGCGACGCCAACGTGCCGTTCTACCGCGAACTGGGCAACCAGGGCGTCGCGGCCGAGGACATCCCCGTCGTCGCCTTCTCGGTGGGCGAAGAGGAGCTGTCGGGCTTCGACACCACCCCGCTGGTCGGGCACCTGGCCGCATGGAACTACTTCATGTCGGTCGATACCCCCGAAAACGCCGAGTTCATTGAAGCCTGGCAGACCTTCATTGGCTCCACCGACCGCGTCACCAACGACCCGATGGAAGCCCATTACATCGGCTTCAACCTCTGGGTTAAGGCCGTCGAGGCCGCCGGCTCCACCGAAGCCGATGCGGTGATCGACTCCATCGTCGGCCTCGAGACCCCGAACCTTACCGGCGGCACTGCCACCATGCTCGCCAACCACCACATCACCAAGCCTGTGCTGATCGGCGAAATCCAGGATGACGGACAGTTCTTCGTCGTCTGGGAGACCGAAGACCTCGTTCCGGGCGACGCCTGGTCCGATTTCCTCCCCGAATCCAAGATGCTCGAGGCCGATTGGACCGCCCCGATCAATTGCGGCAACTACAACACCGAGACCAAGACCTGCATCGGCTCCGCCAGCTGATGCCATCGTGACCAGGGAGCCGGCGCTCAGGCGCCGGTTCCCCCGCCATGCCCCGGGCGCCCGCCGCCCTAGCCCTTCGTCCCCCGGATCGGGAACCCGCCCCTGATGACGCCTGCCCGCTCCTTCATTGGCCTTGTTCTCTCCCTGCTGCTGCTTGCCGGCGCTACACCGCTGCGCGCGCAGGAAACAACGCCCGCCAACGCGATCACCGCGCCCGTGGCATCGGCCGCCACGGATCCGGCAGCGCTCGTCGCCGCCATGGGCGAAGCCAATCTCCGCGAACTCGGCGCCATCGTCACCGAGCTCGCCGCCACCGAGGACACAGCCGTCGTCCCGGCGCTCCAGGCGCTCGCTGCCGGCACGCTCTATCTCGACAAGGCCACCGGCGCCGTCGTGATCGTGGCCGGCGGTAATCGGCTCGATCCGCTGACCCAGGCGGTGATCGGCCCCGAATCCGCCGCCGACCTCACGCGCATCCGCGTCAACAACAGCCTGCGCCGCGACATCGCGGCTGCACTCGGCGCCATGACGCTGATGAACGACGACCCGCGCACCCGCATGAGCGCGGCCCGCGCCATGATGGCCAATGTCGACGATGCCAATCTGCCGCTCCTCGATGAAGCCATCGCCGCCGAGACCGACACCGCCGTCCGCGCCCTGATGCAGGTGGCGCGCGGGGTCACGCTCCTGCGCTCGGCCGACGCCAGCCTCGCCGACAAGCTCGCAGCCGTCCCCGTCGTCGCCCAGTCCGGCGAGCGCGACGCAGCCACCGTGCTCACCGCCGCCCGCGCCAATGCGCCCGCCGAGCTCGATGCCGCCATCGCCTCGGCCCTGGCCGGGCTCGAGCAGGAGCGGGCCGTGTGGAACGCGCTCCAGAATGTCTGGTTCGGCATTTCGCTCGGCTCGGTTCTTCTCCTCGCCGCCATCGGCCTTGCCATCACCTTCGGGGTCATGGGGGTCATCAACATGGCCCATGGCGAGATGGTGATGCTTGGCGCCTACACTACCTTCCTCGTGCAGCTCTTCATCCGCCAGAATTTCCCGGGCCTGCTCGATTATTCGCTGCTGATCGCCCTCCCCGCCGCCTTCCTCGTCACGGCGGCCATCGGTGTCGGCATCGAGCGCGGCATCATTCGCTGGCTCTACGGAAGGCCGCTGGAAACGCTGCTCGCCACCTGGGGCCTCTCGCTCATTCTGCAACAGGCGGTGCGCACCACATTCGGGCCGACCAACCAGATGGTGATCGCCCCCACCTGGATGTCGGGCTCCTTCCAGTTCTACGGCCTTTCGATCACCTATGGCCGGTTCTGGATCGTCATCTTCGCCATGATCGTCTTCGCGCTGCTTTTGCTGGTGCTCAACCGCACGGCGCTGGGCCTCCAGATGCGCGCCGTAACCCAGAACCGCCGCATGGCCTCGGCCATGGGCATCCGCACGCCTTTCGTCGATGCCATGACCTTCGGGCTCGGCTCGGGCATTGCCGGGCTCGCCGGCGTCGCCCTCACCCAGATCGACAACATCTCCCCCAATCTGGGGCAGAACTACATCATCGACAGCTTCATGGTCGTGGTGTTCGGCGGGGTCGGCAATCTCTGGGGCACGTTGGTGGGTGCCATGACGCTGGGCATCGCCAACAAGTTCCTCGAGCCCTATGCCGGCGCCGTGCTCGGCAAGATCCTCATCCTCGTGCTCATCATCCTCTTCATCCAGCGCCGCCCCCGCGGCCTCTTCGCCCTCAAGGGCCGGGCGGTGGAGCAGTGAGCGACCGAAGGGCTGCGATGCGTGCGTTTTCGTCCCGTCGCCCCTCAGGGGAGAGGGACAGGGTGAGGGGTGAATGCCCATCAGTTGGCCGCGGATCTGAACCCCTCATCCGGCGCTTCGCGCCACCTTCTCCCCTCAGGGGAGAAGGGAGACTGCGCCTCCGGAGTATCTGCCCATGCTGACCCAGGCCCTGTTTCGCGCCCTTGATCGCAAGGCGATCTGGCTCGTCGCCATCTTTGTCGGCCTTGCGATCGCCGTCCCGGCGCTCAACCTGCTCGTGCCGCCGGGCCAGTTCGGCCATGTGCCCACCTATATGGTGTCGCTCTTCGGCAAGTATCTGAGCTACGCCATCCTGGCCCTCGCGCTCGATCTCGTCTGGGGATATTGCGGCATTCTCTCGCTCGGCCACGGCGCCTTCTTCGCGCTCGGCGGCTATGCCATGGGCATGTATCTGATGCGCCAGATCGGCACGCGCGGGGTCTATGGCCACCCCACCCTGCCCGACTTCATGGTGTTCCTGAACTGGCGCGAGCTGCCCTGGTACTGGTGGGGCTTCGATAATTTCTGGTTCGCCGCGCTGATGGTCATGGCCGTGCCGGGGCTTCTCGCCTTCGTCTTCGGCTGGTTCGCCTTCCGCAGCCGCGTCACGGGCGTCTATCTCTCGATCATCACCCAGGCGATGACGTTTGCCCTGCTGCTTGCCTTCTTTCGCAACGACATGGGCTTTGGCGGCAATAACGGGCTGACCGACTTCAAGGATATCCTCGGCGTCCCGGTTCAGGCGCAGACCACCCGCGTCGCGCTCTTTGCCGCCACGGCTCTGTTCCTCGCCCTCTCGGTGCTCATCTGCTCGATGATCGTCAATTCCAAGCTCGGCAAGGTGATGGTCGCGGTGCGCGATGCCGAAAGCCGCACCCGCTTCATCGGCTACCGCGTCGAATATGTGAAGCTCTTCGCCTTCACCGTCTCGGCCATCATGGCGGGCATTGCCGGCGCGCTCTATGTGCCGCAGGTGGGCATCATCAACCCCGGCGAGTTCGAGCCCGGTAATTCCATCGAAGTGGTGATCTGGACCGCAGTCGGCGGGCGCGGCACCATCATCGGGCCCATCATCGGCGCCATCCTCGTCAATATGGGCAAATCCTACTTCACCGCCGCCCTGCCCGAATACTGGCTCTTTGCGCTCGGCGCCCTCTTCGTCTTCGTCACGCTGTTCATGCCCAAGGGCATTGTCGGGCTCGTCGGCCAGGCCCGCGCCATGCTGCAAAAGCGCGAGAACCGGCAGGCGCCGCCCGACCAGCCCGCTGCCCCGGCGCGCTCGGCAGCCGCCGAAGCCGGCATCGATGCCCAGCCCAAGCCCGCGGAGTAGACCATGAACGACGCACAGGACACGATGCTTTATCTCAACGGCGTCTCGGTGGCGTTCGATGGGTTCAAGGCCATCAACAACCTCTCGATCATCGTCCGCCCCGCCGAGATGCTCGCCATCATCGGCCCCAATGGCGCCGGCAAGACCACGATGATGGACATCATCACCGGCAAGACCCGGCCCGATGCCGGCGAGGTCTATTTCGACGGCCGCACCGACCTCACCCGGCTCGACGAGGCGGCCATCGCCAATCTCGGCATCGGCCGCAAGTTCCAGAAGCCGACCGTGTTCGAGAGCCAGACCGTCTGGAACAATATCGAGCTGGCGCTGAAGAAGCCGCGCGGCATCTTCCCCACCCTCTTTTATACCGCATCGAAGGCCGACATCGCCCGCATCGAGGAGATCCTCGAAACCGTCCGCCTCGCCCATCGCCGCGACGCGCTTGCCGCCGATCTCAGCCATGGGCAGAAGCAGTGGCTCGAAATCGGCATGCTCCTTGCGCAGGACCCCAAGCTCCTGCTCGTCGACGAACCCGTGGCCGGCATGACCGACAGCGAGACCGAGGAGACCGCCAAGCTGCTGAAATCGATCAGCGTGACGCGGTCTGTCGTCGTGGTCGAGCACGACATGAGCTTCGTGCGCGAGCTCGATACCCGCGTCGTCTGCCTCGCCGAGGGCTCTGTGCTGGCCGAAGGCTCGCTCGATCAGGTCAGCGCCAATCCCATCGTCATCGAACGCTATCTGGGCCGCTGATGCAGTCGATCCTGCACCCCCGGCACCATGTCTCCCACGCACCTCGCTCCACCTCCCCCTTCACGGGGGAGGCTGGGAGGGGGGCTGTCCCCGCAGGAGCCCAGTCATGAGCACCGCCCTCTCGATCCGCGCCATCAACCTGCATTACGGCGCCGCACAGGCGCTGCGCGGGGTCAGCATCGATTGCGCACCCGGCCGCATCACCGCCGTGCTCGGGCGCAACGGGGTGGGTAAATCCTCGACGCTCAGGGCCATCACCGGCATCAACTCGGTTTCGGCCGGCGAGATCGTCTTCGATAGCGAGACCCTCAGGAAGACCCCGCCCTACAAGCGCGCCCGAATGGGGCTCGGCTATGTGCCGCAGGGCCGCGAGATCTTCCCCCTGCTCACCGTCAGGGAGAACCTCGAGACCGGCTTTGCCGGCCTCAAGGGCAAGGACAAGTCCATTCCGGACTATATTTTCGAGCTGTTCCCCGTGCTCAAGTCGATGCTTGGGCGGCGGGGCGGCGACCTCTCGGGTGGCCAGCAGCAGCAGCTGGCAATCGGCCGTGCTCTGGTCACCCGACCCAAAGTGCTGGTGCTGGATGAACCCACCGAAGGCATCCAGCCCTCGATCATCAAGGATATCGGCCGCGCCCTGCAGTTCCTGCGCGACGAGAAATCCATGACCATCCTGCTCGTCGAGCAGTATCTCGATTTCTGCCGCGAGATCGCCGACGACATCTACGTCATGGATCGCGGCGAGATCATGCACAAGGGCCCCGCGAGCGATCTGGACAAGCCCGAGGTGCGCAGGCATCTGATGGTGTGACCAACTCCATGGGAGCCGCCGCCATCCGATTAGAGCCCACCGCCCCGCCCGTGATGCAGCGCGCCCGCGGTGCCGGCCGCATCCTCGTGGCCGGCGATGATGGCCGAACACGGCTCCGCACCCTCTATCAGGAGGGCTGCGCCAAGCTTCGCCTGCCCAATACCCATGACGGCTCGGTGCAGGCGGTGCTGATCAACACTGCCGGCGGGCTCACCGGCGGGGACCGCATCGACTGGCAGGCCGAGGCCGGCGCCCATGCCCGGCTCGTGCTCACCACCCAGGCCTGCGAGCGCCTCTACCGCTCCACCGGCCCCGATGCCGTGGTCGAGACCCGCCTCACCGTCGGCGAAAATGCCCGCATCGACTGGCTGCCGCAGGAAACCATCCTCTTTTCCGGCAGCCGCCTGCGACGCGCGCTTTCGGTCGATCTGGCACCCGACGCGACCTTCCTTGCCGTCGAATCCATCATCCTTGGGCGCGAGGCGATGGGCGAGGATGCGCGCGACGCCCATCTCTTCGACACCTGGCGTATCCGCGTTGGGGGTCGGCTCGTTCATGCCGAGGCCAACCGCATCGATGGCGACACCTGGTCGCGCGACGGGCTCGCGGCGCTGGCCGGCAACCGCGCCTTCGCCACCATCCTCCTGATCGCGCCCGATGCCGCCCGGCGGCTCGACGCCGTCCGCGCCCTCCTGCCGGCCAAATCCCTCAGCGCCGCAAGCGCGGTGGCCGGCCGCCTCGTCATCCGCGCTGCCGCACCCTCCGGCCTTGCCTTGCGGCGGATCATTGCGCCAATACTGAACCAACTCTCCGGCGCCGGCAGCCTGCCGCGCCTCTGGCACCTCTAGGACCCCTCGCCCATGAACCTCACGCCCCGCGAAAAGGACAAGCTGCTGATCGCCATGGCCGCCAACGTTGCGCGCCGCAGGCTCGAACGCGGCGTCAAGCTCAACCATCCCGAGGCGATCGCGCTCATCACCGATTTCGTCGTCGAAGGCGCCCGCGACGGCCGCCCGGTCGCCGAACTGATGGAAGCGGGCGCCCATGTCGTCACCCGAGCGCAGGTGATGGAAGGCATCGCCGAGATGATCCACGATGTGCAGGTCGAGGCCACCTTCCCCGATGGCACCAAGCTCGTCACCGTCCACCAGCCGATCCGCTAGCGCCATGCTCGAACTCCGCCCCTCCTGCGAATGCTGCGACAAGGATCTGCCGCCCGACGCGGCCGACGCCATGATCTGCAGCTTCGAATGCACCTTCTGCACCAGTTGCGTCGATGAAAAGCTCGGCGGCAGATGCCCCAATTGCGGCGGCAATTTCGTGCCCCGCCCGATCCGCCCGGCCGGCAAGCTGGCCAACAATCCCCCGTCCACAATCCGCGTGTTCAAGCCATCCGGCTGCGCGCCCAAGGCCGTGTGAATCAATCATGATCCCAGGCGAAATCATCCCCATGGCCGGCGATATCGAGCTTAATGCCGGTGCCGAGCAGATCACCATCGAAGTGGCCAATACCGGCGATCGCCCCATTCAGGTGGGCAGCCATTACCATTTCTACGAGACCAATGCCGGACTGCGCTTTGATCGCGAAAAGGCGCGCGGCATGCGGCTCGATATCGCCGCCGGCACCGCCGTGCGCTTCGAGCCCGGCCAGGCCCGCGAGGTGCGGCTCGTGCCGCTGTCGGGCGATCGCATCGTCCACGGCTTCCAGGGCAAGGTGATGGGCGCGCTCTGAGGCGGAACAGCGGGCAAAATCCCCCCGCCCCCGCCTCGGCCCCTTGCATCACGGGGCTGGTGATGACATTGGCTTGGGCCGACCGAGCAAATCGAGGCGCCGATGTCCCAGAAGCCCCTTCCCCTCAAGCACCGCCTCGCGGCGCAACTTGTCGATCTTTCCAATGGCGGCAAGCAGGATCGCGAGATTGCCGGGCTCGTGGGCGGGTTGGCCATGGCCATCGCCGACAAGCTCAAAAAGCCCGACTGGCTCGCCGCCAAGGCAGCCATGGGCGATGCCGAGCGCAT
The DNA here is from genome assembly GCF_900119845.1 of Devosia enhydra. Classification (GTDB taxonomy): domain Bacteria; phylum Pseudomonadota; class Alphaproteobacteria; order Rhizobiales; family Devosiaceae; genus FPKU01. The sequence goes on from NZ_FPKU01000001.1 coordinate 1,399,080, forward strand.
GGTGCTGCTCGCCGATTTCGACAAGACCATCCCCGAGCGCCTCAAGCAGGGCCATGGCAAGCATGTCTATGCCATGCAGCTGCTCGGCATTTCGGTGGCCGTGGCCGGCGATCCCGATCCGGAACTGCGTGATGGCGAAAAGCTGCTCGACGACTATGTCGTGGCCGCCGAAAAGCTCTATCGCGCCGTCGATTCCGCCCGCAAGCGCGCCTGATCGGCGCGTCTCCGCCTCATAGTGACGGGGAAGGCCCTCGGCCTCCCCCCGCGGATCGGCCTCAGTCCTTGGGCTCGAGCGAGCGCAGATAGACCACGATGGCCTGCACGTCCTCGGGCTTCATCTTGGCGTAATAGGCATAGGCCATCGGCGGCATCATCGGATTGCCATCGGGCCGCACGCCGGCCGTGATCATCTTGGCGATGTCTTCATCCGAGTAGTCGGCGAGCCCCGTCGGGGTGATGTTGGGCGACACCGAAATGCCCCACGGCCCGTGGAATTCGTTGCCGCCCGCGCCCAGCGACGTCTCGAACTGCGCGATGCCGTTCTCCATCGGGGTGTGGCAGACGATGCAGTGGCCGAGGGGACCCGCGAGATATTCGCCATACTCCGCAGTCACGCCCTCGGGGATCGACGCCACGCTGGTGATCGGCGGGCCATAGGCCGGCGGCAGAGGCATGCGATAGGTCGACGTGCCGGGGTCGTTCTCCACCGCCGGCACCGTGCGCAGATACTGCACGATGGAGGCGAGGTCGTCGTCCGAAATGCCCTTGTAGACCTCGAACGGCATCGGCGGCCCGATCAGGCTGCCATCGGGGCGGATGCCCTCGCGAATCGCCCGCGCCAGCTCCGCATCGCTCCAACCGCTGATCCGGCTCGCCGGCGTGATGTTGGGCGCGATCGCGGTGAAGGCCTCGACATCTTCCACCAGGCGCCCGCTCAGCGCCTTGGTCTCATCGAAGCCCTGCGGCCCGATAGGTGTGTGGCAGCTGCCGCACGCCCCGATCGATGTCACGATATATTCGCCCCGCTCGACGCTGGGGGCGGCCTGCGCGCCGGCAATGGTCGCAGCAAGCCCTGCGGCTGCCAAAGCAATTGATTTCATTATCGTCGTCCCTCTCCAAGACCGCGACACAATGCCTCGGATCGGTCCGAAAATAAATTTGAATTTCGTCTTCAGCTTTATCTGTATTGCGGCCATTCGCCGAATTTTTTGGCAGGGTGCTGGACAGCCTCATCGTTAGGCGGTGATATGCGGCTCCTGCCTTACGCCCGAGGTTTTCATGCCTGCCCGCATCTCCCGCGCCACCTATGCCGACATGTATGGCCCCACCACCGGCGACCGCGTCCGCCTCGCCGATACGGAGCTCATCATCGAGGTGGAGAAGGATTTCACCACCTATGGAGAAGAGGTGAAGTTCGGCGGCGGCAAGGTCATCCGCGACGGCATGGGCCAGTCGCAGCGCACGCGCGCCGAGGGCGCCGTCGATACCGTCATTACCAATGCGCTCGTCGTCGATGTCACCGGCATCTACAAGGCCGATATCGGCTTGAAGGATGGGCGCATCGTCGGCATCGGCAAGGCAGGCAATCCCGATACCCAGCCCGGCGTCACCATCATCATCGGGCCTTCCACCGAGGCCATCGCGGGCGAAGGCAAGATCCTCACCGCCGGCGGCATGGATGCCCATATTCACTTCATCTGCCCCCAGCAGATCGAGGAAGCGCTGATGTCGGGCGTCACCACCATGCTGGGCGGCGGCTCGGGCCCGGCTCATGGCACGCTCGCCACCACCTGCACAGGCGCCTGGCATATCGAGCGCATGCTCGAAAGCTTCGATGCCTTCCCGATGAATCTGGCGCTCGCCGGCAAGGGCAATGCCAGCCGGGCCGCTCCGCTCGAGGAGATGATCCTCTCGGGCGCCTCCTGCCTCAAGCTGCACGAGGATTGGGGCACCACCCCCGCTGCCATCGACAACTGCCTCACGGTTGCCGACGCCTTCGACGTGCAGGTGATGATCCACACCGATACGCTCAATGAGAGCGGTTTCGTGGAAGACACCGTGGCCGCCTTCAAGGGCCGCACCATCCACGCTTTCCACACCGAGGGTGCCGGCGGCGGGCATGCGCCCGACATCATCAAGGTGGCGGGGCTGCCCAACGTCATCCCCTCCTCCACCAACCCGACGCGGCCCTATACCCGCAACACCATCGCCGAGCATCTCGATATGCTGATGGTGTGCCACCACCTCTCGCCCTCCATTCCCGAAGACGTCGCCTTCGCCGAAAGCCGCATCCGCAAGGAGACGATCGCCGCAGAAGATATCCTGCACGATATCGGCGCCTTCTCGGTCATCTCCTCCGATAGCCAGGCCATGGGCCGCGTCGGCGAAGTGTTGATCCGCACCTGGCAGACGGCCGACAAGATGAAGCGCCAGCGCGGCAAGCTGCCGGAGGAAAAGGGCGACAACGACAATTTCCGCGTCCGCCGCTATATCGCCAAATACACCATCAACCCCGCCATCGCGCATGGGCTTTCGGCCCATATCGGCTCGGTCGAAGTGGGCAAGCGCGCCGACCTCGTGCTCTGGAACCCGGCCTTTTTCGGCGTGAAGCCCGAAATGGTCCTGCTCGGCGGCGTCATCGCGGCCGCTCCGATGGGCGATCCCAACGCCTCCATTCCCACCCCGCAGCCCATGCATTACCGCCCGATGTTCGGCGCCTATGGCAAGTCGGTGTCGCGCTCCTCGGTCACCTTCGTTTCCCGCGCCGCCCATGAGGCGGGTCTCCGCGCCCGCCTCGGCGTCGAAAAAACCATGCTTCCGGTCGAAAACACCCGCTCGGGCATCGGCAAGGCCGCAATGCTCCTCAACGACGCCACCCCCCATATCGAAGTCGACCCCGAAACCTACGAAGTCCGCGCCGACGGCATCCTCCTCACCTGCGAACCAGCCACTGTACTCCCCATGGCCCAGCGGTATTTTTTGTTCTGATCTGGTCGTCGCCTTGATGGCTGCGTGATTGTGGGAAGCATTCGCGCAGTATCTTCTACGTACCGCTACTGCTATCCTTCCACCGATTGGGGGATAGAGAGCAGTGCGCGCGTTTAGATCTGCCGGCGCCCGTCTTCTACGTGCGCTTGGATGCCTTTGCGTCGGCCTCTGCGGAGCGGCTGCAAGCCTTGTCGGCCTTGCCCTCCTGGGCATGGTCGTGCCGCACCCGTCGACCGCCCGGTTCGCAGACGCGCCGCGGCCCCATCAGGTGCTGGTCATCGCCAACACCATCCACACCGACCTCGCCATCCCCGTCGATCCGCGCTCCCTTGCGACTTTCGCGGAGCTCGCTGGCACCGACCTGCCCATTCATCATCCCGACGCGCAATGGCTGCTTTTCGGCTGGGGTGGGCGCTCATTCTATCTCGAAACGCCCACGCTGGCCGATATCCGGCCGGGCCCGCTCTTCCGCGCGCTGACGCTCGACAGCTCCGTCATGCATGTCGACGTTCTGGGCGCACTCGATCCAAACTATCCGGGCGTCACCACACTGGCGCTCACCGACGATGCCTATTCCGCTCTTCTTTCGGCTATCTCCCAGAGCTTTCTCAGGCGAGACGACGCGATCGTGCCGATCGAGGGCTATTCGTTCGGCGCCGTGGACCGGTTCTACGAAGCAAATGGCCTCTTCAACGCCTTTGCCGGCTGCAATACCTGGACGGCGCGGATGCTGCGGTCCGCAGGCATCGCTACGGGCCTGTGGAATGCACTGCCCTCCTCCCTCGAGACATCGCTGCGCTGGTTCAATCGGGAGGCACTGGATTGAGCCGTCGCGGGGCGGCAAATTCTTTGCTGTTCTGATCGTCCGCTTCTAGCGCTATACTGCCGTCCATGAACAGGATCGATCCTAGGCGGACTGCGGGTTACGATGAGGATTTCGCGCTCTGGAGCGCGGAACAGGCTGCGCTTTTGCGCGCGGGCCGGCTCGACCGCATCGATCTCGAAAACGTCGCCGAGGAGATCGCGAGCTTGGGGCGAAGTGACAAAAGGGAAATCGCCAGCCGCCTTGTGGTGCTCATTGCGCACCTGCTGAAATACCGGTTCCAGCCATCAGCGCGCAGCAACAGCTGGCGCGCCACGATCCTCGGACAGCGAATGGCAATTGCGGGCCTGATTGAGGATAGTCCCAGTCTCCGCGCCTATCCAGGCACGATGATCGACAGGCAATACCGATTGGCAAGGCTAGAAGCGTCCGGAGAAACCGACCTTCCCGAGCACACCTTCCCCGAAACCTGCCCCTGGACCATCGCCCAGATCCTCGACCCCGATTTCCTGCCCGAGTAGCCGGACCACCGCCACACGCCGGCCGCTTTTGCAGTATGCGGTGGCTGCTTCGGTACCGATCCGCAGGGACGACATCATGAAGACGCCGCTTGCCGCCGCCCTCGCGCTTTGCCTTTCCCTCTGCGCCCTCCCCGCCGCGGCGGTCGAGGCCCCGCTGATCCTCAGCCTCGGGGCCGCTGGCAACGCCGAACGCAATGTGGTGCGCTACGAATGCGAGGATGGGGTGGAGCGTGTCGTCACCTACATCAATGCCGCCCCCAACTTCCTCGCGCTGGTTTCCATCGAGGAGCAGACTTTTGTCATGGCCGCCGGGCTTGCCGCATCGGGCGTTCGCTATGCCGCCGGCCAATATGCCTGGTGGTCTGCCGGCCCCGAGGCCGATCTTTACGATCTGACAGAGGGCGAGGATGCCGCCCCCATCGCCCATTGCTTCGAGATCACCGAAACGCCTTGAGCCCTGCGGCGTTCTCGCGGGTCCGTCTCGCGCTTGTGGAATTTACTTTCCCTTCCACCGCTCTAAAGTGACTTTCGGGTGGGAAGCCCGAACCTGAGAGTGCCCATGCCTGAGACGTTCCGCGCCATCCGCTATCTGGCGCCCGACCCCGCAGCCAGCTGCTGGGATGTTCTGGTGCTCAAGAGCGACGAGCGCCGCGTCCGCCGCCGCCGGCTCGAGCTGGTGCATGGCGATTTCGTGCTGGTCGATTTCCCCGAAACCATCGATCTCGAAGACAATGGCAGGCTCGAGCTCGAGGACGGGCGCTTCGTCGGCATTTCGGCAGCCGAGGAGCTGCTCTACGAGATCCGGGCGAAGGATCCGGTGCATCTCATGCAGCTCTGCTGGCACCTGGGCAACCGCCACACCCCCACCCAGATCGCGCGCGAGTGGGATGGCCTCGGCCAGCGCATCCTGATCCGCCGGGACCATGTGCTGCGCCGCATGCTCGAACAGCTGGGCGCCACCGTCACCGAGATCAGCGAGCCTTTCTCGCCCGTCGCCGGGGCCTATCACGGCCATGGCGAGCATGATCATGGCGACAAGAGCCACGCCCTCCTCAATCGATGAGCGCGCCCCTCCAGAAGCTTCTTGCCTGGCTCTCGCCCGCCTTTCCCATCGGCGCCTTCGCCTGGTCGGCCGGACTTGAATCGGCAATTGCGGAAGGCGCCGTAAGCGATTCCGCCACCACGCGAAACTGGATCGAGACGGCGCTCCGCGTCGGGGGACTGCGCACCGACGCCACCCTTTGCGCCCGCGCCTGGGATGCCGCGGCGCGCGCTGAGGACCTCGCCGCCATCGCCGATCTCGCCATCGCCCTCGTGCCGGCCGCCGAGCGGCTGGCCGAGACCATTGCGATGGGCGAGGCCTTCGCAACCGCCGCGCGGGCCTGGCCCTCCGATGTGTTCGCGCGCCTGCCCCGCCCCTGCCCCTATCCGGTCGCCGTCGGCGCCATCGGGGCCGCCCATGATGTGCCGCGCGAGGCGGCCATCACCGCCTTTCTTGCTGCCACCGTCCATGGCCAGATTTCGGTCGCGGTCCGCCTCGTGCCTATCGGGCAGACCGATGGGCTGAGGATCCTTGCCGCCCTCGAGCCCGTCATTGCCGAGATCGCCGCCGAGGCCGCGGCGACCGCGCTGGACGATATCGGCGCCATGGGCTACGCCGCAGATATCGCGCAGATGCGCCACGAGACCCAGACAACGCGAATCTTCCGCTCATGAGCATGCTTCTCGCCGCCCTCGTCTTCATCCCGCTCCTCGCCGTCGCCATGGGCTATGCGCTCTGGAGCGTGGGCGCCACCTGGCCGATCCGCAACCAGGAGCTTCTGGCCAAGACGGTGGTCGGCACGCCCGGCATCACCCGGATGCCTTCGCGCTGGACATCTCTACTCGCTGCCATTCTCACCCTTGGCGCCGGCATCACCGCCCTGTCTCTGGCCGATCACGACAGCGGCGGAACCTGGCTCACCCTTCTGGGCATCGTCTGCGCCGCCGCCTTCCTCGCCCGGGGCTGGGCGGGTTATCGGCCGGAATGGCGCCGCCGCTATTCCGAAATGCCCTTTGCCGATCTCGACCGCCGGGTCTACTCTCCGGGGGCCCTCGCCATCGGCCTGGGCTTTGTCGCTCTCGTGATCATGAGGCTTTTATGAGCTCCCTCAACGGCCCCCTGCGCGTCGGCATCGGCGGCCCGGTCGGCTCGGGCAAGACCACGCTCTGCGAGATGCTGCTCAAGGCGATGCGTGACCGCTATTCCATGGCGGTCGTCACCAACGACATCTATACTCGCGAGGATGCCCTCATCCTCTCGCGCGTGCAGGCGATTTCGGAAGACCGCATCGTCGGGGTCGAAACCGGCGGCTGCCCGCACACCGCCATCCGCGAGGATGCTTCGCTCAACCTCGCAGCCATCGCCGATCTCAATGCCCGCTTCCCCGATCTCGATATCATCCTGATCGAATCAGGCGGCGACAATCTTGCCGCCACCTTCTCGCCCGATCTCGCCGACATCACGCTCTACGTCATCTCGGTGGCCCAAGGCGAAAAAGTGCCGCGCAAGGGCGGCCCGGCCATTTCCCGCTCCGATCTCCTCGTCATCACCCACACCGACCTGGCCGAGCATGTGCATGCCAGCCTCGCGGTCATGGAGGCCGACACCATCAAGGTGCGCGAAGGCCGGCCGTATGTCTTCACCGACCTGTTGCGCCGCGAAAACCTCGAGGAAATCATCGCCTTCATCGAAACCATGGGCGGGCTGACCACGGCCCGCGCGGCGGAATAGCGGCAGGCCATGGCTGACGAGGCTGTCTTCCTGCGGCGGCCTCTGCTCGCCGCCCATCCCGCACCCTTCCCGGCCTGGCCCGATGGCTTCGCCCTGTTCGGCCTCGCCGAGGGCGAAGAGCCCATCGTCCACGCCCTGCTCCGCGCGGCTCATGGCGAGGCCTCGACCCATCTCGCCGACCCGGCAGACTGGTGGGCCCAGATCACCCGCGATCCCGAATTTTCCCGCGATCTCTGCCTTGTCGTGCGCGACGCCACCCGCGCGCCCGTCGGCTTCGCCCTGTGCTGGAGCGGCGGGTTCATCGCCGAGATCGCGGTGGAACAAGGCGTACGCGGCAGGGGCCTCGGCGAAAACCTCCTCCGCGCCTGCCTAAAGGCGCTAGAACGCCTCGGCGCCCCCCACGCCCGCCTCCGCTGCCAGGTCGAACCAGAAGACGGCCCCCTCCGCTCCGCCGCCGCGCGACTGGGCTTTGTGGCGGAATAGGCGGGGCGGAATTATAAACCAGCGCGCCCGTCGGCCCCATGGTTCGAGACGCGGCTAAAGCCGCTCCTCACCATGAGATTTCTTACGAACTTCATACAGGTCCTCACCCTGAGGAGCGCCAACGGCGCGTCTCGAAGGGCGACGACCGTGGTCCCCGCCCCCTCGCCACTCCCTACGTCGTTCCTACGAAAGCAGGAACCTCCGTTGGCGATGCAGATCCGGTCAACAAAGACTGCTGCTTCCCCAAGGAACGACCTGGGTCAATACGACTCTCCTCTCGGCCTCTCCACCATCCCGCATGCCTCGGCTCCTGCGTCCCCTCTCCCTTTGGGGGAGAGGGCCAGGGTGAGGGGGCCTTGCCGCTTGCGCCATCGCAAGGCCCCCTCACCCGGCCTACAGCCGACCTCTCCCCCAAAGGGAGAGGTGAAGAAAGCTCTGAAAGTGAGAAGACCCGCACAAGCAATAGGGCCGACTGCTGCATCCTCTGAGGCAGACGTCGTTCCTGCGAAAGCAGGAGCCTCAATTTGCGATGCGAATCCGGTAACAGAGGTTCCTGCTTTCGGAGGAACGACCTGGTGGGGTGGCGTATTAAGTCGCTCCCGCCCCCATGGTTCGAGACGCGGCTAAAGCCGCTCCTCACCATGAGGTCTCTCAACTATCGCGTATGCACCGGCTCCAGCGTCCGCTCTCCCCTCATGGTCTTCTCCCCTCAAATCGCTCCGGTGGAGCGATTTGAGGGGAGAAGACCATGAGAGCTACGCTCGAATGGCGTGAGGGACAGGGTGAGGGGCCCAGCTGCTTGCGCGATCGCAAGGCGCCCTCTCCCAGCCTGCCAAACACCAGCCCTCAGCCCGCCGGCACCAGCACCACCACCGAGCGGGCGGGGACCTTTGCACGACCATCGGCGATCGTTACCTCAGCGCTGTCGTCGGACTGCAGACCGACTACCCACTCGCCCTCAGGCAGCCCGCAATCCACCGCGTCGATCCAGCGGTTGAACCACACCAGCACCCGGTCGCCATCCACGTCGAGCAGCATGCCGAGAACCGAACCACCGGCGTCCGACCAGTCGCCCTCGGTCATCTCGCGTCCGTCGGGGTGCAGCCACACCACGTCGCGCTGCCCGTCATGGTCTTCGCCATTGAGGAAGCGGTCGGTGGTCAGCGCCGGATGCGCCTTGCGGAACGCGTGCAGGCCGGCGACAAAATCGACGAGGTTGCCGTCGGCATTTTCCCAGTCGACCCAGGTGATCTCGTTGTCCTGAGCATAGGCGTTGTTGTTGCCGCCCTGGCTGCGGCCCATCTCGTCGCCCTGCTGGATCATCGGAATGCCGCGCGACATGAAGAGCGTCGCCAGCATGGCGCGAATGTCGCGCTTGCGGGCAGCGATTACACCCTCGTCCTCGGTCGGGCCTTCGACACCGCAATTCCACGAGGAATTGTGGCTGTGGCCATCACGATTGTTCTCGCCATTGGCCTCATTGTGCTTGTCGTTGTAGCTCACCACGTCGGCAAGCGTGAACCCGTCATGCACGGCGAGGAAATTGACGCCATGGCTCGGCTTGCGACCGGCATGGTTGAAGACTTCGGCCGATCCCGCGACCTTGCCAGCCAGCGCTCCGAGCTTGCTGTCGTCGCCGCGCCAGAACGAGCGGATATCGTCGCGATAGGTGTCGTTCCACTCGCGGAACTCGTCGCCGAACTGTCCGAGCTGATAGCCGCCCGGGCCCGGATCCCAAGGCTCGGCCACCAGCAGGCACTGGCTCAGCAGCGGATCGGCCTTGATCGCCTTGATCATTTCGGCTTCGGGGTTGAAGGCCGGCTCGCGGCCCAGCACCGGCGCCAGGTCGAAGCGGAAGCCGGTCACCCCCATCTCCTCGACCCAGTAGCGCAGCGAATCGATCACCAGCCTCTGGGTTGCGGGATGGTCGCAGCGCAGGGTGTTACCCGTGCCGGAATCGTTGACGAGGTGCTGCTTTCCGTCCACTTCCACGAAGCGGTAATAGGTCTTGGCGTCGAGCCCCATCAGGCTCAGCATCGGCCCGTTGGCATCGCCCTCCCCGGTATGGTTGTAGACCACGTCGAGGATCACCGAGATGCCGTTTTCGCGGTAAAGGTCCGTCATCACCCGCAATTCCTGCGGTCCGCGCGGCGCCAGCCGCGGGTCGATGGCGAAATAGGTCACCGGGTTATAGCCCCAGGCATTGGTCAGCCCCAGCGAGGGCAGGTGCCCGTCATCCACCCATGCCGCAATCGGCATGAACTCGATGGTGTCGACGCCCAGATATTTGAAATGATCGATGACACGCTGGGTCGAGAATGCCGCGATCGAACCACGCAGCGGCCCCTGCACGCTCGGGTGCCGCATGGTGAAGCCGCGCACATTGAGCTCGTAGACGAGCTCGGGAATATCCTTGCGCGGTTCGGCCGAGGGATTGCGATGGCCGATCACGATGGCCTTGGGCACGAGCGGCGCCGTATCCACCGCATCCTCGCGCGGCAGCCGCAGGCGCGGCGAGCGCACGAACACGCGGTCGATGCGCTTGGCATAGGGGTCGACGAGCAGCTTGTTGGGGTCGAAGAACAGCCCCTGGTCGGGAATATACTCGCCATCGGCGCGCAGCCCGTAGCGCGTTCCGGCATCGACGCCTTCGATCAGCACCGCATGCACATGGTTCTCATGCACGTCGGTCTCGATGCGCGCGATCTCCTCGTCCATCTCGTTGAAGATGGAAATCCAGATCGCTGAGGCCGTCTCGGAATAGACGGCAAAATTCACGCCCTCGGGCACGACGGTCGCGCCGAGCTGGTCGGTGCGCCCGCCGCCGGGGATGGGCTTTATGGTCATGTCTTGCTTGATCTCAGGTGATGACGCTGGGTTCGGTGCGTCCGGTGCGTTCGCGGATTCCGGCGATCCGGTCGGCCAACTCGATGAGGGAGTGGAGGGCCGACTGGGGGTCGAGATCGTGCTGTCCATGTGGGGGCTCATACCGTTCGAGGTAGACCCGCAACGTCGCCCCCACCGTCCCGGTTCCGGACAGTCTGAACACAAGCCGCGATCCGTCCGAAAACCCGATGCGGACGCCCTGTCTGGCGCTGACCGAGCCGTCGACGGGGTCGATATAGGTAAAGTCGTCGGCATAGGCGACGGTCTTGCCCTCGAGCGTGGAGCCCGCCAGCTGCGGCAGCTTTTCGCGCAGCGCCTGCATCAGCCCGTTGGCGGCGCCGGCATCGACTTCGTCATAATCGTGCCGGGTGTAGTAATTGCGCCCGAACTCGCGCCAGTGGCTCGTGACGATGGCATCGACGCTTTCGCGCCGCGCCGCGAGAATGTTGAGCCAGAGCAGCACGGCCCAGAGCCCGTCCTTTTCGCGCACATGGTTCGACCCCGTGCCCGCGCTCTCTTCCCCACAGATGGTGACGCGGCCGGCATCGAGCAGATTGCCGAAGAATTTCCACCCCGTCGGGGTCTCGTGCATCTCGATGCCGAGCTTTTCGGCCACCCGGTCGGCGGCGGCGCTGGTCGGCATCGAGCGCGCGATGCCCGCAATCCCGGCCCGATAGCCCGGCGCCAGAAGCGCATTGGCGGCCAGGAGCGCTAGGGAATCCGATGGCGTCACGAACCGGCCCTTGCCGATGATCAGGTTGCGGTCGCCATCGCCATCGGAAGCGGCGCCGAAATCAGGCCCGTCCGGGCTCATCAGCAGGTCGTAGAGGTCCTTGGCATAGACGAGGTTGGGGTCGGGATGCCCGCCGCCGAAATCGGGCGACGGCGTGCCGTTGATCACGGTCCCCTTCGGCGCGCCCAGCATGCCTTCAAGGATGGCCGTGGCGTAAGGGCCGGTTACCGCATGCATCGCATCGAACTTCATGGTGAAGCCGGAGGCGAACATGGCGCGGATGGCGTCGAAATCAAACAGCGTCTGCATCAGCGCCGCATAGTCGGCGACCGGGTCGACCACCTCGACCACGAGCCCGCCCGCCTCCTGCCGGCCGATGCGCGACAGATCGACATCAGCCACATCCGCCATCTCGTAGCGGTCGATCACCTGCGTGCGCTTATGCACCTCTTCAGTGAATTTCTCGGGCGCCGGCCCGCCATTGCCGACATTGTACTTGATGCCAAAATCGCCATCCGGACCGCCCGGATTGTGGCTGGCCGAGAGCACCAGTCCGCCCAGCGCCTTGTTGTGGCGGATGAGGTGGCTCGCCGCCGGCGTCGAGAGCAGCCCGCCCTGCCCCACGATCACGCGCGCAAAGCCCTTGGCCGCCGCCAGCTTGATCGCCTTCTGGATCACCTCGGCATTGTAATACCGGCCGTCCCCGCCGATCACGAGCGTCTCGCCCGCCACATCGGGCAGCGTATCGAAGATCGCCTGGATGAAGGCCTCGGCATAATGGGGCTGCATGAAGACGCTGGTGCGCTTGCGCAGGCCAGAGGTGCCCGGCTTCTGGTCGCCGAAGGGCGTGATATCAGTCTTGCGTATGCTCATGTGCCTCAAGTCCCAGGAGACGGCGATAGAGATCGGCATAGTGCCGGGCGCTGGTCGCCCAGGATACGTCCGATACCATCCCGCGGCGCTGTATTTTCTGCCAGATCTTCTGGTCGCGATGGAGCCCGATGGTGCGGGTGATGGCATCCGACAGCGCCTCGGCGGTCGCTGGCGAGAACACGATGCCCGTGGCAACCCCAGCCTCGACCGCCGCCAGATTGGCGTCGATCACCGTATCGGCGAGGCCCCCGACGCGCGCCACCAGCGGCACGCAGCCATAGCGCAGCCCATAGAGTTGCGTGAGCCCGCAGGGCTCGAAGCGCGAGGGCACGAGCATCACGTCGGCCCCGCCCTGGATCAGGTGCGATAGCTGCTCGTCATAGCCGCGCACGAAGCCCACCCGGCCCGGATAGCGCAGCGCCGCATCGGCGAAGCCGGCTTCGAGCACCGGATCGCCCGAGCCCAGCACGCAGAGCGTCGCGCCCTGCATCACGAGGCCGTCGACCGCCTCGAGCAGCATGTCCATGCCCTTCTGCCAGGTCAGCCGGCTGACCACGGCAAAAAGCGGCCCCGGCGTATGGTCGAGCCGGAAGCGCTCGCGCAGGGCGGCGGCATTGGCCGCCCGTCCCTCGATCGCGGTCGCGTCATAGACCTGGCGCAGCGCCGGATCGGTCGCGGGGTTCCACGCGTCAATATCGATGCCGTTGATGATGCCGTGCAGATCGCCCGAGCGCGAGCGCAGCAGACCCTCGAGCCCCATGCCATATTCAGGCGTCATGATCTCGCGCGCATAGGTCGGGCTGACCGTCGTGATCGCATCGGCATTCTGCAACGCCGATTTGAGGTACCCGATGCCGCCGAAATACTCGATCGCGCCATCCGAGGCGGCTCGGAAATCCATGCGCAGATCGTGGAAGATGTCCCAGCCGAACTGCCCCTGGAACGCGATATTGTGCACCGTGTGCACGGTCTTGACCCCGGTGGGGGCATTATAGGCGATATAGGCGGGCACCAGCCCCGCCTGCCAGTCATGCCCATGCACGATGGCCGGGCGATAGCCCGCCACCGCCCCTCGCGCCAGTTCATAGGCGGCGTAAGAGAGCGCGGCGAAGCGCCGTGCATTGTCGGGCCAGTCCCGTCCGTCGGTCCCCAGATACGGGCTGCCCGGCCGCAGGAACAGATGGGGCGCGTCGAGCACGAAGAGCGACAGCCCCTTGGCCTCGCCCGAAAGCAGCCGCGCCGTGCCGCCGAAATAGTCCGGCATGTCGAGCACGATCTCGGCCGTCTCGAGCGCCGCGGTCACCGCCGGATAGCCCGGCACGAGGGTGCGCATCCGCACACCCTCCGAAGCGAGCGCACCCGGGAGCGCGCCCGCGACATCGGCCAGACCGCCCGTCTTGACGAGCGGGTAGAGTTCGGAGGTGACCGAGACAACCTCGATCATCTGCTGGCCAGGTAGCGATCGATCATCGGCTGGGTGATCAGCGTCACCCCTTCATCGGTGCGTCGGAACCATTTGCGGTCGAATTCCGGGTCCTCGCCCACCACAAGTCCCTCGGGCACGTTGACGCCGCGATCGAGCACCACCTTGCGCAGGCGTACCCCGCGACCGATCTCGCAATAGGGCAGCACCACCGCCTCATGCAGTTCGGAATAGGAATGCACCTTGCTTCCGGTGGAGAGCAGCGTGCGGTTCACCGAAGCGCCCGAAACGATGCACCCGCCCGACACAAGCGAGGCCACCGCCTGCCCGCGCCGTCCGTCGAGATCGTGGACGAACTTGGCCGGCGGGGTGATCTCGGCATAGGTCCAGATCGGCCAGTCCCGGTCGTAGAGGTCGAGCTGCGGGAGGGGGTCGGTCAGGTCGATATTGGCCTTCCAGTAGGCGTCCACCGTGCCCACGTCGCGCCAATAGGCCACGTCTTCGTTGGCCGACCGCACGCAGGAGCGGTTGAACCGGTGCGCCCAGGCCGAGCCGTTCTTGACGAGATAGGGAATGATGTCCTTGCCGAAATCGCGGCTCGAGCCTTCGGTCGCCGCATCGCGCCTGAGCTGGTCCATCAGGAACCGCGTCTCGAAGACATAGATGCCCATCGAGGCCAGCGCCATGTCCGGCTTGTCCGGAATGCCCGGCGGATCGGCCGGCTTTTCGACGAAATCGACCACCCGGTCGCGACCGTCTACATGCATCACGCCGAAGCCGCGCGCTTCGAGCCGCGGCACTTCGAGGCAGCCGATCGTCACGTCTGCGCCGGTGTCCACATGCTGGCGCAGCATGATTTCATAGTCCATCTTGTAGATATGGTCGCCTGCCAGCACCACGATGTAGCGCGGACCATAATCCTGGATGATGTCCATGTTTTGGTAGACCGCATCGGCGGTACCGGCATACCACATATCCTCGCGCACCCGCTGGCTGGCCGGCAGCACGTCGAAACTCTCGTTTCGCTCGGTGCGCAGGAAGTTCCAGCCCCTTTGCAGGTGCCGGATCAGGCTGTGCGCCTGATACTGGGTTGCCACCGAGATGCGCCGGATACCCGAATTCAGCGCATTGGAGAGCGCGAAGTCGATGATGCGCGACTTGCCGCCGAAATAGACGGCAGGCTTGGCGCGGCGGTCGGTCATTTCATAAAGCCGGGTACCCCGACCGCCTGCCAGCACATAGGCCATGGCATCACGCGCGAGCGGTGAGGGTGTCCTGTAGTCGGCCATGCTCTCCTCCTTGGCCAAAAAAGCTGTTCAGCGGCCCTGATCGTCGTCCGCTTCAAAAACAAGATACAATGTCGCCAAAGGCGGCAGTGTGAAATCCGCATAGGCAGGCCATCCGCCATCCTTGGCCGGATGGGCGATGACGATGCCCTGATTGCCCGAATTGGATCCACCATACCAACCGGCATCGGTGTTGATCCGTTCCCGCCAACGCCCCGCTTTCGGCATCGGCACGCGATAGCCCTCCCGCGGAACCGGCGTCATGTTGGCGATCGCCACGACCGGATCGCTGCCCGGCGTCTGCCGCACCCAGGCAAAGACCGAATTGGCGTGATCGTTGCCGATGAGCCAGCCAAAGCCTTCCGGCTCGCAATCGCGCTCATAGAGCGCGGGCAGCCCGCGATAGGCGGCGTTGAGGTCCCCGATCAGCCGCCTAATGCCCTCATGCATGCTGGCATCGAGCAGCCACCAGTCGAGCCCCTTGGCCTCGCTCCACTCCTCGCGCTGGGCGAATTCCTGCCCCATGAACAAAAGCTTCTTGCCCGGCCAGGCCCACATGAAGGCGTAATAGGCCCTGAGCCCGGCAAATTGCTGCCAGTCATCGCCCGGCATCTTCTCGATCAGCGAGCCCTTGCCATGCACCACCTCGTCATGGCTGAGCGGCAGAACGAAGTTCTCCGAGAACCCGTAAAGCGCCGCGAACGTCATGTCGTGATGGTGAAACCGCCGGTGGATCGGGTTGCGGCTCATGTAGCGCAGGGTGTCGTTCATGAACCCCATGTTCCACTTGAACCCGAAGCCCAGCCCGCCCGCATGGGTCGGGGCCGAAACCCCGCTCCATGAGGTGGATTCCTCGGCGATCATGAAGGCGCCCGGATGCAGCCGGTAGGCCTCGGCATTCACCCTTTGCAGGAAGGCGACGGCCTCGAGGTTCTGGTTGCCGCCATGCTGGTTGGGCACCCATTCGCCCTGCTTGCGCGAATAGTCGAGATAAAGCATCGAGGCCACGGCATCGACGCGCAGCCCGTCGAGATGGAATTCCTCGAGCCAGTAAAGCGCATTGTTGACGAGGAAAGCCGACACCTCCCGGCGCCCGAAATTGTAGATCGCCGTGTTCCAGTCCGGGTGATAGCCCTGTCGCGGATCGGCATGCTCATAGAGCGCCGTGCCATCGAACCGGGCCAGCCCGTGCTCGTCGGTGGGGAAATGCGCCGGCACCCAGTCGAGGATCACCCCCAGCCCTGCGGCATGGGCGGCATCCACGAAGCGCTTGAACCCCGCCGGATCGCCGAAGCGCGCCGTCGGCGCATAAAGCCCGGTCGGCTGGTAGCCCCAGCTCGGATCATAGGGATGCTCGGTGATCGGCAGGAGCTCGATATGGGTGAAGCCGAGATCCTGCGCATAGGGAATGAGCTGCTCGGCCAGCTGGTCATAGCTCATGAAGGTGCCATCGGCGCGCCTCCGCCAGCTGCCCAGATGCACCTCGTAGATGGCCATGGGCGTGCGTCGCCAGTCCCGCTCGGCGCGCCGCTCCATGTAGTCGGCATCGGTCCAGTCGAACGGCGTCGGGTCTGCGACCACCGAGGCGGTCTTTGGCCGCATTTCAGACTGCCGCGCATAGGGGTCGGCCTTGAGCGGCAGCAGCGTGCCGTCGGCGCCCACGATCTCGTATTTGTAGAGCGTGCCGGGCCCGACCCCGGGCACGAACACCTCCCAGATGCCGGTGCCGAGCCTCAGCCGCATGGCGTGCCGGCGCCCGTCCCAGTCATTGAAGGGCCCGACCACCGAGACGCGCCGCGCATTGGGCGCCCAGACAGCGAAATGCACCCCCTCCACGCCCTCGAAGCTGATGGCATGGGCCCCGAGCTTGTCGAAGAGCCGCAGATGGCTGCCCTCGGCGATGTAATAATCATCCATCGGGCCCAGCACGGGCCCGAAGCTGTAGGGGTCCTGCACGCTCCACTCGCCGCCGGCATTGCTGGCGCGATAGCGGATGGGCTGGCGCTGCGTGATCGCGACCTTGCCCTCGAAGAACCCCTCGGCGTGTCGACGCGTAAGCGCGCCCAGCGCCGTGCCGTCCGCCGCGAAGGCCTCGAGCGTCTCGGCATGCGGCACGAAGGCCCGCACCACCCAGCCGTCCGGGGTTTCCTGCAGGCCCAGCACCCCGAACGGATCGGAGTGCCGGCCTGCCACGATTGCGTCGACGGCCTCTGCGTCCGCCTGCCACCCAGCCTTGGACATCGCCATCAGGTCCTTGCCACCGGCACGTTCCAGATATCCTCGGCATATTGCCGGATCGTCCGGTCCGACGAGAACCAGCCCATATGGGCGGTGTTGCGGATCGCCATCGCCCACCAGCGCCGCGGATCGCTCCAGATGGCGTCGACCTTACGCTGGGCCGCCGCATAGGCATCAAAGTCGCGCGCCACCATGAACCAGTCATGGTCGTAAAGCCCGCCCACCAGGTCGCGATAGCGGTTGGGATCGTCGGGCGAGAACACCCCCGAGGCGATCGATTCCAGCGCGTCCTTGAGGGTTGGCGAATTGTCGATCACCGAGCGTGGCACCTCGCTGCGGCCGCGCTTGTCGGCCACCTGCTGGGCGGTGAGCCCGAAGATCACCATGTTCTTGTCGCCCACCTGTTCGAGCATCTCGACATTGGCGCCATCGAGCGTCCCTATGGTGAGCGCGCCATTGAGCGCGAACTTCATGTTGCCGGTGCCCGAGGCTTCCATGCCGGCGGTCGAAATCTGCTCGGACAGGTCTGCGGCGGGGATGATGGTCTCGGCGAGACTGACATTGTAGTTTGGCAGGAAGACCACCTTGAGAAGGCCGCGCACCGCCGGATCGCCATTGATCACGCGGGCTACGTCGTTGATCAACTTGATGATCAGCTTTGCGTTCCAATAGCCCGGCGCCGCCTTGCCCGCGAACACCTTCACCCGCGGCACCCAGGCCTTCTCGGGATGCGCCCTTATGGCCGAGTAGAGCGCCACCGCCTCGATGATGTTGAGCAGCTGGCGCTTGTATTCGTGGATGCGCTTGATCTGCACGTCGAACATCGCGTCGGGCGACACGACGACATTCATCCGCTGCTTGATGAGCAGCGCCAGAGCCTCCTTGTTGGCGCGCTTCACCGCCGCGAACTGCTGCTGGAAGATCGGATCATCGGCATGCGCATCGAGCGCCGTCAGCTTTTCGATATCGTCGAGGAAGTCCGGCCCGATCCGCTCGGTGATCAGCTTGGTCAGCCGCGGATTGCACTGCATCAGCCAGCGGCGCGGCGTCACACCGTTGGTCTTGTTGTTGATGCGCTCGGGATAGAGCCTGTGCAGATCCGAGAACACCGTTTGCTTCATGAGCTCGGTGTGCAGCGCCGAAACCCCGTTGATCGAGTGGCTGCCCACGAAGGCCAGCTGCCCCATCCGCACCCGGCGCGTGCCGTGCTCGTCGATCAGCGAGATGCTGGCGATCTGCCGGTCGTTGAACCCCGCCCTTTCGCGCGCCTCGGTCAGCACTTCGGCATTGATCGAATAGATGATCTGCATGTGGCGCGGCAAAAGCCGCTCGAGCAGCGCCACCGGCCAGCTTTCGAGCGCCTCGGGCAACAGCGTGTGGTTGGTATAGCCGAAAACCCCGCGCGTCAGCGTCCAGGCCTGCGCCCATTTCAGCCCGTGCTGGTCCATCAGGATGCGCATCAGTTCGGCGACCGAAATGGCCGGATGGGTGTCGTTGAGCTGGATGGCCACCTTGTCGGCCAGCGAACCCAGGTCGCCATATTGCTGCAGATGCCGCCGCACGATGTCCTGCAGCGAAGCTGAGGAGAAGAAGAACTCCTGCCGCAGCCGCAGCGCCTGCCCGGCCGGGGTTGAATCGGCAGGGTAGAGAACGCGCGTAATCGCTTCTGCCTTCGCGCTTTCTTCCAGAGCGCCGATATGGTCGCCCGAGTTGAACCGGTCGAGCAGGATCGGGTCGATCGGCTGGGCGCTCCACAGCCGCAGCGTGTTCACGCGCGCGCCGCGCCAGCCCACGATCGGGGTATCGAAAGCCACCGCCAGAAGGTGTTCGGACGGCCGCCACTCATGCCGCAGCGACCCGTCGGGCTCGGTAATGGGCTCCACATGGCCGCCAAATCCGATTTCATAGGCGCTTTCGCGCCGCTCGAACTCCCACGGATTGCCGTGTGCCAGCCAGTCCTCGGGCAGCTCCACCTGCCAGCCTTCGCTCATCTCCTGCCGGAAGAGCCCGTGCGCATAGCGGATGCCATAGCCATAGGCCGGAATGCCGATCGAGGACATGGATTCGAGAAAGCACGCCGCCAGCCGCCCAAGGCCACCATTGCCGAGCGCCGCATCGGGCTCGAGGCTGATCAGATCGCCAAGGTCGACCTTGAGGTTTTTCAAAGCCTGCTGCACGGGCTCCATCAGGCCGATATTGCTCATGGCGTCCCGCATCAGCCGCCCGATGAGAAATTCGAGGCTGAGGTAATAGACGCGCTTGTGCGAGGTGCGCCACGTCTGCCGGCTCGACTCCATCCACTGGTCGATCACGCGGTCGCGCACCGCGAGGATGGTGGCCTTCAGCCAGTCATGCGGGCGCGCAACGATCGGATCCTTGCCGACCGAATAGGTCAGCTTCTCGATAATCTCGGACTGCAGCGCCTCAGCGGTGAGCGCACGGGGCTCGGGGCGGGGCGCATCGTAGACGATTGGCTTTTGCATGACGCAATCCGGTTTTCATGACGATGTGTTCCCCTCGAACAACATGCAGTCTTGCACCAAACCGTCGCAGTGGGAAGTCCCGCCGCATTTCTGCCCAACACGCTTACTTTGCAGGCGCCATCCCTGCCTGCTTGTCGAGCACCACCGGCTCGCTGGGCCTGGCTGTCACGCCGCTTTCGCGGGCCTGATCCTCGGCATTGGAGAGCAGCAGCCCCTTGCCGGCCTGCAGGCCGCCCAGCATCTGGGCCTCGAAGCGGCGCATGTCGTTCTCGCGCACCTGCTCCATCACGTCGGCGATCTCGTCATCGGTGGCGCCCAGTTCGCGGATGGTCTCGGCCCCGAAGACCAGCGCCGATTCGAGCAGTTCGCGCTTCTGGAAGGTCACGCCCAGCTTTGCGAGCGCTATGGCATGGCCGCGGTCATAGGCACGCGCCATCACCTTGGCGAGCGGGAATTCGTGCCGCACGAGCTCGGCGATGCGCAGCGCCGCCTCCTTGTCGTCGACACAGATCAGGATCACCGCCGCATGCCCTGCCCCGGCGGCGCGCAGCACGTCGAGCCGCGTGCCATCGCCATAATAGACCTTGAAGCCGAACTGCGAGGCCGCCCGGATCATGTCGGTGTCGTTGTCGATGATCGACAGGCGATGCCGCATCCGCAGCAGCGGCTGGCTGGCGATCTGCCCGAACCGGCCGAACCCGATGATCAGCACCGCTTCGCTCAGCCCGTCCGCCACCTCGATTCCATCCATCGAGGGCGAGGCCGAGCGCGGCATTATCAACCGCATGCCCGCCACCGCCAGCGGCGTCAGCACCATCGAGATGATGATCGTCGCGGTGAAGATCGCGTTGGTCTCCCCGTCGATCAGCCCGGCCGACTGCGCCGTCGTATAGAGCACGAAGGCGAATTCGCCGCCCTGGGCCATCAGCACGGCCCGTTCGAGCGCCTCGCCATGCGATGAGCGCAACAGCCGCGCCACCGCATAGATCACGGCGGCCTTGAGCACCATGAACAACGCCACCGCGAGCGCCACGAGCTGCCGGTTGTCCCCCACCACTGCGAGATCGAGCGACATGCCGACCGCAAGGAAGAACAGCCCCAGCAGGATGCCGCGGAACGGCTCCACATCGGCTTCGAGCTGATGCTTGAAGGTCGAGGTCGAAAGCATCACCCCGGCGAGAAACGCGCCCATCGCCATCGAGAGCCCGCCCAGCTGCATGATCAGCGCCGCGCCCAGCACCACCAGCAGCGCAGCGGCGGTCATCACCTCGCGCGCCTTGGATGCGGCGAGCAGCGAAAACACCGGGTTCAATATCCACCGTCCCGCCGCCACCAGCGCCAGCACGGCGCCCAGCGCCACCCCGATCCCGATCATGCGCGTCGACATGTCGACATCCCCGGCCGAGGGCGCGAGGATGGCGACGAGCGCCAGAAGCGGCACGATTGCGAGGTCCTCGAGCAGCAGGATGGAGACCATCTTCTGCCCGTTGGGCTGGCTCAGCGATCCGCGCTCCTGCAGCATCTGCATCACGATGGCTGTCGAGGTCAGAACGAAGCCGAGCCCGAACACGAAGGCCACGGCCGGCGCAAATCCCAGCCATATGCCCACGAAGGTCAGCACCGCGCCGCAGGCACCGACCTGGATCATGCCCAGCCCGAAGATCTGCCGCCTCAGGCTCCAGAGCTTGCGCGGCTCCATCTCGAGCCCGATGATGAAGAGGAACATCACCACCCCGAGTTCGGCGGCATGCAGCACGGCCAGCGGGTCGGCGATCAGCCTCAGCCCATAGGGGCCGAGCGCGAGCCCGGCCGCCAGATAGCCCAGCACCGAACCCAGCCCCAGCCTGCGGAAAATCGGCACCGCGATGACGCCGGCGGCGAGCAGCGCCACCACCGGAACCAGGTCGATAGCCCCGTGGGCCGCCTCCGCTGCATGCGCCACTGCTTCGCCGGCCATCATCGTCCTCGCTGGGTTCTGGCGAAGACATGCCTCCGCCGCGAAAGGCGGTCAAGGCTTCATCGCAAT
Organism: Devosia enhydra; assembly: GCF_900119845.1. GTDB lineage: Bacteria > Pseudomonadota > Alphaproteobacteria > Rhizobiales > Devosiaceae > FPKU01. The sequence continues at coordinate 1,420,616 of NZ_FPKU01000001.1, forward strand.
TTTACGATGAAAGCCAATTGCCCTCGCTGGCGCGACCGGGCCTGTCGGCCGCCTAAATGCCGCATTCAGGCCGGGTTCAGGCCCGCTTTGCTTTTCTCATCGCCATCGAACGGAGCGAAACATCGCCCCGTCAAGCAGAGGGAAACAGAACCATGTCGAAGATCAAGTCTACGGCCGTCGCCGCACTTGCCGTGGCCGGCGTGCTGATGTCCGCCGCCGCCGCGCTCGCCGACTCCCCCGCCGTCGCCACCAGCGCGGTCAATGTCCGCACCGGTCCGGGCACCGGCTATGCCGTGGTCGGGCAGCTCAGCGCCGGACAGAACGTCAACGTCCTCCAGCAGCAGGGCAGCTGGTGTTACGTCCAGGCCCATGTCAGCGGCTGGTCGTCCTGCTCCTATCTCGCGGCCGGCGGTGGTGGTGGCGGTGGCGGCGGTGGCGGCGGTGGCGGCTCGAACCCTGAAATCCCCTTCAATTTCGGCGTCACCGTCGGCCCCGGCGGTCCCTCGATCTCGTTCGGCGTCGGCAACGCGCCCCCGCCGCCCCCGCCGGCTGCCAATCCGCGCGTCTGCTTCTACAAGAACAGCAATTTTGGCGGCCAGCAGTGGTGCGTGAACTCCGGCACCAATGTCGCCAATGTCGGCGGCGGCTGGAACAACACCATCTCCTCGGTCCGCGTCTATGGGGGCGCCTCGGTCCAGGTCTGCAAGAACCCGGGCTATGCCGGAGGCTGCACGGTCTATGCCAACAACCGCGCCAACCTCAATGGCGGCTTCAACAACAACATCTCGTCCTTCCAGGTCTACTGATCGCAGCGTCCAGGCGTCCCTCACCCAACCTCTCGAAAGGCGAGGGACGCCCACCGATCGCCCCCTCTCCGGCGTCATTCCGGCAAAAGCCGGAATCCAGTTTGCCATGCTCACAGCAACACAAAATTCTGCGCCCCCGGCAAAGGCCCCCTCACCCGGCGCTACGCGCCGACCTCTCCCCCAAAGGGAGAGGTGGTGCGAGAGCCTTTCAGACGGTGCAAAGTAGACACGAAGGCCGGTCCTTACCTCTCCCTTCGGGGGAGAGGTCGGCCGAAGGCCGGGTGAGGGGGCCTTGCCCCAAGTTCCGACCTATCGTCAGCCTTCCCCCCACCCTTGCACCCCCTCCACAACCAGTGCATCATTGCAACTGGTTGTTCTGGAGACTGCATGCTCGATACCGCCCGGTCCGGTTGCCCCATCAATCTCTCGCTCGAAGTGTTCGGGGATCGGTGGAGCCTCATCGTCATCCGCGACATCATGTTCGGCAATCGCCGCCATTATCGCACCCTGCTGACGCGGTCGGAGGAAGGCATCGCCTCCAACATCCTTGCCGACCGGCTGAAGCGGCTGGTCGCGCTGGGCCTCCTCACCCGCGCCGACGATCCTAGCCACAGCCAGAAGGCCATCTACTCCCTCGCCGAGCCGGCGATAGAGCTCGTGCCCGTCTTCGCCCAGCTCGGTGCCTGGGGCCGGCGGCACCTGCCGGTTTCGGCCGAACTTTCCATCCGCGCCCAGCTGCTCGAGGAGGGTGGTCCCGCGATGTGGGCGGCCTTCATGGATGAGCTGCGCGTCATCCATCTCGGCGCCACGCCGGAACCGGGCGCCCGCTCGGTCATTGCGGAGTTGACCGCGGCCTATGACAAGCTGGTGAGCGCGCGCGCCGCCGATGCGCTCCCCCCTGACAAAGCCTGACACACGCCCTATCTATCGGGTTCGCTTCCGACCAGATCCGGAGACCACCATGGCCACGTCGAAGAAGGCCCCCTCGGCCGAATTTTCAATCGACGATTTCCTCTCCGAGATCGAGAAGGGCGAGGATATCGCCGCCAGCAAGCCCCTGCCCCAGGAGCGGCTGCGCAACAAGCGTGCCCTCGACAACGCCGCCCGCCGCGCCGCCGAAGCACAGGATGCCCTGATCGCCAAGGCCGATGGCCCGCTGCCGACGCCCAAGCCGCGCAAATCCTCGAAGCCTCATTCTGACGAGGCGCAAAACGCCGTCTCGAAGCCTCATCCTGAGGAGGCGCGCAGCGCCGTCTCGAAGGACGAGGCCCCCTCGGCAAAGCCCAAGCGCTCAGCTGCCACCGGCATGTCGCTCAAGGCGCCGAAATCCAGGGCCAATTCCGTCGAGCGCCCCGCCAATCTCGATGGCTTTTCCGAGCCGGCGCAGGCCGGCTTCGGCCATGTCGCCTCTCGCGCCACCCGAGACAAGGTTTCCGCCCGCGACATCTCGCGCGCTGCCGCCAAGGATCCCGACACCATGGAGCAGATGCGCGGCGCCCTCGCCAGCGCCCGCTCCAATATCGGCACCACGCCGATGCCCTCGGGCACCCAGCAGGTGGCGAAAATCGGCACCGAGGTCGGCAATGTCGGCATTTCCGCCACCGTGCGCGCGCTCGAGCAGATCATCCTGCATGGCCGCAAGGAGGTGGAGGGCAATGATGCCTGGCGGCCCCACCGCCCGGCGCGGCCGCCCAAGGCCGGCGGCGGCATTCCGTTCCGCTTCGTCTCGCCCTACGAGCCCAAGGGCGATCAGCCCACCGCCATCGCCGAGCTGGTCGAGGGCGCCAATAATGGCGAGACCGACCAGGTGCTGCTCGGCGTCACCGGCTCGGGCAAGACCTACACCATGGCGCAGACCATCGCGCGCACCGGCCGCCCGGCGCTGATCCTCGCGCACAACAAGACGCTCGCGGCCCAGCTCTATGGCGAGTTCAAGGCTTTCTTCCCCGACAACGCGGTCGAGTACTTCGTCTCCTACTACGATTACTACCAGCCCGAGGCCTACGTTCCGCGCACCGATACCTATATCGAGAAGGAATCGACCATCAACGAGCAGATCGACCGGATGCGCCACGCGGCCACCCGCGCGATCCTCGAGCGCGACGACGTCATCATCGTGGCCTCCGTTTCCTGCATCTACGGCATCGGCTCGGTGGAAGACTACACCGCCATGACCATCGATCTGGCCAAGGGCCAGCGCATCGACCAGCGCGAATTCCTGCGCGCGCTGTCGCAGCTGCAATACAAGCGCGGCGATGCCGGCTTCACCCGCGGCACCTTCCGGGTGCGGGGCGATACCGTCGAGCTGTTCCCCGCCCACTATGAGGATGCCGCCTGGCGCATTACGCTCTTTGGCAACGAGATCGAGTCCATCGCCGAGTTCGATCCGCTGACCGGCAAGAAGAGCTCCGATCTCAACGCCATCCGCGTCTTTGCCAATTCCCACCACGTCACGCCCCGCGCCACCCTCACCGGCGCGATCCGCGAGATCCGGATGGAGCTGGCCGCCCGCCTGCAGGAGCTCAACGGCGCCGGCCGCTTCCTCGAGGCGCAGCGGCTCGAGCAGCGGACACTCTTTGACCTCGAGATGATGGAGGCCACCGGCTCGTGTGCGGGCATCGAGAATTATTCGCGCTACTTCTCCGGCCGCCGGCCCGGCGAGCCGCCGCCGACGCTGTTCGAATACCTGCCCGATGACGCGCTCGTCTTCGTTGATGAGAGCCACGTCACCATCGGGCAGCTGGGCGCCATGTATCGCGGCGATCTCAGGCGCAAGGCGACGCTGGCCGAATATGGCTTCCGCCTGCCCTCCTGCATGGATAACCGGCCGCTCCGCTTCGAGGAGTGGAACGCCATGCGCCCGCAGACCGTCTATGTCTCGGCCACCCCCGGCAGCTGGGAGCTTGAGCAGAGCGGCGGCACCTTTGTCGAGCAGGTCATCCGGCCCACCGGCCTCATCGATCCGCCCGTCGAGATCCGTCCCGCCAAGACCCAGGTCGATGATGTCGTCGACGAGATCCGCAAGACGGCCGCTACCGGCTATCGCACCCTGGTCACCGTGCTCACCAAGAAGATGGCCGAGGATCTGACCGAATATCTGCACGAGCAGGGCCTCAAGGTCCGCTACATGCATTCCGATATCGACACCATCGAGCGCATCGAGATCATCCGCGATCTGCGGCTCGGCGCCTTCGACGTGCTGGTGGGCATCAACCTGTTGCGCGAGGGTCTCGACATTCCCGAATGCGGGCTCGTCGCCATTCTCGATGCCGACAAGGAGGGCTTCCTGCGCTCCGAGACGTCACTGATCCAGACCATCGGCCGCGCCGCGCGCAATGTCGATGGCCGGGTGGTGCTCTATGCCGATGGCATGACCGGTTCCATGGAGCGCGCCATAGCCGAAACCAACCGCCGGCGCGAAAAGCAGGTGGCCTATAACGAGGCCAACGGCATCACCCCGCAATCGGTGCGCTCCAACATCCACGACATCGTCGACAGCGTCTACGAGCGCGACCATGTCTCGGTGTCGATCGGCAAGGGCAAGGACGGCAAGGAAAAGATCGTCGCCGGCGACAATCTCGCCGCCGTCATCAAGGATCTCGAACGCGAAATGCGCGAGGCCGCCACCAACCTCGAATTCGAGAAAGCCGCCAAGCTCAGGGATGAGGTCAAGCGGCTCCGCACCATGGAGCTAGATGTGCTGGAGGGAACAGTCGACTAACCGAAAGCGCAGACCTCAGAGGAGATCGCAGCAAAAAGGAAACTGGACTCCTTCGGGCGGTGGCTATTAGAACTGGGATCAGCGCAGAAGTGCGGTATCGCAACGCTTCTAACCTTAGCCGGACAGTCAGACGGACCTCGTCACCTCCAGCTATTTTGGTCAATTTCACTAGCACCTTGAGGTGCCGATAAAAGACCTATTCTAACTGCCGACCCCCGGGATGACCCTCATGAAAAGGCATAGCTCTGTTTCATTGCTGGATGCCATTGAGAACAGCCTATACGCTTTAGGCCGTCCAGCTACATCCAAAGAAATTGCCAAGCACATAAAGACTAGTTCAAATATCAGCGCAGCTTTGGGTGGAGCTACGCCTCATAAGACCGTTCAGGCTCGAATTGCGGTGGACATCACTTCAAAAAAAGGGAAGTCTCGTTTTTATCGTTACGCACCCTCAACTTTCGCGCTCAGGGCACTTTCAGAAGTCTATCCGACCGCATACAGACGCGTATACGTGGGCTTTGATAGGCGCCGGCAGATGCTGGCAACCCCAACTCTTTTCGTCAATCCGTACTCTTTACCCCCCTCAATACGTAGCGGCTACTTCAACAAAAATCATTATCCTATCCATCTCCTAAAAACTGTTGCACTTTCGTGGATTAGCCCCAGAACAAAACGACCAAAGCATTTCTTGTCAGTAAATTCCTTTATACTCCTCATAAATGACGGTCATGTTCTAACTTTTGAGCCGTCTAAATATGATGAAAATTATCATTCTATTTCTCAAGCTATAACAATAGGACTCCATGGCCATTTTCGTGAAAACGATATTAATTTGTTTGACAAGACGGGAGTCGGCTTCAATTGGGCCGTGGAGAGAGAGGTTCATCAGTTTTTAAGCAAGTTTTCCGGATATCATTACAATAACGTTACGGCACCCCAATTTCTCGGCTTTGTCAGGGATGATGCGTCGCTGGAACGCTCGAATGCGTTCGGAGTGGTTGCTTGCGTTCAGATTCCACGAATTTCCGTTGAAAACCATCGCCTAGGCTACCGCAATTTAAATTGGCGACCACTTGGATCCTTGCCAAACGACTTTGTTATGTTCGATAGTTGGTCAAAATACGTTTTTGCTAGTATGGATTTGGGGGATCAGTGAATTCACCCTTTCAACCGCTGTTCCTACATTTTCTGAATCGCGAGCTTATGCTAATAAGACAGAAGTCTTGGAAGCCAACTGAAATTGCCAAGTTTATTCGACTTACCGCCATTATGACAGCTGGACGCCTGAACGCTCCGTTCGGCCAAGCGCATGAGATGCTTTACAAGTCGCCTGATCTTATCCGCCTGGTAGGGACATTAGTTTCAAACCGACGACTGACCCTAACGTCTGCCCCAAACGACCCTTGGTCATTTTTTGATCAGCGGCGAGAACTATACTCAGAAAACAGGAGCGCTTACAGAAATTACTTTAGTCCAAGTTATAATAGATTAATGAATGACCTGTATGCGCAGTCTAGAAACCTAAGAACTACTAATCATATTAAAGAAAAACTGGTGACGCTTGCGACTACGGGACTTTCGGGAAATACATTTTCAACGGAAGACGCCGCCTTTGTTAAGACTCAACGCGCTTTTGTAACAGGAGCACTGATCGACAATCCAATCGGTGCTACATTCAGTATTTACCTAAAGCAAAAAATTTCGCCTCAGCCGGATGCGTCCTATCGATTAGGCAACATCTCGACTAGGGCGTTCTCTGATCATTATCAGGAGGTCCACGCTACTGTTTCGCCTACCGGTTTATATTTTGACGAATTTATAGAAGACTATGATAAATATCCACTATATGATATTGATTTGAATTTTATCCTTATTGCCCGACTCGGGCTGGACAAAATAGTAACAATCGCAGATTATGATACTTTCTTTAACTCATTCGCTCGGCATGAACACTTGTTTCGATTTGTCGAAATGAAAGATATGTTGTTTGAATCTATATTAAATAAGTTGCGCCGAATAGATAACATATTTTCTCCTAATCAAGAACATATAAAGCAAGAGCTAAGACAATTTTCGTTCGCAGAAATAGGTCGCGGCTTTGTAAGTGATCCCACTATATTCGCCGAAAAAATTCGCAATGCAATAGATGCGCGTTCAAAATCCGACCGGGGCTACGCAGAGAGTTTGGAGGACGATATTTCAAAAAAAGTAAGTAGGACACGCATCGCTTTATTCACCGCAACTAAATTGGAAGACGAAGTATTACGAGCACAGCTCGCACAGTTTGGGTTTATACCAGCTGGCCGAGAAACTGGTCCGGAAGGCTATTATAACGTTTATTCAATATACGACCAAGTCCACGTCATACATGTGCGCACGGGTATGGGCTCGGGTGGATTGCATGGCAGCCAGCGAGTGGCTCACGACTTTTTGGCGGCTGTCAATGTTGAGATGGCAATCGCAGTGGGCATATGTTTTGGAGTCGATAGTTCAAAACAGTCTTTCGGTGACGTCCTCGTAGCAGAGCAGTTCACACTCTATGAGCCTGCCAAGGTACAGGATGGTGTGATGGCCTTTCGAGGGGATAGAATTCCTGCGGAGGCTAGGCTTGTATCATATGGCCACGCATCCGCGGCCGATGGCCTAGAGCATGCAGTGCACGTCGGAGCAATATTGACAGGCGAAAAGCTAGTTGATGACGCCCTCTTTAAAGCGACCATATTGGCGGCTAACGGAAAGGCAGTTGGCGGCGAGATGGAAACCGGGGGATTAGTTACATCATGCCTTGCAAAGCAAGTCCGCTTCGGAATGGCGAAAGGTATTTGCGATTTCGCCGACAAGAAGTCTGACGATGCTCAAGAATTGGCAGCTACCAATGCCGTTAAGCTTGTTTTGAACTTTATTAGAGAAACATGGGTCGAGAAGGTGAACTGAATACTTTCCGGCGCCAGTGAAAAACTTATGTTACTTCGCCGAGCCTACCCTGTTGTACATATCTCACTTATGATCAGCATGGAAGCCCAGTCATCCAAATGTTCTACTACATGTTGGGCTTAGCCTTCAGGGTTCACGTCCAGGGTTATGTCGCTGAGTCTATTCTACTAGGCCGGACGACCTTAGGCATAGACACCCGCAATCATATATGGAACAAAACAGGAACATCCTCGCCCAGGGATTCCCTCATGCTCTCCTTCACCACCCAGCTTGCCGGCCGCTCGTTTCGCGAATTGCCCCTCACCCCCGACGAGGCCCTGCGCATGGCCGAGGTCGGGTTTCGCTTTGCCGAGTTCAATCCGGAGGCGGGGCGGTTTCGGCTCAGCCAGCCTTATGAGCTCGTGATCATTCCCGATCGCAACAGCCTCACCATCCGGCAGGAGCCTCCTCTCCGGCCGCGCAGCATCGCGTGAAGGGCCAAAGGCTCCAGGCCCTTGCCTCCCGATCCCGATTCTCTTGCTCAACATCAGCCGGCCGCCTATCGGTAGGGCTCATAGCCAACGCGTCGGCCCGCGATCGGGTCGGCGTCCCGAGTCCCGAGGGTTTGTCGATGTCGCCTCTGCCCACGCTGTCGCTGTCGCCGCTGCTCACCATCGAGGTGCAGTTGGGCAAGCCCGAGGAGATGGGCGCCACCCCCGGCGGGCATCGCCGCATCGTGCCCATTGTCGGCGGCCGGTTCTTTGGCGAGCGGCTCAATGGCGTGGTGCGCAATTTCGGCGCCGACTGGCAAACCATCCGCCCCGACGGGCTGGCCGAGATCGACACCCGCTACATGCTCGAAACCGATGATGGCGCCATCCTCGACATCCGCAATATCGGCGTCCGTCACGGCCCGCCCGACATCATGGCGCGTGTCGGGCGCGGCGAGGCGGTCGATCCCGCGCTCTACTATATGCGCACCCATTCCCGCCTCGAAACCGGCGACCCCCGCTACCAGTGGCTCAACCGCCTCATCTGCCTCGGCACCGGCGCCCGCTCCGCCACCACCGTCACCATGGTGATTTCCGCGGTGGAATAGGCAGGAGCGCTGGCGAGCAAAGAGCCCTCATGGCGGAGCGCTCTTCACCGCGTCGAACGAGGCCTGAGCCCTCATGCTGAGGAGCGCCAGAGGCGCGTCTCGAAGCACGAGGGCGGGCCCCACAGCAAGCGAACCTCGCCCTTCGAGACGCCCCTCCGGGGCTCCTCAGGGTGAGGTCCTCTCTTTACCTCTCCCCCAAAGGGAGAGGTAAGAGGCGACATCGCACTCCCCCCTCAAAGCTCCTCCGCCAGCCCGATCAATATCCCCTCCGGCCCACGGATGTAGCAGAGCCGATAGACATCGCCATATTGCACCACCTCGCCTTCGAGCACGGCGCCGAGCCCCGTGAGGCGCTCGAGCGTGTCGTCGAGGTTCTCCACCGCGAACATCACGCGCAGATAGCCCAGCGCGTTGACCGGGGCGGTGCGGTGATCGGCGATCACCTCGGGCCGGAAAAAGCGCGAGAGTTCGAGCCGGCTGTGGCCGTCGGGGGTGCGCATCATGGCGATCTCGACATGCTGGTCGCCCAGCCCCGTTACCCGCCCGGCCCACTCCCCCTCAATGGCCTGCCGCCCCTCGAGCTCGAGCCCAAGTTCGGCGAAAAACGCCACTGCGGCATCGAGGTCGGCAACCACGATGCCGACATTGTCCATTCGCTTGAGCGCCATCGGTCCGGCTCCGGCTGGTAAGGCCACCTACCCTGAACCCGCCGCGCCCGATCCGCAAGCGAAGCCCTCAGCCCTCGGCCAGCCCCATCGGATAGAGCGCGGTGACGAAGAACGCCCCCGAATAGAGCCGCTCCCAGCGATAATGCTGCACCGCCGCGCGGATCAGCGGGGTCGCGCGCGCCACCACATCCGCATCGCCCGACAGCAGCGCGATCCAGCCCGCCCAGAGGGGCTCGCGCATGAGGTGCTCTTCATAGATCTTGCGCGGATTGGACCGGAACCAGTCGAGCCGCTGCCGGTTTGCCACCGCCAGTGCCGTATCGATATCGGGCTGCTCGCGCCAATGCGCATTGAGCCCGCGCCAGTCGAGCCGATAGGCCGTCGGCTCGTCATTGTCGAACCAGCGATGCTGCGAAATATAGTGGATCGCCGCCTCGCCATTGGCCCGCAAGCCGGCGCGGAACATCTCGGCGATGGCCGGGTCGGTTTCGAGCGCCGCCATCTCGGCCAGCCCCGCCTGCGCCGTCGCCGAAATCCAGAAGGGCGGATTGTCGGGGTAGCCGATCCAGCTGCCGGGGTTGCCATAAAGCGCCCCGCGCGCGCAGAGTTCGAGCCGGCTCGGGCCCTTGTTGTTGTCGCGCTCGTGCAGCCGCTCTGCATAGAGCCGCAGCCAGCGGTCGCGATTGGCGGTGTCGAGCTCCGCCATGATGCGGTGCGCGAACAAAAGCCTCGGGGCATGCACGAAATTGAAATGCGCCCAGCTGCCGCGATAACCGAAGCCCGGCCCGGCATCGCAGGGCATCGACCAGCCGGTCTCCATCAACGCCCGGCAAAGCCCGATCATCGCGCCGGTGATCGTCTCGCGCTCCTCGGCGGTCGGGATGCCCGACTTGAGATAGCGCCAGAAGCCATAGAGCCACGGGCTGGTCTGGTCGTCCGAGCCCACGGGAGGGTGGCTCTTGCCATCCTCGGCGATCGAGCGGGCGACGAAACCCGGCCTATCGCCCACCGTCCCCAGCCGCATCAGCGCCCGGGCCAGCCCCCGCGCCCGATCCACGGTCTGCGGCCGCCGCCACGGCTCGGGCCGGGCGGACAGCCCCGCCAGCATCAGCCCGGTGAAGAAGGCGCCGTTTTCCACCGGCGTCCACCACGCCATGGCGTTGGGGCGGCAGGCCTGCATGTCGGCGGCGTCGGGAAAGTCGGCCTCGCCATTGCGGCCGGCATAATCGAGCAGGAAGCCGAAGCGCGGATGCACGAAGCGCCGGAAGATCTCGTCCTCGGCCGCGCCGATCGCCTGCCGCACATCTCCATGGCGCATGTCATCCATCGCCGCCTCCCGCAAATTTTTATCAATACGTATTGTGAACACCTCAACGCCTAAACCCGCGCCGAAAGCTTGTCAATCGCACCTCCAACAGGACTGCGACTCGAACTTCACGGTTCTGGCGCGTCAATTCGATGGATCCAACACGTATATTGACGGTCATGCGTGCGAGCTTTCTGTCGACCCAGACCCACATCCTCCCCCTTGACAGCCTGATCCTAGGGCGGATAGCCTCGTCGTCAATTCGTATTGATAACCCGGTCAACCGGTCGCCATCGCTGCCGCCGCAGCGTGCACATCCTGGAGGAGAGCATGACCACATCCGCTATGTCCCTGAACCGCCGTCGTCTTCTGGCCCTGGCCGGCGCTGCCAGCGGCGCCGCCATCCTGGCCGGCATGCCCCTGCCCGCCCGCGCCCAGGGCAGCGGCAAGCTCACCGTCTGGGTCTTCGACCAGACCACCTCGACCAAGCTCAAGGAAGGCTTCCCCCTCGCCTATCCCGGCTATGAGCTTGAAATCGTTCAGATGCCGGCCGCCGATCTGATCCAGCGCCTCGTCATCGCGCTGCAGGGCGGCCAGGGCCTGCCCGATGTCGTGCAGATCCTCACCCGCGAAACCGGCGCCCTCTTTGCCACCGGCCAGTTCATGGACATGACGGCCGAACTCGAGCCGCTCCGCGCCAATTTCCCCGAGGGCATCCTGCTCGACAATGAGGGCGAGCTCATCACCTTCATCCAGGGCCCCGGCAATATGGGCTTCTGGGTCAACCGCGCGGCGCTCGAAACCCACGGCCTCGCCATCGATCCCGAGGGCACTTGGGCCGATGTCGTCGCCGTAGCCCGCGAGCTCAAGGAGAAGTCGGGCGGCAAGTCCCACGTCTTCATCCAGCCGCCGGGCGCCAATGGCTTCCTGATGTTCAACGGCTACTTCAACGCCCGCGGCGGCAATTGGTGGGATGCTTCGGGCAATCTCGTCGCAGACGCGGAACTGGCTGCCGATACGCTGCAATTCTTCGTCGATCTCAAGACCGAAGGCCTCTCCTACGATACCGTCTGGTCGGCCCCGAACTACTGGGACCTCATCAAGGACAACACCATCGTCGGCTACACCATGAACTATGCGGTGGGCTCGACCAACCTCAAGCGCAACGTGCCCGACCAGTCCGGCCAGTGGCAGCTGGTCACCTGGCCGCGATGGAATGCCGGCGAGCCCCAGCGCACCGGCAATTTCGGCGGGCACGTCTATGCCGCGCTGCGCAACGCGCCCAATCCCCAGGGTGCCAAGGACGTGGTAATGTGGTGGCTTTCCGAGGCCGGCATAAAGGCGCAGTTCGAAACCGTGGGCACGCTCGCTTACGCACCGGCCCGCGATGTGGTCGATCTCAATATCCCCGACCCGTATTTCGGCGGCCAGACCGTGCTGTCCGACCTGATCTCGGTGCCCTTCCCGCAATTCTACTACCAGCATTGGACCGAAACGACCTCGGCCCTGACAAACGCGGTCGATCAGGCCCTTTCGGGCGCCAAGACCGCCCGCGAGGCGATCGACGAGGCGCTGGCCGAGCTCCGGGCCATCTGACCCTCATGACCACCAGCGCTCCTCCCGACGCTGCCGGCCGGGCCGTTCCCCACAAGGAACGGCCCGAAACGGCTGGAAAGAGCCTCCCCCGGCGGAGATCCGGCGGCGGCGAACCGCGCTGGGCGCCTTATGGCTTCATCACGCCCTTCTTCCTCCTCTTCCTGCCCTTTGGCGCCGGCTCGATCCTGCTCGCCGTCGCCATGGCCTTCCTCTCCTGGCCCTTGGGCCGCGCCCCGAGCTTCGCGGGCGTCGACAATTTCCGGGCGGTCTTGTTCGATCCCGTCTTCCGCACCGGCATGTGGAACACGCTGCGCATGCTGGTAGTGTTCCTCATGGTGCTGATGCCATTGGCGATTTTCGTCGCGGTGGCGATCAACCAGTTGAGCCGCCGCACGGTGAATGTCGTGCAGATCGTGCTCTTTGCCCCCGTCACGATGTCGCTGATCGCTGTCTCGGTGATCTTCTCGCTGCTCTATGATGACAATGTCGGGCTGCTCAACAATCTCCTGCGCGGGATGGGCCTTTCCGGCCTGCCCTTCCTGTCGAGCCCCGATTTCGCGCCCTGGGCCATCGTCGCCATGCGCGTCTGGCGCGTGCTCGGCTATTACGCGATCATGCTCTATGCCGGGCTGCAATCGATCCCCGACGAGCTCTACGAGGCCGCAGCCATCGATGGTGCCGGCTGGTGGTCGCGGCTCTGGCACATCACCCTGCCCATGCTGCAACCGGTCACGCTCTTCGTGCTCGTCGCTGCCTCGGTGGCCTCGTGGGAAGTGTTCGCCGAGCCCAATGTGCTGACCGACGGCGGGCCGGCCCGCTCCACCTACACGGCCGTGATGTACATTTTCGAGACCTCGTTCGGTAAGTTCAACCTCGGGCGCGGCGCGGCCGCCTCGGTGCTGCTCGCCATCGCGATCATCTCCACCACGCTCATCGTTTCGCGCCTGCTGCGGAGCCGGCACCAATGATCCCGCTGTCGCTGCCCGGCCGCCTCGCCACCTGGGCCTTTGTCGGCCTCGTCACCCTCATCTGCGCCCTGCCGCTCTACTGGCTGATCCTGTCCTCGATCAAGCCGGTGGAGCTCCTGGCGCAGGTTTCGCTTATTCCTCAGCAGGTTACGCTGCAAAATTACGCTGAGGCCTTCGCTTCGCCGGTGCCGCGCTGGCTCTTCAACACCGTGCTGATCGCGGTCTTGACCACCGCTCTAGGTCTCGCTGTCGCGACGCTCGCGGCTTTCGGCTTTGCCCGTTACCGCTTCCGGGGCAAGACGGTGCTGTTCGCGCTCGTCATCGCCAGCCTCGCCATTCCCGAATACGCTTCCGTGCTGCCCACCTTCGCCATCATGCGCGAACTGGGGCTGCTCAACACCTATGCGGCGGTGGTCTTGCCCATGGCGGCAAACGCCCTCGTCCTCTTCCTCCTCCGGCAGTATTTCACCCAGTTGCCCGCCGAGCTCTTCGATGCCGCCCGCATCGATGGGGCCAGCGAAATCCGCGTCTTCTGGTCCGTCGCCCTGCCCCTCGTGCGGCCGGGCTTGGGCGCTGCGGGCCTCATCCTCTTCCTTTCGAGCTGGAACGCCTATCTCCTGCCGCTGGTGATGATGAGCCGCACCGAGGAATTCACCATTCCGGTCGGCCTCGCCTTCCTCCATTCACAACTCAATACCGGCTACATGGAAATTTCGCCTTGGGGCGCGGTCACCGCCGGCACGGTTCTGTCCATCATGCCGCTGATCATCTGCCTCATGCTGATGCAGCGCCACTTCGTGGCTGGGCTGACCGCCGGCGCAGTCAAATCATGAGGGTTTTCAAGGGGTGACCCGGTGCCCGGCTTGACAACAGGGCACCTGCGGCGGCTCATGCGCATCATGATCGAGCAAGCGGCAGCGGCACAATGACGGAGGATCGCGCACCGCGCCGCAGGCTGACCTCCAAGGATGTCGCGGCCCATGCCGGCGTCTCGCAAAGCGTCGTGTCCTTCTATTTCACCGGCAAGCGCCCCGTGGGTGAGGACGCGCGCAAGCGCATCGAGACGGCCATCGCCGAGCTCGACTACCGCCCCAACCGCGTCGCCCAGAGCCTGCGCACCCGCTCCACCGGGCAGATCGCGGTGTTCATTCCCTATATCTCCAACCCCATCTACGCCGCCTTCGCGGCCGGGGCGGAGATTGCGCTGGCCAAGGCCGGCTACCTCACCGTCATCTTTTCGAACCGCGAGGTGCCGGCGCAGGTCGAGGCCTATTTCGACATGGTCGCCGACAGCCGCGTTGATGGGCTGCTGCTCTTTCCCTTCCAGGATGATGTCGCCCGCATTGAAAAGCTGCGCGCCACCGGCATTCCCATCGTCTTCGTCGATCGCACCGTGCCGATCGCGCCCAAGGGCCGGCCCATCGATTCCGTCGTGGTCGACAACGAAGGCGCCGTGCGCAACGCCATCGCCCATCTGTTGCGGCAGGGCCATCGCCGCATCGGCTTCATTTCCTCGGCCAACGCCACCTTCGGCACCCCGCGCCTCGAAGGCTACAAGAAGGCCTTCGCCGATCTCGGCCTCGTGCCGCCGCCCGAATACATCGCGCTTGGCGGCGGACGCGTCGAGGACGGATTTCGCATGGCTAGCCAATTGCTTGCCGACGTACCCGACATGACGGCGCTGATGGTCTCGGTGAACATGCCGACGCTCGGCGCGCTCGATGCGGTGCATCGGGCCGGCCTCGCCGTTCCCGACCAGATTTCGTTCATCGGCTATGATTCAGACGATGACACCCATCGCCTGCCCGAGCGCATCGCCGCCATCCGCTATCCCGCCATGCGGCTGGGGCAGGAAGCGGCCGAAATGCTGGTCCGCCGCCTGCGCGAGGAAGGCGACGCCCCGGGCCGGGCCACGCAGATGGGCCCCGACCTTTATCTCGGCGCCTCCACCCGCGCGCTCTGATCATCGGCCCTTGCTCGGACCAGCCCGATCTGTTTCGCTCTATAGATGACCGAGGCGACAAAGACTGAAGACGAGACCCGCCGGGCCATCGAGGCCGTCTGGCGCATCGAGGCGCCGCGGCTCGTCGCCGGCCTCGCCCGCTTCACCCGCGATCTGAGCCGGGCCGAAGACCTGGCGCAGGACGCCTTGCTCGCCGCCTTCCGGCATTGGCCGGCCGACGGCATCCCTCGCAATCCGGCCGCCTGGCTGATGGCCGCCGCCAAGCGCCGCGCCATCGACGGCTTCCGGCATGATCGCATGCGTTCGGAAAAGCTCCGGCAGGTCGGCGCTGATCTCGCCACCGACCAGGAGCTCGAAGGCGAGGATGTCGAAGCCCGGCTTATCGCCAGCCTCGACGATGACCTTCATGACAACCGGCTCGGCCTCATCTTCGCCACCTGCCATCCCCTGCTCTCCCCGGAGGCAAGGGCAGCCCTGACGCTGCGGGTCGTCGCGGGGCTTTCGACCGAGGAGATCGCCCGCGCCTTTCTTGCGGCCGAGCCGACGATCGCGCAGCGCATCGTACGCGCCAAGAAATCCCTTGCCGAGGCCGGCGTCCCGTTCGAAATCCCGCGCGGCGCGGAGCGAGCCGAGCGCCTGCCCTCGGTGCTCGAGATCGTCTACCTGATCTTCAACGAGGGCTATGCCGCCACATCGGGCGACGATCTCCTGCGCCCCCGCCTCTGCCAGGATGCCCTGCGACTGGGCCGCAGCCTTGCCGCTCTCATGCCCGAGGAGCCGGAAGTCCTCGGGCTTCTGGCGCTGATGGCTCTGCAGGCCTCGCGCCTGCGGGCGCGACAGGCGAGCGACGGCACGCCCATCCTGCTGCTCGACCAGGATCGCAGCCGCTGGGACCGGGTGCTGATCCGGCATGGGCTCGACACCCTCCACCGGGCGCTTGCCCTGCCCCAAGGCGCCGGCCCCTACACGCTCCAGGCCGCCATCGCCGCCTGTCACGCCCGTGCCGCCGAGGCCAAGGACACCGACTGGCGCCAGATCGCGGCCATCTATGAGGCGCTGTGGCGCCGCGATCCCTCACCGGTCATCGCGCTCAACCGCGCCGTCGCCGTCTCGATGGCCTTTGGTCCCGAGGCCGCGCTGCCGCTGCTCGATACGCTCAGTGCTGATGGCGCGCTCAAGGATTATCATTTGCTGCCCGCCGCGCGCGGCGACCTGCTGGAGCGGCTCGGCCGGATCGAGGAAGCCGGCGCCGAATTCCGCCGCGCCGCCAGCCTCACCCGCAACAGCCGCGAACGCGCCCTGCTGATGGCCCGCGCCTCTGCTTCCCTTCTCCCCCGAGGGGAAACCGCCGCCGCCCTTCTCCCCTGAGGAGAGAAGGTGGCCCGCAGGGCCGGATGAGGGGTTCAGATCCTCAGATAGGCACCATCGACTATCCACCCATCCGCTCGAACCACGCAATCAGCGCAGCGCTGTTGGCCACACCCGCCGCCCGCATCAGCCGGGCCCGGTGCGCCTCGACGGTGCGCGGCGACAGCCCCAGTTCGCGGGCGATATCGGGGCTGCTTCGGCCCGCCGCAACGAGCGTCAGGATCTGCGCCTGGCGCGGCGTCAGCCCGCTGGACGGCACCGGCCTGCCGGTGGGCTGGCAGATATAAAGCGCGAGCGCGAGCGGATCCTCGCCCCCGAGCGCACGCCCATCCATCCGCGCCCAGAACCTCCTGCCCTCGCGATCCTGCATGATCCGTTCGTCCGAGTAGACGAGGCCCGCCGCCATGCCCCGCCGCCAGCGCCGGCCGATGGCGACGAAATCCTCGAGATCGGGATAGAGCGCCTTGAAGCTCATGCCGCTGAGCGTCTCGCGGTCATGGCCGAAAAGGCCGGCAAACTCGACATTGCAGGCCCTGATGATCCGATGCGCTGCGACGCAGGCCGGCACGGGAAGATCAACGATCCGGAGCGTCTCGAACGCAGCAACTGAGGACATGCTCATAGGGTAGAAATACGACTCTCGGCGACCGCGCCGCAAGCGTTAGACTTCAACACAAATGCGCTGGGGAGGCGCGACCCATGACAAACGCCGATTGCCTCTGGCAGCCCTCCGCGGCGCGCGCCTCAAGCTCCAACATGGCCCGCTTTCATCGCCTCACCACGGGGCGGCACGGCCTTGCGGACGATGACATCGCAGGGCTCGCCCGCTGGAGTGTTGCCGATCCGGAAGGCTTCTGGAGCGCGCTCTGGGATTTTTCCAGCATCGTCGGCGAGAAGGGCGACCGCGTCATTCTCCCTGGAGCCCACATCACGGAGACCCGCTTTTTCCCCGATGCGCGGCTCAATTACGCGGAAACCGTGCTGCGGGATCCTGACGACCGCCTCGCCCTCATCGCCTGCCGCGACGATGGGTCGAGCCGCCGGCTGACGCGGCGCGCGCTCCATGCCCTCGTCTCCCGCATCGCGCAGGCACTGCGCGCAGAGGGCATCGGGGTCGGCGACCGGGTGGCCGCCATCGTCATCAATGATGTAGAATCGATCGCAAGCTACCTCGCCTGCGCCGCCATCGGCGCGGTCTGGGCTTCGTGCTCGCCCGATTTCGGCCCCGAAGCGGCGGCCGACCGGCTGGCCCAGATCGAGCCGAAGCTGCTCTTGGCGGTCCCAAATTACAGCTATGCCGGCAAGCACATCGAGATCGGCGCATCCATCCGCGCCGTAGCGGCCGCGCCCTCGATCACCCGCATCGTCACCTTCGGCGCCCCGGCCGGCGATTACGGCAAGCCGGCACTCGCGCTTGAGGACTGGCTCGCGCCTTTCCCGGAAGCCCCGATTGCCTACGAGCGCCTGCCCTTCGACGCGCCCATGGCGATCCTCTTTTCCTCGGGCACCACCGGCAAGCCCAAGGGCATCGTGCATCGCGCCGGCGGGCTGCTCCTCAAGCATATGAGCGAGCATCTGCTTCATTGCGACCTCAAGCCCGAGGATACGCTTTTCTACTTCACCACCTGCGGCTGGATGATGTGGAACTGGCAGATCAGCGGGCTCGCCGCCGGAGCAACGCTGGTGAGCTTCGACGGCAGCCCCTTTCACCCCGACAAGACGCACCTGCCCGATCTCATCGACCGGGAAAAAATCACTATTTTCGGCACCTCGGCTAAATATATCGACAGCCTCGCCAAGGGCGGCTGTACGCCAAGGACGACGCATGACCTCGCAAGCCTGCGCGCCGTTCTGTCGACCGGATCACCGCTGATCCCGTCGAGCTACGACTATATCTATCACGACTGGAAGGCGGACCTGCACCTAGCCTCGATCTCGGGCGGTACCGATATCTGCGGCTGCTTCCTCGGCGGCAACCCGCGGCTGCCGGTCTATCGCGGCGAGATGCAGGGGGCGATTCTCGGGCTCGATGTCACGACACTCGACCCCGACACGGGACGGGAGGCCGCGCCGGGCGAAGCCGGTGAACTGGTATGCCGCAATGCCCACCCCTCGATGCCCTTGGGTTTCTGGAACGACCCCGATGGCAGCCGCTACCGGGCGGCTTATTTCGAGCCTTGGCCCGAAATCTGGCGCCATGGCGACCGGCTCGAACGCACCAGCCATGGCGGCTTCGTCATCCAGGGGCGATCCGACACCACCCTCAATCCCGGCGGCGTCCGCATCGGCACGGCCGAGCTCTATCGCCAGGTCGAGGCCATATCCGAGATCGAGGAAGCCATCGCCGTGGGGCAGAACTGGCAGGGCGACCAGCGCATCGTGCTCTTCGTCAAGCTGCGCGAGGGCGCGGCGCTCGATTCCGGGCTCATCGACATCATCCGCAAGCGCATCAGGTCCGGCGCAAGCCCGCGCCATGTCCCGTCAAAGATCATCGCGGTCCCGGCCATTCCGCGCACCCGCTCGGGAAAGATCTCTGAGATCGCCGTGCGCGACACCATCCACGGGCGTAAGATCAACAACAGCGGCGCCCTCGCCAATCCCGAGGACCTCGATCACTATCGGGACCTTCCCCAGCTGCGCGATTAGGCCGGCGCGTCCGGCTTTCCAAATCGGATCAAGCTGTTAAGATCGCGCCACCATCGGACGGGAGGCCGGTGGACGCTTTGGCACGGCACCATGCCGTCATCCAACTGTCATATCACCGTCATAAGCCCCGTAGGTCAGGGAGGACCCGCCATGGCCAGCGTCGATGTCATCGCCGCCACCAAGAGCTTCGGCAAAACCCCCGTGCTGCGCGGGGTCGATCTTGCGATCGCCGATGGCGAATTTCTCGCTTTGCTCGGCCCCTCGGGCTGCGGCAAGACCACGCTGCTGCGCCTCATCGCCGGGCTCGAGCGGCTGGGCAGCGGCGAAATCCGCATCGATGGCGAGGTGATGGAAGGGCCCGGCCGGTTCGTTGATCCCGAGGATCGGCATCTGGGCATGGTCTTCCAGTCCTACGCGCTCTGGCCGCATATGAGCGTGCGCCGCAATGTCGAGTTCGGCCTTGCGATGCGCGGCGTCGCGAGACCCGAGCGCCGCCAGAGGGTGGCGTCGGCCCTCGCCGCCGTCGGCCTCACGGGGCTCGAAGACCGGCGCCCGCAGGCACTGTCGGGCGGCCAGCGGCAACGCGCGGCGCTCGCCCGCTGCATCGCGCTCTCGCCCCGCATCATCCTGCTCGACGAGCCGCTCGCCAATCTCGACGCCCATCTGCGCCACGCCATGCAGCAGGAATTCCGCCGCCTGCATCGCGAGACCGGCACGACCTTCGTCTTCGTCACCCACGACCAGTCCGAGGCCATGGCGCTTGCCGACCGGGTCGCCGTGATGGACAAGGGCCAGTTGCAGCAGGTCGGTACGCCGGAAGCGCTTTATGCCGAACCGGCCACAGCCATGGTGGCCGCCTTTGTCGGCAAGGGCGCGCTGCTTCCGGTGGCGGTCGAGGGCAGGTCCCAGGGCGGCAGCCTTTCCATCACGCTCGCCGGCCACCGCATCGAGAGCCGGGGCGACGCTGCGCCGGGCCCGGGACTACTTTGCCTCAGGCCCGACGACGTTGTTATCGTCCCAGCAAATTTCCCCGGCAGCCTGCCCGCACGCGTTGCCGAGGTCAGCTATCGCGGCGGGCACTACGCGGTTGATCTCGTTCTCCCCGCCCTGCCCGGCCATCGCATCGAAGCCAGCATGCGCCATGCGCCGCAACCGGGCGAAGCGGTGAGCCTGCAGTTCGAGGGTGGCTGGGTGCTGGCCGCGCCGGATGCAGTCAGGGCCGAGGCCGCCTGATGCGGCTGACTGCACTTTCGGGCCTCGGGAGCAAGGGGCCTGCCTGCTTCCTCCTCGAGACCGATGGCAGGCGCATCCTGCTCGATTGCGGCAAGGGCCCCGATGACGAGGCCGTCCCTGATCTTACTGACGTCGGCCCCGTCGATGCGATCGTTCTGTCGCATGCCCATCCCGACCATTTCGGCGCGCTCGACCTCTCGGCGCAGCTTGGCCGCCCGCCGATCTACACCACGGCTCTGACCGCCGAGATCGCGGGCGCCCATCGGCATGGCGAAATCCGGCCCCTGCCCTTGTGCGGCGCAGCCGACATCCTCGACGTACCCGTGCTGACAGGGCGCGCCGGACACGCGCCGGGTGGCATCTGGATCCGCTTCGGTGGCGACGATGGTCTGCTCTATACCGGCGATTTCTGCCACGAGGGCGTGCTCTTCCCCGTCGATCCCTTTCCAACAGCGCGACTGCTGGTGGCCGATGCCGCCTATGGGGTTTACGAGGACAGGCTCGAGACCGGCATCGCCGCCCTGCTCGACCTGGCGCGAAAGGGGCCCATGCTGTTGCCCGTGCCGGCCGCCGGACGCGGGCTGGAGATTGCCGTCCTCTTGCATGAAGCCGGGTTTCCGATCGGCCTCTGCCCCGCACACACGGCCATGGTACAATTGCTGCTCGCCCATCCCGACGGGCCTTCGGTGCCGGAGCGCGACCGTCTCGCTAAAGTGCTTGCCGCGGCGCGGCCGCTCGATACCGACTCCAAACCGGAGGGCGTTGCCCTTGCCGCAAGCGCCAATGCCGAATCGGGATTGGCGAGAACGCTGATTACCGCATGGGCCGGTCGTGCTGAGATCGTCTTTACCGGCCATCGCGCCCGCGGCACGGCCTCGGCCGATCTGGTGGACAGGGGCGCGGCCCGCTTCATCCGCTGGAACGTCCATCCGCTCCGCAGCCACCTCGTCGGCCTGCTGCAAGCCGTGAGACCCGAGCAGGCGATGCTGGCATTCCTGCCCGAGCCCGCCTTGTCCGCCCTCACCGCTTCCCTGCCCGGACCGGCGCGCTTCATCCCTCCTGAAGACGATCCGCGTCACCGCGCTGTCATGAGGCTCGGCTAATGGCCCGCCACCGTCACATTTCGGATTTTTTGTTCAACAGAAAGGCCCATCGATGAAAGCCGCTCTTGCAGCCCTCGCCACGGCGTTTGCCGTCGCCGCCCTGCCCGCCGTGGCGCTTGCCCAGGCCGGTGGCACCATAACCGTCTACACGAGCCAGCCGACCGAGCAGATGGCGGCCGTGGTCGAAGCCTTTAACGCCGAGCATCCCGGCATCACCGTCGAGGTCTTCCGCTCCGGCACGACGGAACTGATGAGCAAGATGCAGGCCGAGATCGCGGCCGGCCAGGTGCAGGCCGACGTGCTGCTGATCGCCGATGCCGTCGCGATGACCCAGGTCAAGGATCAGGGCCTGCTCTATGCCTATGCGGATGCACCGGTCGAGGCCCTTCCGGCGGCTGTGGTCGACCCCGACAAGACCTTCTTTGGCACCAAGCTGATCACCACCGGCATCATCTACAACACCAGCCTCGTTTCCACTCCGCCCACCTCATGGGCCGACCTCACCAAGCCCGAGATTGCTTCGGGCCTGATCATGCCGAGCCCGCTCTATTCGGGCGCCGCCGTCATCCATGTCGGCACCATGGTGCAGCAGCCCCAGTTCGGCTGGGATTTCTACGAGGCTCTCGCCGACAACGGCGCGATCGCCGGCCAGGGCAATGGCACGGTCGTCGAGGCGGTGAGCCGGGGCGAAAAGCCCTATGGCATCATCATCGAATACATGGCGCTCAATGCCAAGAAGGCCGGCTCGCCTGTCGATTTCGTCTTCCCAAGTGAAGGGGTGTCCTCGATCACCCAGCCCATCGCAATCCTCGCGGGCTCTGACAATATCGACGCCGCCAAGGTTTTCGTGGATTGGCAGCTCTCGCGCACGGCGCAGGAACAGTCGGTCGAGCAGGGCTATTTCCCCATTCTTGATGGGGTCAATCCGCCCGAGGGCTATCCCGCCGTCTCGTCGCTGACTATCCTTGAGGCCGATCCGGCACAGATGCTGGCCGATGACGCCGACAACAAGAAGACCTTCGCAGACCTCTTTGGTGGCTGACCTCGCATCTTTGGCCGCGGTATCGACGCCGCGGCCGCCCCGACCTGAACGCCTGCGCATTCCCGGCGAGCAGTTGCTGCTTGCCGGGCTCTTCTTGTACGTGCTGGTGCTCGTCGTCCTGCCCCTGGGACGCCTCTTCATCGAAGGGCTGAAGCAGGGCGAGGCCGGCGAATGGCTGGGCGTCGTGCGCGAGGCCTGGGCCGGCCGGTCCTTCGGCCGCGCCTTCTGGAACACGCTGGTGGCAGCCGGCGCGTCGACGCTGCTGTCGGTGGTGCTGGGCACGGGGGCCGCACTTTTGCTGCGGCTGACCGACCTGCCCGGCCGCGCGGCGCTCATGTTCCTCATGCTGCTGCCCATGCTGATTCCGCCGCAGATTTCGGCGCTGGCCTGGATCGGGCTGGGCGGCCCATCGAGCCCCATTCTGGGCCTCCTGGGGCTGGCACCACCACCGGGTACCACCAACCCGCTCTATTCGATGGGCGGCATTATCTGGGTGATGGGGCTCGAGCATGCCCCGCTCGTGCTGCTCGCAGTCGCCGCTGGTCTCGCTTCGGTGCCGCGCGATCTCATCGAAGCCGGCCGCATCGTCGGCGCGAGACCGGCGCGCGTCGTCGTGCACATCATCCTGCCGGCCATAGCCCCCTCCGTGCTCGCGGGTGCTGCCCTGGCCTTCGTATCGGCCATCGGCAATTTCGGTGTCCCGGCGCTCCTCGGGATTCCGGGCCGGGTGACGTTGCTTACCACCCTGATCTACCAGCGCCTCAACGGCTTCGGACCA
Organism: Devosia enhydra; assembly: GCF_900119845.1. Taxonomy (GTDB): domain Bacteria; phylum Pseudomonadota; class Alphaproteobacteria; order Rhizobiales; family Devosiaceae; genus FPKU01. Next base: position 1,443,826 of record NZ_FPKU01000001.1, read on the forward strand.
TCGGTTCTGGGCGAGGTGGCAGCCATCGCCTTCGTACTGGTGGGGCTCGCCATAGCGGGCCTCGCCATCCGCACCATCATCCAGCGCCGATCAGGTGCAGCCATCGATCGCACGGGACCGATCGCCGACCCGTTCGCACTTGGCCGGCTGCGGCTGCCCGTAGGTGTCCTCACCTGGGTGGGTGTGCTGCTGATCTCGGTGCTGCCGCTTCTTGCGCTCATCGCGACGGCGCTCGTGCCCGCGCTGGGCGTCAAGCTCAGCCTTGAGACGCTGTCTTTCGCCAATTTCGCCTGGGTACTGTCGGGCAGCGCCATGGTGCAGCGGGCGTTCGTCAACAGCACGATACTGGCGCTCATCGCCTCGGCCATCTGCTGCATCGTGGCAGTTCCGCTGGCCTATTTCGCGGTCACCCGCCGGAACAGGCTGGCCCAGTTGCTCGATCTGCTCTCGGATGCACCCTATGCGGTACCAGGCACGGTGCTGGCGATCGGAATCATCATCGTGTTCCTGCCGCCCCTGCCGGTGCTCGGCTTTTCGATCTATGGCAGCTTCGCCATCATCCTGGCCGCCTATCTCTCACGATTCCTGCTGCTCGCCCTGCGGCCTGTCGCTGCCACGCTGCGCACGGTCGATCCGGGGCTGGAAGAGGCAGCGCGCATCGTCGGCACGCCCCCGCTGCGCCGGCTCTGGCACGTGATGACGCCCATCGTCCTGCCCTCGGCGCTCGCCGGCGGGCTGCTGATCTTCATGAGCGCCTTCAACGAACTGACCCTGTCGGCCCTGCTCTGGTCAACCGGCACGGAGACGCTCGGGGTGATGGTGTTCTTCCTGCAATATGAGGGCAATTCGCCCGCCGCGGCGGCGCTCGCCACCGTGATCACGGCGGCGGTCATGATCCTTGCGCTCATCGTCGATGTCATCGGCCGCCGCTTCGCGCCCGGCGTGGTCCCCTGGCAGGTGTGAAGGGGACCTCGCCTGTGGCGGCCTCAGCCGCGGCCGTAAAGCGGCATGCCGCTTGCCATGACGGTGATGAACGGAATGTTTGCCTCGAGAGGCAAGCTCGCCATGTGCAGGATGGCCTTGCCCACATGGTCGACATCCATGCGCGGTTCGCTCATGACGCTACCATTGGCCTGAAGCGTGCCCGATGCCATGCGAGCCGACATGTCGGTGACGGCGTTGCCGATATCGATCTGCCCGCCCGCAATGTTGGCCGCCCTGCCATCCAGAGTGATGGATTTGGTGAGGCCGGTAATCGCGTGCTTGGTCGCCGTATAGGGCGCCGCATTGGGACGGGGCGCATAGGCCGAGATCGACCCATTGTTGATGATCCGGCCACCCTGCGGGGACTGGGCCTTCATCACCCGCATCGCCGCCCGGGCGCAAAGCATGACGCCAAAGAGATTGACGTCGATGATGGACTTGAGGTCATCGACCTTCAATTCGTCCAAGGGCACGGCAGGCACATTGACGCCGGCATTGTTGAACAGGAGATCGAGCCGACCGAACCGGCTCACCGTCTCGTCAAAAAGCGCGTCGACCGATGCCGCATCGGTGACATTGGCGGCGATCGGGTGAATGCCGGAATGGCCTGCGGCGGTCTGTTCGAGCGCGTCGAGACGACGCCCGGCCACCACCACCGTCCATCCTGCACTGGCCAGCGTGTGTGCCACGCTGCGGCCGATGCCGCTGCCGCCTCCGGTGACGATTGCGATCCTGCTGTCAGCCATGGTGCCGTTCTCCTCTCATGCGCCGGATCGCGATCCGGCAGCGCGCATTGCTGTTTCATCACTGTCAGAAGCGACGCGAATCTTCCATCGTCAGGTTCAATTACCACCACCAGAAACAGGCGGATGCCGCGCATGGTGCCACCATGGCAGGCGCGTCCGATCGCTGGCTTCGCTCCGGGAATCCTCATGCCCCGCTTCTCAGCCAATCTTGGTTTCCTCTGGGCCGACCGCCCGCTGCTCGCCCGCATCGCAGCGGCAGGCGAGGCCGGCTTCCGCGCAATCGAACTGCATTACCCCTACGAAACTCCACCTCAAGCGGTACGTGACGCCTGCGCACAGACCCGGGTGAAATTGCTGGGCATCAACACGGCCATCGGCTCCGAACCTCCCGACAGCGGGCTCGCTGCGCTGCCCGGCCGCGAAGCTGAAGCGCGCGCACGGATCGAGGCGGCTCTCAACTATGCTGTAGCGGCTGGCGGCACGGCAGTGCATGTCATGGCCGGAAAAGTGCCCTCCGAGCTCAGGGCGAAGGCGCGCCAGACCCTCATCTCCAATCTCCGGCACGCCGCCGGCCGCGCGGAAGCGCTTGGCCTCACGATCCTGCTTGAACCGATCAACCGGCGCGACATGCCTGATTATTTCTACGATGGCGTCGAAGATGCAGCCGCGATCATCGCCGAGCTGGACAGCCCGGCGGTCCGCCTGATGTTCGACTGCTATCATGTGGGCGTCATGCAGGGCGATGTGCTGACGCGCCTGCGCACCCATCTCCCGATCATCGGACACATCCAGTTCGCGGCCGTACCCAGCCGGGCCGAGCCCGACGAAGGCGAGCTCAATTATCCGGCGATTTTCGCCGAGATCGACCGGCTCGGCTATGCCGGGTGGGTCGGTGCCGAATATCGCCCTCGCGCAGACACCGACGACGGACTGGGATGGTTCAGGGCCTCGCGAACCCGTTAATCAAGAGCAGCCAGCTCAGCACGGATTTCCGCATCATGTTCGCCGAGCCTTGGCGAGCGGCGGGCGTGGGCCATCGGCTCACCGTCCAGCACCAAGGGCGTGCGCACCCCGGGAACGCCGTCCCGCTCGATCCGCATCTCGCGATGCTCGACCTGCGGGTCGGCAAAGACGTCGGCGACCGTATTGATCGGTCCGGCCGGAACGCCCTTCACCTCTAGGGCCTTGACGAGCGTATCGCGCTGCCAGTTCCGCGTCCGCGCCGAGAGCACGTGCGACAACGTCGCGCGGTTGGCGACGCGGTCGGCATTGGAGAGGAAGCGCGGGTCGGTGGCCAGCTCGGCCAGCCCGAGCACCCCGACGAAACGGGCGAACTGCCCGTCATTGCCCACCGCAACGATCAGATGGCCATCAGCGGTCGGAAAGGTCTGATAGGGCGCGATATTGGGATGGGCGTTGCCCAGCCGCTTGGGGGTATTCCCCGTGGCGAGAAAATTCATTGCCTGGTTGGCAAGCACCCCCGCCATGGAATCGAGCAGCGCGATATCGATATGCTTGCCGCGTCCGGTGCGCTCGCGCTCGGCGAGTGCGGCCTGGATGCCGATGACGCCGTAGAGACCGGAAAAGATGTCGGCAAAGGCCACGCCGATCTTTTCGGGCGGGCCATCGGGCTCCCCCGTCAGGTCCATGATGCCGCCCATGCCCTGCACGAGGAAATCATAGCCGGCGCGGTCGCGATACGGCCCGTCCTGCCCGAAGCCGGTGATCGAACAGTAAACGAGACGGGGAAATGCGGTGCTGAGCGTAGTGTAGTCGAGCCCGAACTTTTCGAGGCCGCCCACCTTGAAGTTCTCGACCACCACATCGGCCGTGCCAATCAGCTTGCGCACGATTGCCAGATTATCGGCATCGCGGAAATCGGCGATCATCGAGCGCTTGCCGCGATTGCAGGCGTGAAAATATGCCGCGCTGCGCTCGCCGCCGACATCGATGAAGGGCGGCCCCCATGTGCGAGTATCGTCGCCCTGCGGGCTTTCGACCTTGATGACGTCGGCGCCCAGATCGGCCAGCGTCTGGCCAATCCAGGGGCCTGCCAGGATCCGCGCCAGTTCGACGACGCGCAGGCCCGCGAGCGGCCCGGGCATCAGGCGAAGGCCTGGATGCCGGTCTGCGCCCGGCCCAGGATCAGCGCATGCACGTCGTGCGTGCCCTCATAGGTATTCACAGTCTCCAGATTCTGGGCATGGCGCATCACCTGGTATTCGATCTGGATGCCGTTGCCGCCATGCATGTCGCGCGCCATGCGGGCGATATCGAGCGCCTTGCCGCAATTGTTGCGCTTGATCAGCGACACCATCTCCGGGGACGCGCGGGCTTCGTCGAAAAGCCGCCCCACTCGCAGCGCTGCCTGCAGCCCGAGCGCGATCTCCGTCTGCATGTCAGCCAGCTTCTTCTGGTACAGCTGGTTGGCGGCCAGGGGCTTGCCGAACTGCTTGCGATCCATGCCATAGGCGTGCGTGCGCTTCCAGCAGTCCTCGGCCGCCCCCATCACGCCCCAGGCAATGCCGTAGCGCGCGCGGTTAAGGCAGCCGAACGGCCCCTTTAGGCCCTGAACATTGGGCAGAAGCGCCTCTTCACCCACCTCGACATTGTCGAGCACGATCTCGCCGGTGATCGAGGCGCGCAGCGACAGCTTGCCGCCAATCTTGGGCGCCGATAGCCCCTTCATCCCTTTTTCGAGCACGAAGCCGCGAATGGCACCGCCATGGGCCTCGGACTTCGCCCAGACGACGAAAACATCGGCGATCGGCGAATTGGAAATCCAGGTCTTGTTGCCATGCAGGCGATACCCGCCCTCGATCTTCGCGGCCCGGGTCGTCATGCCGCCGGGATCGGACCCGGCATCGGGCTCGGTCAGCCCGAAGCAGCCGATCCACTCGCCCGTGGCCAGCTTGGGCAGGTATTTCTGCCGCTGTTCTTCGCTGCCATAGGCATAGATCGGGTACATCACGAGCGAGGATTGCACGCTCATCATCGAGCGGAAGCCCGAATCGATGCGCTCGACTTCGCGCGCGACGAGACCATAGGCGACATACCCGGCCCCGACCCCGCCATAGGCCTCGGGCACCGTCACGCCCAAAAGCCCCATCGCCCCCATCTCGCGGAAAATCTCGGGGTCGGTATGCTCCTCAAGATAGGCATGCTCGACGCGCGTCGCGAGGCTTTCGGCCGCAAAGGCCTGCGCCGTGTCGCGGATCATCCGCTCTTCCTCGGTCAGCTGATCCTCGAAGCGGAAGGGATCCTGCCAGTCGAAGCTGCTGAGTTCGGGGCGGTCCTTGGCGGAAAGCTCGGGGTGCGACATGGGGGCCTCGTCAATTCATCACGCGCATGGATAGCATCGTCGCAAGTCCCCGTATAACAAGTTATCCACTGCACTTGATGCGTTCCGATCATGGATCCGCCGATGAACGACATCCATCTCCCGCGTCTGGGCGAACTGCAATGCTTCGTCGCTGCGGCGCGGCTCGGCGGCACGACGCAGGCGGCAGGCCAGCTCAACCTGACCCAGAGCGCCGTCAGCCGCTCGATCAACGCCATGGAGGAGCGGCTGGGGGTGAGGCTGTTCCACCGCGTCAGGCGGCGCATCGTGCTCTCCGATGCCGGGCGCGCCATGCTTCCCGAGGCAGAGGCGATTCTTGCGCGCCTCAGCGAAGCCTCGCTGACGGTCATGGCCTTTGGTGGACGCGCGCAGGTCCTCCGACTGGCCGCCCTGCCCAGCTTTTCCTCCGCCTGGCTCGTGCCCCGCCTCGCCGCCTTCCGCCGTCATGCGCCCGATATCACCTTTGATCTCAGCGCCCGCCTCGATCCCCCGAACTTTACGAGCGAGGCTCTCGATGCCGCCATCCTGCGGCTTTCGGGCAAGCCGGCCGACGGCGTGATCGCCGACATCCTGATGGACGAGACGCTGGTGGTGGTGGCCGCCCCCTCACTCCTCGATCCCCGCCCGGGAAAGGGAGACGGCCTGCCTGACCTGCCGCTGCTGCAACAGGCGACGCGCCCCGGCCTCTGGCTCGACTGGTTTCGTCATACCGGACGGGACATGCGCACCATTCTGCCCGGCGCGCGCTTCACCCATTTCGACATGGTGCTGGCCGCCGCGATCGCAGGCATGGGCATTGCGCTCGTGCCGGAACTCCTGGCGGCCGAGCCACTGGCTCGCGGCACCCTTGCCCTTGCCTCGGACAGGCGCCTCAACTCCGACACGCCCTACGCGCTGACCTACCCGGCCCGCTCGCTGGACCTGCCGGCGTTCCGGCAGTTCCGCGACTGGCTGGTCGACGATGCGCGAGCCGCGCGCTGATCAGTCCGAGAGGCCCCGCCCCTCGACCGGCCAGATGGCTTCGAGCACGCTCCCGTGCACCACATGCAGAAAGTCGTGCAGGTTCACGGTGGGGTCGCAATGGGGCACGGTGCATTCGAGCACCGCGCCGATGGGTGGCGCGGGCACGCCCGGATCGGTCTTGACGCGCCCGAACTCATCGCCGGCCCATTCCATCCGGCCTATCCGCCGTCCTTGGTGAAAAACCGTCGGGAGCGGGCCGTCGAGCGCAAAGCTCTTGGACCCGGCATCGGTGATGGCCTCGCCGGCGGGGCTCATGGCGATGACGCCGACGGCAACGAACAGCGCGGCGGGAAACACGAGCTCGCCACTGCCATCGAGATCGGTGGGCAGATAGCCTTCATCCATGAACACATAGGACCCGGCCTGAACCTCCGTCAGCAGCCCCACCTCGAAATCGAGCGCGTGGCTGCCGGTGCCGCCGCCCGAGATGATGCGCGGGGCAAGCCCCTCTGCCCGCAACGCTTCGATCATCGGAACGAGCCGCGCATTGGTCGCCTCATTGGCGAGGCGGCGCTCCCGATGATCGAAGATATGCTGCACCTTGCCGTTATAGGCCTGCACCCCCGCATAAATCAGACCCTCGGTCTGGGTGATCCGGCGTGCCAGCGACACAGCCATGCCCGGATCGGTGACCCCCGTCCGCCCCAGCCCCGTGTCGCAATCGACCAACACCTCGAGCCTTGTGCCGGCAGCGACAGCAGCAGCGCCGAAGCCATCGATCAGATCCTCGCGGTCGGCCACGACGATGATCTCCGCAGTCCGTGCGGCTTCCGCCAGTCGACGGATCTTGCCGGGGTGCGAGACCGGTGCGGTCAGCATCAACCGGTCGATGCCGCCCGCGTGCAGGGCCAGCAGCTCGCCGGTCTTGGCGCAGGCGATGCCCAGCGCCCCCGCCGCCAGTTGACGGCGCGCGATCTCGACGCTCTTGTGTGATTTGGCGTGGGGCCTCAGCCCCATGCCGGCCCGCTCCGCCAGTGCCGCAAGCCTGGCGATACTCGCTTCCATCACATCGGCATCAACGATCAGCGCCGGGGTCTCGAGCCGAGCCCTGCCGCCACTCCGGCCGATCAGGGCAGCGTTGTAGCCTGCAACGCCTCTCATTGTCGGTTCTCCCTGAGCGTTCGGGTTGCTATAGCGTCCACAGTACCCGTTGCGGCATCAATCACGACGCCATAATCGCGCCGGGCGCCCTCGATCGTCACCTTGCCCGACACGACATCATCCAGAACCCGCGCCGGCTCGCGTGCGAAAGCGGGGCCGAACCCGCCGCCTCCCGCGCCCACGAGCCGGAACCGGTCGCCCTCCCTGGCAGAAAAGCCACGCATCGGCATGGTCGGCAGGCTTTCGGTCTCACCATTGCGCCGCACGAGATGATGCGCCGACGGACCACCTTTGCCACCACCTTCGAGCCCATAAGGCGGATGGGTACGGCGATCGCCGCGCAGGGTGAAGCCCATGTCTTTGAGAAAGCGGAACTCGCGCACGAACCCGAGCCCGCCGCGGAAGGTGCCGGGCCCACCGCTGTCGGGCACGAGCCCATAGGCCGTCACTTCCACCGGCATTTCAGCTTCGATCATCTCGACGGGCTGGTTGGAGAGATTGGCTGCAGGATTGGAAACCCCTTCGAGCCCATCGCGATCGGCCCGCGCCCCCCAACTGCCCACCAGCATCTCGTTGAGCACGAAGGAGCGGCCCTGCCATTGCCCACCCGCCGCGAGCAGATATGGACCACCCTCGGTGCCCCCCATCGCGCGCTCGGGCACGGCCGCCGCCAGCGCCTGCATGATGGCATCGAAAACGCGATACCCCACCACACCCCGCGCACCGCAAGCCGCCGGATAGATCGGGTTCAGCAGGCACCCCTCAGGCGCACGCACGGTGATGGGGCGGAAATAGCCCTCGCAATTAGGAATATCGACGCGCGCGAGGCAGCGTATGGCCGTGAAGGCCGCCGATTCAGGGAGCGAAATCGGGCAGTTGATCGAGGCTGCAACCTGTCCCGACGTACCCGCGAAATCGATGTCGATCGTATCGCCGGAGACCGTCACCGTCGCGCGGATGCGGATGGGTTCCGGGGCCTCTCCGAGCCCATCTAGAAAATCTTCACCAACATAGACCCCGTCGGGCAGTTCGCGGATCGTCTGGCGCATCATCGCTTCGGCATGATCGTGCAGGGCTTCGATATAGCGCCGGAGATCGATGCGGCCATACCGCTCCAGCAGGGCGACAAGCCCCCGTTCAGCCGTCGCACAGGCCGCCATCTGGGCGCGCAGGTCACCCAGCACCTCAACCGGCTGGCGCGAATTGGCGGCGATGAGATCGAGCAGCGACTGGTTGGGCCGCCCCTCCTCGTAAAGCTTCATCAGCGGAATGCGCAGCCCTTCCTGCTGAATCTCGGTGGCGTAGATCGCGACGCTTCCCGGCACGATGCCACCCAGATCCGTATGGTGCGCCACCGTGGCCGCAAAACCGGCCAGTTCGCCGCCATGGAAAATCGGCTTCATCACATAGATGTCGGGCAGGTGCTGGCCGCCCGAGCCGTAGGGGTCGTTGGTGATGAGCACGTCCCCGGGCCTCAGCCCCTCGCCAAACCGCTCCCGGATGAACCGCATCACGCGCGGGAACGAGCAGAGCTGGATGGGCAGGGTCAGGCCCTGCGCGATCACCTGCCCGTCTGCATCGCAGAGCCCCGTGGAATAATCCATGATGTCGCGCACTACGGGGGAATAGGCCGAGCGCATGATGATGAGCGCCATCTCGTCGGCGATCGAGGCGAGGCCGTTGCGGATGACTTCGAGGGTGATCGGATCGATCCTGCGATCGGGCTGCATGCTCATTGTCCCCTCACCAGCATCTCGATCGTACCATCGGCCATCAGCCGCGCGTCCGTGCCGGGCGGCACCACACAGGTCGCATCATAATCCTCGATGATCAGCGGGCCGGCCCGCCAGTCGGAGCTCAAATCGTCCCTGCCGATGACGGGCGAGAGCAAGGTCCCACCGGGGAAGTCGACCCTGCGATCCTTGCGCAGCATGGCGGGTGACGCAGCGAAGCCGTTGATCTCAGAGGCTGCGGGCACGCGGATCGAGAGGCGGAGATTGACCAGTTGCACCGGATCGCTGTCGGAACGATGCCCATAGGTGCGGGCATGCTCGGCATGGAAAGCCTCGATCAGCGGAGCGACGCCCCCTTCGGTCAGTGCCGGAACATTGAGCTCATAGGCCTGCCCGAAATAGCGCAGGTCGGCCGAGAGGCGGAAATTGGCGGATACAAGGTCATGTCCCTCCGCTTCCATCGCTGCCCGACCCCGCGCCTTGATATCCTCCCCGAGCGCCGCAAAAGTGTCGGCGCTCAGGCTGCCCGCATCGCGCAGCACCGGCTGCACGAAATCCTGCTCGGCATCCGAGCGCAATAAGCCCAGCCCCGAAAACACGCCCGCTGCCGGCGGCACGAGGATGCGCCTGATGCCAAGCGCAGCCGCGATATCGGCAGCGACCACCGGTCCGTTACCGCCGAAGGCAACCAGCGTAAAATCGCGCGGATCGCGTCCGCGATAGGTTGAAACGGCCTTGACCGCCCGGGTCATGGTGGAGACGGCAAGCTGCAGCACGCCGCGCGCCGTCGTCGTCACATCCTGCCCGAGAGGGCCGGCGATCTGCTCGAACAGCGCGCGTCTTGCGCCCTCGGCGTCGACAGCGATCGAGCCCCCCGCCAGCGTCTCGGGATTGATGTAGCCCAGCGTCACGAACACATCGGTCAAGGTGGCATGAATGCCACCGCGCCCATAGGCCACAGGTCCCGGAAACGCCCCCGCGCTTTGCGGGCCGACCGTCACCCGGCCCTGCCCGTCAAGCGCGACAATGCTGCCCCCGCCTGCACCGATTTCCGAGACGTCGATGAACGGCATCTTGATCGGGTAGCCGCCACCCTTGACGAGCTTGGACGAGAGATTGATGCCGGCCCCCACCTCATACTCGTCAGTGCGCGCCGCTTCCCCGTTTTCGACCAGCGCAGCCTTGGCCGTGGTCCCGCCCATGTCGAAGGAGATGATGTTCGCGGTTCCCGACGCGCCCTGCCCCAGCCGTGCACATGCGATAACGCCCGCCGCCGGCCCTGATTCTACAAGCGCGGCCGCCCGCGTCACCGCTCGCCCCAGCCGCATGATGCCACCGCCCGAATGCATCATCTCGATGGGTGCCGTGATGCCGATATGAGCGAGCCGGGCTTCGAGCGCCTCGGCATAGCGACGGATCACCGGGCCGACATAGGCGTTGACCACCGCAGTGGACGTCCGCTCATATTCCCGGATCTCGGGCAGGATGTCCGACCCCCGGCAGATATAGACGCTCGCACCCAGCGCCTCGCGCAGCATGGCTTCGGCGCGAATCTCGTGGTCCGCATTGGCGTAGGCATGCAGGAAGCTGATCGCCACCGCCTCGATGCCCGCCCTTCTAAAGACTTCAGCCGCCGCCGCCACATCGCTCTCATCGAGCGGCACCCGCACGTTGCCATCTGGCCCGAGCCGTTCCCGCACCTCGAGGCGAAACTGGCGCGGCACGAGCGGCGGCGGCTTGTCATAGGCCAAGTCATAAAGCACCGGCACGCGCAACCTGCGCATCTCCAGCACGTCCTTGAAGCCTGCGGTCGTGACGAGCCCAGTGCGGGCGCCCTTCATTTCGAGAATGGTGTTTGTAGCGACTGTCGTGGCATGCACGATGCCGGTGATGGACGCAGGATCGATGCCGAGTTCGCCGACGAGCGCCGCCAATCCCTCCGCGATCCCGCGGCTATAGTCGTCGGGCGTCGATGCAATTTTGCGGATCTCCAACCGGCCTGTCGCATCGACGAGCGCAATATCGGTGAACGTGCCACCGATATCGATCCCCACTCGAAATCCTGCGCCCATTCCCCGCCCCCGCCTTCAATCTCCGAACAGGCTATCCCTTCGAAGCGATAGGGACCAATTGATTGCACTGCTGTGGCTGATAGTCTGAGCCTATCATGCGGATCACTTTGGCCCAGATCGAAGCGTTTTACTGGATCGCGCGCCTGGGCAGTTTCCACGCTGCCGCGCGCCAGCTCAACCTCACGCAGCCCTCGATATCGGGACGCATCCGCGAGCTCGAGCGGGAGCTGGGCAACCCGCTCTTCGATCGCACCGGCGGCAAGGCGCGGCTGACAGCCGCCGGACGATCCATCCTCGACCGGTCCGAGACCCTGCTCGGCCTTGCCCGCGACATCGAAGGCGGAGCGCAGCCGGATGGGCTGCGCGGGCTCCTGCGGCTCGGCGTCGTGGAGACAGTCGCCCACCTCGCGCTCGCCGAACTCGTGGCGGCGCTCCGGGCCCGTCACCCCCTCTTGCGCATCGAGCTCAGCGTCGATATCGGCGCCAACCTCCTGCGCCAGCTTGACGATCGGCAGCTGGATGTGGCGGTAACCACCGATGCGCAAGCCTCGCCGGGCATCAGCATACGCCCCATCGGCGAAATCGATCTGGCGTGGCTGGGTCCTTCGGGGCACCCCCTTGCCGACACGGTTCTCACCCCCCGCGCGCTCTCTGGGGAGACGGTCTTCACCCAGCCGGAGGGTTCGACCATAGGTCGCGCCATCGGCGATTGGTTCGCGTCTGCTGAGGCAACCCCCGGCGCACTTTCGGGCTGCACATCGCTCAGCATCACGGCCGAACTTGTGGCCTCCGGCTTAGGCTTTGCCATTCTGACCCCGGCGATCCTCCGGCCGGACGTCGCAGCGCGCATTCATCGCTTCACGGCCGATCCTCCTCTGACACCGCGTCGTCTGTCCGTAGCCGCGCTGTCCGAACTGCCTGACCGAGACATTGGCTTCATCGCGGATCTCGTCGCGCAAGCCTTCACCTCGCGTGCCGCTCTCAGCACCAGCTCTGCGGCAGGCGGTCGCATTTGATCTGGATCAACGCTGCCGGCCGCATGCGGCCAGATACTCGGCGTGTCTCGCACAGGAGGACGCCATGCCGCTCTTTTCACTTGTCGTCGTTGCCGGAGTGATCTTCGCCTTCGCGCTTTTCATGACAGTGCTTGCCATCACGGCAAAGATGAGCCTCTCGGCGACCCATAGCTAAGGGCAGCATCATGCTCCAGGACGTGTTCGGGCTTGGCGCAGGCCCTTCTCCGGCCTTAGAGTGGCGCGGGGAGAGGACGATGCAGCCCGAAAGACGCGACATCCACAATTCCACGACGCCGGCGCTTTGCATGAGTTGCGAGGCCCGGCACAATGGGATGTGCGGCGTTCTCGATGCCAAGCAGCTTCTGCTGATGTCGCGCCACACCCGCATCGAGACGCATGCGGCGGGCACGGAGCTGATCGGGGACTCCACCCCCATCACCTCTTACGCCAATGTCATGCGCGGGGTGATCAAGCTCACCAAGATTCTCGAAGACGGCCGGCAACAGGTGGTCGGGCTGCAATTTGCGCCCGATTTCCTGGGCCGCCTCTTCGGCGAGGAACACCGCGTCAATGCCGAGGCGGCCTCGGAGGTCACAATCTGCCGGGTTCCAAAAACCGCACTCGAGCAGCTCGTTGCCGACAGTCCTGCGCTCGAGCACAGGCTGATGCAGCAGGCGCTGCGTGAACTCGACGACGCCCGAGACTGGATGCTGACCCTGGGGCGCAAGACGGCAGCCGAAAAGGTCGCGAGCTTCCTTTACCTCATCGCCACACATATCGACCCGGCGGCTTTTGCCCGCCGGCCCGACAGCGCCAGCTTCGACCTGCCGCTGGGTCGCGCCGACATTGGCGACTTCCTCGGGCTCACCATCGAAACCGTCTCCCGGCAGTTGACAAAGCTGAGGACCGACAAGGTCATCACCATCGTCAACACGCGGCATGTCGACATTCCCGATCTCGCCCGCCTCAAGGGCCGCTGCGGCTGACTATTTGCGGTGCCGGGCGAGCAGCCGGCGCTCGAAATGAGCCACCGTCAGATAGGCTGCCAGCGTGGTCAGCGTCGCCACGATCACCACCTGCCAGACCAGCACGAAGCGGAACTGCGTGTAGGAATCCTGGATAAGATAGCCAAGCCCTGCATTGGACGCGACATATTCGGCCAGCATCGTGCCGCCGATCGCCGCCGGAGCGGTGATGCGGAGCGCGGTGAAGAGGTAAGGCAGCGCGTAGGGCAGCCGCAGCTTCCAGAACAGCTGCCAGGGATTGGCATCGAGGATCCGGAACAGCTCCACCTGGCTGCGTGGTGCGGCCTTGAGCCCGCGGCTGACATTCACGAGGGTGGGGAAAAAGCACACCACCGCCGCCACCGTGACCACTGTCGAGTGCCCGAACCCGACCATCAGCGTGATGAGCGGCGTGATGGCGACCATCGGCACGCTCTTGATGGCGAGCGCCAGCGGCATGATGCCGGCCCGCGCCGTGGGGCTCCAGGTGACGAGGAAGGCCACGGCGATCGAGACCACATTGCCGATGATGAAGCCCGCCGAGGCTTCCAGCACGGTGATGCCCCAGCCGCGCGACAGCATGCCGGCATTGCGGACGAAGCCGGTGACCAGATCGGTCGGCTTGGGCAGGATGTAGATGGGGATCTGCCAGAGCGTCGTCGCGGCCTGCCAGGCCAGGATGATCAGCAGCACGAAGATAGGAGAACCCCAGCGCAGGGCGAAGCGATAGGCGCCGGAGCGGGATGCGGCGGCAGGAGCGCCGATTTCGGCCATGGCCATCAATCCTCCTCGCGGAGCGGCTCGCTGCGCCGTCCGATCACCAGATATTCGATCAGCAGGATGAGGCAGAAACCCGTGGCCGCCAGCAGCGCGCAGGCCACCATGCAGGCCCACAAGAGCGGCACATCGTAATTGAGGAGGGCGATGAGGATCTGCGAGCCCAACCCCGAGCGCGAGCCGATCCATTCGGCGACGGTCGCGCCCAGCACCGCCTGCGGCGCCGCAATCTTGAGGCCGGCAAAGATATAGGGCAGCGCGAAGGGGATTTTCACCTTGGTCAAGGTCTGCAGCCAATGCGCATCGAGGATGTGCATGAGCTCGAGCGTCGACCGCTCGGACGATCGGAGCCCCCGCAACGCGCCGTTGAGGACGGGAAAGAAAGTCGCGAGTGCCGCGATGATGATTTTCGGCGTGTAGCCGATGCCGAACCAGATCACGAGCAGCGGGATGATGGCCAGCATCGGCAGCGCATGCAGCAGCACAACCGAATTGGCCAGCGCCGCCTCGACCGTGGGGAACCGCACGAAGATCACGGCGAGGACGATGGAAATGCTCGCCCCGATGCAGAAGCCGGAAATAGCGGCGACGATCGTCGGTTGCACCGAGATCAGCAGCAGTCCGGCATGGCGCGCAACATAGGTCACGAGCACGCTCGGCGGCGGGATGATCGGGTTGACACCAGGCACGAAGAGCCGGGCCGCGACTTCCCACAGGGCCAGGAGGATGAGGATCGCAGCCAGCGACTTGAGCCGACGGCTCACGGGGGGAGCAAGGGTCAGCGCCGCGCTCATCACGCCGCCTCGGTCTCGAAGGGACGATAGAGCGCCTCGCCGGTGCGGGCCACAAGGTCGAAAAATTCGGGCGCGCGCTGCATCTGCGCGGTGCGCGGGCGAGGCAGTGTCACGGGGATCGTCGTGGTGATCGTCGCAGGGCGCGGCGACATGACGAAAATTCGGTCGCTCATCAGCACCGCTTCCGAAATCGAATGCGTCACCAGAACCGCCGTGATCCCCACCTCCGTCCAGATCTTCAGGAGGTCGATATTGAGGCGGTTGCGGGTGATCTCGTCGAGCGCGCCAAAGGGCTCGTCGAGCAGCAGCACCTTGGGGTTGAGCACCAGGGCGCGCGCAATCGCCACGCGCTGCCGCATGCCACCGGACAACTGCCAGGGCAGCGCATCGCGGAAATCCTTGAGCCCGACCAGCTCGAGCAGGTCATCGATCGAGCGCGCGCCCGGTACCGCCGACTTGCCGGCGATCTCGAGCGGCAGTGCGATATTGTCATAGACGCTGCGCCAGGGCAGGAGATTGGCCTCCTGGAACACCATGCCGATCTGGCGGCGCTTGCGAATCTCGCCGGGCGACACGCCATCGATGGTTACCGATCCGGTGCTGGGGCTTTCGAGGTCGCCGAGCATACGCAGCACGGTGGACTTGCCGCAGCCCGATGGCCCGATCAGCGCCACGAACTCGCCGCGCGCAATCGCGAGATCGACACGTTCCACGGCATGAACGCGGTTGGCGCCATCGACAAAGGTCTTCGATACGCCTTCGAGCACGATGCTGACGTCACTCATGACCCGGTCCCTCACTGGTCAGGTGGAGGCCGGCGCCTGATGCGCCGGCCGATTGAAGCGTCAGGCGGCGTGAGCGCGCTCGACGAAGCTCTGGTCGATAAGGTCTGAGAGCTCGACAGGGGCAGCCAGGATATCCATCGCCCGGATCTGCTCGAGCGAGGTTTCCGCACCTTCCATGTCGACAGCCAGAAGCGGCAATTCGCGCCCCGGCGGCTGGATGAATTCGAGCGAGCCCTGCACCTGCTGCTTTTGCTGCTCCGGATTGAGCTGCAGGCTAGGGGAGCGTTCGACCACATAGGCCGCGGCAGCCTCGGGATCGTCGATCACAGCCTGCTGGCCGGCGATCATCGCCTTGAGCCAGGAAACGATCTCGTCGCCGCGATCTGCGAGCGTCTGCTCCATGGCAAAGATCGTGAGGAAGTGCTCGGGCGCCCCGATGGTGTTGCGGGTCATGATGTGGTTGTCGATGCCCTGGAGCTTCAGGGTGATGTGCTGGTTCACAGCCGTCCCCCAATAGCCATCGATCTGGCCCGAAACCAGCGGCGTGATATCGCCGGCCACCGGCACGATGGTCATTTGGTCTTCGCTGATCCCGGCTTCCTTGAGAATGATCGACCACGGCAGGCGCGCGCCACCCTGCAGGCCGATGCGCTTGCCCACGGCATCCTGGGGCGTCTTGATGGGGTTGCCGGCGAGGCTGATGAGCCCAACGGGCGAGGAACGGAAGAAGGCACCGATGACCTTGACCGGGATGCCATTCGAACGTGCCAGGGCCGCTTGGGTGATGGCGCCGCCCAGCCCGACCGGGGCCGTCCCGCCGGCAACCGACTGCACGGGATCGACCTGTGGCCCACCGGGTACGAAGCTCTGCTTGATGCCCTGCGCAACATCGAGATCGAGCTTTTCAGCCATGAACAGCGATGCGAAGTCGCCGGTTTCGATCCAGTTGAGCTGGACAGGGAAATCCGCCGCCTGCTGGGCCCGGGCGACGCCGCCCAAGCCTGCTGCAAGCAGGCCGGCGCCGCCGAGCGCGAGAGCATGTCGCCGGCTAAGGCGCGGCATGAAAAGGGAATGGGTCATCTCTGTCTCTCCAACACCCCTGAGGGGCACCCCGGGGACCCGGTTCGAGCGGCGGAAGCCCGCAGAACCAGCCCTGTAATCGATTTCAGTAAATTCCGGCTTTTTGGTCCTGTCAACTGGCTCCACGCAATTCTCTGCGCAGAAAGTGGGCTGAACTGAACTTTGCCAGAAAAATGCTCAAAGCCTCGCAATTCCGAGCATTTCCGTCTCGGAACTGGCCTGCTTCCGCAGTCTTTCGCATGCCGACTTTCTCACCGCTGAAACGAGCTTTCGGCCGTTTCACGCAGTCAGTCGCTCCTTTGCCTCCAGCGGCGGCATCGATGATGTGCGGACAATCAGCCTGTGCGGCAGATAGAACGTCTCGGCCGCTTCCGGGCCAGCCAGCAGGCTAGTGAACGAGGCTTCGGCGATTGCATCAAAATCGACACCCACAGTGGTCACCGTGGGTCGCCACTCGGCGGCCAGCGGAAGCTCCTCGCAACAGACGAGGCTCATGTCCTCAGGCACCCTGAGGCCGCGATCGCTGGCGGCCTGCAAGGCACCGATAGCCATGCGCATGTTGATGGCTACGACGCCGAACGGATGCCCAGGCTGTCCGAGCCCCTCCTTCCCATACCGATCGAACACCGCCTCCATGGCCCGACGGCTCTGGTCCACGGCGAAATCGCCATCAAGGACCCATTGCGGGTGGTCTTTGTAGCCAAGCTCGGAACAGGCGCGCTCGAAACCCCCCAGCCGCTCCCGCGACAGCGGCGACCGCCAGCTGCCGCCGATGAACAGGATCGGCCAGCGCCCCTGCGTCGCCAGATGCAGCGTCGCGAGATGCGAGATCGCCTGATAGCGCGGCACGATGGCCGGCACCCTGCCCCCGACCTCCTGTGAACTCGAGACCACCATGAGCCCGCGCGCCTGGGCCGCCGCGATGGCCTCGAGCACGGGGGGCGTCGAGAGATCATCGGCGGTGGCCAGCACCACACCGTAGATATCGGAGGTGCGGAACTCGTTCAAAAGGCGGATGAGCCGCTCTTCGCTGTGATCGAGATCGCAGAGCAGCACCTTGTAGCCCAGCGATTCGCCATGTCGCGACAAGGCCTTGGCGAAGGCACCCTGGAAGGGCTGCGATATGTCGCCGACAAGGAGCGCAACAGTGCGCACGGCACCGGCCCTGAGGCCGGACGCAAGCGCGTTCGGGCTGTAATCAAGCGCCTTGACGGCCGCGAGCACGCGATCGCGCTTTTCCTCGGTCACGAGGTCGGGCCGGTTGAGGACCCGGGAGACGGTGGCTGGAGATACGCCGGCAGCGCGTGCGACATCAGTTATGCGTGCCATGGCGCCCTCCCTCGCAATCAATCGGTCTGAGCCAGCAGTTCGGCCAGTTCATCATTGCTCATCGCCTCAAAGAATTCGAGCGATACTGTTTCGACCACCCTGCGCCCCTCATCCCCGAAATGGGCGGTGCGCAGGCTCACGGGGCTGCCGCAATGGCGCCCCACATCGAGCCCCCAGAAGGCCGGATGGGCAAGGGTCAATGGCAGCACACCCTGCCCGGCCGATCGTCCGTCGATCTGCAACTGAACGGCGGCCGAACCATCATCCCGCCGGAGAAGGGTGACCGACACTTCCCTCTCCGAACCCGTCAGGCGCGCGTCCGAGTCAATCATGGAGCGTCGGCCCAGCGCGTTGTGCTCGAACTCGACCCGATCGCCCAGGATATGCAGGCTGTAGCCGCCCTGCTGCGAACCGCTCGATACCAGCACGGCATCCTGCCCCGGCCGCCAACTTCGGAGCCGGGCAGTAAGGCGCATGGACCGGGAGGTGGCGGTTACCCCGCTCGACACAGGCAGATGCCCGTTTTCCGGGCGTAGAATCAAGCGCTTGCGATTAACCAGCTGGTAGGGCGTGCGGGTCATCGACAGGAGTTCGACGAGCGTCCGATCATCGAGTGGCAGCACGCCGTTCGCCGAGGCCTCGCGCCACCACAAATCCACGAGATCGGCCAGGCGCTGCGGCTGGGCATCAGCGAGGTCGTGGTTCTCGGCGAAGTCGGCGGTCGTATCGTAGAGGCGCCATTGGTCCTCTTCGTAGGGCGTCCCCGGCACATGCTCGGTGACGGCCTTCCAGCCCTCGTGCCAGATGGCGCGGTGACCGAACATTTCCCAGTACTGCGTCGGGCGCGGGGCGGCCGCCGTGCTGTCGGTAAAACCGGGCCGAAGACTGCTGCCGTCGCAGTCGTTCGTGGATAGTCCGCAGCAGTCGAGGATCGTGGCGCCTAAATCGATGACATGAGCGAAGCCATTGCGTATGCTGCCCTTTTCGACGCCACCGGCGGGCCAGCTGACGATGAGCGGCGAGCGCACGCCACCCAGATCGACCGACTGCTTGTAGCGCCGGAACGGGGTGTTGCCCGCCATGGCCCAGCCCAAGGGATAATGCGCCGGGCCTTCAGGCCCGCCGATATCCTCGATGCGCTGCATCTGCTCGGCGACCGAAAGCGGCACCCCGCTATAGGGGCCGTTGATGTCGACGGTGCCGTTGGGACCACCCTCACGGCTGGCGCCATTGTCGGAAAAAACGCTGATCAGCGTAGTCTCGAGAAGACCCAGCGCTTCGAGCCGGTCAAGGATGCGGCCGATTTCGCGGTCGGCATGCTCGAGGAAGGCAGCGAAGGCGGCCTGGAGGCGGGTGAAGAGACGACGCTCATCATTCCCAAGATCATCCCACGCCCGAATGCCCGGATTGCGCGGCGTCAGCGCGGTTCCGGGCGGCACGAGGCCCAGGGCGATCTGGCGAGCCAGCCGGTCCTCGCGCGTCCGATCCCACCCCTTGGCGAAAATTGGCTCATATTTGTCAATGAGTTCGCGCGGCGCCTGCAAAGGCGCGTGAGTGGCGCCGGGCGCAAAGACCATGAAGAACGGGTCGTGCGGGCGGAAGACGGCATGGTCCGAAACCATGGCAATCGCCCGATCGGCGAGATCGGCGCTGAGGTGGTAGCCATCGCCGGTGGGCGGAGTGATGAAGCGGTTGTCCTCGCAGAGTTCGGGGGTGAACTGGTCGGTGCAACCATCGAGGAAGCCGTAAAATCGGTCAAAACCCCGCTGGAGCGGCCATTGCCCGAACGGCCCGGCAGGGGTGATCTCGTGCTGCGGGGTCAGGTGCCATTTGCCAACGAGATAGGTGCCGTATCCGGCTCCGCGCAGGGTCTCGGACAGCATCGGCGCTTCGGGGTCAACGCGGCCGCGCGAATTGGGAAAGCCGGTGTCGATATCGGCGAGGAACCGCATGCCGACGCGATGGTGATTGCGCCCGGTGAGAAAGGAGGCGCGCGTTGGCGAACAGAGCGGCGTGACGTGGAAGTTGTTGTAAATCAGACCATTACGAGCAAGTCGATCGAGATTGGGCGTTTCGATCTCGCTGCCGAAACAGCCCAGATCGGCCCAACCCATGTCGTCGAAAATGATCGACAGCACATTCGGCGCAGCCGGATTGCGCGGCCCCAGAGGCTGCCACCACGGCTCGGATTCGGCAAAGGTGCGCCCTACCCGGCCGCCAAAACCGGCATCGATCCGGTTCATGCCGCCACCCCATCGAGCCCAAACCGCACGAAGGCTTCGGGCGGTGCTTCGAGCTCGCAGAAGAGGTCGAAGAGGTGGCGCTCCATGCGGGCACATATAACCGGATCATCGATCGGCTGGGTCTGGCCGGGGTCGGCCGCCGAATCGAAGAGGCGGGTGACGCAGTCCTCGAAGATACGCCCTTCCATGATGGCGGGGATATTGTCGGGGGTGGCGAGGGGCTTTGTGCGCAGGAGCGGCATGCCCTTGGAAAAGCCGAAGGGGGGGACCAGTTCAGCAGCCGAAAGCTCCTGAACACCAAATCTTTTATGCATGCGCGTCGGCATCAGCGTGTATTCGTAAAGATTATCCGCCGTCATCGGCTCGGGATAGCGCAGATAGGTGTAGCGCCCATCGGTGACGTTGCAGGCGGCGCCGAAATAGCCGTAGAGCGCCGCCTCGCGGACCGGCGCGTCACCGGCAAGGACCGGCAGCAGCGATCGTCCCGTGACTTCATCGGGCACCGGAAGGCCATGGAAACCCAGGATTGTGGGCATGAGATCGACCGCCTGGGTCAGGCTCGCGCGCCGGGCGCCGCCCTGGTCGGCGAAATCGGGATGGTAGACAAGCAGTGGAATGCGGGCGAGCTCGTCATAGATCGGCATGACGTTCTTGCCCCACCAGTCATGCTCGCCCAGAAGAAAGCCATGGTCGGTCGAGACGATCAGGGCCGTGTCCTTCCAGAGATCGTATCGGTTGAAGAGATCGAGCAGGCGCCCGAAATATTCGTCGCACATCGAAACGAGGGCTGCATAATTGCTCTCGATTTCAGCCTTTTCTTCATCGCTCCAATTGCCGCGCCCGTAGGTCGGCCAGTCGATGATTGGGCCCGAATAGTTCGTCTTGTGCCTCGCCTTGAAGCGCTCGGGCACGAAGAAGGGCTCGTGCGGATCGAAGGCCTCGATCTGCAAAAACCAGTTGTCGTCGTGCTTGTTGGTCTCGATGAAGTCGAGGCTATGGCGGAAGACCTGGGTGGTCGGGTGGTCCGCCTCATCGGCCATATAGTCGCGATTGACGTAATAGGTGTTGAGGTAAGGCCGGATCTGCGAGGGATGGAAGGTCTGGCGGAAGCGCGCGGTATCAGGCTTGACCACGCCCTTCCAGTGATCCGAGCCATTGCCCCGCACCAGTTCCCATGAAGAAAATCGCGGATGATATGTTGCACCTCCATCCATGAAATAGTGATTATGGTCTGTTACCAGATGCGAGTATACGCCGTTTGACTTCAGGATTTCGGGCAGGGAATTGTCGAACGGCTCGAGTGGACCCCAGTTGCGATGCAGCATGCCGAGGCGCCCCGTCTGCAGATCGCGCCGCGCCGGCATGCAGGGCATGGAGCCGACATAATGGGTGTCGAACGTGATGGCGCGCTCCGAAAAGCGCTGGAAATTCGGGGTATTGGCCGGATTGCCACCGTAGGGCGAGATGGCCTTGCGGTTGAGGGAATCGAAGAGGACGAAAACGGTCTTCACGCAGGTCTTCCCGGAGCTTGGCCCGGCGGCACAAAGGGGTGCCAGGCCTGATTTCGGTTATATGTCAGCGGCGCCAGGGCCCTTTCGGGCACACGCGTGCCCGTCAAACCCTGCGCGAAATGGGTACCAATCGCGTGCGCCATCGACGAGATCACAGCCGCATTGGTGTTTGTGTCGGGAAGCGGGGCGATTTCGTCGCATCCTGCCCCGACGGCGTGCAACGTGCGATGGCCGTCGGCCCAATCCAGCAGCTTGAACTGATGGTCACGCGCCATGCGCAGATCGCCATACTCGCCGAAAACGATCTCACGCTCTGGTGCTGTGCCCTTAAGGATGGGCAGCAGGCTTCGCCCCGGGGAGGTCGGCTGCGGACCCGCACCGGCCGCTTCGAGCAGCGTCGCGTGCAGATCGCAGTGGTCGGCGAAGCCGCGCTCGCGCCGGGATTTCGGAATGCCGGGGCCCGCCATCAGCAGCGGAATGCGGATCGAGGGATCAAGCATGTTCTGCGGCCGGCTGGCATTGCCCTTGCCCCAGACCCCATGCTGGCCAAGGCAGAGGCCATGATCGGCGGTGTAGACGACGAGCGTGTCTTCGAGAACGCCCTGCCCTGCCAGCCGATCGAGCACCGCGCCGACCGACTGGTCGATATGGGTGACGGCGGCGCAATACTGCGCCCGGGCTTCGGCCTGCGCCTCGGCCGATGGCCCTGGCGACTCCGGATTGACGAGGCCAGGGAGCGGATTGCCGGCATCAAGGCGGGTGAAATTGCTGCCGCGATAGCGTGAAACAAGCTTTTCAGGCTGAGCATTGAAGGGCGAATGGGTGGCATAGAGCCCGACAAAGAGGAAGAACGGCCTCGCCCTGTCGCGGGCATCGAGCCAGGCCAGCGTCTCGCGGGTCAGGATGGTGGTGAGGTTGCCGGTCTCGCGGAGGATCTCGCCATTGCGGGAAAAGCCATTATCGCCATCGTGATGGATGGGATATTCGCCCGAGAGCGCGAACCAGTGCGAAAAGCCCGGTTGCGGCTCGGCATCGCGCCCGACATGCCATTTGCCGATGAAGGCGCAGTCATAGCCTTCGGCGGCGAGGCGGGTGGCGATGGTCTCTCGCCCCGCGAGCCAGGGCCGATCAAACTGCGGCTGAGACTGGAGAAAATCATGCACGCCATGCTGGCTGGGCATGAGGCCGGTGAAAAAGCTCGCCCGCGCCGGGGAGCATACGGGCGTGGCGGTGAAGGCATTTTCGAACACCGTGCCGTGGCGCGCGAGGCAATCGAGCGCCGGCGCCTCGATCACCGGGTCGCCATAGCAGGGCAAGGCCCATTGCGCATGGTCATCGGTGAGGAACACCACGATGTTGGGCTGGTGTGCGGACATGGCGGCGCGGGACGGGACCGGGATTGTGAAATCGATTTCAGATTTCCATTTGGCCGGGGGATTGTCAATGGGGGTGTGGGGATGGGGTGGCTGGGGAACTGGGCTTGAGCCAGACGACCATCCGGCGCTGGAAGGGGCGCGATACCGTCGGCCGGAGCACAGGAAGGCCATGAGCGCTATGCACGAATGGCTCGGCACAGGGGCGTCTCAAAGGGCGAGGGCCGGGTGGACCGAGTGCACGTCCTCGTCCTTCGAGACGGGGCTGCGCCCCTCCTCAGGATGAGGACTACGCAGGCGCAGTCCGGCGCGAAGACTCGACACCCGGCTCCTCACTCTCGCGGCGCTCATCACCATGAGGGCGCTACCCTGCATTCATGATCTGTCCCCTAGCCTCCTCCCAACCACAGAAAAGGACCTCACCCTGAGGAGCCCCGATAGGGGCGTTTCGAAGGGCGAGGTCCGGGTTTACCGAGCGCACGTCCCTCGTCCTTCGAGACGGGCTCCGCCCCTCCTCAGGATGAGGACTGAGCGGGAGCAGTCAGGTGCCGGTCATGCCTGCGGAGAGATTGAGCAAGCGGCGAGGCCCCTCACCCGGCCTAACGGCCGACCTCGCGCCGAGCATAGCTCTCATGGCCTTCTCGGCTTCAATCCGTCCACCGGACGGATTGATCGGCCTCGCCGGCGTCTCGAAGCCCCCAAAGGGAGAGGTGAAGAGGGCGCGAGTATCCTTGCCCTCCCGCCACCCGCACAAAAAAAGGCCCGCCGGAGCGGGCCTTTGAGGTCATCGGGGGAGGACCCGATCAGATGATGCCGGAGAGCTGGCGGCGCAGCATGGGGAAGGTGTCGCCCAGAAGCGATTGCGGCCACGGCACGTTGAGCAGGACATCGAACAGCACGAAGATCGCGATCCACAGCGGCACCGAGATGAGCAGGGCGCGCCGCCATGTGAGCTTGCCCTCGACCCGCATAAACAGCGGCATGTAGAGCAGCATGGACGGCAGGAGACCGATCAGCAGCGTGCCGCCGAACAGCGCGAGGGGATAGAGCGCCATCACGCCGACCCGGCGATAGGCCTCGCCCTCGGGCATGCCCGCAAGCGCGTCTGAGTTGGGGTTGCGCTTGACCGCCGTGATCGGCACGCCGCTGCGCACCTTGAGCCAGGTGGCGATGGCCATGCAGATGATGAAGATCAGCGCCGCTGCGGCAACCGTCTGCGGCATGAGCTTGGCGGCAAAGCGCCAGTCGCCCGAAGTGAGGAAGGCGAGACCGAAGAACAGCGCCATCGCCACCCAGATGGCCGGCACGGCGAAGCGATCGACGGGCGACAGCGTCTCGACAGGATCGGCGGCCGCGGCAGCCGCACCCGCGCCGGAGGCAACGGCAGGAGCGGCGACCGTAGCCTTCTTGCGGTTGAGATCGCGCAGGAACTGGTAGAGCCGGAAGATGAGGTAGACCACCGGGATCATGAAGATGATGATCACGCCGGGACGCTGCAGCCAGTCGAACCCATAGCGGCTGGTGGAGATGAAGAGATATTGCTCGACAAGCCCACCCAGCACGACGCCGAGCAGCAGCGCAGCGCGCGGCCAGCCGAAGCGCTTCATGACCCAGCCGACGATGCCCGCGCCCAAAAGCACGATGAGATCGCCGATATCGCGGGTGGCCTGGTAGGCACCGATGAAGATGATGGCCATCACCGTGGGCACGAGAATGCCGGCGGGGATGAGCGCGAGCTTGGCCAGCTGGCTCACGAAGGCAAAGCAGATGGCTGCGCCGAGGATGTTGCCGATCACCAGCGTCCAGACGATGGTGTAGGTGATGTCGAGATTTTCGGACAGCAGCTTGGGGCCCGGCTGGATGCCGTGCATGATGAAGGCGCCGAGCAGGATGGCCATGGTGGCGCTGCCCGGAATGCCGAAGGCGATGGTGGGCACAAGGGCCCCGCCCTCCTTGGAATTGTTGGCAGCCTCAGCCGCGATCACGCCGCGCACGTCGCCGGTGCCGAAGGTCTTCTGCCCATCCTTGACGGCGCGGGCGGCCGAGCCATAGGCGATCCAGTCGATGGTGGCGCCGCCCAGACCCGGCACGGCGCCGAGCACCGAGCCCAGCCAGGACGAGTTGAGCACGATGCGCCAGTTCTTGAGCGCATCGCGCACGCCCTGCATCTGGCCGCCCTTGGTGATCTTGGCCTGATCGCCGGCGATGGCCTGCTTGGAGGCGCCCACATCGATGATCTCGGGGATGGCGAAAAGCCCGAGCACCAGCGCAACGATCGGCAGACCTTCCCAGAGGTAAAGGGTATCGAAGGTCCAGCGCAGCGTGCCGGTCTGGCTCTCATCGCCCACCGAGGCGAGGATGACGCCGAACGACGCGGCGACGAGCCCCTTGAGGATCTGCCCCTGGCTGACGGCCGCGACAAGCATGAGGCCCAGAACGCAGAGCGCGAGCAGCTCGGGCGTGCCGAAGGCCAGCATGAAGGGCCGCAGCACGGGGATGGAAATGCCGAGAAGGATGGCGCCGAAAAGCCCGCCCAGCACCGAGGCGGTGTAGGAGGCGCCGAGCGCCCGGGCAGCCTCGCCCCGTCGCGCCATGGGATAGCCATCCATGACGGTCGCGGCCGAGCCGGCGCCGCCGGGAACGCCCAGCATGATTGAAGGAATGGTATCGGCCGTGGGGGTGACGGACCACATGCCGATGAGGAACGCCATGGCCGCATAGGGGTCCATCGCATAGGTGAACGGCAGCAGCAGGGCCATGCCCACCAGGCCGCCGATGCCGGGCACGACGCCGATGAACAGCCCGAGCGCGACGCCGCCGAACAGGATCAAGAGACGCAGCGGATCGGCTATGATGCCGAGCGCCTCGAAGGCCGGTGCTAACAGGTCCATGGTTCCTCCTATCAGTCGTTGGACGAGCGGCGCAGTGCCGCCCGCCGATCAGCCGGCGTCGCTACAGGAGCGACGCGCCCGCCCCTCGCGGATCAGCGGCCATCCAGTTCAGGCACGTCGAACTCTTCCCAGCCCGGCACATCGGCGACTTCCGAGAAGGGTTCGCCGAAGGGCCGCGTCGCATCAACCCCGACGGCCGAGGAAATGCGCTCGGGCCGCGGCCGGGAGAGATCGACCGACGGATCGGACGGCCCGGCGGGCAGGTTGTCGATGACGATGATGTCCTTGGCCGGCCGCACGCGGAAGGACAGGGCCCAGTCGATCTCGTTGGGATTGCGCACATCGATATCGGGATCAACCACGATGACCCATTTGGGCCGGGTATTGCTGGTCATGGCGGCAAGGATCACCTGCCGCGCCTCGCCGGCAAAGCGCGGCTCCATGGCGATGACCATGTGGAACGACACCCCGCCGGCCGGCGACACGGCGATCTGCCGGATCGTCGGGAACTGCTTGGAGAGGGAGCGCCAGAGCGAGGCCTCGAACGGGATCTGCTTGAGGATATGGTTCTCGGTGACCGGCTTGCCGGTCAGCAGCCCCTGGAACAGCCCGCCCTTCCTGTGCGTGATGGCCTTGATATAGGCCAGGGGCTTCATAGAGGCGGGCGTGTAATAGCCGGTATATTCGCCCAGCGGCCCTTCCATGACGTTCTTTTCGAGATCGACCTCGAGCTCGATGACGAACTCGGCGGTGGCGGGCACTTCGAGATCGACCGAATGGGCCTTGACCATCTCGACCGGCGCGCCGCGCAGCCCGCCCGCCACCGACCAGTCATCGGTCTGGTCGTGCACCTGCACCTGGGCGGCATAGGCGATCACCGGATCGACGCCGAGCACGATGGCGGCTTCGCATTTCACCCCCATCTGCCGGCACTTGATGATGTTCTTGCCAAAGCGGTGGAAGGGCTGGGCCGAGAACGAGACGATGTTCTTGCCCAGGATGAGGAAGCGGTAATGCCCGATATCGGGGACGCCGGTTTCCGGATCCTTGGAGACCACGAGGCCGGGGGTGATGTAGGGCCCGCCATCCTTGGAGCTATAAGTGGGCACCGGCAGGCGGGTGAGATCGATATCATCCCCGGTGATGATCACTTCGTGACAGGGCGCCGGGCCCGACCACTGCACCGACGGGATCGGATTATCGAGCCCCTTCAACACCTTCTCGAAGATGGTGGATTCATCGGCTTCAAAGGCGAGCAGCGCCTTGGAGCGGGTGGAATAGATATTGGAGACGAGCGGATGATCGGCACCCGTGTCGTTGAACTGCAGGGCCGGGCCCTGCAGGACATAGGAATGCTTCATGACCTTGCTGACATCGGTCAGTGGCACGTGCCGGTCTATGTCGATGAGTTCCCGCTTCGAGCGCAACACTGCGAGAAACTCGCGAAAGTCGTTATAGGGCACGCTGTCCTCCCTGCCCGGCCAGATCCCTCGGCCGGCGACGCTCCCGGCAGCGCCTTGTCCCTCCGTAAGCCGCCTGAACCGGGCGCGGCATGACGATGACCGTCGCCTGAACGCCCCTCTCCCCGGGGCCAGGCGGCAGTATGATTATCAGTCTGTCATACAGAGTTGCCTTCCCAAACCGCCCGTGGCAAATTCAAACTCCGGAAGGGTTCTATTTTGCCAGTGAATTTAGCCTCTATCGAGCTGAAACTGCTTGTGGTTTTCGACGCCATGCTGGTGGAACGCAGCGTGACGCGCGTCGGCTATCGCCTCGGCATGTCGCAGCCGGCGGTGTCGAACGCGCTCAACCGGCTGCGCGACCTGCTCAAGGATCAGCTGTTTCTGCGCACCGGCGAAGGCATGGTGCCCACCGCCCGGGCGCTGGAACTGGGCGAGCCGCTGCAGCAGGCGCTGCGCCAGATCGAACGCGCGCTGGAGCCTGCGGCCTTCCAGCCGCGCGAGCTCGACTGGACGTTCAACCTGGCGGTTTCGGACTATGTGTCGGTGGTGTTTTTGCCTGCGCTCATCGCGCATATGAGCGCCGTGGCGCCGGCAGTGAAGCTGCACATCCAGTCCAAGCGCAATCCCGAGGTTTCGGGCCTGCTCGACAACAGCGAGGCCGACCTCGCCATCGGCATCATTCCGGACCTGCCGCGAAGGTTTCGGCGGGCGCAGCTGTTTCGCGACCGCTATGTCTGCATGATGCGAGCCGACCACCCGCTGGCCGGCAGCCCGATCAGCCTCGCCGATTTCCAGGCCATCGACCATCTCGCCATCAAGCCCAGCGCCCACGAGATCAGCCGCGCCGACCGGCTGCTGCACAAGCAGGGCGTGCGCCGCAAGATCGCCACCACGGCACAGCAATTGCTGGCCGCACCGGCCATCGTCTCGCGCTCGGACCTGGTGGTGCTGGTGTTCGAGCGGGTGGTGGATTATTTCGACCGCGACGCCTTCTATTTCTGCCCGGCGCCGGTGGATGACATGTGGTTCCGTGTCTCGGCGGTGTGGAACCAGGCGCACAATGAAGACGCCGCCGCCAAATGGCTCCGCCGCCAGGTCATCGAGGTTGCCAGCCGGATGGAGCCACCCGAGGAACCCCGCCCCGCACGCGCCGCTTTGCCGCTGCCAAGGCGACGGGCGCGGGTGGATGTGGCGGGGTGATTGGGGGTGCCCGAACCTCGTGCTTCGAGACGCGCCGAGTGGCGCTCCTCAGCATGAGGTTCTCCCTCATCTCTCCCTTGGGGGAGAGGTGAGGCGGCCTTGGCACAGGAGAGATCGCAAGGCCCCTCACCCTGACCCTCTCCCCGGCGGGGAGAGGGGACGCAGGAGCCGCAATTACAGTGTTGGCGACATACACCAGGGTCGTTCGTGTGGAAGCGGGAACCTCTGTTACCGGGCCGGTACCGCAAACGGAGGTCCCTGCTTTCGCACGGACGACCCGGGGATGGGAGGGATTCGGTGCCCGAACCTCGCCCTTCGAGACGCGCCGTTGGCGCTCCTCAGGGTGAGGTTCTCATTGGTCCGCCGCCTGGGCGCGAGCCGCGCGGCGGGCGAGTTTTTGGGGGGAGAAGACGGGGTCGAGATTGAAGAGGCGCTGGGCGTTGCCGCCGAGGATGTTGCGCTTGGCCTGCTCATCAAGGAACGGCAGGTCGTAGATGGTGGACGGCAGGTCCATGTCCCAGTGCGGATAGTCGGACGAATAGAGCAGCTGGCTGGGCGCATCCATCATCTCGAAGGTGACTTCGAGAGCCTTGCGATTGTTCACCATTTCCATCGGCTGGGTGGTGAAGAACATGTCGCGCATATAGTCGGACGGGCGCTTCTTGAGCAGCGGCGCGTCGGAGGGGCGCATCATGTATTCATTGTCGAGCCGCTGCATGAGGAAGGGCACCCAGGCAAGACCGCTCTCGATCCACAGCGTCTTGAGCTTGGGGAAGCGCTCGGGCATGCCGTTCACGACCCAGTTGGTCATGTGCAGCATGTTGTGCCAGGCAAAGCCAAGAGCATGCACGGCGATGAAGCGGTTGGTGAGCTTCATCGACTGGTCGGACCAGGTGAACATGGCGTGGAAGCCGAGCGGCAGGTTGCGCTCCTGCAGGGCGGCATAGGTCTTTGAATAGGCGTTGTCATAGACCGGGCGATAATGGGTCGCCACCATCATGAAGCCGACGACGCCGGGCTTGTCGCCATATTTCTCGACGGTGCGCAGGCAGGCATCGGGATCGTTGAAGGGGAGGTAGAGCATCGACTTGATGCGCGGCTCCTCGGCCAGCACCCGCTCGCACAGCCACTGGTTGTAGCCATCGGCAAGCGCGACCTCGACCTCGACCCGGGGGCAGACCGCCAGATTGAGCATCGGGGTGGGGAACATGATGGCCATGTCGACCCCGAGCGGATCCATCCAGCGGCGCATCAGGGTGATGTCGCGATGCGGCTCGGGGGGCACGATCTCCTTGCCGCGGCGCGGATAGCGGGTGATGCGACCAGTGAGCTCCTGGTAGGAGCCATCGATGGAGGTGATGCCGCCGCGCGACATGCCCTGGAACATCGCCTCCTGCCGGATGACCGGATCGGGGATGTATTCGATGATCTCCTTGAAAGCCTCGGTCTCGTAGTGGTGGCTATCCACATCGACGATGAGGAAATCCTCGTAGCCCCGCTTGATCGCCTGCTTTTCGGCATTGGCGAGGTGCTGGGTCGAATCGAAATGATCGGCCGAGGGCTCGCGGAAGGGCAGATCGGACGGGGGAAAATGCGTGTTCATGACAGGCCTCCCTGAAGTGTTATGGCTTGCCCTGGCCGCCACCCAGACCCGAAAAGGTCTGCCAGGCGCCGAGCTCGAAAACCGAAAGCTGGACGCTGTCGAGCAGCGCCGAGCAGGAAATGGTGACATCGGTGACCGACACGCCGCTGTTGCCGCCAAAGGGGCGGACGGGCGCGCCGGCCTGCACCTTGGCGGCATAGACGCGCACCACTGCGGCATAGAGCGCGCCGAGCGCCTCGTCGGGCACCGCATCGAGCGTATCGGCATCGATGGCTTCGTTGACGAGCCCGGTGAGTTCGGCGGAAAGCTCGGAAAAGCGCTGGGCTTCAGGGGAGCGTGACATAGATGTCGCCTTCCTGCCGGACGATCTCGAAGCGCCTGAGGCGCAGCCGATCGTCGGCGACGTTGATGCCGGTCTTCAAATGATACTCGTAGCCGTGCCAGGGGCAGACGATGTGCATGTCGTCCTCGTCGAGCAGCTGGCCGAGATAATTGCCGTTCCTGTCGATGTTTTCCTTGATGCCGGCCATGCGCACGCCCTCGCAGGCCGGACCGCCCTGATGCGGGCAGAGGTTCTGGTAGGCGTAGAATTCCCCGCCCTGGCGCAGAACGCCGATCTCGATCTCGCCCACCGTGACGATGCGGCAACCGCCATCGGCGATCTCATCGGGCGCGCAAACTCTTATGGTGGTGGCCATGCTCTCCCCTCGCAGGTCTCTGCCGTATTTGGTAAGGTACCATACTATTACGAGCGGCCTCCGTGGCTGTCAATAGGACGGTATGACAGAGTGGACGGCCGGGGTTGCGGTGGCGGAGGCGGACGCGCTAACGAGGGACAAGGAGACGCCATGATCGACATCGACCCCCAGCACGCCCGGCTGTCCGGCGACGAGACCTTGCCCGAAGTGGGGCTGGGGCTGTTGCTGCGCGAGGCCGACCAGAGCTTCAACCGGCTGCTGCGCGGCAAGCTGGCCGAACATGGCGTAACGTTCGGTCAGTTCCAGCACCTGCGCCATCTCTGGGCCGAGGACGGGCTGACGCAGGTGGAAATCTCGCGCCGCATCGGCATCGAGAAGGCCTCCTCGACCTCGATCGTGGAATCGCTCGAACGCGCCGGCTGGATCCTCCGCGAACGCGACGGGTCGGACCGCCGCAAGATCCGCATCGTGCTGACGGCGGACGGTCGCGGACTGGAGGCGCGGCTGTGGGATTGCGCGCGCGACACCAACCGCGTCGCCGCGCAGGGATTCAGGCCCGCCGAGATGGCGGCGCTGTTTGCCGGGCTGACGCGGGTGATCGAGAATTTGAAGGCTGGGCGGTAGGGGGATGGAGTGCGGGGTTGGCTCGCGGCTGGAGCCGATAGACTGAACCCCTCATCCGGCCCTGACGGGCCACCTTCTCCCCTCGAGGGGAGAAGGGAAAAGGGGCATTTGCGCCGGTCTT
This sequence comes from Devosia enhydra, assembly GCF_900119845.1. Classification (GTDB taxonomy): domain Bacteria; phylum Pseudomonadota; class Alphaproteobacteria; order Rhizobiales; family Devosiaceae; genus FPKU01. The sequence goes on from NZ_FPKU01000001.1 coordinate 1,475,337, forward strand.
TCGCCCCCCAGCTTTCGCCCCCCAGCTTTCGCCCCAGTCTCGGCTCTATCGCTCCCTCTCCCCGCTGGGGAGAGGGTTGGGGTGAGGGGTTCAGGCTCTCGGCTCGAGCCGCAAATCTGAACCTCTCATCCGGTCCTTCGGACCACCTTCTCCCCTCGAGGGGAGAAGGGAAAAAGGGCCCCTTCGCTGTCGGCTCTTTCGCCCCCTCTCCCCGCTGGGGAGAGGGTTGGGGTGAGGGGTTCAGGCTCTCGGCTCGAGCCGCAAATCTGAACCCCTCATCCGGTCCTTCGGACCACCTTCTTCCCTCGAGGGGAGAAGGGAAAGGGGCCCTAACCTCTAACCAGCGCCTCGAGTTCGCCGGCGAGTTCGGCGGGCACTTCGAGGGGGGTGAAGTGGCGGGCTTTGGGGAGGACGCGCAGCGTGGCGCCAGGGATGGCGGCAGCGAGGGCTTCGGCCATGGCGATGGGGGTGGCGTAATCCTCCTCGCCCACGAGGATGCGGGTGGGAACGGTAAAGCCGGGCAGCGCGGCACGGATATCGGCGGCGCCCAACATGCGGCAGGTGGCGCCATAGGCGGCGACATCATTGGCGACGAAAACCTGAAGCGCACGCTGCAGCGAGGGCGGGTTCTGCGCGAGGAAGGCCTCGCTGACCCAGCGCGATTTCTGGAAGGCGATGAGGGACGCCATGCCCTCGGCCTCGGCCTTGTCGGCGCGTTCGGCCCATTGCTCGGGGGCCTTTTCGCCATACCAGGCGGTGGTGTCGAAGAGCCCGAGGCCGGCAACGCGGGCCGGATGGCGGGCAGCGAAGGCGAGGCTGACGCAGCCGCCCATCGAGGCCCCGGCGATCACGGCCGTCTGCCAGCCGGCGTCGTCGAGGATGGCGGCGAGGTCATCGCCGAACTGCTCGACGGTGTAAGGCCCGACGGGCTTGCCCGACCGGCCATGGCCGCGGCAATCATAGGTGATGACGCTGGCAAAGGGGGTGAGCAGCGGCACCAGTTCGTCCCAGAAGCTCGCATCCATGGCGAGCGCGTGAACGAGCGCGATGCGGCCGGGCCCCTGCCCCTCATGCAGGCGCCACGCCAGCGGCGTGCCGTCGGGCGCCGTTGCGGTCCGATATCCTGCCCCGTTCTCTTCGCCCGGCTGTGCCATGATGATCTCCAAGAGACTGTGTCTGTCGCGGGCGGTTGTAGTATGGTCGGACGGCGCGCTTCAAGCCCGCCCTGCCCCCGTGGCGTCGCTTTATCCGCAGAGCCGGCTGGACAGGGCGCCCTCGGGTGCGGAATATCCGCGCCGTTTCAGGAAGGAGCCCCCTCATGTCCGACCTCGCCCTAGACGGGCCGCACTGGACCTTCGCGCTTGCCGTCTATCGCCAGCCCGGCGTGTCGGAGGCGTGCCTTGCCTTGCAGGACGGATGCGGGCTCGACGTCAATACGCTGCTGGTGGGGCTTTATGCGTGGTCGGTGGGCGATGACGGCTTTGCCGGCGACCGGCTTGCCGACATAGATGCCGCCATTGAGCCGATGCGCGAGGGCGTGGTCAAGCCGCTCCGGGGGGTGCGGCGTCAGATGAAGGGCATGGCGGAAGCCCGGTTCGGAGTCGCCTGGGACGGGGTGCGCAACCGCGTGAAATCGGCCGAGCTTTCAGCCGAGCAGTTCGAGCAGGCGCTTTTGGCAAATCATGTGATGCCGGGTGGCGCAAGCCAGGGATCGGCCCGTGCGGCGGGCGAGGCGATCGTGGACTTTTATGCCGGCCGGGCGGGCGCCTCGGCGGCAGATTTCGCAGGCCCGTTGGCCGTAGTCGTCGCGGCCGCCGAGGCGGCGGCGCGATGATGCGGCAGGACGTGGTGCTGCTCGACCGGGCGACGGATGCCGAAACGGGGCTGATGGAAAAGCTCGAGGCGCATCGGCTGGGGCGCTATCACAGCGCCATCTCGCTCTTGATCTTCGACGGCGCAGGCCGGCAACTGGTGCAGCGGCGCGCGGCGGGCAAATATCACGGCGGTGGGCTCTGGGCGAATGCCTGTTGCAGCCACCCCCTGCCCGGCGAGAGCGTGGCCGATGCGGCGGTGCGACGGGCGCGCGAGGAGCTCGGGATTGCCCCGAGCCTCAGGCCCGCGGGCACCATCCGCTACCGCGCCCCGGTGCCCGCTGCGGCCGAGCCCGATGGCCGGCTGATCGAGCATGAACATGTGAGCCTGTTCGTGGGCCGCCATGACGGCCCGGTCGAGCCCCATCCCGAGGAAAGCGACGCGACGGAATGGCTGGAAAGAGCCGCGCTTCTGGCGGCAATCGGCGCGGGCGGCTTCGTGCCGTGGTTCGCGCTCTATATGCGCACCCTGCCCGAGCGGCCCGATGACTGGCGGGCCGAGGCCGATTACGGCTATTTCGACCTGATGTGAGGCGCCCGCATAAGCGGGCGCCTCTCAGTCTCGATTACTCCTCGAAGCCCTTTTCGAGCGCGACCTTCAACTCTTCGACGACCTCGGTGGGGGTGGCAAAGATGGTGTCGACGATCTTCTGAACGCCTGCCGCATCGACCGGATTGAGGCTGGCGCCCCGCGCTTCGACATCGGCGATGAAGGCAGGGTCCTTGACCATCTGGTCGAAGGCCGAGGCCAGTGCCGCGAAGCGATCATCAGGCATTTCGGGCGGAGCGAGCAGCGCGCGGCCGATATCGCCGGCGGCCGAGAAGAAGCGCATCGCCGCCTTGGCCTCGGGATCGTCGGTCAGTTCTTCCATGGTGGGCACGTCGGGCAGGTCGGGCAGGCGCTGGAGCCCGAACTGCACGAGCGGCTTGATCTGGCCGGAGGCCATTTCGGCCTGATGGCTGACCTTCCAGGTGGTCCACACATTGGCGTTGACGTCGATCTCGTTGCGCAGGAGCGCGAGGATCGTGGCCGAGCCGCCTTCATAACCGCAGACCATCTTGAGCTTCATGCCGGTGAAATAGCGCATGATGGCCGGGGCCTGCGAAGAGGCGGTGGTGCGCCCCGAGCAGCCGGCAAAGGCTTCGGTGGTGTAGAGATCCTCGACCGTCTTGACCGCCGAACCCTCGCGCACCATCAGCACCGAGGCGACGTTGGTGAACGAGCCGATATAGCGCATCTTGGCCAGATCCCACCGGCTCGCCTCGGGGGTGAGCAGCTGGGTATGGGCGAGCGTTTCGGGGAAGAGCGCGATCATCGAGCCGTCGCGCGGGGCGCGATTGTAGAAATAGGCCGCCGCCACCGAGCCGCCACCGCCGGGCATCGACTGCACGACGACGGTGGGATTGCCCGGAATGAACTTGGCGATGTGCTGGGCCGTGACCTGCGAATAAAGGTCATAGGACCCTCCCGGCGGATGGCCGATGAGGATGGTGAGCAATTGCCCCGAATAGAACTGCTCGACGCTCTCCTGCGCGGTGGCCGGCTGGGCAAGGCCCAGGGCCAGCGCCGCCGCCGAAATGAGCCCGAACAGGGCACCACGTCTCCTGATGGTCATGAGTTTTCCTCCCTCGTGTGACCCGAACCAGCATCTCGCGGTCGCGGCCCCTCCTCAGGCGGTTGCGAGCGCGAGATGATATGGACAGATTGTCGCATCGTATGACAGTATCACGATGAGGACAATCGGGGCGGCGGGCCGTGATGCGGAATTTTCTTGCCCGCGCCAGATGAGGGACGAGGACGATAATCATGAGCATTGCACAGCTTGACGCTGAGCCGCGCAAGCAGCTTCTGCACGAGGCGAGCCCGGCGGAATGGGGGCTGCGGCAGACGATGGCGGCGGCCTTCCGGCTGGGCTACCATTTCAACTGGAACCGTGTGCTCTCCAACCATATCAGCGCCCGGCATCCCGACCGGCCCGACTGGTTCATCATGAACCCCTATGGTCTGGGCTGGGACGAAATCTCCGCCTCGACGCTCGTGACGGTGGACCTTACGGGCAAGGTTCTGAGCCATGAGGGGGTGGAACTGGCCCCGGCGGGCTTCAACTTCCACAGCGGCATTTTGCGCGAGCGGCCCGACCTCAACAGCACCATACACGTGCATCCGGTGGCCGGGGTGGTGATCGCCTCGACCATGGAGGGGCTGGTCATCTCGGACCAGACGAGCCTGCATATCTACGGGCAGGTCGGCTACCACGATTTCGAGGGCTTCGCGCAGGAGGACGAGGAGGTGCCCCGCATCCTGCGTGATCTGGGCGAGGGCAAGCTGCTGATCATGCGCAATCACGGGCTTCTGAGCGTGGGCGAAAGCGTGCCCGAGGCCTTCATGCTGATGCGGCGGCTGATCGCGGCCTGCGAGATCCAGGAGCGGCTGATGGCGACGGGGGCGGAAATCCGCCGCATCCCGCAGGAGGTGCTAGATTTCACCGCCGCCCAGCTCGCGACCAAAAAGAAGAAGCGCAATTATGCCGGGGTGGAATGGGCCTATCATCTCCGGATGCTCGACCGGATCGACCCCGGCTACAAGGACTGATCGAAAAGGAGCGTTTCGGCGGTGCGCCGAACCGGCGAGACGCTCCAGATGCCGCTCTTGTCGCCGCACATCATCTCGTGAAGTGCTGGCGCAGCAACCGCTTGCCGCCTCCGTCCGTTGCTGCACCCGACACCAACAGGAGGCCCGGCATGGCCAAGGACCATCACGACGATCACCAGCTTTCCCCCGCCGAGGCGCAGGATCGCATCTGGGAACTCGCCAAGAAGATCGACATCTGCATGTTCACCACCTGGGATGGCACCCAGCAGCAGAGCCGGCCGCTGTCGGCGCGCGTGCGCCGAGAGGAACACGCGATCTATTTCCTCGTCGATGTCGAGGGGCACAAGAATATCGAGATCGATAAGTTTCCGACTGTCTCGTGCGCCTGGGCGGACAATGATGCCCATCGCTATGTAGTGATCGCGGGCGAAGCCAAGGTCACCAATGATCGCGCCAAGATCGCCGATCTGTGGACCGATTTCGACAAGGCATGGTGGGAGGACCAGAACGATCCCTCGATCCGCCTGCTCACCGTGACGCCCGCCAATGGCGAGCTGTGGGACGCGCCCAACAAGCTGATCTCGGGCGCCAAGATGGCGCTGGCTGCCCTGACCGGCAAGGCTCCGGACATGGGCGACAACGCCGCCGTCCGCCTCTGATCCGGCCCGATCCCCGCGCGCAGGCCGCGCGGGGACACTCCCATCAGAGCTGGGGAGCTGCCGGAGCCTTGAGCGTCGCGATTTCGGCGCGCAGGGCCGCAAGCTCGCGCTCCTGCGACTGGACCAGCTCGCGCAGCGCCTCGAAATCCTCGCGCTTGACGAGATCCATGTCGGCCACGATTCGCTCGAGCTGGGCCTTGAACACGGTCTCGGCCTCGCGGCGCACGCCGTCTGCAACGCCGGCGGCGCTGTTCATGAGGCGGCCGACATCGTCGAAAATCCTGTTCTGATTCATGGGCCGAACCTTCTGGCTGGTCTGTGGGTTGGGGGCATTATGCCCTATGTAGGGGCAAGCTGCCGACTTGACCAGAGCCACCCCGGCTGGGCAAGGTCGCGCCGACCTGAGCCGGGAGCCTGCCGCCTTGCCTTTCCCCCAAATCGATCCCGTGGCCTTTGCGCTCGGCCCCCTCGTCATCCGCTGGTATGCGCTGGCCTATCTGGGCGGCGTCGTGCTCGGGGCCGCCTATGCCACGACGCTCCTCGCAAAGGCCTCGCTGTGGCGAAACAACACACCGCCCTTCGCTCCCGCCGCCATCTGGGACTTCGCCTTCTGGGCCGTGCTCGGCATCGTGATCGGCGGGCGGCTGGGCTATGTGCTGTTCTACAACCTGCCCTATTACGCCCAGCACCCGCTCGAAGCGCTGATGCTGTGGGATGGCGGCATGTCGTTCCATGGCGGGCTTGGCGGCATCATGGTGGCGATGATCTGGTTCACACGATCGCAGGGCGGCAATCCCCTTTCGGGCCTCGATCTTTTAGGCGCGATCGGCACGATCGGGCTGTTTCTGGGGCGCATCGCCAATTTCATCAATGCCGAGCTCTACGGCGCCCCGACCACCCTGCCCTGGGGCGTCATATTCCCCACCGATCCCGAGCAGGTGCCGCGCCACCCCAGCCAGCTCTATGAAGCGGCGCTCGAAGGCATCGTGCTCTTCATCGTCATCCGCTACGCAACCCATGTCGCCTACAGCCTGAGGCGGCCCGGCGAGGTGGCGGGCATTTTCGGCATCGGCTACGCGCTTTCGCGCATCGCGGTGGAGTTCGTGCGCCTGCCGGACGCGCAGCTGGGCTATCTCCATGGCGGCTGGCTGACCATGGGCATGGTGCTGTCCCTCCCCATCCTCGTCGCCGGCATCGGGCTCGTCGTCTTTGCAAGAAGAAGCCGCCGTGTCTGAAACTGACCTATCGGACCGCATCAAGCTCGAGATCGAAACCGGCGGGCCGATGTCGGTGGCCCGCTACATGGCGCTGTGCCTCAGCCACCCAAGGCAGGGCTATTACCGCGCCGGAGATCCTCTGGGTGCGGCGGGCGATTTCATCACCGCGCCCGAGATTTCGCAGATGTTCGGCGAGCTCGTGGGGCTGTTCATCGCGACGCTCTGGCAGCAGATGGGTTCGCCGCGGCGCTTCGACCTTCTCGAGCTCGGCCCCGGTCGCGGCACGCTGATGCAGGACGCGCTGCGGGTCGCGAGCCGGGTTCCGGGGCTGGCGGGGTCGCTGCGGCTGTCGCTGTTTGAATCGAGCCCCGGCCTGCGCGCCGAACAGGCGGCGCGGCTCGCTCCCTTTGCGCCGGTCTGGAGCGAGGACATCGTGCCCGATGGCGATGCGCCGCTGATCGTCATCGCCAATGAATTCTTCGATGCCCTGCCGATCCGGCAATTCGTGAAGGGCGGCGAGGGCTGGCATGAGCGCGAAATCGGGCTGGCGGACGACGCGCTTGCCTTCGGGCTCTCGCCCACCCCCCTGCCCTCGGGCAGCCTGCCGCCGCAACTGGCCGGGGCAGAGGCGGGTGAAGTGTTCGAACTGGGGCTGGCCGCCCGGCAGGTAACGCAGAGGCTGGCGGAGGCGGTGCGGGTGCGCGGCGGGGCGGTTCTGGCCATCGATTATGGCTATGAGGGCCCGCGCACGGGCGAAACGCTGCAGGGCGTGCGGCGCCATGCCTTTGCCGACCCGCTCTCGGCCCCCGGGCTCGTCGATCTCTCCGCCCATGTCGATTTCGGCGCGCTGGCCGAGATCGGTCGCAAGGCGGGGCTGGCGGTGGCGCCGATCACGGCGCAGGGGATTTTCCTCACGCGGCTCGGCATTGGCGAGCGTGCGGCGGCGCTTGCCAAGGCGAACCACTCGGAGGCCGAAAGCCTCGCGCGCGCGCTCGAGCGGCTCGTCGCGCCCGATGAGATGGGTACGCTTTTCAAAGCCTTCTGCATGCACAGCCCCGGCCTCCAGCCCCCCGGATTTGCGCCATGAGCATCCCCTATCTCGAAAGCCCCGCCCTCAAGACCGCGTCGACCATCCGCCACGGCTTTTTCGGCCGGCGCGGCGGCCATTCGGTGGGGGAGTTCGCCTCGCTCAACGTCTCCTTCTCGGTGGGCGACAGCGAGCCGATGGTCCGGCGCAACCGGGCCGATGTGGCTGGCGCGCTGGGATTTGCCCCCGAGGCGCTGATGGTGATGCGGCAGGTGCATTCGAGCCGTGTGGTGAGGCTCGAAGGGCTGTCGCCAGACATCGGCACCATCGAGGCCGACGGCATGGTGACGCGCGTTCCCGGCGTGCTCTTGGGCATCCTCACGGCCGACTGCGCGCCGGTGCTGCTCGCCGATGCCGAGGCGGGCGTCATCGGCGCCTTCCATGCCGGCTGGCGCGGCGCGGTCGATGGCGTGGCGCAGCGGACGGTGGAGGCGATGGTGCAGGCGGGCGCGACGGCGCAGCGCATCGTTGCGGCCATCGGGCCGACCATTTCGCAGCGCAATTACGAAGTGGGGCCGGACTTTGCCCGCGACCTGCTGGGCAGGCATCCCGACGCCGCCCACCGCATCAGCCGGCCCGATGGCGGGCGCGATCATTTCGACCTGCCCGGCTTCGTCTTCGACAGGCTGCTGGAAGCCGGGGTGGGCCGGGTGCATGACCTCGGCGAGTGCACCTATGCCCAGCCGCGACGCTATTTCTCGCACCGCTTCGCAACGCACGGGCAGGCGCGCACGGGGCGCCAGATCGCCGTCATCGGCCTGTCATGAATCGTTGGGCTTTCGCCCAAAGTCACGTTGCGCCCGCCATGGCGCTTCGCTATGGGTGCCGCCATCGGGAGCGCCCCCAGGGGGCCAAGCACAGGATCGCGCCATGAAGCTCGTCACCGGCAACTCCAACCGCGCTCTCGCCGAAGCCGTGGCCTCTTATCTCGAGATGCCGCTCGCCGACTGCACGGTGAAGCGCTTCGCGGACAAGGAAATCTACGTCGAAATCCATGAAAATGTCCGTGGCGAGGACGTCTTCATCCTGCAATCGACCTCGTTTCCGGCCAATGACAATCTGATGGAATTGCTGATCCTGACCGATGCGCTGCGGCGCTCGTCGGCACGGCGGATCACGGCGGTGGTGCCCTATTTCGGCTACGCACGGCAGGATCGCAAATCGACGCCGCGCACGCCCATTTCGGCAAAGCTCGTCGCCAACCTGATCGTCGAGTCGGGTGTCAATCGCGTCATAACGCTCGATCTGCACGCCGCCCAGATCCAGGGCTTCTTCGACATCCCCACCGACAATCTCTATTCCGCCCCGGTGATGACGCGCGACATCGAAGCCCATTACGGCAAGGACAATGTGATGATCGTGTCGCCCGATGTGGGCGGCGTGGCGCGGGCCCGAGCGATTGCCCAGCGCATCGGCGCCGATCTCGCCATCGTCGACAAGCGCCGCCCGCGCGCCGGAGTGTCGGAGGTGATGAACATCATCGGCGATGTCTCGGGGCAGTCCTGCATCCTGATCGACGACATCGTCGATTCGGGCGGCACGCTGGTCAATGCCGCCGATGCGCTGCTCAAGGCCGGAGCCAAGGCGGTTTCGGCCTATATCACCCATGGCGTTCTCTCTGAGGGCGCCAGCGAGCGCATCGGCAAGAGCCGGCTCAAGGAGCTGGTGATCACCGATTCGATCGGGGCCACCGATGCGGTCAAGGCGACCGGCAATATCCGCCGCATCTCGATCGCGCCGCTGATCGGCGAGGCCGTGGCGCGCACGGCCAGTGAGCAGAGCGTTTCGAGCCTGTTCGACTAGCGGCTCACGCCGCCCGGTCGGCCGCGATGGCGACGGGCGTCTCCTCGTTGGCGCTGGCGAGCGTGACCCGGTTACGCCCCGAGGATTTCGAGGCGTAAAGGGCGCGGTCGGCGACGACGAGCAGTTCGTCGAGCTCGGCGCCATTGTCCGGAAAGAGCGCAACGCCCATCGATACGGTGATGCGCGGCAGCGTGCCGCCCGCATAGCTCAAGGTGAGATCGGCGATGCCGGCCCGCAGCTGCTCGACCTTTTCGAGCGCATCCTGACGAGTGACCTCGCGCAGGACGAGGACGAATTCCTCGCCACCGAGCCGGAACAGCCAATCGCCTTCGCGGATATTGTCCTGCAGCGAGCCGGCGACCGCGATCAGCGCCGCGTCTCCCGCGGCATGACCGTGGAGGTCGTTGAAGCGCTTGAAGTGATCGACATCGAGCATGACGAAGGCCAGCGACCGCTCGAAGCGCGCCGCCTGCGCGATCTCCTTGCCCGCGATGACCTCGAGATAGCGACGGTTGAAGCTGTTGGTCAACGGATCGCGGATCGACTGCTCGGCCAGCGTCTCGCGCAGCCGCAGATTGGCGAGCGTGAGGCCGAGCTGACGCGCCACCATCTCGACGCGGCGCCTGTCGGGCAGGCCTTTGGCCAGTTCGATGTCGTTGAGGGCCGCCTCGACGGGGTCGAGCCGCGCCAGGGTCAGAAGACCGAGCGTTTCGCCATGGGCGATGAGCGGCACGCAGATGGTGTCGCAATCGCTGCCGCAACCGAGATGCGAGCAGGTCGGCGTACCGGCCTTGTCGTGGTGCCGGGCATGGGGCTGGCCGCGGCGCAGGCCCCAGCAGGCATCGGGGGAAAACACTTCGGCATCGTTGGAGCCGCCCCAGGTCGAGAGGCGCAGCAGCTGGTTGCGCGAGGCGGCATAGACGCTGACGGAGCCGGCATAGCCGGGAAACAGGCCCTTGAGAAATTCCGCCGAAAGCGCGGCGACTTCGGCCATGCTGTTGCAGCTTTGCAGGAAATTGCTGCCGTCGTTGATCTGGGCGATTTCGTTGCGCTCATGCTCGAGCGCCTTGAGGCTCTCGTCGAGCGTTTCGGCATAGGTCGCGCTCGATGCGGCAGCCGCCGTCCGTTCGCGCAGCTGCATGCGCAGCGACATGTAGACATAGGTAATGAGCGCCAGCGAGCCGAAGATGAAGACGATGGCGGAGGCGTAAAGCCCGAGCTGCGCCCACAGATTCTGCCGCTGCCGTTCCTCGAGGAGAATCGCTTCTTCAGCCTCGATCTCGGCAATCATCGCTCGGACGCGCGTCATGATGGCAGAGCCGTCATTCTGGCGGACCTGATCGATGGCGGCGCGCGGATCGCCGTCCGAATGCAGCTGGATGACCGAGGCAAGCCGCGCGAGGCGCTCGCGGCTCAGCCGGGCGACTTCCGAGAACCGCTCGGCCTGCACCGGATTGTCGTTGAAGGCGGCACGAAGCCGGTCGATGCGCTCGCTGAAGCCGTAAATGGCCTGGTGGTAAGGGGCGAGCTGGGTGGTGTCGGAGGTGAGCAGATAGCCGCGCTCGGCTGTTTCGGCGGAAACCAGAAGCACGTGCAGCGACGCCAGATCCTTCTGCACGCCCAAGGAATGCTTGACCCAGGACGAGGCCTGGATCATGCGGTCGAGCGCGACGAACAGCAGCGCGCTGTTGCCCGCCACGAGGGCGAGCACGAAGCCGATGACGACAATCTGCCGAAGCGAACGCTTGAACATCATCCCAAACCCCGGCGGACGGAACGCCGCACATAACATATGATAACGAGCAACAGTTAGCGTTGCCTTGCCATGCCCGGCTCAATGCAGGGAAAAGCCCGGCATGCTTGCCTGTTTCGCGGCTTTCCACTATAGCCCACGCCCATGAAGCGCTCGTCACCCCTGGAGGACGGGCGCGCGGCCTTTTGGCCGCACCAACCCGGAACGGAAGTATCCGATGCCTTACGAATTCAAGGCCAAGGCCAGAAGCGGAGTGGGCAAGGGGGCCGCTCGTGCACTGCGTCGCGAGGGCCTGATCCCTGCTGTCATCTATGGCGAAAAGAAGCCCCCTCTTCCCATCGCCATCTCGACCAATGAAGCCAACAAGCGCATCTATGCCGGCGGCTTCCTCTCGCACGTCATCTCCATCGACGTGGACGGCGAAAAGCACAGCGTGATCCCGCGCGACTACCAGCTCGATCCGGTCAAGGATTTCCCGCTGCATGTCGATTTCCTGCGCGTCTCCGCCAATGCCCGCATCGATGTGGAAGTGCATGTCGCTTTCATCAACGAAGAGCAGAGCCCGGGCCTGAAGCGCGGCGGCACGCTCAACATCGTGCGTCACACGGTCGAGCTTTCCTGCCCCGCCGATGCCATTCCGGAATCGGTCGAAGTCGACCTGACCGGTACCGATATCGGTGATTCGATCCACATCTCGGCGGTGACCCTGCCGCAGGGCATCGAGCCGACGATCAAGGATCGCGACTTCACCATCGCGACGCTGGTTGCCCCCTCGAGCCTCAAGTCCGAAGAAGCCGGCAGCACCGGCGCCTGATCTTCCGGCCTATCGCCGATGACAAGCGACAAGGCGGCCCCATGGGTCGCCTTTTCCGTTCCGGCCCCTGCGGCATACCCTCGAAAGGGCCCTGCCGACGGTGCCCAGCGCAAGGACCGCCACGATGCAGCTGCTCGCAGGCCTCGGAAATCCCGGCGACGGCTATCGCCACAACCGCCACAATATCGGCTTCATGGCCATCGAGGCGATTGCCCGGCGCCATGGTTTCCCGCCCTTCCGGCAGAAATTCTCGGGGCTGGTGAGCGAAGGCAGTATCGGGGGCGAACGGGCCCTGCTGCTGATGCCGCAGACCTTCATGAACCGCTCGGGCGACAGCGTCACGGCAGCCGCACGCTTCTACAAGATCGAGAACGCCGCGATCACCGTCTTTCACGACGAGCTCGATCTGGCGCCCGGCAAGGTGCGGGTGAAGCGCGGCGGCGGCAATGGCGGGCATAACGGGCTGCGCTCCATCGATCCGCAGATCGGGCTCGATTATCGGCGCGTGCGGCTCGGCATCGGCCACCCCGGATCGAAGGAGGCGGTGAACCACCATGTGCTCGGTGATTTCGCCAAGGCCGACGCGGTGTGGCTGGAGCCGCTGCTCGATGCGATCGCCGAGCATGCGGGGATGCTGGTGGCCGGGGACGAGAGCGGCTTCATGAACAAGCTGGCGGGCAACAGCGCCCAATCGGCCGGCGCGCCGGCCGAGGACCGTCCTAAAGGTCCTGCTAAGGGCCAGAGCCATATCCGCCAGGCCCGCACCACCGCCTCGCAGGCGAAGGTGCCGGAAACCGGGCCGATGGCCGCGATGCTCAAAAAGCTCTTCAAGGGCGAATAGCCCGCCTCGCCTCGGCCGCCGGCACGGATTGACATAACCCGGCGCGCGGCCGATTTAGCGCCAACACGAATTGATGGAGACACCCCATGGGTTTCAAGATGGGCATCGTCGGACTGCCCAATGTGGGCAAGTCCACCCTCTTTAACGCGCTGACCCGCACGGCGGCGGCGCAGGCGGCCAATTTTCCCTTCTGCACCATCGAGCCCAATGTGGGCGAGGTCGCGGTGCCGGATGCACGACTCGACAAGCTGGCGGTGATCGGCAAGAGCCAGCAGGTCATTCCGGCGCGCATGAGCTTTGTCGATATCGCCGGGCTCGTGAAAGGCGCGAGCCAGGGCGAAGGGCTGGGCAACCAGTTTCTCGCCAATATCCGCGAATGCGACGCGATTGCCTATGTGCTGCGCTGCTTTGAGGATGGCAACATCATCCATGTCGCCAACAAGGTCGATCCGCTCGCCGATGCCGAAGTGGTCGAGACCGAGCTGATGCTCGCCGATCTCGAAAGCCTCGAGAAGCGCCGCACGGGCGTCGAGAAAAAGGCCAAGCAGGGCGACAAGGACGCCAAGCTGACCCTCGAGCTCATCGATCGCTCGCTGGTGCTGCTGCGCGACGGCAAGTCGGCGCGGCTGGTCAAGCGCAGTGCCGACGAGGAAAAGGCGTTTCGCGAGCTGCAGCTGCTGACCTCCAAGCCCGCGCTCTATGTCTGCAATGTCGATGAGGGTTCGGCCGCCGAGGGCAATGCCATGTCGCGGCAGGTGGAGGCCTATGCGGCCCAGCACAATGCGGCGGTGATCGTCATCTCTGCCGAGATCGAGAGCCAGCTTGCGCAGCTGCCCGATGCCGAGCAGGCCGAATATCTCGACAGCCTCGGGTTGACCGAGCCCGGCCTCAACCGGCTGATCCGCGAGGCCTATCAGCTGCTGGGGCTGCAGACCTACTTCACCGTGGGTCCCAAGGAGGCGCGGGCCTGGACCATCCACAAGGGCGACCGTGCCCCGCAGGCGGCCGGCGTCATCCACTCCGACTTCGAACGCGGCTTCATCCGCGCCCAGACGATCGGTTATGACGATTACGTCGCGCTTGGTGGAGAAGTGCCGGCTAAGGAAGCCGGCAAGGCGCGCGACGAAGGCAAGGAGTATGTCGTTAAGGATGGCGATGTGATGCTCTTCAAGTTCAACACCTGACATCATCATCCTCCCCTCGCCTGCGGGATGAGGGCTATGGTCCTGATCGCTGCACCCGGGCCCGCCGCGCGCGGAGCGTGGGGCAGCCATGCGCGGGCGCGCTTGCCTCGGGCCCGGGGATTGGCTACGCGCCAAGGTTGACGTATAGGGAAACATCATGACCCATCCGACACCATGCTCGATCCGCCACTTCGAGGCCCTCGCGCCCGGCGAGACCTTCGCGCTCGGCACGATCCGCGTGACGCGCGACATGATCATCGGGTTCGCGACGCAGTTCGACCCCCTGCCCTTCCATCTCGACGAGGAAGCGGCGCGCAAGTCGCTGCTCGGCGGGCTCGCCGCGAGTGGCTGGCAGACCGGCGCGCTGAGCCTGAGGCTCCTGCACGAAGGTCCGCTCGCGACCATTGCCGGGCTGCGGATCGGGGCGGTCAACGGCCTCAAATGGCGCAAGCCTGTGCTGGTGGATGACACCATCACGGGCAAGGCGACGATCGTGGCGCTGCGGCCCGAACATGCGCGCCCCAACGGCATCGCCGTGTTCGGCCTCGACATCGCCAACCAGCATGGGGACAGCGTGATGACGCTCGAGATCGACATCGTCGTGGCCCGCAAGCCGGCCGCTTCGGGAGACGCGTCATGACCCGCTGGTTCGAGGACGTCAGCCTCAACGATGCCTTTCCGCTCGGCAGCCATCGCTTCACGGCCGAGGAGATCGCCGCATTCTCGGCGCAGTATGATCCTTTCACCAACCTATCGGGCGCGGCGCAGCCCGAGGCATCGGGCTGGCATGTGGCCAGCCTTTGTCATCGCTACATGGTCGATGCCATTGCGGCCGAAGCCGAGCGCCTGAGCGCGGCGGGGCAGACGCCGGGCATCTCGGGGCCATCCCCCGGCGTCAATCGCATGGATTTTCCCGTGCCCGTGCATGCGGGGGACACGGTGGCCTTCACGCTCTGGGTGACGGCCAAGCGCCCCTCGCAATCGCTGCCGGGCTGGGGCGTTCTGACCAACAGGCTCGAAGGCGTGAACCAGCATGGCGCAATCGTTTACCGCGCCGAGGTGGTGGCTTTCAGCAAATTGCGCGATTATCGCATGCCGCTGCGCCTCAGGCTCGCTTGGGCGTTGACCCGCCTGCCGGGCCTGCGCAAGCTGGCGCACCACAGACGCTAGAGTTGGAATCAGCCATGGCCCTCCGCCGGATCCTCCTGTCGACCACCCTGCTTCTCGCGCTGGCCGGTACCGCGACGGCCCAGATCAGCCCGGTTGAAGGCAATTGGGCCTGCATTGCCGATATCGATGGCTCCAAATCGGGCATTCTGACCGTGTTTGCCGGCAGCTATGGCTATGCCTCGGCCAATTACCAAAGCGCCGCATCGGGCACCGGCAACGCCCAGCTGGCCTCCGACGGGCTGACCTTCATCGACGGCAATCTGCGCGAAAAGGCAGGCGTCGAGGTGGGCCTTCTGAGCTTCGATGCCGAGGCGCGCGACGTGCTGGTGCTGCGCACGGTGGAAAAGCCGATCCTCACCTGCCGGCCGCGCCGCCCCTGACGGCGGGACCGCGATCTCCTGCCTTTAGATGACAGGATGGTGCGCTAGCCTCATGGCGAAGGAGAACGCCATGAGCCATTTTGCCAGCTGCCATTGCGGCGCCGTCCGCATCGCCGTGCCCTCACTGCCCGCCGAGGTGACATCGTGCACCTGCACCTACTGCGCGCGTACCGGCGCGCTCTGGGCCTATTACGCCATCGATGAGGTGCGGGAGCTGGTGACGGACGGCAAGGCGACCTATGCGCCCAACATCCTCAACGAACACCATTTCTGCGCCCGCTGCGGCATGACCACCCATGGCAGTTCGCCGGACTGGTCACTGGCGGATGCGGAGAACCAGACGGTGCCGACAACGCGCATCGCGGCGATCAATGTGCGGATGCTCGAAGACGTGGATTTCACCACGCTGAGCGTCGTCACAATCGACGGCCGCACGCTCTGGTAGAGATCTCGGTCGCGGTTCCGGACGGCGAACCGGTCCCACTTCGCGTGGAAACGCTCTGCGCCCGCTCAGTGCCCCTCGAACTCGACGAGGCTCGTGAGCGCGATGCCCTGATCGCGCAGGCGCTGGCCGCCCGGCAGATCGACGAGATCGATGACGAAGCCGGCATGTTCGATGGTCGCGCCGGTGCGGCGGATTAGGGACACGGCGGCTAACGCCGTGCCGCCGGTGGCGATCAGATCATCGACCAGCAGCACGCGGTCTCCCGCATCAAGCACATCGGCATGGATCTCGATGGTGTCGACGCCATATTCGAGCGCGTAGTTCTGGCCCAGCGTCTGTCCGGGCAGCTTGCCCTTCTTGCGGATCGGGATGAAGCCGACGCCCATGGCGATGGCGACACCGGCGCCGAAGATGAAACCGCGCGCTTCGATACCCGCGACATGGGTGATTCCGATGCCCCGATGCGCCGCCGCGATGGCCTCGACGCTCTGCCGGAACCCCTCGGGGTGCTCGATCAGCGTGGTGATATCGCGGAAGAGGATCCCCTTCTTGGGATAATCCGGAATGGTACGGATGAGCGATTTGAGGTCAAGCGACATCGCGAACGGTCCGGGTCGTGAAGGGAAATGCGGGGGATGAGGCCGATCAGCGGCCCTTGAGCAGGCGCCGCGCCAGGACGCCGGCGCCATAAGCCGCAGACCGCGTGGTCTCGGCGGCGGCCTGCCGGGCAGCGGGCGTCATCAGATGCGGAGCGGCCTTCATGCCGGCGCGCACCACGGGATGACGCGCGACGGTGACGGCGACGGTAACCGCAGTCACGGCAAGACGAATAACCGACACCAGCAGCCTCCTGCATCACAATCCTAGCCCGCCAGATTGAGCACGGCACGGGCCCGAGCGCAAGTCTGGCAGAAAGCACAAGGCGCACGCTTCGGTGAGAAGCGCGCGCCCTGGCAAGCCGTTCGGCGATTTAGGCTAGTGTTCGACCTTGGCCCAGAGGCGGCGCTTGACCGCCCACATCAGGCCGGCAAACAGGAAGAGGAACAGCATGACGCGGAAGCCGGCTTCCTTGCGCGAGACCATGTGCGGATCGGCCATCCACTGCATGAAGGCCGCGACGTCGCGCGAATACTGGTCGAGCGTCAGCGGCACGGCGGCCTCGCCCTCTCCGACCTCATAGGTGATGAGCCCATCGGCGAGCGGCGGACCCATGCCGATGGCGTGGCCGGGGAAATAGTCGTTGTAATACTTGCCTTCAGCGAGTTCGAAGCCTTCGGGCGCGGAGGCCGGAACCTCCTCGTGATAGCCGGTCAGCAGCGCGTAGATATAGTCGGCGCCGCCTTCTTGATAGGCGGTGAAGTAGTTGAGGATCCACCACGGGAAGGGCTGGGTGGTGCCGCGTGCCTTGGCCAGAACCGAGAAATCGGGCGGATAGGCGCCGCCATTGGCGTCGCGGGCATCCTGCTCGGTCGGGAACGGATTGGGCCAGCGATCGGCAGCGACACGCGGACGCTGCCCGGTCTCGGCGGTGGCATCGGCGATCTGGTATTCCGCCGCCAGCGCCTTGACCTGCTCCTCGGAGAAGCCGGGGCCACCCGGCTCATAGAGGTTGCGGAAGGCGATGAGGCGGGCGCCGTGGCAGGACGAGCAGACCTCGCGGAAGATCTGGAAACCGCGCTGGAGCTGGTTCTGGTCGTAGGTTCCGAACGGGCCTGAGAAGCTCCAGCTCTGCTTCTGGATCTCCTTGCCCGCTTCGGCCGCGACCACGGCCCCGGCCCCGGCCAGCCCGAAGGTCACCAGGACGGCAGCGATGATGGACTTTACTCTGATCATTGGTGCGGTTCCGGTGATTATTCGGCGGGCACGGCAGCGCCGGCCGACCCGGAATGGGGCTTGGCGAGCACGGCCTCGGAAATGCTGGTGGGCAGGGGCTTCGGCGTCTCGAAGCGGCTCAGCAGCGGCAGAACGATGAGGAAGTAGGCGAAATAGTAGGCCGTGCAGATCTTGGCGAAGATGACATACACACCCTCGGCCGGAGCGGCGCCCAGATAGGTGAGGCCGATGAAGTTGATGACGAACAGCCAGTAGAACCACTTGAACATCGGGCGGAACGTGCCCGAACGCACCTTGGAGCCATCGAGCCAGGGCAGAGCGAACAGCACCAGCAGGGCGCCGCCCATCGCGATCACGCCGCCCAGCTTGCTGTCGATGAACAGCACGTTGAAATCGATGGCGCGCAGGATGGTGTAGAAGGGCAGCAGGTACCATTCCGGCACGATATGGGCCGGCGTCACCTGGCTGTTGGCCATGATGTAGTTGTCCGGATGCCCCAGGATGTCGGGGGCAAAGAACACGAACCAGGCGAAGGGGATGAAGAACACGATGATCGCGAAGAGGTCCTTCATCGTGTAGTACGGATGGAACGGAACCGTGTCGCGGGTCGACTTCACTTCGACGCCGATCGGATTGTTGTTGCCCGGAACGTGCAGCGCCCAGATGTGCAGCACCACCACCGCGGCCACGACGAAGGGCAGCAGGTAATGCAGCGAGAAGAAGCGGTTGAGGGTGGCGTTATCGACCGCAAAGCCACCGCGCAGCAGCTGCAGCAGGGGTTCGCCCAGCACGGGAATGGCCGAGAAGATGTTGGTGATAACGGTGGCGCCCCAGAAGCTCATCTGACCCCAGGGCAGCACATAGCCCATGAAGGCGATGGCCATCACGAGGATGAAGATGATGACGCCCAGCATCCACAGGATCTCGCGCGGCGCCTTGTAGGAGCCGAAATAGAGCCCGCGGAAGATGTGGATATAGAGGGCCGCAAAGAACATCGAGGCGCCCACGGCGTGCACCGCCTGGATGATGCGGCCGCCATTGACGTCGCGGCGGATGTGTTCGACCGAGTCGAAGGCCATCGCAACGTTCGGCGTGTAGTGCATCGCCAGCACCACGCCGGTGATGATCTGGATGACCAGCATCACCGCGAGAATGGCGCCGAAGGTCCACCAGTAGTTGAGGTTCTTGGGCGTGGGGAAATCCATCAGGTGCTCTTTGGAGAACCTGACGAGCGGCAGACGATCGTCCAGCCACTTCTCGACCGGATTGCTGGGGTTATAGGTGCTCTCGTGACCCGACATGGTCAAATTCCCCCTTAGCCGATCTGCACGACAGTATCGGAAATGAATTCATAGGGCGGCAGCACCAGGTTGGTGGGCGCCGGGCCCCGGCGGATACGGCCCGCCGTATCGTAATGCGAGCCGTGGCACGGGCAGAACCAGCCATCGTAATCGCCCGAGTCGCCCACCGGCACGCAGCCCAGATGGGTGCAGTTGGCGATCATGATCAGATACTGCTCGTGGCCGGGCTTGGTACGCTCTTCGTCGGTGGCCGGATCCTTGAGGTCGGACAGCGGAACGGCCCGCGCCTCCTCGATCTCGGCCGCGGTGCGATGCCGCACGAACACCGGCAGGCCGCGCCAGGTGATGGTCACCGACTGGCCTTCCGCAATTGCGCCCACATCGAATTCGATGGTCGCGAGCGCGAGCACCGATGCGTCGGGGTTGAGCTGGTTGATCAGAGGCCAGGCGACACCGGCGACACCCACCGCGCCGACTGCGCCGGCTGCGACGTAAAGGAAGTCGCGGCGACCGCTGTTCGGTCCATCCTTGAGATCGTTGTTAGGAGCTGTCGCCAAGGCTGAATGTCCCCGTCTGTTTCCGTCTTCCGCGCGGGCCCGACGCAACCGGACCTCGGCCAGCCGCAGCCGCCGCCAGCCCTAGCAGGGCGCGCGATTTGCCGGTCCTTTTTGCACTCTCTCTAGAACTTGTCCAGTCTGCGGGCAGGTGACTTGCCACATCTGCGACACTATACCCTGCTGCCGCTGAGCCCCTCGATCGGGGCAGGAGACCATCGCCTTGGAGCTTGCCCTCTATCAACCCGACATCGCCCGCAATACCGGCATGATGATGCGGCTGGGCGCCTGCCTCGGGGTGCGTGTGCATATCATCCACCCGGCCGGGTTCCCCGTGTCGCAGGCCGGGCTGCGGCGGGGTGGGCTCGATTATGTCGAAAAGGCCGACTGGCTCGAACATGACGATTACCCGCACTTCCTGAGCTGGCTCAGGGCGGAGGGCCGGCGGATGGTGCTTTTGACGACGCGCGCGGAGACGAGCCTTTATGAGGCTCAATTCCTGCGCGACGATGTGCTGATGATGGGGCGCGAGACCGCGGGCGTGCCCGACGCCATTGCGGCGGATGCCGACCTCAGCCTGCGCATCCCCATGCGGCCCGGCCTCCGCTCGTTCAACGTCGCGATGGCCGCGAGCCTGGCGCTGGGCGAGGCGCTGCGACAGACCGGCGCATTGCCGGGGGCGGGCTGATCGGATTTGCGCTCGATCAATGCTCGCCGCGCCGCAAGCGGGCTTGTGGGCCCGCGCGGATAGCCACAAAAGCCAAGGACCTTCAAATGCCCCTGCCCCACGACATCGAAGACAAAAAGAGCAGAGCCAGCGCCTGGTTCAGGGCGCTTCGCGACCAGATCTGCTCGGCCTTCGAGGCGCTGGAAGACAGTGTCGCTGGCCCCAACAGCGAAATGCCGGCCGGTCGATTCGTCCGCGAGCCCTGGGACCGGACGGATCATTCGGGAGCGCCGGGTGGCGGCGGCCAGATGAGCATGCTGCATGGCCGGGTGTTCGAGAAGGCTGGCGTGCACATCTCGACCGTGCATGGCAGTTTTTCGCCCGACTTCGCCAAGCAGATGCCGGGGACCGAGGACGGCTCGGGGTTCTGGGCCTCGGGCATTTCGCTGATCGTGCACCCCTGGAACCCCAATGTGCCGGCCGTGCACATGAACACGCGCATGGTGGTGACCGGCAAGCACTGGTTCGGCGGCGGCGCCGACCTCACCCCGGTGCTCGACCGGCGGCGGACACAGGACGACCCGGACACCGCCGACTTCCACGCCGCGATGAAGGCAGCCTGCGCGCCGCATCCGCAGGTGGACTATGATCGCTACAAGAGCTGGTGCGACGAGTATTTCTATCTGCCGCACCGCAAGGAGCCGCGCGGCATCGGCGGCATCTTCTATGACCACCATGATAGCGGCGATTGGGACGCGGACTTCGCGTTCACCCAGGATGTCGGCAAGGCCTTCCTCTCGGTCTATCCCGAGCTCGTGCGCCGCAATTACGAGATGCCGTGGACGGAGGCCGATCGCGACGAGCAGCTGGTGCGGCGCGGGCGCTATGTCGAGTTCAACCTGCTTTATGATCGCGGCACGATGTTCGGGCTGAAGACAGGGGGCAATGTGCGCTCGATTCTTTCTTCCATGCCCCCTGCCGTGAAATGGCCGTGAGGATGGCTGCCGGGTGCTGAGCGAAATCTCCATCACCGGCTATCGCTCGATCCGGCAGTTGCGGCTGCCGCTTCGACGCGTGACGGTGGTTGTGGGCGCCAACGGCACCGGCAAGACCAATCTCTATCGTGCCATCGCGCTGCTGCAGGGCGCCGCGAGCGGCAGCCTCGCCCGCGACATCGCCGCCGAGGGCGGGATGGATTCGGTGTTCTGGGCCGGCGGGCGTAAGACCGGCTCGGCCCCGCTCGAGGAGGAGGCCGGCAACTGGGTTCACAGCGTGCGCAAGGACCAGTCCCACCGCATCGCCATCGCCGCGCGGTTCGACCGCGATGAGGGGCTGGACTACAGCCTCGAACTCGGCGCCCCCATTCCCGGTCGCGGCCTGCCCGGCGAGGCGGTGGTCAAATCCGAGCAGGTCGCGATGGCTGGCGGCAAGCGGAGCGTGACCCTGCTCGACCGCAAGGCGAGCGGCCTCAGGGTGCGCGGCATCGAGGGGCGGTGGGAGGAGCCGGGCCTCGAACTGCTGGGCAGCGAGACGGCCCTGTCGATGGTGGCGGCGAGCCATCCGCAGATCGCCAATCTGCGCCAGGCCATGCTGCAATGGCGCTTTTATCAGGGCTTTCGCACCGATCCCGCCTCGCCTTTGCGCAAGCCTTCGGCCTCGGCCTCGGCGACCCATCTCGATGCCGATGGCGGCAATCTCGCTGCGGTCTTTGCGACGCTGGCGTGGATCCGCGAGGACACTCGGGCGCTCGATGCCGCCATCGACCAGGCCTTTCCCGGGGCGAAGCTCGAGATCGGCGGCGACGCCGACGGGCTGCGCATCGCGCTGCGCTACAGGGATTATCCGTTCAGGCCGTTCTCAGTGGCTGAGCTTTCGGACGGAACGCTGCAGTTTCTGGCGCTTGCCGGCGCGTTGCTTAGCTATCGTCCGCCCCCGCTGCTGGTACTCAACGAGCCGGAGGCCAGCCTCCATCCCGACATCGTGCCCGCCATCGGCGCGATGGTGGCCGAGGCGGCGAGAACCTCGCAGATCATCGTGGTCACCCATTCGACGATCCTCGCCGATGCGATCGCCGAAGCCACCGGCGCCCGGCCGATGCGGCTGCTGCGCGACGGCAACGGCACGGAGGTGGAAGGCTACAATGCCCTGATGGGGCGGTTCGACGACGAGGATTGAGACGTCGTCCTGTCGCATCGCCGGCGAACGGGGTGGGAGCCTTTGGCGGTGACAGGCGTTGCCTCGAGAGCGGCGGCGCCGGGCTCATGCCCTCGTGACAGGCCCCGCTACGCCGTCCCGAAACACCTCAAAGGAGTTTTGAGATGAAGCAGTTCGCATGTGGAACTCTTGTTCCCGGTTGCGCGTGGCATACCCAGGCCGAGGAGACGGCCGAAGTCGTGCGCCGCGCCGCCGACCATCTGCGCAGTGCTCATGGCGAGGCCGTCATCCGTCCGGACATGGTCGACCGCGTCAAGGAGCGGATCGAGGACGTTCGTTCGAACTAGCCTCGGACGTGCCTCAGGCGCCGGGGGGGACGACATCCTCGAGCAGCGCCTCTCGCCCGAGCGCAAAGCCGCTTTCGAGCCAGAGGCGTTCGAGCCGGGCCAGTTCGGCGCCCAGCGCCGGACCGGTCCGATAGCCGAGCGCCATCAGATCGCGTCCATTCACAGGCAGGCTCGGCACCGAAATGGCGCCGAGCTGATCAAGCACGGCCTGCCGGCCGGCATTGCTCCAGCCCGCCAGGGTGGCAGCGACGTCGAGCCCGTCGGCGAGGCTGCCCGGCTGGCGATAGGCGGCCTCATGAAGACGAAAATCGGCGAGGAGGCGGGCGGCGGCGAGGACCGCAAGGCCGGCATCGATCTCGTCATTGGAGAGCCGCCACTGGCTCTTGATGGCCTCGGGCCGCTCATCGGCGAGAATCAGCGCGAGCCGCGCCTGAATGTCGGGCCGGAAAACCCGCCGCTCATAGGCGTGGAGATAAGCGAGTGTCGCGTCCGGCAGCGGCAGCACGCCGCTTTCGGCCATTGCCCGCAGGGTGATCGCGATCCGCGGAAGCGCCAGCATCCGGCGCATTTCATGGCCGATTCGTTCGGCCGACACCGATGCCAGCTGCCGCGCCGCATGCCGGCAGGCGGCGAGACCCTCGGCATCGAAGGTTTCCCCGCCATGGCTCGCTGAAAAGCGGAAGAACCGCAGGATGCGCAGCCGATCCTCGGCGATGCGCCGCTCGGGATCTCCGATGAAGCGAACGCGGCCTGCGCGGCAGTCATCGAGCCCCCCGAGCGGATCGAAAAGCCTGCCATCCCTGTCGCAATAGAGCGCATTGAGGGTGAAGTCGCGCCGGGCGGCGTCGCGTGCCCAGTCCTGCCCGAAGCGGACGCGGGCGTGCCGGCCATCGGTCTCGACATCCTCTCTCAGCGTCGTGACTTCGGCGACGGTATCGCCCAGCCGCAGCGTGACCGTGCCGTGATCGATGCCGGTGGGATAGGCCGCAATCCCGTTGGCCTCGGCCCGCGCGAGCACCTCTTCGGGCAAGAGCTCGGTGGCCAGATCGAGATCGGAGACGGGGCGGCCAAGATCGAGGATGGTGTCCCTGACGATGCCGCCGACGGCGCGCGTTCTTTTATCCTCGCCGTCGAGCACGCGAAAAAGGGCCTGCGTCTCGGCCGAACGCAGCCAGGGCGCGGCCGCAAGGCGCGCCTCGGCCGAGCCCGGCATCAGGCCGCCTCCGCCGAGGATGCGAGATCGCGGAAGCGGCGCGTGAGGTTGGCGGTGATCCCCCAGATGGTGCGGCTCTCATGCAGCAATCGCCAGCTCGTACGCGCCGCACCCGCCTGTCCCAGGCGCTGCGGCACATAGTTCTCGGACGCCAGCACATAGGGCAAAGGCACCTCGAACACCGCCTCGACTTCGCTCGGATTGGCCACGAAGGGCCCGCGCGGCCGGACCTCGGCGACCACAGGGGTGATGAGGTAGTTCGTGCCCGAGAGATAACGCGGCATGAAGCCCAGAATGCGCGCATCGGCGGGCGCGAGGCCAACCTCCTCACCCGCCTCGCGGAGCGCCGCATGAGCGGCATCCGCATCGGTGGGATCAATCTTGCCGCCGGGAAAGGCCACCTGCCCCGAATGCGCCCGAAGGCTGCTCGAGCGTTTGGTAAAGAGGAGCGCTGTGCCCTGCGGCCGGCGCACCAGCGCAATCAGCACTGCGGCCGGCACGGGCGGACGGGGATGGGGAATGTCTGGCACCCAATCGGGCGGCGGCAGGGCGATGCCGGCCCCCTGCTCGGGTGCCGGCAGCAGCCGTGCTGCGATGCGTGCAATCAGCTCGTCTTCGCCGATCAATGGCAGATCCGGTTTCAATCCGGCTGGCGGGCGCCCCAGGCAGAGACAGGGCCTGCGATGCGGATTGCCAGCAGAGGATCGTCAGAGTGCAGCAGGACGCGATTAGGATCAACCGGTCCGGGCCAGATGATGTTGCCCGGCGTGGTGGGGGTGTAGCCGAGCGGGCAATAGTAATCCTGATCCCCGATCAGCACCACGAAGCGGCCATCGCCACGCTCCATGGCGCGCCGGGTGACCTCGCGGGCGAGGAGCTTGCCGGCGCCGCGCTTGCGGAAATCGGGGTGCGTGGCCAGCGGCCCGAGCATCCAGCCATTGATGCCACCGATGCTGATCGGCGTCATCCACACCGAACCGCAGGGCGTGCCGTCGGATTCGGCGACAAGGCTCAGCGAGGGATCGATGGGGTAGCGCTCGCGGACGCGGAATGCCGTGCGCGCGAAGCGGCCGGGGCCGAAGGCGATGGCATGCAGGTCATCGATGAAGGCGTCATCGGCAGGCGTCGCCTGGCGGACGACGGGCATGCCGGGCACGGGCGAGTAGGCGTGGTCAGCCGAACGGGCGGTGGGGAGGATCATCTATCAGGGTCCGGAAGCGCGAGAAAAGGTTCCGGCTGCACAGGGGCAGACGGGCGCGACCACTAGGGTCGTCGGTTCACCTGAAAGACCTTCTCCATCCTAGACGCCTCCACGCCTCTGGTGCGGCCGGCACCAGAAAGTGCTTCGCGCTGGTTGGAAAATCATCCATTGCCCGGCAAATTTCAAGTGGCAGGGCACAGCAATTTTTCGGCCAGGCTGGCGTTTCCGGCGGGAACCCCTAAATGAGCACCATTACCGAGGCGACGCGAAGCGAGGACCCCATGGGACAACTGGTCGACGGCAAATGGTCGAGCCAATGGTACGATACGAGCAAGACCGGCGGCCGCTTCAAACGGGACCAGGCGGGCTTTCGCAACTGGGTGACGGCTGACGGCTCGCCGGGCCCTTCGGGCGAAGGTGGCTTTCCCGCAGAATCGGGGCGCTACCACCTCTACGTGTCCTATGCCTGCCCCTGGGCCCACCGCACGCTGATCTTCCGTGCGCTCAAGGGTCTCGAACCCCATATCGGGGTGTCGGTAGTGGATGCCAAGATGCCCGACGAGACCGGCTGGACCTTCGATGGCGAGACCTCGACCGGCGATGCGGTCAACGGCAAGGCGCGGCTCTGGGAAATCTATACCCTCGCCCGGCCCGACTATACCGGCCGCGTCACGGTACCGGTGCTTTGGGACACGAAGCGCCAGACCATCGTTTCCAACGAGAGCGCCGAAATCATCCGGATGCTCAATTCGGCCTTCAACGACATCACCGGCAATGACGAGGATTATTATCCCGAGCCGCTGCGCGAGCGGATCGATGCTGTTAATGCGCGGGTCTATGACGACATCAACAACGGCGTCTACAAGGCGGGCTTCGCAACCACGCAGGAGGCCTATGACGAGGCGGTGACGGCGCTGTTCAAGGCGCTGGACTGGGCCGAAGGCCTGCTCGGCGAAACCGCCTATCTCGCAGGCGATGTGGTGACCGAGGCGGACTGGCGGCTCTTTACGACGCTCCTGCGCTTCGATGCGGTCTATCACGGCCACTTCAAGTGCAATCTGCGCCGGCTGGCGGACTACCCCAACCTCTCGCACTACCTCACCGGGCTCTATCACTGGCCCGGCATCCGCGAGACGGTGCATATGGACCATATCCGCACCCATTATTACTGGAGCCACAAGACCATCAATCCGCACCAGATCGTGCCCGTGGGTCCCGTGCCCGAGTTCCTGCGCTGATCTGCCGGTCACCAGAGCGGGGATCGCGGGGCGTCTCCCGCGATCTCGCGCAGGCGCCGCAGCGTCGAATCGCTGATATCCTCGGGCAGCGACGCGAGCGGAAACCACTCGCCCGCCACGATCTCGATATTGGGCCGGAACGGGGTGCCGACGGCGCAGTCGTGGCAGAGATAGAGCGCGACATGGTCGCGATCGGTGACCGCATTGGTCTGGTGGTAGAGGCCGAAAAGCACAAGCGGCGCGGTGGCGAGGAGGCCCGTCTCCTCGCGCATCTCGCGGGCCGCCGCGTCGGGTGCCGATTCGCCCGGATCGACGCCGCCGCCGGGAAAATGCCAGCCCGGCAGATAGCGGTGCCGGATGAGGAACACGCGATCCTCGGCGAGAATTGCCACGCGAACCCCAAGCGTCATGCGCTTTACGGTGCCGGCGGCAAAGAGATAGGCCCGCGTCCTCAGCTTTTGCCAGCGCGTCAGTTGCATGAAGCCTCCCTTTTGGGCAGATTGGTCTACGAGACGCCTTCCGAGATTCAACGAGCACCCCGGCACATACACTTGGCCATACCATCGGTCTGCGCTGATTTACGACTCGCGCAATGACAACACTCGCCCATATCTCCGATGTGCATCTGGCCCCGCTGCCGCCCGTGCGGCTGCGCGAACTGATGAGCAAGCGCCTGACCGGCTGGCTCAACTGGCGTATCCGCCGGCACAACACGCTCTCGGGCGACGGACTCGCCAACCTCGTGCGCCACATGCGCGAGCAGCGCCCCGACATGGTTGC
Organism: Devosia enhydra; assembly: GCF_900119845.1. Taxonomy (GTDB): domain Bacteria; phylum Pseudomonadota; class Alphaproteobacteria; order Rhizobiales; family Devosiaceae; genus FPKU01. Next base: position 1,502,442 of record NZ_FPKU01000001.1, read on the forward strand.
AGTCACCGGCGACCTGGTCAACCTGGCCATCGATGCCGAGTTCAACGCGGCCTATAACTGGCTGCAGACCATTGGCGACCCTGAGCAGGTCTGCGTATCGCCGGGCAATCACGACGCCTATGTGAAGGGCGCGCTGACCCGTGCCCGCAGCCGCTGGGGCGACTATATCGATGGCGAGAAGGTGGACGACCAGCCCTTCCCCTTCGTGCGTCGGGTGGGCGAGGTCGCGATCATCTCCTGCTCGAGCGCGGTGCCGTCGGCGCCCTGGTTCGCCATCGGCAAGTTCGAGGAAGAGCAGGCCCGGCGGCTGGCGCAATGCCTGCGCATCATGGGCAATGCCGGTTATTTCCGCGTGGTGCTCATCCACCATCCGCCCAACGCCGAAGCGCGGCATCCACGGCTCGGGCTTTATGGTGCCAACCTCTTCCGCGACGTGATCGCCGAGCATGGCGCCGAACTGATCCTGCACGGCCATACGCACCAGAGCTCGATGTTCTCGGTGCCCGGGCCCGGAGCGGACGTGCCGGTGGTGGGCGTGGCCGCGGCGGGCTCTGCCCAGTCCGAGCATGGCGGGGATGATCCGGCGCGCTACAACCTCTTCAAGATCGAGCGGCTGGGCACCACATGGTCGTGCGTGATGCGCGAATATGGCTTCCAGCGCCTTGGTGCCGACATCGTCCTGCGGCTCAACGTCCGCATCTATTGAGCGCGGCTGGCTCGCCTCCGCACAGTTTGGCCGGAGTGTCCGACGTGAGCGTCGAAAGTTTTTCAGTCCTGAGCCCGAGCTTCGACGCCACGACGGGCCTGGTGCGGTTTCCCTACCGGCTGGGTGGCCTGCCCTTCACCGAAACGCTCGGCTTTCCCGAGGGCTTCGATGCGAGCGTCGCCGGGACGGCATCGTTCCAGAAACTGCTCGAACTGACCGCCGTGGTTCTGGGGGTGAGCTATTACAAGCTCCTCGCCCCGCTGACGGTCGATTGCGGCGCCATCGCGCTGACGGCCGACGAAGCGGCGCTGGCGCTCGACATCTACACGAACGGGCTGGGCGAGTTCTATGCGCGCAACGGGCTTGCGCAGATGGACCGGGTGCAGATCAGGGCCGCGCCGGACACCGGCCCTCGCCCGGCAGCGCCGCTGCTGGCCGCCCGCGCGCTGCTGCCGATCGGGGGCGGCAAGGATTCGCTCGTGAGCGTGCAACTGCTCGAGCATGCGGGCATCGATTTCACTCCCTTTGCGGTCAACGCCAAGGGGCCGATCCTCTCCTCGGTCGAAACCATCGGGCGTGCCCCTCTCTATGTCACCCGCGCGCTCGACAAGGAGATGATCAGGCTCGCCAAGATGCCGGGCTATCTCAACGGCCATGTGCCCTCGACGGCGATCAACTCGATGATCGCCGCGCTGACGGCGCTGTTGTTCGGATATGACCGCATCCTGCTCTCCAACGAGCGTTCGGCAAGCGAAGGCAATGCCGTGTTCGACGGTCGCGAAGTGAACCACCAGCATTCCAAGTCGCTCGATTTCGAAGCGATGATCGCCGGTGTGCTGGCGGGGGCGACGGGCGGCGCGCTCGGCTATTTCTCGCTGCTGCGGCCGTTTTCGGAGGCCCATATCGCGGCGCTGTTCGCGCGCGAAGACCGGTTCGACGCGGTGTTTTCGAGCTGCAACCAGAATTTCCGCATTGCCGGGCATGACGGGCCGCTCTGGTGCGGCAAATGCCCCAAATGTCATTTCGTCTTCCTCATCCTCGCCCCGGCCATGAGCAGGGCGCGGCTCTCGGGCATTTTCGGCGCCGATCTGCTCGACAAACGCGAAAACCTTGCCTCGTTCCGGACGCTGACGGGTCTCGCCGGGCAGAAGCCGTGGGAATGCGTTGGCGAGATTCTCGAAGCGGCCGCCTGCCTGCACCAGCTCTCGAAAATTCCGGACTGGTCCGATCATGAGATTGTCCGCGTGCTGGGGCCCGAGCTTCTCGCCCAATATGGCGAGGCGCGGCTCGAATCAGCCTATTCTGAACTGATGAAGCCGGATGCGCGCCATCTCCTGCCGCCCGACCTCGCCGGGAGGATCCTTGCAGATGCGTCTTGACCAACCCGTGCTGCTTTATGGCGCCGGCCGCGAGGCCCGCTCGACGCTCGCCTTCATCCGGGCAAGGGCGCCCGAACTCAAGGTCTATGTCACCGTCGATTCTGGTGAGGCGGACCTGCCGGGCACCGAGACCATCGCGCCGGTCGATCTCACCGATGCCATCGCCGCACGGCGCTTTGCCACCATCGTGAAGAGCCCGGGCGTGTCGCGCTACCGGCCGGTGTTCGCGCTGGCGCGCGAAGCGGGCATCGCGGTCACCTCCAACCTCAATCTCTGGGGCGAGACCTATCGCGCCGGCCGCACCGTCATCGCGATTACCGGCACCAAGGGCAAATCGACGACCGCGACGCTGCTGCACCTGATGCTCGTGAATTTGGGCCTCGATGCGGGCCTTGCCGGTAATGTCGGGCTGGCGCCGCTCGAAATCGCCGACCGGCACAGGATCGTGGTGTTCGAGCTCTCGAGCTACCAGACCGCCGACATGGCGTTCACGCCCGACCTTGCCGGGCTGACCAATCTCTCGCCCGAGCACACCGACTGGCACCGCACCGTCGAGCGCTATTATGCCGACAAGCTCAACCTCATCGATCGGGACACGGCCTTTCCGGTCGCCCTTGGCCGTGCGGCGCGCATGACGCCGCGCGTGCTCGAAGCGGTGCGCGATACGAGCCGGCTGATCCCGCCGCTCGCGCCCTTTCTCGATGACCGCGTCGCGGCGGCAGCCGCGCGCTCGCGGCTCAAGGGCGCGCATAATCTCGACAACGCGCGCCTTGCTGCCGAACTGGCGTTGAAGGCCGGCGGCACCATTGAGGGCGTGCTGGCGGGCATCGCCGCCTTCACCCCCCTGCCCCATCGGCTCGAGGAGCACGAGGTCGGGGGCCTCGCCTTCGTCGATGATTCGATTTCGACCACGCCCGAGGCGACCAAGGCCGCACTCGGCGCCTATTCCGGGCGGCGGATCGCGCTGGTCGCCGGCGGACATGAGCGGCAGCAGGATTACACCGAACTGGCCGGCATGCTGGAGGCTGCGGGCGTGACCCTGCTCGTGACCCTACCGGTAACCGGCGACCGCCTCGCCTCGGCCGCCTATGCGGCGGCACCGGGCGTCGAGGTGCTCGAAGCGGCCAGCCTCGAAGCGGCGATGGAGGCACTCGCCCACCGGCGCGACCGCTTCGACACGGTGATCCTCTCGCCCGGCGCGCCGAGCTACGGACAGATGCTGCGGCCGGGAATCGTGTTCAAGAATTTCGAGGAGCGCGGCACGGCGTTCATCGCGCTCGCACGGAGTCTTTTCGGACATGGCTGAGCTCATCGAGGATCCTCTTTATCGCGATCCGCGGCTGGTGAGGTTCTACGACACGCTCAATCAGTGGGGGCCGGACGATACGTTCATCTCTGGCCTTGCGGAGCAGGCGCGATCCGTCCTGGATCTTGGCTGCGGAACCGGCCGGCTCGCGGCCGCCCTCGCACCGGGACGGCAGGTCACCGGCGTCGACCCGGCGCGCGCCATGCTCGAAGTCGGCCGGCAGCGCCAGGGTGGATCTGAAGTCGAGTGGATCGAATCCGACGCGCGCCATGTCCGCACCGGCCGCCTCTATGACCTTGTGGTCATGACGGGACATGTCTTCCAGGTCTTCCTCGCCGAGGCCGACCAGCTTGCGGTGTTGCACACGGTAAAGGCCCATCTGGCCCCGGGCGGGCGGTTCATTTTCGATACGCGGAACCCCGCCATACGGAGCTGGGAGGGGCGCAACCGGGCCAACACGCTCAAGCGCATCGATCACCCGGATCTTGGTGCGGTCGAAACGTGGAACGAGACGCATTTCGACGAAGAGACCGGCGTGCTCACCTATGTCAACGGCTTCCGGATCGTTGCGACGGGCGAAGACCTGTCGGGCAGCGCCTCGATCCGGTACACGCCGCAGGATCGCGTCGAGGCCATGCTTGCCGAGGCCGGCCTCGTGGTGGAGCGATGGATGGGCGACTGGACAGGTGGTCCGATCGGGCCTGAGCAGCCAGAGATCATTCCGATCGGAACTAACGCCTGGGATTGATGACGACGCGGCCTGCGACGCCGCCGGCGAGGATGCGCTCGGCGTAGGTCGGGATTTCGGCCAGCCCGATTTCGGTGACCATGCGCTCATAGGCGCCGGCCACGAAGAGGCTCGAGAGCCGATCCCAGAGGGCGACGCGCATCTCGTAGGGCACGGTCACGCTGTTGATGCCGAGGAGGGATACGCCGCGCAGGATGAAGGGAATGACGCTCGCCTCGAAGCTGACGCCGGCAGCGTTGCCGACGGCGGCGACAGCACCATCGGAGCGGATTTTCTTCAAGAGTTCAGGCAGCATGGCGCCGCCGACGGTGTCTATGGCGCCGGCGAAACGCTCCTTGTCGAGGACCTTGCCGGACTGCGTCATGATGGCATCGCGCCCCAGCACCTCGCTGGCGCCGAGGCGCAGCAAGGGCTCGGCCAGTTCGGGCCTGCCGCTGATCGCCACCACCCTGTAGCCGAGGCGGCCGAGCATCATCACCGCCTGAGAACCGACGCCGCCGCCAGCGCCGGTGACGACGATTTCGCCCGATTGCGGCGCAATGCCGAGGAGCCGCAGCCGATTGACGGCGAGCATCACCGTCAGCCCCGCCGTGCCGAGCACCATGGAGTCGCGGGTGGAAAGGCGCTTCGGCAGGGGCACGAGCCAGTCGGCCTTGACCCGCGCGCGCTCGGCAAACCCGCCCCAATGGCTTTCGCCGACGCGCCAGCCGGTGAGGATCACAGCCTGGCCCGGATGGTAGCGCGCATCGCGGCTTTCGATGACGCGGCCGGCAAAATCCACCCCGCCGACATGCGGATAGCTGCGCACGAGATTGCCGAGCCCGCCAAGGCAGAGCCCATCCTTGTAGTTGAAGCCGGCCCATTCGACCGAGACGAGAACATCGCCCTCGGGCAGGTGCTCAATAGGCAGGCGCTCGACCCTGTTGGTCACCTCGCCGGCCTCGTCGCGCTGCGTCAGCAGTGCCCGGAACTCCATGCTTCCCCCAATCCCGGCGACACTTGCGATCGCCTTCCCGTGCACCCGATGCAGAGGCTCAATCGGCGCGCAAAGCCCCTCGATTACCGGCAGGAATCACTTCACTGAAAGCAACCGGCGGTATCCTGCAAATTGCAGGACAGGATCGCAATGGCCGTGACAGACAGCCAAGGGCCGCCGGCCCCTCATCAGTCCTTCTTGTCGGGAAGCGCCTTGCGTTTGGTGCTGGCCAGGTCGTCGAGCTGCTTTTCCGTCATGGATTGATACATCTGCTGGGACGCGCCCTTGAGGTCCCCCACTTTGGCGTCGCCTCGCTTTGCGGCCAGTGCAGCGCCTGCGGCTTTCTGCTGAGCCTTCGACTGTGCGGGCATGATCTGTCTCCCTGTGCAAGAGACTCACGTAACGTCCGCCTAGAGGTCGTGTTCCCGCTCGCGGTCATGATGGGGATGATCGCGGCCGACGATCTTGTGCGAAAAGGCCTTGAGCAGCCCCAGCACGATCAGCGCGAAGGCGGCGACGGCGGCAGCGATGATGTAAAAGCCCAGCGCCGAGGCGACGCCCACCGCGCCCGCGAGCCACATGCCCGCCCCGGTCGTCAGCCCACGCACCGAGCCCTGGCCGCGAAAGATCGCCCCGGCCCCGAGGAAGGCGATGCCGGCCGTGACCGCCTCGACCGCACGGATCGGATCGACGCGGCCGGCATCGGTGGCCGAGCCGAGATAATAGATTTCGAAGGCGAGGATGGTGAAGAGCGCCGCCGCCACCGAGACGAGAATGTGCGTGCGCAGCCCCGCGCCGCCGGAATTGGCTTCGCGCTCATAGCCGATGACACCGCCCAGTATTGCCGCCACGCCGAGCCGAACCAGGATCACCTGTTCGCTCATATAGGTTCGCGCAAAGCCGAGTTCCGCAGCCCAATCCATCGTGTTCCATCCTGCCCATTGATGTGTGCATCAACATTTTGCAACATTTGAAGTTCCCGAGGTTGAAATGGAAATGCGGGCTGGGTTGCGGTAACCTCCCATCAATGTGGCACGGCTTACCGTTCCGCTTACGGGCCTTCCGCGCCGATAGAAGCGAAACGATGTTGAACCGCGAGCTGATCAGAAAGTCGCTCCAGGGACCGTTCGGTACCAGCCTTCTGGCCCCGGTCGTGATCACCCTGATCATCGCCGGCACCGCCATCGTGCTCTTTATCGTGTCGTCTTCAGCCCAGCTCGACCGGCTCGGCACCGAGCGCCAGACATCGATCGTCGCGGCCAGTCTCACGGCACTGCGCGGTGACGTCGTCCGCCAGCAGATGAGCGTGGTGGCGGCTGCCGGTGCATCCACAAGCGCTGGAGCGGCGGATGGGGGCGCGGGATTCGAGCCCCTCGCACGGCCTCTGCTCGACATATTCGGCCACGATATGGTGGCCATTGTTGATGACAACGACGTTCAGGTGTTTGCCGCCGACGGCAGGGGTTCGGTGCAGCCCGGAGCGGCGGGCCCGCTGCTCGCCGCGCTCGTCCCGACGCTCGGGCGCGCGCGCGCCATGGCGCAGCAGAAGCCGGGCATGGGGCAAGCGGTTTCGGATTATCTCGCCTTCGAAGGCAGGCCGGTGCTGGCTTCGATCATGCCCCTGCCCGACCCCGCCCGCACTCTCCTGCACGTATCGGTCAAGACGCTCGATGGCGAGGTGGCGCAGGCGCTCGGCAGCGGTGGCCTGCTCGATGAGCCGACCTTCACCACGACGCGCAGCGACGACCCCAGCCGAGCGGTCTACCCGCTCATCGACGCCAATGGGCGCTTCGTGGCGTTTCTCGAATGGTCGGTGTTCCGACCCGGCCGGCTGGTCATGCAGTCGACGGCGCCGGCCATCGGCGTAGCGGTGCTGGTCGTCACCGTGATGGTGCTTCTTCTTCTGGATCAGATCGGGCGACATTCGGCAGCCCTCAAGTCCAGCCGCTCGGCAGCCCAGCGGCAGGCGACGCACGACCCCCTCACCGATCTCTACAATCGCAGCCATTTCGATGCGGTGCTGGGCCGGACGCTTGCAGCGGGCAACAGGCGGGAGGGCCTGTCGCTGCTGATGCTCGATCTCGACCGGTTCAAGCATGTCAACGACACGCTGGGCCATGAGGCGGGCGACGAATTGCTGCGCTGCGTGAGCCACAGGCTGCGTGGCCTCGTGGCCCCCGACGATGTGATCGCGCGGCTCGGCGGGGACGAATTCGGCATCATCGGGCAGGCCGCCGATCCGCAGGCGGCCCTGGCGCAGGGCAATGCCATCGTCGAGGCCATGAGCCTGCCCTTCGTGCTGCGCGGCAGCGAGGTGTTTGTCGGCGTCTCGGTTGGCGTGGTGCTGGCCGAGCGGCGGGACCGGGATCGACTGGAGCTGACCCGCAAGGCCGATATCGCGCTTTACGAGGCCAAGGCCGGCGGCCGCAACCGCGTGGTGATGTTCGAGCCGGCCATGAACGAGCTGCTGCAAAGCCGCCACCGGATCGAAGCCGACCTGCGGGAGGCCCTGCGGCGCACCGACCAGATTTCGGTCGCCTTCCAGCCGCTGGTGGAAGGACGCTCTGGCCGCGTCGATGGCGCGGAGGCGCTGGTGCGCTGGCGCCACCCGACACTGGGCCAGGTCTCGCCCGCTCAGTTCGTACCCATCGCCGAGGGCACCGGGCTGATCGAAAGCTTGGGCGAGGTGGTTCTGAGGCAGGCCTGCATCATGGGCGCGCGCTGGCCGGGAATGACGATTGCCGTCAACATCTCGCCCACCCAGCTGCGCAACCCGAAATTCCCCGACCGTGTCTTCGCGCTTCTCGATGAGACGGGGATGCGCCCCGACGATCTCGAACTCGAGATCACCGAAGGCATCCTGATCGAGGACGGTCAGGTGGCCTCCGAAAGCCTGCGCCGCTTCCGTACCGCCGGGATCAAGATCGCGCTCGACGATTTCGGCACCGGCTATTCCTCGCTCAATTATCTCAAGCGCTATGCGGTGGACCGGATCAAGATCGACCGGTCCTTCGTGAGCCAGCTGGCCCCCGATGTCGCCTCCACCGCCATCGTCCAGGCGATGATCACCCTCGCCCACGCGCTGGGCATCAAGACCACCGCCGAGGGCGTCGAGACCGCAGAGCAGATGTCGGCGCTGCGCGCCATGGGGTGCGACACCTACCAGGGCTATCTGCTCTCGGCGCCGCTGAGCCCGGCCGACGTCGAAGCTGTATTCAACAGGGACCGTAACCTGCACCTGCACCGCGAAGCACGTACGGCCTGAGCAGCAGTTTTAAACTGCCCCTAGGACGGCGGCCAGCCGCGCCTCGCGGATGCGCAGGCCGCCCCGCGCAATGGTCTCGCCGGTCCACAAACGGGCCAGTCGGCCGCGCTCGAACAGCGTGAACAGGCAAGGGGCGATATAGCTGGCGCGGCAGACGGCGGGCGTGTTTTGCAGGAAGCTGGCCACCTGGCGGGTGGCCTCGGCCATCTGCTTTTTCCGCCCGCGCTCGGCGGTGGCGGGCTCCATCGCGGCGAGCACCTCGCCCGCCATGGCGCTGGCATGCAGGGTGCGGAAATCCTTGGCCGTGACCGGCACGCCGGAGGCCTCGCGCAGATAGGCGTTGATCTGGCTGGTGTTGAGGGCATGCACCTTGCCCTCGGCATCGCGCCATTGCAGCAGCCGCTTGCCGGGAATGGCAAGGATCGACGCGATGGCGGCCGACAGCCGTGCATCGGTAAAGCAATAGGTCGCCGTCTTGCCGCTCTTGGCCGGGAAGGTGACGCAGACCTCCTCGCCATTGACATTCACGTCGCGGCAATAAAGCGTGCCGGCGCCGCGCGTGCCATTGGTCGCAAGATAGCGCTCCCGGCCGACGCGCATCGCGGTGCGATCGATCAGCGCCACGCCGATAGCGATGGCGAGAAGGCGACTGCCGGCTTCGGCCTGGAGATCGCGCTGCACGGCGCGACGAATGCGCGGCAGCGCCTCGGACAGGGCCATGAGCTGGCGCGTCTTCTTGCGATCGCGCCGCACGGTCCACTCGCCATGATAGATATACTGGATGCGGCCGGCGGCATCGGTGCCGCAGGCCTGGATATGGGCGTGCGGCTCGTGGGCCACGCGCACATCCTGCCACGCCGGCGGAATGCCGAGCGCCTTGATTCGGGCGACGAGCTCGGGCTCGCGCAGGATGCTGCCATCGTCGGCGACAAGCACGTGGCCCCGGCCGCGACGAACGCGGCGCAGGGCGAGCTGATCGCGACGGATGCGCTTTAGCCTCATGGCTGCGCCGGAATTTCCGGCATCGGCTGGCCGGCCATGTAGACGAAATAGATGATGGCAAAGAGCACGATGATGCCGATGAGCGAGATCACCAAGACTCGCAGGTTCATGCGACGCTTGTTGCCCTGGCGAACTTCGGTGGTCGACTTGTGCGGATCGTAAGTCATTCGTGCCCCTGTGGTGTTGCCTGATCGATGCGATCGATCCAATCGAGCTAGCAACGCGGCGGTGCCATGCGCGGTTCCGGCTTGACCCGGCAGGCGCCGCGACCGACTGTCGCCTCACCACCTGGGAGACGACATGACCGACACAGCCCAATTGGCCCGCATGATCGAGGCCGGATCCGGCCGGATCGCCGCTGACCGCGTGATCAGGAATGTGCGGCTGCTCGATGTGATCACCGGTGCGATCACGGCGTGCGACATCGCCATCGTCGGCGACAGGATCGTGGGCACGCACCACGCCTATGAGGGCATCGAAACCATCGAGGGCCATGGCCGGTTCGCAGTGCCCGGCTTCATAGATACGCACCTGCACATCGAATCCTCGCTGGTGACCCCGCAGGAATTCGACCGCTGCGTGCTGCCCCATGGCGTGACCACGGCGATCTGCGACCCGCATGAAATGGCCAATGTGCTTGGGGCCGAGGCCATCGACTGGTTTCTGCGCTCGGCCGAAACCACGATCATGGATATCCGCGTCAACCTCTCGTCCTGCGTGCCGGCCACCGGTTTCGAGACCAATGGCGCGACGCTCGAAATCGAGGATCTGCTGCCGTTCCGCGACCACCCGAAGGTCATCGGCCTCGCCGAGATGATGAATTTTCCCGGCGTGCTCGCCGGCGACCCCGGCATTCTGGCTAAGCTTGCGGCCTTCCAGGACGGGCATATCGACGGGCATGCGCCGCTGCTCTCGGGGCTCGGGCTCAACGGCTATGCGGCGGCCGGCATCCGCACCGACCATGAGGCGACGAGCCTTGCCGAGGCGCAGGAAAAGCTGGCGCGCGGCATGGCCATCCTCATCCGCGAAGGTTCGGTCTCCAAGGACCTCGAGGCGCTGGCCCCCCTGCTCACGGCCGACACGTCGAGCTTCGTCGCGCTCTGCACCGATGACCGCAACCCGCTCGACATCGCCGAAGAGGGGCACCTCGACAGCTCCATCCGCCGGCTGATCGGGCGCGGCTGCCCGCTCCACCACGTCTATCGCGCCGCCTCGCATTCGGCCGCCCGCATCTTCGGCGTGCGCGATCGCGGACTCCTGGCGCCCGGATGGCGGGCGGACATCGTGCTGCTCGATAGTCTGGAGGACTGCAGGGTCAGCGACGTGATCGCGGGTGGAAAGCTCGTTACGCCCGAAAGCTTTGCGCAGCGCCGGCCGGTGGCGATAACCGGGCTCGCTTCGGTCAAGGCCGAACCGGTCTCCGCTGCGACCTTCAGGACCCCGGCCATGCCGGGTCGCAACGAAACGCCGGTGATCGGGGTAAAGCCCGGCCTCATCCTCACCTTCCGCGAGAGTGCCACCCTTGCACGCGACGAGGAGGATAATCTGGCGCCCGACCTGGAAAAAGACGTCATCAAGGTCGCGGTGATCGAACGGCATGGCCGCAACGGCAATGTCGGGCGCAGTTTCGTCACGGGCTTTGGCCTGAAGCGCGGCGCCATCGCCTCGTCGGTGGGCCATGACAGCCATAACATCACGGTCGTCGGGGTCTCGGATGCGGACATGGCGACCGCCGTCAACCGGCTCATCGCGATCGGCGGCGGGTTCGTAGTGGCCGAGGGCGGCGCGGTCACGGCCGAGCTGGCCCTGCCGATTGCAGGCCTCATGAGCGACCAGCCCTTCGAGGCGGTGGCCCACCAGCTCGAAATCCTGCGCGAGGCGGCACGCGCGCTCGACTGCGTGTTGCCCGAGCCCTTCTTGCAGGTCGCGTTCCTCGCCCTGCCGGTCATCCCGCATCTCAAAATGACCGATCGGGGTCTCTTTGACGTCGACGCCTTCGATTTCGTCAGCTGAAGGCGCAGCAGCAGGAGCGGCACCATGGGTCTGGCCAGTTTTTTCCTCGCCCGCGCGGCGCGCCTGCCCAAGCGGCTCTTCCCTGCCGGGCATACCAAGGGCCTCTCCATCCCCATGCGCGATGGGGTGATGCTGGAGGCTGCCCATTATTTTCCGCGCGCCGAGGGCCCGCACCCCACCATCCTGATGCGCATGCCCTATGGCCTCAAGGGGTTTGACACCGTCGCCGAATGCTATGCGGAACGCGGCTTCAACGTGCTGATCGAGGCCTGTCGCGGCACCGCCGGCTCTGGCGGCGAATTCGATCCCCTCGCTAATGAGCGGGAGGATGGGCTTGCCACCCTCGACTGGCTCGGGCAGCAGCCCTGGTATGACGGGCGGCTGGGCACCTCCGGTCCCTCTTATCTGGGCTATGCACAATGGGCCATCTGCGACGCGCTGCCCGAACGCTCGGCGATGTCGACCAAGGTCACGAGCGCCGAGTTCGAGAGCGTCGTCTTCCCCGGCGGCGCGCTGCATCTGGGGCTCTGGCTCTCGTGGATGCAGGTGGTGGAGGGCATTCGCCGCAATCCCGTCGTCACGGCGCAGCGCATGGTCTCGGGCGGCATCGAGAAGGCGACGCGGGCAGCGGCGATGAAGCTGCCGCTGATCAATGCCGACAAGCGGCTGACCCGCAACGCGGTGCCCTTCTGGCGGCGCTGGCTGGTCGAAGCGGTCGACAACCCCGCCTTCTGGGCGCGGATGGACCATACCCATCGGCTTGGGCCCAAGACGCCGCCCAACCACTTCATCTCAGGCTGGTACGACTTCATGGTCGACCAGCTTTTGCGCGACTACCAGACATTGGTCTCGGCGGGGCATCGGCCCTACCTCACCGTCGGGCCCTGGACCCACATTACCGGCGAGATGCAGACCGAGAGCGTGCGCGAAACGCTGATCTGGATGCGCAGCCAGCTGCTCGATGACAGCACGGGGCTGCGCGACAAGCCGGTGCGCATCCATATCAGCGGCGGACCCGGCTGGCAGGAGTTCGACCACTATCCGCCCCGGCCGCCCGAACCGGAGATCTGGCATCTGCAAGGCAGCAAGCGACTTGCCCCCGAGGCGCCCTCCCCATCCCCGCCCGATCGTTATCGCTACGATCCGGCGAAGCCTACGCCCAATGTCGGGGGGGCGATGTTTGCGTTTACAGGGGCCGGACCGGTGGACAACGCGCCGCTCGAAAAGCGCAAGGACGTGCTGGTCTACACCTCAGATCCGCTGGCTGAAGACGTGACCGTGATCGGCAATGTCGAAGCCTGGCTCTTTGCGCGCGCCAGCCTGCCGACGGCCGATTTCTTCGTCAGGCTCTGCGATGTCGATGAAAAGGGCGTCTCGACCAATATCTGCGACGGGCTGGTGCGCCAGCGCGCGGGTGCGGCGACCGGGCCGGACGGGGTGTGGTCGATCCCCATCCGCCTCCACGCCACGGCGCACCGCTTCGCGGCGGGTCATCGGCTGCGGGTGATCGTCGCCTCGGGCGCCCATCCGCGCTTTGCCCGCAACACCGGCACCGACGAGCCTGTGGGCAGCGCGACGACGCTTATTGCCGCCGATATCGAGGTTTTCCACGATCCGGACCATCCGAGCAGCATCAGTTTGCCGGTGTGTATGGTTTGAGGGGGGTGGCGGCAGGATGGGCCGCCGGCCGTTCATCTCGGCGTAGGTGGTCTGGGCCTCACAAGGATTCACGACAGTCTGACACCGCAAACTGGATTCCCGCCTTCGCGGGAATCCAGCTTTGGTTCAAAAAGTCCTCAACAAGGAGTCTACACCGCTAACGCGACCCCTGTGAGTCGACAGTGGCACCACGAGCAGACGGCGAGGGCCATAAGCCCCTCCGCGCAAACCCTCAGCCAGCCGCCTTCACCCGTTCGCGTGCCGCATGCAGCAGCGGCTCGGTATAGCCCGAGGGCTGCTTTGCGCCCTTGAGCGCCAGATCAAGCGCGGCCTGGAAGGCGATGGAGGTGGCGAAATTTCCGGCCATCGGCTGGTAGAGCGGATCGCCTTCGTTCTGCTTGTCGACCACGGCGGCCATGCGCTCGAAGGTCTGCCGCACTTCCGGCTCGGTCACCACGCCATGCAGCAGCCAGTTGGCCAGCGCCTGGCTCGAAATGCGGCAGGTGGCGCGGTCTTCCATCAGCCCGACATTGTTGATGTCGGGCACCTTGGAGCAGCCGACGCCCTGATCGACCCAGCGCACCACATAGCCCAGGATGCCCTGGGCATTGTTCTCGATCTCGCGCTTGATCTGCTCGCGGGTGAGTTCGGTGCGGTCGAGCGCCGGCATCGAGAACAGCGCATCGAGCCCCGGCACCGGCTGATTGTGGCGACGCTTCTGGGCCTCGAAGACATCGACCTGATGATAGTGCAGCGCGTGCAGCGTCGCGGCCGTCGGCGACGGCACCCAGGCGGTGTTGGCGCCGGCATTGGGGTGCCCGATCTTCTGGCGCAGCATCTCGGCCATGTCGTCGGGGCGCGCCCACATGCCCTTGCCGATCTGCGCCCGGCCTGAAAAACCCGCAGCAAGCCCGATCAGCACGTTGCGATCCTCGTAGGAGGACAGCCACTTTTCGGACCGCACCTGATCCTTGCGCAGCACTGCGCCGGCACGCATCGAGGTGTGGATTTCGTCGCCGGTGCGATCGAGGAAGCCGGTATTGATGAAGAACACCCGGCGCCGCGCCGCATAAATCGCCGCCTTGAGGTTAGCGGAGGTGCGCCGCTCCTCATCCATGATGCCGATCTTGATGCTTTCGGGCTTGAGCCCGAGAATGCTCTCGACCGCCGCGAAGATCTCGCAGGCGAAGGTCACCTCCTCGGGCCCGTGCATCTTGGGTTTGACCACATAGATCGCCCCGGTGCGCGAATTGGTGGTGTCGTGCATGGCGCAGAGCGCTGTGACGAACGCATCGAGCAGGCCCTCGCCGATCGGCTGGCCTTCGGCGTCGAGCACGGCGCGGGTCGTCATCAGATGCCCGACATTGCGCACGAGCAGCAGCGCGCGGCCCTTGAGCACGAGCGGCTTGCCATCCCTGGCGGAGCGATAGGTGCGATCCGGATTGAGCCGGCGCTCGATGGTGCGGCCGCCCTTCTCGAAGCTTTCGGTCAGCGTGCCATCCATCAGGCCGAGCCAGTTGGCATAGACCCCGACCTTGTCTTCCGCATCGACAGCCGCGACCGAGTCCTCGCAATCCTGGATCGTAGTCAGCGCCGATTCGAGCACGACGTCGGACAAGCCGGCCGGGTGGGCGGAACCCACGGGCGTGGTGCGATCAAGCACCAGCTCGGCATGCAGCCCGTTATGGACGAGCAGGATCACCGCCCGCCCGCCCTCTTCGGCATAGCCGACGAACTGGCTGGCATCCTTGAGCTTGGTCGGGCCCGAAATCGTATCGATGGCGAGCGCGGCGATGCCGGCGGTCTCGGCCACGACATAAGCCGTCACATCCTTGTGGCTGCCTTTGGCGAGCGGGAAGGCCTCGTCGAGAAACTCGGCGGCCCGCGCCACGACGGCGGCGCCACGGGCGGCATTGTAGCCCTTGCCCGGCGCCAGATCGCCCGCGCGCGAAACCGCATCGGTGCCGTAAAGCGCATCGTAAAGGCTGCCCCAGCGGGCGTTGGCGGCATTCAGCGCATAGCGGGCGTTGGAGACCGGCACCACCAGCTGCGGCCCGCAGATGCTGGCGATCTCGGGATCGAGCCCCTCGGTTTCGATGGAGAAATCGGCCGGCTCATCGACCAGATAGCCGATCTCGCGCAGGAAGCGCTGGTAGCCGGCGGGATTGTTGGAGACCGGGCCGTTCTCGATGTGCCACTGATCGATGCGGCTTTGCAGGTGCTCGCGGATGGCGAGCAGTTCGCGGTTGCGCGGCCCCGCCTCGGCCACGAGATGGGCAAAGCCCTGCCATACCGCAGCCGGATCGAGCGGCAGACCCTTGAGGGCGCGGGTCTCGACGAATTGCGCCAGCTGGGCATCGACCGTAAGGCCTGCGCGTTCGACAGTGTTCGTCATGGGACCGCCCTCTTTCGTTCGGTTGGATCGGCCTTGATCAGGCCGGCAGGCGGGATTTTTGCGCCGCGCCCGCTACATACGTCTCGACGACCGCCCTGTCATCCCCGCATGTCTGGAGCAGAAACAGTTCTTCCTCGAGGGAATTTACCGTTTCCATGCGCAGCCTCATCTGCGGGGTGGCGGTGGCATCAAGGACCACGAGATCGGCCTCCATGCCGCTGACGATGGCGCCGATGCGGTGCTCGAGGCCCAGCGCCCGCGCATTGCCCAGCGTCGCCATGTAGATGGCGCTGAGCGGATCGAGCCGCTGGCCCTGCACCTGCAGAACCTTGTAGCCCTCGTCTAGCGTGCGCAGCATCGCGTAATTGGTGCCGCCGCCCACATCGGTCGCAAGCGCTACCCGCGCCCCGGCCTCGCGCAGACGCTGGTGGTTGAAGAGGCCTGAGCCGAGGAACAGGTTCGATGTGGGGCAGAAGACGGCAACCGATCGCGTTTCGACCAGAAGGCCGACTTCGCGATCGGTGAGGTGGATGCAATGGCCCAGAAGCGTCCGCGGGCCCAGGAGCCCGTAGCGCTCATAGATGCCCAGATAGTCGGCCACATTGGGATAGAGCGAGCGGGCAAACTCGATTTCCGCAAGGTTCTCGTCGACATGGGTCTGGATATGGAGATCCGGGTACTGGCGCGCCAGCGCCTGCGTGGCCTCCATCTGCTCGGGGGTCGAGGTGATGGCAAAGCGCGGGCTGATGGAGTAGTGCGCCCGGCCCCGGCCATGCCAGCGCTCGATCAGCGCCACCGACTGGTCATAGCCCGTCTGCGCCGTGTCGCGCAGGGCCTGCGGGGCATGGCGGTCCATCATCACCTTGCCGGCTACCATCAGCATGTTGCGCTCTGCCGCCGCAGCAAAAAACGCATCGACCGATTGCGGATGCACCGTGCAATAGGCCGCCGCGGTGGTGGTTCCGTGGCGCACGAGTTCGTCGAGGAAGCGCCCGGCAATGCGCTCTGCATGGGCCGGGTCGGCAAAACGCTGCTCTTCCACGAAGGTGTAGGTGTTGAGCCATTCGAGCAGGCTGCCGGCATAGGAGCCGATCACCTGCATCTGCGGATAATGGATGTGGGCGTCGATGAAGCCGGGCAGGATGAGGTTGGGCCGGTGATCGACCAGCTCGGCGCCATCGGCCAGCCCGTCGAACCACGTACCGGCAAAGACGATGGCGCCATCGGCGATGAGCACCGCGCCATCCTCGAAATAGCTGTAGCTTGCCGTATCGCCGCGGCCTTGGGGCTCGGCGAAAAAGCTGAGGACACGCCCGCGCAGGACCCTTTTCACCGCCCCGATCCCTCGCGGAACCAGGCGACGATCAGCGCCCGCTCGGCATCGGTCATCTCCGAGACATTGCCAGGGGGCATGGCATGGCTCCAGCCGGACTGGATGGCGATCTCATGGGCATGGTTGGCGACCGCGATGGGCGTATCGAGAATGACGTTCTTGGGCGGCTGGTGCACCCCGTCCCACACCGGCTCGGCGGTGTGGCACATGACGCAGCGCGTATCGACGATCTGCGACACGGCCACGAAATGCGGGCTGGCCTCGAACGCGGCGGCGCTGGGCGAGAGCACGGTCTCTGCCCCGGTCGGCAGCTTGGGCGAGGTTGAAAGCCAGGCAATGACGAGGAAAAGGGCCACGGCCACCGCCCAGGTCCAGTGCGGATTGCCCTTTCGCGCGTGGCGGGTGTTGAAGTAATGCCGGATGACGACGCCGACGAGAAAGATCAGCGCCGCGATCAGCCAGTTCCACTGTGTCGCGAAGGCCAGCGGATAATGGCTCGAGAGCATGAAGAAGATGACGGGCAGCGTCAGATAGTTGTTGTGCAGGCTCCGCTGCTTGGCGATCTTGCCATATTTGGCGTCCGGCACCCGCCCAGCCTTGAGATCGGCGACCACGATCTTCTGGTTGGGGATGATGATCATGAACACATTGGCGCTCATGATGGTGGCGGTGAACACACCCATATGCAGCATGGCGGCGCGGCCGGTGAAGACCTGCGTATAGGCCCAGGCCATCGCCACGAGGATGGCGAACAGCACCAGCATCAACCCGTTGGTGGAGTTGCCCACGGGCGACTTGCAGAGGGTGTCATAGACCAGCCAGCCCAGTGCGATCGAGCCCATCGAAATGAGGATTGCGACCCAGTTGGGCACGTCGAGCACGTTGCGATCGATGAGATAGAGATCGGCTCCGACGTAATAGACGATGACGAGCAGGGAAAAGCCCGAAAGCCAGGTGGCGTAGCTCTCCCATTTGAACCAGGTCAGGTGCTCGGGCAGGAATTCGGGCGCCACGAGATATTTCTGGATGTGGTAGAACCCGCCCCCATGCACCTGCCATTCCTCGCCATGGGCGAGCGGAGGCAGGCTCGGCGTCTTGCGCAGCCCAAGATCGAGCGCGATGAAATAGAAGGACGAGCCGATCCACGCGATCGCGGTGATCACATGCAGCCAGCGGGCGGCAAAGCTCAGCCATTCCCAGAAGATCGCGAAGTCAGTCATGGCGTGCTCGTCCGCAGGTTCAGATTCAGGCCGTAACCCGTGCCCGTGGGCATAAAGACTGGATTTCCGCTTTCGCGGGAATGACGTCGTGGGTGGGCAGGCGCTTTCGAGGCGGTGTAATGCTCAGATCTTCACAGTGCGTCTGTGTCAGGCCACGCAGATCAACGCACACGGGCTATGAGCAGACAAGCGCCCCCTTTCCGGATGCGGAACGAGGGCGCTTCCCTCGAGCCTTACTCTACGACGCTCACGCCTTCGACATACCAGTCCACGGCCCAGAACTCGCCGTCGTCGATGATGTCGCCGGCGGCAACGCGCTCGGTGCCGGTGTTGTCGTTGATCGGGCCGGCGAAGGGGTGCAGCGAGCCATCGATGATGGCGTTCTTGACCTCTTCGGCCTTGGCGACGACGTCGGCCGCAAGGTTCGGGTTATAGGGCCCGATCAGCACTTCGCCTTCCTTGAGGCCCGGCCAGACGCTGCCATTGGTCCAGGTGCCATCGATCAGCGACTGCACGGCCTGCACGTAATAGGGGCCCCAATGGTCGATGATCGAGGTCAGGTGCGTGTTGGGCGCAAAGGCGCTCATGTCGGCGCCCTGGCCGAAAACGCCCACGATGCCCGAGGATTCCGCGATCTGCGGGATGACCGGACCGTCGGTGTGCTGGGTGATGACGTCGACGCCCTGGGCGATCAGCGAGCGGGCGAGATCGGCCTCGCGCGGCGGATCGAACCAGCTGCCGACATAGACGGCGGTGACTTCGACTTCGGGGTTCACCTTGCGCGCCGCGAGCGCGAAGGCGTTGATGCCCATCACCACTTCGGGGATCGGCATGGAGCCGACATAGGCGATCTTGTTGGTCTTGGTGGTCAGGCCCGCAATGGTGCCGAGCACGGCGCGGCCTTCATGGAACTTGGCATTGTAGAGCGCGACGTTGGGCGCGGTCAGGTTGCCGGTGGCCCATTCGAAGCGGGTGTCGGGGAACTGGCGGGCGACGCGGTGGATATAATCGCCATAGCCGAAGCTCGTGCCGAAGATCAGCTGATGGCCCTGCTGGGCCAGTTCGCGGAACACGCGTTCGCTATCCGGGCCTTCGGCGACATTGGTGACCACGGTGGTCTCGACCTTGTCCTCGCCGATGGCGTCGAGCATGAACAGCCGGCCCTGGTCGTGGCCATAATTCCAGCCATTGTCGTCAGGAGTGCCGATCAGCACGAAACCGACCTTCACCTTTTCCTGGGCGAAGGCCTGGCCGCCCAGCAGCGGCAGCGCTGCGGCGGCACCGCCCAGTTGCATGATATGGCGGCGATTGAGTCTCATCATGTCGTGTCTCCTGATGTTCACGATGAAGCGGGGTCACCCGGCGGGCGAAAAGGGTTTGCCGAGGCAGGCCGGCGCACTGGTGCTGCCCTTGCGGCTGAGCGAGATCAAGACCAGCACGAGAATGGTCGCGAGATAGGGCAGTGCGGCCCAGAACTCGGAGGGAAAGATGCGGAAGCCACCGCCGGAGGTCTTGGCATAGACTTCGAGCGTCATCAAAAGCCCGAAGATGTAGGCGCCGGCGAGCAGGCGATAGGGGCGCCAGGCGGCGAAGACGACGAGCGCCAGCGCGATCCAGCCGCGCCCGGCCGTCAGCCGCTCGGCCCATTGCGGGGTGAGCATCAAGGGGAAGCAGGCGCCACCGATGCCGGCCATAGCCCCGCCAAAGAGCACGGCCAGGTAGCGCACTCCGATCACCGGATAGCCGATGGAATGGGCGGAGGTGTCGGATTCCCCGATGGCGCGCAGGATCAGCCCGGATCGCGTGCGCATCAGGAAAAACCAGACCGCAACCACCATGGCGAGCGAGAGATAGACCAGTGGCGAGTAGCCGAAGATCACCCGCCAGATCGGATCATTGGCGAGTGCGGGCGGAAAGAGCGGCCCCAGCGTCGGCACCGGCTGGCCGGTGAAGGGTCGGCCGACAAGCGCGGTGAGGCCCGTTCCGAGGATGGTGAGCGCCAGCCCGGTCGCCACCTGATTTGCCGAAAGCGACAGGGTCAGGACCGCAAACAGCAGGGCCGCGAAGGCGCCGGCAAGGGCCGCGCTGCCGATGGCGAGATAGGGATTGCCGGTGGTCAGCATCACGGCGGCGGTGGTCATGGCGCCGATCAGCATCATGCCTTCGACGCCCAGATTGAGCACGCCGCTCTTTTCCACCACCAGTTCGCCCAGCGCCGCGAGCAGGATGGGCGTGGAGGCGGCCACGAGAGTGACGATGAAGGGGACGATGAGGGCGCTGTTCATGCCGGCCTCGCGGAAGTCTTGGGCTCGACTGCCCGGAACCGGTGACGCACGAAGAAATCCGCCGCCAGAAGCAGGAACAGAACCATCGCCTGGAACACCCCGACCGCCGCAAACGGCAGCCGCATGGTCGTCTGCGCCACCTCGCCGCCCACGAAGGTGATGGCGAGGATGATGCCGGCGAAGAGGCAACCGATGGGATGGAGCCGGCCAAGAAAGGCGACGATGATGGCGGTGAAGCCGTAATTGGTCGGAAACTGCGGCACGAGCCGACCGAACGGGCCGGCGGCTTCGAGAATGCCGGCAAGCCCCGCCAGCGCCCCGCTCAGCAGCAGCGCCATCCAGACCGTGCGATCGGCCGAAAATCCGCCATAGCGCGCGGCATGGGGCGCAAGTCCGACGGTGCGGATCTGGAAGCCGAAGACCGAACGCGACATCACCAGCCAGACGATCAGCGCCACCGCGATGGCGATCGGGGTGCCCAGATGGATGATGGTGCCCGGCACCACATAGGGCAGCGACTGGTCAAGCGAGAACAGCACCGTCTGCGGCTGGCCCATCGCCGTCGGGCTCTTCCACGGCCCGAAGACGAGGTAGTTGAGGAGATTCACCGACGCGTAGGTCAGCATCAGCGTGGTCAGGATCTCGTTGACGCGGAAGCGCGTGCGCAAGAAGGCGGGGATCGCGGCATAGGCCGCCCCGCCCGCCATGCCGGCCACGAGCATCAGCGGCAGGATCCACGGGCCGCTGAGATTGTAGGTGAGGAGCGCAACGCCGGTGCCGGCGATGGCGCCGACGATATATTGCCCCTCGGCCCCGATGTTCCAGACATTGGCGCGATAGGCCACCGACAGCCCCACCGCGATGATCACCAGCGGCGAGGCTTTGACCGCGAGGTCCTGCCATTTATAGGGGTTGGTGAGGGGCGTGAGGAAGATCTCGCGCACCGCCCCGATACCGTCATAGCCCATCACCGAGAACAGCAGCGCCCCCAGCACGGCGGTGATCGCCAGCGCCAGGATCGGCGCCAGATAGAGCATCAGGCGGCTGGGTTCGGCGCGCTTTTCAAGCCGGAACTGCAATCTGGCCTCCCGGTGCGATATGCACTTCATCCTCGGTGCCGTGCACACCGCCCATCAGGAGGCCGATCTCCTCGATCGAGACGGCGCCCACATCGAGCGGCTTGCTCAGGCGGCCGCCATTGATCACCAGCAGCGTATCCGAGAGCGCAAGCAATTCATCGAGGTCCTGGCTGATCACGACGATGGCCGAGCCCGCCGCCGCGAGATCGACCAGCGCCTGATGGATGGCCGCCGCCGCGCCCGCATCGACGCCCCAGGTCGGCTGACTGACCACCAGCACGGAGGGGTTTTGCAGGATTTCGCGGCCCATGATGTATTTCTGCAGATTGCCGCCCGAGAGCGAGCCGGCCGTAGAATGCGGGCCCAGCGCCTTGACGGCGAACTGCGCTATGACCTTGCCGGTATAGGTTTTTGCCGCGCCCGAATTGATCAGCCCGGCCAACACCATCTTGAGCCGGTCCCGCGCGGTGAGCACGCTGTTGTCCGAAAGGCTGAAATCGCCGACCGCCGCGTGGCCGTTGCGCTCCTCGGGCACGGCGCAGAGCCCGAGGCGGCGCCGGGCGGTCGTGCCCATCAAACCGATCGGGGTACCGTCGAGCCGGACGGCATCGCCATGGGTGCCGAGGATTTCGCCCGAGAGCGCATCGAGCAAGGCGTTCTGCCCGTTGCCGGCGACCCCGGCGATGCCGAGGATTTCACCGGCCCTCACCGCAAAGCTCGCGCTGTCGATGGCCACACCGAACTCGTCTTCGGCAAGCGTCGTGAGACCGGAAACCAACAGCCGCTCCTTGCCGAAGCGGCGATTGGGATCCTTGCTGATGTCCTTGAGGCTCGCGCCGATCATCTTTTCGGCCATGGAGCGCGGCGTCTCGACGCGCGGATCGAGGGTCGCCACAAGCTTGCCACCGCGCAGGATGGTGGCCGTGTGGCAGAGCGCCCGGATTTCGTGCAGCTTGTGCGAGATGTAGAGGATCGAGCGCCCTTCCGCGGAGAGGCGCCGCAGCACCGCGAACAGCGCCTCAACCTCCTGCGGGGTCAGAACCGACGTCGGCTCGTCCATGATCAGCAATTGCGGATCGAGCAGCAGCGCGCGCACGATCTCGATGCGCTGCCGCTCGCCCACCGACAGCGTGGCGACCACGCGATGCGGGTCGAGCACCAGCCCGTACTGGCTCATCACGGCCCGCACCTTGGCCTCGAGCTCGCGCTGCGTGAGCTTTGCGTCGAGGCCCAGCGCGATGTTTTCCAGCACCGTCATCGCATCGAACAGCGAGAAATGCTGGAACACCATGCCGATGCCCAGCCGGCGCGCCGCCTTGGGGTTGGCGATGGTCACGATCTCGCCATTCCAGGCGATGGTGCCGGCATCGGGCTGCATGATGCCGTAGATCATCTTGACGAGGGTGGATTTGCCCGCGCCATTTTCGCCCAGCAGCGCGTGGATCTCGCCAGCGCGGACCGAAAAGCTCACATCGTCATTGGCCAGCACGCCGGGGAACCGCTTGGTGATCCCCTTGAGCGCGAGCCGCACCGGCGCATCAATGCTCATCAGCCGCCCCCACCAATGCCCCCGTAGGCAGTTGCGCGCCCGTCAGTCCAGCTTCCCGAGAGGCACTGTGGACCAAAATTTCCGCCGCCGCCAGTGCCGCGATCACCGCCGGGCGCTTGTCGCGCAAACCGAGGCTGCCGATGGGCAGGCGCAGCTGCGCCAATTGCTCGCGGGTGCCGCCTTCGCCCTCGAACCAGCTGGCAAAGCGCGCCCGCTTGGTCCTGGAGCCCACCATGCCGACATAGGCCGCATCGCCGCGTGCGAGCGCCTCACGCGCGATGAGGAAATCGAGCGCGTGGTCGTGGGTGAGAATGGCAAAGACGCTGCCGGCCGGCGCCCGGCGCACCACGGCCTCGGGCATCGCCACGGCCTGCCCGGCGACACCCTCCGGCAGATGCTGGAGCGTCTCGGGGCGCGTGTCGATTACAGTGACGCGGAAGGGCAGCGGCGCCAGCGCCAGCGCCAGCGCGCGCCCCACATGCCCGGCTCCGAAGATGAATACCGGCCGCCGGCCGGCATCGGCGCGTTCGAGGCGGGCGGTGAGGCGGTCCGCTTCTGCAGCGTCAACCACCCGCATTGCCACCTCGACGCGGCCGCCGCAGCATTGGCCGATTTCGGGGCCGAGCGGCACATCCATGGTGCCGGGCGGCAGGCCATCGCGAAGCGCCTGCCGGGCGCGTCGGATCACCATATGCTCCAGCGCCCCGCCCCCGATGGTGCCGATGAGCGCCTCGGGCGCGATGACCATGAAGGTGCCAGCCTCGCGCGGGCTCGACCCCCGGACGACGAGAAGTTCGGCGACGATGGCGGCCGGCTCACGGCTGAGGAAGACGGCGAGCGAGGCGGCGTCGAGTGCCATCACGCCGGGCGCTCTGTGCGCATGCGCTTAATGCCCATCAACACGCGCTCCGGCGTGACCGGCGTATCGAGGCGCGGCGCGACGCGATAGTCCGCCTCCGAGGCCACCGCCATCGAGAGGGCTTCGACCACCGACATGGCCAGCATCAGCGGCGGCTCGCCCACCGCCTTGGAGCGGCCGATGGTCATCTCCCTGTTCTGGCTCCATTCGGCCAGCCTGACGTTGAAGATCGGCGGCACATCTGAGGCCAGCGGGATCTTGTAGGTGGATGGCGCATGAGTGCGCAGCTGCCCGCGCGCATCCCATACCAGTTCCTCGGTGGTCAGCCACCCCATGCCCTGGATGAAGCCACCCTCGATCTGCCCCAGATCGATGACCGGATTGAGCGAACGCCCCACATCGTGGAGGATATCGACCCGATCGACGGTGTATTCGCCGGTCAGCGTATCGATGGTCACTTCCGACACCGAGGCGCCATAGGCGAAGTAATAGAACGGCCGGCCGCGTCCATTGGCCCGGTCCCAGTGGATGTCCGGGGTCTTGTAGAAGCCGGCAGCCGAAAGCTGCACGCGGCTGAGATAGGCCGAGGCCACGAGCTCGGAGAACGCGACGAACTGCCGGCCGGCCATGATGCCCCCCGGCACCCAGGCGACATCGGCTTCCGCAACCTCGTAGATGCGGGCCGCATGGGCCGCGAGCCGCGCCTTGATCTGCCGGGCCGCGTCATAGGCGGCCATGCCGTTGAGATCGGAGCCGGACGAGGCTGCCGTGGCCGAGGTGTTGGGCACCTTGCCGGTCGTCGTCGCCATGATCTTGATGGCCTCGAGCCCGACCCCGAAGGCATCGGCCAGCACCTGCGCCACCTTGATGTAGAGCCCCTGCCCCATCTCGGTGCCGCCATGGGAGAGATGGATCGAGCCGTCGCGATAGACATGCACCAGCGCGCCGGCCTGATTGTACCAGGTGGCCGTGAACGAGATGCCGAACTTCACCGGGGTCAGGGCGATGCCCTTGCGCAGCACTCCGCCCATGGTGTTGAACGCCAGCACCGCCTTACGGCGCGCCTGATAATCGGAACTGGTCTCGAGCTCGTCGACCAGCCGGCCGATGATGTTGTCGGTCACCGTCTGGTGGTAGGGCGTGACGTTGCGATCGTCAGTGCCGTAGAAATTGGCCTTGCGGATATCGAGCGGATCCTTGCCCAGGCCATAGGCGATGTCCTCGATCCAGCGCTCGGCCGCCATCATGCCCTGCGGCCCGCCAAAGCCGCGAAACGCGGTGTTGGAGACAGTGTTGGTGTAAAGCGGCTCGGAGCGCACCTTAACCGCCGGATACCAATAGGCATTGTCGGCGTGGAACAGCGCCCGGTCGGTCACCGGCCCCGAAAGGTCCGAGGAAAAGCCGCAGCGCGCGGCATAGACCGCGTCGACGGCCTGGATGCGACCATCGTCATCATAGCCGACATCGTAGTCGACGACGAAATCATGCCGCTTGCCGGTCGCCTGCATGTCGTCGTCGCGATCGGGGCGGATCTTGACGGGCCGGTTCCAGCGCTTGGCGGCGAGGGCCGCAACCGCCGCAAAGAGGTTGCCCTGCGTCTCCTTGCCACCAAAGCCTCCGCCCATGCGGCGGACATTGACCGTCACGGCATGCTGGGAAATGCCCAGCACATGCGCCACCATCAGCTGTACCTCGGAGGGGTGCTGGGTGGAGGAGTGAATGATGACATCCTCATCCTCGCCCGGAATGGCGAAGGCGATCTGCCCTTCGAGATAGAAATGGTCCTGCCCGCCGATGGCGATGCGGCCCTTGATCCTGCGCGGGGCTGCCTCGAGCCCGGCCTCGACATCGCCGCGCCTCAGCGTCAGCGGCTCGGTGACCAGCGTCCCGCCCGCCGCCCGCGCCGCATCGACATCGAGCGCCGCCGGCAGGTCGCGCCAGGTGATCCGCGCCAGCCGCGCCGCCCGCCGCGCCGCTTCGCGCGTTTCCCCGATCACGGCGAAGATCGGCTGGCCCCAGAAATGCACCTTGCCGACCGCGAAGATCGGCTCGTCATGCTTGTGGCTGGGGCTGACGTCGTTTTCGCCCGGAATATCGTCGGCCGTGAGGATGCCGAAGACGCCCGGCGCCGTCCGTACCGCCTCGAAATCGATCGCGACGATCTCGGCATGGGCCCGGTCCGAGAGCGCTAGATAGGCATGCAGCGTGCCAACCGGCTCGACCATGTCATCGATATATTCGGCCCGGCCCGACACGTGCTTGTGTCCGGAATCGTGCCTCAAGTCCTGATGCATGACCGGGGCGGGAATGGTGGAATGCTTGTTCATCACGCCACCTGCCGCACGAGCCGCTCGGCCCTGCCTTGTGTCTCGGCAAAGAAGCGTCGGAGGAGGTTCTGAGCCACCAGCAGACGGTAGGCGGCGCTTGCACGCATGTCGGTGATGGGCTGGAAGTCCTCGGCGAAGGCCGGCAGCGCGGCAAGGACCGTCGCCTCGGACCAGGGCTGGCCGACAAGCGCCGCCTCTACCGCCTTCGCCCGCTTCGGGGTCGCGGCCATGCCGCCGAAAGCGATGCGCGCGGATGTCACCGTGCCGGCCTCGACCTTGACGCGAAACGCACCCAGCAGGGAGGAAATATCCTCCTCGCGGCGCTTGGCAATCTTGTAGCAGCCGAGATGCTCGCCTGTGGGCAGATGCGGCACCGCGACGCTCTCGACGAATTCGCCCTGCTGCCGGTCCTGCTTGCCATAGGCGATGAAGAAATCCTCGAGCGGCAGCGTGCGGCGCTCCTGGCCCCTGCGCAACGTAACCGTGGCGCCCAGCGCGATCAGCGGCGGCGGGGTGTCCCCGATCGGCGAGCCATTGGCGATATTGCCGCCGACCGTGCCCATCGCCCGCACCTGCTCGCCGCCGATGCGGTTCCAGAGCCCCGAGAGCGCCGGAATACGGGCGACGAGCGCCGCCTCCGCCTCGCGATAGGACACGGCCGCGCCCAGCGTCACGACGCCATCGGCATCGCTGACGCGATGCAGTTCGGGCAGATGGGAGACAAAGATCAGGGGGCCGATATCGCGCATGAACTTCGTGACCCAGAGCCCCACATCGGTGGCCCCGGCCACGATGGTGGCGCCGGGGTTTTCGGCATAGGCATCGGCCAGATCATCGACGCTTGCGGGCACGATCACCCGGTCCTTGCCGCTGCCCACTTCGATGCGGTCGGTGTTGCGCAGGCCGGCGAGCCGGTCCGCCATCGCCTGCCGATGGGCAACAAGCGGATCGGCGCCCGGCTCTCCCGCCACCGCCTGCGCGGCGCGGATGATGGGGGCGTAGCCCGTGCAGCGGCAGAGATTGCCCTGAAGCGCCTTTTCGACCTCGGTGCGGCTCGGCTGTGGAGTGCCCATCCACAGCGCATAGAGCGCCATCACGAAGCCCGGCGTGCAGAAGCCGCATTGGCTGCCGTGATGATCGACCATCGCCTGCTGCACCGGATGCAGCGGGCCGTTGGGCACCGAGAGATGCTCGATCGTCACCACATGGGTGGCGTTGAGCGAGCCGGTAAACCTTATGCAGGCATTGACAGGCTCATAGACCAGCCCCGCCTCCGTCAGCCGCCCCACCAGCACCGTGCAGGCGCCGCAATCGCCTTCCGCGCAGCCTTCCTTGGTGCCGCGCAGCCGGCGATCGAGGCGCAGGAAATCGAGCAGCGTCTGCGTTGCCGGCAGCGTGTCGAGCGCGATCTCGGCATCGTTGAGGATGAAGCGGATGGCGTTGGCGGGGTCAGTCATGAGGCGAAATCCACACCCGTCATCAGCTGCCCCGATAGGTCGAATAGGCGAAGGGCGAGACCAGCAGCGGCACGTGATAATGCGATTTTTCGCTCAGGACGAAGCGGATGGGCACAATCTCGAGGAAAGGCATCTCGATCTCGACACCGAGCCGCTCGAAATACTGCCCGACGTGAAAATGCAGCTCGTAGGCCCCGAGCTGGAACGACGGGCCGGCCAGGAGCGGCGCGTCGAGCCGGCCATCGGCATTGGTATAGCTCTGGGCGATCAGGTGCGTATGATCGCCATGCACCATGTGAAGGTCGATCGCCATGCCGCGGGCCGGATGGCCGTGCATGGTATCGAGGACGTGCGTGGTCAGGCGCGGTTCTCCCGCCATGGCCCCTCCGGATGTTTTCAGCATGACGCACTATCGACGCAAATCGCGCCGGTTCCAAGAGGGCCTGCACGAAATTTTACCAACTGGTCCAGTTTGCCCTCGCCTCGGGCAGCCAAAGGCGTCAGCCATCTTGCCTCGGGACCGGCCCGGCGCGATAACCGGAGCCGGACGACGAAAGGCACGACAATGCGTTACCCCCGCGACATGTATGGCTACGGCCCCAACCCGCCCCACGCCAACTGGCCGGGCGGCGCCAATGTCGCGGTGCAGTTTGTGCTCAATTACGAAGAGGGCGGCGAGAACAATATCCTGCATGGCGATGCCGCTTCGGAAGCGTTCCTCGTCGACGTCATCGGCGCCGCGCCATGGCCGGGCAAGCGGCACTGGAACGTCGAATCGATGTACGAATATGGGGCACGCGCCGGCTTCTGGCGGCTCCACCGCCTCTTCACCAGCCGCAACCTGCCCGTCACCGTCTATGGCGTCGCCACCGCGCTCGAGCGCTCACCGGCCCAGGTGAAGGCGATGCTCGATGCCGACTGGGAAATCGCCAGCCACGGGCTGAAATGGATCGACTATCGCGACCACGATATCGAGCACGAGCGCCGCGACCTGCATGAGGCCGTGCGCATCCATACCGAGATCACCGGCTCACGGCCCGTGGGCTGGTATTGCGGCCGCACCTCGGTCAACACGGTGGACCTCGCCTCCGAGGAGGGCGGCTTCACCTATGTGTCGGATACCTATGACGACGACCTGCCCTATTACCGCGAGCATCTGGGCAGCCCGCAGCTGATCATTCCCTATTCGCTCGCCACCAACGACATGCGGTTTACGACCGCATCGGGCTTTCCCAATGGCGAAGCCTATTTCCAGATGCTCAAGGACAGTTTCGACGTGCTCTGGGACGAGGGCGCGGCCGGATCGCCCAAGATGATGTCGGTGGGGCTGCATTGCCGGCTCGTCGGCATGCCGGGGCGTATCGCCGGGCTCATCCGCTTCCTCGATTACATCGAGAGCCGGGGCAAGGTGTGGGTTGCAAAGCGCATCGACATCGCCGAGCACTGGCTGCGCGAACATCCCTTCGTCGAGCAGACGGTTCGCCCCAGCCGCCTGCCCTATGATGATTTCGCCCAGCTTTTCGGCTCGATCTTCGAGCATTCCGAATGGGTGGCCGAGCGCGCCTATCGGCGTGAACTCGGCCCGGCCCACGATACGGCGGTGGGGCTGCATGCGGTGATGGCCCGCGTTTTCCGCACGGCCAGCCCGGAGGAGCGGCTCGGGGTGCTCAACGCCCATCCCGACCTTGCCGGCAAGCTCGCCGCGGCGCGCCGCCTGACCGCAGCCTCAAGCGAGGAGCAGGCCTCGGCCGGCCTCGACGCCCTGACCGATGCCGAGCGCGAGCGGTTTACCACGCTCAATGCCGCCTATGTCGAGCGCTTCGGCTTCCCCTTCATCATCGCGGTCAAGGACAATACCAAAGCTACGATCCTTGCGGCTTTCGAGCGGCGGCTCGGCAATGATCGGGAGACCGAATTCGCCGAGGCCTGCCGCCAGGTCGAACGCATCGCCTTCATCCGGCTGAGCCAGATCCTGCCCTAGGATCTGCGGCGTCAGCCGGTATCATTTGTAGAAGCCGTCGCGCAGGGTGATGCCGTGCTCGACATAGACCTTCATGCCGCACAGCATGCCGGTCCAGGCCTCGCAATTGCCGAAGGCCGATTTGAACCCGGCGGCTGACGGGCGGAAGCCCTCTTCGGTGATGGAGACGCGCGTGCGGGTATCGCCGTCGAGCGGCTCGAACTCCATGGTCACTGTGGTGTCGTAAAGCCCGCCCGGATCATCGTCGGGAGCGGCCTCCCAGCGCAGGACGATCCTGCGTTCGGGCACGACCTCGACCACAGTGACCGGGAACGCGCCGGGAAAATCGTGGAAATCCCAGGTTACGGTCGCGCCAGTCTCGAGCCGCCCCTTGGCCCCGCCGGTGGTGAAATAGCCCGAGAGCTTGGCGGGATCCACCACCGCTTCGAAGACCTCGCGCACCGGTCGCGCGATGCGCCCCGAAACCGTGAAGCGGGGCACGATGCCCTCATCATTATCGTCCGTCATGGCACCTTCCTCCTTGCGTCAGTGCCGATTATGTTATAAAAATATAACATGTCAAGCGACGACCAGGACGAGAGACTTTTCAAGGCCTTGGCCAATGGCCTGCGCCGCCGCATGCTCGATGCGCTGAAGGCTGACCCGCTGACCACGGGCATGATGGTCGAGAAATTTCCAGGGCTCGATCGCTGCACAATCATGCAGCACCTCAAGGTGCTCGAAGAGGCTGGGCTCGTGATCGTCGAACGGCGCGGCCGCGAGCGCTGGAACCACCTCAACGCCCTGCCCTTCCGCGATATCCATGCCCGCTGGATCGGCCCGTACGCCGCCCTCGCGGCCGAGGGCCTTGCCGGGCTGCGCGACAGGCTCGAACCCTGAACGCCGGCGGCAACCCCTTGTGCACAAGATGGCGGCAAGGCTAAGTCAGCAGCGGAGGGCCCATCGATGTACGCGCTTTATATCGCCAACAAGAACTATTCGTCCTGGTCGCTGCGCCCCTGGCTCCTGATGCGGGAGACGGGGATTGCGTTCGAGGAGCGTCTGCAGGTGTTCGGCGGCGGGTCCAACTACGCGGCGTTCCGCAGCTTTTCGCCCTCGGGAAAGGTCCCGGCGCTCATCGATGGCAACCTGACGGTGTGGGATAGCCTGGCCATTGCCGAATATCTCGCAGAGGCCCATGAGGGGATCTGGCCGGCCGACCGGGCAGCCCGCGCCTGGGCCCGCTCCGCCGCCGCCGAGATGCATTCGGGGTTTTCGGCCCTGCGCACAACCTGCGGCATGAATTGCGGCCTGCGGGTGAAGCTGCACGCCGTGCCCGAGGCGGTTGCGGCCGATCTGCGACGGATCGACGAACTCTGGCGCGAGGGCCTCACCCGCTTCGGTGGCCCCTTCCTAGCGGGCGACCGGTTCACGGCCGTCGACGCCTTCTATGCCCCTGTCGCCTTCCGCATGCAGACCTATGGCCTTTCGGTCTCCCCCGAGGCCGCCGCCTATCGCGATCGCCTGCTGGGCCTGCCCGGCATGCGCAACTGGTATCAGGCGGCCCTAGCGGAAACCTGGCGCGATGCGGGCCATGAGGACGAAATCGCCCACTGGGGCGTCGTCACCGCCAACCATCGCGCCGGCTGACCGGCCGTTTTTCCCACGCAAACCTATCAGAGACTGCCCTTGACGACCTATGCCAGCCCCGCAGCCGGCCATCCGGGCCAAGAGACGATCCATACCGGCCGCGCCGTGTTCACCGAGGCCTATGCCGTCATTCCCCATGGGGTGATGCGCGACATCGTCACGAGCTACCTGCCGCACTGGCTCGACACCCGCGCCTGGATCATCGCGCGCCCGATGACGGGGTTCTCCGAGACGTTCTCGCAATATGTCGTCGAAGTAGCCCCCGGTGGCGGCAGCCAGCAACCCGAGCCGAACCCCGCCGCGGAGGGCGTGATCTTCGTGGTTGCCGGGGCGGCAAGCCTGTCGATTGCCGGGGAACAGCATGAGCTCGCGCCGGGCGGCTATGCCTTCCTGCCTCCCGCCTGTCGCTGGACGCTGACCAACCCCGGCTCGGAGCCGCTGCGCTTCCATTGGATCCGCAAGCGCTATGAGGCGGTCGAGGGTATCGCTGCGCCCGAGCCCTTCGTGACCAACGAGCAGTACCAGCCGATCCGCTGGATGCCCGGCACCGGCGACACCTGGGGCACCACCCGCTTCGTCGACCCCCTCGATCTGCGGCACGACATGCATGTCAACATCGTCACGCTGGAGCGTGGCGCGGTCATTCCCTTCGAGGAAACCCATGTCATGGAGCACGGCCTTTATGTGCTCGAGGGCAAGGCAGTCTATCGCCTCAATCGCGACTGGGTGGAGGTCGAGGCCGGCGATTTCATGTGGCTGCGCGCCTTCTGCCCGCAGGCCTGCTATGCCGGCCCGGCACGGTTCCGGTACCTGCTCTACAAGGACGTCAACCGCCACGCCCGGCTCAATCTGTAGCGCGGCGAACCGGATTCATCGCGCGAGGGAGAGCGATCATGCGTCTGAAACTTATGGGATTTTGCGCTGCCATGGCGCTCACGGCTGGCGGCGCTTTCGCCGAAGCCCCGGTCCAGACCTATCAGAACCTGCTGACCCCGCTGATTGCAGGGGGCACTGATGTGGTCGGCAGCCCGCTCAACTATCCCGAAGGCCCGGTCAACATCACCTCGGCCATCGTCACCATTCCGGCCGGCGGTGAAACCGGCTGGCACCTTCACGAGGTGCCGCTTTTCGCCCATATCCTCGAGGGCGAACTCACCGTCGACTATGGCGAAAAGGGCACCAAGGTGTTCCGCGCCGGCGAGAGCGTGTTCGAAGCGGTCAACTGGCCCCATAACGGCACCAATACCGGCACGGGCCCGGTGCGCATCCTCGCGGTCTATATGGGCGGCGGGGAAGCGCGCAACACCGTGACGCTGCCAAAGCCGCAATGAGCGGCCCCTTTGCCACCATCATCGTTGAGCCTCTGACCCGCGAGGCCTTCGCGCCTTTCGGGCAGGTGATCACGACCGAGGGTGCGGCGAGCTATCCGATCAACGAGGGCATGACCGACCGATACAACGATCTCGCCCCGGTCGAACTGGGCGGCGAGACGCCGCGCCCGTTGATCTCGATCTTTCGCGGCCGGCCCTATGCCCTTCCACTGACTCTTAAATTGGTCGAGCGCCATCCGCTGGGCAGCCAGGCGTTCATGCCGCTTGCGCAGCGCCCCTTTCTCGTCACCGTCGCGCCCGACGAAGACGGCCGCCCGGGCCAGCCCCGCAGCTTTTTGGTGCCGCTGTCGACCGGGATCAATATCGGCCGCAATGTCTGGCATGGAGTACTGACCCCGCTGGAGGCCGAAAGCGATTTCCTCGTCGTCGATCGCGGCGGCCCGGGCAACAATCTCGAACTCTTCCACTTCCCCGACCCGCCGCTGATCGTCTCGGCTTAGGGGGGCTCTCGCAGTCACCCTGTCATCGGCAAGCCGCTGGAAAACACCCTGGGCAGTTGACCCCGGCGATGAGGCGACGCACTTTCGCCGAGCAATCAGAAGGACACGCGCACTTGGACAAGGCCGAACTCATTTCCCGCCTGCTCGACGTGATCGAGAACGACATCGCGCCGCGCACGCGGACCGGTGTGGCGAAGGGCAACAAGTTGTTTGGCGCCGCGATCCTGCGCAAGTCGGACCTGTCGCTGGTGCTGGCCGAGACCAATAACGAGATCGAAAATCCGCTGTGGCATGGGGAAATGCACGCCATCAAGCGGTTCTACGAATTGCCTGCCGAAACGCGACCTGCGCCGCAGGACTGCATTTTTCTCTGCACCCACGAGCCCTGCTCGCTCTGCCTTTCGGGCATAACCTGGTCGGGCTTCGACAATTTTTATTATCTCTTCAGCCACGAACAGAGCCGAGACAGCTTCGCCATTCCCTACGACATCCAGATCCTCAAGGCCGTCTATGCCGTGCCCGATCCGGACCGTGTCGAAGCCGACCCGGATCGGCCGCTCTACAATCGCACCAACCGGTATTTTTCGAGCTACGATATCGCGGCGCTGGTGGCCGAACTCGATCGCGGTCAGCGCGAGCGCCTGCTCGAACGCTTCGACAATCTGTCGGCGCTCTATGCGGACCTTTCAGCCGTGTATCAGGCCGACAAGGGCAAAAAGGGCATTCCCTTGAGCTGACCAAGCTGCCCGGCTCGCGCATGGCTGCTGGCAGCCAAGCGGGCGGAACGACAGGCCGATCCATGCGTTGCGTCAATGACCACGGATATGGAGAGGCCTCTGATGACCGACACCGGTTTGGATGGCGCAGCCGCATCGCTTCCGCAGGATGCGGTGCCGCCACTGCCCCGCCTGGCGATTTTCAGCGATTTCGACGGCACGCTCGTCGATATCGCGCCGACACCGGACACGATCTCCGTGCCCTCCGACATGGCGGCGATGCTCGAGACGGTGTCGCGCGACCTCGACGGCGCCTTCGCCATCATCAGCGGCCGGCCCATCCATGATCTCGACAGGCATCTCGACAACGTGCCGCTGGCCGCAGCCGGCTCGCATGGCGCCGAGCGCCGCCTTGCAGACGGCAGCAGCATCGGCATTCCCGACGAGGTGAGTGCCGAGGCGCGCGAGATCGCGGCGCGGCTGGAACAGTTCGTCGCCCGCCATCAGGGCTTGCTGCTCGAGGTCAAGCCGGCAGCGGTGGCGCTGCATTATCGGCAGGCTCCGCAACTTCAGGGCGAAAGCCTTGCCGCCATGCGCACGGTGCTCGAGGCCATAACCGGCTTTTCGATCGTCGAGGGCAAGATGGTGGTGGAGGCGCGGCCGCGCGATGTGAGCAAGGGCCTCGCCATAGCCGCCTTCATGCAGGAAGCCCCGTTCCGCGGTCGGACCCCGGTCTTCTTCGGCGACGACGTGACGGACGAAGATGGCTTCCGCGCCGTCCAGGAGCTGGGCGGCGTCGGCATCAAGGTGGGCCCGGGCGAGACCGTGGCGCGCCTGCGCATCGAGGATGTGCCATCGGCCCGCAATGTCATTCGCAAGCTGGGAGAAGACGCGGCGCGCAAGGCCGCCTGATCGTCAGCCCCCAAATCAATCGAGGAGACTTCACCGGCATGAGCCGCATCGTCATCGTTTCGAACCGTACCCCGAGCAAAACCGTCGCCGCTGGCGGGCTTGCAGTAGCCCTTCGAAAAACCCTGGCGACGCGCGATGGCTTCTGGTTCGGCTGGTCGGGCCGGCATGCTGAAAAACCGTCATCGGAGGCGATGTTCGAGTCCATCGATGGCCTGCAGGTGGGCAGCATCGATCTCAATCGCGAGGACTTTCAGGCCTATTACGCGGGGTTCTCGAACTCCATCCTGTGGCCGGCCTTTCACCTCAGGCTCGACCTCGCGACCTTCGAGGGTCACTGGTATGAAGGCTATAGGCGGGTTAATGCGCAGTTCGCGCGGGCGCTCGTGCCACATTTGAAGCCGGACGACATCATCTGGGTGCATGACTATCACCTGATCCCGCTCGCCACCGAATTGCGGGCGCTGGGTGCGCGCAACCGCATCGGGTTCTACCTGCACATCCCCTTCCCCACCACCGATGCGCTCTACGCCATTCCGCACCACCAGGAGCTGATGCGCGACCTGTCGCGCTACAATCTCGTGGGCATGCAGGCCAATCGCGACGTTGCCGCCTTCACCGAATTCGCCGAGCACCAGGCGCCCCCGACGCTTTCGGGCAATCCGGTCAAGACCGCCGATTTCTCGAAGACGCAGGTCACCGCCTTTCCCATCGGGTCGGACCCCGATGCCTTCGCCAAGCTCGCCACCAGCCCGGCGGCAGTGCGCATGATCAAGCGCATGGAGCGGGCGATGAATGGGCAGGCGTTAATCCTCGGGGTCGACCGGCTCGACTATTCCAAGGGGCTTCCACAGCGCGTCGAGGCCTATGAGAAGCTTCTCGCCAACAATGCCGCGCTGCGCCGGCAGGTCCACCTGCTGCAGGTGGCGCCGCCCTCGCGCGACAGCATCAAGGAGTACAAGGAGACCAGCGACACGCTCGATGCCATGTGCGGTAAGGTGATGGGCCATTTCGCCGAGCCGGACTGGCAGCCGCTGACCTATGTGAAGCGCGCCTACGGCCAGCCCAGCCTAGCCGGGCTCTATCGCATGGCGCGGATCGGGCTGGTGACGCCGCTGCGGGACGGCATGAATCTCGTGGCCCATGAATATGTCGCATCGCAGGACCCGCAAAACCCCGGCGTGCTGGTGCTCTCGCGCTTTGCGGGTGCCGCCGAGATCTTCGACGCGGCGCTTTTGGTCAATCCCTTCGATACCGACGAGACTGCAGAGGCCATGCGCCTGGCGCTCATCATGCCGCTTGAGGAGCGCAAGGCCCGCTGGCAGGCGCTGTTCGATGCAGCCAAGACCTATTCGGTCGACAACTGGGCGGCGCTCTATCTCGATGCGCTGAGCGCCACCAAGGGCGGCAAGCGGAAGGGCCCGCCGGCTGCGGATGCTCTGCCGGATGCGGGCCAGGTTGCGGCATTTTTCAAGGATCTGGCGACGGTCTACAAGGCCGGCTCGGCTCAGGGGGCATCAGCCTCCTGAGCGGTCGGCAGGCCGTGTCAGGGCACGAGCACGATGCTGGCAGCCGCAAAGGTCAGGACCGACATGGCCAAGGCGAAGAGAACGAAGAGCTGAATCTGGGTCACTGAAGACGATCCGGTCGGCGGCTCCTGGGCCGCAGGATAAGCTAAAGGCAGGGTGCGTACCGCAGCCCTGCCTTCTTGTTGCGCCTCAGACGGCGCTACTGACCATGATCGTTTCACCCACCGGCACCGGCATGTAGGACGCGGCGACGGCGAGCGTTGCGAGCGAAGCGATAAAGAGCGCGACGAGCGAGAGCTTGAGCATTTGAGCGACCCCAGAAGACACGGCCAGATGGCCATCGATTTCGTTGTCGCCTTAATGCCCTAGCCCTGTTGAACGTTCCCGGAATTCATCGTTCAGCCACCGTTCAGCCACGCAATCGGCGGAGGTTTGGCGAGGCCCCTACCCTTAAGCGTTAACCGAGCGCCTGCTGCCGGCAGTCCGGGCCCGCGGAGCATCGCCGCCCTCGCGGCGATCCGGGGTCCAGGCGCGCTTGGCCGGCTTCTGGGTCGCGCGGGCAATTTCGGCAGGACCGCGTGCATCCCCCGAAGCGGACGAAGACTTGCGCGGCGCACCGCTGCGCTGGCCCGGCCGGGCAGCGGCCGGTCCGCGATCACCGCGTCCACGATGGGCAGGCTTGGCGGCCCTTGCAGGCTCGGGCTGGCCGGCATTGCCATTGGCCAAAGCGAGATCGCCCGAAAGCGGCAGCTTCTGGCGGATGAGCTTTTCGACATCGCGCAGCTTGGAATATTCCGTTCCGCAGCAGAGCGTTATCGCGATGCCCGAGGCGCCATTGCGGCCGGTGCGGCCGATGCGGTGCACGTAGTTCTCGGCATCGTCGGGCAGCTCGTAATTGATCACATGGGTGATGCCCGGCACGTCGATGCCGCGCGCCGCGATGTCGGTGGCCACGAGGATGCGGACGCGGCCGGCGGCAAAGCCCTTGAGCGCCGCCTGCCGGGCGTTCTGGCTCTTGTTGCCGTGGATGGCTGCAGCCTCATGCCCATCGATCGCGAGGTTCTTGGCGACGCGGTCGGCCCCGTGCTTGGTGCGCGAGAACAGGATGACCCGCCCGAGTGCCGGATCGGCGAGCAGCTCGTTGAGCACCTCGCGCTTCTGCTTGGTGCCGGCCATGATCACCTTCTGCTCGATGGTGACGGCAGTGGTGGCGGGCGGCGCGGCTTCGACGCGCACCGGATCCTTGAGCAGGCTGCGGGTCAGTTCCGCGACTTCGGGCGCCATGGTTGCCGAAAACAGCGCGGTCTGGCGACGCGGCCCGATGGCCGCCGCGATCTCGCGTACCGGCTTGATGAAGCCCATGTCGAGCATGCGGTCGGCTTCGTCGAGGACCAGCCAACGCGTCTGGTCGAGGCGCAGCTTGCGGTCATCGACGAGATCCTTGAGCCGGCCCGGCGTCGCAATCACAATATCGACGCCGCGCGCCGCCTTCTGCACCTGCGAATGGCGCGAGACGCCACCGAGCACGAGGAGCGTCGTGAGCTTCATGCCGGCGCCAAGCATGCGCAGCACTTCGTCGATCTGCACGGCGAGTTCGCGGGTGGGTGCGAGGATCAGCGCGCGGGTGGTCATCGGCGCCGGGCGTCCGCCCAGCTTGCTGATACCAGCGAGGATGGGCAGGCCGAAGGCCGCCGTCTTGCCCGAGCCGGTCTGGGCGATGCCCAGAATGTCACGCCCCGCCATCTGCGGCTCGATTGCCTGCGCCTGGATCGGGGTCGGTGTGGTGAACCCGGCGGTCGCGAGGGTCGCGAGCACATGGTCGGGGAGGCCGAGTTCGGAAAAACTTTGAATCACGAGTGTCTTCTTGATCTTGAGCCCATGTCTCCAGGAACGATGGGCAAGCGCTGCACGCCAAGCGGGCTGCGCAGGGGAAAAGGACAGCGAGCAGTGCGGGGATCGCCTGCGCGGGTTGCGTTACACCCGGAGCGTAACCTGCATCCGGGCGACTTCGCCGCTCACCGCCTTGGCCGATAAGAAGAGAAGTCCGTCATCTGTTGTGGCGCCTGCGCAAACAGCGCGCGCCGATGACACGCCCCATATGGGCCCAATGGCGCGATCTGGCAAGCCCTGATCGGCAATCGGTCTGCATGGGGCCCATGCACGCGCCTCAGATGCCGCCATACCAGTCATAGCCATTGTCTTCCCAATACCCGCCCTTGCCGCCCTGGATGGCGGCAAAGCTCTCCACCAGTTCGATGGTGTGGACATATTTGGGCTGCTTGTAGCCGAGCGCCCGCTCGATGCGGACGCGCAGCGGCGCGCCGTTCGAAACCGGCAGCACCTGATCGTTGAGCCCATAGGCGAGGATCGTCTGGGGATGGCGCGCGTCGACGAGGTCGCAGCTCTCGTAATAAGGCTGCGGCTGGGCCAGGCCCGCCGGCATCCGGTCGTAGCAGTGAAAGACAACGAAGCGCGCCTCTGGCCGCACCCCTGCCGCATCGAGCACCGGCGCAAGCCTCGTGCCGGTCCATTTGGCGATGCAGCTCCAACCCTCGACGCAATCATGCCGGGTGATCTGGCTCTGCGCCGGCATGTTGCGCAACTCCGCCAGCGAATAGGCCTGCGGCCGCTCGACGAGCCCGGTGATGGAAAGGCGGTAATTGGCGAAGTCACCCGCCTTGAGCGCCAGATAATCGTCGGCCGTGGGGTCCACCGAGCCGTTCGGCCGCTGGCCCTGCCGGATTTCGCTGGGGCTGTATTCGCGCGCCAGGGCGTTCTGGCCGAGCAGCATGCGCTGCACCCGATAGGTCAGATCGTTGGCCCGTTCGAGCACATCGCGGACCGGGTGGTCGCGCTGGCCTAGAAAGTCGAACTGGTCGCAGCCGCTGAGCACCAGCGAAGCGGCCGTCGCACCACCCAGCCCGATGAGCCGCCGCCGCGTGAGGTTGAGCCCGGACTTTGGAGTATCGCTCATGGCTTGTCTCCTTCGGCGCGCTCTGTGCCGGGGCTGGTGCGATACCAGCCGGTGATCATCGAGCGCATCTCGTTGATCGGCCCGGCGAGCAGCACCATCGCCACATGCACGACAAAGAACAGGGTCAGCCCCACCATGGCGGCGAAATGGATCGTCCGCGCGGTCTGCCGGCCGCCGAAGATCTCGATCAGCCAGGGCCAGGCCGCGTTCATGCCCGGAGACATCGAGAGCCCCGTGAGGATGATGAGCGGAAACAGCACGAACAGCACGAGGCCGTAGCTCAGCTTCTGGAGCGGCGAATAAGAGCGGCCATGGTTGAACCGGAAGCGGAGATGGCTGGCGATGTCGCGCGGCAGCCCGCGCCAGTCGCGCCGCCCCATCACCAGATCGCGCAGCGCATGGCGATTGATGAGGCTCGCGACCAGCCAGATGAGGAGGGTGCCAACGAAGATCCAAGCAAAGAAGAAATGCACCACCCGGCCGGTTGCCAAATCCTGAAAGGAGGGGATCGTCGCCCACGATGGAAAGGCGCGGTATTGCGGTGCGCTTTCGGAGCCGCTGAGGCCCAGCACGCCTGTGGTTTCGAGGTTTTGCCCAAACACCACCGTGCGCCCCTGCGGACCATCAGGGGTGTTGACCGCCCCGATGCGCAGCACGGCATTGTCGTATTCGAACCCCGATTCATGCCCGATATAGAGCACCGGATGGGCATTGAAGATCTGCAGGCCGGTCAGCAGCAGGAAAAACAGGCAAATGACCCACACCCAATGGGTGAGGCGGGTCATGAGCTTTTGCCGATAGACCAGCGGGCCCCTGCCTGCCGCAGCGGTATTGAGCGGCGCCTGGATCGTCATGCCGTGCTCCTCTTCCTGCCGGTGAGGACGGCATGCCGCGGGGCGAAGTTTCAAATCAAATCGGCGACACCGATCAGCTGGCTTCCGGACGTGCCGCCCAGTTCACGCCCCGGCGCAGCAGCGTCGCCATTTCGGGCACGTCGAATTCTGAGATCGAATGGCCAAGGGTAGAATGGAAGACGCGGCCAGTGCCATAGGCCTTTTTCCAGGCCACCGGCATTACCACGCCTTCGACCCAGGGCGCGTGTTCGCCCGAAAACGTTGTGGTCGCAAGCACCTCGATCGCCGGATCGACATGCATGTAATATTGCTCGGAGACGTAGTTGAAGCTCTTGAGCCCGGCAACGATCGAGTCGTCGGACTTGACGATATCGACAGTGTAGGAAATCGAATTGCCCGGATGGGCGACATATTGCCCGCCGGTGATGAAATTATAGAGCGGCGATTCGCGGAACGCATCCGTCATGCCGCCATGATGGCCGGCAAGCCCGGTGCCGCCCTTGATCGCCTCGCTCAGGCCATTGACCTGCGCCTCGGAGATCGAGGCCATGGTGTAGATCGGCACGATGAGATCGAGGCTGCCCAGTTCGCTGTCCTCGAAGGCGGCGAGATCGGTCTCCATGCGCACCGAGAACCCGTCCTCATGCAGCCACCGACGATAGAGCGCCGCGCATTCCTCGGGGTCATGGCCGCCCCAGCCGCCCCAGATGATCATCGCCCTGCGCATCGCCGCACTCCTTGTTCGCGACCGGGGCAATATGCAAACGCCAGATGGCGCTCATCGCGCCACTGCTCCGCCCGCCCTCGGCGGCGCAGAGCTTATCGCAAACCGCCGCGTCTGCCAGCCCCGGAGGTTGAGCGGCCAAAACCTGCCCGATTGCCGGCGGATTTACGCCGCTTTCAGGCCCGCGGCGAGGGGCGTGGCCAAGGCTACGAAGTGCAGGTTCCGGTCGCAGATCCAGCGAATCGGCGGCACGTAGATGTCGAGCTTTTCCACCTGCGATTCGAGCCGGAGCCGCGCGCGGGCAAACGCCGCCTGCCATTCGCTGCGCGACAGAAAGGTGTAGGGCATCGGCACGCCATCGCCGAAATTGCCGAACCAGTCCATGGCGACGAGAACCTCGCGGGCGAGAAACCCTTCGCGCAGATGGTCCTTGATGACCACGCCCCGTCGCGCCACCCGCCCGGCCTCGGCCAGCACAAGGGCGGGATCCTTGGTGTGATGCAGCACATCGACGATGGTGACGAAATCAAAGCTCTTGTCGGGGAAAGGCAGCGTCGCCCCGTCATAAAGGGTGACGGGGATCTGCGTTGTGGGCCGCGGCACGACGTCGACACCCTCGACGGCCAGATCGGTACGCCTCTTCATCAGGGCCATTGCCATCTGGCCATCCCCTGCCCCCAGATCGAGCACGCGGCCGGGGCCGGGAATGGCGCGGGCGATATGGTCGGACAGCACGCGCACCCGGCGGTTGTGGAACGGGTCGTGCATGCGGGTCAAAATCGTGTCCGTGGCCTCGGGCATGATCGGTCTTTCTCGGGGCTATCGATGAGCGGCAAAAGCCCACAGCTTGAGCAGGATGAAACTGATGGCGGAGGTCAGCACCACCACCGCGATGGCGGCGGCAGGATTGGGCAGGGCCAGAACCTCATAGGCCAGCGCGGAGAAAAGCGCTGCGAGGGCCAGGCCGAGCGCCTGCACCGCTGCATAGCGCGGAAGCGCCCGCCCATGCGCCACATCGGAGCGGAAGGAAAAGCGCCGGTGCGCCAGATAGGTCGGGACGATGAAAAGCGCGTAGCACGCCGTGCTGACCACCGGCGCGGGCAGCCCGGAACAGAGGACAACGGCAAGGCTCGACACCAGCACATAGCCCAGCGCCGCCGCGCCGCCGACGCCTGCAAAGCGCATGAGGCTCGCAAGGGTGGCCCGGAGGCCTTTGCGGATAGGTAGCGCTGCGTTCAAGCTGTCACCGATACTCATGTCCGCTTGTCTCTTGCAGCCGAGCCGATACCACACCGCGATGCAAAAAGGGTGAACACTCTGCGGCTGCGCGGGTTCGGACTGCCCTTTTCCATCTGCGCGATCTGATGTTTACTCCATGGCACCAGCTTTGCGGCCAGAAATGGCCGGGCTCCGCGTGGGCTGTAATCTCAGCGTTGCGAAGCGGTGACAAGAGAGCCCGGTCACGGGTCTCAAATGAAAGGACAGGGACATGAAAAAACTGTTGTGGAGCGCCTCGGCACTGGCATTGTCTGCCGGCCTGGCGGGCCCCGCCTATGCCCAATTCGCCGTAACCATCCTGCACATCAACGACCTGCACTCGCGCATCGAGCCGATCACCTCTTCGGATTCCATCTGCTCTGTCGAGGATGACGCAGCCGGCAAGTGCTTCGGCGGCATCGCGCGCGTCAAGGCGGCCATCGATGCCCGCCGCGAAGCGCTGACCGCCGAAGGCAAGAATGTCCTCGTGCTCGATGCCGGTGACCAGTACCAGGGCTCCCTGTTCTACACCACCTACAAGGGCGCCGAAGTCGTCGAGTTCATGAATGCCATCGGTTTCGATGCCATGGCCGTGGGCAACCACGAATTCGATGACGGCCCCGAAGGCCTTGCCGTGCTGCTCGATGGCGCCGAATTCCCGGTGATTTCGGGCAATACCTATGTCGAGGACGAGCCGGTGCTCGCCGGCAAGCTGCCGGGCG
Source organism: Devosia enhydra (assembly GCF_900119845.1). Taxonomy (GTDB): domain Bacteria; phylum Pseudomonadota; class Alphaproteobacteria; order Rhizobiales; family Devosiaceae; genus FPKU01. Next base: position 1,545,126 of record NZ_FPKU01000001.1, read on the forward strand.
TCGTGGTGCTCGATGTCGGTGGCGAGCAGGTCGCCATCGTCTCGGTCCTTGCCGAAGACACCGCCGAGACCGCGTCGCCGGGCGAGAACGTCACCTTCCTCGATGCCGAGGACTACCTCAAGGGCGTCGTCCAGGGCCTTGAAGAGGCCGGGATCGACAAGGTCATCGCGCTGACCCATGTGGGCTATACCCGCGACCAGGAGATCGCCGCCGAAGTCGCCGGCATCGACGTCATCGTGGGCGGGCATTCCCACACCCTGCTCTCGAGCACCGACGAGAAGGCCGCCGGTCCCTATCCGACCCTCGTCGCCAATCCCGATGGCACGGATGTTCCGATCGTCCAGGCCTATGCCTATTCGAAATATGTCGGCGAGATCGAGATCATCTTCGACGACGAAGGCAAGGTGACTTCTGCCACCGGTGCCCCGATCCTGCTCGATGCCTCCATCACCCCCGACGAAACCCTCGTGGCCCGCGTCGCCGAGATGGCCGGCCCGATGGAGGAGCTCAAGGCCCAGGTGCTCGGCACCGCCACCGCCGCCATCGATGGCAGCCGTGAAAACTGCCGCGCCCGCGAATGCGAGCTGGGCAACCTCGCCGCCGATGCGCTTCTCGACCGCGTCGATGACCAGGGCGTGCAGATCGCCTTCCAGAATGGTGGCGGTATCCGCGCCTCGTTCGACGCCGGCGAGATCACCATGGGCGATGCGCTCACCGTGTTCCCGTTCTCCAACACGCTCGCCACCTTCCAGCTCTCGGGCGCCGGCGTGCGCGCTGCCCTCGAGAACGGCCTTTCGGACATCGAGAATGGCGCGGGCCGCTTCCCGCAGGTTGCTGGCCTCAAATACACCTTCGACAAGTCGCAGCCCTCGGGCTCGCGCCTCGTGGGTGACGTCGAAGTCAATGTCGACGGGGAATGGACCGTGCTCGAAGACGATGCCGTCTATGGCGTCGTGACCAACAACTACATGCGCACCGGCGGCGACGGCTATGCCATGTTCGCGACCGACGCGATCAACCCCTACGACTTCGGGCCGCCGCTCGAGCAGGTTCTTGCCGACTACATCGCCGCCCAGGGCGGCTCGGTCAGCCCCTATCTCGACGGCCGCATCACCGATGCTTCGCCGGCCGAAGCACCGGCTGCCGAATCCGCTCCGGCCAATGCCACTGCACCCGCAGCTCCGGCCAATGCGACCGCCCCTGCGGCCCCTGCCAATGCGGTAGAAGCTCCGGCCAACACGACGGCCCCGGCTGCTCCCGCGACGCCTGCGGCTCCTGCCGCACCGATGACGCCCGCCGCCCCGGCCAACACCATGGCACCGGCTCCCGCCGCGCCGATGGCTGCGCCTGCCGCGCCCTCCAATGCCATGGCTCCGGCACCGGCAGCCCCGATGGCTCCGACCAACACCATGGCCCCGGCCACGCCGGCCGCTCCCGCGGCTCCGATGGCGCCGGCCGCTCCCATGGCGCCCGCCAACGCGATGGCTCCGGCCAACGCGCAGTAAGGGCCAGACCCTCACCCCCGAGCTGCCTTGCATCAGCAAGGCCTCAAGGGGTGAGGGTGCAGCCTCCGGACTTGAAAACAAAAAGGGCGCCTCGCGGCGCCCTTTCCTCATTTCGCCCCGCCTCGTTCAACGGCGCTTGGCCAACTGGCCCCAGATCAGCAGGATGATGATGGCGCCCACGATTGCGCCGATGAAGCCGGCCCCGTCATTGGGGCCATACCAGCCGATGGCCTGCCCGATGACGGTGGCCAGAACGGCGCCCACCACGCCCAGCACGGTGGTGAGGATGAAGCCTTGCGGCTTGTTGTCTCCCGGGGTGATCAGCTTGGCGATGACGCCCGCGATGAACCCGATGATGATGCTCCAGAGAATTCCCATGACGCTCGCACTCCTTTTGCGCAGAGCTCAAAATGAGCCAGCCGCGGAAGGGTTGCACGCGCGTGCAGGCACGGCGTTTTGCTCATCCCGCTTCCGCTCCGCAGCAGGCTGTAATATTGCTGTCATGGCAGCGTCCTAGCGGGTGGCGCCGTCGGGGAATGCATGCCCGCCTTCGGGCATCCCCGGAAGATGACGGGAGCCTTCCGGCTTCCGCACAAAACCGCGCAAACGGGAGGTTTGCCTATGAAGAGCAGGACATTCGCGCTGGCCCTGGCCACGGCGCTCGTTGCACTCGTTCCGCAGGCGCAGGCCGACACGCTGCGCCTCCTCACCTGGGGCGGCTATGCGCCCCAGAACGTCATCGACCTGTTCAAGGCCGAGACCGGCCATGACGTCGAGGTCACCCTCTCCAACAATGAAGAGATGATCTCCAAGCTGCGCGCCACCGGCGGCTCGGGCTTCGATCTCGCCCAGCCCAGCCAGGACCGCATCCTCGGGCCGCAGCTGGAATTCGGCATCTACAAGCCGCTCGATCTCGAAAAGATCGATGCCAGCCTCTTCATCCCCTCGATGCTCGAGGCGACCAAGGTCAACACCACCGTCGATGGCCAGATCTACGGCATCCCGCATATCTGGGGCACCGATGGCCTCGTGGTGAACACCGCGGCTGCGCCCGATGTCGATGACTATATCGATCTCTGCGACCCCGCCTATGCCGGCAAGGTCTCCTACCGCCTCCGCCGCCCCACGCTGATCGCCTTCGCCTTCTCCATGGGGCTCGATCCCTTCGCGGCCTATGGCGACACGGCGGCCTATGAAGGCATCCTCTCGCAGGTCGAAGCCAAGCTGCGCGAGTGCAAGGCCAATGTGAAGACCTATTGGGGCGGTGGCGACGAAATCACCGGCCTCATCCGCTCGGGCGAAGTGGTGGCGGCCATGGCCTGGGATACCGGTGGCTGGGCGCTCAATGCCGAGAACCCCGACATCCGCTTCATCGCTCCCGCCTCGGGCGCTATGGGCTGGATCGACACCTTCGTCATCCCCTCGGGCGGGGAAGCCGACGAGGCGGCCTATGCCTGGATCAACTTCGTCATGCGGCCCGAAATCGCCGCCATGATCACCGCCTCGGCCGGAAATTTCACGGCGAGCCAGGGGGCGGACGAGCTGGTCGACGAAGCGCTGAAGGCCCGCTACCAGGCCAGCTTCCCGGCCGAAGCGGTCGACAACATCAACTGGTATCCGCCCGTGCCCGCCGGCCTCGAATCGCTCGAAGGCGCGGTGCTCGATCGCGTCAACGCCAGCTGATCGGCGTCCTGCCATCATGCCCGTCCCGGATCGCCCGGGGCGGGCCACGAGACCCACTGCCCCTTTTCACGGGATGATCTCTTCGTGACAGCTGCGCCCCCCGATCTCGAATGCCGTGCCGTGACCAAGGCCTTTGCCGATTTCGTCGCGGTGCGCGGGGTGGATTTCAGCGTGCCGGCCGGCAGCTTCTTTTCCATCCTCGGACCTTCGGGCTGCGGCAAGACCACGCTTCTGCGCATGATCGCGGGCTTTGCCGATCCCAGTTCGGGCGAAATCCTCATCAAGGGCCGATCGATGCGCGAGGTGCCGCCCAACCGGCGCCCGGTCAACATGGTGTTCCAGCACCTGGCGCTCTTTCCGATGATGAGCGTGGGCGAGAACGTGGCCTTCGGGCTGCGGCGCCGCAAGGTCATGCCCGCCGAGATCACGCGGCGCGTCGAGGACGTGCTCGCGCGTGTCGGGCTTGCCGGCATGTCGGGCCGGCGTATCGAGCAGCTCTCGGGCGGGCAGAAGCAGCGCGTCGCCATCGCCCGCTGCATGGTGCTCGAGCCCGATGTGCTGCTGCTCGACGAGCCGCTGGGCGCACTTGATCTCAAGCTGCGCGAGCACATGAAGGTCGAGCTCAAGAAGCTCCAGAGCGAATTCCGCACCACCTTCGTCTACATCACCCATGACCAGTCCGAGGCGCTGGTGATGTCCGATACCGTCGCGGTGATGAACCACGGGGTGTTCGAGCAGGTCGGCAGCCCGCGCGACCTCTATTTCCAGCCCGCGACCGCCTTCGTCGCGGGATTCGTCGGGGATGCCAATCGCTGGCAGGGCCGCGTCGAAGCCCTGAGCGGCAACGCCGTCTCGATCCGCACCGAGGATGGGTTGGTACTGCGGGCCCACGCCGCCGATGGTGCGCTCGCCGCCAGCGACGCGGTGGCGGTCTTCGTGCGCCCGGAGGCCATAACGCTCTCGCGCGAACCGGCCGCCATGCTCGGGCTCGATACAGGCATCGCCGCCACCATCACCGGCATCCTCTTTAACGGCGCCAACTCGCGTGCCCTCGTCAAGGTCGCCGGACAGCGCGAGTTCGAGGTCGCCATCCCGCAGACCGGCGCCTTTGCCGGTCTGTCGGTCGGCGATGTCGTGCATCTGGGCTGGCGCGCCGATCAGGCCCGCGCCTATCGGGCGCCCCGGCCATGACGGCATCGCCCGCGATCCGTCGCATCACGCTGGCGCTGCTTTTGGCACCGTTGATGCTTTGGCTCGGGCTGCTCGTCGTCATCCCGCATATCGACATGCTGCTGCTCTCGTTCACCGAGAAGACCGGCGTGCGCCAGTACCAGCCGGGTCTTGCCAATTACCGCACCTTCTTTGTCGAGCCGGTCTATTGGACGATCTTCCTGCGCACGGCGCTGATGTCGATCCTCGCCACGCTCCTCACTCTCGTGATCGGCTTTCCGGTGGCCTATTTCATCGCCAAGCTGGCGCGGGGGCGATCCAAGGCGTTCCTCTTTCTCCTCTGCCTCGTGCCCTTCTGGGTCAGCGAACTTGTCCGCACCTTCGGCTGGATGATCCTGCTGCGCGAGACTGGCCTCGTGTCAGGGGCGCTGCAGGCGCTGGGCCTCGTCTCGGGTCCGGTCGAACTGCTTTACAACGATGCCGCCATCATGGTCGGGCTCGTCTACACCTCGATGCTTTTCATGGTGGTGCCGCTGATCACGGCGCTCGACAGCCTCGACGACAGCTTCATCGAAGCCGGCTACGACCTTGGCGGGTCGGGCTGGTCCATCCTGCGCGAGATCGTCATCCCGCATGCCATGCCCGGCATCGTCTCGGGGTCGATCGTCGTCTTCATGCTGTCACTGGGCAATTATCTCACCCCGGTGCTGCTGGGCGGCAAGGACAGCCTGTGGTTCACCGGGGCGATCTACACGCAGTTCATTACCCGCTTCAACTGGGAACAGGGCGCCGCCTTCGGCATGCTGCTGCTCGTGCTCTCCTCGCTCATCGTGTGGCTCGGCCTCAAGCTCTCGGGACAGACGCTGTCCAGAACGGTGGGCTGAGCCATGCTGCCCCATATTCCCACCAGCCCCTGGCTTCGCACCCTTTATGCGGCCTATATCGGCGCCTTCTTCCTCTATCTCGCCTTGCCGCTGGCGGTCGTCTCGGCTTTTGCGTTCAACGACAGCAACTTTCCCGCCCTGCCCTGGCAGGGCTTCACGCTCGACTGGTTCATCGGCAATGCGGCCCCGCGCATCGGAGTGTTCAACGATGGCGCCATTCTCAAGGCCATCGGCACATCGGCGCTGGTCTCGGTCTGGGTCGCGGGGCTTGCGGTGCTGGTAGCCACAACCAACGCTTTTCTCTTCGAGCGCTATGCGTTTCCGCTCAAGAGTGTGCTCTATGTGGTGATGCTGCTGCCGCTGGTGGTGCCGGGCATCATCCTGGGCATTTCGATCCTCGTCTTTTCCTCGCGCATCGCCAATTTCGCGCAAGGCGAGTTGGGCCTCAGGATCAACGCCCTGCGCCCCGGCCTGCCGCTGGTGGTGCTGGGGCAGTTCTCGTTCATCGCCACCATGGCGACGCTCGTGATTTCGGCGCGCCTGCGCAAATTCGATCGCTCGCTCGAGGAAGCCGCGCTCAATCTGGGCGCGACACCCTGGCAGGCCATCCGCCACGTCACCTTGCCCTACCTCATGCCCGCGATGGTGGCCGCCGGCCTCGTTTCGATCCTGATGAGCTTCGAGAACTTCAACACCACGCTGATGCTGGTGGGTTCGGATGCGCCGCTGACCGTCACCATGTTCGATCGCCTCAAGCAGGGTTCCACCCCGGTGCTCAACGCCGTGTCGCTGCTCTTGATGGCGGCATCCTCCTTGCTCGCCCTGCTCGTCATTTTGTTCCAGCGCGGAGCCCGCCGATGACCGACCTGCCCTTCGTTTCCACACAGTGGCTCGCCGAAAGGCTGGGCGATCCGAACCTCGTGGTCGTCGATGCGTCGTGGCACCTGCCCACCGCCCGTCGAGACCCAAGCGCGGAATATCGGGCGAACCACATCCCCGGCGCCGTGTTCTTCGATCTCGATGCCATCGCCGATAGCAGCACCGGCCTGCCCCATATGCTGCTGCGCGACGAGACCGCATTCGACGCCAGGGTGGGCAAAGGTCTCGGCATCGCGGACACCATGACCATTGTTGTTTACGACAGCGTCGGCATCTTCAGCGCCGCCCGCGCCTTATGGACCTTCGCCATCATGGGGGCGAGGGATGTGCGTGTGCTTGCCGGCGGGCTGCCGAAATGGCAGGCCGAAGGCCGGCCAACCGAAGCCGGCGAGGTCTCCCGTCCACCAGCACACTTCGCTGTCAACTTCGGGCCGGAAATGCTTGCGGGATTTGACGACGTGCTGGTCGCCAGTCGCAAGGGGTCCCGGCAGATTGTCGATGCCCGGGCCGGCGAACGCTTCCGCGGCGAGGTCGATGAACCGCGCCCGGGTCTCCGCCGTGGCCATATCCCCGGCAGCCGCAGCGTGCCGGTCGGGCTCCTGACGCGCGATGGCGAGATGAAGCCGGCCGAAGAGCTGCGCACGATCTTTGCCGAAGCCGGGCTCGATCTGTCGCGCCCCATCATCACCAGTTGCGGGTCGGGCGTTACGGCCGCCACCCTTGCCATGGCGCTGGGCCGCGCCGGCGCCACAGATGTCGCCCTTTATGACGGATCATGGGCCGAATGGGGCGCCCGCCCCGACGCGCCGGTCGAAACCGGCTGAGCGCTTGGACGGAAAAGAAAAGGGGCAGCGCAAGCGACCCCTTTGAGCTCCAGTTGAACAGGCGGCTCAGGCCGCCTTGTTCTTGTTGTAGACGTCGAACACCACGGCGGCGAGCAGAACCAGGCCCTTGATCACCTGCTGCCAATCGATATTGACGCCCATGATCGACATGCCGTTGTTCATCACGCCCATGATGAAGGCGCCGATCACTGCGCCCGCCACCTGCCCGGCGCCGCCGGCCATCGACGCGCCGCCGATGAACACGGCTGCAATCACGTCGAGCTCGAAGCCCTGCCCGGCCTTGGGCGTCGCCGTGTTGAGGCGCGCCGCAAAGATCAGCCCGGCCAGCGCCGCAAGCACGCCCATATTGGTGAAGACGTAGAAGGTCAGCCGCTCGGTCTTGATGCCCGAAAGCTTGGCCGCCTTGGCATTGCCGCCCATGGCATAGACACGCCGGCCGATGGTGGTCTTCTTGGTCACGAACACAAAGAGCGCGATCAGGATCGCCATCACCACGAGCACATTGGGCAGGCCGCGATAGGAGGCGAGCATGAAGGTGAAAAACAGCACCAGCGCCGCGATCAACCCCATCTTGGTGGCAAAGAACGCGAAGGGCTCGGCCTCGTAGCCAAAGGATTCCCGCCGCGCCCGGCCGCGCAGCGACGCATAGAGGGCGCCGACGACGATGACGATGCCGATCGCCATGGTGGTGGTGTGAAGCGTGGTGCCCGCGATGGTCAGCGGCCCGATCACGTCGGGAATGAAGCCTGCCGAGAGCAACTGGAATTCGGCCGGGAACGGCCCCACCGATCGCCCGCCAAGCACCCAGAGCGCAAGCCCCTTGAACACGAGCATGCCCGCCAGCGTCACGATGAAGGACGGGATCTTGTGATAGGCGATCCAGTAGCCCTGGGCCGCCCCGATCAGCCCGCCAAGCGCAAGGCAGGCGATGCCGGCAAGGATCGGGTTCCAGCCCATCTGCACCATCAGCACGGCGGCGACGGCGCCGACGAAGCCCGAAACCGAGCCTACCGACAGATCGATATGGCCCGCCACGATCACCAGCAGCATGCCCAAGGCCATGATGATGATGTAGCTGTTCTGCAGGATCAGGTTGGTGAGGTTGACCGGCTTGAACAGTACGCCATTGGTGGTGAACTGGAAGAACACCATGATGGCGATGAGGGCCAGCACCAGGCCATATTCCCGGAGGTTGGCCTGCCAGCTGAAGCCCGACCCTGAACTGGAGCCTTTTGCGGGACTTGAGCCTGCGGAAACGGTTTCGGTTGTCATGAGGCGAGTCCCTCCGCTCTGACGATGGCGCGCATGATCTTTTCCTGGCTGGCATCCTTGCCCGCCATCTCCCCCACGATCTGCCCCTCGTTCATCACGTAGATCCGGTCGCAGATGCCGAGCAGTTCGGGCATTTCCGAGGAGATGACGAGGATGCCCTTGCCCTGGTTCGCAAGCGCATGAATGATCGTGTAGATTTCATATTTGGCCCCCACGTCGATGCCGCGGGTCGGCTCGTCGAGGATGAGGACATCCGGGTCGGCGAAGAGCCATTTGCTCAGCACCACCTTCTGCTGGTTGCCGCCCGAAAGATTGCCCGTCACCTGGTAGACGCTCGAGGAGCGAATATTGGTCTTGCTGCGGTAATCATTGGCGACCTTCAGTTCCTTGAGGTCGTCGATTACCATGGCGCTCGACACGCCCTTGAGGTTGGCGAGCGTGGTGTTGTGCTTAATGTGGTCGATGAGGTTGAGCCCGTAGACCTTGCGGTCCTCGGTGGCATAGGCGATGCCCTGATCCACCGCACGGCCCACGGTCGAGACATCGACCGGCTTGCCATGGAGGCGCACTTCGCCCGAGATGTTCTGGCCCCAGGAGCGGCCGAAAAGGCTCATGGCGAACTCGGTGCGCCCGGCGCCCATCAGGCCGGCGATGCCGACCACCTCGCCCTTGCGCACGTTGAGGCTGATGCCCTTGATGACCTTGCGTTCGCGGTGCTGGGGGTGGAACACCGTCCAGTTCTTGACCTCGAAGATCACTTCGCCGATCTGCGGGGTCCGCTTGGGATAGCGATCCTCCATCTGCCGGCCCACCATCGAGGCGATGATGCGGTCTTCGCTGATCTGATCCTTGTCGATGGTCTCGATGGTCTGGCCGTCGCGCAGGACGGTGATCCGGTCGGCAACCTTGCCGACCTCGTTGAGCTTGTGCGAGATCAGGATCGAGGCGACGCCCTGGCGCTTGAGCTCCAGCAGCAGCTCGAGCAGATGGTCGCTGTCCTTTTCGGCAAGGCTCGCGGTCGGCTCGTCGAGGATCAGCAGCTTCACATGCTTGGCGAGCGCCTTGGCGATCTCGATCAGCTGCTGCTTGCCGACGCCCAGATTGGTGATGAGCGTGCGCGGATCTTCCTTGAGCCCGACCTTGGCGAGCAGTTCGCGTGTACGCCGCTCGTTGTCGTCCCAGTCGATGATCCCGAACCGGGCATTCTCGTTGCCGAGGAACATGTTTTCGGTGATCGAGAGGAGCGGGATCAGCGCCAGCTCCTGGTGGATGATGACGATGCCGCGCTTCTCGCTGTCATCGATGCCCTTGAAGCGGCACGGCTCGCCTTCGAAGACGATCTCGCCCTCGTAGCTGCCATGCGGATAGACGCCCGAGAGCACTTTCATCAGGGTGGATTTGCCGGCGCCGTTCTCCCCCACGATGGCGTGGATTTCGCCGGCGCGCACGTCGAGATTGACGTTCTGCAGCGCCTTGACGCCGGGGAAGGTCTTGGTGATGCCGCGCATCTCCAGGATGGTCTGGTTCATCGGCTCGATCCCCCTGCCCTCCGGTCGTCCGGACGGCAGATGCTGGTTGGGAAAGTGCGGGGGACGGGCCCCGCCATTGGCGGGACCCGCACTCCTGCTGCAGGAGCTTACTGGATTTCTTCGGGCTTGAGATAGCCGGAGTCGATCACCAGTTCCTGATAGTTGGACACGTCCACTTCATAGGGCGTGAGCAGGATCGAGGGCACGACCTTGACGCCATTGTTGTAGGTCGTGGTGTCGAGGCCTTCCGGCGTTCCGCCCGAAAGCACGGTGTTGACCAGTTCGGCGGTCACCTTGGCGAGTTCGCGGGTGTCCTTATAGACGGTCGAGTACTGTTCGCCCGCTACGATCGCCTTGACCGAGGGGGCTTCGGCGTCCTGGCCGGTGATGACGGGCCAGGCCTGGTCGGCAGCGCCGTAGCCCACACCGCGCAGCGAGGAGATGATGCCGCGCGAGAGGCCGTCATAGGGAGCCAGCACGCCATCGACGCGGCTGCCGTCCGAGTAGTTGGCCGACAGGATGTTGTCCATGCGCGACTGGGCGACGGCACCGTCCCAGCGCAGGGTGCCGACCGTGTCCATACCCATCTGGCCGGACTTGATGACGATCTCGCCGGCATCGATCATGGGCTGGAGCACAGACATGGCGCCATCATAGAAGAAGAAGGCGTTGTTATCGTCCGGCGAACCGCCAAAGAGCTCGACATTCCACGGCTTGGTATCGGGGAAGCGCTCCTTGAGGCCCTTCACCAGCGAATTGGCCTGGAGCACGCCCACCTGGAAGTTGTCGAAGGTGGTGTAGTAGTCGACATTGGCGCTGTCGCGGATCAGGCGGTCATAGGCGAACACCTTGATGCCCTGGTCGGCAGCCTGCTGCAGCACGGCGCTGAGCGTGGTGCCATCGACCGACGCGATCACGAGGGCCTTGACGCCCTTGGTGACCATGTTCTCGACCTGCGCGAGCTGGTTGGGAATATCGTCTTCGGCATATTGCAGGTCGGTGGTGTAGCCCATCCCCTGCAGAGCAGTGGTCAGCTCGTTGCCGTCCGAGATCCAGCGCAGCGAGGACTGGGTCGGCATGGCGACGCCGATCAGCCCCTTGTCCTGCGCATAGGCAGGCGCGGCGAGTGCCGCGACGCTCACCGAAGCGGCGAGCAAAAACGTTTTGAATAGGGTCATTGAAGTCCTCCCGTAAAGACCTGCTTTGCTGATGGAAGGGTGGGCCCGCCCTCTTCCGGGGCGGCCGTCTGTGCCGAAAGGATGGTTGGTTCAGGCCGTTCGCAGGCGGCCGCTCATGCTGGCTGTGCCCGACATGCGCGACTGTCCCGCGGCGCTGCCTTGCGGCGAACGATGCGTTCTGCTGGCCATGATATCCTCCCGGATCGGCTGCCTGGCGGCAGCCATGCGCCCTCCAGCGCATAAGAAGAAGGCTAGAGTAGTCAGATATATTTGTAAAGCCGGCCATTGGGCGGCATCACCAATCGTTATCGAGCCATTGCTTTTCGTCTGCTTGTCTGACGAGGACGCGCCAATTTGCGGGGCACAGCTGCCGGAACCGGGCCGTTGGCGCTATGAGTCAGGCATCGGGAGAGAGGACCGGACAGGGGCAAGCCGCACCAAAGTCGGAAAACCTGTCTGATATGTTTGAGGCGAGCGTGACCAACGATACCAGCGATGCTACGCGCCCCGGCGCGTCCGGCACGGCCGCCGCCAGTGTCGCAGACGCGCTGTCGGCGATGATTCTCGACGAGTTGCGCCCCGGCGAGCGTCTGCCGGCCGAGGCTGACCTGGCGCAGCGCTTTTCGGTCAGCCGCCTGACCGTACGCGAAGCGGTCAAGATGCTGGCCGGCCGCGGCATGCTCGATCTGGGTCGCGGCCGCCGCGCCGTCGTGCGCCAGCCGGACGGATCGGCGTTCACCGATTTTCTCACCGCCCTGCTGCGCAACGATCCGCGCGGGCTTTTCGACCTGATCGAATTGCGCATCGGGCTCGAAGTGCAGTCGGCCACCCTCGCCGCCCGCAGGTGCAGCCGCGCCGGCATCGTGGCGCTCGAAGGCGCCCTGCGCGGCATGCGCGAAATTCACGAGGCAGAACGCGACGGCCTCGATCCCGCCGAAGCCGAGCGCCGCTTCAACGCCTATGATCTGGGCTTCCACGAAGCACTGGCGGCCGCCGGCGGCAATCGCGTGCTGAGCTATCTCTTCGAGGCTATGGCCCAGCCCCTGCTCCACAGCTTCCATCTCAGCCGGCGCGGACAGGATGTGCGCGGCCATAGTCCCGCAGATGTGATCGCAGCCCATGAGGCGGTGTTGCAGGCCGTGCGCGAGGGCAATCCGCGCGCCGCAGCCGAGGCTATGCGGGCCCATCTCGAGGAAACCGAGCAGGATATCCGCACCGCGCTTGAGGCGAGGCTGCCCGTGCAGCGGCCGCGCAGCGAAGCCGGCGAGGCTTGACGCCGCAGATCGATTGGGTTGACTCGGACCGACAGACGGAATCTTAAGCGTTCCGGCTCACTGTCAGAGCTTGTTGAACACGGATGGGCCCGTCCGGTGATGCGTTTTTCTTCTGCGCGCGCAATCTGCGCCCTCGTCAGCCGTTTCGGTACCGACCGCTCCGGCAGCGTTGCGCTTGTCGCCGCCATCGTGCTGCCGGCCCTTCTCGGCGCCGCCGCGCTGGTGGGGGAATATGGCAACGCGCTTCTGCACAAGGCCGAAAACCAGCGGGTTGCCGACCTCGCATCCTATGCCGGTGCGCTGGCCTATATCGAGAACTCTTCGGAAGAAGAGATGCTTGAGGCCGCCCGGCGCATAGCGTCGCTCAACGGGGTGGATCCGGCCGCCGTTTCGGCCGTTCTCGTGGGCTCGCCGCGCACCGAGGGCGCCAATGCCGTGCGTGTCGAGATCAACACCTCCCATCCGCTGATCCTCGCGCAGGTTCTGGGCACCGGCCCCGAAGTGGGGGCAGCGGCCGGCGCCTTCACGGAACTGGGCACCGCCTCGACACCGGGCGAAGAGGAAGAAGAAGCCGGCGCCGGTGGCTGTATCGTTGCGCTCGCCGCCGGGGGCAGCGGCATCACGCTGTCGGGCGGCACCTCGATCACCGCCAATGACTGCGTCGTCTCCTCCAACAATTCCCTCGCCGTGCCCTGCGGCACCACCATCAGGGCGCTGCAGGTCACCTATAATGGCGCTTCGCCCAATGTCGGTTGCGGCGGCATCCAGAAGCCCGATGGCTCGGCCGGCGACATCAAGAAGGGCGAAACCGCGGATCCGCTGGCCGGCAACGCCACGATTGCCGCAGCGGTTGGTCGCATGTCCTCGGTTTCGGCGCTGACGGCTCCGGCCGCGCCCGCCGCACCCAGCTTCGCCACCACGCCCTCGGGCGGCAAGGCCATCGACTTCGCCTACAACGACAATTCCACCAAGGCACAGGCCATCGCGCTGGGCTGCACGGCGGCGAAATCGGGCAACACCTGGACGCTGACCTGCCCCAATGGCGGGACCTATAATTTCTCCAACGTCACGACCGGCGGCGGCATCAACCTCAATTTCGCCACCAGCGGCAGCGGCACCTCGACCTACAACATCTCCGGCGCCGTCTCGGTGGCCGGCGGCCAGACCTGGACCTTCGGGCCGGGCACCTACAATTTCGGCGGCGCCTTCACGAACAATTCCACCGTGACCTTCCAGGGCGGGACGCTGAACTTCCTCGGCAACTTCACCCATTCGGGATCATCGACCACATTGCCGGCCGGCGCGCTCAAGGTGGGCGGCAATTTCGGGCTCACAAGCTACGGGACGGCCACGATCAATTCGAGCTCGATCCATGTGGGCGGGCTCATGTCGGTGACCGGGAGTGTCAGCGCGAGCGTGGCGGCAACGTCGCTGACCCTGCGCCAGGGCCTTCTGACCGACGGCTCGGCCGCGCTGTCGGTTCCCAACGCCACGAGCGTGCAGGTGGGGGCCACATCCGCCTCTTGCAACTGGGATGCCGGCACGGTCAGCATCTGCCAGAAGGGCACGACGATCACCTTCGGCGCGTCGGCCAATTTCCAGCTGACCGCCGGCGTCTATCTGTCGGGCGGCGTCACGCTCAACATGGGGGCCGCCGATGGCAACAGCTATCGGTTCGGGGCGGCAAGCCTTGGCGCTGCCATCAAGATCGGCGGCGGCTCGAAGCTGCTGATGGGCGACGCCACCACGGGCGTCTTCCAGATGGCGGGCAATATCGATGGCGGCGGCGGCGGCTCCTGCCTCGTCATCGGCGCAGCGACCGACCACGACATCAAGGGCAATTTCACCGCCGCAGGCGCCATCTGGCTGGGCAACGGCACCTACACCGTCACCGGCTATTTCTGGATGGGCGCCAGCAATGGCGGCAGCGCCACCTGCAAGGGGCAGACCATCAGCGTGCGCGGCGATGCCGTCACCCTCGTGATCGATGGGGCGGGCGTGCCGACGACGGGCACCTGCGCCAACCAGTCCTTCTGCGTCGGCGCCGGCTACAGCAACATCATCCTCTCGGCACCCTCGACCGGCAGCTTCACCGATCTCGTCATCGTCGGGCCGCAGTCGACCAGCAACTCCTCGGGCGCCACGTTCAAGGAAGGGGCCTCCGGGGGCAAGTTCTCGGGCGCGTTCTACTACCCCAACGGGCCGATCCAGATGACCGGCGGCGCCGGCGCGTCGGGCGGAGCCACCTGCATGCAGATGATCGCCACGTGGATTTCGCTGTCGGGCGGCACGTCCGCCGCGTCCGAATGCCGGGTGGGCGGCGATCTCGGCGGTGGGGGCTCGGGCACCGGGACAGGCGGCAGCGAGCCGGTAGTCGTCCTCAGGCCGCGGCTCATCCAATGATCAGGCCAAGACTGCGCCGCGGGTTTCGTCGCGACGCATCGGGGGTCTCGGCGGTCGAGTTCGCGCTCGTGCTGCCGGTGCTTGCCCTGATCCTCGTGGGCGTGCTCGAGCTCGGCACGATCCTCTACCAGCGCTTCGAGCTCGATGGTGCCATGGCGGCCGGCGCCAACTATGCCCTGGTCAATGCCGCCGATGTCAGCTCGGAAAACGGCGCCAATCTTGCCACCCGCATCGCCGCGGTCATCAACGCGCGGGCCGGCGCGATGTGGGCGGACAGCGACGTCGACGTCAACAATGGCGCCCGCCTCGTGGTCGAGACCGGGCTGCCCGCCCCGAGCGGCACCATCGCCAATGCCGATGCCTGCTACTGCCCCACCGGCACGGCGCAGAACCTGACCTGGGGGGCGGCGCAGACCTGCGGCAGCCCCTGTGCGAGCGGGGGGATGGCAGGCAAGTTCGTGCGCATTTCGCTCAGCCGCAACTATACGCCGCTCTTTGCCGGCTACGGCATCGTCGATGACGGCACCATCTCGGTCGCGACCATGGTGCAGACCCAATGATGCGTCTGCGCCGGCTTGCAGCCGACCAGCGCGGCGCCAGCGCCGTCGAATTCGCCCTTGTGGCCGTGCCGCTGCTGATGCTGATTTTCGGCACAATCGAATATGGCCGCCTGATGTGGACGCGCCAGGCCCTGCAGGAAAGCGCCATTGCCGGGGCGCGCTGCGTGGCCCTGCGGTCGCTGAGCTGCACGCTCGACGGCGACTTCGACCTCGCCTCGGCCCGTGCCTTCATCCGCCAGACCGCGCAGGGCTGGCTCGTGGCGCTGGACGACACTGACATCACCGTCTCCGACAACGTCACCTGCGGCGGGGTCGACGGCTTCGTCAATGTCCGCATCGCCCACGAATTCCTGACCCCGGTGCCCGCCGCGCTTGTCGGGCTTGCCGAAGGCACGGCCCTCTCATCGAGCGCCTGCTTCCCCAACCAGTCCGCTCCGGCCGGCGGCGCGTGACCAGGCGATAGGGCCAGAAGCGATTGCCAGGACGGCCCGGCATTTGCTGGCTTAGGGCAAAACCGCACGCTAAGGTCAATTGCGGGAAAGCCTTTCGTGCGTCGTTGAACCTTGCGAGCGCCCATGTCGATCAAAGCCGCCGTCTACCACCTGACGCATTATCGCTATGACCGTCCGGTCATCCTGCAACCCCAGATCATCCGCCTGCGCCCTGCCCCGCATTCGCGCACGCCCGTGCTCAGCCATAGCCTGCGCGTCTCGCCCGAAAAGCACTTCGTCAATTACCAACAGGACCCTTACGGCAATTTCCTTGCCCGCTTCGTCTTCCCCGAGCCGGTGCGCGAGCTCAAGATCGAAGTCGACCTCATCGCCGACATGTCGGTCTACAACCCCTTCGACTTCTTCGTCGAAGAAAGCGCCGAGACCTGGCCCTTCGAGTATTCCGAGGATCTGCGCGAGGACCTATCGATCTATCGCCAGGCCGAGCCGGCCGGCCCGCAGCTTTCGGCTTTTCTTGCGCAAATCGACCGCAGCCCGAAAAACACCGTCACCTTCGTGACCGGCCTCAACGCGTCGCTCCAGCAGCGCATCGGTTATATCGTTCGCATGGAGCCGGGTGTGTACACGCCCGAAGAGACGCTGGGGCGCGGCCAGGGCAGTTGCCGGGATTCGAGCTGGCTGCTGGTGCAGGCGCTGCGCCATCTCGGCTTTGCCGCGCGCTTCGTTTCGGGCTATCTGATCCAGCTCAAGCCCGACCTTCAGGCGCTGGACGGCCCGGTCGGCACCGACAGGGATTTCACCGACCTGCATGCCTGGTGCGAGGTCTACCTGCCCGGCGCCGGGTGGATCGGGCTCGATCCCACCTCGGGCCTCTTGACCGGGGAAAGCCATGTGCCCTTGGCGGCAACCCCGCATTACCGCAATGCCGCGCCGATCGCCGGCTTTGCCAGCTACGCCGAAGTCGATTTCGCCTTCGACATGAAGGTCACCCGCGTCGCCGAGCATCCGCGCATCACCAAGCCCTTTTCGGACGAGAGCTGGGCCAGGCTCGATGCCTTGGGCAAGGCCGTCGATGCCGGGCTTGAAGCCGCCGACATGCGGCTCACCATGGGCGGCGAGCCGACCTTCGTGTCCATCGACGATTTCGAAAGCCCCGAATGGAACGCCGATGCGGTGGGCCCGGCCAAGCGCGCCCTCGCCGACAGCCTGATCCGCCGCCTGCGCGACCGGTTCGCCCCCGGCGGGCTCATCCATTACGGCCAGGGCAAGTGGTATCCGGGCGAGACCCTGCCGCGCTGGACCTTCTCGCTTTACTGGCGCGCCGACGGCAAGCCGCTCTGGCGCAAGGCCGACCTCATCGCCGAGGAAGATGCCGATACCGGCGCCACGCCGGCGGATGCCGAAAAGCTGCTCTTTGCCATCGCCCGCCAGCTCGGCGTGGGCGGGGACACCATCGATGCCGCCTATGAGGACCCGGCCGACTGGCTGGTCAAGGAGGCGCGGCTGCCCGACAATGTCGACCCCTCCGATCCCCGTCTTGCCGATCCCGAGGCCCGGGCCCGCATGGCGCGGGTCTTCGATCGCGGGCTCGATACGCCCACCGGCTATGTGCTGCCCATCCAGCGCTGGAATGCCGAAGCCCGGCCCGGCCATCGCTGGATGAGCGAGAAATGGAAGACCCGGCGCGGCAAGCTTTTCCTTGCCGCCGGCGATTCGCCAGCCGGCTACCGCCTGCCGCTGGCCTCGCTCAAGCACCTGCCCCCCAATGCCTATCCGCATGTGGTGCCGGTCGATCCCTTCGTGCCCACCGCGCCCCTGCCCGAGATCGAGGCGATCCTCGCCCAGCCCGTCGAGGTCCGCGTGGGCCGTGCCCAGCCGCAGGCGAGCTTTACCGCTGACGGCACCGAGGCGCAGACCATCAACGAGCAGGTGCTCGAGGAAATCGACGGATCGGTGCGCACCGCCATCACCAGTGAAGTGCGCGACGGCCATCTCTGCGTCTTCCTGCCCCCCGTCGCGGCGCTCGAGGACTATGTCGAACTCGTTGCCGCCGCTGAGGCCGCCGCCACCGAGATCGGCCTGCCCATCCAGCTCGAAGGCTATGCGCCGCCGCACGATCCGCGCCTCAATGTCATCCGCGTGGCGCCAGACCCGGGCGTGATCGAGGTCAACATTCACCCGGCCTCGCGCTGGGAGGATTGCGTGGCCACCACCACCGCGGTCTATGAGGAGGCGCGCCAGTCGCGGCTCGGGGCCGACAAGTTCATGATCGATGGCCGCCACACCGGAACGGGCGGCGGCAATCATGTGGTGGTGGGCGGGGCAAAGCCTGCCGATAGTCCGTTCCTGCGCCGGCCCGACCTGCTCAAATCCCTCGTGCTGCACTGGCAGCGCCATCCCTCGCTGTCTTACCTATTCTCGGGCCTCTTCATCGGGCCGACAAGCCAGGCGCCGCGCATCGACGAGGCCCGGCACGACAGCCTGTACGAACTCGAGATCGCGCTGGCGCAAGTGCCCCATCCCGACAAGGGCGAGGCACCCGTGCCGTGGCTGGTCGACCGGCTGTTCCGCAACCTGCTCGTCGATGTCACCGGCAACACGCACCGGTCCGAGATCTGCATCGACAAGCTCTTTTCCCCCGATGGCCCGACCGGCCGGCTTGGGCTGGTTGAATTCCGCGGCTTCGAGATGCCGCCCGATGCCCGCATGAACCTTGCCCAGCAATTGCTGGTGCGCGCGCTGCTGCTGCGCTTCTGGAATGACCCGCTCGATGGCGGCTTCACCCGCTGGGGCACCACCCTGCATGATCGCTTCATGCTGCCCCATTTCGTCTGGCGCGATTTCCTCGACGTGCTGGGCGATCTTTCCGCCCATGGCTTTGCCTTCGAGCCCGAATGGTTCGCGGCCCAGCTCGAATTCCGCTTTCCTTTTTGCGGCGAAATCGCGGGGCCCGATTTCCGGCTCGAACTGCGCCAGGCGCTCGAGCCCTGGAACGTCATGGGCGAACAGGGCGCTATCGGGGGCACGGTGCGGTTCGTCGATTCCTCGGTCGAGCGGCTGCAGGTCCGTCTCGAAGCGGCCGATCCCTCGCGCTACGCCATCGCCTGCAACCGGCGGCCCGTGCCCCTGCGGCCAACCGGCGACGCTGGCAGCGCGGTGGCGGGCGTCCGCTTCAAGGCCTGGCAACCGGCCTCGGGCATGCATCCGAAACTGCCGGTCAACGCACCGCTGGTGTTCGATGTCTATGATCGCTGGACGGGCCGGGCCGTCGGGGGCTGCACCTATCACGTCGCCCATCCGGGCGGGCGCAATTACGAAACCTTCCCCGTCAATGGCAACGAAGCCGAAGCGCGCCGCCTCGCCCGCTTCATCGCATCGGGCCATTCGCCCGGCGACTATCGCCTCATCCCCGAAATCCCGTCGGAGGAGTTTCCGCTGACGCTTGACCTGAGGCGGCCACCACGCCACGCATGAGCCATGGAAAAGCGGAATCAGCGCAGGACGCCGCGGCCCGTCGCGGGCCCGAGCCTCATCACCGGCTATCAGCTGCTCGAGGGCGTGCCCGATGAGATGATCGACCCGGCCGGCAACATAAGGCCGGGCTGGTCCACCCTCATGACGGCGTTCGACCGGTTGGGCCCGGCCGAGCTGCCGCAGCGCTTCGAGCGCGCCGAGCAGTATCTGCGCGATGCCGGCGTGTTTTATCGCAAATATGACGGCGCCGAGACCAATGAGCGGGCCTGGCCTCTCGCGCATGTGCCGCTCCTGATCGACGAGAGCGAGTGGATGCTGATCAGCCATGGGCTGACCCAGCGCGTCGAACTGCTCGAAAAGATCCTCGCCGACATCTATGGCGAGGGCAAGCTCGTCTCGCAGGGCCTGCTGCCGCCCGAGCTCATTGCGCGCAACAGCGAATTCCTGCGCCCTATGGTCGGCATCAAGCCGGTCAGCGGGCATTTCTTGCATTTCTGCGCATTCGAGCTTGGGCGCGGTCCCAATGGCGGCTGGTGGGTGCTGGGCGATCGCACCCAGGCCCCGTCCGGGGCTGGTTTCGCGCTCGAGAACCGCGTCGCCACCACCCGCGCCCTGCCCGACATCTACGGGCAGATGAATGTGCACCGACTCGCCGGCTTCTTCCGCGCCTTCCGCGACACCCTCAATGCTCAGGCGCGCGGGCGCGATGGGCGCGTCGGCATCCTCACGCCCGGCCAGCACAACGAGACCTATTTCGAGCACGCCTATATCGCGCGCTATCTGGGCTTCATGCTGCTCGAAGGCGAGGATCTGGTGGTGGAGGATGGTCAGGTGATGGTGCGCACCGTCTCCGGGCTCATGCCGCTGGGCGTGCTCTGGCGCCGGCTCGACGGTGCCTTCGCCGATCCCCTCGAGCTGCGCAGCGACAGCCGCATCGGCACGCCCGGCCTCACCGAGGCCCTGCGTCAGGGCAGCCTTTCGATGGTCAACGCGCTGGGTTCGGGAATTCTCGAAACGCGGGCGCTGGCCGCCTTTCTGCCCCGCCTCTCTCGAGCCCTTCTCGGGGAACCGCTCGAATTGCCGGCCATCGCAACCTGGTGGTGCGGGCAGGAGAAGGAGCGCGAGCACGTCATCGCCCATCTCGACCGGATGATGATCGGGCCGGCCCTGTCCTCCACCCTCGCGATCGACGATCCACAGGGTACGCGGCTGGGCTCAACCTTCGATCCGGCCCAGCGCGAGGCGGTCATCGCCGCCATCCGCGACAAGGGCGGCGATTTCGTCGGGCAGGAACCGGTGCGGCTCTCCACCGCGCCGGTCTATGTCGCGGGCAGGCTCGAACCCCGCCCCATCACCCTGCGCGTCTACGCCGCCCGCACCGAGGCGGGCTGGACCATCATGCCGGGGGGCTTCGCCCGCGTCGGCTACGGCCTCGACACCGCCGCCATCGCCATGCAGCGGGGCGGACAGGCCGCCGACGTCTGGGTGGTCTCGAGCCGGCCGGTCGAGCAGGTGACGCTCCTGCCCCAGGATGGCGAAAAGCTCGTCCGCACCCCGGCGGGCGCGCTGCCGAGCCGCGCCGCCGACAATCTCATCTGGCTCGGGCGCTATGCCGAGCGGGTCGAGGCCACCATCCGCATCCTGCGTGCCTATAACGCCCGCTACGCGGAAGTCTCCAACACGGCCCTGCCGATCCTTGCCGATACGCGCACCTATCTGCGTCCGCTCGGGGTGGATGCCAAGCAGGCGCTTCCCGTGGGGCTGCTGTCGGCTATCGACAGCGCCGTGCGTTCGGCCAGCCAGATCCGCGACCGTTTCTCGCCCGACGGCTGGCTGGCGCTCAACGATCTGCAAAAGACCGCCCATGCCTTCGCCACCCGGGTCAAATCAGGCGACGATGCCACGCGCGCCATGACGGTGCTGCTGCGCAAGCTCGCGGGCTTTTCCGGCCTCGTGCACGAAAACATGTACCGGTTTGCCGGCTGGCGCTTCCTCGAGATCGGGCGCCGCCTCGAACGCGGCGTGCAACTGGCCCGCATCACCGCATGGATGACGCGCCCCGGCGCGCCCGACGGCGCGCTCGACATGCTGCTCGAGATCGGCGACAGCGTCATGACCCATCGGCGCCGCTATTCGGTCAGCGCCGGGCGGCTGAGCTATCTCGACCTTCTGGTGCTCGACCCGCTCAATCCGCGCTCGGTGATCTTCCAGGTCGCCGACCTCAAAGCCCAACTCGAAACCCTGCCCGGCGGCATCGAGGATGGCATTCTCTCGCCGGCGACCAAGGCTGCGCTGGAGCTGCATACCGAGCTCGTCATCGCCACCGCCGAAGACATGGATGGACCGCGCCTCAAGCGCCTTTCCGGCGATTTCTCGCGGCTCGCCGGGCTCATCGCCGATGCCTATTTCGTCTGAGGTGCCTTGCGATGCTCTATGACGTGCGCCTCACCCTCCACTACAATTATGCCGCTAGCGTGCATGGCGACCGGCACCATGTGCGCGTGCTGCCCGCCTCCCTGCCCGGCATCCAGCGCGTCATCGCCGCCTCGCTCTCCTTCGATCCTGAACCGGCCGAAACCGGCGCCTTCGTCGATTTTTTCGGCAATGCCGTCTCGACCATCTGCTACCGCTCGCGCCACGGGCATCTGGACGTGCGCCTCGCGGCCCGCATCAATGTCGAGGAACGGGTGGCGGACGCCGACCTTTCCCCGCCCATCCAGGCGCTGCGGGAAGAGATCGCCCGCCTCTGGTCGCTCTCAGGCGATTCGCCGCATCATTTCCTCTCGCCATCCCCGCGCGTGGCGATCGCGCCCGATGTCACGGCCTATGCCCGCCAAAGCCTTTTGCGCACCAATTCGGTGCAGGCGGCCTGCATGGATCTTTGCCTCACCATTCATCGCGACTTCGCCTATGACAAGCACGCGACGCGGGTGGATACGCTCAGCGGCGAGGCCTTTGCGCTGAGGCGTGGCGTCTGCCAGGATTTCAGCCATGTGATGATCGCCGGCCTGCGCGGCCTCGGCATCCCGGCCGGCTATGTCAGCGGCTTCCTGCGCACCATTCCGCCTAAGGGCCGCCCGCGCCTCGAAGGCGCCGACGCCATGCATGCCTGGGTGCGCGCCTGGTGCGGCAAGGCGGTGGGCTGGGTGGAGTTCGACCCCACCAACGCGATGATGGCCGGGCCCGACCACATCGTCATCGGCTATGGCCGCGACTATGCCGACATCTCTCCCATCGTGGGCGTGCTGCGCACCAGCGGTGGGCACGACACCACGCAGTCGGTGGATGTGGTGCGCGTCGAATAATTGTAATTTCGGCTGCCGGGACGCCGGAACCAAAAAGCCGATGCCTCCGTTACTTGGCCATGCGCAATGATGCGCAGTTGATCGCAGACGACAGGGCGCATGAGGGCGTCGTCGCACACTGCGGTCCAAGGCCAGGAGTATGACGCGATGACCACCATCGATATCGCCAAGCTCGAAGCTGCCGGCCGTTCGGCCATGGCATGGACCCCGGATGAGGCTGACGCCCGCACCAATTATCGCGCCGTGCTGGGCGCCATGATCCCCGCTATGGGGATCATCGCGACCGCCGCGGCCATGCTCGCCGCCATCGCCGCGTGATCGAGAGCGTCAACCCTTAGGAGCGTCACGCCATGACCCTCGGTACCATCCTTATCATCATCCTCATTCTGCTGCTGATCGGCGCCCTGCCCTCCTGGGGCTACTCACGGTCCTGGGGCGCTGGCCCCTCGGGCATCCTGGGCGTCGTTCTCGTCGTGGTGCTGATCCTTGTCCTGATGGGACGAATCTAGCCCCGACCGCACCAGCCCCCGCGGGCTGAGGTCGCCCCCCTCGGTCCGCCCCCGCGCTCCGGCCCGCTCCCCCAGCGGCCGGAGCGCTCTTTTTTGCGCAAGTCCATCGGCGCTGGCAGATCCGCGCCGCTGAGCTGGGGAACTTTTCGCGCCGCCATACGTTGAAGGCGCAAATTACCAGGAGCGTCAAAATGGCTGATACAGAAGATGTCGTGGCGGATGCCGCGAGCAAGGCCCGCAACGCCGCGCGTCGCACCGTCGACCGTGCGCGCGAGGAAAAGCTCGAGGAGCAGGTTTCCCGCCTGCAGGATGACCTGAAGCGCATTGCCGATACGCTCACCCGCATGGGCGAAAGCAAGGTCGAGCAGGCTCATGGCGCTGCCCGTCGCGAGGTGCGTCACCTCGTGGCCAATGGCCAGCAGGCTCTCGACAGCGTGCAGGACGAATTCAGCCAGGTCGAGCGCCAACTCAAGGACACCATCCGCCAGAAGCCGCTGACGGCCGTCGCCGGGGCGTTGGCTGTGGGCTTCGTGCTCGCTCTGCTCACCCGGTAAGGGCGATGAAGCTTCTCCTGCCACTCGCCTCGCTGCTCGGGCTCGAGGTCGAACATCTGGCGGAGCGATGGAAAGCGCAGGCGATCGTGCTCGGCACGATCGCCTTCTTTGCGTTGATCGCTTTCGTGTTCATTCTCGTCGCGCTTCACGCGGCGCTTCTGCGCGAGATCGGCCCGGAGTTCGCGCCGCTCGCGATAGCCGGCGGTGCGCTGCTCATCGCCTTCATCGTCTGGGCTATCGCCGCGTTGCGACAGCGCAAGGTTGTGCGCTCCGAAGCCAGCAAGCGCCAGGCCTCCGAGACCCGCGCGCTCGTTACCACCGCGGCCTTGACCGCGGCTCCCATGCTGCTGAAAAACCCGCTGGTGCGCCGGTTTGGCCTGCCTCTGGCGGGGGCGGCCACGGTCGCCTTCCTTCTCCTGCGATCGCGAAACGACGGCGAACTCGATTAGGCTGCGATATCTGCAACCGCCCTCGTTTCGGCGGCAAAAGCCCGGGCGGGTTCGTCTTCCCCAAGACAACGAACCCGCTCGGGCCGTCTTGCTGATGCAGGTCAGACGGGGTCAAGCGGCAGCGCTATCCTTGCCTCGACGCCGTCGCTGGGAAAGCCGAGCGTCACGGCGCTCCCGATGACCTTGTCGAGGCTACGCTCGATAAGCCGCGTGCCCAATCCGCGGTGATCGGGATCGCCGACCATCGGGCCACCCCTCTCCTTCCAGTCGAGCACCAGCAACCCTTGCGCGTCGCGGGCCCAGCGCAGCGTCACCCTGCCGGACGCAACCGAGAGGGCTCCGAAGCGGCGTGCGTTGGAGGTCAGCTCGTTGAGGATCAATCCGAGACCCAGTGCATGGTCCGGCGGAAGGTGGACATCCTCGCCCTCGATGCTGACCTGGCGTCCGTCGCGGTCATGCGCGAGGACCTGCGAGGTCACGACTTCGAGCAGGCGCAGCCCCGACCAATCACGGTCAGCCAGAAGCGCATGAGCATCCGACAGCGCTCTCAAGCGGCCGGAAAACGCTTCGATGAAGCGCTGCGGATCGCTGTTCTGCCGCAATGTCTGGCGCGCCAGCGACTGGATCATCGCCAGCGTGTTCTTGACCCGGTGATTGAGCTCGCGCAGCAGCACGCGCGTACGATCGGCACCATCATGGGCCTCGGTGATATCGACGTTGACGCCCATCATGATTTCGGGCGCGCCCGCCGCATCGCGCTGGTAGACCCGGCCCCTGCCCATCAGCCAGCGCCCGGACTGAAGGCGGAACTCGCTGTGGTAGTCGACCCCGTCGCGGAAGGAGGCCTCGACCGCCGCCTCGACCTGCCCTCGGGTAACGTCCTCGATGGCGGCGAAGATTTGCTCGATCCTGATCTCGGCGTGCGGATCAAGACCGAACAGCCGTCTCAGGATGTCGTTGGCCGTGACGACGCCGGTGCGGACATCCCAGATCCAGCTGCCGACCTTCCCCGCTTCGAGAGTTAGCGCGTGGCGCCACTCCTCGCGAATGAGTTCGGCCGCCGTCTGGGCGCGCACACGCGATTCGTCTTTGAGTGCGAAAAGTGCTGCCACTGTGTCGGCAAGACTTCTGAGCTGCTCGATCTGGCCCGGCTGAATATCGTTTCGCGGCACGCGATCGAGTACGCAGAGCGTTCCCAGCTTCTCGCCTCTAACGATAATCGGCGCGCCGACGTAAAACCGGATGCGATGCTCGCCGGTGACCAGCGGATTGTCGACAAAGCGCGGATCGGCCAGCATATCCGGGACGATCATGTGCGTCGCTTCGCTCGCAATGGTATGGGCGCAAAACGATATGCCGGTCGGCGTCTCCCGCACGTCGGTGCCGTAGCAGGATTTGAACCACTGCCGCTCGGTGTCGATCAGTGTGACAAGCCCCACCGGCGCCGCGAAGACCGAGGCGGCAAGCCGGCTCAGCCGGTCGAAATCGGGATCATCGGGTGAATCGAGAATGGACAGCGCGCTCAAGGCGGCGAGGCGGTCCGGGCTGATGACGCTGTTCCACACATCCGGGGAAAGCGCTGCTGGTCTTTCGGGCACCTGCAGTCCTGCGTCCTGTGTCATACGGCCCGGGCGCCGATATGCCCGTGTGCCATGCAACGGGCCGCTGGCCTCGAGGTTCCACGCCGCCCGATCGATTGCGCGCATAGCTACAGGGACTTAGTTGGGGGCGCCACCCTAATGTTGGCCCAAGCCGTCACATTGACGCTGGATTGATCAGGCGGCTTCTTCTGCCTGCGTCAGATGGGGCAGGATGACGTTGAGGGCACCGGGATGGATCTCGAGATGCACCGTGCGCTCGAGGCGCATCAGCTCGCCATCCATCAGGGCCTGGTCCGATGGTCTGATGCGTGGGAAATCGAGCGTCAGGCTTCGCACCGACTGCTCGGAAATCAGGGCATTGGCCTTCCACCGCCCGATCATCACCCCGGCGGCGAGCCGCAGCATCTGCGATCCGCCCATCGGGCGCGCGATATAGACGCCCAGCACGCCATGATCGAGACCCTCGGCATAGGGCGCGTGCCCCTCGGCCAGCGGATTGTTGGTGACCGAGATGCCCGAGCTCCGTCGCACCTGCAGCCCGCGATCGGTGCGGACCTGGACCGAAAAATTCGGAGGTCGCCCGACCGCCTGGATCATCGCCTTGATGCTGGCGACCATTTTGCCCACGCGGCTGCGATAGGTGATGCCCTCGCGGATGGCCACGAGCCGGGTATGAATGCCCACGGAGAACTGGTGCACGAAGGGGCGGCCATTGGCTGTCGCGATGTCGGCCGTGCCCACGACGCCGGAGGCCAGCGCCGCGACGGCAGCGTCGAGTTCGAGAGGCACGCCGAGCGAGCGGGCAAAAAGGTTCATCGTGCCTGCTGGCAGAACGCCCAGCGGTTTGCCGGTGCGGAAGGCTTCGGCGGCGGCCGACGAGATGGTCCCATCTCCGCCACCCACGATCATCGCATCGATCGTGTCATCGTCGGCCGCGTCGGCGATCGCCGCCTGCAGGTCATCGCCCGACACGACGCGACAGCTGATCTCATGACCATTAGCGCGAAAGGCCTCCCCGATGCGTTCGCAGAAGGCATCGAGATCGGTGGTCTTGAACGTGCCGCCATCCCGATTGCAGATCGCCTGGAAGCGCATCGACGGCTCCGTTCAACGGGGGTGTCGGTGGCGCAAGACGCGCAGGAACGCGCGCCCCCAGCGCGTCGCAGCAGCCTTAACAGTCAAGGGTCGGCAATGGTTCCGGCCGGCACGTAAGGGCCGGGATGGGGGCGCGCCCGGAGCCCGCTGAGCGCGGTTTTACGCGTCGGCTTCCGCCACGTGAAGCTCCGGCAGGGTGACCCGTACTTGCGCCCCGCCCGCGGTCGAGGCGGAAAGATGGGGTTCGCCGCCGAACTGTCGCGCCAACTGCTTGACGATCAGCGACCCCAGCCCGTTTTCGTGATGCGGCTCGGCAGAGAGGCCCACCCCGTCATCGGCAACCGACAGCACGACGACGCCGTCGGCCTCGCGCTTCATCCCGATGCGGATCGTGCCCTTGCGATCGCCGGGAAAGGCATGCTTGAGCGCATTGGTGATGAGCTCGCCCACCATGATGCCAAGCGTGGTCGCATCGCGGGCGTTGATCGTCAGCGGATCGAAATCGCGCTCGAACGACACCTGCCCGGCCTTGGCCTGGTTGCCCTTGATGTCCTCGATCACGGCCTCGAGGAATTCGTCGAGACGCGCCGTCTCCATGTCCGAGCCCAGGCGCAGCCGGCGATGGCCTGAGGCAATAGCGTGGACGCGCTGCTGGGCCGATTCGAGCGCCCGTTTCACTTCCGCCGATTTGCTGCGCTGCATCTGCAGGGCCAGGAGCGATGAGACGGTGGCGAGCGAATTGCCGATGCGGTGGTTGGTATCCTGCAACAGGGCCTCGACACGGGCCCGCTCGCGCTCGGCATGCTCGCGCGCTTCCACCGCGTCAGCGGTGCGTGCCCGAACATGGGCTTCGAGCTCCTCATTCTGCTCGATCAGTTCCTGGCTCGTGCGGCTGAGTACGGTCACCTGCTTCTGCGTGCGCCAGAACAGCACATAGGCAAGCGCTGCGGCGCCGGCCAGCGCCGCGAGAATGGCAACGACCAGCCACTGCCGATAGGCCTGCACAGCGGCGTTGCGCTCGAGCAGCCGCGCATCCTCTTCCACGATGAACGAGCGGAGCGTTCGCCTCATGTCCTCCATCAGCGTACGGCCGGCATCGGAGCGGATGATGTCGAGCGCCTCGTTGAGCCGCCCGGTCCCGGCAAGGCTGATAGTGCGCGCCATTTCCTCGCGCTTGGCGCTGATTGAGCCTTCGAGCCCGGAAATCCGGGCGCGCTGCTCGGTCTCGGCCGGCAACAGCGACAGAAGCGTCTGGTAGGTGTTGTCTATCGAGGCAACGGCGGCGCCATAAGGCTCGAGATACTGACGATCCTGGGTGAGGAGATAGCCGCGCTGCCCGGTTTCGGCATCCACGAGGGCGATGATCAGCTCGTGGGCGTAGCGCCGCACATCGCTGGCCACGGCAATATCGTCGATCTGCGTCTCAACCCCGCGCACGAGGAACAAAGATGCGCCGGCCGCCAGCAAAACGAAAGTGAGCGCCAGCGCTATTGCGATACGACGGCGCCTGCCGCGGCGCGGCGGCGCTGACAGGGTC
Organism: Devosia enhydra; assembly: GCF_900119845.1. GTDB lineage: Bacteria > Pseudomonadota > Alphaproteobacteria > Rhizobiales > Devosiaceae > FPKU01. The sequence continues at coordinate 1,573,284 of NZ_FPKU01000001.1, forward strand.
GAATCGGCGGTCGCATCAGTCATTGCCTGGTCCGATCTCGGAGGTCCCGGTTCACCGCTCGCGCAGCTCAACCGAGACGCCCTGCACCCCCGAATTAGATCGTCTCGATGGCCGTATTGAGACAGCGGTCAGATCAGAGGCCGCCGCCCCTCAACCAGCCCATCCCAGCCGGCCACGGCCAAAAGCTCTTTTTCATCCACGACTTCGCAGGAACGACCCTGCCAGCGTATGAGATCACGGCTGGCCAGCTTGCGCAATGTCTTGTTGGTATGGACGATGGAGAGACCGAGCGTGTCGGCGACATGCTGCTGGGTGATCGGCAAGGACACGCGCTTGCCGTTGCCCATGCCCACCGTGATGGCGCGCTGATAAAGGAAGGCAATGAGATAGGCCGCCCGCTCGAGCGCGCTTCTCCGCCCGATGCTGAGCAGGTTTTCGTCGAGCATGCGCTCCTCGCGCGATGCCAGCCAGGTGACGTCGAACGCAAGGCCCGGCTGCTCGCGATAGAGCACCGGCAAATCTTCGCGCTGGAAGACGCAGAAGGTCGCAGGCGTCAGCGCTTCGACCGAATGCTCCATTTCCCCGATGATCGAGCCCTGAAGGCCAACGAGATCACCGGGCAGTAAATAGTTGAGGATCTGCCGCCGACCGTCTTCGAGGCTCTTGTAGCGGAAGGCCCAGCCCGACAGCAGCGTGAAAAGCTGCGCGCTATGCGCCCCTTCGGAGAGCACCATGGCGCCCTGGTCGACGACCAGTTCGCCGCGCTTGAAGCCGGAGACGAACTTCAGTTCCTCGGGCGTGAAGTCGCGGAAGTAGTCCAGCCGTCGCAGCGGGCAGAGCTCGCACGGAATGCGTCTGTTGATCTGCGGCTGCGTGGCGGTCACCGGCGTCCCCAATAGATGGGGCGAGCCTTGCCCGAAAGCGGGACGCCATGCAAGCGCCCCGCTCGGGATCCGGAACGTCAAACTGAAATGACGCGGGCGGAATCAGATATGCGGCGTGCTCGTCACCTGGGCCGAAACGGCGTCGGGACCGTAATCGCCCTCACCGGTGACCTTGAGCTCGGTCTGCAGCCGGCTGCGGGCGCGGCTGACGCGGCTCTTCATGGTGCCCACGGCGCAATCGCAGATCTCGGCGGCTTCCTCGTAGGAAAAGCCCGATGCGCCGATCAGGATGATGGCTTCGCGCTGATCATCGGGCAGCCGGTCGAGCGCCTTCTTGAAATCGCCAAGGTCCATGATGCCATACTGGGACGGGTGCACGGCCATCCGTTCGGTGAACGTGCCTTCGCTGTCCTGCACCTCGCGGCCACGCTTGCGCATCTGCGAGTAGAATTCATTGCGCAGGATGGTGAAGAGCCAGGCCTTGATATTGGTGCCCATCTCGAAGCTGGACTGCTTGGCCCAGGCTTTCATCACCGTATCCTGCACGAGGTCGTCGGCCTTGTCGTGCTTGCCGCAGAGCGAGACCGCGAAAGCCCGCAGGCTGGGCAGGGTCGCCAGAAGCTCTCGCTTGAACGACGGGGTTTCCTCACGCATGGGCTACTCGCTCTTGGCACTGGAGGCCGAGCGGGCGCTCTGCTCGGCCTGGTCGAGCTTCTCGAGCAGGTCGAGCAGTTGCTCGGGAATGCCCTCATCCTGCACGGCGCCATAAAGGGCGCGCAGTTTTGCTCCAATGTCCGAATTGGCGCCGAGCCCGTCCTCGGCCTCGCCGCGACGCGACCTAGAATTTGAAGTCATTGCTGATCCGTCTTTCATCAACCTGCCCTGAAGCCGCCCTTTGGCGCTTCCGCCCCCTGATAAGGCTCTTGCGAGCCCAAATGCCACACTGCGATGCGCATCGCGGCCTGCGGCACTGCCGCATCCCTGCCGACACCTGCCCGCTTGCCATGGTCTGGAAATCATTAATGCGGGGCCACAAAAAAAGTTCCGAGGCCAAGGAACGAATTTTATCGCAGCCCGTTTCCCGCTGAGGTCAATCCTACCAAGGCGTCAAGGAGTCACTCGATGACTTTATCTTCGCGGATCGCTCCGCACCTTCCCTATCTGCGGCGTTTTTCGCGCGCGACCACCGGCTCGCAGACTTCCGGCGATGCCTATGTGGCCGCGACCCTTGAGGCCCTGATCGCTGACGTATCGATCTTCCCCGAAGCGTCCAACGATCGCATCGCGCTCTACAAGCTATTCTCGAAGCTGTTTACGTCCTCGGCCGTCGAAATCCCCGAGCCGATGACGACTTTTGCGTGGGAAAAGCGGGCCCAGGCCAATCTTGCCAATCTCGCCCCGCGCGCCCGGCAGGCCTTCCTGCTCGTGGCCGTCGAAGGCTTCAATCCGGCGCAGGCCGCTGAAATCCTCGATGTGTCGTCCGACGAGTTCTCCGGGCTGCTCGACGAGGCCTCCAACGACATCTCGCGTCAGGTTGCCACCGAGATCATGATCATCGAGGACGAGCCTCTGATCGCCATGGATATCGAGCAACTCGTCGAGAGCCTGGGCCATACCGTGGTCGGCGTGGCACGCACCCACAAGGAAGCGCTGGCGCTCTACGGCAAGACCCAGCCGCGCATGATCCTCGCGGATATCCAGCTTGCCGATGGCTCGTCGGGCATCGATGCGGTCAACGACATTCTGTCGGATCATCCGCTGCCGGTGATCTTCATCACCGCCTTCCCCGAGCGCCTCCTCACCGGCGAGCGCCCGGAGCCGACCTTCCTCGTTACCAAGCCTTTCAATCCCGACATGGTGAAGGCGCTGATCAGCCAGGCGCTGTTCTTTGACGAAGGTTCGCGCGCCGCAGCCTAACGGCAGTAGTGGCGCAGTGGTTGATGGCCGGGACCGAAAGTCCCGGCCTTTTTCTTTCCGCATTTGGAACCGCCCAGATACTGAGCTCGTTGTCAAGACAGAAATCATCACTGTCTGGGAGCAAAACAGATGCTGTACTACGCCCTCGTCTTTCTCGTGATCGCGCTCATCGCCGGCGTTCTTGGCTTTGGCGGCATTGCCGGCGCTTCGGCCGGTATCGCGCAGATCCTGTTTTTTCTTTTTCTCGGCTTCCTGGTCATTTCGCTTATCGTCGGACTTGTCCGCCGCGCGTAAGGTCTGACGCCGGTTGAAAGCAGTTCGGGCGGCCCGCCACTGGCAGGGCCGCCCTTTTCGTCCCCGCGTGTCGCGTACTGATGAGGATGAAATGCGCAACGGTGCGATCGATCTCGGCCAGGCGGCGCGCATGCGCGCCCTTACCACGGCCCTCCAGGTCCGCCATGTTGGGGTCCAGCATCACAGGCTCGATGTCATCTGCGATTTTTCCGAGAACCTGCCGCCGCACTGGCCGGCCACAGAGCCGCTTGGGCGCACGGATGCCGAGCTTTACAATGCCGATCTGGCGGAGCGGCTGACGGCGCTGCGCGTCGACGTGCTCAGTGACCAGCTCGCCCGCACCACAGAGGTCCACTGCCAGAATTCGGGCCGCGCCCGCACCTTCGAGGTGGCGATGTCGCCCGATATCGACGGCGAGGGCGCGCTTGTGGGGCTCATCAGCACCATCACCGATATCACGGTCGAGCGTGAGCGCGAGCATGCGATCGCCAATCTCTTGCGCGAAGTCAGCCACCGCTCGCGCAACCTGCTCGCCATCGTCCAGTCCATCGCCATGCAGACCGGGACGCATTCGGGCAGCATGCAGGACTTTCTCGACAAGTTCCGCGGCCGCCTGCAAGCCCTTGCAGGCACGCAGGATCTGGTCACCGACACCAACTGGCGCGGTGCGCTTCTGCGCGACCTGGTAATCGGGCAGATCAGTCGGCTGGGCAGCGGATCGAATTCCATTTCGCTCAAGGGCGATGATGTGATGCTGGGGCCCAATGCCGCACTGCATGTGGGGCTGGCGCTGCACGAGCTTGCGACCAACGCCGTTTTGCACGGCGCGCTTTCGACCGATCCGGTCGGCACCGTCGCGATAACAGCAAGGCTCCTGCCGCGACCCTCCGCCTTCGAGACCCTCGAACTGGTCTGGACAGAGCGCAACCCCGGACCGCGGCCATCGGCGGGGCACAGGCCGCGTCGCTTCGGCATGCTGATCCTTGATCGCATCGTGCCCGATGCCGTGGGCGGATCGGCCGAATTCAGCATCGACAAGGATCAGGTGCGCTACCGGCTCAGCATTCCCGCCGACCAGATTGCCAGCTGACCTGCCGCGTCCAGGCCAGCTGGTCATCGGTTCAACATCCGGACAAAAGACCAATCGAAACTTGGCGCTTGGGCGACACACCGCCCCAAAAAGAAAAGCCCCGCCGTAGCGGGGCATTCTGGTCGATACCGATCTCGCTGCCGGAGCAATCCGGATGCCGGTCTTTCGTAACCCGGATCCTGCCGGGTTCATCTGCGTCGACGACGCCGTTCAGCCTCTTGGCGGGCCTTGATGCGGAGACCGCAGATCTTTTGCCTGCTTGTCTCCGTATGAGCCACCGGTTGGTGCGCTGGCGGCGTCCCTCCTGAAACGGGGCGGATGGCGTGTGGTTCCATCGCCGCTCCCGCATGAAAATGCTGGACAAGCCGGTATGTGGCAGATTTGCATGCGCTCATGATCAGCGCCGCCAATTCATCCGCACAGCCGCCCCTGCTCCAGCTCGAGGACATCCACAAATCCTTCGGGACGCTGGAGGTGCTGCGCGGCATCTCGCTCACCGCCGGCGAGGGCGAGGTCGTCGCGCTCATCGGCTCGTCCGGCTCGGGCAAATCGACGCTCCTGCGCTGCATCAACCTGCTCGAGGTGCCCGATCGCGGACGCGTCGTGATCGGCGGAGAGGCTGTCGCCATGACGAGCGAGGGCCCGCATCGCCGTGCTGCCGATGAAAAGCAGCTGCGGCGCATCCGCTCGGGCATCGGCATGGTCTTCCAGTCGTTCAATCTCTGGAGCCATATGAGCGTGCTCGACAATGTCATGGCCGCGCCCTTGCAGGTGCAGGGCCGCGAGAAAGCCGAAGTGCGCGAGGAGGCCCTCGCCATGCTCGAGAAAGTCGGCATTGCGCAAAAGGCCGACGCCTTCCCGGCCCAGCTCTCTGGGGGCCAGCAGCAGCGCGCCGCCATCGCCCGGGCGCTTTGCATCAATCCGCGCCTCATGCTGTTCGATGAGCCGACCTCGGCGCTCGACCCCGAACTCGAGGGTGAGGTGCTGCGCGTCATCCGCCTGCTCGCCGAGGAAGGTCGCACCATGGTGCTCGTCACCCACGACATGGAGTTCGCCCGGTCGGTGGCGCGTCGAGCGGTCTTCCTCCACGAAGGCCTGATCGAGGAGGAAGGCCCGGTTCGAGAGGTCTTCGGCGCGCCGCGTTCGGAGCGTCTCCAACGCTTTCTTGCGGCCGGACAGCATGCCTGATTTGACCAAACGGTAAAATGCGTTAGCCTTGCGTCAAGCCGGCACAAAGCCGGCGACAACCACAAGCCCGGCGACAGGCCGGCGCACGAACAGGGAAGCACTGATGAAGACACTCCTCCTTTCCGGCCTCGCGCTCGCGATGCTCACCGTCGGGGCCTCGGCCCAGACCGTCCGGCTCGGAACCGAAGGGGCCTATGAGCCCTGGAATTTCATGGATGCCAACGGCCAGGTCGCCGGCCTCGATATCGACGTGGGCAACGAACTCTGCCAGCGCGCCGGGCTCACCTGCGAGTGGGTGATCAATGACTGGGATACCATCATCCCGAACCTTCTGGCCGGCAATTACGATGCCATCCTCGCCGGCATGTCGATCACCGAAGAGCGCCAGCAGAGCATTGATTTTACCGCAGATTACTCCCCGCCGGACGTGTCGCGCTACATGGTGCTGACCGGTACGACGATCGATTTCGACTCCCTGCAGAACGTCCGCATCGGCGTTCAGTCCAACACCATCCAGGCCGGCTATGCTGGCGACAACCTGGCTCAGGGGAACACCATCGTCTCGTTCGAGCAGGCGCCGCAGGCCCTGGCCGATCTCTCGGCCGGATCGATCGACGTGATCCTTGCCGACGAATCCTATGTGACCGAGATCGTTGCCAACTCCTCGGGCGGCTTTGAACTGGTCGGGCCCGAAGTCGAGGTCGGCGGCGGTGTCGGGGCCGGGCTGCGCAAGTCCGACACCGAGCTCAAGGCCAAGCTCGACGAGGCGCTGGCCGCCGCAAAGGCCGATGGCACCATCGATTCCCTCATCGCCAAGTGGTTCCCGCAGCGCGAAGGTCCGTTCTACCTCAACTAAGCGGGTTTACGCGCTCAGGGGCCGGCACGCCGGCCTCTTTTCTGCGGGGGCAAGATGGTCGATCTGCTGCCGGCCTGGCTGGCCGATGGTCTGGGCGATGAGGCGCTGTTCTGGTTCGGCTATCTCACCGATGGCCGGCACCTCGCCTGGTATTCGAGTGTGCAGTTCACGCTGATCGCCGCTCTGCTGGGCGGGCTCTGCGCGCTCGGCTTCGGGCTTCTCGGCGCCGGAATGGTCGGCAGCCGCGCCCTTCCTGTGCGGCTTTTCGGCAAGGCCTATGTCAATATGGTGCGCGGCGTGCCCGACGTGCTGTTCTTCCTCTTTTTCCCCCTCGCTTTCGAGCAGGGGGTGGAATGGATGGCGAGCAGCGTCATCTGCTCGCCCGAAGATATAGCCGCCAACCCGGGCCGCTGGCCGCCCTGCCCTGCGGCGAACTGGATCCTGGGCACGTGGGAATATCTCCTGCTCGCCAGCGTCTCGCTCGGCATCGTCTATGGCGCCTTTACCGCCAATGTCATCCACGGCGCCCTCAACGCGGTGCCGCGCGGCCAGATCGAGGCGGCGCGCGCCTATGGGTTTTCCGCTTCGCAGGTGTTCTGGCGGATCCGTGTCCGGCAGATGTGGATCTACGCGCTGCCCGGGCTTTCCAATGTCTGGCTGCTGCTGATCAAGGCGACCGCGCTTTTGTCGCTCCTGCAGATCGTCGACATCGTCTCATGGGCCGGCCGGCTGGGCGCGCCCAACTTTACCCCCAGCGCCGGGCTCGTCCACCCCGACTGGCGCTGGTACTACTACCTCGTCCTCCTGCTGTTTTACGTGCTGCTGACCTTCCTCTCCGAGAAGGGCTTTGCCGCCCTCACCCGCTGGGCCGGGCGCGGCATGGCAGTGGCGGAGGCGCGGGCATGAACCTTCTCGATGCCATCTTCGCCGATATCGCGCTCATGGCGCGGCCGGCGCTGTTCAACATCTATTTCGCCTTTGCCGCCATTCCGCTGGGCTTCCTGTTCGCGGTGCTGCTGGCTTTGGGCAAGGCCTCGCACAACCGGCTGACCTCGGCCTTCAGCCGGGGCTATATCTACGCCTTTCGCGGCTCGCCGTTCTTCATCCAGCTCTTCATGATCTATTCGCTGGTGCTCTCGCTCAACATTCCGCTCTGGCGGCCCTGGGGCATTAGCTGGCTGATGCTGTCGCCGCTGTTCCTTGGCCCGGCCATCCTGATGCTGAACACGGCGGCCTATACCGCTGAAATCCTCTACGGGGCGCTGCGCACCATTCCCAAGGGCGAGGTCGAGGCGGGTCGCGCCTTCGGCATGAGTCGGCTCCAGCAGTTCCGCTTCGTGACCTGGCCGCACATGATCCGCATCGCCTGGCCGGCCTATACGAACGAAGTGGTCTTCCTCTTCCATGCCACGGCGCTCGTCTATTTCACCCTGCCCGTCATCGACAACCAGCAGGATCTGATGAACAAGGCGCGCGAACTCTTCGAGCGCGACTACAACGTCTTCCTGCATTTCTCCGTGGCAGCGGGTTATTTTCTCGCCATCTCGCTGGTGATCTTCTTCATCTTCAGGCGCATCTATCGCCGGCTGATGGCTCACCTGCCCGCCGAGCCCGACCGCCGCATCCGCTACGCCCCCCGCTGGCTCTGAGGCTTCATGACGCTCTCTCCCATCTCCCTCGCCATTTCAGGCGATGCCCCCGGCAGCTGGACCGAGCTGACCCTCTTCCGCTTCGGACCGCCGGATGCGCGACGGAAGGTCTATCTGCAGGCCGGCATGCATGCCGACGAGCAGCCCGGCATGCTCATCCTCCACCACCTTCTGCCTCTGCTCGCACAGGCGGAAGCCGAAGGCCGCCTCTCCGCCCGCTTTTCGGTGGTGCCCATGGCCAATCCGCTCGGCATGGCCCATGTGCTCCACCGCACCCATATGGGCCGCTACGACCTCGGCACCGGGGTCAATCACAACCGGCGCTGGCCCGATCTCTTCGCGATGATCGGGGAAACGGTCGCGCCGCTGCTGGGCGCTGATCCCAAGGCCAACATCGCAGCGATCCGCAATGCAATTGCCGAATGGCTCGACACCCAGTCGCCTGCCTCAGCCGGCCAGCAGATGCGCCTTGCGCTCCTGCGCGAAGCCCATGACGCCGATTATGTGCTCGACCTTCACTGCGACGATGAGGCCCTGCCCCATATCTTCACCGCCCCCGAATGCGCCGCGCCGATGCACAAGCTGGCCGGCTGGATGGGCGGCGCCTATACCCTGACCGCCGCCGACAGCGGCGGCTTCTCCTTCGATGAAATGCTGCCGCAGCTCTTTCGCCTGCTGGCAAAGGCGCATCCGGACAAGCCGATCCCCATCCAGCCCGTCGCGGCGACGCTCGAATATCGCGGCCGCGCCGACACCTTCGATGCGTTGGCGCAAAAGGATGCCGAGGGTCTTATCGGCTTTTTCGTCGGAGAGGGGCTGATCGCCGCCGATCCTGTGACCCTGCCCGAGCCTGCACCTGCCCCGCTGCCGCTCGACGCGACCGAGATCGTGCGGGTCGATGCACCCGGTCTCGTCGCTTATCGCGTCGGCCTGGGTGATCGGGTTAAAAAGGGCGATATCATCGCCGACCTGGTCGCGCTCTCGGGCCCTGAGGCCTTCATCGCCCGTACGCCCATCCGCGCCGGCACTGACGGCATCATCATTTCCCGGCTTACCCAGAAATACGCCCGACGCGGAACGAGCATCGCCAAGATCGTCGGCGAAACCCCTCTTCCCGGCCGCGTCGGCGGATATCTGCTCGAAGATTAGAGCGCTTCGGTCAATTCCGGCACCAGCGTGAAGATATCGCCCACAAGGCCGTAATCGGCGAGGGCGAAGATCGGCGCATTGGGGTCGGAGTTGATGGCGACGATGACCTTGGCATCCTTCATGCCGGCCAGGTGCTGGATGGCGCCAGAGATGCCGCAGGCGATGTAGAGATCGGGGGCGACGACCTTGCCGGTCTGGCCCACCTGCCAGTCATTGGGCGCGTAGCCGGCATCGACGGCGGCGCGGCTCGCGCCGATGGCCGCGCCGAGCTTGTCGGCCAGCGGCAGCATCAGGGCATCGAACTTCTCCTTGCTTCCGAGCGCGCGGCCGCCGGAGACAACGATGCGCGCGGCAGCGAGTTCGGGGCGTTCGGAGCGGGCGACCTCGTCGCTGACATGGCGGCTGAGCCCGGGATCGGCGGCGGCCGGAACCGTGTCGATGGGCGCCGCCTCACCTGCGCCGGCCGCATCGAAGGCGGTGGTGCGCACGGTGAGCACGCGGATGGTATCGGAGGTCTCGACCGTCTCGATGGCGTTGCCGGCATAGACCGGCCGCTTGAAGGTGCTGGGCGAAACCACCGTCACGATATCGGAAACCTGCATGACGTCGAGCAATGCGGCGACGCGCGGCAGGAGGTTCTTGCCGGTAGTAGTGGCCGCCGCGACCACCGCGTCATAACGCTCGGCGAGCCCGACGATAAGGGCGGACACCGGCTCGGCCAGCTGGGCGGCAAGGCTGGCATCGTCGGCCAGCAGCACGCGCTCGACACCCTCGAGACGGGCGGCGGCATCGGCGACGGCGGCGCAGCCGGCGCCTGCGACGAGGATGTGGACCGGCTGGCCGAGGGCGCGCGCGGCCGTCAGGGCATGGGCGGTCTGGGCGTTGAGCACTTCATTGTCGTGCTCGGCGATGAGAAGTGTCGTCATGATCAGATCACCCGCGCTTCGGTCTTGAGCTTTTCGACGAGTTCGGCGACCGAACCCACCATGGCGCCGCCCTTGCGGCCGGCCGGCTCCTCGACCTTGAGCACTGTCTGGCGCGGGGCGACATCGACGCCGTAATCAGCCGCCTGGGTCTTGGCGAGGGGCTTGGAGCGCGCCTTCATGATGTTGGGCAGCGAGGCAAAGCGCGGCTCGTTCATGCGCAGATCGCTGGTCACCACGGCGGGCAGGGGCAGGGCGATGGTCTGCAGCCCGCCATCGACCTCGCGGGTGACGGTGGCAACGCCATCGGCGATGTCGAGCTTGCTGGCGAAGGTGGCCTGCCCACGTCCGAGCAGGGCGGCGAGCATCTGGCCGGTCTGGTTGGAATCATCGTCGATGGCCTGCTTGCCGAGCAGCACGAGATCGACGCCTTCCTTCTCGGTCACGGCCTTGAGGAGCTTGGCGACAGCCAGCGGCTCGACCCGGCCATCGGCCTGGATCAGGATGGCGCGGTCGGCGCCCATGGCCAGCGCGGTGCGGAGCGTATCCTCGGCCTTGGCCGGCCCGATGGAGACGGCGATGACCTCGGTGGCCTTGCCGGCCTCCTTGAGGCGGACCGCCTCTTCGAGCGCGATCTCGCAGAACGGGTTCATCGACATCTTGACGTTGTCGAGTTCGACGCCCGTGCCATCGGCCTTGACCCGCACGCGGACATTGGCATCCGCAACGCGCTTGACCGCAACCAGAACTTTCATGCCGGGCCCTTTCACTCAGAGGCTTGTGGAGGCGGTGGTGCCACCGCAGGGCGCCTCGCGCAAGCGGCGCGAGCCAAAAACCTCTCTTTGCCGGCACGCTTTTGATCGCGACAGCAAGGGCAGGCTCGGCGGCTCATTGGCATGGGGGCCGGACAACCGCGAGGCGACTTTGGTAGCATAACATGCCCGGTGCGGCCTGGGCAGGGCTTGCGGGCCAAGGGCTTATGAGAGAGGCTCATGAGGGTATTCGGAGGGCGGCTTTGAGCGGCAAGGGCATGCAGACTTTCCTGGGCGTGGCGCATCCGTGGATGTGCGACGTCATGGGCCACATGAGCGCGCGCCATTACATGGCGATGTTCGACGATGCGAGTTTCTACCTGCTCGGCATCATCGCCAATCTCGAGATCAGGCCGGGCGCGCCGACCGGCTGGGCCGATGTGCGCTACGAGATCGATTATCGCGCCGAGGTGCAGCCTGGCACGCTGATCGCCATCACCTCGCGCATCGAGCGCATCGGCCGCTCGTCGGTGACCATCGTGCACAACATGGATGGTGCGCTCGACAGGCTGCCGCGGGCTCAGGCCATGGCGGTGACGGTGCATTTCGACATGACCAAGCGCGAGGCCGCGCCGCTGCCGCCCGACATCCGCCAGCGTGCCGAAGCGCTGATGCAGCGCTGACATGGCCTCGCCCACGCTTCTCTGGATCATCTTCCATATCGCGGTGGCCGCGGAGGCGATGACGGCGGCGCTCGCTGCCGGGCGGCGGCGGATGGACTGGTTCGGGGTGTGCGTCCTCGCCTGCGTCACGGCGCTGGGCGGCGGCACAATGCGCGACACGCTTCTGGGCCATTATCCGCTGACCTGGGTGGCCAACCCCTATCTGCTGCTGATGTGCTGCGGGGCGGCGCTGCTGACCATCGCGCTCGCGCGGTTCATGGACAAACTGCGCTGGCCGTTCCTGTTGCTCGATGCGCTGGGGCTCGTGGTCTTCACCATCATCGGGTGTAATATCGGGCTCGAAATGGGGCTCTCGCCCATCATCGTCATCGTTTCGGGGATGATAACCGGGGTGGTGGGCGGCATCATGCGCGACATATTGTGCAACGACGTTCCGCTGATCTTTTCGGGCGAGCTCTATGCCAGCGTCTCGATCGTCACCGGCGTGCTTTATCTTGGCGGGCTGGGCCTGGGGCTGCCGGCCGATCTCGTGATCCTGGGCGCCATCGCCATCGGCTTTGCGCTGCGCGTGCTCGCGATCGTGCTCAAGCTCGAAATGCCGCGCTTCGTCTACGACAAGGATCTGCGGTGACCCCGGCACAGCCGCAGCGGCTGGTGCTATCGCGCCGCAGGGGCTTTGACCTGCAGGCAATCTCGCAGGCGCTCAACGGGCTGCCAGCGAAGCGCGTGTCGCGGCCGGGGCCGTGGGGCAATCCGTTTACGATCGAAGCCGTGATGGCGGAGATGGGGCTGTCCCGCGAGGCGGCTCAGGCGCGGGCAGTCGAGGCGTTCGGGCGCTGGATCGCGGGGCTGCCGACGGAATTGGCCGCGCATGGGCAGCCGCCCTCTCGCGAAACAATACGGGCGGCGCTTGCCGGGCATAATCTTGCCTGCTGGTGCGCGGCGGGAACGCCCTGCCATGCCGATATCCTTATCGCCATCGCCAACTCCGTGGCGCCAGATTGACAGGGGCTCGGGCTGCCCTTAGGCCAGACCCGCCTGTGACCTGAGGAGGGCCCCCGTGAAACAGACCTGGCGTTGGTTTGGACCCCATGACATCGCGTCGGTGGACGACATGCTGCAATCGGGCGTCGAAGGGGTGGTGAGCGCCCTGCACCACGTGCCCAATGGCATGGTGTGGAGCCCCGAGGAGATCGCCAGGCGCCAGCAGCAGATCGCCACCCGCAAGGACGGCTCGCCCTCGGGCATCGCCTGGGATGTGATCGAGAGCCTGCCGGTTTCCGAGGACATCAAGAAGCAAAAGAACAACTGGCGCGATCACATCACCAACTACAAGACCAGCCTCGAGAATGTCGCGGCGGCCGGGCTCGAGGTGCTGTGCTACAATTTCATGCCGGTGCTGGACTGGACGCGCACCGATCTGCGTTGGCAGGTGGCCCATGGCGGCACCTGCATGCGGTTCGACATCGTCGATTTCGCACTGTTCGACATCCATATTCTCGAACGGCCGGGCGCGGCCGAGGATTTCTCCGCCGATGTGGTCGAGGAAGCGGCGCGCCGCTATCGCGACTATGACGAGGCGAAAAAGAAGGCGCTGGCCCGCAACGTCACCATGGGGCTACCCGGTTCGACGGAATCGATGACGCTCGACGATGTGCGGGCCCATCTTGCCGAATATGGCGAGATCTCGCCCGAGCAATTGCGCCAGCACTTCATAGACTTTCTGTCCGAAGTGGTGCCGGTGGCCGAAAAGCTCGGCGTGCGCATGTGCTGCCACCCGGACGATCCCCCGTTCGCGCTGCTCGGCCTGCCGCGCGTGATGTCAACGGAAGCCGACTACAGGACGATCCTCGATGCGGTGGCCAGCCCCTCGAACGGCATGACCCTGTGCTCGGGCTCGCTCGGCGCGCGGCCCGATAACGACCTGCCGGGGATGATGGAGCGGCTGGGCGACAAGGTGCATTTCCTGCACCTGCGCAACGTCAAGCGCGACAGCGACGTCATCGCCGGCTCGTTCTACGAGGCCGAGCACCTGGGCGGGGACACCGATATGGTGGCGCTGATCGCCGCGATCCTCAAGGAAGAGGCAAAGCGCAAGGCAGCGGGCCGTGCCGACCACCAGATCCCGATGCGGCCCGACCATGGGCAGGATATTCTCGATGACCTCGGGCGCCGCAGCCAGCCGGGCTACCCCACCATCGGGCGCATGAAGGGCCTTGCCGAGCTGCGCGGCGTGATGACGGCGCTGGGCCATCGGCAGTACGGCGTGGCCTGAAGGTCGAGGCCGTGCGGAGCGAGGGCGGCGCAAGCGGCCCTCGCAGTTCGGGCGCTCGCATAACGGAATCCCGGTAGCGCAAGGCTGCAGGCGAGCGCGTTAGCGGCGGTCATGCGAGCGCGAATGGCGCTCGGTCTGACCGCTTGGCGGACTGCCCAAGGGTCCCTATCCCGCCAGCCCCATTGCCCCCGTCCGTGTCGACCGGTTAGGCTCGGCCATGTTCCTTTCCGTCTTTGAAATCTTCAAGATCGGCATCGGCCCGTCGAGTTCCCACACCATGGGGCCGATGACGGCGGCGAACCGCTTTCTCGATGAAATCCGCACCGGCGACTGGCCGCGCCCGCCCGGCGCCACGGTCGCCGCCCTCACGGCCAGCCTTCACGGATCACTGGCTTTCACCGGGGTCGGCCATGGCACCGGCCGCGCCATCATCCTCGGGCTCTGCGGGGAAGCCCCCGACAGTGTCGATCCCGACAGGATGGATGCGATCATCGCCGAGGTCGAGGCCACGGGCACCGTCACCCCGCCCGGACATCCCGCCTATCGCTTCGCGCCACAGCGGGATCTCGTCTACGACAAGGCCAATGCCCTGCCCGGCCACCCCAACGGCATGCGGTTTTCCGCCTTCGATGCCGATGGCGGGCTGCTGCTGCGGCGCGTCTATTATTCCGTCGGCGGCGGGTTCGTCGTGAGCGAAGCCGAGCTTGCGCGTGGATCGGTCGCCGACCCGGGCCCGGAAATCCCCTACCCCTTCACCAGCGCGGCAGAAATGCTGGAGATGGCGGCGCGATCGGGCCTCTCCATCGCCCAGATGAAGCGCGCGAACGAACTGACCCGGCGCTCGCCGCGCGACCTCGATGCGGGCCTCGACGCCATCTGGGCAGCCATGGAAGGCTGCATCGAACGCGGCCTGCGCTCGGAGGGCATCCTGCCTGGCGGGCTCAAGGTGCGCCGCCGCGCCCCCGCCATCCATGCCGGGCTGGCGGCCGACTGGCAGCGCAATATCCTCAATCCCATGACGGCCAATGACTGGCTCTCGGTCTATGCCATGGCCGTCAACGAGGAGAATGCCGCCGGCGGACGGGTGGTCACCGCCCCTACCAATGGCGCGGCCGGCGTCATGCCGGCGGTGCTCACCTACATCATGAAGTTCGAGGCGCGCGCCACCCGTCAGACCATCCGCGACATGCTGCTCACCGCTGCCGCGATCGGCGGCATCATCAAGCACAATGCCTCGATCTCCGGCGCCGAAGTGGGCTGTCAGGGCGAGGTGGGTTCGGCCGCCGCCATGGCCGCTGCCGCCGCCTGCGCCGCCATGGGCGGCACTCCGGCCCAGATCGAGAACGCCGCGGAAATCGCGCTCGAGCACCATCTGGGCATGACCTGCGATCCCGTGCGCGGCCTCGTGCAGATCCCCTGTATCGAGCGCAACGCCTTCGGCGCGGTCAAGGCCGTCACCGCCGCCTCGCTCGCCATGAAGGGCGATGGCGTCCACGCCGTGCCGCTCGACGCCTGCATCGAGACCATGCGCCAGACCGGTCGCGACATGAGCGATAAATACAAGGAAACCAGCCTGGGCGGGCTGGCGGTCAACGTGCCGGACTGCTGATATGGCGCCCTGACGCGCAACAGGGTTCCGGGCTGGAGGGAGCTCTCCCGGGGTTCACTGGACAAGGAAGAGATCGTGCACATTCTCATCATCGGGGCGGGCGGCATGGTCGGCCGCAAGCTCACCGAGGCGCTGGTCCGGCAGGGCCATGTGGGGGGCAACGAGATTTCGGCCCTGACGCTGGCCGACATCGTCGCCCCCACCGCCCCGGCAACCGGCATCGCCACCACGAGGCTCGCCTCCGACATGTCGCTGCCGGGCGAGGCTGAAAAGCTCGTCGCGTCGCGGCCCGATCTCATCTTCCACCTGGCAGCGATCGTCTCGGGCGAGGCCGAGGCCGATTTCGACAAGGGCTACCGCATCAACATGGATGGCACGCGCGCCCTGCTCGAAGCCATAAGGGCGGAGGGCCGCAAGGGGCCCTACAAGCCCAAGCTCGTCTTCACCTCCTCCATCGCGGTCTTTGGCGCACCCTTCCCGGACGCCATCGGCGATGAGTTCTTCAACACCCCGCTCACCTCGTATGGTACGCAGAAGACCATCTGCGAGCTGCTGATCACCGACTATTCCCGCAAGGGCTTCGTCGATGGCATCTCGGTGCGCTTCCCCACCATCACCGTGCGTCCGGGCAAGCCCAATGCGGCGGCGTCGGGCTTCTTTTCCAACATCCTGCGCGAGCCGCTGGTGGGCATCGAGGCGGTGCTGCCCGTCTCGCGCGATGTGCGCCACTGGTTCGCGTCACCGCGCGCCGGCGTCGGGTTCCTGCTCCACGCGGCCGAGCTCGATCTCACCCGTATGGGCTGGCGCCGCGCCCTCACCCTGCCCGGCCTTTCCGCCACCGTCGGCGAAGAGATCGAAGCCCTGCGCCGCGTGGCCGGCGACAAGGCGGTGGCATTGATCCGCGAGGAGCACGATCCGAAAATCGTCGCCATGGTCGATGGCTGGCCCAAGAATTTCGATGCCCGCCGCGCCGAATCCCTTGGCTTTACGGCTGAAAAGACCTTCGACGAGATCATTCGCGCCCACATCGAAGACGAACTCGGCGGCCGCATCGGCTGAACGGCCGGCCATCGACACGAGCGGCGAGTGGCGCCGAGCCCGAGACAGGGTCTAAGCAGGCCTTGCCGCGGTTACGCTCTGTGGGCCGAGCGCGGCGAGACTGGTAACCCCCATAAGGCCCATGACATTGCTGAGCTCCCCTTCGAGCAGCTCGAGTGCCCGCACTACGCCCGCCTCGCCGGCACAGGCGAGCGCCGAGGCATAGAGCCGCCCCACCGCCACGGCCTGCGCCCCGAGCGCAATGGCCTTGACGATGTCGGCGCCACGCAGGAAGCCGCCATCGACGACGATCGGCAGCCGACCGCCGACCGCCGACACCACCTCGGGCAGGATGTCGATGGTTGCCTGGCACTGGTCGAGCTGCCGCCCGCCATGGTTGGAGATGTAGATCGCCGCGACCCCCGCCTCCACCGCCAGCGCCGCATCCTCGCCGGTCTGGATGCCCTTGAGCATCACCGGCAGCGGTGCCGCCCGCTCCATGATCGCGGCAACAGTGTCCCACGTCACGCGGGCCTGATGCTCCTTGCCGGGTCGGGCATGGGCGGGCGGCTTCCATTTCTGCAGAAGCTGGCGGTCGCGGACGCCGTAATAGGCCGAATCCACCGTCACCGCGATGCCGTCATAACCGGCCGCCTTGACCGCATCGATGCTGTTGCCCACATCCGCGCTGTCGCCACGGATATAGAGCTGGAAGAATTTCGGCCCCGGTGCAGCCGCTGCGATCGCCGCGAAGCCGGGCGTGGCGACGCTCGAAACAAAACCCATCGTGCCGAAGGCCTGCGCCGCGCGGATCGCCTGGGCCGAAGCATCCTCGTGGATGAGGGCCAGCGAGCCGATCGGCGCCAGCATCACGGGGATGCGCAGGGGATGCCCCAGAAATCGCGTGGTCATGTCGATCGAAGAGACATCGCGCAACACGCGGGGTCGCAGCGCCAGACTGTCGAGTCCGAGCCGGTTGCGTCGCACCGTCATCTCGGTACCGGCGCCCCCCGTGATGTGGCCCCAGATTTCAGCCGGCGCCCGGCGCTCCGCCTCGATCATGATTTCGGGTAGTGATTGCAGGTCCATGAACGTCCTCCCTCGCCCGGATTTGTCGGCCGCAGCGCTCCCCGTGCCTGTCGGCTTCTGAGCCGATACTTGATCATACAGTCATATTGACAGCCAGTCATATACCGCCTCGTGAGTACGGCACACGCTTTTGGCGCCTGAGCGCGCACCCGAGCCGCCAAAAACCCCGGAAAACGGCATTGCAGCCGTCGTATCTATGTCATACAATCGTACCAACATCCGGTCACATGGCGCACCGATTGTGCCCGTTGCGGATGGTTCAAGGAGGAGTTCACATGGCTTTTGAAATGAAGGGCTGGCTCAAGGCCGCCGCGATGGTCGGGCTTGCCGGTGCCGCCTTTGCGCCGCACGCTGCCGTGGCGCAGAGCCCCGAGGAATTCTTTGCGGGTCAGCTCGTTACCATCCTGATCGGCCATCCGCCGGGCGGGTCGTTCGATGCCTATGCCCAGCTGGCCGCCCAGCATTACGGCAAGTACATCCCCGGCAACCCCACGGTCGTGGTGCAGTCCATGCCCGGCGGTGGTGGTAACGTTGCAGCCGCCTATTTTGCCAACCGCGCCCCGCGCGATGGCACGATGATCGCGCTCCTGCCGGAATCGCTCGCCACCCTTCAGCTGCTCGACCCGGAAGTCAGCCGCTGGGACATGAACGAGATGCGCTACATCGGCTCGTTCGCAGACGTGACCTCCGTGATGGCCGCGCGCGCCGAAGCTCCGGCCAAGACGCTCGACGAGATGAAGGCGACCGTCTCGAACGTCTCCTGCTCGGGCCGCACCACCACCTCCGCCCAGGCCGGCGCGATCTTCGCTCACTTCACCGGCGCCCAGTACAACATGGTGTGCGGCTATGACAGCGCCACCGCCTCGGTGCTGGCCGTGTTCCGTGGCGAAGCCGACATGACCACCACCGTCTGGACCTCGTGGAACTCCAACTACAAAGCCGAACTCGATTCGGGCGCCGTCGTGCCGATCCTGCAGTTCGGCCTCGAGCGCCTGCCGGACCTGCCCGATGTGCCCACCGCCATCGAGCTGGTCGAAGACCAGGCCCAGAAGGACGCCCTGGCCTTCTTTGCCGCCGGTGGCGATCTCGGCCGTGCCCTGCTCGCGCCTCCGGGCATCCCGGATGACCGCTTCGAGGCCCTTGCCACCGCCTTCGACGAACTGGTCAAGGACGAGCAGCTGCTCGCCGACGCCCAGACCCGCGGCCTGCCGATCGCGCCCAAGAATGCCGCGCAGATGGCCGATGTGCTGAGCAAGATCCTCGGCGCCTCGCCCGACGTGGTGGCGCTGCTCAACGAAGCCCGCGAAGCCGGCTTCGAATAACATCCGGATGGGCCGCCTCGCTCGCGGGGCGGCCTTTCCTCTTGATGCCGGGTCCTGCCGCTCGCGGCGGGGCCTGCGATACGCCGTTGCGGCCTCGGAGGGAGGGTGCGCGGCTGGCTGATCCATCCATCGAGAGAGCGCAGCGATGCCGACAAAGACGATGACCGGCGCGACGGTCGCGGATGCCTATCTGCAACTGCTCGCCGACCGCGGGGTCGACTATTTCTTCGCCAATGCCGGCACGGATTTCGCGCCCATCATCGAATCCTTCGCCAAGGCGCAGGCGCTCGATACCCCGGTGCCCGAGCCCGTCACCGTGCCGCACGAGAACACCGCCGTGCATATGGCGATGGGCTATTATTTCATGACTGGACGGCCCCAGGCCGTGATGGTGCATGTCAATGTCGGCACCGCCAACGGCCTCAACGGGCTGCTCAATGCCAAGCGCGGCCAGATCCCGGTGTTCTTCACCGCCGGCCGCACCCCCACCAACGAAGAAGCCTCGCTGCCTGGCCATCGCAGCCTCGACATCCACTGGACCCAGGAGATGTTCGACCAGGGCGGCATGGTGCGCGAGGCGGTCAAATGGGATTATGAGCTGCGCAATGGCGAGCAGGTGGAGACCGTCGTTGATCGCGGCCTGACCATCGCCATGAGCGAGCCGCGCGGTCCGGTCTATCTGTCGCTGCCGCGCGAGGTGCTCTCGCATCCCATGGCGAGCTATTCGTACACCTCGCCCACCCGTCAGAAGCCAGCCACCGCCGCGCGCCCCGATGCCGATGCGGTCGACGAGATCGCCTCGCTTCTGGCCAAGGCCCGCAATCCGCTGATCCTCACGGGGTCGGGCGGGCGCACGGCCGCCGCCTGGCACGCGCTGTCCGATCTTGCCGAGCGCTATGCGCTTCCTGTCATCCAGCACCGTTTCCGCATCCTGTCACTTGCTACCCATCACCCCATGAACATGGGCTATGGGCAGGATGGCTGGGTATCGGATGCCGATGTCATCCTCGTGGTCGACACGGCGGCCCCCTACGTGCCGGCCCAGCACAGGCTGCGCGATGACTGCAAGGTCATCCATATCGGGCCCGATCCGCTGCATTCCTACGTGCCCATCCGCGGCATTCCGGCCGATATCGCCCTGACCTGCGGCACGGCCGAAGGGCTCGAAGCCATCGGCGATGCGCTCGAAAGCCATGCGGTCGCCGCCCGCGACCAGATCGAGGCCCGACGCAAGGCCCTGGCCGAACGCCAGCGCAAGCTGCATGCCGGCTGGGATGCGCGGCTCGAGGATGCGCGCAACCAGCCCGTCATCCATCCAGCATGGCTCTCGCATTGCATCAGCGAGGCCAAGAACGAGGATGCGGTCGTCATCCAGGAGGCCAAGCTCCTGACCTCGCATATGCGCTTCGACCATCCGCAGACCCTGTGGAACCCCGGGGCGGCCTCGGGGCTCGGCCATGGACTGGGGGCGGCGCTGGGCGTCAAGCTCGCGGCGCCCGACCGGCAGGTGATCGGCGTGCATGGCGATGGCGCCTATATGTTCGGAAACCCGGTTTCGGCCCATTACGTCGCCGCCGAGCAGAACCTGCCGCATCTCTCGATCATCCTCAACAATGGCCGCTGGCAGGCGGTGCGCGGGGCAACCGTCGGGCAGAACCGCGACGGCTATGCCGCCCGCTCCAACCGCCAGCCGCTTACTTTCCTCGATGCCATCGACGGCTATGAAAAGGTGGTGGAAGCCGCCGGCGGCTATGGCGAAAAGGTCACCGACCCGACCGACCTGCCGCGCGCCATCGATCGTGCGCTCAAGGTGGTCGAGATCGAAAAGCGCCAGGCCGTTCTCAACGTGATCTGCTCGACCGGCTGATCCCTTCGTTTCGCCCGCGCGCCTTTCGGCACGGCCGCCCGTGAGCGGACCGCCGGGGTGGCGCGAACCCAGAAGTGGGGCCCAGGAGGCCCATCATCCAAGGACAAACCCATGGCAGAGCATTCGCGAGAAAAGAGCTTCACACCCGTCGTCACGGGCGAACCGGAATATGGCAGCGACGTCATCGCCGCCGCCATCCGCGAACAGGGGTTTCCCTATATCTGCCTCAACCCCGGCGCCAGCTATCGGCACCTGCACGACAGCCTCGTGAACTATCTGGGCAACGAGAACCCCAAAATCCTGCTCTGCATGCATGAGGAGCACGCGGTTTCGATCTGCCAGGGCTGGGCAAAGATCATGGATCGCCCGCTGGCCGCCGCCGTCCACTCCAATGTCGGGCTGATGCACGCCTCCATGGCGATCTTCGATGCGTGGTGCGATCGCACCCCCGTAGTGATCTTCGGAGCGACCGGTCCCATCGATGCCACCCAGCGCCGTCCGTGGATCGAGTGGATCCACTGCACGCTCGACCAAGGCGGGCTCGTGCGCAACTTCACCAAATGGGACGACATGCCGGCCTCGCCCGAGGCTGCGGTGGAATCGATCCGCCGCGCCACTATGCTGGCCTCGGCACGCCCCTCCGGCCCGACCTATGTCAATTTCGACATCGGCCTCCAGGAAAAGAAGCTCGACAGCGTGCCCAAGCTGCACGACATCCGCCGCTTTGCCGCCCCCGCCGATCCCGAGCCGCCCCGTGCCGAGCTGGAAAAGGCCATCGCGCTGCTTGCCAATGCCAAGAAGCCGTTCATTTTCTCGGGCCGCGTCTCGCGGTCCGAGGAAGGCTGGGCCGATCGCGTCAAGCTGGCCGAAATGCTGGGCGCAGTGGTGCTGGCGCATGTGAAGTCGCCCTGCTCCTTCCCCACAACCCATCCGCTGTTCATCGGGGAAACCGGCTGGAAGCTCTCCAAGCCCGTGCTCAAGCACCTCAAGGACGCCGATGTCGTCATCAATCTCGATTGGCTCGATATCGGCGGCACGCTCAACCAGGCCTTCCCGCCGGGCACCGAAAGCCCGCCGATCATCAGCGTCTCGAACGATTTCCAGACCCATCGCGGCTGGAACATGGACTACATGGCCCTGCCGGCGGTGGATGTGAACATCCCCACCGTGCCCGAGACGGCGGTGGCCCGCCTGATCGAAGGCCTTGCCGGCAAGCGGGCGCCCGCCAGGACCTATGAGCGCCGCCGGCTGATCCCCGATGCGCCCAAATCCGCCACCGGCCCGATCAGCCTCATGGATCTCGCCCGCGTCTTCGCCATCGAGACGCAGGAGATGAAGGTCTCGCTCGCCTCGCGCCCGCTCGGCTGGCCCAACAATGCCAACGAGCTCGAGCATCCTCATGATTATCTGGGGCACAATGGCGGGGGCGGCGTCGGCTCGGGTCCCTCCATCGCCATCGGCGTGGCGCTGGCGCTGCGCGATCTCCAGAGCGAGCGGCTGCCCGTCGCCATCCTCGGCGATGGCGATTTCACCATGGGCATGAACTGCCTGTGGACGGCGGCGCATGAAAAGATCCCGCTGCTCATGATCATCGCCAACAACCACTCCTACTTCAACGACGAGCACCACCAGGGCGACGTCGCCCGCTCGCGCGGCCGCCCGGCCAGCAATGCCTGGGTGGGCCAGCGCCTCGAGGACCCCGTGCCGGACCTGCTCTCTATCGCGCGCGGCCAGGGCATCGAAGGCGAGGGCCCGATCAAGGACATGGCCGATCTCCCGGCCGCCCTGCGTCGCGGCTTCGAGAAGGTGCGCGCCGGCCAGCCCTGGGTCATCGACGTGCACGTGCCGCCCGAATATGCGCGCGATCCGCTGTTCGAATTGGCGGAATGAGAAGAGAGGGCGGCGCCGATGGTGCCGCCCTTTTTGCATAAGATGGTGGGTTTGGGGCTACGGCCGGTCTCGGCGCAAGCGAACCTCGTCCTTCGAGACGCCCCTGCGCCGAGCCATTCGCGCATAGCGCTCATGGCCTTCCTGCGCTCCGGTCGCTCCACAGGAGCGCCCGGTCCCTGCGGGTCGCTTGGAAGCCTCAGGATGAGGTTCTCTCAGCCTCAGAACTGCCAGACCTCATGGTGAGTAGCGGCGTAGCCGCGTCTCGGATCCCGAGTGTGCTGCGCGGGCTTACTCATGTCCCAGCCCTGCCCCTATGCCTTGTCGTCGTCCCCGACGCCCGGGGTTTCTTTCCAGCGCTTGACCATGGGCAGTTCGAGATCGAAGAGGTCGAGCGCGCGGCCGACCGACTGTACGACGATGTCGTCGAGCGTCTTGGGCCGGGTATAGAAGGCGGGAACCGGCGGCATGATGATGGCGCCGTTGCGGTTGGCCTGATCCATCAGCGCGATATGCCCGGCATGCAGGGGCGTCTCGCGCAGCATCAGCACCACGCGACGCCGCTCCTTGAGGCACACATCGGCAGCCCGCACGATCAGGTCTTCATTGTAGCAATTGGCGATGCCGCTGAGCGTCTTGATCGAGCACGGCGCGACAAGCATGCCGGCGGTGCGGAACGAGCCGGACGAGATGGCGGCCCCGATATCGCGGAAGCTGTAGAGCACGTCGGCCAGCCCCTTGATCTCATCGGGACCCATGTCGACTTCATCCTGCGCCGTGCGCAGGGCGGAGGGCGACAGCACCACATGGGTTTCGACATCGGCCACCTCGCGCAGGAGCTGCAGGGCGCGGATGCCATAGATAATGCCGGATGCACCGGTCAGCGCGATGATGATGCGGCGCAAGAGGCCGAACTCCATTGAAGATGATTGATATCGTTACGAAACAAGGCCCGCACCGGACCAGCATCGACCGCTATCGGCGAGCGGGAACTGCGGCTCAAACGCCCATGGCCAGTTGCGGCTTTTCGCCCGTATCGCCATCTCCGCCATCGGTGAGATAGGCCTCGGCCGACCGGAAGGCCGACTGCGCAGAATTGGCCACATGCTGCTCGGCAGCGGCGCGGGCAGCGGCCTTGTCGCGCCGGCTGATCGCATCCACGATGGCGTCGATCTCGGCGATGGACTGCTGCTGGCGCTCAGCCCGGATGATGGAGGGCCGGCGCAGCGGCGAGGTCAGCAGCGTCAGCTTGGTGAGGATATCGAAGGCGATCGGGTTGCCGGCGCGCTTGCACAGGAGATCGTAGAAGGCGCGCTTGGCAGCAACGATGCGGTCGGCATTGCCGGATCTGTATTCGCCCTTGAGCGTCTCGGCATTGCGCTTCAGTTCGGCCACCTGCCGATCATTGGCCCGCTCGACGAACTGCTCGACGATCAGCGCCTCGAGCGCCCCACGAATGCGATAGACATTGGCGGCGTCGTCACGCGAGACCTTGGCGACGGTCAGGCCGCGATTGGACGCGTTGACGAGAATACCCTCGGCTTGGAGCTGGCGCAGCGCTTCGCGCAGGGAGGTGCGGCTCACATTGAGCTGCTCGCAGAGATCCTTCTCCACGAGCCGCGTGCCCGGCTTCAGCACGCCCGACTCGATGGCCGAGCGCAGGGAATTGATGATCTTGTTCCGCAGGGGCGCGGATTCATGCTGCAGCGGGTCGAGCCGTCCGTCGATGCGTTCCACCATGACTGCGATCTCCCTCGCTCCCGACACGAAAGCCTGCCGCCCGGCACCTGGCCGGATCGGCGCTATTGGTCATACTAACATACGAAGACTCTACGGCAAGCGCGGCATTTCACTGAGCGAAAACCGCGCTCGCGAGGCCAGTCCCGGCTAGGCCGCCGCATCCTGCAGGCTCTGCCAGATGCGCAGCGGGGTGGCGGGCATGTCGATATGGCGCACGCCGCGTGTGGCGAGCGCATCGCAGACCGCGCTCATCACGGCGGCGAGCGCCCCCACTGTGCCGGCCTCGCCCGCACCCTTGATGCCGAGCGGATTGCTCGCGGTGGGGGTGGGGTAGCTTTCCACCAGCATCTGGGGCGCATGCTCGGCGCGCGGCATGGCATAATCCATGAAGCTGGCCGAGATCAGCTGGCCGGTCTCGTCGTAAACGATTTCCTCGAGCAGTGCCTGGCCGATGCCCTGCACCACCCCTCCCCGGATCTGGCCCTTGACAAGCAGCGGGTTGATGACGCGGCCGACATCGTCGACCACGGCATAGCTCACAAGCGAGGTGGCGCCGGTAGCGGGATCGATCTCGACCTCGCAGACATGGCAGCCATTGGGGAAGGTGGCGTTCTTGGCGCTGATGAAGGCCTCGGCCTCGATGGGGCCGGAGTGGGCGGCCAGCACCTCGGTGAAGGCGATGTGGCGGTTGGTGCCGGCAACCGCGAACGAGCCCTCGGCAAAGCCGACATCGGCAGGATTGGCCTCGAGCTTTTCGGCGGCCAGGGGCGTGAGCTTTGCGACGATCTCGTCGACAGCCGCGAGCATCGCGGCACCGCCGGCCGAGAGCGTGCGCGAGCCGAAGCTGCCGGTGCCTTTCGGAACGGTGGCGGTGTCGCCGGTGACATAGGAGACTTTCGCCGCATCGAGACCGAGCGTTTCGCCCAGCACCTGCCGGAACGCCGTGCCGTGCCCCTGCCCCGTATCGACGCCGCCGGTCATCAGCATGCCCGATCCGGACGGATCGAGTGCGAGGCGGGCGAATTCGGGATTGGGCTTGCCCAGCGGCCCGCCGGCGATCTCGATGGGGTTGGAAATGCCGATGCCGCGCAGCTTGCCATCCGCTTCGGAGCGGGCACGGCGTGCGGCGAAGCCTGCCCAGTCCGCCACGACCATGGCGCGATCGAGAAGGCCGGGGAAGTCGCCGGAATCATAGGTGAAGGTCAGCGGCGTCTTGAACGGCATCTGCTCGGGCGCGATGAGGTTCCGCCGGCGGATCTCGGCCTTGTCGAGCCCCAGTTCATGGGCGGCAAGATCGATCATGCGCTCGATGATATAGGTCGCCTCGGGCCGGCCGGCGCCGCGATAGGGGGCGGTGATCTGGGCGTTGATGAACACGCCCTCGATGCGGACATGGATGGCGGGCGTGCGGTAGACGCCCGCGAGCCCGCCGATATTGGCGGTGGGCGGATGCGGCGTCGATGGCCCGATATAGGCGCCGAGCCCGGCGCGGCCCAGAACGTCGAGCGCAAGGAAGCGCCCCTCGGCATCGAGCGCGAGGGTGGCATCGACCCACTGGTCGCGGCCATGCGCATCGCACTGGAAGGATTCGAGCCGGCTCGCGAGCCAGCGCACCGGCGCGCCGACGCGGCGGGCGGCCCAGAGCACCAGCGCGTTTTCGGCAAAGGCGACATTCTTCATGCCGAAGGAGCCGCCGCAATCGAGCGCCTTGACCGCGATGCGCTCGGCCGGAATGCCGAAGACATCGGCCAGTTCGCCCGCCATGCGATGGGGGGACTGGGTGCCAAGATCGAGCTGGTATGTATCGTTCGCCGGATCGTAGCGCCCCACCGCCGAACGCGGCTCGATGGGCGCTGCGGTGACGCGGGAGATGCGCATGCGCTGGCGCACCACATGTGCGGCGGAGGCAATGGCAGCATCGGTCGCGGAAGCATCGCCCTGATCGAAGATGAAGGCGAGATTGTCCGGATACTGGTCCCAGACGCGGGGCGCATCGGGAGCAATGGCGGCCAGAGGATCGCTGACGGTCTGGCGCTCGGTGATCTCGACGACCACCGCCTCGGCCGCATCCTCCGCCTCCGCG
This sequence comes from Devosia enhydra, assembly GCF_900119845.1. Classification (GTDB taxonomy): domain Bacteria; phylum Pseudomonadota; class Alphaproteobacteria; order Rhizobiales; family Devosiaceae; genus FPKU01. Next base: position 1,599,579 of record NZ_FPKU01000001.1, read on the forward strand.
CGGGTCTGCGCGATGACGACGGCGACGGGTTCGCCCAGAAAGCGGACTTCGTCGATGGCGAGGGGCAAAAAGCGCGGCTGGCGCATCGGCCCGCCATCGGGACCCGGATGGGTGAGGCGCGGCTTGAACGGCTTGATGCCATCGGCGAGGAGGTCGGGCCCGGTGAAGACGGCGACGACGCCCGGCATGTCGAGCGCGGCCGAGGCATCGATGCTGTCGATATGGCCGGCACCGACCCCGGAGCGCACGACCACGAGGGCGAGTTCGCCCGGAAAGCGCACGTCGGAGGTGTAGCGCCCCTCGCCCCGGATCAGGCGATCATCCTCGATGCGCAGCTGCGACTCGCCCATCCTCATGGCGCGTTAGCCCTTCTTTTCGATGTTGCGGACCGGCGTCTCGGGCTTCATGCCGCTCTTGCGACGATCGAAGGTGTTGGCGCCATTGGTGCGCCAGTCGCCCTTGACGGCGGCGTCGGCGAATGCGCTCCAGCGATCGTCCCAGTCACCCAGGTGGTAGCCGTGCCAGGGCGGCTGAGGGGTGAGCGCAGGCAGCTGAAGCTCTTCCCAGATGGTCTTGGCGCGTGACATGAACTGCTCGGCCGGCAGCGCCAGAGGCGGCATCGGGGCCTTGAGCGTCGCATCGATCATCAGCGTCGATTCCGCGCTCTTGCCGCCCGATTTCGGGCCGTGCCCGCCCGACCGGTACGGCATGACATGAAGGTCGTCGGTCATGTTGGCGCGATAGGCCAGCGACCAGAACACCGCATCGGCATTGCGCGCATCGATATCGTCGGAGACCGCGATAACGATCTTGCCGCACTGGGCCTGCAGCGTGGCAGCGCCCTGCATGCCGCGCCAGATTTCGGACTGCGGCGCCGACCGGTCGAACTGCAGGAAGAGCACCTTGCGGATATTGGTGAGCGGCTCGTGCATCACGACGTTCTTGATGCCCTTGATGTTGAGCTGCGTCTTGAGGTGATCAAGGAAGAGCGGCTCGTAAGCGACTCTTTTCAATACGCTCGATTCGCTCGGGGTCACCTGCGAGACGATCGAGACGAAGACCGGCTTGCGCTTGCGGGTGATGGCGGTCACCTGCATCGACATGTTGAAATCCTCGAGCGCCACGTGGCCGTGGCTCTCTCCGAAGGGACCCTCGGGCTCGAGTAGCTCGGTATCGATCAGGCCCTCGATGACGATTTCGGCGTCGGCGGGCACTTCGAGATCGACGGTCAAGCATTTGACCACCGGGATCGGCTTGCCGACGAGGCCGCCGGCCACCGCCATTTCGTCCTCGTCGATCGAGAGCTTCTGCGGCCCGGTGAAGATCACCGCCGGCGCGCAGCCGAGCACGATGGCGCAGGGCATCTTCTGGCCCATCTTCTGATATTTGAGCCAGTGCTGGTAGCCGCCGGCGCCTGAAAGCCGGCTCGCCATGCGCACGCCCAGCCGATCCTGCGCCTTAAGCGCGGCGCGGTAGGTGCCCATGTTGCGGATGCCGTTTTCGGGATCCTTGGTGACGCAGAGCGTTGCGGTGAGATATGGCGCGCTGTCAAAGCCGGGCGTGGAAATCGGCACGGGCAGCGAGGCGAGCCCGCCGCCAGGCCTCGTGAGATCCTCGCCCGTCATCACCACCTCCTGGCAGGGAGCGGTTTCGACACGGACCGGGGCGATGGGGTTGTTCATCGCCCTCACCCAGACATCGCCGATAGCCTCGGGCGCAACGCCCAGGCCCATGGCATAGATGGCCGGGTTGGCGGCAAGGATGCCAACGGCGACGGGAATATCGTAGCGCTCGCCCCCGGCCCCGACGACATCAGTAAAGAGGAAGCCGCGACGCTGTTCCTCGCGCAGGCCGCCCTGGAACTGCCAGCGCGCGAGGGGATGGAGTTCGCTGTCCTTGTCGATTTCGCGACCGATCCGGGTCAGGAGACCGGCCTTGTCCAGCCTCGCCAGATGGTCCTGAAGGTCCATCGGGGCTCCATCATACTCGCTCATGACTGCCTGATCCCTGATTGCTGCTGACGGGCCCGCTTGCGCTGCGGCTCTCTATTGACACATGGGGCCAAGACCTTGAAATCCCTCGCATCCGCAAGGAACCCGGCGCGCCCCCGACACCTCCGGACTTCGCCCCTGCCCGAGGCCGGACGAAATTTCCTGTTGCCAGCAATACTGTCATACATTAATACGAAGATCAACAGCGACGGACGCTGCGAACCGGCCTTGCCAAGGGCTCGCAGGCGCCGCAACAGACACGAGAAGAGGTCTCATGGCACCCTTTCCGTCTCCTGGAGACCCGGGCGACCATCGTCAGCCACTGCCCTCGGCCTGGCCCAATGACAGCTATCCGGTCCTGCGCCATGTGGGCGACAAGCTTTTTCGTCATATCGGCAAGCCGATCGAGCGCAAGGAAGATCAGCGCCTCGTGACCGGCAAGGGCCGGTTCAGCGACGACTTCTCGCTGCCCGGCCAGACCTTCGCGGCCATGGTGCGCTCGCCTCATGCGCATGCGCGCATCCGCGGCATCGACGCCTCTGCGGCGCTCGCCATGCCCGGCGTGCTGGCCGTGGTGACGGGACAGGACCTGCTCGATGCCGGCCTCGTGCCGGTGCCGCACAACCCCGTGCCCTCGACCCGCTATGACGTGAAGCTCACCGCGCCCGGTGGCGGCAAGCCGTTTATCGGTCCGCACCTTCTTTTGCCGGTCGACAAGGCGCGCCATGTCGGCGAGGCCGTCGCCATGGTCATCGCCGAGACCGCTGCCCAGGCCGCCGATGCGGCCGAGCAGGTCGAGGTGGACTATGAAGAACTGCCCTTCGTGGTCGAGACCGCCAAGGCGTTCGCGCCGGGCGCGCCGGCGGTGTGGGATGAAGTTGCCGACAACGTCTTCATCGATTCCACCTATGGCGACGAGGAGGCGACCGACCGGGCCTTTGCCGAAGCCGACCATGTGGTGAAGGCCCGCTTCCACATTCCGCGCGTCACCGCCGTGACGATGGAGCCGCGCGCCGCGCTCGGCGCCTTCGATGCCGAGACCGGCCGCTTCACGCTCTGGGCCGGCAGCGGCGGGGCGGTGCGCCAGAAGCGCGAACTCTCCGAAGTGCTTGGCATCAGGCCCTCGGCGCTCAGGGTGCTTTCCTTCGACGTGGGCGGCAATTTCGGCGCCCGCAATCGCGTCTATGTCGAATTCGGGCTGGTGCTGTTCGCGAGCCGGCTCGTCGGCCGGCCGGTGAAATATACCGCGACGCGCTCGGAAGCCTTCCTCACCGACTATCAGGGCCGCGACCTGCTGACGACGGTGGAACTGGCGCTCGACAAATCGGGCAAGTTCCTGGCGCTGCGGGCTGACAATGTCTCGAATGTGGGGATGCGCTGCGTGTCGCTCTCCCCGCTCTCCAAGGGCTCGGGGCTGATCACGGGCTCCTATGTCATTCCGCATGCGACGCTCAGGGCCCGCGCGGTGTTCACCAACACCATGTGCACCCAGGCCTATCGGTCGTCCGGCCGGCCCGAGGTGACCTATGCGATCGAGCGTATCGTCGACATCGCCGCACGCAAGCTCGGCTTCGATCCCTTCGCCTTAAGGCGGATGAACCTCGTGCCGCCCGAGGCGATGCCCTACCGCAACGCGGTGGATTCCACTTATGACAGCGGCACCTATGAAGCCAATATGGACCGGGTGCTCGAACTGGCCGGCTGGGCCGACCTGCCCGAACGCCGGGCGGCGGCCAAGAGGCGCGGGCGGCTGCTGGGCTTCGGCTTTGCCAATTACGTCGAAAGCTCCATCGGCACGCCCAAGGAGCGCTCGGAAATCACCGTCAAGGCCGATGGCAGCATCGCCGTGGTGATCGGCACCCAGCCCTCGGGACAGGGGCACGAGACGAGCTTTGCTCAGGTGGTTGCCGACATGCTCGAAGTGCCGGTGGCACAGGTCAACATCGTTCTGGGCGACACCGATATCGTCAGCGTCGGCGGCGGCTCGCATTCGGGCCGCTCGATGCGCCATGCCGGCACGGTGATGGCGCTTGCGTCCGACCGGCTGATCGAGGAAGCCCTCACTCGCGGTGCCACGGTATTCGACGTGCCGCGCGAACAGATGGCCTATCGCGACGGGCGCGTCGTGGCCGAAGGCACAAATCTGGCGCTCGACCTCTTTGAACTCGCCGAGCGGACGGAGGCCGATTTCGGGCCCCTCGCCTCGGTGGCCGACAACGAGATGCATACCCCGGTCTTCCCCAATGGCGCGGCGGTGTGCGAGGTGGAAATCGACCCCGAGACCGGGCTTGTCGAGATCACCCGCTATACCAGCGTCGACGATGTGGGGCGCTGCATCAACCCGCTGATCGTGCACGGCCAAACCCATGGCGGCATCGCGCAGGGCGTGGGCCAGGCGATGTGGGAGCTCTCCTATGTCGACCCCGACACCGGGCAGCCGCTGGCCGGCTCGTTCATGGATTACGGCATGCCGCGTGCCGATGGCCTGCCCTCCTTCACCGCCGAAATCGCCGAGGTGATCTCGCCGACCAATCCGCTCGGCATCAAGGCCGGCGGCGAGGGCGGCACGACCCCGGCGCTGGCGACCGTGACGCTGGCCGTGCTCGATGCTCTGCGTCCGCTTGGCGTCAGCGACATCAAGATGCCTGTGACCCCGCTCAATGTCTGGACCGCCATCCAGAAGGCGAAGTCCAACCCCAATACCGACCCGGAGGCCTGGCAGGAATGAGTGAGACGACCAAAACGACGGTGCGGGTCATCGCCTTTCCCGGCGCGCCCAACCTTCCGGTCTTTGCTGCCGAGGCGCAGGGCTTTTTCGCGCGCGAGGGGCTGACCCTCGAATTCACCGCAACCCCGAGCTCGGTCTACCAGGCCGAACAGCTGGCTGCCGGTACGTTCGATATCGCCTTTACCGCCTTCGACAATGTCGTGGCCTATTCCGAGGGCCAGGGCGCTGCAAAGATCATGGGCGATCCCGGCTTCTGCGTCATCGCCGGGGCGACCCAGCTCGAGCTCGCCTTCGTCGTTGCGCCCGATGTCGAGCGCTTTGAGGATCTCGGGCAGCGCTCCATCGCGCTCGATGCGGTCAATACCGGCTTCGCCTTCGTGCTCTACGACATGATGGAAAAGCACGGCATCGACCCCAAGGCCTATCCCTTTGCCGCCGTGGGCGCGACCCCGCAGCGCTGGCAGTCGGTGAAAGCCGGCGAGCATGTGGGCACTTTGACCATCGAGCCGTTCACGGCCATGGCGGTCAATGATGGCTTCCGCGTGCTGATGCGCTCGACCGAACTCTACGACGCCTATCAGGGCGGCATCATCGCCTCGCGGCGCGACTGGGTTTCGTCCAATCCCGAGACGGTCAAGGCCTTCCTGCGCGCTTATCTCGCCGGGCTCGACTGGACCCTCGACCCGGCCAATCGCGAGGCGGCCGAGGCGTTGCTGCTCTCGAAGATGGAGGCGATCAAGCCGCAGGCGGCAAAGCCGGTGATGAAGAGTCTGCTCTCGGAGCGCTCGGGGCTGACCCCAAATGCCGCGATCCTGCCCGAGGGCATGCAGAAGGTGCTGGAGCTGCGCTCGCGCTATGGCGGGGGCAAGACGCTTTCGGGCATCGATCGCTATCTTGCACTCGATGCCTATGACGCGGTGATGGCGGAACGCTGAGGCCCGACGGGCTGACGGCGGGCGAAAGGAACGGCGATGGAACTCAAAGGCGCATATCAGATCCCCGCCCCGCGCGAACGGGTCTGGGCCCTGCTCAACGATCCCGACGTGCTGGGCGCCTGCATCCCCGGCTGCGAAGGCCTGACCGGCAGCATTGAGGACGGCTTTGCCGCCAAGGTGACCACCAAGATCGGGCCGGTAAAGGCGACGTTCACCGGCGCGGTGACCCTCTCCAACATCAATGCGCCCGAGAGCTATCGTATCTCGGGCGAGGGCAAGGGCGGGGTCGCCGGCTTCGCCCGCGGCGGCGCCGATGTGCACCTCGCCGAGCAGGATGGCGGCACGCTGCTGACCTATGACGTGCAGGCCCAGGTGGGCGGCAAGCTGGCGCAGCTGGGCTCGCGCCTGATCGATGCCACCGCCAAGAAGCTCGCCGACGAATTCTTCTCCTGCTTTGCCGCCAAGGCGGCCCTGCCCGCCGATGCCCCGCAGGCCTCTGCCGGTGCCCCGTTGGCGGAGGCCCTGACGGCAGCGCCTGCCGCGGCCGCGCCCATCGCCGCATCGCAGCCCATGGCGGGCAGCATTCCCGCCGCGGCGCCGGCACGGCGCAGCATCGGCGACAGGCTGATGCCGGGCCTCATCCTCCTCGGCCTTGCGGCCACCACCATTCTCGTCATCGCCGTCAGCTGACGGCCGACCTTCGCGGAGACCACCCATGACCCATGTGACCATGACCGTGAATGGCAGGCCGGTATCCGGCGACGTCGAAGGCCGCACGCTGCTCGTGCAGTTTCTGCGCGAACATCTGGGCCTCACCGGCACGCATGTGGGCTGCGACACCACCCAGTGCGGCGCCTGCGTGGTGCATATGGATGGCCGCTCGGTCAAAAGCTGCACCGTGCTGGCGGCCTCGGCCGAAGGCGCGAGCGTTACCACCATCGAGGGCCTCGCCAATGGCGAGACGCTGCACCCCATGCAGGAGGCTTTTCGCAAGCATCACGGTCTGCAATGCGGCTATTGCACCCCGGGCATGATCATGGCGGCCGTCGATATCGTGCGCCGGCATGGCAACGCGCTCGACGAAAAAACGGTGCGCCACGAGCTCGAAGGCAATCTCTGCCGCTGCACCGGCTATCACAATATCGTCGAAGCCGTGCTGGCGGTGGCCAAGGACGCGCCGGCCCCGGCCCACACGGGCGCCTGAGGAGGATCGCATGTACGCAACCAACTATCTGCGCCCGAAATCGCTCGCCGAAGCCGCTTCCATGTTCGCCGATGCCGGCGACGCCGCTTATGTCTCGGGCGGCCATACACTGCTGCCGGCGATGAAGGGGCGGCTCGCCGCCCCCGCCAACCTCATTGACCTGCGCCACCTGCCCGAGCTCAAGGGGGTTTCGGCCGATGCCGGCCGGGTGACGATCGGGGCGGGAACGAGCCACGCCGAAGTCGCCGCCAACCCCACCGTCAAGGCGCACCTGCCCGTGCTGGCCGGGCTGGCCGGCTCCATCGGGGACATCCATGTGCGCCATATGGGCACCATCGGCGGATCGGTCGCCAATAACGACCCGGCGGCCGACTATCCCAGCGCGCTCCTCGCGCTCGATGCCATCGTCACCACCGACCGCCGCGACATTCCGGTGGCCGACTATCTCGCCGGGCTCTACACCACCACCCTCGAGGAGGGCGAGATCGTCACAAAAGTGAGCTTCGCCGTGCCCCAGAGCTGCGGTTATGCCAAGTTCCGCAACCCGGCATCGCGCTATGCCATGGCAGCGTCCTTCGTGGCACGCTTTGCCGATGGCGTGCGCATCGGCATCACCGGCTGTGGCGACGAAGGCGCATTCCGCTGGAACGAGGCTGAGGCGGCGCTGTCAGCCCGCTTTGCCGAGGACGCGATCGACGGGCTTGCACTCGATCCGGGCCGGATGATGGGCGATATCCATGGCTCCAGCGAATATCGCGCGCACCTTGCCAAAGTCATGACACGGCGGGCCGTGACCAACCAAGGAATGGTGCTGATCCAGCCGTGAGCCTGATTTCGTAAAGTTCGGTAATCGATACGCCGGAAGCAACTGTTAAAGGCTTTCGTGCATTCTCGGACGTCCGCGTCAGGCTCGGGCTGGGCAGGAGTGCGGAGGTCCTTTAATGAGTGGGTGCCGGCGAATGATCGCGGGTACATGGCGGACCTGGCCGGAGGAATGCCTTGCTCGACGCCCTCATTGCGCTCTGCACCACCGAGACGGGCCTTCTGACCCTCTCGCTGACCGCTGACATCCTTATAGCGGTCGCCTATTTCTCAATCCCGCTCTCCATGTTGTGGGTGTTCCGCAACCGGCGCTACGACCTGCCCTATCCGATGCTGTGGATCGCCTTCGTGCTGTTCATCTTCGCATGCGGCATGACCCATCTGGCCCACGCCATGACGGCCTATACCGGCAATCCGCTGCTGGAATTCCGGGCCGCGCTGCAATTGGGAACGGCTCTGATCTCGATCATCACCGCCGTGGCGCTGACGATCGTGCTGCCGCAGATCAACCTTCTGCCGTCTCCGGCGCAGCAACGCGCCGAGCTGCAACGCGCCGTCGAGGAAGCCACCCGGGAAAAGGATGCGCTGCTGCTCGAGATCAACCATCGCGTCGGCAACCAGCTGGCCAAGATGGGCGCCATGGTGCGCCGGGAGCTGCGCGACGCCGATGCCGGCGCCCTTCCCGGACTGCTGCGCATCCAGGACCTTCTGGATGAACTGGGCGAGGAGCACCATCGCCTCGCATCGCGCGATTACGGCAGCGGGCACCCGGCCAAGCGTTTCGTCATCGCCTCGCGTGGCAAGGGGGCGTTGGCTCTGGACGCATCCAAGCCTGCCGATACGGCGAACTCGCAGCAATCCTGACGCCGCAGACATCGATGCCCTGCACCTCGGGGCAGTCCGGCAAAAGCCCGATAAACCGGGCGTTTTCGTGCCCATGCAACGCTTCGCAACATTTCTCCTCGTGGACCGCGGGCTCTCATCGCCCTCTAGTCGAAGCTGAATGCGCGCTCTGATTCCCTTCGTCATGCGCGCAATATCCGTTACGGGGGCTTGGGGCGCATGGTGGGGCAAGGTTTTTCGCGGTGGGCGATGCTGTTCGGCATTGCAGCCGTCACGGCGATGGCAGCGAGCCTGGCGCCAACGTCGAGTGCGATGGCTGCGCTTGGCGATTCCTGCATCACCGCAGGCACCCTGCTGCCGGGGACCGAAGACAATGGCGGGCTCTGCCAGCCCACCACACCCGCTCCTGCCGCCGGCTTCAGCTGCGGCGACAATCTCTATTTCAATGGCAGCCAGTGCGTGGCCAACAATTCGAGTTGTACTGCCGGCACCGATCCGGGCGCCTATGTCAACGGCATCTGCGAGCCACTGCCGAGCGCACCGGTGCCGGTCACTCCGACGGCACCCGCCGGCTTCACGCTCAATCCCAATGCTGGCGAAGCCCCGGGCGGTGGTCAGCAGCCGATGTGCGTCAACGCCTCGCCCTTCATTGGCGGCGGTGTATTCGTGGTGAGCGGCACGGTGCTGTGCTACACGGGCGCGGGCAAGAACACGGCGATCTACGCCTATACCGATGCAGGCGGCAGCGGCGGCGCCTGGGACCCCTTCAACCCGGCCTCGTGGGATTCGCTCAACCTCAAGGACCTGTTCGCTCAGGACGACGTGACCGCGCTCGGCACGCTCAGTGTCTTCGGCGGCGCGCAGATCTATTCGCCCGATGGCAAGACCGGCCTGCAGATCGACAATTCCGGCGTGCTGATCCGCTCGGCCGACGATGATGGCAATGTCGCCAGCCTCACCGTGAAGCCGGAGGACATCGTCCTTGCGGCAACCGATGGCGCAGGGTCGTCGTCCTCGCTCTCGGTCAGCGGCTCGGAGGGGATCGGGCTCGTGGGGACGGTAGCCGAAGGCGGACCGGGCGTCACCATTTCGGGCATGATCGGCAGTGCCAGCGATGCGCGCATGGGCGTGGTCATCACCGGCAGCGGCCAGGGCGCCACGACCGCTCCGGCCAGCGGACCGGCCGACTGGGCCGACGTGCTTCTCGCATCCAAAAACTTCACCCTCGACAACGGGCTGGGCTCGGGCATCGTGGTCAACGACTATGGCGTCTCGGTACGCTCGGCGAGCGTGGGCAACAGCTACAACGAATTCGGCTCGGGTGCCGGCAATGCCGCGGGTTCGAGCCTCGTGAACGTCATCGGCGATGGCGGGGCCGGTAGCGTCACCAACTATATCGGCCGGGCCGGGAACACCGGCACCAACGTGGTCAACGAGATCGGCACCGCCGGCAATGGCGGCGCCTCGACCAACCGCATCGGCAACACCAATACCGGCACAAGCGTCGGCGCACAGGCCGGCACCACCTCGATGATGCTGATCAGCGGCGCGCTCGATCTCGTCACCGGCCAGGGTGGATCGGTGCTGACCAATCCGACCCAGCTTGTCAGCGGCGGCACGGCGACGGCCATGCTGGGCACCGACAGCCGACACGCCGTCGTCGACCGGAACGGCCGCGTCACGGTGGTCAACGCGCCGGCTTCGGAGGCGTCATCGGCGCTCTACATCACCAATGGCCGGGGCACGACCAATGGCGTGGTGGCGACCGAGCACGATACGACGATCTCCGGGGGCGAAAACAATGCGACCTCGGCCCGGTTCAGCGATACCGGCATGCATCTTTCCAACAGCGTCACGGGCGACCCCGTGGTGGTCTCGGGTGTGGCGGACGGCGTCGGGCCATTCGATGCGGCCAATGTGCGCCAGCTCGAAAGCGGCCTTGCCTCCGTCGCGGCGCTGACGGGTCTTCCGGGCGTTCAGCCGGGCAAGAAGAATTCGGTGGGCTTTGCCGTCGGGCATCACGGCAGCGGCGTGGCTCTCGCTCTGGGCGGAGAATCGCTCTTCGGCAGCGCCGGGACGATCAAATACGGCGCGGCCCTTTCCCATGCCAGCGGTCGCCTCGACACTTCGGCTTCGGTCGGCGTCGGCTTTTCCTGGTAGAAGCAATGGCAGGTTTGCGCCGCATGCTAGGGGTCATTGCGCTGCTCTGCGCCGTGACCCCCATGCCGCAGGCCCTGGCGCAAACCTCCGCGCAGCCGCAATTGCTGCAGATGACCCCGCTCGGGCAGGCCGCGGCTCAGCGCGGGGTCAGAACCTGCCTCGCCAATGTCGACGCCTTCGCGCGCGATCTGGGCGATCGCTACGATATCGGGGTCTACATCTTCAACAAGCTGGAACAGGCGGACAGGAACCTGTTCTCGCTATCGCTGGAACTGAGCCCCTCTCCCTCGGGAGATGCCTTCTACATGTCCGCCAGTTTCGCGCCGGCCGTGGACGGGCAGTGCCATGTGATGCTCGAGAGCACGATCATCTGGCGCAGCAGCTGCGCAGCGGTCGGGCTGGCCTATCCCGGCTTCCAGCCCGGCAATCCTCTGCTGCGCGATATCCAGTCCTTCGCAACAACAGGTGCCGAGCGGCTTTTCCTGATGCCATCGGGACCCGATGGATGCATATCGATCGAAAAGAACCTCTATTTCTCCGCCGTGCCGTCCCAGTCGCGCAATACGGCGCCGCTGAACAGATAGCCCTGCCCGCGCACCGCCAGCACCGGCAGATCGCCGCCAGCCTCGGCACATTTGCGCCGCAAGCGCGAGATCAGGATGTCGATCGCCCTGTCCTTGGGATTTTCCGCAGGCCGGCCAATCAGGGCATTAAGCACCGGGCGCGGAACCGGACTATCCTCGCCGGCCTGCACGAGCCGCTGAAGCACGAGATATTCGTTGCCGGTGAGCTTGAGGCTCGCCCCATTGGGCATGCGCAGGAGCCAATCCCCGCTCCGCAGACCCCAGCCTGATACCGGAGCGATCGTAGCCTCCGGGGGCCGGGCGATATCGGGATCGGGGACAACCGCAGTCCTCGCCTCCTGCCCGTCCTCCATGGCGACACGACCTTCGCCCGGCGCGGGGATGAGAAACTGCCGGGCACTGATCGCCACGAGTGCGATCGACATGGCGAGAGTGACGGTGACACCCAGGGCGACGATCAGGCTGTCGAAATCGGGCTGCATTTCAAGCCCGCCGACGCGCAGGTGCATCAACGCGCGGATGGCCATACCAAGCGCGGTTCCCCCTAGAGCCACCATTGCCACGCGAAGGATGACGCTGCGCGACCGCCGCGCATGGACCATGAAGCTCTGCAGGGAGACCAGCGCGAACCCTGCGATGATGGCCGAGACGAGCGCGACGCGCTGCGGCAGTTCGGCGCCCGAAACATAGGCCGCCGCGAAGGCTGCTGCCGCAACCGCAGCAAGCGGCATGAGGCCCGCCTGCGTCTGGCCGGCCATGGCGCGCGCGCCGGCAGCCATGAACGCATGACCCGCGATCAGCATCAGATTGGCGACGAGGATCGATGCCAGATCAGGGATGTTGCCGCGGAGCACGATGAGCAGGATGGCTATCGAGGTAAGCCCGCCGCTGAGGGCCCAGAGCACCAGTTGCATGGGCCTGCGCCGCAGTAGATGCGCCAGCCAGAGGCAGACGAGCGAGATCAGCGCACACAGCAGCAGGCAGAGCTGCACGAGGTCAACCGTAAGACTTGGCGCCTGCACAGTGAAGACCGCCCCTGTCGTGGAGCCGTACGAATGGCCGAACGACTCTCCCCCGCCGTCATACATGCAGAACAGCGCGGCATCCGGTCAAGTCGAGACCGGCATCATGCAGGGCAAATGGGCGCGTCGGAGCCGCTCAGGGCGCAGTGTCGATCAGCACGTCCAGCAACTGCCCCGGCACCAGCCCCGCATCATCCCGCGTCACCTCAAACACCACTTCGATGACCCGCGTATCGATGCGTTCGGCAGTGCCCCCCGCCAGCGTGGTCTTGGGCTTGAGCAGCGGCTCGCGGCGGAGGAAGGTGAGAGGCACTCCCGCATCGGGCCCGGCCCCCCGCGGATAGCCGGTTGCGGCCGAGCCATCGACCAGCAGCGGTAGATCGGCCTCCTCGACTTCTGCCCGCACCTGGAGGGGGCCGACGGGCGCGAGGGTGACGAGCGGATCGCCAGATCCACCCACCGCCGCATATTGCCCGGATCGCGTGGTGACCGTCAGCACCCGACCCGCCACCGGCGCGCGGATTTCGGTGATGGCGAGTTCGGTTTCTGCGACCACCAGGGCGGCCCGCGCATCATCGACGGCAGCGCGCAAAGGGAGGAGGCTCGTGCCTGCGCGTTCGGGATCGAACTGGTCGCGCTGTGCAGCCGCCTGGTCGCGACTGGCCTCGGCCTGGGCGAGCTGGGCGCTGGCGGTGAGCAGCGCCGTCTGCTTGCGCTCGAGTTCGCGCCTGGCGATGGCGTTTCGGCTGGCAAGCTGCTCGCTGGCGACCAGCTCTGAGGCGGCCTCGTCGCGCTGGGCGATCGCGGCGGCGACGGCAGATTCGGCCACCGCGACAGTGGCGCGCAGGGCCGGCAGGGTGCCCTCGGCCTGCGCAAGGGCGGCCTCGGCCGAGGCCACAGCCTGCCGCGCCTGCGCCAGACGAACGCGCGGCAGACGATCATCGAGGCGGAACAATACGGCGTTCTCGTCGACCATCTCTCCGGGCGCCACGAGCACCGCCGTCACGAGGCCGGCCGCCGGCGGCGCGATCGCGACCACCCCGCCCGGCGGCTCCACCGTCCCCAAGGCCCCGATGCGCAGCGGCTCGGAGGCGGTTGCCGCAACACTGGCCGCGACGGGGCTGGCATCCGGCGTATTGCTGCGGATAATGGAGAGCGTGGCCGCGCCGAGCCCGAGGCTCGCTGCGCCAAAGAGCCCGATGGCGAGAAGAGTGCGGGGGCGGATCATGGCGCGGTCCTTGCTGTCCTGCGGTCGTCAACGATGCGACCGTCGCTCATCTCCACGATGCGGTCGGCAAATGGGTAGATGCGGTCGTCATGAGTGACGACGATGACGGCGCGATTGTCCGACGCCGCCAGTTCGCGCAGCAATTCCATCACGGCCTGCCCCGATTTCGCGTCGAGCGAGGCGGTGGGCTCGTCGCAGATCAGCAGGCCAGGTTGGTGGATAAGCGCGCGGGCGATGGCGACGCGCTGCTGCTGGCCGCCCGAGAGCTGCGAGGGCAGCTTGCCGGCCTGCTTGCCGAGCCCCAGCTTTTCGAGCAGGGCAACGCCCTTGCGCCGCGCCACGGATGGGCGCTCCCCAGCCACGACCAACGGCACCCCAGCATTCTCGGCGGCATCGAGCGCCGGGATGAGATTGAACTGCTGGAAGATGAAGCCCACGCTTCGGCCCCGAAACCGCGTCAGCCGCCCGCCGCGCATCCGATCGATACGCTCGCCGAAGAGGCTGACTTCGCCCTCTTCCGCCTTGAGCATGCCGGCGAGCACGGAGACAAGCGTTGTCTTGCCGCAGCCCGAGGGCCCGATGATGAAGGTGATCTCACCCGGCATGACGGTGAAGTCGATGCCGTGCAGAACGGTGGTGCGGGTCTCTCCCCTGCCGAAGCTCTTGGTGACGCCGCGCGCATCCACGATGGGTTGCATCATCACCCCCGGAACACGGTGGCAGGATCGAGCCGCAGCACGCGCCTGAGGCTGACAAAAGTGGCGATGATCGAGATGACGATGGTTGCGACGGCCGCGGCTACGGCGATCTGCCAGGGCAGGTAGAAGCCCTTGAGATCCGAGGTCGGGCGGTTGACGCCGTCGAAAAAGCCGGATGCCGCCCAGAGCCCGATGCCATAGCCGATAAAGGCGATGACCATCGCCTGGGCAAGCACCATCAGCACGATGCGACCATTGGTGAGCCCGATGGCCTTGAGCACGGCAAACTGCCGGGTGAGATCGCCGATGAACATGTTGAAGGTGAGCCCGACGATCGCCACGCCGACGATCGCACCGAGCCCGATCACCACGCCGAACGAAAACGCGATGCCTGTATTGGCAATGACGTAATTGAGCGTCATCGCCGCAAAGGCATCGGAGGGCATCGCCTTGAGGCCCGTGGCGGCCCCGATGGCCTCGGCAACCGCCGCGCGATCTGCCCCCGGCGCGACGGTAACCAGCGCAAAGGTGGGCACGGTGCCGGTTTCGGGCGAAAAGATGCCGGCCTGCGACAGGCGGGTATTGACGATGATCGGCGCTGAAAAGCCCGGCTGGGCGTCGGTTATGGCGGCAATCACCGCCCGCCTGTCGTTGAGCTCGATGCTGCGGCCGACTTCGATGGGCGCTCCGGGCCAGAGCTTGGTGTAGCCCAGCACATCGATGGCGATGGCATCGGGACGCCGCAGATCGTCCCGCGTGCCCACCATGAATTTGTCGGTCATGCCGCGCAGGCTGGCATCATCGACGCCGAATACAGCCGCGCTTTCGGTGCGGCCCTCGGCGGTCTTGATGGTCGCGACCGAGCGCGCCAAGGGGGCGACACTCGCCACGCCCGGCACCCCGCCGATGCGGTAGAAATCCACGGCGCGCAGCGGCTGGGTGGTTTCGGCGGATTCGGTGGCCGCATCCATGACCCAGATGTCGACATCGCGGGCATCGAGCACGATGCTGGCGGAGCGCGAGATCAGCCCGATGAAAAAGCCGCCCTGCTGGGTCATCAGCAGCACGGAAAAAGCGATGCCGAACACCAGACCGATGGTCTTGGTGATGTCTCCGAACAGCATCTTGAGGGCGATGGAGAGCATGGGTGAACCGGATGGGACCGCGGTACGTTTTATATCTCAGTTGAGCTAACAAACGTCGCTTGTCTCGCGGCGGATCACGAAGCGGAACGATTTCATGGCAAGGCCACGCGGCGCCCGCAGCCAGGGCTTTGCGGACCGTCGGCGCGCGCTGCTGGAAAAGCTGGCGGCACGGCTCTCAGAACCGGATGGGCACAGGGCCAGCATGAGAACCCTGGCTGAAAGCGCCGGGGTGAGCGTCGCCACGCTGAGGCATTATTTCGACAGTCGCGAGGGGCTGCTTTCAGCCTATTTCGCCCAGTCGCGCGCGGACGGGGACCGCTATCTGCAGATGATGGCGGCAACCGAGCTGCCGCTCGACAAATCGATCGCCGAGGCGTGTCGCTGGATCGGGGAGGCCGGGCTGATCCCCGAATTCCGGGCGCTGCATGAGATCGGGCTGCGCGAGGGCCTCAACGGACCAACGGGGGGCGCCTATCTCGAAGGGGTCTTCGAGCCGACACTTGCGGCGCTGGAGGCGCGGCTGGCGCTGCATGTGGCGCGCGGGGAAATGCGGCCAGCCGACCTCAGGACGGCTGGGCTGATGCTTCTGGCGCCGCTGACGCTCGGCACCCTGCACCAGAAGAGCCTATCGGGCGAAACCATCCGCCCGCTGGATCTCGATGCATTCCTCGCCGAATTGGCAGAGGCCTTTCTCAGGGCATACGCACCACCGGCTCAGTGACTGACGCGGGGCACGTAATCGCCGCTGCCGCCGACGAGGAAATCGAGATCGGCGCCGGTGTCGGCCTGCTGCACATGCTCGACATAGAGCTTTTCCCAGCCGCGCGTATAGGGCGAGACGAATGGTTCGAGCGCCTGCCGCCGGGCTTCGAGCTCTGCCTCGTCGACCTCGAGGTGCAGCCTGCGGGCCGCGACATCGAGGGTGATGATATCGCCGTCGCGCACCAGCGCCAGCGGGCCGCCTGCGGCGGATTCGGGGGCGACATGCAGCACCACGGTGCCGAAGGCGGTGCCGCTCATGCGCGCATCGGATATGCGCACCATGTCGAGCACGCCCTTCTCCAGCATGCGGCGCGGGATGGGCAGATTGCCGATCTCGGCCATGCCCGGATAGCCCTTTGGCCCGCAATTGCGCAGCACCAGGACGGTGTTCTCGTCGATGGGCAGGTCCGGATCGTCAATGCGGGCCTTAAGGTCATCGGCATCATCAAAGACGATGGCCGGCCCCGAATGCTGCATGAGCCTTGGCGTTGCGGCAGAGGGTTTGATCACCGCCCCGCCCGGGGCGAGATTGCCGCGCAGGACGGCGATGCCGCCGGCCGGCTTGAACGGCGCATCGAGCGGGAAGATGACGTTGCGGTCATGCACTTCGGGCGAGACATGGCTCTCCCCGATCGACCGGCCCGTAACGGTGAGCGCGTCGGCCTCGAGGCGGCCGGCGATCTCACCCAGCACGGAGGGCACGCCCCCGGCATGGAAGAAGTCTTCCATCAGATACTGGCCCGAGGGCATGAGGTTGACGAGGCAGGGAATGTCGCGGCCCGCTGCATCCCAGTCATCGAGGGAGAATTCGACCCCTAGACGGCCGGCGAGCGCGAGCAGGTGCACGACCGCATTGGTGGAGCCGCCCAGCGCCGCATTGAGCCGCACGGCGTTGAGGAAGGCGGCGCGGGTGAGGATTTTCGACATGCGCAGATCCTCCCACACCATCTCGACGGCGCGGCGGCCCGAGGCGAAGGCGAAGGCCTGGCGGCGGGCGTCGACGGCGGGGATGGCGCCGTTTTCGGGCAGCGCGATGCCGAGCCCCTCGCAGATGCTGGCCATGGTGGAGGCGGTGCCCATGGTCATGCACGAGCCGGCGCTTCGCGACATGGCGGCTTCGGAGGCCATGAATTCATCCACCGACATGCTGCCGGCGCGCACCGCCTCCTTGAAGCGGATGACATCGGTGCCCGAGCCGATGGGCTTGCCCTTCCAGCGGCCCGAGAGCATCGGCCCGCCCGAGACGACGATGGTGGGCAGATCGACGCTGGCCGCGCCCATGAGGCTGGCCGGCGTGGTCTTGTCGCAGCCCACGAGCAGCACCACCGCATCTAGCGGATTGGCGCGGATAGAGGCCTCGACATCCATGCTGGCAAGGTTGCGAAACAGCATGGTGGTGGGGCGCATGTTGGATTCGCCCAGCGACATCACCGGGAATTCGACGGGAAACCCTCCCGCCGCATAGACACCGCGCTTCACATGCTCGGCAAGCGCGCGCAGATGGCCGTTGCAGGGGGTTAGGTCGGACCAGGTGTTGCAGATGCCGATCACCGGCTTGCCCTGGAACATCTCGGCGGGATGGCCCTGGTTCTTCATCCAGCTGCGATAGATGAAGCCGTAGGAATCCTGCCGGCCAAACCATTCGGCGCTGCGCAGCTTGCGGGTCTTGTCGCTCGTGCTCATGGCTCGCGAATTCCTTATTCCAGCCAGTCCAGAATGCGCCCGGTGACCACCACATGCTGGCCCTGGCGGACGCGGGCGCCCCAGGCCTGGCTGATGACGACGCCATCGACCCCGGCGCGGGCCGGCCATGCCGGCGCATCGATGCGCTCGAAATCATGCACCAGCCCAACCGTCTCGCCCGCCGAGACGCGCGTGCCGCAGGCGATCAATGGCTCGAAGATGCCCGAGACCGGCGTGGTGGTGAAGCAGGCGCGATCGACCATCTCGGCCTTGAGCTGGGTATTGTCGCGATGATGCGCGATGGGCGCGATCTCGCCTTCGAGCAGCCCGTTGCGGATGGCGGCGGCGAGCACGCCGTGGCGGCCATAGCGGATGCCAGTTTCGCTGACGGCGGCGCCCCAGCCCAGTTCGGAGCCGATAGTGATCTTGCCCAGCCGCTCGGCCTCGGATGGCAGCAGGCCGGGCGTCTCGTTCTGGTAGACGATGACGATGGGCGTGCCGAACCAGCGCGCGGTCTCCTCGATGCGTTTGCCCTGCACGGGATCGTCGATGGGGTGAAAGCTCGTGCCCTGCGCGAAGCGGCCGACCTCGCCACCGGCATGCAGATCCATCACCATATGCACATGCGGCCAGATCGCCTCGCGCACGAAGCGGGCGATGCGGTGGGTGATGCGCCCGAGCGCGGGCACGAGCCCTGCCCCATCGACAAAGGCGCGGTTGAGGTTGACGCCATCATCGAGGGTGGAATCGCGGGTGCCGGCGCGGAAAGCGGCCGGGTTGAGCACCGGCACGAGGATGATGCGGCCGCGCACCCGCCCGATATCGATCTCGGACAAAAGGTGCCTGATGACCACCGGCCCCTCATATTCATTGCCGTGGTTGGAGCCGAAGACCACGAGGCCCTCGCCGGCCTTAGCCTCGGGGCCGACCATGACGGTCAGGGGGATGAGATGATCGCCCCAGATGGAATCGTGCTCGAGGGCGACGAAATAATCCCGGCGACCGGGGCTTTCGAGATCGAGCTGATCCGGCTTGACGATCTGGCGGTGGGACATCTGAGGCCTCAGAGGGAGACGCGGTGGGCGGCGATGAAATCGAGGTCGACGGCAACTCCGCCATCCGGCCCGTCGGGAATGGCGATCATGCCCTCGGCATCGAGTGCGAAGCCGGCCCGGGCGATGCCACGGGTCAAGGCGCTCTGGCTGACATTGAACTCGACGAAGGGCGCGCGTGGCAGGCTGGCGATGAGTTGCAAACTGTAGCCGGTGAGCAGGTGCGTGAGCCAGGAATGGGGCACGAGATCGATATTGGCGCGCTCGGCCATCTGGGCGATGCGGCGCGCGACGGTGAGGCCACCGCAGCGCGACAGGTCGGGCTGCACGATATCGACGCAGCCACCCTCGATGAAGCGCTCGAACTCCCAGACCGTGGCGAGCTGTTCGCCCGCCGCGATGGGCACGGGACTGATGGCGCGGATTTCGGCGTATTCGTCGAAACGCTCGGGGTGGATGAAATCCTCGACCCAGCCGACATTGTAGTCGCCCAGCCATTCGCAGAGCGCGATGGCCTCGCGACGGCTGCGCATCGGGCCCGGTTTCGTCCAGCCGGCGGGGTACCAGCCGGGATCGACCAGAAGGTGTCGGTCGGGGCCCAGCGTGTCGCGCGCGGCGGCAACCAGTTCGCGGTCGCGCCCGGGATCCTCCCCGAACACGCCCCAGCCGAATTTGACCGCCTGGAAGCCCTTGTCGATATAACCCTGCGCCGCCTCGGCCATGCCTTCGGGGGTGGAGCGGAAAAGGGTGGAGGCATAGGCCATGACCGTGTCGCGCCGCCGCCCGCCCAGCAGCTGGGCGATGGAGAGGCCGGTCGCCTGGGCGCGGATCGACCACAGCGCATTGTCGATGGCCGAGATGCACTGCATCGCAATGCCGCGCCGCCCGTAATAGGCGCTGCCGACATAGAGCTTGTCCCAGAGCCGCTCGATATCGAGCGGATCCTCGCCGATGAGGATGTTCGAGAGCGTATGGAAGCCCAGCGTGCCCATGCCCTGCCCGGCGATGATGGCGACGGCGGCCGGCGCGAGGGTTTCGGCATCGGCCCAGGCTTCGAGCCCCTCATCGGTAGCGACCCGCACGAGCAGCTGCCAGTCGCCATTATCGGTGGCTTCGGCGCCATCGGCGGGCGAGGCATAGGCTTCCGAGCCGCGCAGGAGGATGGGTTCGACCGCGGTGATGCGCATGGATGGCCTCAGGACGGGGTTGAGAGCGGCGCCGGAGAAGCGGTTTCCTCGGCGAAATGGCAGGCGACGGTCTGGCCCGGAGCGATCTCGCGCAGCATCGGGTCTTCGACGCGGCAGCGATCCCGCGCCAAGGGGCACCGCGGATGGAAATGGCAGCCCGATGGCGGATTGAGCGGGCTCGGCATCTCGCCCCGCAGCCGCTTGCGCGAGTGGCGCAGGCGGGGATGCGAGACCGGCACGGAGGCGAGCAGCGCCTGCGTGTAAGGATGGCGCGGGGAGACATAGAGCTGCGCCTTGGGCGCCGTCTCGACGATGCGGCCAAGATACATCACCGCGATACGATCGGCGATGTGTCGCACCACCGCCAGATCATGGCCGATGAACAGATAGCTCATGCCGAGCTCGGCCTGCAGATCCTGCAAGAGGTTGATCACCTGCGCCTGCACCGACACGTCGAGGGCGGAGACCGCCTCGTCGCAGATGATGAATTTGGGCTTGGGCGCGATAGCGCGCGCAATGCCGATGCGCTGGCGCTGTCCGCCCGAAAACTCGTGCGGATGGCGCTGGGCATGGCGGCGCGAGAGGCCGACCTTTTCGAGCAGATCGCCTGCATAATTGGTGAGCGCGGCCGAAGGCTTCTCGCCCTGCGCGTAGAGCGGTTCGAGGATGATCTCCTCGACCCGCATGCGCGGATTGAGCGAGGCGTGTGGATCCTGAAAGATGATCTGGAGATCACGGCGCATGGCGCGCAGCTTTTGCGGCGCGGCGGCGATGAGGTCGGTGCCCATGAAGCGCACCGCGCCGGCGCTGGGCGCAATGAGCTGCAAGATGAGCCGGCCGGTGGTGGATTTGCCGCAGCCGCTTTCGCCCACGAGGCCGAGGGTTTCGCGCTCGCCAACGGTGAAGCTCACCTTGTCGACGGCGCGCACAACCGGGCGATCGCGTTTGAACCAGTTGTCCGAGGAGAGCTCGAAATGCTTGACGAGGTTCTCGACCTCGAGGATCGGCGCGCTCATGCGGGCACCCCGGCTTCGCGCTTGGGCGCCCGGATGCAGGCGGCCTTCTGCCCGCCGGAGAGATCGATGAGCGGCGGCTGGGCTTTCGTGCAGGCGTCGACGACCTTCGGACAGCGTGGGGCGAAGAGGCACCCCGGCGGCAGCGCGCCGGGCGAGGGCATGGCGCCGGGAATGGTGATCAGGCGCCGGGCGGTGCCCGCCATATCCGGCGTGCTGCCGAGGAGGCCCTCGCTATAGGGGTGCTGCGGGGTATCGAAGAGCTGGAAGATATCGGCCTCCTCGACCACGCGGCTGGCATACATCACCACGACGCGATCGGCGACTTCGGCCATGACGCCCATATTGTGGCTGATGAGCAGGATGGCGGTGCCCAGCCGCTCGCGCAGCCCGTTGAGCAGATCGAGCAGTTGCGCCTGGATGGTGACATCGAGCGCGGTGGTCGGCTCGTCGGCGATCAAGAGGCGCGGCGAACCGGCCAGCGCGATGGCGATCATCACCCGCTGGCGCATGCCGCCCGACATCTGGTGCGGATAATCTTCGAGCCTGCGGCGCGGCGAAGGAATCCCCACCTGATCGAGGAGTTCGACCGCGCGGTCGGCGGCCTGCTTGCGGCTGACTCCACCGAGTGCGCGCACCGCCTCGCTGATCTGGTCGCCCACGGTGAAGACCGGGTTGAGGCTGGTCATCGGCTCCTGGAAGATCATGCCGAGCTGCCGGCCGCGCAACTGGCGCAACTGGCCGCGCGAAAGACCGAGCATGTCGCGCCCTTCGAACAGCAACTGGCCCGAAAGCATGGCCGTTGGCGGCAGGAGGCCCATGACGGCAAGCGCGGTGACGCTCTTGCCCGAGCCGCTTTCGCCCACCACGCCCACGAGCTCCCCGGGGCGGATATCGAAGCTCACATCATTGACGGCCAGTACATGGCCCTTGCCGGCGGGAAAGCCGACAGAGAGGTTGCGAACGCTGAGAAGCGGCTTGTCGGTCATCCCTGCTCCACCTTCATGCGCGGATCGAGGACGTCCCGCAGCCCATCGCCCAGGAGGTTGAGGCCGAGAACGGTGATGGCGATGGCAATTCCGGGCACGAGGGTGAGCCAGGTGGCCTCGCGCATATAGGTGCGCCCCTCGGAAATCAGCACGCCCCAGCTGGGCACGGTGGGCGGCGCGCCGAGCCCGAGAAAGCTCAGCACCGCTTCAGACAGGATCGCATAGGCGAAGACGAAGCTCAGCTGCACGATGAGCGGCGCCATGCAGTTGGGCAGAATGTGCTTCCACAGGATGCGCAGATCGGTAGCGCCGGCGGCACGCGCCGCCTGTACGTAGTCGAGTTCGCGCACCACGAGGATCGAGGCACGCACGACGCGGGCGGTGCGCGGAATGTAGACCACCGAGAGCGCGATCACCGCCGTCATCGCCGAAGGCCCGAGCGCCGCCGCGATGCCGATGGCGAGCAGCACGGCGGGAAAGGCCATCAGTGCATCGGCAATGCGCATGAGGATGTTGTCGAGACGGCGATAATAGCCGGCCAGCGCCCCGAGCAGCACGCCGAACAGGGCGTTGAGCAGGATGACGGCAAGGCCGATGGCGAGGCTGAGGCGCGCGCCATAGAGCACGCGGGCCAGCATGTCGCGCCCGAGATTATCGGTGCCGAGAAGAAAGGTCAGCGAGGGCGGCTGGAAGCGGTTGCGGATCGAAAGCGCATTGGGATCGGTCGGGATCAGCATCGGGCCGAACAGCGTCGCAAGGCAGATGAAGCCGAAAAGGATGGCGCCGAGCATGAAGGAGCGGTTGGCGAACATGCGGCGCAGCGTGGCGCGCGTTCGCGCAAAGCGCGGCGGCGCGGTGGCGACGATATCGGTCATTTGCCGCCCCCGACGCGGATGCGCGGATCGAGCCAGGTGTAGAGCACGTCGACCACGATGTTGAGCAGCAAGAGCGCGGCGGTGACGAACAGCAGCCCGCCCTGGATCATCGGATAGTCACGGCTGGAAATGGCATTGCCCAACAGCGCCCCGATGCCGGGCACCCCGAAGATGCTCTCGATGACGATCGAGCCCGAGAGCAGCACCGACAGGATGAGCCCGAGCACGGTCACCACCGGCATCATGACATTGGCGAGGGCGTGCTTGCCCACCACCACCCATTCGGATAGCCCCTTGGCGCGGGCGGTGCGGATATAATCCTGGCTCAGCACCTCGAGCATCGTCGAGCGGGTGATGCGGGTGAGGAGCCCGGCCTGGAGCAGCGCGAGGGACAGCGCGGGCAGCGTCGTGGTGCGCAGCCAGCCCCAGGGATCGGTGGTGAAGGGGATGTAGCCGCCTGTCGGCAGCCAACCCAGTTGCACCGAGAACAGCACGATCAGCACCAGCGCCAGCCAGAAATTGGGCAGCGAGACACCGATCAGCGCGAAGATGGTCGCCGCCTGATCGATCCAGCGATTGTGGTTGAGCGCGGCGATGATGCCGGTGACGAGCCCCAGCACGATGGTGATGACGAGGGAGTAGATCGCCACCCCGATGGTGATCGGCGAGCGCTGGATGATGGCTTCCGTGACCGGGATGCCCAGCATCAGCGAGCGTCCGAGATCGCCCTGGAAGAGATTGGTGTAGAAGGTGACGATCTGCATGTAGAGGGGCTGGTCGAGCCCCAGATTGGCGCGGATCTGGGCGAGATCCTCGGCCGTGGCCGAGGGTCCGCCGATGACCGTCGCCGCATCGCCGGGGATCAGGTAGATGATCCCGAAGGCCATGAGGCTGACGAGGATGAGGATGGGGATCGCCTGCAACAGGCGGCTGATGGTGTATCCGATCACGCGACAATCCCCATGGCCGAAAGGTGGCCGGACGAACCGGCCGCCCTGCCCTTACTGTTCCAGCCAGACGTTCGAGACGCGGGTGTTGTAGTAGGGCTGGTAGTTCTCGACATTGGCACGAATGCCCTGGGCGTTCTGCATGATGCCGAAGGGAATGGCCATCACCTGCTCGAAGGCGATCGCCTGGGCTTCCGCGAACGCGGCGCGGCGCGTTTCGAGATCGGCGCCGGACTGGATGCGGGCGAAGGCCTCGTTGAAGGCGGCGTCGCCCTCATTGTTGACCGGCTTGTAGACATTGTTGGGGTTGGCGAGATTGCGCAGCGAGGTCGGCCCGCCCTGCGCCGTCACCGTGGCCCAGAAGGTGAAAAACACGTTCCAGCCGGCCGTTTCCTTCTCGCTGGTGGCGAGCGCCGTCGGCCAGTCGAGCACGCGCAGCTCGGCATTCATGCCGGCTGCCTGCAACTGCGCGGCCATGACGAGCGCGCTGTTGTACATGTTGGGGAACTGCTGGTTGGTGAGCAGCACGATGGGCTCGTTAGTGTAGCCCGCCTCGGCCAGCAGGGCCCTGGCTTTTTCCGGATCGGCCTGGTTGTAGAATTCCTCGCCGGCGGTGGAATAATAGCCGGTGTCGGGGAACTGGAACGACGGGTTGAGCTTGAAGGCGCCGTCGGTGGCCGCCTCCATGATCTCTTCCATGTCGAGCGCGGCGAGCATCGCCTGACGCACGAGCGCATTGTCGGTGGGGGGCGCGGACCAGTTGGGATAGGCAACGTTGAGCGCGAAATTCTCGAGCCGCACCACTTCGACCCCGGCCGTGCCGGCCAGCCGCTCCTGGGAGATGGCGGGAACGTTCTCGACAATGTGGACTTCGCCGGTTTCGAGCGCCGCCATGCGGGCGCCGGCCTCGGTCAGCATGCGGAAGGTGACGGTATCGACGCAGGCCTGCTTGTGGCCGGCAAAGCCGGAGAGATCGCCGAAGGTATCGTTGGCCACATATCCGTCATAGCGCTCGAGCCTGACATGGCTGTCGGGCACGAATTCGACGAACTTGAACGGGCCGGTGCCTATCGGCGTGATCTGATTGGCAGGCTTTGCCGCTTCCTCGGCAGGGAGGATGACGATCGGCACGGTGTAGGAGGAGAGGCTTTCGAGGAAGGTCGGCTGGGCCTGCTTGAGGGTAATGACGAAGGTAATGTCATCGGTGGCTTCCCACTTTTCGACGACATCGAGCGTGGCGCGGTTGACGCCGACTTCCTTGTAGCGATCGAAGGACGCCACGACATCGGCCGTGGTCAGCGGCTTTCCATTGTGGAAGCTGATGCCGTCGCGCAGCTTGAAGGTGTAGGTGAGCCCGTCTTCGCTGGTCTCGATGCTCTCGGCCAGATCGGGCGTCGGGGTCATCGCGGCATCGCGGATGACGAGGGTTTCGAAGATGTTCATCGCCACGTTGCGCGTGGCCGAGGAGGTGGCGGTGTGCTGATCGAGGGTGGGCACGCCCGCCTCCATCCCCACGATCAGGTCGCCACCGGTCTGCGGGCAGCTGAAGGCGGCCTGCGCCAGAGCGCTGGTGGATGTCAGAAGGCCGGCGGCCAGGGCCGGCGCGAGGAGGCTAAGGAGACGACGAGACTGCATGAGACACTCCAATTGACGGGGTTGGTTCAGATGCGGCGGTCGTCCGATCCGCCGGTCAGGTTTGCAATCCGCCGTGCCACCAGTGCTCGAACGGATTGGAATGGATGATGGCTTCGATGGTTTCCGAGGAAACGCGCGGCAGCGCGGTACCCTCGACCTGGGCGTTGATGGCCCTCAGACCGTCGATGCTTTCGCGCACGCCGGCAAAGGGATAATCGGTGCCCCAGAAGATCTTGCTGCGCTCGGAAATGCGATATTCCTGCGCCGAGATCAGGATGTTGTAGAATTGCCAGGGCCGGTAAAACAGCGCCGAGACTTCGCAATAGACATTGGGGCGCTTGCGGGCGACCACGATGCATTCATCGGCCCAGGGATGGGCCATGTGCGCCATGATCATCTTGAGATCGGGATAGCGGCTGGCGATTTCATCGACCAGCATCGGCCGGCCATATTCGATGGGCGCGTTTTCGGCAAACGTGGTGCCCATATGCATGGTGAGCGGCAGGTTATTGGCCACGCAATATTCGTAGACCGGCACCATGCGCGGATCGAGCAGAGAAACACCGTTATAGATCGGGCCGAACTTGACGCCCTTGAGCTTCAGATCCTGATGGGCGCGTTCGAGCAACGCCATCGCATCGGGGCGGCGCGGATCGACGGCGGCAAACCCCACGAACTTATCGGGATATTTCGCCACGGCCTCGGCGGTGACATCATCATCGCCATCGATGCCGGCGCTGTCGCCATAGCGCAGCGTGAAGGCGATGGCCTTGTCGACCTCGGCCATGGCCGCATAGACGGTGTCCGGATCGGCCTGCGGGCTGACCGAGCCGGGGCGGGAATAGGCCGTGCCCACCGCAAAGAGCGGCCGGACATGCTCGGGCTTCCAGAGATTGACGTGGCAATCGACGATCATCGCGTCAAACCCCTTCAGAGAACGCCGAACTCGGCATAGACCTCGGCGAGCCCGCGCCCGGCAGCGAGTGCGTCGCGGGTGTTGTTCTCGCCCTTGAGCTTGTCCCAGGCCGCATCGACGACCTGCTGCTCGATGGCCTGGGGGATGACCACGACGCCATCGGCATCGCCGAACAGGATGTCGCCGGGATGGATGAGGACGCCCGCGCATTCGACCGGCACGTCGATGGCAACGACCTTGCCCCGGCCCTTGCTGTCGAGCGGTCCGATGCCGCCGTGAAAGACCGGGAACTCGAGTTCGCGGATGTGGCGGATGTCGCGCACCAGCCCATCCATCAGCGCGCCGGACGCACCGCGCACTTTCGATACGGTGCTCAAAAGCCCGCCCCAGGGGGCGATGCGGCCGGTAGCGCCACAGGCGCAGACCGCGACATCGCCGGGCCCGAGGCTGTCGACCAGCTTGATCTCGAGCTCATAGGGGTTCTCGCCCTCGGCGGGCCGGGCATAGACGTCGGCATAGAGCATGGTGCGGGCGCGCCCGACCATCACGAGGCTTTCATCGAGCGGACGCACATGCGGGGGAAGCGCCTGATGCATGTAGCCAAGGCTATCCAGCACATCCGACAGCAGCGCCGAGAAGAAATGCTGCCGCATGGAGGCGATCAGATCGGATTGGGGCTCGCTCGCTTGGGTCATTTGGCCTCGTCCATACTTTATCGTTAAAGTTGTGACGCTCTTTCCGAGACTCGTCAAGCGGGTGGACGGATTTTTCCTTGGATCGCTAAAACCGGATCAACTGGAGAGGGCTGGCTGGAAGCCCACGGGCAGCACGATGTCGGGGGCGGAAAAGCTGCCGGTGCGGAAGGCGAGGAGCAGTTCCTCGGCGGCGCGCATGCCCATCTCATAGGCCGCAGACCGCACGGTGGTGAGCGTCGGCGTGCTGTAGGCGGCGAAATCGAAGGCGTTGAAGCCGGTGACGCGCACCCTGTCGGGTACCGGCACGCGCTGGGCGGCGAGCCAGTTGAGCGCGGCGAGCGCCATGCGGTCATTGCCGCCGATGATGGCATCGGGCAGGCCGGCAGCGCTTACCGCCACAGCCAGCGCCGCCTGGGTGTCGGCAAGCCCTTCATCGCCGCAGCGGACGATTTCGAGCCGCGCGCCGGCCGCCGCGCAGACGGCACTGACCCCGGCCTCGCGTTCGTTCATCGCCGGCCACTCCTCGGCCGGCAGCAGCATCATGATGCGGCGTGCCCCGCGCGCCAAGACGTGCCGCGCGATCTCGACCGCGCCGCCGCGATCATCCTGCCTGATGGTGCACACGCCCGGGGCGACGATATTTTCCTGCACCAGCACCAGCGGCAGATCGAGCTTCATGAGGCGCTGCAAGAGGCTGCGGCGCTGCTGCGGAGTACCCGAGAGCAGCGCGCAGACGCCATCGGCCTCGAGCTGTGCCAGAAGCGGCGCATCCTCGAAATTGCCGTAACGCACCCCCTGCAGCAGCAGCGTATAGCCCTGGCTGGCAGCGATGTTGGAGAGGCCCGAAATCACCTGGTTGGTGAAGGGGTCCGAGAGAAACGCCGGCACGTCGTCGAGCACCAGCATGCCGATGGCATTGCGCCGCCCGCTGCGCAGTCGGCGGGCCACCGCATGCGGGCGATAGCCCAGCCGCTCGACGGCGGCGTTGACCTTGGCCTCGGTCTCGGCGCTGACCTGGCCGCTGCGGCGATTGAGGACATTGGAGACCGTCATCGGCGTGACGCCGGCAAGGGCCGCCACGTCCTTGAGCGTTACAGTGCGCTGTGCCCCGAGTTTTGGGCGTCCCTGCCCTGCCATGGTCTTGATCCGGTTGACGTGCCTTGGCGCTAAGCCGGGCGTGTGCCGGCGTCAAGCACTTGCCGGCAGATCAGTCGACCTTTTCGCCGCCCAGATACACCGTGAGCGCATCCTGCCGCCGGAGAATGGCGATGTCGGAGAGGGGATCGCCATCGACCAGCAGCAGGTCGGCGAGCTTGCCCGGCGCGATGCGGCCGGCGTCGATCTCGAGCAGATCGGCATTGGTGGCGGTGGCGGCGATGATCGCCTCCATCTCGGTGAGCCCGCCTTTGACCAGAAGCGCGATCTCGCCCCAATTGTCCGCGCCATGGGTGATCATGAAGCCGGCATCGCTGCCCGAGCAGATGCGCACGCCGGCGGCGCGGGCCCGCGCCAGCGTTTCCCACTTGGCCTCGCGCGAAGCTTCGAGCCAAGCCCAGTTGCGCACCGGAACGCCCAGTTCCTCGCGGGTGAAATCGAAATTGCGCTCGTTGACGAGCAACGTGGGCACGAAATAGGTGCCGTTCTCGACCATCAGCGCGATGGTTTCCTCATCGGTGAAATGGGCGTGCTCGACGCAGTCGACGCCATTGCGGATGGTTTCGGCCACCGGCGTGCCGCCGACCGTATGGGAGGCGACCTTGACCTCGCACTGATGGGCCTCGTCGCAGACGGCGCGGATCTCGTCGGGGCTCATTTCGAGCCGACCATAGATGCCGGGCGTGCGCGTGCTGGAGGTCGAGGAATTGATCTTGATGAAATCGGCGCCGCGCTTGATCTGCTCGCGCACGCCGCGCCGGAAGCCGTCGGGCCCGTCGCAGGGCGCCGTCATGCCGGTAAAGGCGACATGGTCGCCCCAGCCCGGCTGGTCCATATGCCCGCCGCGAATGGAGAGCCCTGCCCCGCAGGCCTTGATCCGCGGCCCTCGGACATGGCCGGCCGTAATCGCGCGGCGCAGATCGATGATGGTGCCGCCGGGCGCATGCATGTCGCGCAGCGAGGTGAAACCGGCCCGCAGCGTATCCTCGGCATAGCGCAGGGCGCGCAGCGCGATCTCGGCATAGTTCATGTCGACATGCTCGGCGCGGAAGGCCTTGCGATCGAGGCTGCCGGAATAAGCAAGGTGCACATGCGCATCGATCAGCCCCGGCATAAGGGTGGCATGAGGGGCATCAACGATCTCGCAGCCCTCGGCGCTGCCGAATTCCCCGGCCGGAGCCACGGCGACGATGCGCTCGCCCTCGGTAAGCACGGCCATGCCGCCACGAGACGTGGCCGAAATACCGTCGATCAGGTGGCCGGGGCGGAACAGGCGTTTCATGGCAGATCCTTGGCGTGAGGGCGGGATGGAGCAAGAATGGGCAGAGGCATGGTCTTCGACCCACCCCGCACAGGCGCATGGAAGCCATGTGCTGAGTGCAGATCGAGCCGGACCAAAGCCGTTGCAATCGACGGCGATCTTGTAGATTGTTAGACAATCCACGACGAGGGGCAAGATGTCGAAACGGGGCGCAGCGTGATGGCAGAGACGGCGCGACCTTTGCTGGAGGTCAGGGACCTTACGGTCGAAATCCCCGGCGATGCGCACGTCTATAAGCCCGTCGATGGTGTCTCGTTCTCCGTCGCGGCCGGTGAAATCCTCGGCCTCGTGGGCGAATCCGGGGCCGGCAAATCCGTTACCGGTTCGGCCATCATCGGGCTCTTGCAGCCGCCCGGCCGCATCGGCGGCGGCGAGGTGATCCTTGCCGGCGAGCGAATCGACCAGCTCGCCCCGCGCCAGATGCGCAGGCTGCGCGGCAAGCGCATCGGGCTCATCGCGCAGGACCCGCTGACCAGCCTCGACCCGCTGATGCGGGTGGGCGAACAGCTGATCGAAACCATCACCACCCATCTGCCGCTGTCGCGCAACGAGGCGCGCAGGAAGGCCCTGGGCCTCCTTGAAGAGGTCGGCATTCCCGACCCAGAACGCCGCATCGATGCCTATCCGCACGAATTTTCCGGCGGCATGCGGCAGCGCGTGGTGATCGCGCTGGCGCTCTGCGCTGACCCCGAACTGGTGATCGCCGACGAACCCACCACCGCGCTCGATGTGTCGGTCGCTGCCCAGGTGGTGGAACTGATCAAGCGGCTGAGCCGCGAACGCGGCATGTCTGTGATCCTGATCACCCACGACATGGGCGTGATCGCCGAGGCCACCGACCGCGTAGCGGTGCTTTATGCCGGCCGCATCGCCGAGATCGGGCCGGTGCGAGACGTGGTGCTCACCCCCCGCCACCCTTACGCACAGGGGCTGATGAGCGCCATTCCTGATGTCGAGGACACGCGCGAGCGCCTCGTGCAGATCCCTGGCACCATGCCGCGCCTTGCCGCCATGCCGACGGGCTGCGCCTTCCACCCGCGCTGCACCCATGCGATGCCGATCTGCGCCCAGGTGCAGCCGCCGCTGGTCGATGGCGTCGCCTGCCACCTTTACAGCCCCGCCCCGCAGGCGGCCATCGCGGGAGCCGCCTGATGAGCGATGTGTTCGTCGAGATCGATGCCGTCAGCCGCCGCTTCGATGTCAGCAAGCCGCTGGTCACGCGCCTCATCCATCGCGAGCCCAAGCAATATCTCAAGGCGGTCGATAAGGTCAGCCTGTCGGTGGTGCGGGGCGAAACCCTCGCCATCGTGGGGGAATCGGGCTCGGGCAAATCGACGCTGGCCAATGTGATCGTCGGGCTGCTCAATGCCAGCGATGGCAGCGTGCGCTTTGACGGGCACCTGACCTCGGAAAAATCGGGCCG
Organism: Devosia enhydra; assembly: GCF_900119845.1. Taxonomy (GTDB): domain Bacteria; phylum Pseudomonadota; class Alphaproteobacteria; order Rhizobiales; family Devosiaceae; genus FPKU01. The sequence goes on from NZ_FPKU01000001.1 coordinate 1,630,592, forward strand.
CGAACTGGCCCCTGCCATCCGCCGGCGCATGCAGATGGTGTTCCAGGACCCCTATGCGAGCCTCAATCCGCGCTGGCGGGTGGGGGCGATCATCGCCGAGCCGATCCATGCCTTCGATCTGGCGCGCGGACCCGATGTCGGGCGCCGGGTGGGGGAACTGCTCGAACTGGTCGGGCTGCACCCCGACGATGCCAAACGCTATCCGCATGAGTTTTCGGGCGGGCAGCGCCAGCGCATCGCCATAGCACGGGCGCTGGCCTCCGAGGCCGATTTCCTCGTCTGCGACGAACCCACTTCGGCGCTCGACGTCTCGGTGCAGGCCCAGATCCTCAATCTGATGAAGGATCTGCAGGATCGGCTGTCGCTGACCTATGTGCTGATCAGCCACAATCTGGCAGTCGTGCGCCATATGGCGACGCGCATCGGGGTCATGTATCTGGGTCGGATCGTGGAGCTCGCGCCGGCTCATGAGCTTTTTGCCACCCCCCGCCATCCCTATACCCAGATGCTGCTGGCCGCCCTGCCCGATGTGCGGATGACCGGCCGCGCCCGAACCAAGGTGAGCGGGGAAATCCCGAGCCCGATCAACCCGCCCACAGGATGCCATTTCCACACGCGGTGCCCGCATGCCAATGCCCGCTGCAAGAGCGAGGTCCCGGCGCTGCTTGATGGGGTGGCGTGCCACGCCGTTCACGAAGGGCGCATCGCCCCGATGCGCGTGACCGCCAGCGCCTGATGAGCTACCAGGCGCTCACCGAGAGGATGGCGGGCATCAGCGACGTGCTGGGCGCGATCTCGCTGCTGACATGGGACGCGCGCACGCAGATGCCGCCCGGCGGCGCCATCACACGCGGTCGGCAGATCGCGACGCTGACCGAGGTGGCGCGTGAGCATCTCGTGGCAATCGAAACGCGTCGCCTGCTCGATAAAGCCGATGCCGAGACGGCGGGGCTCAAGCCGGACACGATCGAGCGCCAGTCGATTGCCAATATTCGCGCCGCGCTCGCCTTCCACGACAGGGTGCCGCTCGACCTCCTGCGGCGGCGGGCGAACCTGTCATCCGATGCCCATGCCGCCTGGCTCGAGGCGCGGCGCGACGCCGATTTTGCCGCCTTCGCGCCCTGGCTGGAACGGATGGTGGACCTGACCCGAGAGCTGGCGGATGCCATCGGCGGAGGCGGCACGCGCTACGACGCGCTGCTCGATCTCTACGAACCCGGCATGACCTGGCCCACGCTGCAACCGCTGATGGCGGAGCTGCGCGCGGGCCTTCTGCCGCTCCTCGGCGACATCCGGAATGCAAAGGCGCCGCGCAGCGACTTTCTTCGCGGGCATTTTCCCGTGGCCCGGCAGCGCGAGATGGTGCGGCAGCTGGCGCAGATCCTCGGCTACGACCTCACGCGCGGCCGCATCGACGACGTCATCCACCCCTTCGAGGTGGCGATGGCGCGCGATGATGTGCGCATCACAGCGCGCTATGACGAAAGCTGGCTGGTGCCGGGCCTCGTCGCGGCGCTGCACGAGACGGGGCACGCGCTTTACGAACAGGCCGTTGACCCGGCCCTGCAACGCGGCGCGATGACCTGTGACCTGCGCACGCTCTATCTCGTGGGTGGCCCGAGCTTCGGCATGCATGAGGGGCAGTCGCGGCTGTTCGAAAACCACGTCGGCAAGAGCCGGGCTTTCTGGCAGGCGCATTTCGGCGTGGTGCAGGCACTGTTCCCCGAGGCGCTTGCGGGGATCGACGCGGACACCTTCTGGCGCGGCTTTTGCGCGGTCACGCCCTCGCCGATCCATTTCGGCTCGGACGAAGTCAGCCACGATTTGCACATCATGGTCCGCGTCGATCTCGAGCATCAGATGATCGATGGCGACATGAAGGTCGCCGATCTACCCGAGGCCTGGAACGCCCGGATGAAGGTCGATCTCGGCATCGTCGTGCCCAACGCCCGCGACGGCGTTTTGCAGGACGTGCACTGGCCGACCGGGCAGTTCGGCACGTTCTCGAACTACACCATCGGCTCGATGACGGCGGCGCAAATTTTCGCCCATGCCGAGACGCTGCCGGGGGTCTCGGACGGGCTCGGTCGCGGCGACAACGCCCCGCTGCTGAAGGTTCTGAGCCAAGGCCTCTATCGCCACGGCCGCCGTTTTTCGCGCGCAGAGGCAATAGCCCGGTTCACCGGCCAGCCCGATTCCGTGCAGCCCTATCTTGCCTATCTTGATCGCAAGTATCGCAACCTATACGCGCTCTGATGCAACCGAGCGCCGGACTTTCCGGAGGAGACTTCTTGATGGACGCCGTGCCCCCGATTTCAGACGCCATACGCGCCAAGCTCGGCCGCGTCGCGGTGCCCACCGTGGTATCGCTGCTGTGGCGCAAGGGCTTCAAGAACACGCTGATGTTCCACCCCAAGCCGCTCAACCCACGCGCCGTGCGCTTCATCGGCCCGGCCTATACGGTGCGCACCGTGCCCGTGCGCGAGGATCTGGTGGAAGCCCAGGCCTCGGGCTCCCGGCCCAACCTGCAGGCCCGCTCGGTGGATGAAATTCCGGCGGGCGCCGTGCTGGCGGTGGCCATGGATGGCGAGACCCGCACCGCCTTCATGGGCGACATCATGACCACGCACCTGCTGGTCAAGGGCGTTTCGGGCGTGGTGCTCGATGGCGGGGTGTCGGACACCGCCGCGATCTCGAACATCGAGCTGCCGCTCTTCTGCATGGGTGGCGCCGCGACGCCGGTGACGTCGCACCGCTTCGTGCATGACCTCAACGTGCCCGTGGGCATCGATGGCGTGCTGGTCTGCCCCGGCGATGTGCTGATGAGCGATGCCAATGGCGTTGTCTGCATCCCCCGCCATGTGGCAGAGGAAATCGCCGAAGCCGCCGCCGAGCGCGAGCTGCTCGAGGAATTCGTCGTCGGCAAGGTGCGCAATGGCGCGCCGCTTGCCGGCACCTACCCCCCAAATGCCGAAACCATGGCCGAATACGAAGCCTGGCGCGCCGCCCGAGGAGACCAGAACTGATGACCGATCTTTCCACCGCCAAGGGCGTCTATGTGATTGCGGCCACGCCCTTCACCGAGACCGGCGAGATCGACTACGCCTCGATGGATCGCATGATCGACTTCTATGGCGAGGCCGGCTGCACCGGCATCACCATTCTGGGCATGATGGGCGAGGCGCCCAAGCTCGAGGCCGAGGAATCGATCGCCATCGTCCGCCGCTTCACCGAGCGCGCCAAGGACATGCCGATCATCGTGGGCGTTTCGGCCCCCGGCTTTGCCGCGATGCGCGCGCTCTCGAAGGCCAGTATGGACATGGGAGCCGCCGGCGTGATGGTGGCCCCGCCCCCCAGCCTGCGCACCGATGACCAGATCGTCGGCTATTACAACCAGGCGATCGAGGCCATCGGCAGCGATGTGCCGGTGGTGATCCAGGATTATCCGCTGGTGCTGAGCGTGGTGATGACGCCCGAAGTCATCCGCCGCATCGTCGAGAACCTGCCCAGCTGCGTGATGCTCAAGCATGAGGACTGGCCGGGGCTGGAAAAGATCTCGACGCTGCGCCGCTTCGAGAGCGAGGGCAAGATGCGCCATATCTCGATCCTCTGCGGCAATGGCGGGCTCTTCCTCGATTTCGAGATGGGCCGCGGCGCCGATGGCGCGATGACGGGCTATGCCTTCCCCGACATGCTGGTCGACACCGTGCGGCTCTCCCAGGAGGGCAATGTCGAGGCGGCCCATGACCTCTTCGACGCGCATCTGCCGCTCATCCGCTACGAGCAGCAGCCGGGCATCGGGCTTGCCGCACGCAAATATGTGATGATGCGACGGGGTATCCTCAAGAGCGATGCGCAGCGCAAGCCGGGCGCCTCGCTTTCGGCCAAGGGCAAGGCGGAAATCGAGTTCCTGCTCGGCCGGCTCGCCCGCAAGGACAAGCGGGCCGCCCTCTGATGCGAACGATCGGAGCCGACATTGTCGTTCTCGGCTCCGGTCCCACCGGCGCGGCCGCCACCTGGCGGCTCGCCATGGCCGGCGCCGACGTGCTCTGCGTCGAGCGCGGGCATCGGCTCGATCCCGACGCCATCGGGCGCGGCGAGCCGGACTGGGAGCTGAGGCGCGAAGGCCCGCTCAACCCCAACCCCAATATCCGCCGGCATCGCGACGACCAGCCGATCGATGACGCGGAGAGCCCGATCAAGCCGATGATCGCCTCGACGGTGGGCGGCACCTCGCATCACTGGTCGACCCATGTGCCGCGCTTCCGACCCGAGGATTTTCGCACGAAAAGCCTCGATGGCGTGGGCGAGGACTGGCCGATCTCCTACGACGATCTGGCGCCCTATTACGAGATCAACGAGGCGATGACGGGTGTTGCCTATCTGCCCGGCGATCCTTCGGGACCGGTGCGGCAGGTGCCATCCAAGCCCCTACCCAGCATTGGCCCGCATGGGCGGCGCGTGGCGAAGGCCTTCGACGATCTCGGCTGGCACTGGTGGGTGGTGGATTATACCGCTGGCCGAGAAGCCGATCTGCCGCCCTGCACCCATGCCGGGCCCTGCGATATCGGCTGCCCCTCGCGGCGGCGGGCGAGTTCGGATGTCAATCATCTTGCCGCGGCGATCAAGGCCGGTGCGCGGCTCGAAACCGGGCTCCGCGCCTATCGGCTCGAAACCGACGGGCAGGATCGGGTCACCGCCCTGCTCTGCCGGTCGGATGAGGGCGATGTGCGGGTCGAGGCCAACCGCTTCGTGATCTGCGGCAATGGGCTCGCGACGCCATGGCTGCTGCTCAATTCACGCGATGAGCTGCACCCGGAAGGCCTCGCCAACAGCTCGGGGCTGGTCGGGCGCAATCTGATGCTGCACCCGCATGCCCGCATGGACGGGATCTTCGCGGACCGGCTCGGCACCTGGCTGCCGGGCAAGACCATCGGCATCACGACCCATGAATTTTTCGCCTCGCAGGGGCGCTGGCCGTTCAAGCGCGGCTTCAAGATGCAGCTGGGCGGCGGGCCGAGCCCGCTCGCCATCGCGCTTGGGGCCATCGAGGGCCACCGCCTGCCCTTCGGGGCTGCTCACCATGCCGAACTCGACGCGCTCTTTGACCATGCAATGAGCTTCACCGTCTGCATCGAGGACGAGGCGGAGGCGCACAATCGCATCGCGCTGTCTGAGACGCTCTCGGACCATGACGGCAACCCGGCGCCCAAGATGATCTACCGGCTCAGCGCCGACTCGCGCGCCTGCCTGGATTTCGCGCTGGCCCGCGCCGAGGAGGTGCTGCGCCAGGCCGGCGCGGTGCGCACCCAATGCGATCCGCTCAAGGCGCAGGCAGGCTTTCACCTGATGGGCACGACGCGCATGGGCACCGATCCGACGCGCTCGGTGGTGGGGCCGGATGGCCGCAGCCACGATATCGGCAATCTTTATGTCGCCGATGCCAGCGTGTTCGTCACCGCCAGTTCCCTCAACCCCACGGCCACGGCACAGGCCTTCGCGCTGCGCGTCGCCGATGGCATTCTGGGACGGACGAAATGACCGAGCCAAGCTTTCCGATCCTCGTCGAAACCGCCCTGCCCGGCAGCGACAACTGGCCAAGTGGCACGGTGGCACTGGGGAGAGGCGACTGGACGACGAACCTCGGCGAGGATCTCATCGCACTCTGCGCGCGGCTGGAGGCGGCGCTCGCGCCATGCGAACCGGCTGACCGCCTTGCCAGGCTCGAGGCGGAATTGGCCGGCGATGATGCCGGGCGGGCGGCGCTGCAAAAGGCGCTCTTTACCGCCTATTACACCGCCCCCGAAACCGTGGCGGCCACCGCGCGGGCGGCCGAAGCCGGGCCGGACGATCCCGATCCGCTGTTCGATCCCGCCCTCGTCGCAAACGTAGTGCGGGAGGGACGCGGAAGGATGCGGCGGATATCCTGATCAGCCCACCAGCCAGCCGCCATCGACGCGAAGACACGTGCCGGTGGTGAAGCTCGCGGCATCGCTGGCGAGAAACAGCGCGGCCCGCGCCACCTCCTCGGGCGTGCCGAGGCGTCCCAGCGGGTGCCGCCCGACCGAGCGCGCCTTGGCCGCCTCAGGATCGGGGGCGCGCGCGAAGGCCCGGCGCAGCAGCGGGGTATCGATGGCACCAGGAATCACGGCGTTGACGCGGATGCCCTCGGCGGCGTGATCGAGCGCCATGGTCTGCATCAGCGCCACGATGGCGCCCTTGGAGGCAAGATAGGCGGCATTGGCCTTGCCGCCCGAAAACGCCAGTTGCGAGCCCACCAGCACGATGGAGCCGGAGCCTGCCTCGCGCATCGGCGCTAGCACAGCCTGCGACCAGAGGAAGCTGCCGGTGAGATTGGCGCGGATGACGCCCTCCCACATCTCCAGCGTCGTATCGGGCACGGCGGTGCCGGTGGAATAGCCGGCGCAGGCAAAAAGCACGTCGACGCGGCCATGCCGGTCGAGAATGTCCGCCATATGGCGGGTGACGGTTGGCGCATCGCCGACATCGCCGGGGTGAATCGAGACGGAGGTGAGGCCCGAGAGATCGGCGGCAAGGCCTTCGAGCGCGGCGGCGTCGCGATCGACCAGCGCCAGACACGCGCCCTTTTCCGCAAAGAGGCGCGCAGCCGCAGCCCCGATGCCAGAGGCGCCTCCGGTGATGACGGCGACCCGGCCGTCGAAACGATCATCCATCGCAGGAGCTTTCAGTTGAGCGGCACGGGCGCGCCGGGCTGGCGCGAGGCGAGGTAATGGTCGGAAAGGAGCGTGAAGGCGTCACGCGTGGCGGTCGGGGCCGACACTTCCGCTAACAGCGCATCGCGCAAGGCCTTGTGGCGCACCAGCACCGTACCGAGATCGACGTCGCCATAGCGCGCGAGGTTGAAGAGAATGATGACGTAGCGCGCCATGGTGTTCCAGAGCGTCAAGGCCAGATCGTTGCGGGCCGCCTCGGCGATGGTGCGGTGGAAGGCGAGATCGCAGCGCAGCACTTCGCCCAGATCGCCATGGGCAACGGCCTGCCCGAGATCATCGAGCGCCCTGTCGAGCAGCGCCATGTCGGAGGTGCCGTTGCGCCAATGCACAATAGCTTCCCGCACGAGCAGGGCCTCGAGCGCGAGGCGCACATCGAGCACGGCGCGTGTCTTGACCGGCCCGAACTCGCCGACGCGAAAGCCGCGATGCCGCCCGCCCACGAGAATGCCTTGCGCGTGCAGCACCTTGAGGGCTTCACGCGCCGGCACCCGCGAGCAGGCGAACATGTCCGAAAGCGTCGCCTCGGTCAGCCGGTCGCCGCTCTTGAGCTGGCCGGTCGCGATCATCTCGGCGAGCCGGTCCCCGATGCGATCGGATATCGAGACGTCGTCGGCCGGCTTCTTATCCAGCATGGAGGCGGCGGTCCGCACCGGTTGCAGCGGCATTGGCGGCGAGCAGATCGAGATTGACGCAGGAGCGCAACCGGCCCTCGGTGAGATACTGCCACACCGCCGTCATCGAAAGCCGCCGCATGTCATCGAGGCTCTGCGGGGTATAAAAGGCCGCATGCGGAGTGATGACAAGCCGGCCTTCGAGCGCGCGGTCACCCGCCATCCACGCCGCGAGCAGCGGATGGTTGCGATCGGGCGGCTCGACGGGCAGCACATCGAGCCCGGCTGCGCAGAGATGGCCGCTGGTCAGCGCATCAGCCACCGCATCGAGATCCACCACCCCGCCGCGCGAGGTGTTGATGAGGATGCCATTGGGCTTCATCTGTGCCAGCGTCTCGGCCCGGATCAGCCGGTCGGTCTCCTCGGTCAACGGACAATGGAGGGTGAGGATATCGGTGACCGCGAGCAGATCGCCGAGTTCAGCATAGCGCTTGAATCCCAGCGCCAGTTCCGCCCCCGGCGGCAGATAGGGGTCGAAAAAGCGAACATCGAGTCCGAAGGCCTTGGCGCGTAAAGCCGTGGCAAGCCCGATGCGGCCGAGGCCGATGACGCCGAAGACCTGCCCGCCGAGCCGGCGGATCGGCGGCAGCGGCAGCCCGGCAGTGGCCCAGGCAGCCGCGTCCGAGGCCAGACGGCCATTGTACGTCGGGATGCCGCGCACCAGCGCGAGCATCAGGCCGATGGCATGGTCGGCCACTTCCGTGGTGCCATAATCGGGCGTGTTGCAGACCGGGATATTGCGGCGGGCGCAGGCGGCGATGTCGATATGGTTGTAGCCGACCCCGGCCTGGGCGATGATCTGGACGCGGTCGTCCAGCGCATCGATCAGGCTTCCCGGCAGCTTGTGGCGGCTGCGGCAGTTGAGGATGGCATCCACCCCACGCAATTCGAGCGGGGAGACCGGGCCATGGCCCGGCCGCAGGATGCGGAATTCGGCCTGCCCGCCGGCAACTGCCGACTCGATATCGGGCGTGGTTCCGAACTGCGGATCGATGATGGCGACGATCTTCACACTGTCACCCCGATTTCGGCCAGCGCGGTGTCGATGGCGGAGAGGATCACATACATGTCCGAGGCCTGGAGATCGCCCATCACCCCGATGCGGAAGGTGCCGGCCGAGGTCAGCCGGCCCGGGAAAATCGTGATGCCCTGCTTTTGCAGCGCCTCGTAGAAGCGACTGAACTGGTAGTTGGGGTGTTTGGGGTCATGCACCGTGACGATGATCGGCACCGCGACATCGTCGGGCAGAAGCGTGGTGAAGCCGCGCTGCCGGAGCCCATCGACGAGAATGCGCCAGTTGCTGCGATACCGCGCGCCACGAGCCGGGATGCCGCCTTCGGCGCGATGCCTGCGCACGGCTTCGCCCAGCGCCCCGATGACATGGGTGGGCGGGGTCCAGCGCCAGGCGCCGGTCTCGCTCATCATCTTGCACTGGGCGTGGAGATCGAGGGTTACCGAGCCGGACCGGCCGGCCGAGGCTTCGAGGCTCTTCTTGTTGACGATAACGAGCGCGACGCCCGGCACGCTTTCAAGGCACTTGTTGGGAGAGATCACCACGGCTTCGAGATCGAGGCCGGCCACATCGATGGCAAAGCCGCCAAAGGAGGCCACGGCATCCACGATCAGCCGCTTGCCGTGCTCGCGCGCGACCTCGGCAACCATCTCGATGGGGTTGAGCACGCCCGTGCCGGTCTCGGCATGGCAGAGCATGATGTGGGTGATGTCGGGATGCTCGGCGAGCACGCCCTCGATATCCTCGCGGCTGGGTAGCGGCAGGAGCGGCAGTTCGAGCACGACGTGATTGAGGCGCAGGCCGCGCGCCATCTCGACCAGCCGCACGCCATAATAGCCATTCTGGATGACCAGCAGCTTGCCATCACGCGGCACGAGGGTCTGCACTGCAGCCTCGTTGCCATAGGTGGCGCTGCCCTGCAGCGGCACGCAGACATGGGTCTCGGTGCCGTTGGCGATTTCCAGCACATAGTTGCAGATATCGCGCGTCAGCTGCGCGAATTCGGGGCTATTGGGGCTGCGGTCGACCAGCATCTGCTGCTTGGTCGCCATCGGCACGGTCAATGGACCCGGAGTGAGCAGATAATGCTCGTGGCGCCGTTCGATTTCCATTCCAGTTCCTCCCTTTAGACCGCGCTCGGGCCGATTTCAACCTCGAGCCGCCCGATGGCGCCGGCAAGCCGCTGCCGCGCCTCGGAAATATCGCCAACCACGGCGGCAAGGTCGGCGGCGCCGCGCTTGAGGCCGGGAATGACATCCATGAACAGCCGCTTGCGCCGCTCGTAGCGCGTGGCGGTGGGTATGCGCATCAGCGCGGCGTTGAGGCGCGACATGGTCGCATCATCGAAAACGGCCTCCCACGCCTCGCGCTCGGGGCCGAAATTGAAGGCCGCGATCGGCGGCCGTCCCGCCCGCATCTCATCCCGGAGTGCGCTGGTGGCAGCTTCGTCCACTGCCATGCCGGTGAGCACCACGCCATAATCGCGGCGTGCCCCCTCGCGGCTGACATAGCCGTAGCGCACATCGGCGAGCACCTCTGCCGGCGGCCGATCGAGCGGATCGCCGTAACCGCCGCCGCCGGGGGTCATGATGGTGACGATATCGCCGGCGCGCGCGAGGAACATGTCGAGCTTGCCCAGTTCGCGCTCGTCGGGGCGGCCAAGATTGACCACCACGCGGGCGCGCTCGCCCGGCATGCCGCCAGCCATGCCCCAGGGACGGAAGACGAAACGCTCCATGCCGCGCCCGAGCACGGCGCTGCCATCGCGCGCGATGCGCACCGTGAAGACGACGCCGGTGCCGCCGCGCCAGCGCCCAGCCCCGCCGCTATCGACGCGCAGGGCATAGTCGGCGATGAGCGCCGCCGCTTCTTCCTCGGTCTTTTCGATGGGGGTGTTGCGCTGGTTGGCAAGGCTCGAATCGCGGCCATCGACGCCATCGGCGCCTTCACGCGCGCCCGTGCCGCCCACGAGCGACTGCAGCACCATAACCCGGCGCTGCCCGCTGGCGGGGTCCTGTTCGACCAGCACGGAGGGGATCATGATGCCGCCGCTGGGGGCCGGCATCAGGCCCGGCTTGGCCATGGCCATGGCACCCACCAGCGCCTCGTTGAGGCGGATGGCGGTGGCGCTGCGCACCCCGACCGCCGCCGGCGGCTCGGGATTGACCACCGTGCCGAGCGGCGCGGTGACGGTCACATGCTCGAACATGCCGTAATTGAGCGGCACGGTCTTGTCGTGGCTGTAGATGAAATGCATCAGCTTGAGCGTCAGCCAGGGATGCCGCTTGCCGCCGGTGGGGATGTTGTAGGCCGCCTCGACCTGCGGGTCGGACCCGGTGAAATCGAGATGGATATGCCCATCGGTGGCCTCGAGCCGGACGCGGACGCGCACCGGGACGGGCGAGTTGAAATCATCGTCGAGCAGATCCCAGAACTCATAGACCCCGTTCGGGATCTTCTTTTGCACGGCCAGCGCCTTGGTGCCGGCATAGTTGACGAGATCGTGCTGCACGTCGATGAAGGTCTGAGCCCCATGCGTCTCCATCAATTCCTGGATGCGCCGGTCCCCCACCGCCAGCGCCGCGATCATGGCGCGGATATCGCCCAGATTGACGTCGGGTGTGCGACAGTTGGAGCGGTAGAGATTGAGGAACTCGGTATTGAGCACGCCCGCCTTGACGATCTTGGTGGGCGGGATCTGCAGCCCCTCCTGGAAGAGATCGGTGAATTTGGGCGAGATCGACGAGGGCACCCCGCCCCCGATATCGGCCGAGTGGATGAAATCCCAGGCATAGGCGACGATCTTTTCGCCATAAAAGATCGGCCGGATCAGGTGCAGGTCCGGCATGTGGGTGGCCAGACCATCGCTGAGATAGGGATGGTTGGTGATCACTACGTCGCCGGGCACCAGATCGGTGAAATGGGCCATGGTCGGGCCGACATTGCTGTCGAGAAAGCCCGAAACGCCCATCACCGCCGGATAGGCGAAAAAGCGCCCTTCGGGGGTAGCGAGCGCCGTACCGAAGTCGCCCGCTTCCTTGACATAGGTGGTGCGTGCGGAGCGTTGCAGCGTGATGGCCATCTCCTCGGTGATGGCCGTGAGCTTGTGCATCAGGATTTCGACGAGGACCGGATCGAGCTTCATGGTCAGTTCCGAGTAAGACGCAGCGTGCCGAGACGGTCGGCGCGGGCGGTCCAGTTGGGCAAAACGAGGATGGTGGTGTCGGGCTGGTCGATGACGGCGGGGCCCGCCACCACCTCGTCCGGCCCGATCGTGGCGCGCTCATAGACCTGGGCGTCGAGCCACTGGCCCTTGTGGCGCACCTTGCGGATGCCGGTGGACTGGGCCTTGCGCAGCGGCGCATCGGGCAGCGCCACGGCCGCGACCTTGCCAATCACGGCGAGGCGGATGGTGGAGGTCTGCACGGCGCTGTCGGGCTCGGCAAAGCCATAGAGCCGCTCATGCTCGGCATGGAAGAGGTCGAGAAGCTTTTGCGGGTCGAGCGTGCGGCGGGTCTCCTCGTCGAGCACGATCTCGATCTCGTAGGCCTGGCCGGGATAGCGGATGTTGAAGGAAACCACGAAGCCGTGTTCGCCCACCAGATCGCCCTCATTGGCGATCCAGGCGCGGGCCTCCTCGGCGAGTTCGGCAAGGTGCCGCTGCACCTCGGCCCAGCCCTCGCCCCCGTCGCGCGAGACCATGAGACGCGCGGTGCGCACATAGTCGCGGCGGATATCGGCGAGAACGGCGCCAAGCGCGCAGAACGTGCCCGGCGCCATCGGCACCAGCACCGAGGTCAGCCCTGCATCCTCGGCAAGATAGTTGGCGTGGGTCGGGCCGGCCCCGCCATAGGCGACAAGCGAGAACTGGCGCGGATCGACACCGGCCTCGGCGAGGAGCTTGGTGATCTCGGTCGCCATCTTGGCGGAGGCCACGCGAATGCCGGCTTCCGCCGCACCCACCGCCGCATCTGGCCCCGAAAGGCCCAGCGGCTCGGCGATCTTGGCGAGCGCGCCCAGTGCCGCGTCGCGATCGAGCGTCATGCGACCGCCCAGGAACCGGGTGGGATCGACGATGCCGAGCGCCACATAGCAATCGGTGACGGTAGGCACGGTGCCGCCGCGCCCATAGCACACCGGCCCCGGATCGGCGCCGGCCGAGACCGGCCCGACCTTGAGCAGCCCCTGCTTGTCGAGCCAGAGGATGGAGCCGCCGCCCGCGCCGATGGCTGACACGTTGACCACCGGCATGATCAGCGGAAAATCGCCGACATGGGTGGTGGTGGTGAATTCAAGCCGCCCGGCCCGGCACACCGAAATGTCGGCGCTGGTGCCACCCATGTCGAAGGTGATGAGCTGGCCGGTGCCGGCCGCCTTGCCTACCGCCAGCGAGGCCACGACGCCGGCCGCGGGGCCAGAGAGAATGGTGTTGATCGGCCGCGCCCGCGCCGTATCGAGGCTGAGAGTGCCGCCATTATTGGCGGTGATGTAGATCGGCGCCGCGATGCCCAGCCCGGCGACGCGGGAGGCGAGCTTGTCGAAATAGCTCGATTTCAGCGGCTGGATATAGCCGTTGAGCGCGCCCACGAGGCAGCGCTCATATTCGCGCACCTCCGGCCAGATGACCGCGGATTCCGAGACCAGAAGAGCCGGCAGCCCGGCCCGGAGCCGCTCGGCCAGCTCGATCTCGAGCGCGGCGGAGCGGTAAGAGTTGAGCAGCATGATGGCGACAGCGTCGACCTTGGCCTCGGCGATCTTGCCGATCAGGTCATCGACCTCGCCTGCGTCAAGCGGGGTATCGATGCTGCCATCGGCGCGCATGCGGGCCGAAACTTCGAACACGAGGTCGCGCTCGACCAGCGGCTGCTCGCGCGGCTCGGTGAAATCATAAGAGCTCGGCATGCGCAGGCGCGCGATTTCGAGCACGTCGCGATTGCCCTTGGAGACCACCAGCGCGATCCGCGCGCCGCGGCGCTGGATGATGGCATTGAGCCCGATGGTCGTGCCGTGCACGATGAGCTCGATGGTCGCCGGATCGATGCCCTGCTGGGCCACGAGCGCCGCCAGCCCGCGCTCGACGGCGAGGGAGGGGTCGGGGGGAACGCTGGGTTCCTTGTAGAAGGATAGTCGTGCCCCCGTCAGGTCCGCGAGTACGAAATCCGTGAAGGTGCCACCGACGTCAATGCCGATGCGATAACGGGGGGTCTGCATGTTGGGTCCGGCCTGGATTGGAAAGACGGGGGCCACCTCATGGCGGCCCCCGCATGTCTTTTACTCGATGGTGGCGAAGCGGATGTCGAACCAGCCGTCGGCGCGGACATTGGTGTCCACCCGATCGCGCATGGCATAGACGATGAGCTGCTGGTGCACGGGCACATAGAGCTGGTTTTCGGCAACCCAGCTGTAGACGGCCTTGAGCTTTTCGGCGCGGCCATCGCGATCGAGCGTGTCCTTGGCCTCGGTCACCAGCGCATCGAGCTCGGCATCACCATTGCCCGAATAGTTGTAGATGCCTTCGCCGGTCGCCTGGTCCTGCGTCATAAGCACGGTTTCGGCGAAATAGGTGCCGTCGAAATAGGGCGAGTTGAAGCCCATGATGTAGAACGAGGTGTCACGCTCCCACAGCTTGGGCAGGAACTGCGCGCGCGGCAGGAGGTTGAGATCGAGCTGGATGCCGATCGGCGCCAGCATGGTGGCTACGGCACGGCAGATCTGGTCGCCGTTGACATAGGAATCGGTCGGGCAATCGAGGGTGACGCGGAACCCGTCGGGATAGCCGGCCTCCACCATCAGCGCCTTGGCCTTCTCGATATCGACCGGATGGACGGCATCGAGATCTTCCGCATAGCCCAGATTGTCGGGCGAGATCACCATGCCGGTGGGGCGCGACAGGCCGCGCATGATGCGCTGGCTGATCGCCTCGGCGTCGATGGCATAGGCCACCGCCTGACGAACCTTGACGTCAAGGAAGGGATTGCCCTCGACGCTGGCATATTCGAGGTCTTCCGACCCCAGGTCGAAGCCGAAGAACACCGTGCGCGTGTCGTTGCGGGTCAGAACCTTGACGCCTTCGGTGGATTCGAGGCGCTGCACGTCCTGGCTCGGCACGTCGAGCACGAGATCGACTTCATCCGAGATCAGCGCGGCGATACGGGTCGGGGGGCTCGAGATCGGGGTAAAGACGACGCGCTCGAAATCATCGGCGGTCTCGCCCCAATAGTCGGCATTGCGCACGAGAACCGTGCGGGTATCGGGCTCGCGGCTTTCGAGCTTGAAGGGCCCCGTGCCGTTGGTGTTGAGAACCGCGAAGGTTTCCTGGTTGTTGCGCAGATCCTGCGGCTGGCCCACCGAATTGGCCTCTGCCCAGGCGGAATCGATCATCAGCACATAGGTGAGCTTGTCGGCCATCAGCGCGTCGGGCTTGGTGGTAACGATCTCGACGGTCATGTCGTCAACGGCGCGGACTTCGGCGATATTGCCGACAAAGCCGGCGAACTGCGAGGTCGGCGCCTTGGCGCGGGTGATGGAATAGACGACGTCTTCGGCCGAAAAAGCCGAACCGTCATGGAAGGTCACGCCTTCGCGCAGGGCAAAGCGCCAGAGCGTCGGCTCGACATTTTCCCACGAGGCGGCGAGACCGCCGATCAGCTGCTGGTCGGCATCGCGCATCACCAGCGGCTCGTAGATCATCGACTGGATCGAGAGAGTGATCTGGGTGTTCTGGGCGTGCGGATCCATGGTGCCCGCATCGGCCTGCGCGGCAAGCCGCAATGTATCGGAAGACTGGGCGAATACGGGCGCAGAGACAGAAAGCGCGCTCGAGGCGAGAAGGGCGAGAGCGAGGCGTTGGCAGTACGTCTTCATGGCAGTCTCCAGTTTCGGCGGGGAGGAGGGAGGAGAAGGAAGAAGGTCGAAGTCATCGCAGCCGCGGATTGAGGGCATCGCGCAGAAAGTCGCCCAAAAGGTTCACACACAGCACCAGAAGGGCGAGCACGGCCCCGGGGAAGATGGCCATCCACCATTCCCCCGAGAGCAGGAAGCCGTTGCCGATCGAGATCAGCGTGCCCAGCGAGGGGGTCGTCGGCGGAATGCCGAGGCCCACGAAGGACAATGTGGCTTCGAGAATGATCGCGGTGGCAAGGTGGATGGTGGCCAGCACCAGCACCGCGGTGAGAACATTGGGCAGGATGTGCCCGAACATGATCGAGAGCTTGGAGATGCCGATCAGCCGCGCCGCCTTGACATATTGACGCTCGCGCTCGACCAGCGTGGCCGCGCGCACCGAGCGGGCATATTGCACCCAGCCCGAAAGCCCGATGGCGATGATGAGCACGATCACCGAGAGCTGATCGCGCGCTGCCTGCCCCACCGCGGCCCGCGCCACCCCGTCGATGAGCACGGCGATGAGGATAGCCGGAAAGGTCAGCTGGATATCGGCGATGCGCATCAGGAAGGCATCGAAGGCGCCCCCGAAAAAGCCGGCCACGAGCCCTGCCACCACGCCGATGAGCAGCGCCAGGATCACTCCCGCGATGCTGACCATCAGCGAGATACGGATGCCGTAGATGGTGGCCGAGATGATGTCGCGGCCCTGATCGTCGGTGCCGAGCGGAAAGCGCCAGTCCCCGCCATCGAGCCAGACCGGCGGGATGAAGGAGTCCATCAGGCTGATCTTGGTCAGGTCGAAGACCTCGTAGGGCGCAAGCAGGCCGGGGGCGATGGCTGCAAACACGTAGATCAGCACCACGATGAGGCTGATGAAGGCGAGCGGAGCGCGTCGCAGGGCTCGGAACAGGTCGCGCATCAGGCATGCCCTCCCATCGGGCCATCGGCACGGATGCGCGGATCCATGATGTAATAGAGGCAGTCGATGATGAAATTGGTGGTGACGAAGATGAGCGCCACGAGCATCAGGAAGGCCGACATCATGCTCACATCGGCCGCCTGCACCGATTGCAGGAAGAGATAGCCCAGCCCCGGCCACTGGAAGACGGTCTCGGTGATGGCGGCGAAAGCCAGGATCGAGCCGAACTGCAGCCCGATGATTGTGATCACCTGCAACAGCGCGTTGCGCAGCCCGTGGCTGATATAGATGGAGCGCGCCATGAGGCCGCGCGCCTGGGTGAAGCGGATGAAATCGGTGCGCAGCACTTCAAGCATTTCGGCGCGCACGAGGCGGATGATGATGGCGATCTGGAAGATCGCGATCGAAAAGGCCGGCATGATGATGGCGCGCCAGCCGCTGGGGGTCAGAAGCCCGGTCTGCCAGGTGCCGATGGTCACGAGCTGGCCGCGCCCGAAGGACGGGAACCAGCCCAGATTGACCGAAAAGACCCAGATCAGGATGACCGCGACGAAAAAGGACGGCACTGAAATGCCGAAAAGCGAGACCGCCAGGATGACCCGGCTCGCAGCCGAAGCCGGCCAGATGGCGGTGACGAGCCCGGCCGGAATGCCGATCAGAACGGCAAGGGCCACGCCCACGATGGTGAGTTCGATCGAGGCAGGGGCGCGCTCGGCGAGCACGGCCGCGACCGGTCGGCCGAGCCGGTAGCTCATGCCGAAATCGCCCTGGGCGCTGCGCCAGACGAAATCGGCGAACTGCACGACCAGCGGCCGATCGAGCCCGAGCTGGATGCGCACCTGATCGCGCTGGGCCGCGGTGGAATCGGGCCCCAGGATCGTGGCCAGCGGATCCCCGAGAAAGGTGTTCATCATGAAGGCGATGGCTGCGACGGTCAGCAGCACAAGCAGCGCCTGCACGATGCGCCGGAAGAGAAAGGCGATCATGCCGGCACTCCAAGTTCGGCAATGACGCCGGGCAGCGCCGCCGCGAGGGCCTCATACTGGCCCCAGTGATTATAAGCGTGGGCCGAAACCCTCATCCACATCGCGCCGCCAAAAGCCACGGCGAGGCTTTCGATGCCATGCTGCTGGCGCAGCCGCACGCGCAGCGCTGTCGCCAGATCGAAGCTGGCCGGAAGTCCCGGCAGGCGGATGCTGGCCATGGCGCCCCGCATGCTGGCGGGCCCGAGGATCTCGCCGCCAACGGCGTCGGCGATCAGCCCCGCTGCCGCATCGGCAAGCGCCCTGTTGCGGGCTCGAAGCCCTGCCCCGCCCAGCTCTTCATGCAGGGCGAGCGCCGACGGCACCGTCAGCATGGAAGAGGGGTCGCGCGTACCGATCTTGCGGAATTCGGCGGGAAAGCCCTGCCCATAGGCGTGTGAGATGACAAGCGGATGGGGCGCCGGAGCATCGGCGCTGCGCGCGAGAAAGGCCGCGCCCTTGGGCGCACACAGCCATTTGTGGCAGTTGCCCACATACCAGTGCGCGTTGATGGCATCGACATCGAGCGCGATCATGCCTGGCGCATGCGAGCCATCGACCAGCACCGGAACGCCGGCCGTGCGCGCCACAGCAACGATCGCGGCGATCGGGAAGATCAGCGCGCTGGCCGAGGTGATATGATCGACCACCAGCAGCCGGGGCGCCGTGGCAAGGGCCGCCGTGATCGGGGCCAGCACCGCATCCTCGTCCTCAGGATTGGGCGGCAGCATCACTTCGTCGACGACTACGCCATAGCGTTCCGACAGATGCTGGAGCGTGTTGCGCACCGCGCCATAGACGTGGCTCGTCATCACGACCCGGTCGCCCGGTCGGAAGTCGAAATCGGCCAGCACCGTGGCCATGCCGGCCGTGGCATTTTCGACGAAGGCCAGACGCTCCGGCGCCACGCCGACGAATCGCGCTAACGGCAGCGCCGCGTCGGCAAGCTCGGAGAACAGCTCCTCCATATAGAACCGCGCCGGATTGAGATCGATGCGGTCGCGCCAGACTGTCTGCGCCGCGCGGATGGAGCGGGGAATGGCGGAAAAGGCGCCCTGGTTGAGATAGGCGAGCTCAGGATCGAGGAGCCAGTCGGCCTGTGGCGAGACCGCAGGAAAATCCGGAGCGGCCTGCTTTGCGATTGGCTCTGCGCGATGCTGCACGCTGTCGTCCCCCGGCCGCTCCCGATATGAAGCCCGTGGATTGTTAGACAATTCGCCCATGCCGATCAAGTAGGCATGGGCAAACTATGCGCAATTAATAACCAGCGCAAAAACACCAATGTTTTCAGGGGAATGCCGAAGCGGGACCGTAGAGGCAGCTAACAGCGGACCAATGAGCGGTCTCTGGCTCGCAGAGCATGGTCCCCCATCCGGATCTAAAAGGGAATGCGAAAAATGCCGGCCCTGACCACAACGCACCAAAAGGCCGGCCCACCCGAAGATGAACCGGCCCCAGATTTTGTGCCCGACCGAGGGTCGGAAAGCGAATTACCAGGAGAAGTTGGCGCCCGCACGGCCACCAACGGCACCACCCGACGCCAGGCCGACGGCACCGTTGAACGTCAGACCATCGCTGGCCTGGAAGGCGCCGCTGAGACCGATCGCGGTGGAGCCGCCGAAGGTGCCGACATTGACGCCCACGCCAAACGTCTTGCCCGCATCGATCACGGCACCCGGCAGGGCCAGCGCGATGGCCGCACCATCGGCACTGCCGCCGAGTTCGGTGCACTCGTCGGTGCCGGGGATGTAGGCGGTACCCTCGTCGCCATCGCACACCCTGACATAGTCCACCGGCTCGGCCTGAGCCGGGAGGATAAGGGCGCCAGCGGTGGCGAAGACAAGCGCGAGAGCGGAAACTGTACGTAGAATCATGGAATTGCCCCTTTGATACAAGGGGCTTTCTGAGCGGCAGACCCGCATCTCCTCATTTAACTATGACACATCATAGCCCAAAAGTTGACACGCTGCAGCCACAGTCGTGTTGGCGCGTCACCGTTTCAGTCAGCGCTTGGTGATCGCTGGTGTCTTGCAATCGGCTCGCGCCTGTGCGATCTGGCGGGCGCAGTGCCGGGCCCCTCTGACGGAAGCTCATGCTCCGTGATGTCGGAACTGCTCCGACTGACATGGAGATGGTCCGGCGATGGATTCGCTAATTGCCGCCCTGATGGGCGATTTTCTCGGTACTCCCATTTATTTCTGGGTGGCGTTCATCGCCATCGTGGTCGCGCTTCTCGCCTTCGACCTTGGCGTGCTCAATCGCGGCGACAAGGAAATTTCTGCCAAGCACAGCCTGCTACTGTACTCATTCTACGTCACCGTGGCGGTGATCTTCGGCGTCTGGGTGTGGTTTTCGCGCGGCGCGCAGGCCGGCCTCGAATTCTATACCGGCTACCTGATCGAACAGAGCCTCGCGATGGACAACATGTTTGTCATCGCAACCATCTTCGGCTTTTTGGCCATTCCCCGCAAATACCAGCACCGCGTGCTCTTCTGGGGTATTCTGGGCGTGATCGTTTTCCGCGCGATCCTCATCGGGCTCGGCGCGGCGCTGGTCTACCAGTTCAGCTGGATCCTCGTGATCTTCGGTGCCTTCCTGATTTTCACCGGCATCAAGATGTTCACCAAGCACGATGACACGCCGGACATCGAAGCCAACCCGATCCTCAAATATCTGCGCCGGCACTTCCCGATCAGCAACACTCTGGAAGGCCACAACTTCACCACCCGCATGCCCGACCCCAAGACGGGCAAGATCGTGCGCGCCCTGACCCCGCTCGGGGTGGCGCTGATCATGGTGGAAACCGTCGACCTGATCTTCGCCGTCGACAGCGTGCCGGCCGTGTTCGCGGTGACGCAGGACACGTTCATCGTCTACACCTCCAACATCTTCGCCATCCTTGGCCTGCGTGCGCTCTATTTCGCGCTGGCGGCGGCGATGAACCGGTTCAAGTACCTGCAGGTTTCGCTGGCTATCGTGCTGGTGCTGATCGGCATCAAGGTTGCGCTGGTTCCCTTCGGCATCAAGATCGATACGACGCTCTCGCTCGTGACCACCATCTCCATCCTCGCCGGCGGCGTCTTCTACTCACTGTGGAAGACCCGCAACGAGCGCAATGTTTCGGCCGCCGAAGATCCGCGCCAGGGCCAGCTCGAGCCGTAAGCGGCTCGCAGCCCGTCTCGAAACAAAAAGGGCGGCCTCCGGGCCGCCCTTTGCTTTTTCAGTCCGTGTCCACCCTGCCCCTCAGGCTCTTGACGCCGGAGCGCAGGCTCTTGCGCTCCAGCCGTCGCCGCTTGGAGGCGAGCGTTGGTCGCGTCGGGCGGCGCGGGGTGGGCGGAATGGCCGCCTCCTTGAGCAGCGCGACGAGCCGTTGCAGCGCATCTTCGCGATTGTCCTTCTGGGTGCGGAAGCGCACCGCCTGGATGGTGATCACCCCATCCTTGCCCAGCCGGCTGCCGGCCAGCACCGCCGCGCGGGTCTTGACCGGTTCGGGCAGCGAGGGCGAGCCCATGAGGTCAAAGCGCAGCTGGACGGCGGTTGCGACCTTGTTGACATTCTGCCCGCCCGGTCCCGAGGCCCGCACGAAATTCTCCTCGATCTCGGAGGGATCGATCGCAATGCGGCCGGTGATGGAGATGAGGTCGGCCATGGATGGGGTCTCGCCTGTTTTGGCGATATGACCCGAGGGCAGGCCGCGACGCAATGCGCAGAGTTCAAGGCATAGCGGGTGAGCGTGACGCCCACCCGCCAAAACTTAGGCTGTTCAGATATCAGGCCGCCTTGAGGTCGGGCGGGGTGGCTTCGGCGAAAAGCTCGGCGATTGCCGCGTCGAGCGTCATCACCTGCTGGCCTTCGCGGCCGAGGCGGCGGACGGAGACGGTGCCCTCCTCGGCCTCACGACGTCCCAGCACGAACATCAGCGGCACCTTTTGCACCGAATGCTCGCGCACCTTGTAGTTGATCTTCTCGTTGCGGATATCGAGTTCCGCACGGATGCCATGCGCCTTGAGCCGCGAAACGAGGCTGCGCGCCGCATCGTCGGCCTCGGACACGATGGTTGCCACCACCACCTGGGTCGGGGCGAGCCAGAGCGGCATCTTGCCGGCATAGTTCTCGATCATCATGCCGATGAAGCGCTCGAGCGAGCCCAGGATGGCGCGATGCAGCATCACGGCGAAGTGGCGCGAGCCATCCTCGGCCACATAGGTCGCGCCGAGCCGCTCGGGCAGCACGAAATCGAGTTGCAGCGTGCCCACCTGCCAGCTGCGGCCGATCGCGTCCTTGAGGTGGAATTCGAGCTTGGGCGCGTAGAACGCCCCCTCGCCCGCCGCGATCTCGAACTTGTGCCCGGTGGCGAGCAGCGCATCGCCGAGCGCCTTTTCGGCCATGTCCCAGCGCTCGATGGTGCCGCCGAACTTTTCGGGGCGCGTGGCGAGCTTGATGACCACATCGGCAAAGCCCATGTGCTCATAGACCGAATAGAGCAGATTGACGAAATGCTCGGTCTCGGACTGGATCTGGTCCTCGCGGCAGAAGATGTGCGCATCATCCTGCGTCATCTGGCGCACGCGCATCAGCCCATGCAGCGCGCCATGGGCCTCGTTGCGGTGGCAGCAGCCGAATTCCGCCATGCGGATCGGCAGATCGCGATAGCTCTTGATGCCCTGGTTGAAGATCTGCACATGCGCCGGGCAGTTCATCGGCTTGAGGGCCATGAGCTCGCCCTCGCCCGAAAAGACCGGGCCGGCATCCTCGGTGCTGGGCACCTCGTCGGGCACCACGAACATGTTCTCGCGATACTTGCCCCAGTGGCCAGACATCTCCCAGAATTTCGAACTCATCAGCTGGGGCGTCTTGACCTCGACATAGCCAGAGCGGGTCAGGCGGCGCCGGATATAGGCTTCCATCTGGTTGTAGAGCACATAGCCCTTGGGGTGCCAGAAGACGCTGCCCTGCGCCTCGGGCTGGAAATGGTAGAGATCCATCTCCTGGCCGATCTTGCGATGGTCGCGCTTTTCGGCCTCCTCCATCATCAGGAGGTAGGCATCGAGCTCCTTCTGGGTCGCGAAGGCGGTGCCGTAGAGCCGGCTGAGCACGGGATTGCGGCTGTCGCCGCGCCAATAGGCGCCCGCCACCTTGGTGAGCTTGAAGGCCGTGCCGACATCCTTGACGCTGCGCATATGCGGGCCGCGGCAAAGATCGAACCACTGGCCCTGCCGGTAGATCTTGAGATCCTGCCCTTCGGGGATGGCATCGACGAGCTCCACCTTGAAGTCCTCGCCCTTGGCGGCAAAGACGCGCCGCGCCTCCTCGCGGCTCCACACCTCCTTGGTGAAGGCGGCGCCGCGCGCGATGATCTCGGCCATCTTCTTTTCGATGGCGGGGAACTCCTCCTCGCGGAACGGCTCGTCGCGCTTGAAGTCGTAATAAAAGCCGTTCTCGATCACCGGGCCGATGGTGACCTGCGTGCCGGGGAACAGCTCCTGCACCGCTTCAGCCAGCACATGCGCGGCATCGTGGCGGATGAGCCCCAGCCCGTCGGCGCTCTCGCGCGCGACGAATTCAATGCGACCATCTGACTCGAGCGGATCGGAGAGGTCCGACAGCACGCCATTCCACTTCATCGCCACCGTCTTCTTGGCGAGGCTCGTGGAGATGGCTTCGACCACGGTGGTGCCGGTGGTGCCACGCGGATATTCGCGGACTGCACCATCGGGGAACGTCACCTTGATCATTTTCATCTCCAGAATGGGTGAGCGCCGCTCCTTATGCGGCGACGGCGCCTCTTAGCATGGATCGCGCCTATTTCCACCGCCCATAGCGCCACGGCAGATACCAGCGGGCGCGCGCCGGGATCGTCTGCGGAACCGGGTCGAAGCCATGGGTTCCGCCCGGCCGGCAGCGGGATAGACGGGCGGCGCCCATCCACCCGCCGGGCCAAAAACCGAAGCGCCAGATGGCGTCGGCGGTGAATTCCGAGCAGGAGGGCGCGTGCCGGCAGGTGCGCCCCACAAAGGCCGAAAGCGTGTAGCGATAGAGCGTGATCAGGGCCACGGCGAGCACCTTGAACGGCAGATCGACAAGTGCGGCGATCCGCGCGCCGAGGCCCGCCGCCCGGCCCGGATCGGTCACTGCGCGGCAGCCTTGTCTAGGGCTTCGCACACCGCATCGAACACCAGCAGTGTCGAGGCATGGCGGTTGGGAAAGTCGCGCACCGGCTCGAGATAGCGCAGTTCGCCCCAGCGCTCGCCCGACGGCGGCGGACCGCCCGCCTTCAGCATCGCGGTCATTTCCTCGCGCACGCGCCGGAATTCGGCGACCGGCGTGCCTACCACATGGCTGGCGACAATGGCTGCCGAGGTCTGCCCGAGCGCGCAGGCGGAAATCTCGTGGCCATAGCCGCTGATGGTTCCGTCCTTGAGCGCTAGGTCCACCTCCACGATCGATCCGCAGATGCGGCTGCTTTTTCGCGCGCTGGCATCGGGGGCTGCGAGCCGGCCCGGCACCGGCTGGTTGGCTGCGATTTCGAGGATTTTGTCGGAATAGAGATCGCTCAGTTCCATTTGCGCTACCAATGTCGTTCTTGTGGGCCGGCGGGCCAGCAATATATATGTGCGGTTCGGCAGAGTGTCAGCGTCCTCCGTGGAGCGCGGCCGACTGGTCCGAATTCGGTGAGGCTTCGTAGCAAGCGCAGTCTCCGACGCCAGAGGAAATGCGCGAATGGACGCCAGCGCCAAGCTGCAGACTGTGAAAACCCTGGAACAACCCCGCCAGATCGTGCGCCCGAGCCAGGCCGAGGCGGAAGCCGCCGTACGCACCCTGATCGCATGGGCCGGCGATGATCCGGAACGCGAAGGTCTGCTCGACACCCCGCGCCGCGTCGCCAAGGCCTATAAGGAACTCTATGGTGGCTACGGTCAGAACCCCCGCGAGGTGCTGGAGCGCACCTTCAAGGAGGTGGGTGGCTATGACGATATCGTGCTCGTGCGCGATATCCCGTTCCATTCACATTGCGAGCACCACATGGTGCCGTTCGTGGGCAAGGCCCATATCGCCTATCTGCCCCATGACGGGGTCGTCGGCCTCTCCAAGCTGGCGCGTGTCGTCGAAGTGTTCGCACGCCGCCTGCAGACGCAGGAGAACCTCACGGCGCAGATCATCGATGCGATCAACGAGACGCTGAACCCGCGCGGCGCCGCCGTGATGCTCGAAGCCGAGCACATGTGCATGACCATGCGCGGCGTGCATACGCATGGCGTTTCGACGCTGACCCATCGCTTCACCGGCGTCTTCGCCGAAGACCGCAACGAGCAGGACCGCTTCTACGCCCTGGTCGGCAAGCGCGCCTGAGCCGATCAGGCAAGTCCCGCAAGCTTGAGCCCGCGCAGATATTTCGAGAGAAGCGCGGGCTCCATGAAGCGCAGGGTATCGCCCAGCGAGACGATGGTCACGGACGGCCTGAGGGTCAGGAATTTGTCCAGCGCATGGCGGGCAGCGGCGAGATCGCCGTGATGGGCGTAATAGGTCGCAAGATCGCGATAAGGCCAGGTCAGCCCCGGCCGCTCCGCCAGAGCACCTCGTGCGAGCGTGATGGCCTGCTGATGCCGGCCGGCTGAAAAATGCGCCAGCCCCATGCCGAGATGGCAGTTGAACGCAAACGGATCGAGCGGGGAGTGCCGCTTGGCGGTTTCGAATGCGGCCAGCCCCGCCTCCGGATCGCCGAGATAGACCCGCCCGAACCCGCGCCGCATCCAGGCCCAGGCATGGTTGGGGTCGATCTCGAGCGCCTTGTCGGCAAAGGCGGCAGCCTGCGCGACGTCTCCACCCAATTGCATCATCGCCGAGGCCAGCGCCGTGAGCCCTGTCGGCTGGTCGGTCACCATCATCGCCGCCTGCTCGATCATCCGCTCGCCGGCTGACCGGTCGCGGGCGATGTCGGGGCTCCAGTTATAGGCAACCTGCTGGCCATGGGCCCAGGCCGAGAGAGCGGCGGCAAGCCCGTAGCCGGGCTCGAGCGCGAGCGCCTGCCCGAGGTAATCGATGGCGCGCGCATTGTCGGCGGCCCGATGCGCCCAGAGATGGGGCAAGGCCCGCATCACCAGATCATAGGCAGCGAGCACCTCCGGGCGCTTGGAGCGCGCGCGCTCGACCTCGGCCCAGCGGATGGAGGGATGGAGTGCGCTTGCCACCTCCGCCGCCATCCGATCCTGCAGGTCGAAGAGATCGCTGACCGCCCCGTCGATCTTGTTGGACCAGATATGGTTGCCCGTGTCGGTCTCGACGAGCTGCGCGGTAATGCGCACCCGCTCGCCAACGCGCCGGACGCTGCCCTCAACGACGTAGCGCACGCCGAGCTCGCGCCCGACCTGCCGGACATCTATGGCGCGGCCCTTGTAGGCAAAGGCGGAATTGCGCGCGATGACGAAAAAATCGCGGATGCGCGACAACGTCGCGGTGATCTCCTCGACCACCGCATCGGCGAAATAGCCCTGCTCGGGCTCGCCCGAGAGATTGTCGAAGGGCAGGACGACCACCGATGGCCGCTCGGAGGGCAGCGCCACGGGCGGCGGCCGCAGCGGCAGCTGCTCATCGGGATGCCAGGCAAAGAGCCGCACGGTCCGCGAGATGTTCTTGAGCTCGGTGGGTCCCAGATCGATGAATTTGAGATCGGTGGTGCCATCGAGATACTGGAACATCCATTTGGTGATGCACATGCCGCCGGGCGGCGAGTGGTTCTGCACCCGCACGGCAAGGTTGACCCCTGCCCCATAGAGGTCCTCGCCTGCCACCAGCACATCGGCAAGCACGATGCCGGCGCGGATTTGGAAGATCTCGCCGCCAGGCGTGCTGAGCTTGCGCTCATGAAGCTGGCGCTGCAGGTCAGCGGTCCATTCCACCGCATCCACGACGCTCGAAAACTCCGCGAGGAGCCCGTCGCCCATGGTCTTGAACACCCGACCGCCGCGGTCTCCGATGGTGCGCAGAATCAGCCGGTCATAAACGCGCTGCACGAGGCGCAGCGTCTGGCGTTCATCGTGCCGCACGAGCCGGGAATAGCCGACCACGTCGAGCGAAACGATGGGTGCGAGACGGCGTTCTGACTGCGGCATGGGTCGCGATGGGTTGAAGCCATCGCGTGCTTAGCATTTCACGAATTGTTGCGAAATGTCGGATAGCGCGCCCGCCCGACAATTCTCGCGCAAAGCGCGTTGAGCAAGTCCCGTCAGCCCCGACCAGCCTTTTTCAGCAGACGGTCCTTGGCCTGGTTGATGCGGGCAGCGAGATAGTCGGATCCGCCGTGATCGGGATGCACCGCCATCATCAGCTTTCGATGGGCGGTGCGGATGTCCTCGGCGCTTGCCCCGGGTGCAAGCCCCAGCACCGCCCAGTCCTCCGCGTCGGGATCAAGCCCGGCATCGCCCTGCGCCGTACCATCATTGCCCTCGCCGGCGAAATACTCCCGCCATCCGGCGCGATTGCGGTCGAGCCAGCTTTCGAGCAGCGCGACGCTGTCGGCATCGCCTTCGATCTCGTCGATGAGCGCGCGCGTCTCGAATTCGTCGAGGTCGATGAGGTCGCGGCCCGCAAAGGCGCCGGCAACCACCCTGCCCTCCACCTCGCCGCTCGAATGATCGAGCCGCATCTCGAAGAAGCGGCTCCTGACCTCGGAGCGATTGTCTTCCGACAGGTCGGGACCACCCCCGAACACCAGCGGACCGATGCGGCCGAATTTGAGGATCGACCAGGCCCCAGCCCCCACGATGCTGCCGATGCCGACCTGCCCGCGCAGCACGAGGACCACAGCTGCAAGCGCCGCCAGCCCACCCACGATCCAGCGCAGCGCACGCACCAGCTTGCGCATGTCGGCCCGCTGGAAGGCGTTCCACAACAGCACGATCCCAATCAGCGCGATGCCGCCAGCCAGAACATAGGTCATGCTACTTCAACTGCTCGAGCAGGAGGGTCGCGGTGCGCGTGCCCTGAAGCCTGAGCGCGTGGCGCCCGCCCGAGGCATAGGCGGCCACCGCACGCAGCAGCGCCGCCAGCTCGCGCGGCGCGGATGCATCGAAGCGCGCATACGCCCCCTTGCTGACGCGAGCGAATTCGCGGAAGGCCCGCTCGGCGATCGGGTCATGCCCCTCCTGAAAAACGAAGATCGGGCAACCCAGAAGCCCCAGTTCGCCGGCCTTCTGCGCCAGATCGTCGACACCCTCCTCCATGGCGTCCCCGACATAGACCAGCGCATTGACCTTGCTGCGGCCCTGCTCGGCCCGTGCATGTGAAAAGACGCGGCCAATCTGGGTATTGCCGCCGGCAACTGTGATGCCGGTCATCAGTCGCGCGAGGCCCGCGGCGTTTCCCACCCATTTCGAGGCGCGGCATTCTCCGAAACCACGGAAATAGACCAGCTGCACATCGAGCGAGCCATCGGCGGGCAGCGCCTCGAACATCTCGGACTGCAGAGAACACGCGAGGTCCCAGGTCGGCTGACGGCTCATCGTGGCATCGAGCGCGAACATCAGGCGACCGCGCTGCGCTCCGGGCGCGCGCGTCTTGCCCATCGCATCCACCTGCGAGAGAAAAGCCGCCACATCGTTGCTGACGGGAGCCTCGGTCTGCGAACGGATCGGGGCGGTACCCGGTTTGGTGCTGGGCGGTTTCACGCGGGCTGGATCTCCCTGGGCATGCGATGCATTGCCCGAATATGTGGGTCGCGGCGCGCCCTCGCAAGCGCAAGCACGATCAAACGCACGACACCTTGCCCGTGCCAATGTCGCAGGGCCTCGGGCGAGAGCGTTTAAAGGCGAAGTGGATACCGGTTCGCCGTTCGGAAACGTGACAAAACAAAGACTTGGAGCTTCCACTGGTTCAAGGAACTGGTGAAAAGCTCCAGCGGGGAGGAGAAGCGCATGTCGGCGATCGCCAAGATCATCTGGTACATCGAAAGTCACTTCCGCCGGGATGTTTCGCTCGAGGCGATGGCGGAGACCATCGGCCTTTCGCGGTTCTACCTCTCCCGCATCTTTCCCCTTGCTACGGGCCTGACGATCTCGGCCTATGTGCGCGGGCGCCGTCTCAGCGCGGCGGCCAGGGAGCTTGCCGCGGGCGCCCCCGATATCCTCACGGTGGCGCTGGATGCAGGCTATGGCTCGCACGAGGCCTTCACCCGTGCCTTTCGCGACCAGTTCGGCATCACGCCCGATGCCCTGCGCCGCATGGGCACGCTCGATACGATCCCACTTATGGAGCCTCTCGCAATGGAAGCCCGACTGACCGGAACACCCCTCGCCCCGCGCATCGAGACCCATCCCGCCATGACGCTCGCCGCGCTCCGGGAGCGCCAGTCGATGTCGGGCGGAGCCGGCATACCCGAACAATGGCAACGCTTTTCCCGCTGGCTCGGACATCTGGACGGAGAGATCGGCGGGGCCACCTTCGGCATCGTCGGCGAGATGTATGCCGATTGCGACGATTTCGACTATTACTGCGCCGTCGCGGTGCGCCCGGGCACTGACCTGCCCGCCGAACTGGTGCGGCTGGAGCTGCCCGGCCAGCTCTATGCCATCTTCACCCATGAAGGGCATATCACCGGCATCCGGGGCACGATCGCGTCGGCCTATGGCGAGTGGCTGCCACGTTCAGGGTATCGGCCGACGGAAGAAGGCTTCGGCCTCCTCGAACGCTATGGCGAACGCTTCGACCCCGTCTCAGGCACGGGCGGAGCCGAAATCTGGATCGCCATCAGGCCCGCTTGAGCACAGCCCCCGCTGGCGCGGGTCCTGTCGCTGCGCTAGAAGCCCGTCATGAGCACACCGACCTTCACCGACGCCACCACCCTCTCCCACCACGACCGCGAGGAAGGGGATCGGTTCGCTCCGCGTTTCGATGCCCATGGGCTCGTGACGGCGGTGACGGTGGATGCCAAAACGGGCGAGGTGCTGATGCTCGCCCATATGAACGCCGCAGCCCTGCGCGCCACGCTCGAAACCGGCATCGTGCATTACTGGTCGCGCTCGCGCGGCGCGCTCTGGAAGAAGGGCGAGACCTCGGGCGAGGTGCAAAAGCTCATCGAGATGCGCACCGATTGCGATCAGGATGCGGTGCTAGTCACGGTCGAGCAGACCGGGCGCGGCGCCGCCTGCCACACGGGCCGCGTCAGCTGCTTTTACCGCGCGGTGCGGCTCGAAGGCGGGGAGGCCCGGCTCGATCAGGTCGGGGGCGACCCGCTGTTTGATCCGAAGGCGGTCTATCGCTGAGCGCTGCGCGCGTCAGGCGTCCTCGCCGCGCTTTTCGAACAGCGACACGATCAGCAAGCCCGTGAAGAACCCGCCCAGATGCGCCTGCCAGGCGATGCCGACGCTTTCGCCCGTGATCATCGGCAAAAGCGGGATAGCCGCGTTGAGCAGCACCCAGATCAGCGTGAAGATGCGCGCCCGCTTCTCGCGCAGAAGGTCACGCAGGCTCGCGAGCCTTCGCCCCAGCGGCCGCACCTCGCCGGTTATGGGATCGCGGCCGAAGACCACCGGCTGGAACATGAAGCGCACCGCCGCCCCGGTTAGCCCCGCAACGCCGCCCGAGGCGCCGATCAGCACCTGAAGCTCCGGAAGGGTGGTTGCGGCAAACGCCAGCGCGCCGACCACCGCGCTCAAAAGGAAGATCACCAGCATCGGCACCGCGCCATAACGACGGGTGACCGGCGTTGCAAAGATCACGAGCCAAGCGGTGTTGACCAGCAGATGCTCCCATCCTGCATGAAGGAAGGCGTGCGTGACGGGGGTCCACAGGAGCGGCAGCCAGCCTCCCTCGAACTGGTCGGCGATGATCGCGCGAAGGGGAATGAAGCCGAACCAGAAGGCGAGTTGCGCCTGCCCCTCAGCGTTAAGAACCAGGGTTGATGCAAGATGAATCGCTGCGAGCAATCCCGCCAGCACGGTGACCGACGCGGGCAGCAGGAAAATCGGCTGGGGGCCGGGAGGCTCGCGGTTTTCCGGGGGATCCGGGAGCTGGCCGCCATCACTCATCACGCGTCTCCGACCCGGCGGCAGAAGGCCGCCCGCCCCGCACTTATCCACATTCTCGCTACCGCGTTAACCTTAACCAATGTTTAAGCGCGATTTTGCCGCGGGCTTTTGCCACTGTCCGGCGAGGCGGCCGTTAAGGATTCGCGGCCGGGCGGGCACCAATCGGACTTCATCTAAAGCCATGCAAAAGACGACCACGCGCACGCTCTACGACTACTGGAACACCCTGCGCGGGGCGCGCAGTGCGCCGGACCGTCGGGACATCGATCCCACGCGCATCCGCACCGCGCTGGCCAACACCTTCATTCTCGAGCTCAACGACAAGAACGAGTATGACTTCCGCCTCGCCGGCAGCCACCTCTGCTCGGCCTATTGCCGAGAGCTCAAGGGGCGGTCCTTCTCGGCGCTCTGGGACAAGCGCGACCGCGACGCGCTCGAGACGCTGATTCGTGCCGTCACCGAGGACCACGCAGCGGCGCTCGTCACCTTCCAGGGCACCACGCCCATTGCCACCAAGGTCGCGATGGAGGTGCTGCTGCTGCCCATCCGCCACAACGGATCCACCCAGTCGCGGCTGCTCGGCGCCATGTCGGCCATCGACGATCCCTATTGGCTCGGCGTCCAGCCCATCATGGAGCAGCGCATCACCGGGCTGCGGCTGATCTGGCCGGACGATGTGTCCCTCGCCGACATGGCGCGCGATGTGGCCGCTTCGGTGCCGCGCGAAGTCGTGTTCGCCTCCGCCGGCAGCCCGGCGGGCCCGGCACGGCCGCCCTTGGCCGCCACCGTCTTCGGCCGGGCGGCGCGGCGCTATGCGCATCTGGCGGTGATTGACGGCGGACGCAGCTGAGGCTTTACCGCCCTTGTCCAACGGCGTTACACTTGTTGGCAAATGAAACGGCGCGACCTTACCTTCGGTTAACCACGAAGAACTAGGATGCGCGCCATCACGAGCGTCGACGGGGCTGATGGCTGGACATGCTGATTGAGGACGACAGTCCCCCCACACCGGCGCGCCCCCAGCGCAATTACGCGCAGATGCCGCGTTTCCAGCGTGTCAGGGTTTCGGTTCTCGGCCGCTACATGCTGTCGGACCGGCGCGAATTCCCCTGCCAGGTGCTCGAGATGTCGCCCGGCGACGCCATGGTCATCGCGCCCGTGCCCGGCGCGGTCGGCGAGAAGGTCATCGCCTATCTCGACCATATCGGCCGGGTCGAAGGCGCGATCATGGAAACCATCGACGGCGGTTTCCTGATGGATGTGCAGGCCACCCAGCGCAAGCGCGACAAGATGGCGGCGCAGCTGACCTGGCTGGCCAACAAGGACATTCTCAACCTGCCCGAGGACCGGCGCCACGAGCGCGTCGTGCCCGACATCCGCCATTCCACCGTCGTGCTCGAGGATGGCCGGCGTTACAATTGCAAGATCATCGACATCTCGCTCTCGGGGGCGGCGATCGAGCTGGCTGTGCGGCCCGCGATCGGTACGCCCGTCACGCTGGGACGGATGCGCGCGCGGGTGGTGCGGCATTTCCAGGATGGGGTCGCGGTGGAGTTCGCCTCCGCCCAGGAGATGCTCAATGTGGTGCAACAGAACCTGCGCATGAACTGAGCGAGAGCGGCGAGCCGCACATGGTAAACGGCACCCTGCCGCAACCCATCATATTCGCCTAAAAACTCCATAGCAGTTTTCTCATCGCCGCAAGCGCGGTCCGGCATCGTGGCTCCATCAGGGGGCTTGATCGATGTCGATGCGTTTTGTTCTTGCGATTGCCGCGCTGGCCGGAGCCATGCTGATGGCGGCCCCTGCGGCAAAGGCGGTGGATTTCACCCATATCGCGTTCGCCCAGATCAAGCAGGAAACCAGCATCCCCGTCGGTCATGCCGATTTCTGCCGCGACCGCCCGTCCGAATGCCGCCCCCATGCCGATGTCGTGGGGGCCATGAGCCTGACCGAACAGCGCTGGCAGGATCTGGTCACGATCAACGCCCATTATAACGACACCATCGTGCCGGTCACCGACCAGGACTATTACCAGGTCGCCGAATTCTGGACCTACCCCACCGAGGGCTATGGCGATTGCGAGGATTTCGCCCTCGCAAAGCGCGCCGCGCTGATCGCCGCGGGCTGGCCGGCGAGCACGCTGCTGCTCACCGTGGTGCGCGAGGCCAATGGCAACGGCCATGCCGTGCTGATGGTGCGCACCGATCGCGGCGATCTCATTCTGGACAATCAGCAGAGCCGCATCGAGCTCTGGACCGATACGCCCTACACCTATCTCAAGCGCCAGTCGCAGGCCGATGCCGGCCGCTGGGTCGATTTCGTCGACGGCAACGCGGTGCGGCTGGCGCGCCGCTGAGTTCAGGCACGTCACAAAAAAGCAATCGATGTCATGGCATTAACGCGCCGTTAAACATAACCGGCGCCCTATGGAGCGTCATTCCAACGCTTGAGGGCTGGGTTCCAGGCTCAGATGCGATCCATTTCCGCTGCCGGCAGGCGGTTTTTCGAAGGCCACGCCTATAATCTGGGCGTCATCACGCTGGCGATTGCGCTGGGCGGGATCGGGCTGGCCTACGCCATCGACGGCGCCGTCCGGCACATCGCGGACCAGTCGACTCCCACCGACGGCCGGATGTTCGCACGCACCATAGCGGACCGCACCCTCACCATCCCCTCCGCATGGTTCAGAACCGAGGACGTGGCTTCGGGTGATTTCTCGCGCCAGGTCGATCTCTCGGTCATGCTGCCACTGGGCGCCGAGGGGAGCCCGGTGCGGGTGGATGTGTCGCTGATGCCGCGCAGCGCGGTGCGCCCCAGTTCAGGCCTGCTCGATGGGGTTTACCTGCACATGTTCCAGCCCCAGCAGGTCTCGGGACCGCCCGGGCTCATTGGCAAGCCGCTACGCAACATGGATGGCTATTCGGGCGAAACCGTCTGGTACGACGCGCTCTCGGCCGAGCCCTTCGTGGCCAAATGCATGGTGCCGGTGGCCGAAGGCGCGCCCGCCCAGTGCCTGCGCGCCGTCTATCTCCAGACGGGCATCGCCGCCGTCTACAGCTTCGATCAGTCCCTGCTCTGGGCGTGGCGCGATTTCGATGCCGAAATGAGCGAGAAGCTTCGGACGATCGGCGCGCTCTGAGACTGCATGCTGCCGTATTTCAAGGCGGAGCAGCTGTCGGTCGTCGTCAGCGCGCGGAAAGGCACATGAGGCGCCCTGCCCGGCCCGTACCGCACCATCGCGGCAGAGCCAGAGCGGCGCCAGAGGCTTATTTCACCTCGTCGAGATCGACGTCGAGGATGGCCATCTGGAAATTGTAGGAGCGGTCGCCGTCTTCGTCATCGACATAGATGAGGCCGAGGAATTCCTCGCCGAGATACACCTCGACGGAATCGTTCTGCTTGTTGCGGGGACGCACGTCGATGGCGCGGTTGTTGAACTTCTGCTGCAAAAATTTCTGCAGCTTGATGATCTCGGGATGGTTCACGATGCCTGCCGGAGCTGGTTGCGAGGAAGCGCCACAATAGGGATTGAAAGCCCCGAGACAATGGCGGTTCTGACATTATCGCGTGGAGCGGCGGAAAAAAGCGGTTGCCCGCGGGGGCTCAGTTCTCGTGCACCATGACCACATGGTCCATCACCGAAGCCGGCTGCGCGCACCCTGCTTCACCGATGACCTTGGCCGGAACGCCGGCGACCGTCGAGCGCGGCGGAACTTCCTTGACCACCACCGATCCGGCAGCGACGCGGGCGCAATCGCCCACCTTGATGTTGCCCAGCACGATGGCGCCGGCCCCGATCAGCACGCCATTGCCGATCTTGGGATGCCGATCCTGGTCGGACTTGCCGGTGCCCCCCAGCGTCACGCCCTGCATGATCGACACATGGTCGCCGATCACTGCCGTCTCGCCCACCACGAAGCCGGTGGCATGATCGAGCATGATGCCCTTGCCGAAGCGGGCGGCCGGGTTGATGTCTACCCCGAAGACCTGGCTCGAACGGCTCTGCAGATAGAGCGCGAAATCGCGTCGCCCGCCCTTGAGCAGCGCATGGGCGAAGCGGTGGGTCTGGATGGCGTGGAAGCCCTTGAAATAGAGGAAGGGCTCGATCGCCCGGTGGCAGGCCGGGTCGCGCTCGAGCGTGGCGGCGAGGTCGGCGCGCGCTTCGGCGCCGATCTCGGGCCGCAGCGCGATCGCCTGCAGGAACGCCTGGCGGATGAGGTCGGCCGAGACGTCGGGGTGGTCGAGGCGCTCGGCGATACGGTGCGCCAGCGCGGCTTCGAAGCTCTCGTGATTGAGCACGCTCGCCATCACGAGAGCGGCGAGCGAAGGCTCGTCCTCGACGATCTGGCGCCCCCCGGCGACCACCGCGTCCCATACCGGGTCAACGGCCTTGATCTGGGTAGCGGTGCGCACTGTGCTCATGAGCAAATTCCCTCGGATGCCGTCCATATAAGGCACGGCATGCTACTCTACCAAGTCCGCCGGCAAAATTTGGTTCACTTCGGCGCGTTCGGCGCAGTTCGGCGCTCGAGAAAATCGAGGGCCGCGGCCTTGAAGGCCTTGTCGCCGGTGGCCCGCATGTGATCGCGCCGCGGGACCACGAAGGCCTCGGCATCGGGCAGCAGCGCGGCAAGTTCGGCGGGGTCGCCCGCCATCGTGTCGTCCTCGCCTACCGCAACGAGCGTCGCCACGGCGATGCGCCGCAAATCCTCCTCGGCCATGGGCTGGCGGGAGTTGATCATGCAGGCGGCGAGCGCCGCCCGGTCGGCCCCCGTGTGCTCGGCAAAGATGCGGAACTGCCGGCCGGTGGGATGGGTCACCTGCGACAGGCTCTCGGCGGTCAGCGCTGCGATGATCGGCTCTGAATCGGCGAGCCCCGTGACGAGATTGCGCCCCATGCCGCCCAGCACCAGCGCCTCGACCCGCTCGGGATGGTCGAGCGCGAGGAAGGCGGCGATGCGCGCGCCCATCGAATAGCCGATGACCGGCAGGCGCTTAATCCCCAGATGATCGAGCAGCCGCACGGCGTCGCGCGCCATCTCGCGGGCAAAATAGAGCTGCGGATCATAGAGCTTGCGGGATCGGCCATGGCCGCGATTGTCGAGCGCAATCGCCTGGTACCCCGCCTTGAGGAGGGTATCCACCCACCCCGTCGCGACCCAGTTGACCTCCGCGCTCGAGGCAAAGCCGTGGATGAGGAGGATCGGGCGGCCCTCGCCATGCACCTCATAGGCGATGGCAATGCCTTGCGAGGAAAATTCAGGCATTGGCGAGTTGTCCCCTCGATCGATCGGCTGGAGGCCTGCCCATAGCAGCAACTGGCCGGCCAGGCCAAGCGCAGCCGGCCTTTCCTTTGCCGGACCGCTTCGCTATGGTCCGCGCCGACGAACCGCAGCACCGCAAGGCTTCGAGAATGGCGCATTCGAGCACTCCGCATTTCCACAACACCGAAGGGCTCGCCCGCATCGCGATCGGCGCCAAGGAATTCCAGTGCATCGGCGCGTTGCCGCCTTTCGACCATCCCCACGTGTTTCTCGACATGGGCAAGGACAGCGACATCGTCTGTCCCTATTGCTCGACCCTTTATGTCTTCGACCCGGCCCTGCCGGCCGGCACCTCCGAACCGCTCTCGGCGGTCTATTCCCCCGATCACGCCTGATCGCGGCGGGAAGCTCGCGCGTGCAGCCCCTCGCCCAACGCGCCGACACTTCGGAAACCCGCACCATCTATGTGGTGGGCGCCGGCATAGCGGGGCTGACGCTGACGCTGGCCCTTGCCAAGTTCGGCGCACGGGTCGTGCTCCTCGAACGCGCTTCGGCGCTGAGCGAGGTGGGTGCTGGGCTTCAGGTCAGTCCCAACGCCCGGCAGGTGCTCAACGGCCTGGGGCTTGATCGACCCATTGCCGATGCGAGCTTTGAACCCGCCGGCATCGACGTCTATCCCCATGGCGCGGGGCGCCCCATAGGCCCCCTCCTGCTCGGGGCGGCGGCCGAGCGCCGCTTTGGCGCGCCCTACGCGGTGATGCACAGGGCCGATCTGGTCGATGTGCTCTATCGGGCTTGTCGGCGCTTCGCCAATGTCGACATGCTGTTTGGCATCAAGGGTTTTTCGGCCGAGGTGCAGGGCACCGGCGTCGCCCTCGAGATCACCGAAGCCGATGGCAGAACCCGTGGCGGCAGGGGGTTCGCGCTCGTGGGCGCAGATGGCGTCCATTCGCAGGTACGGACCCAACTCCTCGGCGAGGCCGCTGCGCGCCCGACCGGCTCCGTCGCGTGGCGGGCCATGCTTCCAGCCGGCACCGTCGCGGGGGTGCTCTCGCCTCAGAACACCAGCCTGATGCTGGGCTCGGGCTATCACGGCGTCATCTATCCCCTGCCCCATCGCGACCAGGTCAATGTGGTGGTGATCACCCGGCAGCGGCCAAGCGATGCCAGCAGCTCGGCTCCCCGCATCGGCTGGTCGCTCACCCGCTCGGGCCGGCTCGAGGCCGTGCTGGCCGCTGCGGAGGGCCGCTGGAGCCACTGGCCGCTGCTCGAGGCTCGGCCGCGCGCCTGGCATCGCGGCCCCATCGGGCTTGTGGGTGATGCCGCCCACGCCATGCCTCCCTTCCAGGCCCAGGGCGCGGCCATGGCCATCGAGGATGCGGCCACCCTGGCCCCGCTGCTCGTGAGCCAGCCCAGCGCGGAGGCAGCCTTTGCCCGCTACGGTGCCGCCCGGCGCGGCCGGGTCGAGCGGGTGCGCAAACAATCCTCGGCCAATGGACGCATCTTCCACCTGCCCTGGCCGTTGAGCGTGGCGCGCGACACGGTCGTGCGTCTGGGCGGCGGCGAAGGGCAGTTGCGCCGCCTCGGCTGGCTCTATGGCCACAACGCCATGGACGGCACGGGGCACAAGCGCGATTAGCGGTGGCAAGCCGGCCCTCGCTTTCGGGCGCCGCTTGCCTTGGCGGGCGGCTCTGTGTCAACTGCCGCGCACGAATAGGGAGCGTCCTGGCGCATGGTCAAAGTCACCAATCCGAAGCTGACGCTCTCCTGCATCCTGATCACTATCCTTCTCGACATGATCGGGCTCGGCATCATCGTGCCGGTGCTGCCCGAACTGCTGGAGGAACTGACGGGCGGCAGCGTCGCGGAAGCCGCGATCATCGGTGGCTATCTGGTCTTTGCCTACGCCTTCATGCAGTTCGTGTTCTCGCCGGTGCTGGGCAACCTCTCCGACCGCTTCGGCCGACGCCCCATCCTCCTGGCATCACTGCTCGGGCTCACTTTCGACTATCTGATGATGAGCTTTGCCACCGTCGTCTGGTACCTGTTCGTCGGGCGCATCATCTCGGGCATCGCCGGTGCGGCGGTGGCGACGGCCACGGCCTACATGGCCGACATCACCCCCGCCCATAAGCGCACCCACCGCTTCGGGCTGATCGGCGCCGCCTTCGGGCTCGGCTTCATCATCGGTCCGGTGATCGGGGGCGAACTGGGCGAGCTGGGGCCGCGCGTACCCTTCTACGCCGCCGCGGGCCTCGCCTTCGCCAATTTCCTCTTCGGCGTCTTCGTGCTGCCAGAAAGCCTGCCGCGCGGGCAGAGGCGCAAATTCGACATTCGGCGCGCCAATCCCTTCGGCGCCATCCTTGCCCTCAGGCAATATCCGGTGGTCATCTGGCTTCTGGGCGTGCTCTTCATGTTCTCACTGGCCGCCCAGGCCTATCCCTCGGTGTTCAACTATTTTGCCATCGAGGTCTTCGGCTTCTCCTCATCGCAGATCGGGCGCGCGCTGGGCGCCTTCGGCATCGGTTTTGCCATCTGTCAGGCGCTCCTGGTGGGTCCGGCGGTCAAGAAGGTGGGCGAGAGCCCCGTGGTCATCGCCGGCATGCTCGCGGCCGCGGCCGCATTTACCGGCATGGCCTTCACCACGAGCCAGACCTGGCTCTATGTCTACCTCCTGATGGGGGCCTTCGCCGGCCTCGCCGCCCCCGCCATCAACGGCGTCCTCTCCCGCGAGGTGCCAGACAACGCGCAGGGCGAACTTCAGGGCGCGGTCAACGCCGCCAATTCGCTCGCCACCATCATCGGGCCGCTGGCGGCGACGCAGATCTTCAGCCTCTTCACCCATCACGATACACAACTGCCCTATTTCCCCGGCGCACCGTTCATTGCGGCGGGGGCGATGCTCGTGGGTGCGGTCGCGGTGTTCGGCTTCGTGGCCCTGCGCTACGACTTCGCCCACAAGCCGCCCGTTGCGAAAAAGCCCGTGGTTCCCGAGATGGCACCGCCCGGCCAGATCCACATTCCCACAGAGATCGATGACGACGACGATCGGGACGACGGAAACGCCAGCGACACCCCTCGGTCACCCGGCCCCCGGGGCTGAGCTCATCCCCTGCTGAGCAGGCTGCCCCGACCGCATGGGCCGGTGTCGCATTTCTGCGCAGTCCTTCATAACATTGTGCTATACGATCATCCTTAACTTCGATTTGACTTATGCCCCTGCTCAGCCGACGCTGCTGATGACGACGGGGGCAGTTGAAGGGACCGCCTCCTGACAAGGAGCAGCCCATGAAGTTCAACAATGCCGAATTCGTCGCCGGCGGCGTCTTTGTCCTCATCGGAGCCGGCGCCGCGATCATGGCCCTGGGCTACGGGATCGGCGCGCCCAACCGGCCGGGCGCAGGTGCGTTTCCCGTCATCGTCGGCCTGTTGCTTGCCTGTGCCGGCATCGCGCAGATGGTCAAGGGCTATCGCCTCGCCGACGCCGGATCGGCCGTGCTTGCCTTCGATCTCAGGGCGATGGCCGCCATCGTCGCGGCCCTGATCTTCGGTGGCATCACGCTCACGAGCCTCGGCGTCCTTGTCGCGGTGCCCGGGTCGGTGGTGATCGCCTGTCTCGCGGCAGGCCGGCTCCAGCTCGTTCCCACCCTGGCGCTCGCCGCCTTCCTCACCGCCTTCGCCTGGCTCGTCTTCATCGTCGGCCTCGGCCTCAGGCTGCCGCTTCTGCCGGGAGTGTGGTGATGGATCTCTTTGCCAACCTCGCCAACGGTTTTTCCATCGCGCTGACCCTGCAGAACGTCTTCCTCTGCTTCATCGGCGCCTTGCTGGGCACCGCGATTGGTGTGCTCCCCGGCCTTGGTCCGCTCGCGACCATCGCGATGCTGCTGCCCCTCACCTATGCGCTCGAACCCGTCTCGGCGCTGATCATGCTCGCCGGCATCTATTACGGCGCCCAGTATGGCGGCTCGACCACCGCAATTCTCGTCAACCTGCCCGGCGAATCCGGCTCCGTCGTCACCTGCATCGATGGCCATCAGATGGCGCGCAAGGGCCGCGCCGGCTCCGCCCTCGCCATCGCCGCCGTCGGCTCGTTCTTTGCCGGCACGGTGGGCACGCTGCTCATCGCCGCGCTCTCGCCCTATCTGGCAAAAGTGGCGCTGTCCTTTGGTCCCGCCGAATATTTCTCGCTGATGGTGCTGGGCCTCATCGCCGCCGTAATCCTCGCCTCGGGCGGCGTACTCAAGGCGGTGTCGATGATCCTCGTTGGGCTGCTGCTCGGCTCGGTCGGCATCGATGTCAGCAGTGGCGTGCACCGCTTCACCTTCGGCTCGTTCGAGCTGGTCGATGGGCTCGATTTCGCTGCCCTCGCCATGGGCCTCTTCGCCTTTTGCGACATCATGGCCAATGCCCGCGGCAGCCATGCAAGACAATTGGCGACCGGCAAGATCGCAAGCCTCTGGCCCAGCCGCGATGAGTTCCGCAAGGCCTGGCCGGCGGTTCTGCGCGGCACCGGCTTGGGGTCGGTGCTGGGGCTTCTGCCCGGCGGGGGCGCCACGCTCTCCTCCTTTGCCTCCTACATGATCGAAAAGAAGATCGCGCGCGATCCGTCCGAGTTCGGCAAGGGCGCACCCGCCGGCGTCGCAGCCCCCGAGGCGGCCAACAATGCCGGCGCGCAATCCTCGTTCATTCCCATGCTGACGCTCGGCATCCCGAGCAATGGCGTCATGGCCATGATGATCGGGGCGATGATGATCCACAATATCGTGCCCGGCCCGCAGATCATGACGCGTAATCCCGACCTCTTCTGGGGCCTCGTGGCCTCGATGTGGATCGGCAACGCCATGCTGGTCATCATCAACCTGCCGCTGATCGGGCTCTGGGTGCGCTTCCTGCAGATCCCCTATTTCTACCTCTTCCCCGCGATCCTGATCTTCTCGATGGTCGGCCTCTTTTCCATCGAGAACAGCGTCACCGCCATCTATATGGGCGCCGCCTTCGGCCTGCTGGGCTATGTGCTCAATCGCCTGCGCTGCGAGCCGGCGCCGTTGCTGCTCGGCTTCATCCTCGGCCCGATGATGGAAGAATATCTGCGTCGCGCCCTGCTGCTGTCGCGCGGCGACCCTTCGGTCTTTGTCACCCGCCCGCTCTCGGCCGTGCTTCTGGCCGGGGCGCTGGTGCTGCTCGTGACCGTGATTTTCCCCTCCGTTCGCAAGAAGCGCGAGGAAGTGTTCGCCGAAAACTAGCGGCGGCCGCATCGGCGCACCACGCGCCACAGACGATCCAAGGAGACTTCTATGCCTGATATCATGGGCGAATATGTCGACAGGCTGGTGACTGTCGAAATGCGAAACCGTGGGATGAACTACGGGATCGTCAAGCAGATCTACGACGCCGCCCGTGCCGAAGGTGGCGGCCGGCCGATCAGCGCCCGCGCCGCAGAAGCGCTGGTCGCAACCGTGAAGCCCGGCGACGTGGTGTTCATCGTCACCGGCGCCGGCTATGCCCCCGAAGTGCCCAATGGCGAGAGCGATGGCCCTCCGGGCGCCGCGGCGCTCGCCCGCGCCATCTACTGGGGCCTCAAGGCCGTTCCGGTCTATGTCACCGAAGAGTGCCACGCCCCGCCGGTCATCGCCTCGTCCAAGGCTGCCGCCGTCATGGTGCGCGAGTTCGAACTCGCCAAGACGCGTCGCATGGGGGGCGCCATCATCACCGCTCCCGAAGACCGCAGCATCACCGCCGACTGGGCCCGCGAGGCCGTCGCCACCTACAACCCCAAGGCGGTGATCTCGATCGAACGCCTCGGGCCCAACGACCAGGGCATCGTGCATGGCTCCACGGGCGTCGCCAAGAACTGCGTCGATCTCGGCCACATCTTCGTCGCCGCCAAGGAAAAGGGCATCCTGACCGTCGGCATCGGGGACAATGGCAACGAGATCGGCTTCGGCCGCATCTACGACTTCATGCGCGATTTCCACCCCTATGGCCGGGAAACCCAGTATCCGGGCGGCACCGGGGTAATCAGCGTCATTGCCACCGACGTCTTCCTGCCCGCCTCGATTTCGAACTGGGGCGCCTATGGCATTGCAGCGATGATCGCCTTCCTCATCAAGGATCAGGACGTTCTCCAGACCCCGGAGATGGAGCGCAAGATCCTCGAAGCCTGCCTCGATGCCGGCGGCTGGGAGATGCGCTACTGCACCTCCCGTTTCATCGTCGATGGCACGGCGGGCGAAAGCTCGATGTCCATCATCCAGCTGCTGCGCGACATGCTGCGGCTCAATCTCGCCGCACCCGATCGCGGCCTTTCCCACGGTAAAATGAAGGAGACTGCACAATGATCAGACTGATCGCCACGGCCTTCGCGCTGGGCGCCGCCGCTCTCTCTGGACCGGCAGCAGCACAGGACTATCCTAACCGCGCCATCTCGATCATCGTCCCTTACGCTCCCGGCGGCCAAGGCGACATCACCGGCCGGCTGATCGCCGAACACCTGGCCCCGCGCCTCGGCCAGCCGGTGACGGTCGAGAACAAGCCGGGCGCCAATGGCGTCATCGGCATCGATGCCATCGCCAAGGCCGCTCCCGATGGCTACACCATCGGCGTCGTGGTGGCCTCGCACGCCCTGGCGCGGGCGCTCGTGCCGAACCTTCCCTATGATCCGGTCACCGATTTCGTGCCCATCACCACCACGGCCCGCACCCAGATGGTGATGGTCGTGCCCCCCAGCGTCGAGGCCGATACGGTGGAGGAGTTCATCGCTCTGGCCAAGGAGAAGTCCGGCGAGCTCGCCTATAAGTCCGCTGGTCCGGGCAGCAACTCGCATCTGTTCGGCGCCTGGTTCGCCGATGCCGCCGGGGTCGACATGATCCATGTACCCTATTCGGGCAGCGGCGCCTCGATGCCCGATTTCCTCTCCGGCATCGTGCAGCTCGGCTTCGATACGCTGCCGGCCGTGCAGCAATATATCGACAGCGGCCAGCTCAAGCTGCTCGCGGCCGGAGGGCCCGAGCGCTCGCCGCAATATCCCGATGTTCCGACCGTCGCAGAAGCGGGCGTCCCCGGCTTTGCCGCCAACTCATGGGGCATGGTTCTCGCGCCCAAGGGCATCCCGGCCGAGATCGTCGACAAGCTCAACGCCGAGATCAATGCCGTGCTCGAGATGCCCGAGGTGCAGGAGCGCTTCGCGACCATGGGCGCCACGGTCGTCGCCAATACCCCGGCCGAGGCCCTCGCCATGCTCGAGACCGAGGAAGCGCTCTATACCGACCTGATCCGCAAACTCGACATCACTCTGGGCAACTGAGTCCTTACGTCGCGGGCGGCGCAAGCCGCCCGCAAATCGGCCGCAAGGGAGTTGCGCTCGGCGCGCCTTTGCGGCTCATGCTTGTTCCATGAGCCGTCACCTGCGTCCACTGAACCCGCGCCAGCTCGAAGCCTTCCGCGCCGTCATGCTCACCGGCAGCATGACGGGGGCCGGTCGCCTTCTGTCGATCTCCCAGCCCGCCGTCACGCGGCTCATCCGCGATCTCGAGGCCGATCTGCGGCTGACGCTCTTCCTGCGCGATGGCGCGCAGATTTCGCCCACCGCCGAAGCACGCGAGCTTTATCGCGAGGTAGCCCGGCATTTCGTGTCGACCGAACGCATCCGCGAGGCAGCCATGGCGATCCGGCAATACAATGCCGGCCGCATCCGCGTCGCCTCGATCCTTGCGCTCAGCAGCTCCTGCATGCCCAATGCCGTCGACGCCTTCGCCCGCACCTATCCGGAAATGGTGGTCTCGGTGCATAGCGGCGCCTCGGTCGATATCATCGACCTCGTGGTCAATGGCAGCGTCGATGTCGGTTTCGTCGCCATGCCGCCGGGCCGCAACGATCTTGCCGCCGAGCCCCTGCCCGCTTCCGAAGTGGTCTGCCTCATGCCGCGCAATCATCCGCTGGCACGTCGCGAGGTCATCACCCCTGCCGATCTCGACGGGCAGGATTTCGTTGCCTTGGGCTCATCGAGCCTCATGCGCCTCGAACTCAACGCGCTCCTGCAACTCTCCAACGCCCAGCCGCGCATCCGGGTCGAGAGCCTCTTTTCCTCGACCGTCGCGGCCTATGTCGATCGCGGGCTGGGCATGGCCGTGGTCGATCCGCTGGCTGCCAGCGTCGCCGATCCGGCGCGAACCGTGGCGCGCAGCTTCCGCCCTGCCATTCGCTACGAATTGTCCGTGGTCTATCCGCCCCACACCAACCGGCCACCGCCCTTGCAGGACTTCGTGAATTTCTTTTCCGAAGCCTATGCGCGCGAGCTTGAGGCGACCCGCGCGCTGGTGGCGCGCGCCTGACCGGCCAGTGTGTCCGACTTTCCACAGGCATGTTTCGCGATCAAGGAACCGAACGTGCCGCGGTGTCTTGATAGGGCAGCGTCATCGTCCACCGGAGACATGACTGATGCCAGCCGAACCCGCTCCCGCCGTACTTGTTGTCGAAGACGAGCCCCTCGTCGCGATGGACATGGAGGGCATGCTTTTTTCTCTCGGCTGCGCCACCGTCTCGGTCGCCTATACGCTGGAGGAGGGGCTCAAGCTCGCCGATGAGCAGGCGCTCGACTTCGCCATTCTCGACTTCAACCTCAGCCGGCAAACAGACTCGATCCCCATCGGCCAGCGCCTGATCGAGCGCGGCGTGCCCTTCGTCATCGTCACCGGCAATGCGCGGCAGGCGGCAGCCGCCTTCCCCGCAGCGTCAGTGATCTCCAAGCCTTTGAGCGAAAAGATGCTGGGCGAGTTGCTCGACCAGGCAACTGCCGCGTGACCGGCTGCCCGCGCCCGCAGTCACGCGCGCGCGGCCACCGACGACAGCTTGGCATTGACTTCGAACACCACGCCATCGGGCCGATAGTCGATGCGCGCAAGGCCGTCCACAGATGCGGCGAGGGCCTTTTCGATCATGCGGGTTCCAAACCCGGTCCGCTCGGGCGGCGATACCGCAGGCCCGCCGATCTCGCTCCAGGTCAGCGTGAAGCTCTCGTCATCAAGCGTCCAGGCAATGCGCACCCGGCCGCGATCGCCCGAGAGCGCGCCGTATTTGACCGCATTGGTCGCCAGCTCGTGCAGCGCCATGGTGAGCGCGCTGCTCGCCCGGTCGGAAATCTCGATGTCGGGCCCGAGAAAATGGATCCGGTTCTGCCCGTTGAACGGCAGCACCGCGCGCTCCACCGTCTCCCGCAGACCGGCACTGTCGAGCCCCCGCCCGATCAGCACGTC
This sequence comes from Devosia enhydra, assembly GCF_900119845.1. Classification (GTDB taxonomy): domain Bacteria; phylum Pseudomonadota; class Alphaproteobacteria; order Rhizobiales; family Devosiaceae; genus FPKU01. The sequence goes on from NZ_FPKU01000001.1 coordinate 1,675,396, forward strand.
ATGGGCGCTGCTCAGGGCCTCGATGCGCTGCGAGACGGCGTCGCGCACCTCCGATGCCGGCTGGCTGGTGCGCAGCGACTGGCTGACGATCGACTTGACCGTCGCCAGGATGTTCTTGATGCGGTGGCCGAGCTCACGGTTCATGAGCTCGCGTTCGGCCTCGGCTTCGCGCCTGTCGGTGATGTCGATGGAAACGCCGCTCATCTGCAACGGGCGACGTTCGGCATCGAAGCGCGTTTCGGCGCGCACCTCCACCCATCGCACCGCGCCATCGGGCATAACGACGCGATATTCCACATGCAGTTCGCCATCGGTTTCGAGCGCTTTGGCGACCGTCTGCCGCCAGCGATCGAAATCCTCGGGATGGATCGCCTCCTGCAGATCGTCATAGCCGAAGCTGTCGGTGGCGGAGCGCCCGAAATTGGCCTTGCAGATCGCCGACGCCACCAGTCGCCCGGTCTGCAGATCGAGCGTCCAGGTGCCGAGCTTGCCGGCCCTGAGGGTGAAGCGCAGCCGCTCCTCGCTGGCCGTGAGATCGGAGATGCGCTGTTGCAGGCCCTGCTCGAGCGCGTCGCGATCCTGCCCGACGCCGATCGTGCGCTCGCGCGTCACATCGAGCTGCGAGGCGAAATAATAGGTCAGTTCACCGTCATCGAAGACCGGCGATACCAGGAGGCGGTTCCAGAAGATCGAGCCGTCCTTGCGGTAATTGAGGAGATCGATCTCGATAGGCACGCGCTCTTCGATGGCGGCGCGCACCCGGCCTATATCGTCGGCATTGGTGCCCGGCCCCTGGAGGAAGCGGCAGTTGCGCCCCAGCGTTTCCTCGCGCGAATAGCCCGTCAGCCGCCCGAAAGCGTCGTTGACGAAGACGATCGGATTGTTCGGCTGCCGTGGATCGGTGATGATCATCGGCATCCGGGTTGCCCGCATGGCGGCCGCGAAGGGGTCGGAACCTTGCCGGGCGCTGTGGATTTCCCGGTCGATGCGTTGCTCTTCGGAGGTATCGCTCATGAGCAGCCTTATATGGAGTTATATCTTTGGCCGGAGTGTTCTTTGACGTGCAGCCCGTCGATTTCACCCGGCCCAGGCTCATTTTCAGCTGCCGCTAGAAGACAGGAAAGCGGCGCGGGCAAGGCGGTCTATGCCGCCACGAGCGAAAAACTCGTGGCCCGGGCAAAGGTTTCAACTTCCGGCCGGCCAAAGAGATAGCCCTGGAAGAGCGCAACCCCGGCATCGCCAAGGGCGGAAGCCTCCTCTTGCGTCTCGACCCCCTCGGCCAGCACGGTGATGTCGAGCGCCGCCGCGATGCCGATGATGCCGCGCACGATCGCCTGTCGTGCCGCCGAGCCATCGATGCCGCGAACCAGCTCCATATCGATCTTGATGAGATCGGGCTGAAACCGCGCCAGCAGTCCGAGCCCGGCATAGCCCGCCCCGAAATCGTCGAGCGCGGTGGTAAACCCCATCGCCCTGTAGCTCTCGATGATGCGCCCGACATGGTCGCTGTCGGTGATCTTCTCGTTCTCGGTGAATTCGAACATCAGCCGACGGGGATCAAAGCCGGTGCGCTTGGCCGCCGCGAGCGACGCACGAATGCAGGCCGCCGGCTCATAGACCGCGTTGGGCATGAAATTGATCGAAAGCTTCGCGCTCGAGCCACGCATCATGTGCCGGCCGGCCAGCTCGATGGCCTTGACCCGGCAGGCCTGGTCGAAGCGGTAGCGGTTCTCCTCCGTCACTGCGGCGAGGATTGCGCCGGCCCCCTCCCCGTTCACGCCGCGCACCAGCGCCTCATAGCCCCAGATGGTCGCCGAGCGGGCCATCACGATCGGCTGGAACGCCATGGTGAACGCAATGGGAAAGTCGTCGCCGCCGCTGCAGCCGGCGCAGGAAGGGGAAGGAGGCACTGGATCATCCGTAATCGCGAAGGGAATGCCGGTCCCGCCAAAACGCGATGAGGAGCCGACCCAAGAATCGCGACACGGTCGCAGGACCGGGCAGCAGCGCGCTATTCAGTTTGATGTAGTGTCAGACGGTTACGACATGGCTTCGGCGGACCGCCCGGAAATCCGGGCCGTCCGCGCCTGCCATCATGTCGCGGGCCTCTGGCCCTACCAGGTCGCCCGGAGACTGGTCTGGGCCTGGTAGCCGACGATTTCGCCGGTATCGATGCCATAGGCACCCTTGAGGTCCGTCGAAACCTTGAAGTTCCGCGCCACGCTCGCTTCGAAGCCGGCGCCGACCTCGACCTTCATCCCGCCCATGCCGCTGGTGAAGTCGAAGCCATCAGTGCTCGTGGTCTTGACCTCCGCGAAGTCGTGGCTAACCGCGACGCCCGCATAGGGCGCGAAGCCGTAGAAGCTGCCGGACGCCCTGACGCCGCCGCGCACCTGCATGGATTCCTTGTTCTGGAAGACGACGCCATCCACCCAGTCCGTATCCAGATTGCCCAGATCGCTCAGGTGGTAGACGAACTGCCCCCATGGGGTGATGGTCGCGTGGTCGTTGCCGAACCCGAGCCCCGCCTCGACAGCGGCCGTCACCGTTCCGCCGCTGAGCTTCATCTCGCTGGCATCGGTGGGGGTAAAGGCCCATTCGCTCCACCCATACTGGCCGAGCGCTTCGAGGTAGACGCCCCCGCTCGCCCAGCTGGCATGCACGCCACCGGCATAAAGCGTGCCCGTCAGCTGGTTGATACCGGTTTCGGTCGTCACGTCGCTGAAGGTATTGGCATAGGAGCCGAGGAGGCCGGCCCGCAGATCGCCAAGTTGCACGAGGTCGCCGCCGATCTGCGTGAAGCCGGTGGTCTGGCTGCTCGACACTGTATCGATGATCTGGGCGTGGGTGGCGCCGGCGCGCATCCAGCTGGTCTGGCGATCTTCCCCGCGACCCGGCCCGCGCCGATCGACATAGGTGCCGAGCGTATCGCTCGTGGCCAGATGCGTCGATCCCACCAGCGTTGTTAGCGCATAGGTCTCGTCCTGGATGATCGAGGTCAGCCCATAGACGATCATCTCGCCCGCCCCGAAGAAATCGACCTCGGTCTCGGGACCCACCGTGCCCACCACCGAGGCTCCGGCATCTGCATCGCGCAGGCGCCGGTCGAGAAGCAGTTCCCGGCCGTTCTGCACGAAGCGCTGGGCAAGGTAGATGTCGCTCGAGGGCGCCTCGCTGCCACCGATGCGCAGCAATTCGATCGCCGCGAGATTGCCCAGCGGCGTCGACTGATCGGATTCGTGGCGCTCGAGCACGATGCCGAGCGTGCCCGGCCCGACGCCGCCCAGCCCGGTAAAGGCATTGCGCACGTTGATCTGCGCATAGTCATTGCCATCGCCGGGCAGCGGGTTGGCCTCGCCAAACCGCACCGACATCAGATAGGCGCTGTCATTGCTGGCAAAATTGGTGGTGTTGTAGGCACCCGGGGATTCCCCGGGGGCCACCAGCCCATTGCTGTTGAGCGTAAAGGTATCGAGCACGTTGAGATTGCCCGTCACCGAATTGAGCTGCGCCCCGGCCTCCGCGGTCAGGTTGTTGAGCACGCTGTCGATCTCGAAATGCGCCGAGGCGCCGCCTTCGACATAGAAGTCGGCAGCCACCACCCGGCCTCGCCAGTCGACGCCCTCGGCAATGCGGACATCGGTGCCGCCCATGCCGGGCGCGCGGATGGCATCTTCGTCGAGAATATCCCCGACCACCGACGCACCATTGTCGATGACGAAGTTGACATTGCCCAGTTCCGACCCGGCTCCCGTGCGGGAGACGATCAGCAGCGCGCCGTCATTCTGCAGCACCGTTCCGGCCCCGAGGGTGATTTCGGCCGGTCCGTTGGCCACATCGTAAGCGCCGTTGAACAGCACCGCGACGGCCGGATGCGCTGCATCCGAGACGATCGTGGTGTCCGTCGCGCCGATCGTGCCGCCATTGATGACCGAGAGCGGCGACCGGCCCTGGCCGGAGGCATCGATGGTCCCGCCCGAGAGGGTGAGCGTGCCGCCATTGGCGGCAAAGAGATTGGCCGCGACCGTCTGGGTTTCGGCAAACTCGAGATCGAGCGCGCCTCCCGAGACGCCGAATGCTCCCGTGCCGGTGACCAGCCCGGAGAACGTGCCACCGGTGGCATTGCTGACGGCCAGAGTGTTGCTGCCCAGAACGATTTCGCCGTCCCCGAAAAGATCGAAGACCGAGGTGCCGAGCGGTGTGAGCCCCCCGATGGTGTTGGGCGTGGTGATGCCAGAAATGTCGAGCGTGCCCGCGACCTCGACGGTCGAGCCGGTGATGCTCCCCCCGAGTGCGAGGAAGAGCGTCGCATCGTCCTCGATCGTCGTCTTGCCATCGAAATCCGGGCTGGCGCCCGTCAGCGTCAGCGTGCCGCCTTCGAGCGTGAGCCCGCTTGTCGCACTGCCGAGGATCGTGCCGGCAAAATCCGAATCCCCGGTGCCCGTGAGCGTCAGCGTGCGATCGCCCAGCTCGATCTGGCCGCTCGCGGCGCCTCCGAGCCGGATGATGTCCGCGCCCGGGGCGTTGGTACCTTCGATATTGAGAAGGCCATCAACCTCGACCAGTTCGGAGGCAGCGATGCTGCCAGCGCCGGTAAGGAAGAGTTCGCCCCGCGTCGTGGGGCTCGCATCCTCTATCACCGTGAAGCCCGTATAGGTATTGACGCCGGTCAGCGTCTGCCGGCCATCGACGATGCTGAGGCCGCCGGCGCCGGAAATGACGCCCGCAAAGCTCGATCCGACCGGATTGCCGATCGTCGGCGGCGCGACATCGAAGGCATTGGCATCGGTGATCGTCAGGCGCTCATCGCCCAAAACAACGCTCGAGGTCGAGAGCGCGCCCTCGAGCCCCTTGATCTCGGCACCGTCATTGGTCTCGGCGATATCGAGCGTGCCATCCACGACCACGCGCACGGAGTCGGCGATGCTGCCATCCGGCGAGCCGGGATCGGACGGATCGGAGGCAACGAGCTTGAGCTCGGCATCGGCCAGAACGTAGGTTTCCCCGGTATAGGTGTTCACCCCCGAAAGGCTCTGCACCCCGGACTGGATGGCCAGATCGCCATCGCCCCAGATGACGCCCGAAAACAGCGAAGCGGCATTGTCGATCACCAGGAGCTTGGTGCCCAGCGCCACTTCGCCGCTGCCGCTGAGATCATTGATCAGCGTGCCTTCGGGTCCGGCCGTACCAACCGACAGTGGTGAGGTCACGCCGGCAATGTCGAGCCGCCCGTTGACCTCCACCCCGCTCGACTCCGAAATGCTGCCCGCGCCCGAAAGCGCCAGCGTGCTGCCGTCATCGATCACGGTGGTGCCGGTATAGGTATTGATGCCGGTCAGCGTCAACGTGCTGTCGGGGTCGGCGGCATCCCCCGCGGTTCCGCCGGTGAGCACGATGTTGCCGTCGCCCGTGATCACCCCCGCGAACTCGGATTGACCATACTGGTCGATGGTCAGGGTCGGCGCATCGGTGCCATCGCCCAGCAGGACCGTGCCCTCGCCACGGAACTGCTGCACGGTCAGGGTGTGTTCGGTGTCCGTGCCGTCGGCCAGCACCCAGAGGAACGCCCCCGGACCGTCATTGAAGAAGTCGCCGTAGAAATTGGGCTCGGGATAGGTTGCGGGGTCGTCCGCATAGGGGAAGCCCGGGCTGAGATCGATATCGGCCATCATCAGCACCGACCCCGCATTGCGGATGCCGAGCGCCTTGAGATCCGCGCCCACGGTCAGCGCGCCCTCATTGTCGATGAGGCCCAGTTCCAGCCCGTCCGTCAGAACCTGGAAATTGCCTCCTTCCGAGATGTCGACATCGGTGCCGGTGGCGAGCGTGCCGCCGTTCGCCACGGCCAGGGTGCCCGAGCGCAGATCGATGCCGCCGGTGAAGGTGTTCTGGCCGGTGAGGATCAGCGTGCCGTCCCAGAAATCGGTGCCGGCCTCGCCCACGATGAGACCACCCGTCCCGGAGATCGCACCCGCCATACGGGCGAAGTGCGTGGCGAGCGGATTACTGGCCACGAGGATCTGCCGGTCGAGCGCCCCCAGATCGATGCGGTTGAGCCAATGCACCGCCGAATCGGCATGTTCGGAGCCGAACACCAGCGCCGCCGTGTCGATGGGGCCGAGCGGCCCCGTAGGATCGCCGTCGGGCGGCCCGATGAAGAAACCGGGCGTCACGCCCCAGAAGAGCTTCTGCGGGGTTGGCAGATTGCCGATATTGACGACGAGGTCACCGCCCTTGGCGGCAAAGCCGCCGCTGCCGGTCCATTGCACCTGCGTGCCGGCAGTGCCGAGCTGGCGGCCGAACACCCCGGTCGTCATGATGACGCCGGCCTGCGCGTTATCGAAGAGGCTGGCTCCGCCCGTGCCGTCCGTACGGCCCGTGCCGTTGAAATTGAGGTTGCTGTAATTGCTCAGCCCCCAGCCATCCTTGGCCTGGAGCACGCCGCCTTCCATGCGGGTCTGGCCGGTATAGGTGTTGCGGCCGTTGAAGATCACGAGGCCCTTGCCGATGGTCAGGCTGGCGCCGGACCCGCGGCCGTTGATCGCTTCGTCGAAGCTTTCGCGGCTGTCATCGCCGATCGAGCCGTTGAACGTCACGACATTGTCGACCACCGTGGTGCCGACAAGGCGCGTGCCCGGACGGATCGCGACGGTGGAATTCTTCATCATGAACAGGTCGGTGCCGGCGGCATTGCCGGCCTGGCCCATCAGCCCACCATCGCCACCCTCGGCGCGGTTGAAGTTGAAGGTGGAATTGCCGGTGATCGTCAGGCTGCCGCCCTGGCGCACGAATATGGCGCCGCCAAAGCCTGCGCCGCCTTCCCCGAACTCGCCATAGCCATTGGCGCCATCGCCGCCGCCGAAGCCGCCCTTGCCGCCCCGTTCCCCTAGGCCATCGGCCGCATAGAGGCCGCTGCCCATCGTGCCGGCGCCGCCGCCCATGCCGCCACCGCCGCCGAAGCCGCCATTGCCGCCCCAGCCCCCATTGCCACCATTGCCGGCCTGCCCGATCGGCAGCGCCGCATCGCCGCCATCGCCGCCCAAGCCCCCGACGCCGCCGCCGAAGAAGTCCGAGCCATTACCGCCCCAGCCGCCCGCGCCGCCATCGCCGCCGGCTCCGTTATAGCCATCCGAAAGCAGGGCATGCCATTCCGCCAGTTCGCCCACGGCGAGCCCGACATCGACATAGGCCTTGGCAGCCTGCAGCGCCACGCTCACCGATTCGGCGACGTCGGGCGGCACGCTGGCCAGGGCCGATGCCGCCTCGGCGGTGAGGAACGCCGCATCGATGACGATATCGGCGAGGCCCTTGACCAGCGAGGGGTTCCAGGTGAGCCCCGAACTGCCGTCCCCGCCCTGCCCGCCCGTGCCACCGACCCCGACGGTGCCGGCCCCGGCACTGCCGGCATCCTTGCCGTCGTCGCCCTCGCCATCGCTCCACACCACGCTGGGGGGCACGCCATTGATACCGTCATATCCCGGGTCGCCGGTGACGGTCTGGGCGATGCCGTTCATCGAGCCGCCCTGCGAAAGCGCGTCCCCGAAAGTCAGGTTGGCGAGCGCGGTGGCATCGACGATGTCGCTCGAAAGCGTGATCGTCAGTCCATCGGCACTGATGGAATCGACCGTGGTGCCCGGCTCAATGCCCGCCCCGGTGATCACCATGCCCTCCACGACGCCTTCGAGAAGGCTGGCGTCGATCATCGTGATGGTGTTGGTGCCGGTGCCCGCCACGCCCGAAAACGACAGCGAGGTGGGCTTGTCGGTCAGGTTCTGGCTCAGCGTGATGGTGCCATCGGCCGGATCGATGGCCGTGATCGTCGTGCCGGGAGCCACCCCGGTCCCGGACACCGTCATGCCCACCACGAGCTTGCCCGACCCCGCATAGACGATGTTGGAACCGGCCGCCGCCTGTTCGAGCGAGGCGGTGAAGCCCATCAGCGGATCGGAACTGCCGGTGATGTCGCCGGCAACCACGATGCCGCCATTGGCATCGATGTCGATGATTTCGGCGCTGCCTCCCGGAATGCGGTCGTCGGTCAGCACCATGCCGGGCTTGAAGAACGCATTCGGCTGCGCGAGGGCGATCGTGCTGTTGGTCCCGTCATAGGTGACGCTCTTGATATAGGTCACATCGAAATTGACGAGGTTGACGAACTCGAAGTCCGGCCGATCCGCCGGATCGCTGGCGGAAATGTCGCTGAGCACGCCCGCCGGCACGATGCCTTCGACCGTCACCGAGGTCTCGGTGTAGCTCTTGACCCGATATGTGGTGGTCGGATCGCCATTGATGACGAGCGTGCTGCCCGGCTTGATGTTCTGCCCGAAGCTGTTGAAATTGAGCACCGTCTCGTTGGTGCCGGCGGTGCCGCTATTGGCCTCGCCCGGATCGAAGACGAGCCCGGTCGAGACGGGCGCGCTGCTGGCAAGGGTGATGGTGCGTCCATTGGGGCTGACGGTCAGGATTTCGACCGGCGTGGTCGAACCCGGCAACAGCACGCGCATGCCCGGCTTCAGCGAAGTGTTGGCTCCCTCGGGCGGCAGCGTCAGCGTGGTCACCGTGTAGCTGCCATCGGCGCCACCGAGCTGCGGCGAGATCTGGAAGGCCGAGAGCGGCACATAGGGGACTTCGATATCGGCGACCCCGATATCGACCTGCGAGGTGACGCGCAACGAGGGATCGCTCCCGCCCGCTCCGCCCACCACCGTGTTGCCGTGGAAGTCGACATTGTTGAGCGTCAGCGTCGCGCCCCGGTCGACATAGAACACGCCACCAAAGCCGGCACCGCCGCCGCTGCCCGCGCCGCCCTGCGTCAGGAAATTGGTGAAGATCGCGTCGGAGACCGAATAGCTGCCGGTGGTGCCCTGGATGACGGTGCCCACCGAGGTCATCGTGGCGATGGCGCCGGTTTCGCCATCCACCGCGCCATGGCCCGCCGAAGCCAGAATGCCGTCGCCGGCGTCGGAGAGCACCGGCGCCAGCGCCGTCGCGGTCGCATCGTTGAGGAGGATGACGCCGCCCCCGCCCAGCCCGTTGACGACCGTGCGTGTGTCCTGCGCCTTGGCCACACCCGGCTGCAACAGGGGGAAGGCGAGACAGAGCGCTAGCAGCGACACGCCGGCCTGCGCCGTGCGGGAAAGCCTCGACAGCACTTCTGGCGACCGGCTCGGCCCTTGGGCCGTATAGGTCGTCTGCACCATGGATCTGGCTGCCATGCTGATACCCTCCCCAAGGGTTGGCTGCGTCCGCGCGCACGCAACCTGAGCGGAGTTCACCTCATAACCTTTCGTTAAGCAATCAAACGCTCTTGCGCCCGAAAACCACCGGGCCACCGAAAGATTCGAGTGGCCACAACAGCTTAAACCCTAAAGAAAGATGAATTTTCGGGTCATCTTCGTGGCATCGTCGCAACACTGTCCGACAAAACAGACGCGCGTCCGTCGGCTCAGACCGCCGAACCCACCTTTTGGAGATGCACAGGCCCCCACGACCGGTCCGCCGACGCGCGCGATTCTCGGGCGTTTGCTGTAGCTCCGCTGCTCTTGGTACGCGGACCAGCCAGCGGGCCGTCGTCACGCCCTTACCAGAACCGGCTTACCGTGCCCTTGAGCAGGAAGGGATTGGGAATGTCGACGCGGCGCAGGTCGGCGCGATGGTCCTCGTCCACATGCAGCGCGATGCGCCAGAAATTGAGGATGCCGGAGCGCGAGGAGTTGCGCGTAGTCCATTCGAGCGTGGCGCCGGTCGTCGTGTTGGTGATCGTCCAGGGCATGCCGGGCACAGCGACCGGCACGCCGAATTCGGGATAGGCCCAGGCGATGCGGGGGATGATGTCCTGGGCCGACAGCGTCCGGTTCGGATCGAGGATGGCGAGCGCCCGCAGCAGGCTGGCGATGCCGTCGGACCCCACGCTGCGAAAGCGCGGAAAGGCCGGGTTGCCGCCCGCAACATCGCCATAGCCCTGCACAACGGCCTCGCTGCCTCCGATGATGGCGCGCAGTGGCACGAGCGTGCCGATGGCCAGCGTTTCGGCAATGTCCTGCGGAACCGGCTCGAGCGCCACGATGCCGGCATCGACAGTATGGGCCGCCGCCACGGCGCGCCAGAATCGTTCCTCGGCCGCAGCGCGGTCCTCCGCTCTTGGCTCGACCATCAGGGCCAGCAGCGCGGCGATAAAAATCGCCAGCCGCCCCAAGGCGCGGCGCAGCATCGGCGTCCCACTGGCAGATGAGAAGCCGGACAGGACCCTGAGAGGGCCGCCCGGCGAGGGGACGCAAAACCATGCAAGAAGGATCATCGCTTTGCAATCGGCCCTTGTCGACCCGTTGCCAAGATGCTCTCCAGTGGAGGTGAGTAAGGTGCCACGGTCCTTTGCCTTGATGCCCAATCTGGTTGACCCGGCCATCGGCCCGTCGCCCGCCATTTCCGACGAGACGCTCATCGCCCGCGCCCGCGCCGGCGAGCGGCATGCCTTCGGCCAGCTGGTCGAGCGGCACTACGATTTCATATTCCGCACCGCCTGCAAATGGGCCGGCGCGCGATCTGACGCAGAAGATATCGCGCAGGAGGTGTGCATCAAGCTCGCCACCGCCATCGCCAGCTTCGACGGGCGCTCGGCCTTCACCTCCTGGCTCTATCGCGTCACCGTCAATGCGGTGCGCGACATGCAGCGGGCGCGCGGTCGACGCGGCCGCAATGTCGACCGCTTCGCCGAAGTCAGCCCCGACAGCGCCCTGCCCGACCAAGAAGAGGCCACTGCCGCCGGCGAGGTCTGGACCGCCGTCGACCGCCTGCCCGAAAAGCAGCGCATGGCCGTCATTCTCGTTTATGCCGAGGACATGAGCCATGCCGAGGCTGCCGAAATCATGGGCTGCAAGGAGAGCACCGTCTCCTGGCACCTGCACGAGGCCCGCAAGAGCCTGAGGGGGCTTCTATGACCGACAGGATCGACGAGAAGCTGGCGCTGCTCAAGCGCCGCGACATTCCGGCTCCCGATGCCGCCACGCGCCGCGAGGCGATCAATGCTGCCATGACGGCGTTCGACATCTCCCAGGCTGACAAGGTCCGCAAGGCGGCCCAAGGGGGCGGCCTCATCGGGCGTCTCAGGTCCATACTCCCCGATTTTGCGAGGAACTGGACCATGGATACCCGTACCGCCTTCGGGCTGAGCACGGCTGCCGTCGCGCTTGTCATGCTGCCTTTGGGCTGGCAGCTCTATTCCACCACGGCGCTCCAGCCCGGTCGCCCGCTGCCCGCCGCGATCGAGATCGCAGCCCGGCCCGAGGCGGCGCAGGCGCCGGTGGAAATGGCCTCGCGCCAGGCCGATGCGGTTGTTTCGCAGTCGATGCAGGAGCGGGCCGAAGAGATCATCGTGAAGGCCGAGCCCGCCCCCTCGCCGCCTCCAGCCGCAAGTGCCCCTACCGCTATTGCCCCGGCGCCACAGCGCACCGGCGGGGTGCGGCTTTCGGCCGGCGAGACGATGACCAAGCGCAGCGCCGATGGCATGTCGGCAGCCATGCCGCAGGCAGCCGCACCCGCCTCGCCCGCCTCGCAGGTCGGTGTCTATGGCGAACAGAACCGCTTCCGGCCGATCACGCCCTTCGAGCCGATGACGGGCGACAGCTTTGCCCCGTTTACCGAATCCGGGCTGGTGCGCACCAACCAGCAGCCGGTTTCGACCTTTTCGGTCGATGTCGACACCTCGTCCTATTCCTATATGCGCCGGGCGTTGACCGAAGGCTGGCTGCCCGCCCCCGAGGCGATCCGGCTCGAGGAGCTGATCAACTACTTCCCGTACGACTATCCGGCGCCGGTCTCGGCGGAGGAGCCGTTCTCGACCAGCATCTCGGTCTATCCCTCCCCCTGGAACAGCCGCACGCAGATCCTGCACGTGGGGATCAAGGGCTATGCCCCCCTGGCCGGGGAGCGCCAGCCTGCCAACCTCACCTTCCTCATCGATACCTCGGGCTCGATGGACGCGCCGGATCGGCTGCCGCTGCTCAAGCGGGCCTTCGCGCTGCTGCTCGACCAGCTGGGCGAAGGCGACACGATTGCGATCGTCGCCTATGCCGGCTCGGCGGGGGTAGTGCTTGAGCCCACGTCGGCCGACGACAAGGCGACGATCCTTGCCGCGCTCGACAGGCTCTCGGCCGGCGGCTCCACGGCCGGCTCGGCAGGCATCGAGCTCGCCTACCGGCTGGCCGAGCGCAACGCGGATGGGCCGGGCATTGATCGAGTGATCCTTGCCACCGATGGCGATTTCAATGTCGGCATCGATGATCCAGAGGCGCTCAAATCCTTCATCCGCACCAAGCGGGCGAGCGGAGTGAGCCTCTCGGTCCTGGGCTTCGGACAGGGCAATCTCGACGACACGACGATGCAGGCGCTGGCCCAGAACGGCAATGGCAACGCCGCCTATATCGACAGCCTGCGCGAGGCGCAGAAAGTGCTGGTCGAACAGGTCGGCGGCACGCTCCAGACCATCGCTTCGGATGTGAAGGTGCAGGTGGAGTTCAACCCGGCCCAAATCGCCGAATACCGCCTCATCGGCTACGAGACCCGGGCGCTTGAGCGCGAGGATTTCAACGACGACCGCGTCGATGCCGGCGATATCGGGGCCGGGCACACGGTGACGGCGCTTTACGAGATCACCCCCGTGGGCTCGGGCGCAGAACGCTTCGATGCCCTGCGCTATGGCGAGCGGCCCGCCGCGCCGGTGGCGGCAACCGAACCCAGCGACGAGCTCGCCTTCGTCAAGCTGCGCTACAAGCAGCCGGGCGAGGCCGAGAGTCGGCTGATCGAGATCCCCGTGGGCCCCTCTTCGGTGCTCGACAGCCTCGATGCGGCCAGCCCCGACATGCGCTTTGCCGCGGCTGTAGCGGCCTTCGGACAGACCCTGCGCGGCTCGGATTTCGGCACCATGGACTATGCGGCCATCGAAGCCCTGGCGCGAGGTGCGCGCGGAGCGGATGAAGGCGGCTATCGCGCCGAATTCATCGCCCTCGTCGGTCTGGCCCGGACACTGGGCCGGCCCTGACAGCCGACCACCGATAGTGCGAAACAAAAAGAGGGGCCCTTGCGGGTCCCTCTTCACGTCCGGCCTGAGGTCAATCGCCGTCAGACGAGCGGCTTGAGATTGGCCTCGATCGCCGCCCGGTTGGGCTCGAGGAAGGGCGGCAGCGACAGGCTTTCACCCAGGGTCTCCAGCGGCTCGTCGGCGGTGAAGCCCGGCACGTCGGTGGCGATCTCGAACAGCACGCCGTTGGGCTCGCGGAAATAGAGCGAGGTGAAATAGTAGCGCTCGACCTCGCCCGAGGAGCGGATGCCGAACTGCCCGACATGGCGCACCCACTGGCGCAGGCTGTCCTGGTCAGGCGTGCGGAAGGCCACGTGATGCACCCCGCCGGCGCCGGGCCGGGTCGTCGCCATGCCCGGATCGACGCTGACATGGAGCTCGGCCCCCGGTCCGCCCTCGCCCATCTCGAACACATGCACCTCGCCATAGCGCTCATGGGCGGGGTAGGTGCGCACCTTGCGCATGTTCATCACCTGGGTCAGCACCGCCTCGGTGCGATCGAGCCGCGGCACCGACATGGTGATGGGCCCGAGCCCGACGATCTGTCGCTCGGCCGGAACTGGGCTCTTGTCCCACGCCACGGCCTTCTGGCCCTCGGCCACCACCATGCGGAAGCGCTGGCCCTCGAAATCCTCGAAATCGAGCGAAAGATGCCCGGCCCGCTCCTTGATGGCGCTGGTGCCGACCCCGGAGGTCTGCAGGTGATCCTTCCACCACTTCAGATCGTCCTCGCTGCCGACGCGCAGGCCGGTGCGGATGACCGAATTGCTGCCGCGCTGCTCCCGACCGACGTCGAAATCAAAGAAGGTGAGGTCCGCGCCCGGCGAAGCGACGCCATCGCCGTAAAACAGATGATAGGCGGTGGTCTGGTCCTGGTTCACGGTCTTCTTGATCAGCCGCATGCCCAGGGTCTTGGTGTAAAAGGCCAGGTTGCGCACCGGCTCGGCGGTGACCGCGGTAAGGTGGTGGATGCCTGAAAGCTCGAGTGCCATCGAAAAGTCCTCCGTGTTCGTGTGACGCTTAGCTAAGGGCTTTTGCGGCCGGGTGCGAGTGGCCGTCCCACAACAGACCGTTGCCCTCCAACGAACGATGTCTAATCACATCGGTTCGCGCCGGCGAACAATCACACTTGCGGGCAGCCTGTCTTTTTGGGGTGCACAGCACCGGTCGATCGCGCTAGGAAAGAACAAAAAGGGAACTTTGATGGCCACTCTCACGCTCGATCGCAAGCTCGCCATCCTCTCGGATGCCGCCAAATACGACGCGTCCTGCGCCTCGAGCGGCACAAAGAAACGGTCGAGCGCCGGCACGGGCGGCATCGGCTCCACCGAGGGCAGCGGCATCTGCCATGCCTATGCACCGGACGGGCGCTGCATCTCCCTGCTCAAGATCCTCCTCACCAATTTCTGCGTATATGACTGCGTCTATTGCGTCAACCGCTCCTCCTCCAACGTCCCCCGGGCGCGCTTTTCCGTCGAGGAGGTGGTGAAGCTGACGCTCGACTTCTACAAACGCAATTACATCGAGGGCCTGTTTCTCTCCTCCGGCATCATCCGCTCCCCCGACTACACCATGGAGGAGATGGTGCGCGTGGCAAAAAGCTTGCGCACCGAGCACAAATTCTTCGGCTATATTCATCTCAAGGTCATTCCCAACGCCGATCCCGACCTGCTTGCCGAAGCCGGGCGCTGGGCCGACCGGCTTTCGACCAATATCGAAATGCCCACCGATGTCGGGCTCGAGCATTTCGCGCCCGAAAAGCGGCCGGCCGAAATCCGCACCGCCATGGCGCGCATCCGCGGCCGGCTCGACGAGGCCAGGCCCGAGGGCAAGTCGCGCAGCAAGCCCAAGGCCTTCGCCCCCGCCGGACAATCGACCCAGATGATCGTGGGCGCCGATGCGGCCGACGACGCGGCGATCCTCAACCGGGCGGCGGGGCTCTATTCGGGCTATTCGTTAAAGCGCGTCTATTATTCCGCCTTCTCGCCGATCCCCGATGCCAGTTCGCGTCTGCCTCTCAAGCCGCCCCCGCTGATGCGCGAGCATAGGCTCTATCAGGCCGACTGGCTGCTGCGGTTCTACGGCTTTTCGGTCCCCGAAATCGTGGCGGGGGGCGAAGGCGGGCAGCTCGACCTCGCGATCGACCCCAAGCTCGCCTGGGCCCTCAAGAACCGGGGTGATTTTCCGGTCGACGTCAATCGCGCCAGCCGCGAGACGCTACTGCGCGTGCCCGGCCTGGGCAAGACGGGGGTCGATCGCATTCTCTCGACGCGCCGGCACCATCGCCTCCGGCTCGACGATATCGCGCGGCTGGCCGGCAGCATCGAGACGATGCGGGCCTTCATCGTGTGTGCCGACTGGACGCCGGGCGGCGTGATCGATTCGCCCCATCTGCGCGCAAGGCTCACCCCCAGGCCCCAGCAGATGGAGCTCTTCGGATGATCGCGATCCGGCTTGACGGTTACGCCGATTTTGCCGAATGGCGCGGCCATGCCCGCGCCCTTCTCGCCCATGGCATAGAGCCTTCGGATGTCGCATGGATCGGCCCCGACGCCTTCGAGCAATTGCTGGCGGGCGATGCGCCTCCGCCCGCACCGGCAGAGGCCGTCACCCGCGTTTCGCCCGATTTCCTCGAAAAGGCCGAAGCGGCGCTCTGCCACCGCGACCCGGAGCGTTTCGCGCTTTGCTACCGCATCCTCTGGCGGCTCAAGGGCGACCGCAACCTGCTCGAAGTTGCGAGCGACCCCGATATCGTGCGACTGCGCCAGATGGCCTCGGCGGTGCGGCGCGACGCACACAAGATGACCGCCTTCGTGCGCTTCCGCAAAGTCGAGATTGCGGACGAAGCGGAGCGCGAGCGCTTCGCCGCCTGGTTCGAACCCGATCACTATGTCCTCGAACGCACCGCCCCCTTCTTCATGCGGCGCTTCGACGGCATGGATTGGGCCATCGTCACCCCCTATGCCAGCGCCGTCTGGAACGGGCAGGCCCTCGCCTTCGGCCCGGGCGGCCGCAAGGGCGACGTCCCGTCCGAAGATGCGGTGGAGGCCGCCTGGACCACCTATTTCGCCTCCATCTTCAATCCCGCGCGCCTCAAGGTCGCGATGATGAAATCCGAGATGCCGGTAAAATACTGGCGCAACCTGCCCGAGGCGCGGCTCATTGATCCCCTGATCCGCGGCGCAAGGGAGGCAGAGATGGCGATGATCGAACGAGCCGCGAGCCAGCCTCCGGCCCGGCACCTGCGCCAGGCCGGGCGCGAGGCTGACAGTCCGGCCAATGCCACCGACGATTTCGCCACACTGTCTGAAGCTCACGATGCCCTGGCCTCTTGCCGCCGCTGCCCGCTTTACGAGCAGGCGACGCAGCCCGTATTCGGCGAAGGGCCGGCAGATGCAGAGATTGTCTTCGTGGGCGAGCAGCCCGGTGATCAGGAGGATCTTGCCGGCAGGCCCTTCGTCGGCCCCGCCGGGCAGGTGTTCGATGGGGCGCTCGCCGAAGCGGGGATCGATCGGTCGCGCGTCTATGTCACCAATGCGGTCAAGCATTTCAAATTCGTGCCGCGCGGCAAGAGGCGCCTGCACCAGAAGCCCGATGGCAGCGAGATCGCCGCCTGCAATGTCTGGCTCTCGCACGAATTGCGGCTCGTGCGCCCCAGGATCATCGTCGCCCTGGGCGCAACCGCTGCGCAAAGCCTTATGGGGCGGAGCGCGACGATCTCGAAGCTGCGCGGCGCGCCCATTGCCCGCGAGGATGGCAGCGTGCTCTTTGTCACCAACCACCCCTCCTACCTGCTGCGCATTCCCGATCGCGCCCTTGCGGCCAGCGAGCGTGAAAAGTTCATTGCCGACCTGGCGCTCGTGGCACAGGCGATTGCCGGACCTGCGGCTGCGGCAGACGCTTGACAGCGGCATGGTCCCCGCCTAATTACGGCGCGCACCGGGGCCGCCGCACGGCCCCTCGGGGCGGAGTAGCTCAGTTGGTTAGAGCAGCGGAATCATAATCCGCGTGTCGGGGGTTCAAATCCCTCCTCCGCTACCACTTTACCCCCCCGACGAAAATTGAGACGGTGCGAGGAAACGCGCGAGATCGCCATTGACCTCGACATGCGGACTGGACGAGGTCGGATCCGGCGTAACCACTATGCTCTCCACCAAGTCGCGCACCGCCTTAAACTCCTCCGTCTCGTAAGGACCCTCCGGACCTTTTAAAGCACCCTCCAAGCTCCCCAGCGCTTCGAGGTAGGCGTCAGCTATCGCAGGATGGATTGTCAAATCCGGCACGACATCGTCGATAGCTTCGCGCTCAGCGATCAGAACCGCCCGTTCTGCCTTGAGGTCCTGGATCTGTGTAGCGCCCTTTTCCTCTTCCAGAAGGCCTTGGATCATATAGTCCGTCGCTCGACCGAGATTCGCATCGATGGTCGCTAGGCGGCGCTGAAGCTTTTCAGAACTCCGGCTCGATCTCCCATCAGGCGTCGACGCTCGTCCGTGTAGACCTTTACGTAGCGGTCGAGCGCCGTGCGGTTGCCAAGCTGTTTCCGCAGACCGCGAGAGATCCTTCCCTCGATCTCATCTAAGTAAAAATGGCGGCGGTTTGCGCAGTCGCCCCCCTCCCTAGACCGGGTGCAAACAAGCCGAACCCGACCATGGTCTCGATCCTTGACGGACAAGCCTCCCCCGCAACAACCACACTTAAGCAGGCCCGAGAACAGGTGCTTGGCCTTGCGACGACAAGGGGCCGGCACGTGTGAAAGCGCGGCCTTCCTTTCTTGCACCGCGACGAAAAGCTCAGTCGATACGATAGCGAGGTGTGGCGCGGCCGCCGTAACCCACTCGGCACTATCATTTACCCGCGACACGCGCTTTCCGGTGTCCGGGTCCTTGATCATGCGGATGCGGTTCCAAACGATGTTGCCAGCGTAGATGGGATTGACCAGGATGCCGTGACCTCGCGAGGCATTGCCGTTCAGCGTGGAGGCAAGCCAAACAGCCCCACGCGGCGCCGGAACCCGATCTGCATTCAAGCCAGTCGCAATTTCGCGTGGCGACCTGCCCGAACGAAACTCTTCGAAGATGCGTCGAACCACAGCTGCTTCGTCCTCGACAATCTCGAGCTCGCCGGGATGCCCAAGCTTGGGCCTGTAGCCGTAAGCACGTCCTCCTGCATGGCGACCGTCGCGGACAACGCCATCCATACCACGCCGCACCTTGTGCTTGAGATCGTCGAGGAAAAGCGCACTGACTAGCCCCCGAATTCCAACCTGAATCTTATCGGCCTTGCCGTCATGAACGCTAACGATCTCGATACCAAGAAAGCTCAGGCGTTTAAAAATGCCGGGAAGATCCTCCTGGTCGCGCGAGATACGGTCCAACGCCTCCACAACGACGACATCGAAGTCGCCGGCGCGCGCTCGGCTCATCAGCTCAGTCAGCCCATCTCGGCCTATCGTCGATGCACCTGACCGGGCGCGGTCAGAGAAGCTCGCGATATAGAGCCAGCCCTTCTGTTCAATGAACCTCCTGCAGAGTCCGACCTGATCCTCGATGGAACGGTCACTTTGCAGCTCGGTCGAGTAGCGAGCGTAGATGACGGCCTTCGTCATGGTCTTAATACCCTATGTTGGCAGCGTGGTGATCGCGCCGTGCGGCCGAGCGGGCCAGTGCGTCGATGATACAACCGATCTCATCAGGCAGCGCATCATCGTTGTCGGCTACCAACCGGCAAGCCGCTTGCGAGCTTTCGCGTCCTTTTTCGTGCTTTTGAGCGCCTTCCACCGGTTCACCTTCGTGATCGAAGTTGGTCGCGCCGAGATTCGGCTAGAAGGCAACGTCGATCTATTTAGTTTATAGCTGGACGACCGTCGGAGTTCTGACGGCAGCACGAGGGAGCGACCTTTTCTTCGTGTAGGGCGACGCCTGCCGAGCACCCGCACCATTGATCCGGGTGCTGGCATTGACGCTACCGCGACAGAGCCTCACGCTCCTGCGTTTCCTCGACCAACTCAACGATCTGCTCCGCGAGTTCGTAGGTGCTTACCTGCTCAACACCTTCAACCGCACGGTTCAGTGCAAACATGACGTAAAAGACCAAGCGATCACGCGAAGTCGGTTCTTCAACAGTGTTCGGAACGATCGGCATTAGACAAGCGCCCCTTCGGTCACTGCCGGCGCCAAAAAGCGAGGGTGCCTGTCGTGCTCGTCCCAAGCATCACTCCAAGCCTGCCAGGCCTGGCTGCCCTGATCCTTGGGCTCGGCGCCAAAATGGGCCTCGATCGAATGGAGACGCTTGAAGGAGTGAAAATCTGCCAAGACCTTCCGCAAGGTGTTGGCATAGGTGTCCATGCAATTGGCAAGCGAGTGCAGATACTCCTCAGGCTTGTCCGCTTCGGTGAGGCGTTCGATAATCAGTTCGCTAGCATCCTCCAGGTCGTCATACTCGTCAGAGATTTTCAGATAGCTGATCGGCTCGTAGCTCTCGTTCGAACAAGCCGGCCCGAAATTGGTGCTCGAGTGCACAGCAAGCTCGATGAAGGCCGCAAACAGCTCCCGCTCGGTGACCATTGCAGGCGTTTCCTCGGACATGGTAGTGTCCCTTTCTGGCCCGTGGGCCGGTGACGGCATTGCAGAATGCTCTGCCGGTAGCGCCGCCAGGGTGGGTGACGATTGCAACCCGATGCCCACCCGGCGGAATTTGTTTAGTTAGAGACGTTGCCCTTGACACTGAACTCGGCGAAAGACCGCCGAAACGACTTGCCCTCAAGCCGCTCCTTGATGGCCTGCAATGTCACGATGTCACTGAGAGCTCTGGCCTTGACCTCTGGCAGCGATAGGTCAGCCTTTTCGATCTCGGCGATTCGGGCAGAAATTTCGTCCAGCTTGTATTCGTTGATGGCGTGGGCTAGCTCAGAAGCCGTATCGAGCAGCAGGCTCACAATGCTCTCAGCCCGCCCTAGCGAGTCTCTCGAGTAAGCTTCCCACACGTCACTGCCGATCTGTTCGACGGCACCATCGTATGACCGCGGGCAGCGGTCATCATCGAACGCCGGACCCTCTACACCCATTGAGTTCCAGTAGAAGTCCAATTCGCGGAGGCGCCCAGCAGCCGCTTCGAAGAAGGTCCTGCGAAGGTAGTTGGTCGTAAGGTCGGGCGCGGCCCTCTGAGCGGCCTTTCGTTTCGCCCTGAGCTCGCGGCTCCGTTCTGTCGATGTCTTGGCCATCCGCTGCTACGCGCTCCATTTCGTTGTCGTTGCTTCTAATGCAACGGAAACGGAATGTCAAGCACTTGTTTGGTTTTGCCGAGGGGCACAGTCGGGAAGCCCGCATCAGCAGGGACGTAAGCGGATCCAGCAATTTCGCCATCATAGTAGCGCGGCAGGAGACTTGCGATCGCAGTTGGATTTCTGCTGAGCTTTATCGCGGACTCGCATAGCTGCCGCCGCATAAGTAACCTGAATCGAGTCGAGTTGGCCTTCGGCGAGTGACCGACGGTCTTCGGCGACGCCAAGATGACCACGGCGCTCCTCGATAGGCTCACCCACAACTGCGACATCGTCGATACCAGTAACGACCGCTGGCGCTTCAAGAACCGCGCCTGAACGCTGTTCCGAGACGGCTGCGCACCCCCGACCAGCGTCTACAAGTCGGATCGGCTCATCCCCCTCAGGGGGTCAATATTGCCTGCCGATCCGTGGTCAATCTTCGACGCAGTTGGACAGCATCGAGATCGACACACACTGCTGTTATGCGATCAAGCCGCTTCAACAGGTGTCAAGCGGTCGTAGCAGACCAAGGTTTGCCACGTTGCTCGCTCATGCAGCCCACACGGACCGGCTGCCCGCTGCGGTCAGCAGCCTCACTCTTGCCTCGCCTGCCGCGGGCGTCACGATATAGCCGGTATCGAGGTCCCCGAGCACCAGCATGCGATCCCGCTCGTCGAACATCCAGAGATATCCAACGAGCGCGCAGATCACGCTGTCCAACATGTCCTGGTGCGACTTCTTAGGGGCTGGATGGTTGCCCAAGGAATGAAGAGGCTCCACCAGTTCTGGAACGTGATTGGCAAGGGCCTGTTCCACTAAACATTCCAGCACGCCGTGCCAATGCTCCAAGCGAAAGGTGCGGCGCCTGCCTGGGTTGTATCGCGGTCCAAGCAGCCGTCCACAATATGCGGGCGCAAGCGACGGCAACGCCAGGGCCGGGAAAACCTCGATGAGATGACGTCCTGCCACCGCGATCCGTGCGGCTTCGGGATCGTCGTTCGCAGTCAGCCGCGCCTTGAATCGCCAGATGGGCGCGCCATCGTCGAACATCCCGATGCGTGCTCGGCTGGCGGGCTGGACGCCGCCTCCCAACCATGAAATCAGCGACCCTGCGACACGATCGACCGGACGTGCGCCAGTGAGGTTGGGCACGATGGTCGGTTGGTCGATAGCAACCAGGCAGCGATCGGCGGCTGATGCTTCACTTTCAATGATATGAAGGGCATGCTCGAAGGTCGACAGCTCCGGGCCGGTGATCTGGACAACTTTCGAGCCCTCACACTGAAGCACGCAAACAGCTCCCGAAATGCCGGGTCGGTCAGTCCAGGCGGAATCGAACCCGACGATCGCCGTTCTCACTTCTGCTGCCTCTGAAACGCCGCCTCGATGCCCTGCCACGCCGCCTCGTGGGAGCCGTCGAAATTAGCCATGCCCGGCGCCGTGAGGGTGCCCTTGGGGGCGGTGTAGCTCTGGATCGTCTTTACCGGCCGTTCGTGCCAGGAGATGTTGAAGGCCCAGAGCTTGGGGAAGAAGTAGAGCCCCGCATGGGGCAGGTGATCATGGATCCACCACGCCAGCTTCTGCCAGTCGCCCTCCTGCTGGAAACTGTCCCAGAAGCTCGGAACCACAATGCAGGCCGTCGCACCCATGTAGCCATCGGCGTCACGCTCGTCCCAGATGTGGCCGGCGTAATTGCTTTCGTTGGCAGCGCAGTTGTAGCCCGCCTTGCCGGCCCGCTGCATCTGGTTGCCGAAGCCATTGACCTCCTTGGAGCGAAAGGCCGAGCGGATGGCGATCCGGCCGAAGCGATCCTGCAGGGGTTCGAGCAACTCCTCGCAAAGCCGGCTGCCGGCGGCGATGGCGAGATCCGGATCGTCCGGCACATTGTTGAAGCCATGCACCGAGGCGATGTCGGAGAACAGGAAGTCGCGCATAAAGAAGGTCTTAGAGAGGCGCACTCGCCCGAAGTCGGTAAGGCTCTGCACTGTGGTGGATTTACGCATCATCGGGTTCAAGGCCTTGGGGACAGTTGAGAATGGTCGACCACCGGGAGCTGTCAGACGATCCGGCCGTAGCGGCTCCGCAGACCAGCGAGGGTAGCGCTCTCGATGATCGCGCTGTCCGGCACGAGCAGATAGGCCCACGGCTTGCCTACGCCTGCTTCTGCCAAAGCATTGGCGTGAATCACCCACTCGGCGGCAGCCCGCGCCTTGTCGCGGACGACGGGGTCATTCATCTCGGCTACGGACTTCACCTCGACGATCAGCTTTTCGGTTTCGGTCTCGACCACGAAGTCGGGCTCGTAGGACCTGCCAGAGTGATACTCGATGCCGAACTGGCCAGGTCCAGGCTTGAGCCAGCGCAGGACGCTCTTCTCGAACGCCGAATCGATCATTGCGGCAAAGCGGCGCTCGGGATCGGAGTCGAACCGGTGCAGGGTAAACGGGCTCTTGGTGGAGCCGCCGAACAGATGCCGGCGGGTTTCCGACAGCGGGTTGGCCGACCTCTTGAGGTCAAGCACCCCGTTGCCTGTGCCAGCCGACACGGCGAAGGGCTGCAGGGTGCGGAACGCCCGGACGACCTTCGCACGGTAGTCTGCTGGGGTCTCGTGGTAGTGCCGCCGCATCTGTTCAAAGATCACGTCGGCCAGTTGTCTGCCGCGAACGAGAGCGACGTTTTCGACGTCATCCTCGGTTTCAAGGTAGCTGCGCAGATGGCTGATCATCTGGCCGGCGAGCTTGTAGAGCAGGTCGGCCTGAGTGTCGTAGTCGATCTGCGGGCTCTCGATCAGATGCCGAATGATGTAGTTCTCGACCTGACTTTCGCGCGCTCCGGTCGCGGCGCGAGCGAGCTCACGCTGGGTCTCCAGCCTCAGGTTGCGAATGAGGATGGTCTCTGACACGGGCTGGAAGCGCACATGGCCCAGGTCCTGCAGCTCGAAGTCCTCGAACCATAAGGTAACCTCGCGGCTGGGCAAGACGGCAATTTCGGGGATCTCGATCAGGTTCTCGACCAGCGACTGCGTGACCGCGTCGACGACCTTGTCGAGGTCTACCACGGGCGCGATGCCCTCGAACGTCTGATGAACCGGCTCGAGCTGGCGGCGCACGTCCTCGATGAGGCGCTGCCGCACCTCCGGAGTGCAGAGCTCGGCAGCGCGGCTGAGTTGGCGCTCATACTTGTGCCGGATGAAATCAAGGGTCACTGCGGCGGCCTGCCGAGAGGCCGCATCGTCCAGCACAAAGGGCTCCTGCGTCGCGCCATCGCTCAACCCGGAGGGACGGCCTGTCAGCAGCGTGTCGAAACTCGGGCGACCCTCGATGACGCGGCTAGCCGTCTCGGGCACGTCGCCCCCCGGTCCGATAGTGAGCTCCTTGACCCTCACGATCGAGTCGGCTGCACGCGCCTGTTGAATCACGGCATCGAACCGGTCGTGGGCGATGACGGTAAGAGTGTCGACCGTTTCCACCCCGGTGCGCTCGCCGTAGGGCAGGCGGAGGCCGCGACCCAGCGTCTGCTCGGTGAGGATGTCGGAGGCCGAGGCGCGTAACGGCACGATGGTGAAGAGGTTGGTGACGTCCCAGCCTTCCTTCAGCTTGTTCACGTGGATGACGATTTCTGTCTTGGCGTCGGTCTCCAGCCCAACCAGACGTGCGACGGCTTCGTCGCTTTCCTCGCCGCTCAGCTTGGAGTCGACGCGGATGACAAGATCCTTGTAAGCCCCACCGAAGAACTGCTCGGACTGGATGACCTGCCGGATGCGCTCGGCATGGTCAGTGTCCTGCGCCACCACGAGGACGAACGGATGCACGCGCTGGCGGCCAGTCTGGCGGGCGTAGAGCTCGAGCTCGGTGCGGACCTGTTCGTGGTAGTGAACGGCATCTTCGAGCATGATCTGCTCGAGCTGGTCCTTGTCGAAGTCCTCGCGGCGGAAGTTCGCGCGCGTGGCGACGGCGGGCTCTTTGACGAACCCGTCCTTCATGGCGTCCCCGAGGCCATACTGGAAGATGACGTTGTTGAACGCCTGCGAGCGCGTGCCGACCGATTTCGGTGTGGCGGTCATCTCGAGCCCTAGGATGGGCTTGAGCTCGCTGATCGCCCTCATGCCGGCCGAGCCTCGGTAGCGGTGGGCCTCGTCCATCAGCAGCACGAGGTCCGGCAGGCCGGCGAGATAGTCGAAATAGCTTTCGCCGATCGTTTAGCGCAGGGTGCGGATGCGACCCTATCCTTGTTGATCTTGTCGACGTTGAAGATATTGATGATCGCGTCGCTGCCGAACAGGTCTGATCCGCGCACGCCGCGGCCTTTCTCCCAGGTGTCGCCGGTGACGATGATCGGCGGGGTCTGCGCGAACTGGGCGATGCCGCGGAACACATATTTCGGCGAAGTCTGCCGCGAGAAGTCGGCGACCAGCTTGTCGTAGATCGTGGTGTTGGGGGCGAGGACGAAGAAGTTCTTCGAGTGGCCGGTAAGGAGCAGGAAGGCGATGAAGGCGCCCATCAGCCGGGTCTTGCCGACGCCGGTGGCGATGGCGAAGCAGACCGACGGGAACTCACGCTCGAAGGCGGTGACGCTCGGGTAGAGCTTCTGGATCTCGGCAAGGGCCAGGTCGGGGTCAAGCGTCTTGTCGAACTCTACGGCCTGGACCAGGTTGGCAAGGATCTGCAGCGACTTTTCCTGCGGCGCGCGCAGGGACAGGCGCTGGGAGATCTGGCGGAGATGACGCTGCTCGTCGCTCATGCCTCTCCGTCCTCTTCATCGAACAGAGGGAGTGATTTTGCCGCTCGGGAGCCGCCGGCCTTAGGCCGCTCCTGCGGGGTAGCCGGCTCTTCGGCATCGGGAAGGTCGGCGATGGCGAGGGAGTAGTCGTCGCGGCCCCATTCGCACTTCTTGAGGATGGCGGTGGGGATCTTGACGAGGGTCAGGTTGTCGAAGGCGTCGGGATTGGCGCTGTAGGCCTTGCAGCAGATGAGCAGCGAGCGGTCGGGCCCGACATCGTCCGCTATCCTCCTGCAGGCATCGTGGGTGAGCTGCTGGGTGGTGACGTAGATGAAGTCGGTCTCTGTGGATTGGCCGTGCTTCCAGTATTCGTCGGCGTTCTGGCTGGGTGCGTAGGTGTAGCCCATGTGCTTGCAGAGCGCCTCGGCCAGCATGGCCGGGTTGTAGTCCTTCGAGATGACCCAGTTGCCGTATTTGTCCTCGCTCAGCAGTGAAGGCGCGAGGCGGAAAAAGCGATAGCCGCCGCCACCGTGCCAGCCGAGCGCCTCTGTGACGCCGCCAGGATCGGTGCCGTTAATCACCTTTTTGAGGCGCGGAACGATATGGGTCCTCGCGTGCTCGCCGAGTTCGACCATAATCCAGCGTCGGCCCATCTTGTGAGCGACCGCACCAGTGGTGCCAGAGCCAGCGAAGGAATCGAGGACGAGGTCGCCAGGGTTGGTGGCGATGTTCAGAACCCGCTCAATAAGTGGCTCTGGCTTAGGCGTTTCGAAGGATGCGTCGCCGGGAAAGAGGGAGCGCATCTCGTTCTTCGAGGTCCGGTTGCTGCCTACTACGTCCTTTTTCCAGAGCGTTCGAGGAACGAGATCGGCGACTTCCGAGAGATACTTCTTTATGCTGGGGCGAGCGCTGCCATTTGGCCCCCACCAAACCTGTCCATCTGCATCGAGAGCCCGCAGCCGCTCCTCGGAGGTTCGCCAGTATCGACCAGGCGGCGGAGAAAAGACGCGACCAGTGGGGCCTGTGATCGAGAAGAGGCCCTTGGAATAGGGCTTGTTAGCGAAGGGGTCGCCGGCCAACCAAGGACCGCGAGGGTCGTCATCTGGGTTGCTGTAGATCGAATCTGCCTCGGCCGTCCGAGCCAGCCGCTTGGGGCGCCAATCAGGTGTTTTGCTATAGACAAATATGTGATCGTGGTCGGTTGAGAACTGCCGAGCAGAATTCCTTGGCGAGTCGGCTTTCTCCCAAACTATGTTTGTTACGAAGTTTGCACGACCAAATATCTCGTCGCATAAAATTTTTAGGTAGTGCGCTTCCGTATCGTCGAGGGAAATCCACAGGGAGGCATCCTCGCTCATGAGCGTGCGGATAAGCTCAAGCCGATCGCGCATCATCGTCAGCCAGAGTGAGTGCTCCAGCCCGTCGTCGTAGTGCTCGAATGCGGAGCCCGGATTGTAGGGCGGGTCGATGAACACGCACTTCACCTTGCCGGCGTAGTCCGCCTCCAGTGACTTGAGCGCCAGCAGGTTATCGCCCTAGATCAGTATGTTGTCGTAGATGGCGCCCTCTCGCGCCGTCGCCGCGTGGTGCGACAGCACAGGATCCTCGATCAGGATGCGCGGCTCGAGGCGCGGCCGCTCCTCCTTGCCGATCCAGGACAGTTCGAGCTTGGGTTTCTTGGACATGAGGGTCGGACGCTTTCGGGCGGACTTAACTAGGCGACGACGCTAGTTAAGGAAATGCCATTTGGCTTAACTAAGGAAGAGGCGTAGGTAACGATTGAACACATAGAGCCGGTCTCGTCTCTGGCCGGTGATCTCCTCCAGAATGCCAAGCACCATCAGGTCGCGAATAAGCGCGTTGGCCGTAGGCGTCGTCACGCCTGCATAGAGTTCGACATCCTTGGCGGTGACGATGGTTCGCTGGTAGAGCAGGTCCAGCACCTTGCGTGCATTCGGCGCGCGCTTTCCCAGCGTGAGGCACTGGGTTTCTACCTCATCTCTGAGCGCCAGAATCTTTTCGAACGTCTCACGCCCCTTGGTGGCGATTTCCAGCACCCCGGCCAGGAAGAACCGAATCCACTGGTTGAGATCCCCTGCCGTGCGCACACGCATCAGCCCATCAATGTAGGACGCTCGGTGTCGCTCAAAGAAGTCTGAAAGATAGAGCGAGGGCTTTTGAAGAACGCCTTTGCTGAGCAGATACAGCGTGATCAGAAGCCGTCCGATGCGCCCATTGCCATCGTTGAACGGATGAATGGTTTCGAACTGGTAGTGCGCTATGGCAGCCCGCACCAGATCCGGGACTGCAGTCTGGTCGTTATGCAGGAACCGTTCGAGATCGGCCAGTAGCTCCGGGACCTCTGAGGGATGCGGCGGCACGAACGCTGCGTCCATCGGTCCGGAGCCTCCGATCCAGTTCTGCGCCGTCCGAATCTCGCCCGGGTTCTTCGTCTGGCCCCGCACGCCGCGCATGAGAACCCCATGCGTCTGACAGAGCAGACGGACAGAGATCGGCAGACGCTCCAGCTCGCTTACGGCGCCATTCATCGCGTCGATGTAGTTCTGGACTTCATGCCAGTCATCGCGCTTTTCAGGCGCGATGGCCTCTTCGGGCATCAGCGCTTCTTCAATCTCAGTCCTTGTGCCCTCTATCCTGCTGGAGGTCTGTGCCTCCTTGGTGACGTGCATACGAATGAACAGATCGACATCCGGCACGATGCGGGAATATGCATTCAATTCACCAAGCGCCCGTGTCGCTTGCTCAAGCAGCACGTTTATTCGCGGGTCATCCCAGGTCCAGTCGTGGTCGATAAGCGACGGAGAAAAGCTCTTATACTGATACTGCTTTTTCCAGCCGCCCGGCTTGAACTGCTCAATTTTCATTCGCTACGAACACCCTCGATCGGGAATCAGGCGCTTTTCCTTCAATCTCACTATCCTATCAGGCGCTTCTCGGGAGGCATTCACGCCATCCACCAGTGCATCATGAACGGGCACTCGCTATTCGGCTCCCACCCTGTTGCCTCCACCACCAATGGCAGCCCCGCTATACGAGGCCCACGCCCTTCATCCAGTCGTGATACTCGTCGATGTCGGTCTTCGCTTTGACTGCGCCCTGCCCCAGCAGGTTGCAGGCGGCGTTGTCGATCGGCTCATCTGACTGAAGTGAAGCCCGACGGGCAGCTCGTTGCATCATCTTCGCGCTGGCCGAAAGGTCGTGGCCTTCCTCGGGTGTCAAACTTCGTGCTCGCCCCTTTGCCTTCAGCTGGCGCCGTGCCTCGCGCTTCTGCTCACGCGCCGTCTCGATCTCGGCGAACCTGGCGGCTCGTCTGGCGTGCCGGACATGCTGTTGCTGCTCTTT
The DNA here is from genome assembly GCF_900119845.1 of Devosia enhydra. Lineage (GTDB taxonomy): Bacteria > Pseudomonadota > Alphaproteobacteria > Rhizobiales > Devosiaceae > FPKU01. The sequence continues at coordinate 1,703,814 of NZ_FPKU01000001.1, forward strand.
CGACCATTGTGCGAATTCAGCCCTCGCGGCCTCGCGCTTTGCCTCCTGCTCGGCTTCCTCGCGCCGCCTCTGCTCGATCCGCTCTGTCCATTCCCGGCGCCGTTCCTCGCGCAGCATGTCGAGTCGGGCCCGCCTGTCCTTGCTGCTCTCATCGTCATACTGCCGATCCCAGGCCAGTCGGGCCTCGGCAATCCGATTGCGACGCCGCGGCGGATTGGGACCGAGGAAGAAGCTGTCTGACCGCTCCTGGCTGTAGACGCGGTCGAAGCGGTGCCTTGCGGTCCAGCGCACTGTTTGGAGCTCCTCGACCTCGCCATGGTTCGCCAGCGCCATGACGACGTCAGCCTCGAGCGTGATGACCCCCTCCCGAATTCCGGCGAGCCGCCGCACCAGCCATGCCGCAGCCGCCGACTGCTTTTCCTCGAACATGGCCACCAACTCGCCCAGGCGGCTCCGCTTCTCCTCAGTGGCGTCAGGGGAACGGCGCTGGCGCCGCAGCGTAGCGATGTAGGCATCGGCCTCGGCAAGAACCATTTCGCCCCTCGCCTGCTCAGTAGCTACGCGCACTGCTGCTTCGGCCTCCGCTTCTCGCAGCATTGCCAAGTGGCGCAGGTCGCAGCGGCCGAGGAAGTCCCAGAACAGCATCTCGCTCTGGGTGTCGAGGTCGTCGGGGGGCACCTCGTCCAATTCCTGGGGCCCCGAACTCCGCATCGCGAGAAACGCAGAGGATGCCTGCAGGCCCAACGCCTCGCCATCGTCGGTGCGTGCTGCGATCAGGGTGCTTCGCCAAGTGCTGATCGGCGTCTCCATCTTGGCGTGCGAGATCTGCATCCATCCACTCCGTCCGCGGAGCTGCCGCCTCACCCATCCGGGTCCCTCGTAGGTGTCGAGGAAGACGTCCACCGCAAACGGCAACGACCCGGAATGATACCTCTGGATCACCCGGGTTGATGTCATTTTAAACCACCGACCAGCGCATCGTGAACAGGTGCGTGGTAACTGGCCGCACGGTGAGGCTCTCTGCGATCTCGTCCATCATGTCCCCCACCTGACGACGGATCGCCCTACGCTTCTCGAACTTGGAGAGCTTCAGATCGTCCATGGCGCCCTCGCGCCGCTTGATGTCACGGCCGAGCTTTAGCTTCTCCTCCATGCCCAGTTCGGGGGAGCGGCGCCGGCGCTGCATCTCTTTGATCTCTTCCTCGAGGGCAGCTATCTGGGCGTCGAGCTCAACCTCGAGGTCCCTGGCATAGTTGTCGAGACGCGACTCCTCCTCATCGAGCCACCGGGCGTTCTCCTCGTTGATCCGCCGCTTGAACTCCTCGAGATGCTCTTCCTCCACAATGCCGAGCCTGCTGCGATCACCGGGCAGGCTGGCAACGCTCTCGGCCACGACGGGGACCATAAGCAGGCGATCGGCTGTCGCGGGCTCCACCAGTTCGCCGCTGTCGGTCAGGCATGAGAGGAGGATGGTATCCTTCGGTGCCCCGTTGCGCGTCACCGTCACTCGCGAGACCTGCAGCCATCCTGACTGCCCCCTGAGATTGGCGACGTCCGCCAGCTGCCCGGGGAAGGGGTAGAGTGAGGGCGACAGGGTCAGTGCCGCTGCCTCTCCCTTGTGGTCGCGCTGGCGGGCGCCCTCCAGCATCTGCGTCGCGAGATTACCATCCGCCAGTCGGAAGAATTCCCAACCACGGTCGTCGGCGTCCGGCCACATCGTGGTGTAGGTTTTGCCGTCGTGCCGGAAGCGGATCGCACCCGGTTCGTCGAAAACAGCTCCAGGGAGCTCCGCACGGGCCGCGAGCAGCAGCCGGCGGGTGTAGTCGCCAATCGCCTGCTGCACGCTTCCCTGGCGATCCTTGAGCCGGGAAACCACATCCTGATCGAGGTTCTCCAGCACCTTTGCGCGGGTGGACTTGATGTCGTCGTCTATCTTGCTCTTGAGGCTCTCAGTGAGCTCATCGAACTCGCGCTTGATGTCGTCGTCGGTGCGGCAGCGCTGCAGGATTTCGAGCACAGTGCGCTCAAAGTCGATGCCACGCTCGATGGTGCCCAACACTTCGTCGCTGGATCCGAAGACGCCGTCAAACAGCTGGAACTTCTGGCTCAGGAGCTCATAGATACGCTGCTCCGCCTGGTTCTTCAGGTTGAGCATATTCACGACGACGACGTCGATCTTCTGGCCATAGCGATGGCAGCGGCCGATACGCTGCTCGATACGCTGCGGGTTCCACGGAAGATCGTAATTGATCACCAGGGAGCAGAATTGCAGGTTGATGCCCTCGGCGCCGCTCTCCGTAGCGATGAGGATAGTCTTGTCGTCGCTCTTGAAGGCCTCGACGATGGCCGCTTTCATGTCGGCGCTCTTCGACCCTGAGCGCTCGGCCTTGTCTGGGTGACGTGCCTTCCATTCCTCGTAGATCTGCTTGCTTAGCGGGTCGGTGTTGGAGCCGTTGAGCAGCACGGTCTGGCCCGCATAACCGTTCTTGACCAAGAGATCATTGAGGTAGGTCTGCGTGCGAACGCTCTCGGTGAAGATCACAGCCTTGCGAGCCCCGCCACGCGCGATGATCTCATCGAGGACAGAGGGGAGCTTGTTCAGCAGGGCCTGGCCCTTGGCGTTGCTGCCGATGGATCGGGCGAGCTTCAGATACTCGTTGAGCTCGAGGATCTCGCGCTTGAGCTTCTCGGGGTCGACCTCTTCCTCTTCCTCATCCTCATTATCGAATTCGTCGGCCAACTCGTTAAACGCGTCGAGGTCGTCGGACACATCGATGCCGATACTGCGCTGCTTAACCTGGAGGCGCTCGATGACCTTCTCGAGATATTTGCTGACGGCGAAGGTCGATGAACCGAGGATCTTCATGACCTGCAAGTGCACGAGCTGGTTAGGCTTGTCGCCATAAGCGACTGATGTGCCGCTCTGCAGAAATGAGGACACGCTTTGGTAGAGCAGCACCTCGTTGGCGTCGGGCTCAAAGCTGAAGGTCTTGGCGTGCCGGCGGGTGAAGTTGATGTGGCCGGCCTGCTGCACCTGCTTGCGCAGAGTGCGATGGCAGATCGGCAGCAGCCGTTCTCGAAGCGCCTCTAGCGATGCTGGGTTCGAACGGGCGCCGGCGTAGAGGGTCCGGAACGAGTCCTCGCCACCGAAGTGGTCATCGTCGATCACCGAGACTAGGCCGTAGAGCTCCATTAGGGAGTTTTGCAGCGGCGTCGCCGTGAGCAGCACCTTAAATCTGCCGTCCAATGCCTCCCTTAGCTCCTTGGCGCGCATTGAGGAGCCCTTCTTGTAGACGTTACGAAGCCGGTGCGCTTCGTCGATGACCACGACGTCCCAGGTGATCTTCTTCAGCTCTTCTGCCTTCCGAGCCGCGAACTCGTAGCTGCTGATCACGACGCCACGCAGGGCGGCGAAAGGCCGAGCGTGCCCATTGGCCTTCAGGTCTTTGTAGGTCGAGGCTTCGACGATGGTGCTCTCGAGGCTGAACTTCTCTGCCAGCTCCTGCTGCCACTGTTTGCGCAGGGACGCCGGGACGATCAGGAGAATGCGGCGGCGCTGCTCGGCCCAGCGCTGGGCGATAACGAGGCCGGCTTCGATGGTCTTGCCGAGCCCGACCTCGTCGGCCAGGAGCACGCCCTTCGACAGCGGCGAGCGCAGCGCGAAGAGAGACGCATCGACCTGGTGCGGGTTCATGTCGACGCGCGCAGCGGCCAGCGATCTGGTCAGCGACTCGTCGCCGGAGCCGGCCAAGGTTAGGTGATGGGCTAGGTAATGCCCCTGCAACAATGAATACGCGATCAACTGACTTCCCTCAATGACGGACAGACTATCCGAAAAACCCGCTGCCGCAACCTGACGCTGCGGCGGCATGTGTTGTAGAGGTGACCCAATATGGCTTGCATTTAGGTGGTCGGGCCAATAGTTGCCGTCTCCGCTACATGATCCCGAATCATTCTGGGCAGCCATCGTTTCCTCGGCCGTCGATGCGCAGGCGAAGCAGCTCGCTAACCGTCTCTTTGGGCTGCTCGAACACTGTCCAGCAAAGGGGAAATCAGTGTCCCCGCCTGCCGTCCCTTAGGAACGGGCCGCTCGTGAGACTTGCAAGATCGAGGCATGCACATGCGAGCACAAGGCCGCTACTGCCTCTGCTGATGGCTTCAAGGGGAACGAGGCTCCAAGACGTGCCGGGTGTCGCTCGGGGAGACTTCGCGGCGAATCGGTGTAGGTCGATCACCGGCGTCCATGCCCGGCGTTGTTCAGCACGGTTCCCATGACCAAAATACACAGTGTCGCCTTGCGCTACTTCAAGTCAGATAAGGCCCCTGTGGTGCTCAATTACAGGCAGGTAGCGCCCGGTCATCGCCAGGCACGTCTGGCCGGACGAGAGGGTCTCGTGCCCGAGATTGCGCTAGACCAATACTCATGCAAGGCCGTCATTGACTGGATCGAAATCGACTTGCAGTTGAGCAGGATCACGCAGCAGCAGTGGTTGGCGGACGCCATCGCTGGATTTGGTCGACGCCCCTTCATCAAGCCGATAGGCCCAGGGGAGGGTAAGGAGAGTTCGCGATTTCAAGTGAAGTTCCAAGAGCCTGATTTCCCGAAGCTGCGCCGGATCCTCGCGGCGATAGACCGCAAGCATGGCATCGTCTCTGAACCGGTCGTTATTGGGATGGAGGTGAGTGTCGACTTCACACCAAGAGCACCCTCTGACGAAGCGAGGGCGCGAATGATGGGCGTATTAGCCAGGCAGCTGGCTCCGAGCCTGGACGTTTTCGCCGCACAGGCTGGTATGCCGCGCCACTCTTGGGGAAGGGGCCACCGGTGGGCTCGCATCCAGAAGGTCCCACTTGGTCGCGACCCCTACAGTTTTGCCGTCAATGACATCACGAGCTCCCCGGTGGCGGACACGACTACATATTTCGGTGCGGACGACTCGGACGACATGGTCAGGGTGATGGACAAGGTTGTTGATCGCCAGAACACCTTTGCCGGCACAAGCGACGTTCTGGCAGCAAAAGACCAACGATGCCGGGTTGAAGTGACCCTCAGGCAAGGAAAGCTTGAGGAGCTGGGCGTTCGCCACATCAACGACGTCGCACGCTTCAAGTTTGCAGCGTTGCAGGGCTCATACTTCCAGTTCAAGCTCGCCACCGTGCGATCACTTTCCGGCAGCGAAGGCCCGGTGGCCGCTTATCAAGAGAGACAACGTGTCCAGAAGTTCCTGCTGACCGGGATCTCGGGGTTAGCCAAGATGGATCTCACGCTCCTCGAGCATGACACGGTAAAGAGACCGGTCGTCCGCAGAGCGCTGGCCAAACTGGGAAGGACGCTGCCCGGCCGGCCGCGCACAGGCCCAGGAGCTTATGGCACCGCGTTCGCTTACGAGGGACTTTGCAAGACCGTCCAGACAGCGCTCTCCAACCTCTCGAGGAAGCTGAGGGGAGAACGGGGTGAGGAAGAGGCGTAGTAGTCGCTAAGACAGTTAGAAGGTCTGCATCGAGCGGAAAATGACGGCTGTTCGACGTTCCTTGGGGATCTTCATCCCGCCTCGGCCTGAAAAGGCTCGTTTCGTGACAGGAAAAACTTGCAACCGTCGGTCGCCTCGCGCCGGCCCTCTGGCTAACTGGGGGCTGATGACGACCGCGGAGGCTGCAGCCATTGATCTCGGCGGACGTCTTGCGCCAGACCGAAATGCGGTCGCCATCTAGCCGCTCTCGTGCCGATGGGGCGTCTTTATCTCGACGGCCAGGCCCGACTATAAATCGCAGCGGTGAGTGCCTCCAGACCCAACAGCGGGGTCGTCATTCCCTCCAATGCAGCGACTGAAACGCGGCCGATCGGCACCGGCTGGATGACCAACCTCGCAACATTTTCGTGCAACCAAAAGCGGCTCACGCGACCCATCTCGCTTGACCCGGCTCTTGATGGCGTGCGTTGCTGCGCAACGTGCGCAGCCTCTGGAGGCCATGAAATTGCCGTTTCGCTGCATCTGCCTTCCCATCGCCGCGGTGACATGCGCGTCGGCGCCCCTGCTCGCGCAAGATATCGATGCCGGTAGGCAGCTGGTCCAGACCTATTGCGCCGAGTGTCATGATGTGGGTCCGGAGGGTGGCATCAGCCCTCTGCCAGGCGCGCCGCCCTTTTCGACGCTCCACGAGCGATACGACGTCGACTTGCTGGAGGAGGCGCTTGTCGAAGGCCTGGTGACCGGGCACGAGACAATGCCGGAGTTCGAGTTCGATCCCAGCCAGGCTCGTGCGATCATCGACTATCTGCAGGGTCTCGAAACCTTGCGCATCAAGCCGCCAGGTGATCCGCTTCAGCGCCCGGCCTCGGCGACGTTCGGCGAGTTGACCTTCCAGTTCTACTGCAGCACTTGTCATGGCAAAGAAGGCCGCGCCGACACTCCGGCAGCTGCCATGTTCTCGGCCACCGACCTCGGCTACCTTGCCAGCGCTAATGGAGGCACGTTCCCGACGGAGCGCGTCCGGGCTATCATCGATGGCCGCGAGGACATCGTCGGGCATACCGGAGTGAGAATGCCACCTTGGGCTCGTCTGTTTGCGCACGAACTTGAGAAGGTTGGCTCGGACGAGGAGCGGGAGAGACTGATCGCGTTGCGCATCGCTGACCTGGTTGCCTATCTCCAGTCCATCCAAGTGGAGTGAAGCAGCGGAGCGGGTCGTCTCCCAGCCTGCTGATTCTGAAGCGGTGCCAATCGTTCCAAGCCCGGATTTCGGTAGTCTGGAAACCGCTGTGAGCGCTCATCTGCAGATCAATGCGGCATATAGCGGAGGGTCTCAGGCATCCGGGTGCGTGCAACCAGGTGGACGGCCGAGAGGAAGTCCTCTGGTGAGTTTGTCGAAGCGTATCGCGACAAGTCTGAAATACTCAAAGCGCGGGAACATCGTCTCGATCGGCCAACGGTCCTTGTTTCGACGCCCGCCCGGCAGGATGGGCAGGTTGCGAACTCGTGGGGCAGAATGCTCGGACCTCGCCTCGGTCGGCGACCCGTCTCTCCCTATGCCTCCATGGCTCAATAGCTATTTCTGCCTTGTCTGACTAAGCTTTTCGGCCGCGTCGCCCTCGGCCTTTCCCTGGGCGCTGACGCTGCAATTAGTGGCTTTGGTGTCGTTGCGCGGTGACGATCACCGACCTTGGGGGGCTGCGCCTCCCAGGCGAACGTCTTCCTAGTGTGTGTATGTTGACAGATCAGGCAAAACTGCGATTTCGGCTGGAAGCGTCAACATAAGGGAAACATCTGGTTACGGCACTCTGTAGGCGCAAACAGAGTGAGTTTACATCGGCGGTGCGCTGGTGACGGTCCTCAGGGGTATTTTGGGTCGGAAGTTGACGTTTGGGGGGGCTATGTTGGCGGTTTGTCAACATGTGCGATGTGTGTCAGCTGTTGCTGCTCCCTTCCTACTGCGATCTGCGGACCTCACTGCGTGCCCCAAGGAGATGAAAACCTCGCGTGCCGCCGATCCGCAGCGGAGGTTAGGCGCCCGGAGCTCGGTGGACACCCGACGAATCCCCATGCCTCCGGCACGGATTTCCTAGGACTTCGATGTCGGTCCGGGGACAGAGCCATTCCTGGTGGTCAACGCGATCCGGACCCGTGGCTGCTTCGCCGACCGGTCGATCTCAACGCTCTCGAGCTCGTCAAGAAGCCGCCCGAGGCGACGTCTGCGGTAGACGCGGGGATCAAAGGGCGGCTCCATCTCGCCGAGCTTCCTGGTGAGCGTCGTCAGGTCGATCCAGTTCCTCGTGCCGCCCAGGGTGATGAGCGCAGTCAGGATGACCTCCTCCGCATCGGCAGGATTGAGCGACCATCTCGCTGGTGGTGCAGGCAGATCAGTAGCGGGCTTCGACGTCCTGCTCGCAAGTTCATCTAGTGGGACGAAGACGCTGCAGCTCTGCTGAAACGCTTTTGAACCATTGGCAGGTCCAACCCCGTGCACCTCCGCTCCGGAACGCCGGAGCCGATGGGCGAGCGCGGCAAAGTCACTATCGCTGGTGACGATGACGAAGTGGTCGGCGCGGTTGCTGTGGACGATGTCGAGGGCTGCGATCACCAGGGCGATATCGGCTCCGTTCCTACCCGACTTGTTGGAAAAGTGCTGCATGCCGATGACGCCGTGCGTCCTCAATGCCGCCACCCATGCTGCTCCAGTCATGGCGGCGTAGTTGGCATAGAGCTGCGCCGTCACCACCCTCCCGATGGACGCCGAGTAGTCGAGCAGCGAGCCAACAAGGCGCGGACTGAAGGAGTCGCCGTCGATCAGGACGGCGACACGGGGTTCGCTGCGGGATGCGCCGCCCAGCGCCTTCCCAAGGCCAAGCAGCGCCTGGGCGAGCCATTCCTTAGGGCTGGCCATGGTCGGCCTCCTCGGTTCCCAGCGGCGGCGTCTGCGCCGAGAACAGCCGCCGCAGCGCCTGGGCCCGTGCCAGGGTCGGCCGCGGCACCTGGCCCTTGCAGGCAGCCCGGAGGCAATCGAGCCAGAAGCTCTCGTGGTCATTGAGGAGCACAAGGCGGCGGCTCAGGTCAGTGGCCTCCATCACTTCCCCCAGATCGAGAAGATCGCGGCCCGACCGCGCCGGGTCAGCGGCGGATCGCTGCGATCAGAGGCTTCGCGCACAGCTTCGATCCAGGCCATCTCATTGCGGGTCACTGCCGTGCTGAGGATCGACACGATCGCCTGCGCCTCGGTGCTGCCGATCATCTGCTCGAGGGCGAGCAGCAGCAGGCGGGCCGGATCGACATCCAGAGCCTTGGCCAGGGCCGAGACCCGATCAAGAGGCAGACGGCTGCTGCCGCCCTTGATCATCGCGAGCATATTGGGGTTCACAAAGCCCGTTTCGGTTGCGATCTCAGCTTGGGTCTTCTTTGACTTGAGCTCCAGAATGCGCTTGGCGAGGAAGCGGGTAAGCCTCGTTCCGGCAAAGGGGCGTGCGGCTGTCATCTCTGATCCTTGTTTTCTCACAAGCACTTACTGTGCTCATGACTGACTTATAGAGATCAGAATGATGGGAACGCTAAGGGGAGAGGGTCAAACTTCGTATTGCGACGTCCACAAAATGGGCGCCGCAAATGTCGACAGGTAGCCTAGGCGGCTTGATTGCTGTTGCAAATCGGCAACGACGATGATTTATAGCCGGCAGGTGTAAATTTCTCGGGCCCTCAAGTGAATATAGGGGATCGGAGGAAACCCTATGACTAAATTTTCTCGTTCGTTTGACGTCGCCGCGCTCTCGGCATGGGACGCTGCTCATCCCGATAATGCCGTTCGCGAACTGTTTACCATGTGGGCCCTGCCGGGCGCGGCTAACGCTGGCAACGGCCGCCTGCGGATTGGGCTGCGGGATAAATACCTCAATTTTTACGTCAAGGGGCAGTCCGTCGCGAAGCTATCGATTGTCGCTGGTGAGCCTACGATCGACGTGCACCAAGCCTATGTCGACGGCAAGGCGCGCGACCGGAGCCCGTCTAGGACCAAGAATATCCAGTCTTATCGCATCTTCCGCGGCGCGGATCTGTCTTCGAGTGATACCATTGCCCTGTTAACTGGCTGGATCTCCACGGCCGAAACCTACGCTTCCGCTGAAAAGCGATTTGTCGATGATCTCGTTGGCGCCAATGCCGGGGTGATCGACCTGGAGATGGCACTTCCGGCAAATAAGCAGCCTGGGGAAGACCCCGTGGCTCCGCGCATGGACTTGGTTGTCGTCCAGGCTCACAAGGCCAGTCGCCCCGCCATTGCCTTCTGGGAAGCCAAGTGCGCCAATAATCCTGAGCTTCGAGCGAAAAATGGCTCGCCAAAGGTCATCGGTCAGTTGAAAAAATACTCCGACTGGGTGTCTGTCGGGGACCGCCTCTCAGAAGTAGCCGTTGCCTACCGCAATACAGCTGATGTGTTTCTGAGGATCTGCAGGCATTTTAAGGACGAAGACTGCACTGCTCCCTGCGGTGACATTTGGCGTTCGCTCGCAAATGCTGAGGCCCCTTCCATCGTATCAAAGCCTGGCATCGTGATCGGCACCTATTGGTCTGAAGGTCATCGGGAGGAGGTTGCGAGCGGCCGAATGCAGCAGTGCGCAGATAGCTTTCAGCGAAATGGTCATCGCGCCACACTGGAGAACGAAGGCGTCGCCGTTCACGAAGTTGGTCCCTTTGATGAGACCGCCGTGCTCCCGCTGCTGCCCTTGCAGCAAGTGCCAAATTGAACATGGAGCTAACGGTCCATAGAGGGACGCGCTCCATTGGCGGATCGTGCATTGAGATCAACGACGGGAACGGGCATCGGCTGGTCCTCGATGCGGGCCGCCCACTGGATGCACCGCGCGATGCGACCGGGCTGCTGCCGGAAACGCTGGACCTGTCGAGGCCGGCGTCGGTAGTGTTCAGTCATTCTCACATGGACCACTGGGGGCTGATCCAGGAGCTGCCGTCATCCTGGCCGGTTTGGGCCGGCGAAAAGTCGGCCGAACTTATGAGCCTGTCCAGCGAGCTCTTCGGAGGCACCCTGGAGCGCAACATCAATACGTGGCCGAGCCGACCGGCGCCCATGATGATAGCGGGCTATCGAGTCACGCCTATCCTTACGGACCACTCGGCGATCGATGCCCATATGCTGATGATCGAGAAAGGCGGGCGGCGAATTCTGTATGGGGGCGATTTCCGTGCCCATGGGCGGAAGTCCAGTCTCGTTGAAGCCCTTATTGCGTCACCGCCGGCCGATCTCGACGTCCTCATCCTCGAGGGCACCAACTTGCGAACGAACAAGCCTGTCATCAAGGAAAGCGAACTCGAAGACGCATTCGTCGAACTGGCAGCAGCGACGGAGCGACATGTCTTTGTTCAATGGTCGGCACAGAACATCGACCGAACCGTGACACTCTACCGAGCTGCCAGGCGGACCGGCCGCAAGCTTGTCGTGGATCTTTACGGAGCGGAGGTTCTACGTCGTGTTTCTGCCGGAACACGCCTGCCAACTCCCGGATCAGAATTTCCTGAGCTCAAAGTCGTGATCACCCCTGGCGGGAAGCGGCTTTACGCTCGCCAAGGAAGAGGCGAGTTCGTTGAGGAGATGGCAAGGAGTCCATTCGCCATTTCGCGATCTCGTCTGGTTCGTGACCGAGCCATAGTGATGACCCGCGATTCAATGCTCGACGACTTCGTCAAGGCCGGCTTGGCCTTCACTGCTGCCGACGCTTACGCTTTCTCGAACTGGAGCGGCTATCTCGATGTTGATGATCCTGAATCCGGCTGGTTTCGAGCCAAGGCAGCCGGCGCGGTGGCAGTTATGCTGCATACCTCGGGTCATGCTAGCCCGACGGACCTGTTGAGGTTTGCCACCGCGATGAACGCGAAGGCAGTCGTTCCGGTGCATGGGGTGGCCTGGGATGATCCGGGGCTGGCATTCCCCGGCATGAAACGTCTTCAAGACGGCGAAGTCTGGACCCTGCCTTGATCGTGTTGCGAGGGAGCGGTCCGTCCTGCGACCGGCGAGGAGCGGAGCGCGGAACCAGGCTCCTATGGGACGTCTGGTGTTGAGTTCATCAGTGGGGTCGTCGGACTGGGTTGCAGCATGAGTGAAAGAACCATCTGGGCAGCCACCGACGTGGGCCACGTTCGGCGTGCCAATGAAGATAGCTTCGCGGCGCCTGGCTGCCTCGTGAGCGGTCGCCCACGGGCGCAATGGCAGGGGACCATCTCCTCTTCAGAAGGGTGGGCGGTCATCGCTGACGGAATGGGCGGGCATGACGCTGGCGATGTTGCGAGTCGGGCGGTTGTTGAGACGATAAGCCGAATACCTCAGATGCTCGCCACTGAAGCCAGCATTGAGGAGGTGTTTAACCAGGCCAACGCCTCGATATATGAGCTGATTGCCTCTGGCGCCGGCCAATCTGGCATGGGCAGCACAGCGGTCGGGTTTTGTGTGACACCCGATGTCGCTCTCGGCTTTAACATCGGGGATAGTCGCCTATACGTTTTGCGGAGTGGTGAGCTCGTGCAACTGAGCGTCGATCACACATTCGATCAGGGCGCGAAACGAAGTCACGCTCTTACCCGAAGTCACGCTCTTACCCAGTGTATAGGCGGAGTGCTCGAGCCCATTCCGCTCTTCCCACATGTCGCCCGCTGGCGCCTGAAACCGGACGACATCATCCTTCTCTGCTCCGACGGCCTCACTGACATGGTTACTGATCGCGCCATCACCAGAGCCCTCGAAGCTGGCCCTTCGCATCCTGCCTGTCACCTGGTCGATGCTGCCCTGGCCGCAGGCGGGCGCGATAACGTGACAGTGGTGGTAGTCAGTCGGAGATGACAGCTGAGCCAGTCTCCTCAACTCGACGACGTCTTGGACAAACTGGGAACAAGGGCAGTGTCAGGCGCAATTGACGCTGCGAGGCGGCAAGGCTTATATCTGAAAGCCTGACGCACTATTATTCAGGTGGGCGATGATAGGAACATTTTTCGTTACTTATGGGGGAGGTGTCATGAAAATGATCGGGCGCTTTCTGCTGCTGAGCCTTTCAATAAGTTCGCAGGTTAGCGCTCAATCACTGATAACACGCGCTCCAGAACGCGGGCTGATCGATAGCTATATAGCGCAAATAAACTATCACGACCTCTTCAATTCTTCTGGGGTCAGACTGACCGAGCCTGCGGCCATCATCCGTCAGGATCGCGCCAATTACCACCGCTTTGGCCGACGAGATCCGCTAGACGAAGGAGATACATTTTTTGCGGACGCTGGAAATCGCCAAGCGCTCGAGACAATGCTTCTTAACGGCGAGATTTCATTGGACGCTGCCCATTCGATAATTGATGGTGGAGCAGTCATTCAAGTGGAAATCTATGGCCGCGGTCCGCGTGGCGACTGGGTTGAGGTAACCGTCCTGAATTAGGTCGGTCGGAACCTTTGCGCGCGAGGACAACTCAGGCTGAGCCCAACTGTCCCGAGGACGCGATGGGCGCGTGGGTTGGAGCGACACTGTCTAACCGACAGTCGGGATTTAGGCTCATGCGCTGAGCCATAGGAACGTTCGTAGTCAGCGATACCTTTGGCCGGAATGTGAACCGACGTAGTCATGCGAATCTGAAGCGTCCCAAGTTTACCGGAGGCTCCAATTTCTGAGAATGGGCCGACGGCGCGCAGAGGAGCTCCTCATTGAGATCGTCCGTGCTCGTGCGGCCTTGGTCTCTATGGCTCGCGAGATCTGGCATCAGGCGTGGCGGGAGGGGATAGAGGTGACCGAGCGCACCATCGGGCGCCCCATACCGACGATGGGATAGCGGACATAAGATGCGCACCATCTCGCCGCTACACTTTAATGCTGATGGGAATCGGCGGTCGGGGGGATTGGCGGTATCGGTCCTCCGCTACCACCTTACCCCAGACAAATCCTCCAAAGCTCGACGAACCGAACGAGACCTTCGGATTTACGTGCCAACCGCTCGCCCATCGGTTACAACGGGCGTTCCGTCGAGGCGAAGCGTTGCGCCGCGCAGGCATAGGCCGAGATGGGCGCGGCTGCGGTTTTGGCCGCCGAACGCTACGTCGTCATTGCTTCCGAACTGGATCTGCACGGTGCCAGCAAAACTCTCGATATCGGCGCCGCCACCGCCGGTGTCGGGCGTCTGGACGAGGGGCTGCGTCCAGCGCGCACGGGGGTCGATCCCCCACGCCATGTGGCCCGCAGCCCAGGCGGCGTCGTCACCCGCCGTCGAGAGGGCCTCGCGCAGCAGGAACGCGTCCAGCCCGCCCTCGATGGCGGCGATCCGGCCCGCTTTCAGACGGATACGCACAGGCGCTTCGACAAATCGCGCGAGATGGAACAGGCAGTCGCCGACGTCGAGAACGATCGTTCCTTCGGCACTCCCCTCGATCTGCGCGGCCTGCACAGAGCCCAATCCCCAGAAGTCGAGGTGCCCGGCAACGTCTGCGGCACCATAGGCGGCGAGGCCACGGCGGCCGCTCTTGTCCATGGTGACGTCGGTTCCGGCCGGCGAGGTGATGTGGATGCGCGATGATGCCTCGAGCAGCGCCGCGCCGGCAAGCGCCCTGTCGCGCACGCTTGTGTCAAAACGCAGCCGGTCGAGCACGTGCGGCGGCTCCATGCAGCACAAAACCCGCGCGCCGCGCGCCAGGGCTTTGCCGATCTCGGGACGATAATGCAGGGTATGCGAGGTCATGTAGACGACGAGGTCCGCCGCCGCGCAGATGGCGTCGAGGGCGGCAGCATCGGGGGGCGTGTTCCAGCCGAATGTGACCTGAACCGCCCTTGCGCCCAGCGCGCTCGCCGCCGCGCTGCAGGCCGCGCTATAGGCTGGCATCCAGGCCGTATCGGTGATGCCGACGCAAAGCTCGCCCTCGGCCAGCGCGCATGCGGCAAGCTGATGACGAAACAGCGCCGTCAGATCAGCGGCAAAGCCCGGCCCGTCATAGGTTCTCGCATAGGCCATCAGCGAGCCCCGTGCGTGAGCAGGGTGGTGGCGGCGAATGCCACTCCGGCCTGTGGACTGTCGTGAAGAAAAAAAACGGTTCCGACGACAAGCGTGCGCGCGAGACTTTGGTTCTCGACGGCAAGTAATGACATGGCCGGCCCCGATGTGCTGGTTCAACTGGTTTTCAGGCTACACCGTCCCCATGCGCCAGGTGAAGCGTCCCGGGTTTGCCGGCGGCTGCTATTTCCGGGAAAGAGCGCCGGCCTCCGCTGCTCAGCAAGCCCCGTCAACGACCCCCGTCGGACGTCGAAGGCAAGCACCGAGGCTTGCGTTCATCTGCGGTTCATGGAGCCAGACCGATGAGTGTCATCCCGGTAACCGGAAGCGCTTTCCATCGCATTGACGATGAGCGGGTCCGAGGGGGAAACCTCCGGGTGTATAAAACTGTCTTGGGGAACTACGAATAATGACTAAGCCTTTTGCAAACAGCCGCAGTAAAGCGGCGGTTCTCGTCTGCTCACTCATCATGCTGATGGCTGGACTTCAGCCCCTTCAGGCATCCAGCGATGGCGCCTGGGCAGAGTTCGAGCAGGACGTCCAGCAGGCCTGCCTGAGCGCAGCGCTCGGCACCCTTGCCGTCACCAGCATCCAGGTGGACCCGTATGGCTCCGAATCCTATGGCTTTGCGCTGATGGTCGGTCTTGAGGCGGGAACCGCGAACGAGCGCCAGGTCGTGTGTGCCTACGACAAGGCCTCCCAGAATGCGGAAATCAGCGGCCTCTTCGAGCGCTGATCCAACACCAGACAAGCAGCAGCTTTCAGCCGGGCAGCCAGCGGGCCGCGAGGCAATCCCGGCCGCGCGGATCTGCGCTGGCGCGTCCCTATCGCTGATGGCTGCAGGCCAGGAGATTTTTGTGCGTCATTTGAAACACTTTGGGCGCGGTATCGTGCTCTCCGGATTGGCTTTGGGGCTCATGGTGAGTTCCGCCTCCGCCCAGCAGGTCATGCAGGGGCGGATCTGGGACTTTTCCAGCTCGCACCCGGACTTCGAGACCGGCAGGGGCGGCGCGGTCATGCCGGGTCAGGTCGAACAGCAATTGGGGCCCGACGGCAAGCCGGTCTGGGCGGGGCCGAGCAACGAGGCCTTCTCGTCAAAGGAAAACTTCGACCAGTGGTACCGCGACGTGCCCGGCGTCAACATGTCGAAGCCCTATGCCCTCGAGCTGGTGGAAACGCCCGCAGGCTCGGCCAGCTATGCCATCGAGCGCTACGACTTCTTCCCCATCGACAACGAGCTGCTCGGCAACGAGGACGGCCGGTTCCTCGACACCAGGGACCAGCCGCGCAACTTCCACTACACCATGCAGCTCGCCGGTGAGTTCAGCTTCCAGAACGACACCGACCACTTCACCTTTATCGGCGATGATGACCTGTGGGTGTTCTTCGGCGGCCGGCTGGGGATCGACCTGGGGGGCACGCACCGGGCGGAAACGGCGACGATCACCGGCGCGCAGCTGCGCGAGCTGGGGCTGAGCCCGGGTGAGAGCTACCCGATCGACATCTTCTTTGCTGAGCGCCAGTCGCGGGGATCGAACTTCGTCATCCAGACGAGCTTTGACATCCAGCCTCCGGTGCCCGAGCGCCTGCCTGTCGGCGATGAAACGCAGCAGGTGATGCCGCTCCAGCCGGGTACAGAACTGGTGCGCGGCCAACGCTACTGGTCGCCTTCGGGCGAGCATTTCCTGACCCTCAACCCCGATGGCAACCTCGTCGTGGCGCGGGCCGATGGCGGCTATGTCTGGGGCTTCGATACGCAGGGCGTCGATTTCCCGCGCGTCGGAACGGTCATCTTCCAGGAGGACGGCAATCTCGCCGCCTATGCCGCGGACGGCAGCTACATCTGGTCGGCGCTGACGGAGAACCCCGATCCCGCCGCCCGGCTGGTGCTCCAGCCCAATGGTGCGCTGCAGCTCGCCACCCCCGACCGCGTGCTGTGGACCAGCATCCCCTACGATCCTGCAGCCGCAGTGGCGGCGCCTGCCGCCGATCTGCTGCCGCAGACCAATACCGGGCCGATCGAGCTCGCCTGGGCCGGCGAAGACGCGGAGATCGTGCGGGGAACGCCCGTCGAATTCGTCAGCAGCGACGGCACCGCCGCTGTCGGCAGTCGCACCGTCTTCATCCTCCGCAATGAGGCCACCGGCCAGGCCACCCTCGTCCCGGTGAATGGCGACGAAGAGGCGACCCGCACGATCGTCGAACTCGCACCGGGCACGTACTCGGTCGAAAGCCCGGCGCCATCGGTTGGCCAGTTCTCCACCTTCAGCGTCTCCAACGTCAGCGCCACCCAGATCACTGTGCCCGAAGTCGATATCGCCTGGGACCCGGTCGTTTCGGTGTCGTTCAGCATCGAGACGCAGCGTGTTGCCGTAGCGATGGTGGTGCGGCAGATCACGGCCAACAGCGTCAGCCTCGAATGGGGTCCGCTGCCCGACGTCGAGGTGGCTGAGTACATCCTGGTGCGGACGGACGGGAAGACTCCGGCCGACAATCCGGGTGCCGGCACGCCGGTGCTGCTCGCGTCTCCGACGGCGACAGCGGTCTCAGCCGAGGGGCTGGCGCCGGCCAGCGAATATACCTTCACCCTGTTCTCCACAGCGATTAGCGGTGAGGTCCTGCCGGTCCGCACCTTCACGACGGTCACGGCCAATCCGGGCGCTCAGGAAGCGGCATATGCCGTGGCGGCCAATACCATCCTGCCCACCGATTTCGCGGCCCTCGAGGCGCAGCGTGTCGGTGAGAACTGGGTGCGCGTGCGGCTCGACCCGGCCAGCCTTGAGCGCGGCAGCAGCAGCGAAATGGCCGGCCTCACCGAGGCGGCGACATCGGGTGGCGGTTGTGTCGTGGGCACGCCGTTCCTCGCGACCACCGACGTCGCCGGCGACAACAGCTTCTATGGCGTCATCGATGTATGCGAGGCCAGTGATGCGGGCGTATCGACGGCGATCGTAAATACCGATGTGCCGCTGAGCGCGGTGTTCAACTACTTCTATGCCAGCTCTGAAAACGAGATGATCTGCTACGATCCGACGACGGGTAACCCGCTCGATCCGAACGATCCGCAGTGCATCGGCATGCTGGCCGAAGCCGGTGACGACGCCTCCCCGGTCTATGAGGATGTGCCGCGCACCGCGGTCGAACTCGGCACCGGCGAGGTCCAGGTGACGCTCAGCTGGCAGAGTGGCGACGACCTCGACCTGCGGGTCACCGATCCCGGCAACGCCGTCGTCAACTGGTCGACCCCCATGGCCCCCAGTGGCGGCCTTCTCGACGTCGATGATCGCGGCGGCGATTGCGGCGTGACGAGCGACCGCGTCGAGAATGTCTACTGGCAGAGTGAACCGCCGGCCGGCACCTATCTGGTGGAGGTCTGGAACCACAAGGCCTGTCTGACGGAAACCCCGGTCGAGGCGCGTGTCCAGGTCCGCATGGGCGGCGAACTGATCATCGACCAGCCCATCGTCGTCGGGCAGGACGCACCGATCGCGTTCGACGTGGTCGAAGTGGGTCGGCAGTCGAGCCTCATGCGGCCCGGGTCCGGCCGCCATGGGCTGCCCGAGCCTGTTGCCGGAGCTGACGTCGCGCCGTGGAAGTTCGCCCTCAAACCGGGCGACAGCGTTGCGCCGTTCACCGACCTCCATAGCCGCATCCTCGTGGCTCAGGCCGGTGGCAGGGGGTCGAAGGCCGTCGACCTGATGGACAAGTGGTCGAAGGTGGATGATCTCCGCAAGTTCGACTTCAGCCCGATCTCCAACATGAAATGCGGCGGTCAGGCGGATGGCAAATTCAGCCTGGGGCCGACGTTCCGTCCCTTGTTCAAGCATGAGATCGAGCTCGAATCGGGACTGAAATGGGATGTCGAGGCCGGCATCCAGGCGGGCATCTTCCCGCTGGTCGAGTTCGGTGGCGAGTTCACCTGCGAACTCGACGTCGAAGGCAAGTCCTTCCAGCTGTTGATCAAGCCGATCCCGATCAACCTTGAGCTGAAGCCGGATCTGTCGGCGACGGCGACCGGTGGCGTGAAGCTCGAAGGACCGTCCCTGGCCGTCAGGCTGGGCGTTGCCAGCAAGGGCAAGATCACGGCCAAGACCGAATGGTGCAAGTGGATCATCCCGTGTGGGGTGAGGTTCAAGCTGGAGGACGAGTCCGTAAAGCTCATCAAGGACTTCAAGCGTGGTGAGGTGACGGCAATCGTGCAGGGCGGCCTGTCCTTCGGCATTGGCGCGCAGGCCAATATCGGCATCGGCAAAAAGAGTGCCCTGGCGACGCTGAAGGGTGGGTTCAGCTTCCGCATGTTCCCCATCGCGGCCGAGCTCAAGGGCGTCGCCGGCACGTCCAACTGCATCAAGGGCGCGCTTGGCGGGCGGCTCGCGGTCGACCTGCTGGCCGAGGCCTATATCCTGAAGCTTGGCGGCGAGTTCCGCCAGGGCATCTACGACACCGACGTCGTCGCCTATCCCAGGGCGAAGTTCGAAATCGGCAAGTGCCCCACGGACTGAGAGGCCCTGCCTTAGCCTGACGCGTTTCCGGACGCAGTGGATCCCGGTTCACGATCCGGAAACGCAACACCGCAAAGACCAGTCCTCCAACCCCTGCTCGCCTCTCGGAGAGCAGGGGTTTTGCTTATCGGCCGTGACCGGGGGGCGCGGCAAAGTTCCCCAACCAGCCGCTCCGCTGGGAAGTGCGATCTCTTCCGATCACGCCGCCACCAGCGCGGCGGGCACGGCCTCGGCGATGAAACCGCCGCCCAGCACCTCGGCCTCCGGGCCGTCATCGGCGTAAAACACGCAGGCCTGGCCCGGCGCGATGCCGAATTCTCCGGCAAAGAGCGTCACCTCGACGCTGCCACCGGCGAGCGCCACCGCTCCCGGCTGTGGCGGGCGGGTGGAGCGCACCTTGACCTCGAGCGGCAGTCCGTTGCCCGAAGCCGCCTCGGCGATGGGTCGCTCGCCCAGCCAGTTGACGTCGCGCAGCCTGACGCGGCTCGTCAGCAGAGCCTCCTTGGGCCCCACCACCACGCGGCCCGCCTTGTGGTCGAGCTTGACCACATAGAGCGGCTCACCCGAAGCGATGCCGAGCCCGCGCCGCTGGCCCACGGTATAATTGACGATGCCCTCGTGCCGCCCGAGCACCCGGCCATCCAGATGCACGATTTCCCCGCCCTCATGGGCCTCGGGATGCATCTTGCGGATGACATCGGCATATTTGCCCTGCGGCACAAAGCAGATGTCCTGGCTGTCATGCTTGTCGGCGACCAGGAGGCCGAACTCCCGCGCCAGTTCACGTACGGCTTCCTTGCCCATGCCGCCGAGCGGAAAGCGCAGGAAATCGAGCTGCGCCTGGGTCGTGGCGAAGAGGAAATAGGTCTGGTCGCGCGCCGCATCGACGGGCCGATAAAGCCGACGCCGGCCATCGACCAGCCGGCTCTGCACGTAATGGCCCGTGGCCAGCACGTCCGCGCCGAGGTCCTGCGCCACTTCGAGCAGGTCGACGAATTTGACGCTCTGGTTACAGGCGATGCACGGCACCGGCGTCTCGCCCTGCCGGTAGGCATTGGCGAAGGGGGCGATCACCGCCTCGCGGAAGCGCTGCTCATAGTCGAGCACGTAATGGGGAATGCCGAGCTGGGCGGCGACGCGGCGCGCGTCGTGGATATCCTGGCCGGCGCAGCAGGCGCCCTTGCGATGCACGGCTTCGCCGTGATCGTAGAGCTGGAGGGTCACGCCCACCACGTCAAAACCCTCGCGGGCGAGAACGCCGGCGACGACCGAGGAGTCGACACCGCCAGACATGGCAACCACCACGCGTGTTTCGGCGGGCGGCTTGGCGATATCAAGCGAATTGAGCATCATCTTTGTGGGTCCGGTTGGGTTCAAGGGCCAGCGAACGGGCAGGCTTGTAGACCGCCCCAGGCCCCGGGGCAATCCGCAAAGGCGGCAGGGGAGCCCGGCAGAAACTGCCGGGCCTGAGGCCCAACCTGCCGCCCTGACCGTCCCCGCGCAGCCCCTGCCCTTCTTAAGCCTCTGATTTTCCTCATCCCGCCAGATGGCAAGGGCCTTGCAAGGCCTCACATCGAAGACCTGTCATTTCCTCCGGCCGGAGCCCTCCGTGACCCTGCCTGTCGCCAATCTGCTGCCGATGATCGGGGCCGTTGCCGGTCGCATCGCCTCGGGCGATGCCGCCGCGCCCGAACCCGATGCCTTTGCCAAGGCTCTGGGCAGCGCGCTCGGCGGCAAGGCGGAGCAAACCATGGGCGCTGCACTCGCCGCCCTGCCCGGCAGCGACCAGGCCGATCCGCTGGCCCTCCTCGCCGACCTTGCCGAAAAGCTCGACGCCTTGCTGTCGGGTGCGGCGGGCGAAGGGCAGGATCCGCTGGCCGGCCTCCTTGCCGCTTTCCCGCAATTGCAGCAGGCGCTCGATCAGGCGATGGCCGATCGCCTGGCCGGTGTACCCAACGCCCTCCAGCCGCTGACCCAGCAGCTCGATACTCTCGCCGATGCCCTGCGCGGACTCGATCCGGCGCTGGCCGATGGGCTCGCAGGCCTTGCCGCTAAGCTTTCGGGCGAAGCACCGGACGAAGCGCTGCTGCAGCGCCTTGCGGGTCTCGCCCGCCCGGCCGCAGCCGTGACAGACCCGGCTCCCGCTTTACCGCTGATCGAAAAGCCCGAAGACAAGGGCTTCCAGAAGCCGCAGGGCCTTGCGCCACCCGTCGCGGCAGAAACGACCAGCCCGCCGCCCGCCACCAGCCGCGAGGGCAAGGAGCGCTCCGCTTCCCCCGTGCGCGAGGCGATGACCGCCGCTGCCGCCCTCGCCGCCGAGGCTGGCACCGCCTCTCAGGCATCGGGCGATACCACCACCGATGGGCCGCAGAGCTTCCAGCAGATGCTCAACCAGCACCTGCGCAGCGAGGCGGGCCTCGCCCTCAGGCCCGGTCAGGGCGCCTATCCGCAGGCGCTCGGGCAGCTCGCCGTGCCGCAGGTGGCCTTCGAGATCGCCCGCCAGGTGCAGGCTGGCCAGAGCCGTTTCCAGATCCGCCTCGATCCGCCTGAACTGGGCCGCATCGATGTCAGGCTCGAAATCGATGGTGGCGGCGGGGTCAATGCCCGGCTGACCGTCGAGAAGGCCGAAACCCTCGACCTGCTCCAGCGCGACCAGCGCACCCTCGAGCGCGCCCTCGCCCAGGCCGGGCTCGAAGGCAGCCGCACCACGCTCGAATTCTCGCTCAAGAGCGGCACCGGCGGCTTTGCCGGCCAGGGCGGCGATCATCGGCAGGGCCTCGGCAGCGGCGCCGAGGCAGGCGGCAGCACCGGCGACGCCGATACCGCCGCGCCCCATCCGGCTGCCATTACCCTTTATCGCGGCACCGCCAGCCCCGGCGGCGTCGATCGTCTCGCCTAGGAGCATCCCATGAGCGTCACCGGCATCAATGGCACCACGGCCGCGGCCAGCGGGCTCGGAGGCTCGCGCGCCAGCATCGCCGAGAATTTCGAGACGTTCCTCACGCTCCTCACCACCCAGCTCAAGAACCAGAACCCGCTCGATCCGCTCGATACCAACCAGTTCACGAGCCAGCTCGTCCAGTTCACGTCGGTCGAGCAGCAGCTCAAGACCAATGAATTCCTCGAAGCCATGGTGATGAGCACCACCACCGGCAATAACGGCCAGGCCGTCTCCTATATCGGCAGAACGGTGACGGCCTCGGGCGTGCGCTCGGAACTTGCCGGGGGCAGCGCCAACTGGAGCTTTTATGCCGAAAAGGCAGCGGACGTAACCGTCACCATCCGCGACGCTCAGGGCAATGCCGTGCACACCCATCGCGGCAATGTCGCGCAGGGCGAGAGCGTCTATCGCTGGGATGGCATGGGCAGCGACGGCAAGGCCCGCCCCGATGGCACCTATTCCATCTCCATCGATGCGCGCGATGCCGATGGCAAGCTCGTCTCGGTCTCGACCCAGATGCAGGGCGTGGTCACCGGCGTCGACTTCTCGGGCACCGAGCCCGTGCTCCTGATCGGCAATGCCCGCGTCAACCTCTCGAGCGTATCTTCGGTCAAGGCAACGCAGACCGCTTCGGGCGGTTGATGCAACGTCCAGGTTGCTGTTGATCTAGTTCAATCAAATCAACTTCTTAACTGGTTGTAAGTTTTCGCTTAGCCAAATTTTAAGCGCGATCCGCCTATGCTCGATCTCAGGTCAGGTTGAGTATGAGAGTAGAATGACCGTGCAAATGCGTCCCCGCGTGAAGTATGTCATCGGGCCCGACGGCAGTCCGCTGACCATTGCGGATCTTCCACCCAGGAATACCCGCCGCTGGGTCATCCGTCGCAAGGCGGAGGTTGTAGCAGCCGTGCGTGGCGGTCTCCTGAGCCTCGAAGAGGCTTGCGACCGCTACACATTAAGCGTCGACGAGTTTCTGAACTGGCAGGCTGCCATCGACAAGCACGGGCTTGCCGGATTGCGCACCACCTGGATCCAGCATTACCGCGAAAGCTGAACGCCCGCCTGTCGGTCGTTCCGCCCGCAAGATCAGCCCGCCAGCCCCGCGCCGGCGGGCTTTTTTGCGCCCGTCGCGATCCCGCCAAGCCCCTTCGACCCGGCAGAACCTGCCTCAATTTCGCAGTCTGCACCGGTGGTTAACCACTTGTTTACCATCCACTCGGTAATTTTTGCCTATTGGGGGCAGCTGCGTCGGAACAAAGCGCGCTGCCGATGGCACATGGTCTCGGGTCAATCGCGTGAACGCAGCGCTGCAGTTCGTCAACCGCCTCGGTCTTGCGCGGGTTGCGGCCATGGCCGTGGTCGCCGTGCTGATGCTCGGCTTTTTCGCCGTGCTCATCATGCGCGCCTCCACCCCGATGATGGCACCGCTCTATTCAGGCCTCAGCCTCGAGGATTCCAACGCCATCGTCGAGGAGCTGCGCGGCGCCGGCGTGCCCTTCGAGCTGCGCGGTGAAGGCGACACCATCGCCATCCCGCGCGACCAGATCACCACCTGGCGCATGACCCTGGCCGGCTCAGGCCTGCCGCGGAGCGGCCAGGTCGGCTACGAAATCTTCGACCAGCAATCGAGCCTGGGCGCCACCTCCTTCGTCCAGAACATCAACAATGTCCGCGCGCTCGAAGGCGAACTGGCGCGCACCATCACCTCGCTCAACCGCATCCGCACCGCCCGCGTCCACCTCGTGCTGCCCGAGCGCGAGCTGTTCCGTCGCGAGCGCAAGGACCCCTCGGCCTCCATCGCACTGGGTGTACGCGGCGAACTGACCTCGGGCGAAATCCGCGCCATCCAGCATCTCGTCGCCTCAGCCATCGAGGGCATGAGCCCGATGCGTGTCTCGATCGTGGACGACAATGGGCGCCTCCTCGCCTCGGGCTCGGGCGAAGATACGCCCGGCATGGCCGGCTCGCAGATGGAAGAGCGCGTGCTCGGCGTCGAGACCCGCCTGCGCACCCGCGTCGAGGAATTGCTCGCCGACGTGGTCGGCGCCAACCGCGCCCGCGTGCAGGTCTCGGCCGAGCTCGATCTCAACCGCCTGACCCGCACCGCCGAGACCTTCGACCCCGACGGGCAGGTGGTGCGTTCGACCCAGACGCGCGAAGTGGTCAATTCCAGCACCGGTCCGGGCCGTACCGGCGAAGTCAGCGTCGCCAACCAGCTGCCCGGGGCCAATGCCTCCAACTCCGGCGGCGGCAATGCCGAGCAGGGCTCGACCACCGAGGAAACCGTCAACTACGAGATTTCCCGCACCACCCAGACAGAAACCACAGAGGCCGGCGGCATCAAGCGCGTCTCGGTGGCCGTGGTGGTCGATGGCATCTATGCCGATGACGGGGCGGGCGGCACCGCCTGGCGTCCGCGCACGCCCGACGAGATCGCCCAGCTCACCGCCCTCGTGCGCTCTGCCGTGGGCTTTGACAGCACCCGCGGCGATACCGTCGAAGTCGTCAACATGCAGTTCGCCGAGCGCGCCGGGGCCACCGGGCCGGGCACGGCAGCAGCCGATACGCTGTTTGATTTCACCCGCGACGATCTGATGAAGGGCGCCGAGATGCTCGTGACGCTTATCATCGCGCTCGCACTGGTGCTCTTCGTCATGCGCCCGCTGCTGCGCCGGGTGATGACGCCCGAAACCCCGCTCGCCCTTTCCCCGACCGCCGCGGTGGGTGGCCCCGGCCTGCCCGTCCCGGCCAATGGCGCCGCATCCGAAACGGCTGGCGAGGGCGCCTCCCAGGTCCGCGTGCCCGATTGGGTCACCAATGCCCGCTCGGCCGGGGAAGCGCAGGCCAAGACCGTCAAGACCGTCGGCACACTCATCGAGGAAAACCCCAAGCAGGCCGCCCTCATCGTTCGTGACTGGCTGGGGAACGCCGCATGAGCATGGAAGAGGCCACCGCCGCCGCCTTTGCCGAACGCCAGCTCGTGGTCGGCGCCAATGCCAGCCGCCGCGCCCTCAATGGCGACGAGAAGGCGGCTGTCCTGCTGCTCGCGCTCGGGCCCGATGTCGGCCGCCCGATCCTCGAGGAGCTCGACGAGGAGGAGGTTCGCGTCCTCTCCCGCGCCATGGTGCGGCTCGGGCCGATCACCCCGGATATGCTCGATGATCTGCTCGTCGAGTTCGTCACCAATATCAGCGCCAATGGCACGATTGCCGGCAATACCGAAACCACGCAGCGCCTGCTGCTCTCCTTCCTCCCCTCCGACCGGGTGGATGCGATCATGGAGGAGATCCGCGGGCCGGCGGGTCGCACCATGTGGGAAAAGCTCTCCAACGTTCAGGAGGATGTGCTCGCCAGCTACCTCAAGAACGAATATCCCCAGACCATCGCCGTCGTGCTCTCCAAGATCGCGCCCGACCATGCCGGCCGCGTGCTGACCGCCCTGCCCGAAGAACTGGCGATGGATGTGGTGGCGCGCATGCTGGCGCTCGAGCCGGTGCAGAAGGAAATCCTCGAAAAGATCGAGGCCACCCTGCGTTCAGAATTCATGGCCACCCTCTCGCACGCCAAGCGCCGCGACAGCCACGAGCTCATGGCCGACATCTTCAACGCCTTCGACCGCCAGACCGAGACGCGCTTTCTCACGGCGCTCGAGGATTCCGATCGCGAGGCCGCTGAGCGCATCAAGGCGCTTATGTTCACCTTCGAGGACCTGACCCGCCTGCCCGCCTCCTCGATCCAGACGCTTCTGCAAAAGATCGACAAAAAGGAGTTGGCGCTGGCTCTCAAGGGCGCCAGCGAAACGGTCAAGGATCTGTTCTTCTCCAACATGTCCGTGCGGGCAGGCAAGCTGCTGCGCGACGACATGGAGGCCATGGGCCCGGTGCGCCTCAAGGATGTCGACGAGGCACAGGGCCGCATGGTCGCGGCCGCCAAGGACATGGCCGCGCGCGGCGAGATCATCATCACCAAGGCCAAGGGCGATGAGGAGATGATCCTGTGAGCGCTGTTCCCGCCCGCTTCACCTTCGATCTCGATCTGGGCCATCGCCCGGCCGACCGTGCCCCGCAGCCCCAGCCCGCGATGGCCGAGGCAGCGCTGGTTGCCCGTATCGAGGATGCGCGCCGCGAAGCCCATGCCCAGGGCGTGGCCGAGGGCGAACGCACGGCCTCAGTGCGCGCCCAGCGCCAGCTCGCCGCGGCCATCGACGCCCTCGCCAACCGCGCTGCCCAGTTCGCCATGGCCGAGACCGCCCAGCGCCGCGAGCGCCTCGCCGACGCCGTCGATCTCGCGCTCGTGGTGGCCCGCAAGCTCTCGGGCGCCGCCATCGATGCGCTGCCCCAGGCGCCGCTGGAGACGCTTCTTTCGGAGGCTCTGGCCTCGGTCGGGCGCATGCCCGGCATCGTCATCCGCTGCCACCCCGACCTCGTTGCTCATTTCGAGCCCACCGCCACGCGCATGCTCGCCGAACGCGGGCTCGAGGGCCGCGTCGTCATCGTGGGCGATGCCACCCTCGCGCCCGGCGATGGCCGCGTCGAATGGGCCGATGGCGGCATCGCGCGCGACAGCGCCGCCATCGCGGCCGAAGTCGACCGCGCGATCAGCGCCTTTCTTGCAACCGACGCCTCGCGCCCGGAGACGACGCCATGACACAAGGCAACGACCACGGCATCACCTTCGAAGAAATGCAGCCCGCCCCGCGGGGCGGCGACACCGACCCGGGCGACAAGACCGCCATCGACCTCGAAGCCGTCTTCGACGTCCCCGTCCGCATCTCGGTGGTGCTCGGACGGACCCGCATGACGGTCTCGGACCTCCTGAAACTGGGCGTCGGCACCGTCGTCGAACTCGACCGCCAGGTCGGGGAAGCCGTCGAGATCTTCGTCAACGACCGCCTCGTGGCGCGCGGCGAAATCGTGCTCGTCGAAAACCGCCTCGGCGTCACCATGACCGAAATCATCCGGGCCGGCTGACAATGGCAATCCCCTCCCCCTCCGCCGTCGTCCCTGCGAAAGCAGGGACCTCCGTTCACGACACCACCCCGCAGACAGAACGTCCTGCTTTCGCAGGAACGACCCGGCGGGACGATGCAAACATACTGGACCTCATCCTGAGCCTGAAGGACGAGGTCCGGGCACACCCTTCCGAACTGGGAACACCGCCATGCGCCTGATGATCGTGGGAGCCCTTGAGGGCCAGCTGAGCCAGGCCACCGCCCTTGCCATGAAGGGCGGCGCCAAGGTCTCGCATGCCCCCTCCGTCGATATCGCCATGGCGGCCCTGCGCGCGGGGCGCGGCGCCGATCTGCTGCTCGTCGATGTCATGTCCGACATTGCCGGGCTCATCGCCGCGCTCGAAGCCGAGCGCTTCCACGTGCCGGTGGTCGCCTGCGGCACCGAAACCAATGCGGCCGCCGCCGTCAATGCCATCCGCGCCGGGGCCAAGGAGTACATCCCCCTGCCTCCCGATGCCGAGCTGATCGCCGCCGTCATCGCGGCGGTGGCGCGCGACAGCACCGATTTCCTCTACCGCGATCCGGCCATGGCGCGCGTCGTCAAGCTCGCCGACCAGGTTGCGGGTTCGGATGCCAGCGTGCTCATCACCGGCGAAAGCGGCACCGGCAAGGAGGTGATGGCGCGCTACATGCACAGCCGGTCGCGCCGCGCCTCGGGCCCGTTCATTTCCATCAACTGCGCCGCCATTCCCGAAGCCCTGCTCGAAAGCGAGCTCTTCGGCCATGAGAAGGGCGCCTTCACCGGCGCCGTAGCCCGCCGGCTGGGCAAGTTCGAGGAAGCCACCGGCGGCACCCTGCTGCTCGACGAAATCTCCGAGATGGATGTCCGCCTCCAGGCCAAGCTGCTTCGCGCCATACAGGAGCGGCAGATCGATCGCGTCGGCGGCATCCGGCCGGTCAAGGTCGATATCCGCATCCTCGCCACCTCCAACCGCAACCTCGCCGAGGCCGTGCGCGAAGGCAGCTTCCGTGAGGATCTGCTGTTCCGCCTCAACGTCGTCAACCTCAAGCTGCCGCCCCTGCGCGAGCGCCCGGCCGATATCGCCGCGCTCTCGGATCATTTCGTCGAGAAATACGCCCGCGCCAACGGGCTGGGCGAGCGCAGCCTTTCGGCCGAAGCCCGCTCCGAACTCCAGCGCGCGCCCTGGCGCGGCAATGTCCGCGAGCTCGAAAACACCCTGCACCGCGCCGTGCTGCTGGCCTCGGGCTCGGAGATCGGGCCCGACGCCATCGCCATGCCCGATGGCACCGGCCTCTCCGAGGTCGTGCGCACCGCCACACTCGCCGAGACCGCGGCCCAGACTGCCGCCGATGTCGCCCGCTCACTCGTCGGCCGCACCGTCGCCGATGTCGAGCGCAACCTCATCCTCGATACTCTCGATCACGTGCTGGGCAACCGCACCCACGCCGCCAACATCCTCGGCATTTCAATCCGCACCCTGCGCAACAAGCTCAACCAGTATGCCGATGAAGGCCTCGCCATCCCCGCCCCCGGCGAACAGCGCTCGGTGGCCTGAGGTGGCACCTGGGATCATCCCCTCCTCCCCACCCGTTATCCCGGCGAAGATTAGCCGATGACCGATCTCCCCGGCCCCATCCCGTCGCGCTTCAGCCTGCCCTCGGCCCGCAACGTGCTCGATACGCTGCGCTCGGGCGAGATCATGCTCGCCATCGGCGTCATGGGGCTCATCGTCATCCTCATCGTGCCGATGCCGCCGCTGCTGCTCGACATGCTGCTGGCCATATCGATCGTCTTTTCTGTGATGATCCTGATGACGGCGCTGTTCATCCAGCGTCCGCTCGAATTCTCGTCCTTCCCCACGGTGCTGCTGATTGCCACCATGCTGCGGCTGGGGCTGTCGATCGCCTCCACCCGGCTTATCCTCTCGGATGGGCATACCGGCACCGATGCGGCGGGGCACGTCATCGAGGCTTTCGGCAATTTCGTCACGCGCGGCAATTTCGTCATCGGCGCGGTGATCTTTGCCATCCTCACCATCGTCAATTTCATCGTCATCACCAAAGGCTCGGGCCGCATCGCCGAAGTGGCCGCCCGCTTCAGCCTCGATGCCATGCCCGGCAAGCAGATGGCCATCGATGCCGATCTCTCCGCCGGCCTCATCGATGAAGCCACCGCCCGCAAGCGCCGCGAGACGCTCGAGGGCGAAAGCGCCTTTTTCGGCAACATGGATGGCGCCAGCAAATTCGTGCGCGGCGATGCCATCGCCGGCCTCCTCATCACCTTCGTCAACATCCTCGCCGGCATGTTCATCGGGGTGGCGCAGGAGGGGCTGAACTTCTCCGAGGCCGGCAGCATCTATACCCTGCTCACCATCGGCGATGGTCTCGTCTCGCAGATCCCGGCGCTCATCACCTCCACTGCCGCCGGCATCCTCGTGTCGAAATCGGGCGTCGTGGGCGCCGCCGACAAGGCGCTGAGCAAGCAGTTCAGCCATTATCCGGCCGCGCTCGGCATGTCGGCCGGCGCCATGGCGGTGCTGGCGCTCCTGCCCGGCATGCCGATGCTCACCTTCCTCGCGCTCGCCGCCGGCGTCGGCTTCCTCGCCTATCGCGCCACCACCCAGAAGAAGGCCGAGGCGGCCAAGGTCGCGCTGGACGAAGCCAAGTCGGCTCCGCCCGCCACCCCGCGCAACGAGGAGCCGCCGATCGCCGAGAGCCTCAAGATGGACGATCTCAAGCTCGAGCTCGGCTATGGGCTCCTGAG
The DNA here is from genome assembly GCF_900119845.1 of Devosia enhydra. Classification (GTDB taxonomy): domain Bacteria; phylum Pseudomonadota; class Alphaproteobacteria; order Rhizobiales; family Devosiaceae; genus FPKU01. The sequence continues at coordinate 1,733,506 of NZ_FPKU01000001.1, forward strand.
CCTCGTCAAGGAGGACGAGAACGGCACCGATCGGCTGACCGAGCAGATCAAGGCCCTGCGCCGCCAGCTCGCCACCGATCTCGGCTTCGTCATGCCGCCGGTGCGCATTCTCGACAACATGCAGCTCGAGCCCAACGATTATCGCATCCGCATCAAGGAAGTGGAGGCCGGCGCCGGCCAGATCTTCCCCAGCCAGCTGATGGTGATGGACCCGATGGGCCGCGAGATCACCCTGCCCGGCCACCACACCACCGAGCCGACCTTCGGGCTGCCCGCCACCTGGATCGAGAGCGGGCTGCGCGACGAGGCCGAGCTGCGCGGCCTCTCCATCGTCGATCCCTCCACGGTGATTTCCACCCACCTCACCGAAGTGCTCAAGGCCAATGTCGCCGACCTCCTGAGCTACGCCAATGTGCAGTCATTGCTCGGGGGCCTCTCCAAGGAGCAGCAGAAGCTGGTGGAAGACATCGTGCCCGCGCAGATTTCCGTTTCCGGCATCCAGCGCGTGCTCCAGACGCTCCTGAGCGAGCGCATCTCCATCCGCGACCTGCCCACCATTCTTGAAGGCATCGCCGAGATTGCCGGCACCGGCCGCAGCGCCCAGATGATCGCCGAGCATGTGCGCAGCCGGCTCGCCCGCCAGCTCTGCGCCGCCAATCTGGGGCCCGATGGCAACCTGCCGCTCCTCACCCTTTCCCCGCAATGGGAGCGCGACTTCGCCGAGGCCATGGTGGGGGAAGGCGCCGAGCGGCATCTCGCCATGGCGCCCTCGCGCCTGCAGCAGTTCATCATCGGCATCCAGCAGGGCTTCGAGAATGCCGCCCAGCGCGGCGAGGTGCCGGTGCTGATCACCTCCCCCTCCATCCGCCCGCATGTGCGCGCCATCATCGAGCGCTTCCGGCCCCAGACGGTGGTGATGAGCCAGAACGAGGTGCACCCGCGCATCCGCCTCAAGACGCTCGGCAGCGTCTGACCGGTCCCCCGTTAACCAGTTAAAGCCGGGTTAACCGCAAGGCCGGAGTTTGCTGGCATGGCCACGCTCCCGCGCTATTGTGCCGGCAACGGGCAGATCCGCGCAGATGCGCCGCCCGCCGCAAAACCGCTGGGAGGCGGAAAGGGCCGGCCCTCGAAGGCCGGCCTTTTTGTTTGCCGTAACAGCGGCCTCGCCGCGCCCGGTTCCCGTCCTGAGCAAAAAATTCTCTCAATGCCGGCACACGCGAATGTGCCTTTTCGCTCACGCGATCGGGAACGTCTCCAAAGAACGCGCGTTCACTGGTCATCGAGGCCGTGCTGCCCGTCACCGGCAAGCGTTGGGCAACACGGCCCTGTTCATCACAGCGACGAACCATTGGAGACTACAATGATCCGCATGCTTCTGACCACTACCGCGCTGACCGCAATGCTGTCGGGCGCGGCTCTGGCCCAGACCACTCCCGCCAACACCATGGAAGCGCCTGCCAACGCCATGACCACGACGGCTGCCCCGGCCGATCGTCCGATGGTCGATATCGCCACGGGCTACACCTATGCCGACAGCGACAACCTCGCTTCGCGCATCATCGGTTCGCCCGTCTACTCCGGTCCGGCCGATGACGCCGAGCAGATCGGCGATATCACCGACCTCGTCCTCGACATGAATGGCGACGTGAACGCCGTGATCATCGGCGTCGGCGGCTTCCTCGGCATCGGCCAGAAGCAGGTTGCGGTCGATTTCGGCGCCCTCGAGATGGTAATCGCCGCCGACCAGACCGAACGCTTCGTCGTTCCCACCACCCGCGAGGCCCTCGAGGCCGCTCCGGAATTCGAGTGGGTTGAAGATGACGTCGTCCCTGCCGGCGACGCAACGGCCCCTGTTGCTCCCGGCGCTCCGATGACCACGGCTCCGGCCGCCCCGGTCACGGCACCGGCAGCTCCCATGACCCCGGCCCCGGCTCCGATGGCTCCGGCCGCCACCCCGGCTCCCGCCCCGATGGCTCCGGCCAATAACACCATGGCTCCCGCCAACACCACGAGCGAAGTCGCTCCGCTCGACCGCTCGACCCTGACCGAGTTCGACGAGTTGACCCTTACCGCCGATGAACTCGAAGGCACGGCCGTCTATGGCCCGGGCGACGAGCGCGTGGGCACCATCTCCGACGTCGTGCTGAGCGAGAGCGGCGAAGTCGATGCCGTGATCGTCGATGTCGGCGGCTTCCTCGGGATTGGCGCCAAGCCGGTTGCGATCGGCTTTGACGACCTAAACTTCCAGGTCGATGCCAACAACAACCGCTACCTGCTGACCGAGTGGACTGCCGAGCAGCTCGAGGCCCAGCCCGAGTTTGACGAAGACACCTATGCCGCCGAGCGCGACAGCCAGCGTCTCGTGCGCATGTAATCGAACCGATGAGCCCGTCCCTGGTCCTGAGGATCAGGGGCAGGCGACCCGGTTCACACATGAAAAGGCCCGCTCATGCGGGCCTTTTTGTTGTCTGCGATCGGGGTCAGCGCCGGCGGCGCCGGCCCATCTCGTCATATTCGGCCTGCTCGATGCGGGCCTCCGCCATGCCCTCGCGATCCTGCTCGCGCTGGTCGAGCAGTTCGACCTTCTTGAGGTCCTCGACCGCCTCGGCCATCGCGTCCTGCGCGGCTTCGAGCTTCACCCTCATGTCGTTGGCCGACGCCAGCAGGTTGTCCCTGCGCATCATCGCCGCCTTGGCGAAGGTGGAATAGGCGAAATGGGCAATGTCCGAGATGCCCGTCTTCTGCTGCTCGATCTCGATCTGCTGGTCGAGTTCGGCCGCCATGCGTTCGAAATCGGCGACCATCATTTCGATCTGCGCCACCTGCCGGCGTTTCTCATCGACCTGGAACTTCTTGAGTCGAATGAGACTATCGCTGCGCGATTTCACGACCTGTACTCCTTACACCATCAAGTCAAACCCGCCGCGCCGCCAGCCCCCACGATATCCGAAAGCCTCCCATAGCCCTCGGCGATCGTGGTCTTCTCCGCCCGCCCCTGCCCCAGAAAGGCCTCGAAGGCAGGGTGGAGTGCGATGGCACGGTCCACCATTGGATCTGACCCTTTCCGGTAAGCCCCCAGCCGGATCAGTTCCTCCATGTCGGCGTAAACCGACATCATCTCGCGCGCCCTGCCCAGTACCGGCCGTATTGCCTCCGGCACGCAGCCGGGCATGGTTCGCGAAATCGAGCGCAGGATATTGACGGCCGGGTAGCGACCCCGTTCGGCAATGCCGCGTTCCATCACGATATGCCCGTCGAGAATGCCGCGCACGGCATCGGCGATGGGCTCGTTGTGGTCATCACCTTCGACCAAAACGGTAAAGAGTCCGGTAATGGAACCGCTAGAAGGCAGGCCTGGACCGGCCCTTTCCAATAATTGTGGCAATTCTGAGAAAACCGTGGGTGGATAACCCTTGGCCGTCGGCGGCTCGCCCACCGCCAGCCCGATCTCGCGCTGCGCCTGCGCGAAGCGAGTGAGGCTGTCCATCATCAAGAGCACGCGCTGCCCCGCATCGCGGAAATGCTCGGCCACCGCCAGGCTGAGATAGGCGGCCTGCCGCCGCATCAGTGCTGCCTCGTCGGAGGTCGCCACCACCACCACTGCGCGGGCCAGCCCCTCCTCGCCCAGATAATCGGTGATGAACTCCTGCACCTCACGGCCGCGCTCGCCGATGAGCCCGATCACCGCCACATCCACCTCGGCATTGGTGGCCAGCATGCTCATGAGCACCGATTTGCCGACGCCGGAGCCGGCAAAGATCCCCATGCGCTGCCCGTCGCAGATCGTCGTGAAGGTGTTGAGCGCCCGCACCCCCATATCGAGCGGTGCGCCGACGCGGGCCCGGCCATGGGCGGCCAGCGGCGCCTGCTTCAGCGGATGGGCGGCCGCTCCGTCAGGCAGCGGCCCCTTGCCATCGATGGGGCGTCCGCCGGCATCCACCACCCGGCCCAGCCAGGCCGCACAGGGTCGCACCACCGCTTCATGGGCGCGGAATACGGCACGGCACCCCAGCCTGATACCCGTCAACGGTCCGAAGGGCAGGCAGAGCGCGCGGCCATCGCGAAACCCCGCGATTTCGCATTCCAGTAGCCCGCCGCCCACGCGATCGATCATCACGCGCGCGCCGATGGCCATAGCGGTTTCGGGGCCGCTGATCTCGACCAGAAGCCCCTGAACGCCGGTGACCCGGCCGAAACTGGCGGTTTCGGGCACGCGTTCGATCGCTTCGATCAGCCTGCGCATGGCTTTTGCCCCTTCGAATCGGTTCGGGGCAGGCTAACTGATCGTTAATGAAAATGCGTTAACCATGGAGGTCAAGGTCCGCCCGTCATTTCTGTCTCAGCGCCGGCCAAATCCCGACACAATTTCCGCAAAGCGCGAGTCACGAGAGTCGCTTGAAGGGCTTTCTTAAAGCTTTGCATTAAGAAATTTTCACTATAATTTTCGTTAAATTCCAATGGTTTAGCTAAGTTTTCCCCAAGGGGGATGGCGCCTTGCCCAAGCGGATTAAACTTTGTTAACTAGTTGGGCTTAGGTTTGAGTCATATCCAGTAGGGTTTGGTAAAGGATGATGGTGCCAAGGCGCCACATCCAGTTCCAGTTAGGAACGGATTTTTAGGGGAACGGCATGCGTGTGCTCCTGATCGAGGACGATAGCGCTACGGCGCAGAGCATCGAGTTGATGCTCAAGTCGGAAAGCTTCAACGTGTATACCACCGACCTCGGCGAGGAAGGTGTGGATCTGGGCAAGCTGTATGATTACGACATCATCCTGCTTGACCTCAACCTGCCGGACATGTCCGGCTATGAGGTGTTGCGCACCCTGCGCGTCGCCAAGGTGCAGACCCCCATCCTGATCCTCTCCGGCCTCGCCGGCATCGAGGACAAGGTGCGCGGCCTCGGCTTTGGTGCCGACGACTACATGACCAAGCCGTTCCACAAGGACGAGCTGGTCGCCCGCATCCATGCCATCGTGCGCCGCTCCAAGGGCCATGCCCAGTCGGTCATCTCGACCGGCGAGCTCACCGTCAACCTCGATACCAAGACCGTCGAGGTCATCGGGCAGCGCGTGCATCTGACCGGCAAGGAATACCAGATGCTGGAGCTCTTATCGCTCCGCAAGGGCACCACGCTGACCAAGGAGATGTTCCTCAACCATCTCTATGGCGGCATGGACGAGCCCGAACTCAAGATCATCGACGTGTTCATCTGCAAGCTGCGCAAGAAGCTGTCGGTGGCCACGGGTGGCAAGAACTACATCGAAACCGTCTGGGGTCGCGGCTACGTGCTGCGCGAGCCCGACGAGAACGACGTCTATTCCGAAAGCGTCGCCTGACGCTTTCGTACCAAACCGAAAGCACCAGACCATGCCAAACGCCCGGATCATGCCTCCGGGCGTTTTGCATTTCAGGGCCTTGATGTCGGCGCTCAGAAACGCGCGAAGATCCGGCCGAGCACCCCGCCCGCTGCCGCCAGCCCCGCAATCGCGATGCTGTACCAGAGCAGAACAAAAAACGGGGAATCGTCGGTGCAGTGGGCCGCATAAAAGCTCGCCGCCATGGCCCCGGCGAGCACTCCGGCCACGACCCCGGCAAGACCAGGCCGCGTCGGCGCGCCCTGCCTCAGGCCGAAAATCAGCAGCAGCAGCGGCCCGATCCCGATCAGCGGAATGAAGGTGAGGCACACAAGGCTGTTGCTGCCAATCATCGCCGCCTGCCATTGGGGCGCCGGCAGCGTCATCGCCTCGCCCACGAGCATGGCCGCCAGCACCGCGCCGGGCACCAGCAGCGCCAGCCAGTGGCGGGCACATGCCGCCCCGGGCCGTCCCAGCCGATCAAAGAGGTAGAGCGCCGCTCCGGCCAGCGACAGTGTCAGCACGAACTTGGCGAGGAAGCGGATCGTCTCGGCCGCCGCCGCGATATCGGCCCTCGGCCCGATGGTGGCAAAGAACACGGTCGCGGCCACACCGGCGGCGAGCACCACGAGTCCGGCCAGCCGAATGCCGAAACCGGGGCCGCGCCGTCCCGCATCGCCTGCGAGCCTCGCGATCATTGCACTGGTGTCGGTCATGATTTCAGTCCGAAGCGGGTTGCGATGGCGCCGAGCCCGCGGTGCAGGGCCACTCTCACAGCGCCTTCCTTCATGTTGAGGTCCGCCGCGGCCTCGGAGATGCTGCGGCCATCGAGGCTGATGCGCTCGACCACCGCCCGCTGTCCGGCAGGCAGCAGGGCGAGCGCGCGGACGATCTCCTCCTCGCGCGCCCGCTCTGTCTCGGGCGCCTCGAGCACTTCGGCAAGCTCGGAAATGTCGATATCCACCCGCTTGCCCCGTCGCCGGTAGGCATCGATGATCTTGTAGCGCGCGATGGTCGCGACCCATGGGGTCACGCGATCGGCCTCGCGCCAGGTGTGGCGTTTGACGTGGATGGCCAACAGGGTTTCCTGCACGATATCCTCCGCATCCATGCCGGGCCCGGCGCCGAGCCTTCGGCGCGCCACGATGCGCACCAGAACGGCGGCCAATGCCAGAAACGCGGCATAAGCCCGTTCGTCGCCGCGATTGGCCTGCATCAGCAAGGCGCGCAATTGCGCCTCGCGGTCCTCGCCCGTCACGCGTCATTCCCCCCTGAGTTCGGTCCCCAACGGCTTTTGTTACACCCCAAGGCCGGCGGTGATGTGCTCACGATCTCGTGTTGCAGGGCCATGTAACGAACCCCTCCTCCGCTGCGAATGGCTCAGTACGGGCCGGTTGACGAGCCCGCCACCCAAGGGAGACTTCTGATGAACACTGTTGCCAATATCGCCCTCGCTTCCGCTCTCGCCCTTGCCCTCGCCGGTGCCGCTGCGCCCGCTTCGGCCCAGAGCACCGAGAAGTGCTACGGCGTTTCGCTCGCCGGCCAGAATGATTGCGCCGCCGGCCCCGGCACCACCTGCGCCGGCACCTCCACCGTCGACTATCAGGGCAATGCGTGGAAGGCGGTCCCCGCCGGCACCTGCCTCACCATGGCGCTGCCCGATGGTCGCAACGGCGCGCTCGAAGCGCTCGACCGCGACCTCCCCGCTGCCTGATCCCGCCTCTGGTGGGGAGGGCTCCGGCCCTCCCCGTCCTGCCCCGCCTTCTGCCTTACGAGGAGATTGCCATGATCGCGCCAGCCACCGCACTTCCGTCCCGCGCCGGTCTCGGCCTCAAGCCCGAGCATTATGCCGACATTCTCGGCACCCGCCCGGACATCGGCTTCTTCGAGGTGCATGCCGAAAACTACATGGGCGATGGCGGCCCGCCGCATCGTTATCTTTCAGCCATCCGCGAGGCCTATCCCCTCTCGATCCACGGCGTCGGCCTTTCGATCGGCGGCGAAGCCCCGCTCGATCGCGACCATCTCGATCGCCTGCGCCGCCTTGTCGATCGCTACACGCCGAACTCGTTTTCCGAGCATCTCGCCTGGTCCACCCATGATGGCAGCTTCCTCAACGATCTGCTGCCGGTCCCCTACACGCCGGAAACCCTTGCGCGGGTCAGCGACCATGTCGCCCAGGTGCAGGATCATCTCGGTCGCCGGATGCTGCTCGAAAACCCCTCGACCTATGTGCTGTTCGCCGAATCCAGCATCGACGAGATCGATTTTCTCGCGCGCATTGCCGATCGCACCGGCTGCGGGCTGCTGCTCGACGTCAACAACGTCATGGTCTCCACCGTCAATCACAGCCGCGATCCCTTCGCCTATATCGATGCCTTTCCATTGCACCATGTGGGCGAGATCCACCTCGCCGGCTATGACGAAACCACCGATTCCGCCGGCCAGCGCCTCCTCATCGATGCCCATGGCAGCCGCGTCCGCCCCGATGTCTTTGCGCTCTTCCAGCACCTGCTGAGCCGCACCGGGCCGATGCCCGTGCTGGTGGAATGGGACAATGACGTGCCCGATTTCGCCACCCTTGCCGATGAGGCCTGGCGCGTCGAGGCCGCGATGCAGCGCACGCCCTTTCGGCTCGCCTCATGAGCGCGCAACACGCCTTCGCCAGTGCGCTGGTGTCGCCAGACCTGCCGCCGCCTGCCGGGCTCACGACGCGCGGGGGCCCGGTCGATCCGCTGCGCTTCGCGGTCTATCGCAACACTGTGCATGTGACGCTGGTGCGCGCGCTCGAAGCCCGCTTCCCCGTCACGCGCCGCGTCGTGGGTGCCGAGTTCTTTGCCGGCATGGCCCGCCTTCACGTGGGCCACTGCAAGCCTGGCTCGCCGCTTCTTGCGCGCTATGGCGATGACTTCCCCGCTTTCGTCGAGAGCTTTCCGCCCGCTGCCGGCCTGCCCTGGCTGCCCGATCTCATGGCGCTCGAATGCGCCTGGACGCAGAGCTACCACGCCGCTGAATCCTTGCCCCTGACCCTTCAGGATCTCGCCTGCTTTCCCACCGATCGGCTCCCGGACCTTGCCTTCGTCGCCCATCCCGCGACGCGGCTGATCGTGTCCGGCTGGCCCGTCGGCAGCATATGGTCGGCCCATCAGGTCGAACCGGTCGCCCCCATTTCGGCGCGCGAGGCTGAAACCGTGCTCGTCACCCGCCCCGATGCCGATGTGACGCTGCGCGTGCTCCCCAGCGGAGACAAAGCTTTTGCCGACGCTCTCATCGCGGGGCGAACCATCGGCGCTGCCGCCACCGCTTCGCCGCCCGCCGACATCGGCGCCGCCCTCATTGGGCTCGTCACATCGGGCGCCTTCACGAGCGCCCATCTTGCCGAGGAGACATCATCATGACCGCCTCGTTCACCCTCCCCGATCTCTATAGGCGCGGCGAAGCCCTCATCGCCCGCCTGCCGGCCGCTCTGCCGCTTCTGGGGCTCAGGATCGCGCTCGCCATTCCCTTCTGGCGCTCGGGCCTCACCAAATGGGATGGGTTCGGCAATCTCTCTTTGGGCGCGCGCTATCTCTTCGAGCAGGAGTTTCGCCTTCATATCCTGGGCGCCGCCATTCCCTATCCGATGCCGCTCGTCATGGCCTGGCTGGCGGGCGTGGGCGAGATCGTCCTGCCCATCCTGCTGATCCTCGGGCTGGCCACACGCTATGCAGCGCTCGGCATCCTCCTGATGACAGCGATCATCCAGCTCACCGTGCCCGATGGCTGGCTCGCCTATCATCTCCCCTGGGCGGTGATGGCGCTCGTCCTCATGCGTTATGGCGCCGGCTGGGCCTCGCTCGATCAGGCGATCCTCGCCCGCAGGCGTCAGCCGATGCCCGCAATGGGCTGATCACATCGCAGGGCGGCTCTGGCCTTGCTGCGGCCGAGGCAGTATCGATGCATCTCGACTTGAACCGAGGTGCACGATGCGCTCCCTTCCGGCCTTTGCAGTCGCCGCCAGTCTGATCCTCGTTGCCGCGCCTGCGGTCGCGAGCGATACGGCACCGCCCGCGCCACTCGTGGAATTCCTCGGCGATCTGCTGGCGCCCGAAACCACCATCGAGATCGCCGAACCGGTGTTCGGTGCCCTCGAGATCGGGTCGACGCTGCTGCGCTTTAGCGAGACCGGCCTCGCCGAGATCGCCACCGCCACGGGCGGCACCGTGCGCAGCGCCGGCCAGCCGGTTCCCCTGTCGTGGATCTGCCTCCTCATCCCTGCATCCGATGGCGAGGCGCGCCTGCTGCTGGCATCCGACAGCATGGATGGCGGAGCGCAGCCGCTCGTAGGCCTCTGGATGGATCGCGCACCCGCCGAGGAGGCAGAGCGCGAAGGCTGCTCCACCAGCACCCTGGACCTCGCCACCGGCCTGCCCGGCCTCGGCGCACCGCCCGCCGAGATCGCGGCGCGCTTCGCCGTCACGCTGCCCGATGGACCGGTGGTCAACATCGTCAACGAGCAATCAGGCACCGGCGGCGCCCTCATACAGCACCTGCAATACCGCCTCATCGATGGCCGCATCGCCGGCTTCGGCCTCAGCCAGATCCCGCTCTAGGCGCTTCCGGGCGCAATCGATACCGGCTCGCCGTCCGGCAAAGCGACGGAACACTGACCTGGAGAGGTCCCGCAAACGAAAAGGGGCGGCTTTCGCCACCCCTTGCATCGTTCCGATCGGTCAGCCGGCGCTCAGTGCGCCATGGCGTTGGGCCGGGACTCTTCGCGCTGACGGGCGGCAGACTGCACCGCCTCCTGCACCTTTTCGAACGCCCGCACCTCGATCTGGCGGATACGCTCGCGGCTGACATTATATTCCTGCGCCAGCTCCTCGAGCGTCGCCGGGCTCTCCTGCAGGCGCCTGGCCTGGAAAATCGCCTTTTCGCGATCGTTGAGATTGCCCATCGCGCTGTTGAGCAACTGCATGCGCTCGTCGAACTCCTCGGAATTGCCGAGCGTCGTCTCCTGGTCCGGCGTGTCGTCGACCAGCCAGTCCTGCCACTCGGATGCGCCCTCGTCGGCGCGCATCGGCGCGTTGAGCGAGGCATCGCCCGACAACCGCTGGTTCATCGAGACCACGTCGGCCTCGGAGACCGAAAGCGTCGTGGCGATCTGCTTGATCTGCTCGGGATGCAGATTGCCGTCCTCCAGCGCCGCGATCTGGCCCTTCACCTTACGCAGGTTGAAGAACAGCCGCTTCTGGGCCGCCGTAGTGCCGATCTTCACGAGGCTCCACGAGCGCAGCACATACTCTTGAATGGCGGCGCGGATCCACCACATGGCGTAGGTCGCAAGACGGAAGCCCTTGTCGGGCTCGAAGCGCTTGACCGCATGCATCAGGCCCACATTACCTTCCGAGATCACCTCGGAAATCGGCAGGCCATAGCCGCGATAGCCCATGGCGATCTTGGCCACGAGGCGCAGATGCGAGGTGATCAGCCGCTGGGCCGCGTCGGGATCGGCATGCTCCTTGTACCGCTTGGCCAGCATGAACTCCTCGTCCGGCTCCAGCATCGGGAACCGGCGGATTTCCTGCAGGTAGCGTGACAGACCGCCCTCGGCGGAAAGCACTGGCAGATTTGTCTGGGCCATGGCGCACCCCTTTCCTTGTCCCCCGTTTGCGCGGGCAGATACCTCATCAACGTGTCCAGGCGGCACACGGATGAGTTGCACTCATAATATATGAGTGATTGGGGCGTTGATAAGGCCTTCATCGTAAAAATACGATCATCGCCGGACGAGCGTCGCAGGGCTCTTCCTACCGCCCCGGACGGGCCAGATCATAGGGTTCCAGCGCTTCCTCCAGCGCCGCCAGATCGTCGGGCAGCGGGCTTTCGAACATCATCTCCTCGCCCGTCAGCGGATGCTCGAACCCCAGTTCGGCCGCGTGCAGCGCCTGCCGGCCCAGCCCCTCGACCGCGGCGCGCACCGCGTCGGGCAGCTTTACAACCTTGGTGGCAAAGCCCGGCGCATAGAGCGTGTCGCCGACCAGCGGATGCCCGATATACTGCATGTGGACGCGGATCTGGTGGGTGCGTCCGGTTTCGAGAATGCACTGCACCCGCGTGATGTCCCAGCCCTCGGCGCCATGCCGGCTGTCCACGGCGAAATGCGTGATGGCCTCGCGTCCGTCCTTGCGCACCGCCTGCTTCATGCGCGTATTGGCGTCGCGCCCGAGCGGTAGGGTGATGGTGCCCCGCCCCTGCTCGGTCCGCCCCCACACATAGGCGATATAGAGCCGGTGCAGCGGTCCGGTGCGGCCATGGTCGGCAAACTGCGCCGCCAGATGCTTGTGGGCCCGCTCGGTCTTGGCCGCCACCATCACGCCCGAGGTGTCCTTGTCGAGCCGATGCACGATGCCGGGCCGCTTGACCCCGCCAATGCCCGCAAGGCTGTCTCCGCAGTGAAAGAGCAGCGCGTTGACCAGCGTGCCATCGAGGCTGCCGGGCGCCGGATGCACCACCATGCCCACCGGCTTGTCGATGACGATCAGCGCATCGTCCTCGTAGAGGATATCGAGCGGAATGTCTTCGGGCTGCGGCTCGGCCTCGACCGGCTCGGGCGCGACCAGCAGCAACTCCTGCCCCAGCTTGAGCTTGGTATTGGGCACTGTGGCGGTTTGCCCATTGATCGAGACCGCTCCGGCCACTATCAGGTCCTTGATGCGGTTGCGGCTGTAGACGGGGAAAGCCTTGGCCAGTACGGCATCGAGGCGGCCGCCATCTGCCTCGGCATCCACCACCAACTGCCAGTCCAGCGTTTCACCGGATAGATCCTGCATGAGCGATCCTCGTTCCCAGCCCGACGATACAGAAGCCGAGCCGCTGAGCCCGGAAGCCCAGGCGATCTTCCAGCGGGCTCGGCGATCCTTCGCCATTTCCATGGGCTTGCTGATTGTGGGTCTTATGACCGTGGCGGGCGTGCTTGTCTACCGCGTCACGCGCGACGATGGCGGCGGCGCTGCCGCCCAATACAGCCTGCCCGCCATCAGCCTGCCGACGGGGTCCGAAATCATCTCGGCCAGCGCCTCGGGTGGGCTCCTCACCCTCACCTACCGCGCCGGCCCGGTGACCAGCATCCGCATCTTCGATGGCCGCACCGGCGAGATGCTGCGCGAAGTCCCCATCGTCTCTGAATAGCCCCGGAGCCTTTTCCGGGCGAAGTGGCTGCCGGTTCGCCGTACGGAGAGGCGGGGCAAAGACTTGGCGCTTCACGCCGCAAGCGAAGGGCCGCTCAGCCCTGTCCCTGCGGCGCGGCAGCCGCGCTCGGCTGGGCCGCAACTGCGGCGCTTGTCCCGCCATCCTCGGCAAAGCGCTGCACGCGGGCCAGCAGGCTCTCCTCGGCGGGGGCTTCGGCTTCGGCTGTCTCGATGGCATAGACCAGCCGGCCGACATCCTCGGCAATGTCCCCCAGCTTCTGGCGCAGCCCATCTTCATCGACGCCCGCGCTGCCCCAGTCCTTGAGGATCAGCGCCTCGACATCGAGCACCTTGGCGCGCACCGCCTGCATGTCGGCATCGAGCGACACCGCCTGCATGAGCCCCGGCCCCGGCGCAGCGGCGGCGATTTCGGCCACCACCGGGCTCGTTTCCTGCAGCAGCGCCGTCACCCGGCTCGCCGATGCGGCCATAGCCGCTTCCGCTTCGGCCATACTCGCCGTGGCGATCCCTTGGTCGATCTCTCCGGCCTGCCCATCGCGCCCGCCCGCCTGGGCCGGCTCGCCTTCGGGCAGAGGCATCGTCGCCCCGTCAGCGACCGCAGCCCCGCCAGCCTCAGCACGGGCCCGCTCGGAGCGGATCACGGCGGCGAGCGCCTCGATATCGGTTTCGTAGTTGCGGGTCAGCTTGACCCCTTCGATGCTGGCCGGCCGCGCCGCATACTTGGCCTTGCTCTCGGCCTTCTGCTTTTCGAACTGCGAGAGTTTCTCGGCCAGCTCGCGCTCGCGCATGCGCAGCTTTTGCGCCAGGTCGGTGTTTTCGCGTTCGAGTTGCAGCACGCGATTGCGCGCGCTTTCCTCGCGACCCTCGAGATCGCGCAGGATCGTCTGGTGCGTGCCCCGTTCGCCCACGATCGCGCCGACTTCGGTCTTGTGCCGGGCCGCATCGCGCAGCTGCTCGGCCAGCCGTCCCCTCAGGCTTTCGATGGTGAGCTCCAGCCGCCGCGTCGAGAGCGCGAATTCAGCCCGCAGCGCATCCTTGTCGGCCCGGAACTCGGCCATGGTCAAAGGCGTCGCCGCCTCGATGCGCTTCTTGGTCAGCCGCACGGCGCGCCGCCAGATGGCCGGCATCAGCATCAGCGCCAGAAGGCCCGCGATCAGCAGGCCCAGCGCGAAATACATGACGTTTTCGATATTCATGGGTCCGGTCCGCCCAAGCCACGACTTGCCAGCCAATAGCCGAGCCGGACGGATTGCGCCATGGTCAGCTTGAGCCCACCATAGCGCAAAGGGGCGTTGCGGTCAGTCCCCTGGCCGATCAGAACGGATTCCAGGTCGGCTCGCTGGTGAATTTGAGATAGCCCACGCTCACCCCGGCGCGGATGCCGACGCCCGAGCGGATGGGCACCAGCACCACATCACCATATTTCATCACCGTCATGCCGACACCACCCACCACATAGGCCGAGCCGTCCACCCCCGGATAGCGGCCATAGATCTGCTGCGCCGCATCGAGGTTATAGACCAGCATCATCACCTTGGAGCCGTCGCCCCCGATATCGAAGCCGATCGATGGCCCCTGCCAGAAGAGCCCATGCTCGCCCTGGTTGCGGGTAAAGAGCGTGCCCTCGCCATAGCGCGCGCCCGCAAACAGCGCACCACCGGCCTCCTCGCCCAGGATATAGCCGTTTGGCAGGCCATATTGCGACACCGCCCGCTCCACCACCGACGCCAGCCCCTGCGCCACCGAGCCGAAGAAGGCGCCGCCCTTTTCAACCAGCTCGGCGCTCGAATAGGTGTCGCCCACCGATCCGCCCTGCTGGGCCGCGGCCATCTGGGGCGCGAGCAGCCCCATCAGCAGGGTGAAACCGAGTACGAGACGCTTCAGCATGTCGAGCCTCCAGGGCTGGTTCGATGGGTCGGGCCGGCCGGCACGTTTACCGCGCGCTCACCACAACGGGGCTAGAGTGGCGCTTGGTCGGCACAGACGGGAGCCTGCGCGATCATGACGGCGATCATGCGGCAAATCCGTAAACAAATCTTAACCATAGCCGGGCTTCTGTGCCTGCTCGGAGCGCTCTCGGCGCCGGTCGCGGCTGCGCCGGGCATCGTGGTCGATCCGTTCACCGGCGTTGCCGCCTCAGGCTACGACCCGGTGAGCTATTTCATCGAGGCCGAGCCGCAGCGGGGGCGGCCCGAATTCGAAGCCCAGTGGCAGGACGTGACATGGTATTTTGCATCGGCAGCCAATCGCGACGTCTTCCTGCGCACCCCCGACATCTATGCCCCCCAGTTCGGCGGGCATGCCGCCATGAGCCTGGCGCGCGGCTATCTGGCCGAGGGCGATCCCCGCATTTTCGTGCGCTACAGGCTCAAGCTTTATTTCTTCTATTCGGTGGGCAATCGCGAGGCCTTCCTCCTCTCGCCCGATGCGGCCATCGCGAGCGCCGAGGCCAACTGGCAGCGCTTCTCGGCGCCGGGCGCCGCGCCATGAGCGCGCCGATCCTCCCCGTGTGCAGCATTGCCACGGCACCTCCGACCACTACTGTCACCCCTCACTGATTCTGAACTGTTCCGGAGACTGGCATATGGCCGAAATCATCGAGCTCAAGGCGACGGACCTGGCAGCAATGCTGTGTTCGCGCGTGTGCCACGATCTCATCAATCCCGTCGGGGCCATCGGCAACGGCCTCGAGGTTCTCGCCGATCCCACTCAGACCGCCATGGCCGATGGGGCTCATGAGCTCATCGCCAATTCGGCCCGCCACGCCCGCGCCAAGCTCGAATTCGCGCGGCTTGCCTATGGCGCCTCCTCCACCGCGGGCACCGATTTCGACACGCGGGAATGCGAGCGCGTCGCACGCCTGCTGTTCGAGATCGAGAAGGCCGATCTCGACTGGCAGGTGCCGCTCATCCTCCTGCCCAAGCACAAGGCCAAGCTGCTCATGAACATGCTGCCGATCTCGGCGATGGCCGTGCCGCGCGGCGGGCTGGTCAGCGTCAAGGTCGAGGGCGCGGCGGGGTCGGAGAGCTTCCTCATCACCTGCACCAGCGACAAGGACAAGCGCCAGCGCACCATCATGCCCTCGGGCGTCGAGGAGCTTCTGGCCGGCACACCCGAGGGCGGCGTCGATGCCCGCGGCATCCAGCCCTTCTATACCGGCATCCTGGCGCGCATGACCGGAATGGTGCTCAAGGTCACGCTCGTCGATGATATCTTTACCTTTACCGCCATTCCGGAGCCGACGAACTGATATTTTCCTATCCCGAACCGACGCGCCTCATGTATTGGGGCGCGGTATTGCTTTAGAGTGGTTCGCCGATAGTACAACCATCGGCAGGCAAGACAGGCGGTTCGGCTGCTGTCCGGGTATCGGGGGCAAGGATGTGCGGAACGTTTCGACGCATCCTTGGGGGAACGGGCGCAGCGCTTGCGTCCGTCTGAGGGTCAGGCCGCAGGAGGCTGAGCGTCATGAAGTCCTGTCTCATCATCGACGACTCCTCGGTCGTGCGGAAGGTCGCCCGCCGCATCATCGAGGATCTCGATTACATCGTCGATGAGGCCGAGGATGGTCAGGAAGCGCTCGACAAGTGCCGGCAGGAGATGCCCGACGCCATCCTGCTCGACTGGCAGATGCCCATCATGGGCGGGCTCGAATTCCTGAAGCTGCTGCGCGCCTATGTCGGGGGCACCGACCCCCACATCGTCTTCGTCACCACCGAAAACGACATCGGCCAGATCGCCCAGGCCCTGCGCGCCGGCGCCGACGACTTCATGATGAAGCCCTTCGAGCGCGACCACCTCGAAGCCAAATTCATCAACCCCACCCGCGTCCGCAAGGCTGGCTGAGCGCGAGGATTCAAGCGCCTCGTGAGCGGCTGGACGAAATCCCCCCTCCAAACTCATGAGAACCTCATGCCGAGGCTTCCGGGCGACCCGCAGGGTCCGGGCGCTCCAGCGGAGCGACCGGAGCGCAGGAAGGTCATAAGCGCCAGGCTCGAATAGCTCGGCGCAGGTGCGTCTCGAAGCACGAGGTTCGGGCACTCGGTCCCTCCCCGCCCCCGACGGTCGTCCCTGCAAAAGCAGGGACCTCCGTTTGCGATGTTGGCCCGATCAACTGAGGTTCCTGCTTCTGCAGGAACGACCCGGTGGGGATTGCCCAGCATCGCCCCGCCCCCCTTGGTTCGAGACGCGGCTAAAGCCGCTCCTCACCATGAGGTCGGTTGAACCTTTGCAAATAAGAACCTCATGCCAGGCTTCCGGGCGACCCGCAGGGTCCGGGCGCTCCAGCCGAGCGACCGGAGCGCCGGAAGGCCATGAGCGCTATGCGCGAATGGCTCGGCGCAGGGGCGTCTCGAAGCACGAGGTTCGGGCCCCCCAATGCTACCCCACCACAACGTCGTCCCTGCAAAAGCAGGGACCTCCGTTTGCGATGTTGGCCCGATCAACTGAGGTTCCTGCTTCTGCAGGAACGACCCGGTGGGGATTGCCCAGCATCGCCCCCGCACCCCTTGGTTCGAGACGCGGCTAAAGCCGCTCCTCACCATGAGGTCGGTTGAACCTTGGCGGAGAAGAAACTCATGCTGAGGAGCCCCGCAGGGGCGTCTCGAAGCACGAGGTTCGGGCACTCGAACCCGCCCCACCCCAACCCCTCAGCCTCAGTTGGAGGCGGTCTGGGTCCAGGCGCCGAACACGTCGCTGAACAGCGTCATGGCGGCCTCGTCTTTTTCCAGCGTCAGGATGGCGCGCTTACCGGTGGCGTAGATCACCGCCAGATCCATCCAGCGCCGCGAGGTCAGCAGCGCGCTGTTGTTGGTCGTGTCCTGCGGCGATGCGCTGAGGGCAAAGAGATAGGTATTGCCCACCACGCGGGCCGATGCGCCCACCAGCGGCTCACCCTGCACCAGTTCGGCATTCTTGAGCAGCACGCCCGGAAGCCCGGCGATCGAGCCGCCGATGAAGGTATCGGGCACGAGGAAATTGATTTCCATCAGGTGGCTGGCTGGCAGGCTGGGATCGGAGTTCTTCCGGATGAGGATATCGACCCCCAGATTGCGCGCCGGAATGCTGGCCTTGCCCACCAGCGTCGGCTGGCCAGTCTCGTCGGTGCCGCGCGTCCAGTCCACCGTGCCCGAGAAGGGGATGGCGCCGGTCTGCCCGGCATCGGCCGCCTCGAGCAGCAGCGATTGGCTGCCGGCCGTCGCGGCGGGATCGATGCCGGCAACCGCGGCGGCGGCCTGACTCGGTGTTTCGGTCGGGGTGGCGCTGAGGCGCTGCTCGGTGCCGGGCACGCCGACGCCCGGCGCTGCCGCCGATGCACTGGGCGGCACGAGCGCCAGCGGCGCTGGCACCGATGGGGCCTGCGGCAGCCGCTCTTCGCGCAATTCTCCGGTGGCGGCCGCCGCGGTCTGCGAGGTCGCGGTATTGCCCGGGCCCGTCACGGCATTGCCGGGCGCAGCGGCGCCAACCGGCGGGGTGGTTGCCGCGGGCGCCTGGGCGACATCCGCCGTGCCGGCCCCGAACATGCTGTCGAGATCGATATAGCCTTCCTGCCAGGCCCAGTAGCCCGCGCCACCGGCACCGCCGAGCAGCACGAGGAAGACGAGCAGGAACACGGTGACGGCACTGCCGCCGCGACGGGGCTCGGCCTTGCCGCGCTGCGCCGCTGCCGCCACATCCTTGCCCGAGAATTCCTTGCCGGCGAAGTCCTTGCGTCCGGCCTTGCCGCGCGCCGGCTTTGCCGGCTTGGCGGCTGGCCGCTGCACCGGCGGCTCGCGAAGCGTGGCTTCGTCCTCGGGCTCATCGAAGGGCTCGGGCTCTACACGCGCCGCCTTTTCGAGCTGCGGCTCGACGCGCCCCTTTGCAGGGGCTGCCGGTGCGGCCTTGGCCGGCGCCGACCTGCCGGCGAAAAAGCCGGTCTTGGCCTTGGGCGCCTGGACCTTGCCGGCCCCCTTGGCGGCAGGTCGGGCAGCCGGGCGCGCCCGGTCGTCGACCCCAATATCGTCAGCATCGTCATAGGCGACGCCATTGGTCGGCTCGTCGTCGAAATCGCCGCGCGCCTCCCGATCGAGCGTTGCGATGGCCCGGTCGATGGCGCCCTGCGGATCGATCGGGGCGGGCTCGACCTCCACCTCGCGCACGCTCGACATTGCGGCGGCCACCGGCACATCGTCGAAATATTCGGGCGCCTCGGCCTGGCGCGCCGCGAGCTGGCCACGGCCACCGCCTCGGCGGGTTTCCACAGGCGCCGCTTCGGCCGGCAGCACGAAGGCGCCAGCCTGCCCGCGGCTGCGGGCGGCCTCGGCCCGCGCCACGATATTGGGCAGGGGACGTCCCGCGCCATTGCGGGCGGGCGCCGCCACCGGGGCGGGCTCGTCGTCGTCCTGCGGCTCGATAGTGATCTGCGTCGAGCGGGCGGAGGCCGCATTGCGCGTGCCATTGGCCCGGCCGTTGCGCGCTGCCGGGGCGCGCCCGTCGTCGAGCCGCGCATCCTTATCGGCCGCCGCGATGATGTCTTCGATCGAGCCGGCCTCGAGCGGCACGGCGCGCGGCGCCTCACGCCCAACCGGAGCCTTGGCAGCATCGCGGCCCAGCGCAACCACCTGCCCGCGCACCGGCTGCGGCTTGGCCGCCTGCTGCGCCTTGACGGCCTGGGGCACCTTGTTCTCGAAAAACACCGGCGGCGGAGGCGGCGGCGCCTCCTGCATGCCGAGCCCGGCGATCACCGCCTCGCTTGCTTCCTGCTCGACCTGGCGGATGCAGTCTTCGAGCTGTAGGCGGTGCGTCGTGATATCACGGGCGGCGAGCGGCGGATTGATGGCGCGGAGCTGGCCGACAAGGGCGGCCCTTGCCTTCTCGTAAACGGCGCGGCGGGCGGCGCCGTTATTCTCGGGCAGCGCTTCGATCGCCTTCCTCAGCAGCTCTTTATAATCCGCCATTCCTGCGCCAGCTCACGATTTGTCCGGATGTTTTAACAAAAAAACTCAGTCTTGGAATGGGTCATGCACCAGAATGGTATCCGTCCTCTCCGGTGAGGTCGACAACATTGCAATCGGTGCCCCGATCAGCTCTTCGATATACCGCACATACTTCACGGCCTGGGCCGGAAGCTCCGACCAGCTGCGGGCCCCCGCCGTGGTTTCGGACCAGCCTTCGAGCGTCTCGTAGATCGGCTTAGCATCGGCTTGTGCCCCCATTGAGGCAGGCAGATAATCGATCCGCTTTCCGCCGATCTCATAGCCGACGCAGACCTTGATCTCCTTGAGCCCGTCGAGCACATCGAGCTTGGTGAGCGCGATGCCGGTGATCCCGGATGTCCTCACAGTCTGGCGAACCAGAACCGCATCGAACCACCCGCACCGACGCTTACGCCCTGTAACTGTGCCGAATTCATGGCCGCGCTCGCCGAGAAACTGCCCCACTTCACCGAAATCTTCGGTGGGGAACGGCCCCTCGCCCACGCGCGTCGTATAGGCCTTGGCGATGCCCAGCACATAGCCGATCGCCGTGGGCCCGAGCCCCGATCCGGCCGCCGCCTGCCCCGCCACCGTGGTCGATGAGGTCACGAACGGATAGGTGCCGTGGTCGTTGTCGAGCAACGCGCCCTGCGCGCCCTCGAACAGGATGCGCGCACCGGCACGGCGCTTTTCGTCGAGCAGCCGCCACACCTGGTCCATATAGGGCAACAGCTTGTCGGCCACCTGCAGCAGCTCGGCCTCGATGCTCTGCGCGGTGATTTCAGCCAGCCCCATCCCGCGGCGCAGCGCATTGTGGTGCGCCAGGAGCCGCTCGATCTTGGGCAAGAGCGTCTGCGGCTCGGCAAGGTCGACGACGCGGATGGCGCGCCGGCCCACCTTGTCCTCATAGGCCGGGCCGATGCCGCGCTTGGTCGTGCCGATCTTGAGGCCCGAATTGGCGTTCTCGCGCGTCGCATCGAGTTCCCGATGCAGCGACAGGATCAGCGGGGCGTTCTCGGCCACGCGCAGCACGTCGGGAGAAATCGTCACCCCCTGGGCCGCCAGCTTGGCGATCTCGGCCACGAAATGGTGCGGGTCCACCACAACGCCATTGCCGATCACCGAGAGCTTGCCGCGCACGACGCCCGAGGGGAGCAGGCTCAGCTTGTAGCTCGTGCCATCGATGACGAGGGTGTGGCCGGCATTGTGCCCGCCCTGATAGCGCACCACCACATCGGCCCGCTCGGAGAGCCAGTCGACGATCTTGCCCTTGCCTTCGTCGCCCCACTGGCTGCCGACGACCACTACGTTAGCCATTCGATTGTCCGTCCCTGGCCGGTATCGGCGGCGTGCCGCACCTGCGGCCGCGCGGCGATGCCGGCGATCCTGCTTCAGCATGGGGGCGGGGATGAAACCCATCCTGCCCGCCACGGTTTGCTCCGCTACGGTGATGCTGATAAGTCGGTGACCGGACAATAACAAGAGCCGTCATGCCCACTCATCCTTCCGCTGCCCCGGTTGGCGGCCGCACGGGCGGCCTTCTCGACCGCCCCTATCTCATCCTCGTGCTGACCGTGGCATTCTGGGGAGGAAACGTGGTGGCCGGCAAGGCCGCCGTGGGCCATATCGACCCTTATGCACTGATGATCCTGCGCTGGACGGGTGCCTTCCTCTTCGTGCTGCCCTTTGCGCTGCGCTATCTGCGCCGCGACCTGCCGGTGCTCAAGGCCAACTGGTGGCTCCTTGCCATCTATGGCGGGCTGGGCTTTGCCACCTTCAACATGCTGGTCTACATCGCCGCCTATTTCACCTCGGGGGTCAACAACGCGCTCGATCAGGTGACGGTCAACATCTTCGTCATGGGGTTGAATTTCCTCATCTTCCGCACCCGGGTGAAGCTACTGCAACTGGTGGGCGTCGCCATCAGCATCATGGGCGTCGCGGTCACCGCCACCCATGGCGACCTCACTCGCATCCTGGCGCTCGACATCAATTTCGGCGACCTGCTCGTCATCATCGCCTGCTTTGCCTATGCGATCTATTCGCTGCTGCTGCGCTACAGGCCGCCCACCCACTGGCTGAGCTTTCTCACCACCACGGTGGCGGCGGCGGCCCTTGCTTCAGTGCTGTTCCAGGCCTTTGTCGGAGGCGGGCTGGCATCTTTCATCGCGGCCGTACCGGGCATCACCCCGCTCGGTTGGCTGATCGTCGCCTATACCGTGCTCTTCCCCTCGCTGATTTCCCAGTTCTTCTATGTGCGCGGGGTCGAACTCATCGGGGCCAATCGCGCCAGCCTCTTCATCAACCTCATCCCCTTTTTCGGGGCGCTGGGCTCGGTGCTGATTCTGGGCGAAAGGCTCGAAGGCTTCCACTTCGCCGCCGGAGGGCTCATCATCATCGGCATCGTTCTGGCCGAATGGTCGGCGCGCCGGAGCGCGTGAGGAGCCGACGCTCAAGCGACCTTTCGAGTTGGAGCGGGAATTGGCTGGCCGTTTTCCGTTGCTGCCTCGATCCACGCCGCGATTGCGTCCTGCACGTTGATCAACGCTTCTTCAGGCGTCTCACCGTCGCTCATGCAGCCGGGGAGATCGGGGACGGTCGCAAAAAACCCGCCCCCGTCGTCTTCCGAAAGAGGCTCGATGATGACCGGATATCTGAGTAGATTCATTGTGCTGACCTCACTGTATCCACTATATCGACGAGCTTACGAATATATACTGGCTTTATGGGCCGCTTGAAGGGGAGGGTGAGGACCAGTCCCAGCCCGACATGGCGCAGCTTGTAGTGCGAACTGCCAGAACGTGACGGCTGACAGACGATACCAAACTCCCGGCACAGGGCCTCAACATCGGCGATCGTCCAGTCCCCCTTGGGATTGGCCCGCATCTGTTCAAGTCGCCTGCTCACCCCGCTCCGCCCCCACGAAACAAAACGGCCCGCCATCCGATGATGGCGAGCCGGTATTTCACGTCATTTCCAGCCGGGGCACAATGCCCCCTGCCCTCAGAACCGCAGGGCCTTGGCCTGCTTCACGCCCGGCAGGGCGGCGATGGTCTTGAGGTGGTCGTCGGTCAAGTTGCCGTCGATCGAGAGCAGCGCGATCGCGTCCCCGCCCACATCGGCGCGGCCGAGATTGAAGTTGGCGATATTGATGCCGAGGTCGCCCAGCGTCGTGCCCAGCCGGCCAATATGGCCCGGCTTGTCCTCGTTGGTCACATAGATCATCGAGCCGGTGAGTTCGGCTTCCATGTTGATGCCCTTGACCTGGATGACGCGCGGTTTGCCATTGGCAAAGATCGTGCCTGCCACCGCCCGCTCCTGCCGCTCGGTGATCACCGTCAGGCGGATATAGCTCTCATAGGCGCCCTGCTGCTCGCGGGTCACCGTCTCCACCTGCATGCCGCGTTCCTTGGCGATCTGCGGGGCCGAGACCATGTTGACATCGGCCAGAAGCGGCTTCATCACGCCGGTCAAAGCCGCCGCCACCATCGGCTTGGTGTTGAGCGCTGCCACCGCGCCCTCGAACTCGATGCGGATGCCGGTGATCGAGGTTTCCGTCAGTTGGCCGGCAAACGAGCCCAGCGCCTCGGCCAGCTTCACCCACGGGGTCAGCCGCGGCGCTTCCTCGGCCGAAATCGATGGGAAGTTGAGCGCATTGGTGATCTCGCCGGTCATGAGGTAGGCCGAAATCTGCTCGGCCACCTGCAGGGCGACATTCTCCTGCGCTTCGGTGGTCGAGGCCCCCAGATGCGGGGTGCAGATGACATTTTCGAGCGTGAAGAGCGGGCTTTCGGTCGCCGGCTCCTCGAGGAATACGTCGAGCGCCGCGCCCGCTACATGGCCCGATTTCAGCGCATCATAGAGCGCCGCCTCGTCCACCAGCCCGCCACGGGCGCAGTTGATGATGCGCACGCCCTTCTTGGTCTTGGCGATCGCCTCGGCCGACAGCACGTTCTTGGTCTGCTCGGTCAAAGGCACATGCAGGGTGATGAAATCGGCGCGCGTCAAGAGCTCGTCGAGCTCCACCTTTTCCACGCCCAGCGTCACCGCGCGGTCGGCCGAGAGGAACGGGTCGAAAGCGATGACTTTCATCCTGAGGCCCAGCGCGCGATCGGCCACGATCGAGCCGATATTGCCGCATCCGATGATGCCGAGCACCTTATTGGTCACCTCGACGCCCATGAAGCGGTTCTTTTCCCACTTGCCGGCGCGGGTCGAGGCATCGGCCTCCGGCAACTGCCGGGCCAGCGCCATCATCAGCGAGATGGCATGCTCGGCCGTTGTGATCGAATTGCCGAAGGGCGTGTTCATCACGATGACGCCCTTCTTGGTCGCCGCCGGAATGTCGACATTGTCGACCCCGATGCCGGCGCGGCCGATGACCTTGAGATTGGTCGCCGCCGCGATCACCTTCTCGGTCACCTTGGTGGCCGACCGGATCGCGAGCCCGTCATACTGCCCGATCACCTCGAGCAGCTTCTCCTTGTCCTTGCCCAGGTCGGGCAGATAATCGACCTCGACGCCATTGTCCTTGAAGATCTGCACGGCAGTCTTCGAAAGCTTGTCGGAAACCAGAACCTTGGGCATGTCGCCCTCCTGAATTTGAAAAATCGGGGATTGTCGCCATCCTCATCCTGAGGAGCGCCGCAGGCGCGTCTCGAAGGACGAGGATAGACATGATGCTGAAACGCGAATTGCAGCGAGCCTCATCCTGAGCCTATCGAGGCCTCATCCTGAGCCTGTCGAAGCCTCATCCTGAGCCTGTCGAAGCCTCATCCTGAGCCTGTCGAAGCCTCATCCTGAGCCTGTCGAAGGACGAGGCCGGGCACACGGTATAGGCAGCCTCGCCCTTCGACGGGCTCTGGGTGAGGCTGCGCGAGACCCTGCCTAGGCCGCCGCCTTCACCAGCGCGGCCTTCTCGCTCGCAAAGGCGAAATCGAGCCAGGGCAGCAGCGCCTTGACGTCGGACGTTTCCACCGTCGAGCCGGTCCAGATGCGCAGGCCCACCGGGGCATCGCGATAATGCCCGATGTCATAGGCCACGCCCGCCTTGTCGAGCCGGCTGACGATGCCCTTGGCGAGGGCCGCCTGCTGGTCTTCCGACAGCGCCTTGACCTCGGGGTCGACGATCACGAGGCAGACCGAGGTGTTGGAGCGGGTTTCAGGCGCCGTGGCGAGGAAATCCACCCACGGGGTCTTTTCAACCCATTCCGCGATCACTTCAAAATTGGTGTCGGCGCGGCGCTGCAAGGCGGCCAGCCCGCCTTCCTGCATGCCCCAGTCCATCGCGTCCACCGCGTCCTCGATGCACAGCATCGAGACGGTGTTGATGGTGGCGCCTTCGAAGATCTCGCCGATCAGCTTGCCGCCCTTGGTGAGGCGGAAGATTTTCGGCAGCGGCCGGTCGGGCTTGTAGGTCTCGAGCCGCTCCACGGCGCGCGGGCTGAGGATCAGGATGCCATGCGCGGCCTCCCCGCCCAGCGCCTTCTGCCAGGAGAAGGTGACCACATCGAGCTTCGTGAAATCAAGGTTCTGCGCAAAGGCCGCCGAGGTGGCGTCGCAGATGGTCAGCCCCTCGCGATCGGCCGGGATCCACTCGGCATCGGGGACGCGCACGCCAGAGGTGGTGCCGTTCCAGGTGAAGACCACGTCGCGCGAAAAATCGACCTGGCCGAGATCGGGCAACTGCCCGTAGGGCGCCTTGATCACGCGCACATCGGCCAGCTTGAGCTGCTTTTGCACGTCGGTGACCCAGCCCTCGCCGAAGCTTTCCCAGGCCATCATGTCGACGCCACGGGCGCCGAGCGCGCTCCACATGAACATCTCGACCGCGCCCGTGTCCGAAGCGGGCACGATGCCGATGAGGTAATCCTCGGGCACTTCGAGCAGCTGGCGGGTCAGGTCGATGGCGCGCTGGATGCGGGCCTTGGCGGGCTTGGAGCGGTGCGAACGCCCCACAAGCGCGTCCTTGAGCGCATCAACCGTCCATCCAGGACG
Source organism: Devosia enhydra (assembly GCF_900119845.1). Lineage (GTDB taxonomy): Bacteria > Pseudomonadota > Alphaproteobacteria > Rhizobiales > Devosiaceae > FPKU01. The sequence goes on from NZ_FPKU01000001.1 coordinate 1,759,000, forward strand.
CTTGGCGCAGGGGCCCGACGAAAAATTGGGGTTAGCCGGCTTCACCGCCGGTGAGGTCAGGGGCATCTCAGCCATAATCAACGGCCCTCCCAGGCCTATGCGCCTCGCGTTAGGGCGAGGTGTCCTGAGGCTGGGTCTATCTCAACGGCGCATGTCCGGCAAGGGGATTCGGAACACGCCAAAACCGCCCATCAGCTGTTTTTCGTAAGTGACGGACCGGTTCGGCTGGTCCACACTCGGCGGAGGAATAGATGCAAAAAACACGCACACTGAACGGAAGCGTGTCGGATGCTGGGGGCAAGATACTGCATGAACGTACGGGATGAGGCGAAGACACGCCTTGAGGAAAAAACACGCCACAGATCTTTTCGTCCAGGAATATCGACCAGCGCACGGCATGCCGCAGTTGTCCTTTTTTTAATCGGCGTCGTATGCTTTTTTGGTGCCGTCCTCGCAGTATCAAATCTGCGCCTTGTCTCCCTATTCGGCTTTTCCAGCGCAGCGCTCCTCTTCATTTCTGCCGTAGTGGCACGGCGCCATCCTTTTTTTCTGCTGTTCTGCTTGACGTTTTGCCTTTTTCATTTCGGGCTCCTCCCCCTTTACGGCCTTCACCTGTCCAGTCCCAACGCGGGCTTTCTCTTTTGGTACCAGACCGACGCAGGGCGATATGCGATTCTCGCTTCAGGAATGTTCCTGATCGGACTTCATCTTTCGGTGATATTTGAGGCATCGCCCGTATTAACTGCGCCCGATGCAGCCCGCACTGATGACGCAGATGTCCTAGTCTATCGGATAGCGCTGGCGGCTCTTTGTCTGGGCTGCGCCATCTGGGCGGTCTATATGCTGGCTAACGGCGTCAGCAACTATCGGGAGTATGTCGCTCACTTTTCAGGCAGTGTCTGGGGAAACCGGGTAATCCGAGCGGCTTACAGCTTGATCGCGGCGGCGGCCTTTCTCTGCGCTCTTTACGGGCGTCGGCCGCTCGCAGCGGGCCTTGTGTTCGCGCTCTGGGGCGCTGCTGTATTTATTCTCGGCCCCAGAAACGAAGTGGTTCTCCCGGGACTGATCGTGGTCGCAATCCTAGTCGCGCGCGGTCTGCTTCGTCTGCCATGGTGGGGCTGGAGCGCAGCTGTCGTGGTCGTGCTGACGGCCTCCTCAGCCGCCGCGCTTGTCCGTTGGGACGCGACAGAGCTCAGTCGGCTTGCCGCAGCGTCGCCTTTGGCGGGTCTTGGGGAACTAGGGTGGTCGCTACGCCCGGTTGTCGTGGTTCTCGAGTGGATCGAGGCTGGCGATCCCCTCCGTTGGGGTCAGACCTATGTGGCGCCGTTCGATCGCTATATCGGATCAGTCCTGCCCGGCTGGAATCGCGTTCCGGCCGCTGAAGATATGCGTCTTATGAACGTGCTGGTCGCCGATCGCGTCGGCACCATCGGATTTTCCATCGTAGCCGAGGCCATCATCAATTTCGGCATTTGGGCACTGATGCCGCTCGGGTTTCTCGTAGGATCCGTTGTCACCCTCGCCGGCAGACTTGTTGTGTCGCGCCGCGCTATCATTCTTGCACTGCCTGTACTGGTTCTACTCTTCGTTCACATCCGCCAGAGTTGGGCCACGTCGGTTGCCATGAGCATGTTCGTATTCTTTGCATTGCTCGCTCTGATGATTCCCATCGCGGTGGCGCGATATGTCTGGCCGTGGCTCATGACGATTTGGGGTAAAAATGCCAGGGCCTGATAGGAAGGTAATGTATCTCCTTGGTCGGCTGAATATGGGCGGCGTGGAAATCTCGGCTCTGCGCCTGCTTACGCATTTAACGGCACAATATCGTGTCAATCCGGTCATCTACGCCATCTCGGGGCAGACCGGATATCTGGATGATCGCTTCAGGAGCGTTGGAGCCACCATACTTTACGGCAAGCCGGGAGCGCTTGGTCTTCTCGCGTTTTTCAAACATGTTCGAGCGCAAAGACCGGATATCGTGCACAGCAACGTGTCGTTGCCGAGCGGCTTCTACCTGCTGATCGCCTGGCTGGCAGGCGTAAAGATACGTATAGCCCAGTTCCACAGTACTGCCCTGCCGCAACGCAGTGTCCTGCATCGCGCGCAAAGCAGCGTTGGACGCTTGCTGGTCAATCGGTTCGCAACGCATATCGTCGGCGTATCGGATGGAACGAGAAGTTTGGTCCGCGCTGCTCCGGAAAAATGGCAGGTCATCTATAACGGCGTACCCGCTGCCAACGATGTCGCGCTTGCTGGCTCGAATCCATTCCTGATCACGCTCTTGGGTCGCCTCGCGCCCGAAAAGAATCTTGAGAAAGCGGTCGAGATTTTCGGTCACCTCAAGAGCATGGGCGACCAGAAGTGGAAGATGCAGTTCGTCGGCCCCGGCACGTCTGATGAGACCACCGCTCTGAAGGCAAAGGTTCTCGCCGCAGGACTTGAACGCGACGTTCATGTCACCGGGCCGACAGACAATCCGCTCGTAGTGCTCAAAGGCTCCGGGCTACTGCTCCTGACGTCCAATCGGGAGGGACTGCCCACTGTTGTTCTCGAAGCGCTTTCCGTCGGCACGCCCGTCGTGGCCAGCGCACTTCCCGGTGTCCTTGAGATCGCTGGTCAGGTCAACGGCGTCATCGCTGTGCCCGTTGCTGCGCCCGCAGACGAGTGGACCCGTGCAATCACGCAGAGCGCCGCCGCCTCGCGGCAGACTATTGCCAGTGGGTTTGCCCATGGGCCATTCGGACTTGATCGTCAGGTAGAGCGCATTGCACGCCTCTGGACCCTCGAGGCCAAAGATGCCAAGCCGTAGCGGCATGCATTTTCCGCGGCGGCAGCAACTTGAATATGGACCGGCTTAGACCATTCAGCCGCTTCGCGATCCCTTCTGAGGGAGTTCCGCGTCCCTTCGCCATCGTCGTCACTCTCGCCGCTGCCTGCCTCGGCATCTGGCTCGCCTTCGCATACACCACGGGCGATGCCATCCATTACGGCGCGCTCTATACCCAGCTTGAGGGGGCCTCGCTCGAAACCATCAGGGTCTGGCAGGCGTGCCTCACGAGCAGCACCGAGCCGCTGTTCGGGCCGGTCTACTGGCTTGCGGCCAAGAGCGGCCTGCCGCGGCCTTGGTTCATCGCGCTGGCCAACATCCTGCTCGTGGGGCTCCTCGCCCTGTGGCTCTGGCGCCATCGTGCGCCGTGGACGACCTGGCTGCTCGTTTTGTCCTGCTATCATCTGCTCGTGCTGCTGGGCAGTGCCGACAGGCTTAAGCTCGCCTATATCGCCCTCCTCGCCGGGGCGCTCGTTCCCGCCCTCTGGCAAAAGGGGGCGCTGCTCATCGCCGCAGCAGGGCTGCATTTCCAGTCCGTCATGCTCATCGGCGCGTGGATCGCGGGGCTCGTGCCGCGCGCAGTGCGCGAACCAGCGGTGCGGGCCCGCCTGCCGCTGCTTATGGCGCTCGCGGCGATTGCCGGTCTGGCCGTCGCCGCCTTCCTCGCGCTGAACTGGAGCTGGGCGCTGGTCAAGATCGAGGCCTATGGCCGGCGGTCCGAGGGGCTGGTTGAAACCATCGATCTTCTCGCGCTCATCGCGGTCGGCGTGCTTGCCGGGCGCGACCGCTGGCGCGCGCTGCTCACGCAACTGCCGCTCCTCGTCCTTTCCATCCCGCTCGGCAACAGCCGGCTGACGATCATCGGCCTCTCGCTGCTCATCGTGCAGCTCGTCGAGGAGCGGCGCTCCGGTCACCCGGCCTTTATCGCGCTGATGGCCTATATGTCGTGGAAATCCATCGGCTTCGTTGCGGCCGTCGCTGCCATGGGCAATGGCTTTGGCACCAGGCTGACCGAACCGGTGATGGTGACGCTGGAGACCTGCCTGCAGTTCTTCAACTGATATTGGGCCCAAGCCCGGCATGCGATTGGACGAACGCAAAGGGGCCGGACACCAGCCCGACCCCTTCCGCGATCACAACAATGCTTCAGCCGATCAGTGCGCCGAAACGATGCGCTTGCCGCTGGCTTCGTCGAAGAGGTGCACGAGCCTCGTATCGGGCGAGATGCGGATGGTTTCGCCCGGCCGCGCCATCACGCGCTCGCGGAACACGGTGGTCAGTTCGGTCGTCCCCACGCGCGAAAGCACCATGGATTCTGAGCCCGTGGGCTCCACCACCACCACCTTGGCCTCGATGCCATCGGGCGCGCCGAACACGAAATGCTCGGGGCGCGTGCCATAGATCACGCGCTTGCCCTCATATCCGGCCGGTACGGAGGCGAGCGGAAACACCCCGCCGCCATCGGCCTGGAATTTGCCACCCTCGATCTTGCCCTTGATCAGGTTCATCGATGGCGAACCGATGAAGCCGGCCACGAACAGGTTTTCGGGGCGGTCATAGAGGTCGAGCGGGGCACCCACCTGCTCCACCACGCCGTCGCGCATCACCACGATCTTGTCGGCCATGGTCATGGCCTCGATCTGGTCGTGCGTCACATAGATGGTGGTGGTCTTGAGCCGCTGATGCAGCTCCTTGATTTCGGTGCGCATCGCCACGCGCAGCTTGGCGTCGAGGTTCGAGAGCGGCTCGTCGAACAGGAACACCTGCGGATCGCGCACGATGGCGCGGCCCATGGCAACGCGCTGGCGCTGGCCACCCGAAAGCTGGCGCGGATAGCGCTCCAGCAGCGGCTGCAGCCCCAGGATCTCGGCGGCGCGCGCCACGCGCGTCTTGATCTCATCCTTGGAAACGCGCGCCAGCTTGAGCGAAAAGCCCATATTGTCCGCCACCGTCATGTGCGGATAAAGCGCGTAGTTCTGGAACACCATGGCGATGTCGCGCTCCTTGGGCGGCAGGTCGTTGACCACCCGGGAGCCGATCTCGATATCGCCGGCGCTGATCTGCTCGAGCCCGGCGATCATGCGCAAAAGCGTGGATTTGCCGCAGCCCGAGGGCCCGACCAGAATGACGAACTCGCCATCCTTGATGTCGATCGATACGCCGTGGATGACATCCACCGCGCCGAAGGATTTCTTGACGTTACGGATTGTAACCTGCGCCATGGCAGTTGACCCGCGGAATTGCTCCACGGTCCTCCTCATGCGGTCCGCCCCCTCCAGGGGTGGGCTCGCGGTTCAAGGGATCGGCCGCGCCCTCCCGGCTCAGCCGATTGCGGGCGGCTCGCCGCCGAACCCGACATGCAATTGGTAGCGGCGCATTGCGCCCGGGGCAAGCACCATCGGCGCCCCATCCTCGCCCTGGCCGGTCGAGACCGGCTCGATCGAAAACACCCCCACGCGCGGCCGCAGATCCTCCCAGAGCTGGAGAAAGGGCAGCGTGTCTGTATCAAAGCCAAAGCGGATGGAAAGATCGCCATCAGCACCCGGCGTCGTCACCACCGCCTCGGCCATCCCCGTACCCGCCCGGTGGCAGGTGGCCGCCCCCGCCGCCTCGGCGCCCAGCCGCGCCGGCCCGGCAACGCGCCGGTCGCCGAGGCTCACCACCGTGCCATCCTGCACGGCCGGATAGCCCAGATTGAAGTGATAGAGCACCGCATGGGCCTGTGGCTCCGGCCCGCAATTGTCCACCCGGTCGGTAATCGAAAGCCCCGTGCCTCCGATCGGCGCCTCGATCCGGCGCCTCAGGCGCAGCACCTCCCCGCCATGGCGGGCCTGGGTTATCTCGCCCTCGCAATAGAGCACCGGGTGCTCGCGATCCCAGTCCTCGCCCGCCGCGACCAGCCGAGCGGGGGTGAAGGGCAGCCGCCCATGCAGCGGCTGTCCGTCCCTGGGCTGGCGGATATGGTCGAGCCCGCAGGTGACGAGAAAGCCCGAAAAGCCGCGCCCGAACCCGCGCCCGCCATCGCCTTCGCGATCGATCAGCCCCGGATGCGCAAAGCCCGCCGCCGATTGCCAGGCCATCGGCACGCCCCTGTAGTGGACCGTGCCGATATCGAGCCCGCGCCCGACCAGCACGGTGAAATCGAGCCCGCCGCCGGTGGAAAACAGCAGCGCCTCCACCCCGGCCTCGGGCCCGTCGAGCAGCATCACGCGCCTGACGCTCGCAAGCTGGCGCAGATCGCCTACCAGCGGCGCGATGTCGGCCCGCTTCACGCGATCGCCGCGAGCGGCACCGCCACCCGCCCTTCGCGGTCGAGCCCGATGCGGGTGAAGGCTTCGGGCGGCGCCTCGTTCTCGGTCATCAGCCCGGCCATCAGACGGCAGAACCGCTGTTCCTCCTCGGCGTCCTCGAGCGGGGTCGCCTGTTTCGGGTCGGCCTCGAGGTCATAGAGCCGCGTCGTGTCCTCGAGCAGCGCGCCGGGGCCGTAGACCTTGTAGAAGGGCGAGCGGTGGATCACCGGCACTTTCAAAAGCTTGGCCCCGTCGGTGAACCCGAAGGGTTCGGCAAGGCTCGCGCCGGCCAGTTCCTCGGTCGAAAACGGCGCGAAGATGTGGGTCGGCATCAGCGTGTACTGATAGATTTCCTGGCTCGCGATATCGGCCGGGAAGCGGTGATAGCTCTTTTTCCCATCCGTCACGTTCACTGCCGCGCCGAAATAGCCGTAAAGCGCCGCGTCGCGCCTTTTTTCGCCGCTGAGCTGGCTTTGCAGCGACAGCCCCTGCATGTGCGGGCCAGGCTCCAGCCCATTGAGTTCGAGAATGGTCGGGGCAAAATCGATCGACTGGGTCAGGGCGTCAGACCGTGTGCCATCGCGCTCGATCTCGCCCGGCAGATGTACAAAGAGCGGAATGCGGGCGAGCTCTGAATAGAGGTTCATCCGGTTCTTGGCCCAGAAATCGTGCTCGCCCAAGAGGAACCCGTGATCGGTCGAAACGATCAGCGCGGTGTCCTTCCAGAGGTCGTCCCTGTCGAACGCGTCGAGCACCCGGCCCAGCATCTCATCGCACATGGCGACGGTGGCGAGATAATTGGCGCGCAGCTCGGCGGCTTCCTCATCGCTCTCGTCCACACGCTCATAGCGCGGCCAGTCGCGCACCGGGCCGTTCCAGCCGGTCTTGAACGGCTCGCGAAAGCGCGGCGGTGCAGTGAAGGGCTCGTGCGGCGAGAAGGTCTCGAGCTGCAAGACCCAGCCATCGGCGTCCTTGTTGGTCTCGATGAAATCGAGCCCATGGTCGAAGGTCTGGATGGTCGGGTAGTCCTTCTCCTCGCGCATCGTCTCGCGATTGAGGATGTTGTTTGCCGGATAGCTGCGGCGCGCGGTCGAGAACTGCCGCTCGTGATAGCGCGTCCGGAGGTGGTCCCAGTCCGGCTTCACCACCGCCTTCCAGCGGTCTCCCTCCTGCCCGCGCACCAGTTCGCAGCTGTCATAGCGGGTATGATAGGTCGCCCCGCCATCTTCCCAATAGTGGAAATGGTCGGTCACGAGGTGGCTGTAGAGCCCCTTCTTGTAGAGCATCGTCGGCCAGTCCTGGTCGAAGGGCTCCACCGGCCCCCAGCTGCGATGCAGAAAGCTCAGCCGCCCGGTCAGCATGTCGCGCCGCGCCGGCATGCAGGGCAGGCTCCCCACATAGTGGTTGTCGAAGGTAACGGAGCGCTGCGCCAGCCGGTCGAAATTGGGCGTCGGCAGCGCCGTGCCGCCATAGGGCCCGAGCATGTGGCGGTTGAGCGAATCGAACAGCAGGAAAACGGTCTTCATGGGAGGGGCTCTATTTCACGGCGCCATTGGTGAGACCCTTGACGATGAAGCGCTGGGCAACCAGCAGCAGCACGAGGGCCGGCAGGATGGAGAGGGCGGCGCTGGCCGCCATCTGCGTGTACTGGATTTCATAATCCTGCGCGAATTTGGCGATCGCCACCGGCACGGTGGCCGTCTGCTTCATGGTCAGTGTCAGGGCGACCGCGAACTCGTTCCAGGAAAACAGGAACGTCAGCACCGATGTAGCCGCAAGGCCGGGCGCGATGATGGGCAGCACCACCTGCCCGAGAATGGTGGGGGTGCCGGCGCCATCGATGCGCGCCGCTTCCACCAGTTCCACCGGCACGTCGCGCACGAACACCGCCATCAGCCACAGCGCCATGGGCAGGTTCAGCACCGCATGGGCGAGGATCAGTCCGAGGAAGGAGTTGTCCAACCCGATGGTCCGCATCATGCCGAACCACGCGCCGGCCAGTGCGATAGAGGGGATCATGTGGAACACCAGCGCCCAGGCGAGAAACACATGCACCACCCATTTGGGCCAGTCCATGCGGTTGAGCGACCAGGCCGCGAGCGTCGCCGTGCCCACGCAGAGGATCGTCGAGGCGATGCCCACGATCAGCGAATTGCGATAATTGAGCAGGAAATCGGAGGTCTTGGAAAACAGCACCTCGGTGAAATTGGTCATCACCGGGGTAAAGAGGAATTCCCCGATCAGCAGCGAGATCTGCGTGCGGAACCCGGCCGCCGCCACCCAGATCACCGGCACGAGCGTGATCGCGGCGACGATGAACAGGATGATATGGCGCACAAGCGCCGTGCCCGTTCCGGGCTTCAAGGCAAGGGCGCGGCTCATGAGCGGGCCTCCGTTGCGCGCCTGAGGCCGGCGGCCATCACCAGCAGCAGGCAGATGAGGAAGATCACCATCACCGCGATCGCCGAGCCATAGCCCATGCGGTCCTCGGTGAAATAACGCTGATAGAGCGTGAAGCTCAGCACTTCGGTGGCCGTGCCCGGTCCGCCTCCGGTGAGCAGGTACACCTCGTCGAACACCTTGAAGGCGAGGATCAGGCGGAAGGCGAAGGTCACCATGATGGTGGGCAGCATCATCGGCAGGGTGATGTAGCGCAACTCCTGCCAGGCGGTCGCGCCATCGGTCTTGGCCGCCTCGAACACGTCCTGCGGCAGGGATTCGAGTCCGGCGAGGAACAGCAGGAAGCAGAACGGCATCCAGTGCCAGATGTCCACGATCACCACCGACAAGAGCGCGGTGGAGGCATTGCCCAGCCAGTCATGCGGGCCAAGGCCGAAGAGCCCGATGAACTGGTTCAGTAGCCCGAAATCATAGTTCATCATCAGCTTCCAGATCGCGCCGATGACGATGCCGGGGATCAGGATGGGGAGGATGAAGATGGCACGGTAGAGCACCTTTCCACGCTCGATGCGCGAGACGAGATAGGCGAGCATGAAGCCCAGCACCATCTGCCCGGTCACCGCCAGAAAGGCGAAGATCAGCGTATTGGTCAGCCCGGCATGCAGCAGGGCGTCAGAAAGCAGGCCCTGGTAGTGGGTGGGGCCCACAAACGTCCAGATCCCCTGCCCCTGCTCCCAGGTGATGTTGAAAAAGCTGGTCGCGAACAGGTTCACGAGCGGCAGGACGCTGAGGAACAGCATCAGCAGCAGCGCCGGCGCAAAGGTCAGCCAGCGCCAGAGCCCATCCGGATCCCTGCCCCGCCTGGGCACGCGCGCCGCTGCCGGCGCCGAAGCCATCGATGTCACGGCCATCCCGGCCTCCCTTGTTTCATTCCGAGTGGCCCAAGACACGCCTTCGAGAGGCCATCACCCTGAGCCTGTCGAAGGGCGAGGACCGCTTGCTCGGTGCATCGCGCCCTCGTGGTTCGAGACGCGGCTACCGCCGCTCCTCACCATGAGGGCTGAAACTTCGCGTACCGCCCTCTCGGCCCCATCGTCCCCTCTCCCCACCGGGGAGAGGGCCAGGGTGAGGGGGCCTTGCCCCACGCGTGATCGCAAGGCCCCCTTACCCGGCCCACGGCCGACCTCTCCCCCAAAGGGAAAGGTGAAGAGGGCATCACTCCCCCAAGAGGCCCTCACCCTGAGGAGCCCCACCGGGGCGTCTCGAAGGGTTCTGAGCCGCCCATGCAAAGGCCAGTGGACCTTTGCCGCGAAAGAACGTCCGAAGTGCTACGCGCCCAAGGGCACTCCTCACCATGAGAGCTCAAACGCCGCCCTCGCGGCCCCATCGTCCCCTCTCCCCACCGGGGAGAGGGTCAGGGTGAGGGGCCTCGCCGCTTGCTCCGCGCTCCCCTCAGCTCAGCGCCGGCAGCGTGCCTGTCTTGTAGTTGTAGCGGCTCATGATGGTGTGGATCTCGTCCGCCATCGTGTTGAGCGCGTCGGTCGAGGTGATCTCCCCACCGATCGCCCGGTTGAGCCCCAGCTCCAGCACCGCGATGACTTCGCTCGCCTCGGGGAACTGGTAGATGTTCACCGACGTCTTGAGCGCCTCGTCGAGCGGCTTCATCCAGCGGAAGTTGCGCTCTTCGGCCATCGGCTCGCGATAGACCGCCGCATTGATCGGGATGCCGCCGGCCTGGGCGGCCGCGATCTGGGCTTCCTTGGTCTGGAACCAGCGGAAGAACTCCACGGCGGCGCGCTTGCGATCGTCGGGGATGTTCTTGGAAATGCCGCCCAGCCAATGGCCAAGGCCCGGCGCGGAGGGAATGCCCGGCAGGCTCGGGGGCGCGGCGAATTCCACCTTGTCCACCACGATGGACTTGGTCGGGTCATCCATCTGCGACCAGGCGGCGATCACCATCATGATGTGGCCGGCCTTGCCGGTCACCATGTTCTGGATCACTTCGGCCTGGTCGAGCGCGGCCGTCTGCGGATGGCCGGCTTCCTGGGCGAGGCGGATGTAATAGTCGAGCGCTTCCTTGCCCTCGGCGCTGTTGAGCGTCACCGAATAATCCGACGCCAGCTGGTCGGCAAAGATGCCGCCGCCATGGCCGTAGAGATAGGGATAGAAGTCGAACGCCACGGCATGGGCGGCACGGGCGCCGCGCTGCACGATGCCATACATGCCCGGCGGGTTGTGCAGGGCGCGGGCATTGGCCTCGAGCTCGGCAAAGGTCTTGGGAACCGTGAGGCCCTTTTCGGCATAGAGATCGCCGCGATAATAGAGCAGCGGAATGAGCGGCGAGATCGGCATGGACATGAGCTTGCCGGTGGCCGGCATGGTCCGCGTCGCCTCGTCCCAATAGACGGTGTCGCCCAGGGTATAGACTTCCGGATCCAGCTGGAAGCCGGGGTCGATATCGGTGATCGCCTCGACGAAGCCGCCGGCATACATTTCGGCGAACCAGCCCGAATTCATGATCAGGATGTCGTACTGGCCGGCCGCAGAACGCACCGAATTGCGCTGCTTTTCCAGCGAGCCGGCAAACGGGTTGACGTCGAGCTCAACCTGGTTGCCCGTCTCGGCCTCATAGAGCTCCACGGTCTTCCGGAAGCTGTCGAACCAGGGCGACTGGTTGATCACGATGGTGATCGGCGCCACGCTCGACTGGGCAAAGCCCGCGCGCGGCAGGCCCGCAAGCGCGGCGCCCGCACCGATACCCACAAGCGCCTGACGGCGATTGAGTTTGAAAAGGCTCATTGGTTCAGTCCTCCCTCTTGCACCCTTTGGGTGCGTTGAGATCGACAATGACATGGCCTTCGCCATGCCCACAAATAATAAGCATTCCACCTGCCATAGCCCATTGGCATGGCAGCAGAAGCGTGCGCGCAGTGTGGCCACCCCGCGCGTCCCTGTCCAAGCATGGTCCCATCGCCAGGCCGTCCTGAAGCGAAAAAGCGATGCGCAAATCGCCCCTGCGGCGCAGCGATTGGTCTAGCGGTTCGATGGACTGGCTCCCGCGTCCCCCCACACCTACGCCCCACCCACCGCGTCGTCCCTGCGGAAGCAGGGACCTCCGTTCGCCAGTCCGCCCCCCCAAAACAGAGGTCCCTGCTGTCGTAGGGACGACTTCGGGAACGGGGTTGGAAGGGTGCTGAAACAAGGGACTCTCGGCGCTCTTCACCACGAGGCGCCTCTCTACAATTCCCGAAATCCTCATGCTGAGGAGCCTCGCAGAGGCGTCTCGAAGCACGAGGACCGGCCCCCTCAGTTCATCGGGTCCGCCACGCAGATGGCCCGCAACTCCGCGATCACCTCGCGCGCCGCCGGGTTGAGCCAGCCATCCTTGCGCGTGATCACCCCGGCCTCGCGCCGCGCGGCGAGCGCCGGCACGTCGAGCATGCGCAGCCCCGCCGCCTCGGGCGCCAGCAGCGTCGTCGAGACCGTGAAGGTCAGGGCGTCCGAATGGCCCAGCATCTGCAAGAGGAACGCCATGGATTCGGTTTCGCACACGATGGTGGGCGGCGGCAGGTCGTGCGACACAAAGAGCGCATTGAGCCGCCTCTGCGCCCGCGTCCGGTGCGGCGGCATCACCCAGGGAAAATCCAGCAGCGCCCTGAGCGGCACGCCCTTCCGCCCCGCCAGCGGATGCCCCGCCCGGCAGCAGGCCCCGAGGCTGTCGGCCGAGAGCGGATCGATCGCCAGGTCGCGCGTCATTTCGGGCGAGGGCAGTTCGGCCACGACGAAATCCACCTCGCCCGAGCGCAGCGCCTTGAACAGCATGTCGTCGAACCCGCCCACCACATGCACCCGCACCGCCGGATGCCGGGTCACGAGCCGCGCCACCGCCTGCGGCAGGTGCCGCCTCAGCCAGGCCGGGCCGGCCCCGATCGTCACCGTGCCGCTTTCCCCGCCCGAAAGCGCCGCCACTTCCTCCCCGGCATCCTTGACCTGCAGGGCCACGCGCTCGGCATGGCGCATCAGCACCGCCCCGGCCGGGGTGAGTTCCACCCCGCGCGGCAGGCGCTCGAACAGCGTGGTGCCCAGCTCCTGCTCCAGCCCGCGGATGGATTTGGTCAGCGTCGGCTGCGCCACCCCCAGCTCCCCCGCCGCCGCCGTAAAACTCCCCGTCCGCGCCACCGCCAGCAAATAGTCGAGCTGTCTCAGATTCATGCTTCAGGGCCCCCGAATATCCGCGAGGGTAGCATACGCCACGAGCCGCTCTCCTATCCCTCATAGTCGATCGCCTCCCGCCGTCCGCTGCGGGCCGACCGATAGGCCGCGTCGATCATCGCGAAGGCCCGCCGCCCATCGGCGATCGTCACCGGCACCGGCGCACCGGTCACCAGCGCCTTCACGAACGCCGAGGCGACCTGCTCGTGGAACAGTCCGGTCTTGAACCCGGGCACCGTCGGGCTCGTCCGCCAGCCTTTTCGCGGCCCCTCGCGCTCGAAGATCGACAGGAACCCCGTCTCCCGCGTCGGCCGGCTGGCGATGTCGACGCCCGAGAGCAGCAGCGTGCCGCCCGTGCCATAGATCTCGATCGAATGGTCGGCCGCCGCAAAGCTCCAGCTCGTCGCGACCTCCGCGATCATGCCGTTGGCATAGACAAAGCTCGCCACCGCGCTGTCTTCCACCCGCAAGCGCAATGGCGAGGCGATGGTCGCCGACACGCTTTCCGGCTCGCCGAAGCACCAGCGCAAAAAGTCAGCCGCATGAATGCCCTCATCGATGAGCGTGCCTCCGCCCGAAAGCGCGGGGTCGCAGAACCATTGGGCACCAAAGCTCGGGTCGAGCCCGTGGCTGTGCCCGTGCCGCACGCGCACCAGCGTGATCCTGCCCAGGGCGCCCGAGGCCAGCACCGCGCGGATCTCGGCGTTGATGGGGTCGAACCGCTTGGGAAAGCTCTGCATCACGGTGAGCCCGGCATCCTCGGCCAGGGCCGCGATGCGGGCGCCCGCCTCGACGCTGGTGGCAAGCGGCTTTTCGCACAAAACCCATTTGCCGCGCCGCCGCGCCACCGCTGCGATCAGCCCCTCATGGTCGGCCGTTGCCGAGCAGATGGCGAGGCCGTCGCAGGCGGCGATCAGCCCGTCGCGCTCGGTCCAGCGATCGATGCCATGCTCGGCCCGCGCCGCGTCCGCCAGCCCGTCATAGGCCTCCCAAAAGCCCATGAGGGCGATATCGGGGGCGGCCTTGAAAGCCCGGGTCCAGAAATTGGCATGATAATGAGCAAAGCCCAGGATGCCGATCCGCCGGCGGGTCATGCGCCTCGTCCCCTCACGACATCGCTCCCTTTTCCCTCATCCACGACCCTCGGCGCGTCTGGCAGTGCCGCTGCACAGTGCATCCATCAGGCGAAGAGCTGCACTTTGCATCCCATGGAATACGCGCGGTCTCTGCCCGCGTCCACACGAACGAGCGGCAATCATCGTATTCCGCGTGTCAGGCACCTGAATTCCACGTGGGCGGGCTTGCCAATCATGTGCGCTGGGCTATGCATCTCACAAAGATACAGTTCCGCTGACGTGAGGATCGGCGCCTTGGCATCGTACGAAACCGTGCTTGCGGCACTGCGCGATCTGGCCACGCGGCTCGAGGATGGTGCGCGCCTGCCCACGGTTCGCGACCTTATGAAACGCTTCAAGGTCAGCCAGGCCACCGTGCAGCAGGCCTTCGCCGAACTGCGGCGCGAGGGGTTGCTGGTCAGCCAGGTCGGGCGCGGCACCTATCTGCGCAAAGCCGCCGATGGCGGCCTTCATGCCGATGTCACCCCGCCATCGGCCCTCTCAAGCCTCCTGATGCTCTCGAGCATCCGCATGAACGAGCGCTGCGTTCTCGTGCAAAATCAGATCGTTGCGGCCATGACCGGCGAAGGCACGCGCGTCGTCCAGATGTCCTGGCACGATCCCGATCACCTCATGCAGATCCTGCAATCCGTGCCGCGTTTCGATGCCGCCATCCTGCAATCTCATTATGACAGCGTGCCGATCCGCCTGCTCGACCTGCTCAAGCAAAAGACCCGCGCCGTCGTCGTCGATGGCCACTCCCTCTGGGGCATGGACATCGACCATATCGGCACCGATTGGGAGGATGCGCTGGATCTGGCGCTGGCCGAACTCACCGCGCTCGGCCATCGCCGCATCGGGCTCGTCACCATAGACAGCCCGGCCCAGCCCATCGTCGCCACCCGCCGCGCCTTCGCCCGCCTTGAGAACTGGCGCGGAACCGGGCTCGATCCCTTCCCGCCCATCGTCATGCCGGGCATCGCCAATCCCACCCAGCTCGTCGCCGAAGGGCTTGCCGATACCCTTTCACCGCTCATTTGCGAGGATGGCGGCCTGCCATTCACGGCGCTCTTAACCCTCGGCATCTCCGATGGTCCGGGCATCGGCCAAGCCCTTGCCCGCCTTGGCCTCGATGGCCCGGCCGGCCCCAGCATCTTCGTGCTCGGCCATCACGATGTCTCCTCCGAGCATTTCGGCACCTATGCCATTGCCGGCTCGTCACACGTCGAAGCCGCAGCCGCCCTCCTCCAGGCCATCCGCGACCGCATACGCTCCCCGCTGGCCCCGCCGCGCGTTACCTTCCTCGCCTGCGCCGCCACCCCGCGCCCCTCGATCCGGCCCCTCCCCTCCCCCGGTGCACCCCGCACCCGCATCCGCTCCGTGTGAGGCGGAAACAGCGGGGATAAAGTCCCACTTATCCCCGCGAAAAGCGCTTCCGGGCGGGCCTTTTTCTGGCGTATTGAGGATGCAATAGGTACATATTGTACATCCTGAAGCGGGGTCAACATGCTGAAACGTCGCCTGCCCGAGCGGCTGATGCCGCTGGCCACCAGCCTCGGCGTTCGCCCGCTTTACGGCGATGTCCACAACCATTCCAACCTGTCCTATGGCCACGGATCACTCGCGGACGCGCTCAGGCGCGCTGCCCGGCAGCTCGATTTCGTCTCCATCACTGGTCACGCTCACTGGCCCGACATGCCCGTTGACGACCCGTCGGTCGCCCATATCGTGGCATTCCATGTCGAGGGTTTCGCCCGCCTGCAGCGGCTCTGGCCCGGCCATTTCGCAACCCTTGCCGAAGCCAGCGGCAGCGGCCTCACTGTCTTCCCCGGCTATGAGATCCACTCCGGCGAGTGGGGCGATTACACCATCCTTTACAAGGACTTGACCCCGCGCGACATCGTCCTCGCCGATGGTCCGCAAGCGCTGCGCAAAGCCCTCGAAGCCCGCTATCCGGGCGCCTACATGGCCTTCCCCCACCACATCGCCTACCGCCAGGGCGCCCGCGGCATCAACTGGTCGGGCCTTGATCCAGAGCTCTCGCCGGTGCTCGAAATCGTCTCCATGCACGGCCTTTCCGAGACCTCGCTGGGCGACCGCCCCTTCCTCCATTCCATGGGTCCGGGCGATGGCACCCAGACCCTGGCGCATGGCCTCGCCAGTGGCCACGTCTTCGGCGTCCTCGGCAATACCGATCACCACTCGGCCTATCCCGGCTCCTATGGCCACGGCCGCACCTGCCTCTATGCCGCTGAAAACACACGCCAATCGATCTGGGATGGCCTCTGGGCCCGTCACACCAACGCCCTGACCGGAGACTGCACGCATCTCCTCATCGCCCATGGCAATGCCATCCAGGGCGACATCGTCCGGCCCGGCCCCTGCGACCTCCGGCTCGAAGCCGTGGGCGGTGGACCGATCGAGCATATCGACATCATCCGCGACGGCCGGCTCGTCCACCGCATCTCGCCCGAACTCACCCCTGCCCCCGTCGACGCCGGCGATGGCACCGAGACAATCCTTGTGCTGGAAGTGGGCTGGGGCGCCCGCGGCTCCTCGCATCGCTGGCAGGGCACGCTCAGCCTCGATGGCGGCGAGATCCTCGCCGTCGAGCCGCGCCTCCGGGGCTCGGAAGTCGTCTCTCCCCTCGAAGGCGAGGCGGATGCCGCCGATAGCGACGAAATCCTCTATGCGGACAATGTCATACGCTTCGATATCCGCGCCCACGCGAATCCGAATAATCTGACACCGATGATGCAGGCCATCGCCGCCCGCATCCGCCTGCCCGATAGCGGTGCCGTGCGCCTGTCCTTTGGGGGTGAGGAGATCGTGGTTCCCGCCGAGCGCCTGCGCTATGCCGCGCTTTCGGGCAATATCGGGCCGATCGACAGCCCCGCCTGGCGCCTCCATCCCCTGCCCCGGCCCGAGCGTTGGCAATGGCAGGGCAGTGTGCCCCTTGCACCGCTCGAGGCGGGCGAGACGATCTATACCCGCATGCGCCAGTCCAGCGGCCAATGGACCTGGACCTCGGCACTGTTCTGCCGGGCCTGAGCCGAAACGAAAAATGGCGCCCTCCTTTCGGACGGCGCCATTCCTGGGTTCGCGACAGACGAACGACTACTGGAGGCGATAGCGCACGGTGCCGCGAAGCTCGTGGATCATGTTGTGGTCGATAAAGTAGGGCCCGAGCGCCGGCGGAGCCAGGGCCGCATCGCCATTGCTGATCTGGGGCATGTAGATACCGCGATAGCCCACATCGGCGACCATGGCGCCCAGGTCATAGGCAAGGCCGGCCATGACGGCACCGGCCGCGGTAAAGGTCTTGCCCTCGGGGCCCGGATTGGGTCCTTCCGAGCTGACATGGTTGTGAGCAAAGCCGAGACCGGCACCCACATAGCCGCCGAGCCCATAGCCCTGGCCGACGCCGCTGATCGGGAAATCGTAATAGACGTTGGCGAGCGCCAGCGTAGACCGCAGGTCGACGTCATAGACGCCGTCGCTGATGTCGTTGACCGAGAGATAGTCGATGGTCAGGTCGGCGCGCAGGCCGTCGCCCGTCTCGTAACCGATACCGGCGCCGATGGAATAGCCATAGCCGGCCCCGATCACCTCATTGGTCACGACCTCCGGCTCGCCGACGCCGCACGGATCATCCGGGCACTCGCGATAGCGCATCTGCTTGGCCCACCACGCATTTCCCGCCAAGGACCCGCGCAGGTAGAAATTGCCCCCCATGCCCTGGTCGACCGGGGGAATCTCGATTTCGGGATAGAGCATGTCGGCGGCCAGGGTCGGGCTGGCTGCCATAGCAATCGCGGTCGCAGCCGCCAGTGCCAGAAATTTCCGCATTTTCAGGTCCTCAGTTCTTGCACGACGACAGCGCTCGAATTGAAGCCAGATTGACGCGATTGTCTTAAAAGCCGCTTAACCCTAAGGCTTAACCCTAATATTCTCTTGCATCGGTTTTGCCTGATGTCTCGCCCCAAGACCTCCGCTCCCGGCGCCCTCGACTGGGCGGCGCTGTTCCTGCTCATCGCCGTGTGGGGCACCTCGTTCGCGGTCATCAAGATCGCGCTTGCCGGCATCGGCCCGAACTGGCTGGCGGCCGGCAGGCTGACCATTGCCGCTATGCTCGTGGCCATCGTGATCGCGCCCCGGCTCCGCCCCCTACCCCGGCGGCGGGACTATCTCGCACTCCTGCTGCTGGGGATCGTGGGAAACACCGTGCCCTTCGTCTTCATCGGCTGGGCCAGCCTCACTGTGCCGTCCGGAGTGGTCGGCCTCGTCATGGCGACGAGCCCCATCCAGGTCATGCTCCTGTCGCTCGTCCTGCTGCCCGAGGAAAAGCTGACGCCGGCTCGCCTCGCCGGCCTGCTGCTCGGATTTTCAGGTGTCGCGCTGGTCATCTTCGGGCGCGAACAGACCGGGGTCGCCATGGCCCCTGCTGCCGATGTGCTGCCCTATCTCGCGCTTCTCGTGGCAGCCGGCTGCTATGCGCTCAACACCATCATCGCCAGAAGGCTGGGCGCCATCCCCGTTGCCGCGCGGGGCTTCGGGGTGCTCGCGGGAGCGGGACTGGCAGCAACGCTCTTTGCGGCGCTTACCGAGCCCTTTCCCGTCACGGCGCCGGCCGAAAGCCTGCTGGCCCTGCTCTATCTCGCCGCCATCCCCACGGCGGCAGCCGGCATGCTGGTCTACTGGCTGCTCGATCGCACATCGGCGCGCTTCGTCGTCCAGACCAATTACATCGTGCCGGTCATCGCCGTGGCGGTGGGCGCGGTGATGCTGGGTGAAACCCTTGGCCCGCTGCAATATGGCGGCGTGCTCGTCATCCTTGCCGGCCTGCTGCTCGCCGAGCAGGTCTGGCGACGGCGATAGAGGGCGCAGCCGGCAACCGCAAGGCAGGCCGGCAACGCCGCGTCGATCGAGGGTCAGGCGACCTCGCGGATCGCAGCCGCGATGTCGTTGACCACATGGCTCACCAGCGTCTCGTCATCGCTTTCGGCCATGACGCGGATAACAGGCTCCGTGCCCGAGGGCCGGATGACCAGCCGGCCACCGGTGCCGAGCCGGGCCTGGCCTTCGGCGATCACCTGGCGCACGAGCTTGTCGTCGAGCGGCTTACCCTGCTTGTAGCGGACATTGTGCAGCAGCTGCGGCACCTTCTCGAAACGACGGCAGACCTCCGAGACAGGCCGGCCCTCCTGCTTGACCACCGAGAGCAGTTGCAGCGCCGCGACGAGCCCGTCTCCCGTCGTGGTGAAATCCGAAAGGATGATGTGGCCCGATTGCTCGCCACCGACATTGAAGCCCTTGGCGCGCATGGTTTCGAGCACGTAGCGGTCGCCGACCTGGGTGCGCTCGAGCGACAGGCCGATCGAGCCGAGATAGCGCTCCAAGCCCAGATTGGACATGACGGTGGCCACGAGGCCACCGCCGCGCAGCTCGCCCCGCGCTGCCCAGGATTGCGCGATGACCGCCATGAACTGGTCGCCATCAACGATCTCGCCCTTCTCGTCGACGATGATCACCCGGTCCGCATCGCCATCAAGCGCAATCCCGATATCGGCGCGCAGTTCGCGCACCTTGGACACCAGAGCCTGCGGCGCGGTCGAGCCGACCTTGTCGTTGATGTTGAAGCCATCGGGCTCCACCCCGATGGTGAAGACTTCGGCACCAAGCTCCCATAGGGCCACCGGAGCCACCTTGTAGGCGGCGCCATTGGCGCAATCGAGCACGATCCGCAGGCCGGAGAGGTCGAGCTCCTTGGGCAGGGTGCGCTTGGCAAACTCGATATAGCGGGTGCGGGCTTCCTCGTCGCGCCACGCCCGGCCGATCTCGCGCCCTTTCGCGAGATGCTGGCAGAGGTCGCCGTCGATCATGTCCTCGATATCGGCCTCGATTTCGTCCGACAGCTTGTAGCCGTCGGGCCGGAAGAGCTTGATGCCATTGTCATCATAGGGATTGTGCGACGCCGAGATCATGACGCCCAGATCGGCGCGCAGCGAGCGGGTCAGCATCGCGACGGCTGGGGTGGGCATCGGCCCCAGAAGGTAGACATCCATGCCGACGGCGGTGAAACCGGCCGTCAGCGCGCTCTCGATCATGTAGCCCGATCGCCGCGTATCCTTGCCGATCACCACGCGGTTGCGGTGGTCGCCGCGCACGAATTTCAGGCCCGCGGCCATGCCCAGACGCATCGCCAGGTCGGGCGTCAGCTTGTCGCCATTGGCGAGGCCCCGCACGCCATCCGTGCCGAAATACTTTCGCGCCATCTTGCACTTTCCCCGCTGTCAACTCGCCCAGCCTCGGGCTTTGCTGCGACTATAGGCAGTCTATAGCAAGAAATGGGTTAACTGGGCGATGGGGCGCGGTTTGGGCGGATTGAGGGCAAAGAAAAAGGCCGCTTGAAAGCGGCCTTTTTGCATCACCCTTCGGGCTGGGGCTCCAGCCCCGGATCGGCATCCGGGCGCTTCTTGCCCACCTTGCCGGCGCTCGGAACACCCGAAACCTTCGGAGCAGGTTCGGCATCGGCATCGCGATGCGGCATCTGGCCGTTGATGATGCCGCGAATCTCGTCGCCCGAGAGGGTTTCGAACTCGAGCAACGCCTTGGCGATGCCGTGCAGGTCATCGATATTCTCGCGGATGACCGTCTGCGCCGTCTTGTAGCCATCGTCGACGAACCGCTTGATCTCCTCATCGACGATCTTCTGCGTCTCGTCCGACATGTGGGTCGAACGCTGCATCATAGAGCGGCCGAGGAACACCTCGTCCTGGTTGTCGCCGTAAAGCAGCGGCCCGAGTTTGTCCGACATGCCCCATTCGGTGGCCATGGCGCGCGCAAGGCCCGTCGCCATCTTGATGTCGGCAGAAGCACCCGAGGTCACCTTGTCGTAGCCGAAGATCTCCTCTTCGGCCACGCGGCCACCCATGGCAACCGCCAGGTCGGCAAAGGCCTTGCGGCGGGTCAGCGAGACCTGGTCGCGCTCGGGCAGGCGCATCACCATGCCAAGGGCCCGGCCGCGCGGGATGATGGTGGCCTTATGGATCGGGTCCGAGGCATCCATCTTGATAGCGAGCAGGGCGTGGCCGGCTTCGTGATAGGCGGTGAGCTTCTTGTCTTCTTCGGTGAGGCTGAGGGTGCGGCGCTCCGCGCCCATCATCAGCTTGTCCTTGGCGTCCTCGAACTCGGCCATGGTCACGAAGCGCTTGTTGCGCCGCGCAGCCAGAAGGGCCGCCTCGTTGACGAGGTTCATGAGGTCGGCGCCCGAAAAGCCCGGCGTACCACGCGCGAGAACCTTGAGATCGACATCGGGGGCCAGCGGCGTCTTGCGCACATGCACCTTGAGGATGCGCTCGCGGCCGATGACATCGGGATTTGGCACCACGACCTGACGGTCGAAGCGGCCCGGACGCAGCAGCGCCGGATCGAGCACGTCAGGGCGGTTGGTAGCCGCGATCAAGATGATGCCCTCATTGGCCTCGAAGCCGTCCATCTCGACGAGAAGCTGGTTCAGCGTCTGCTCGCGCTCGTCATTGCCACCACCGAGGCCCGCGCCACGGTGACGGCCGACGGCGTCGATTTCGTCGATGAAGATGATGCAAGGGGCATTCTTCTTGGCCTGCTCGAACATGTCGCGCACGCGGCTGGCGCCGACGCCCACGAACATCTCGACGAAGTCCGAACCCGAGATGGTGAAGAAGGGCACATTGGCTTCGCCGGCAACCGAGCGGGCGAGCAGCGTCTTACCGGTACCCGGCGGGCCCACCAGCAGCACGCCACGCGGGATCTTGCCGCCCAGGCGCTGGAACTTGCCCGGATCGCGCAGGAATTCGACGATCTCCTCGAGATCCTGCTTGGCTTCGTCGACGCCCGCCACGTCTTCGAAGGTGATCTTGCCCTGCGCTTCGGTCAGAAGCTTGGCGCGGCTCTTGCCAAAGCCCATCGCGCCGCCACGACCCCCGCCCTGCATCTGGCGGATGAAGAAGAACCACACGCCGATGATGACGATGAAGGGCAGCCAGCTCGAGAGCAGGATCGACCAGAACGGGCTTGTATCCGGTGCACGGGCGGTGATCGCCACGCCGCGCTCTTCGAGCCGCGAAACGATGTCGGCGCCGGCCGGGACCACCGTTTCGAAGCGCGATCCGTCGCGCAGCGTCCCGGTCACGATATTGTCCGTGATCGTCACGCTCGACACGCTGCCGGCATTCACCGCCGACACCAGCTCGCTATAGCTGCGGTCAGCGACCGAAACCGAGCGCGTCGAGGACTGGAATACCTGGAACAGGCCCATCAGCATGAACAGGATGACGAGCCATATTGCGAAGTTACGGAAGTTGACGTTCATTGAAACCCGATCCGATCGCCGGCTGGCGGGGTCTGATGCCGGCTTTGACGCGAATGTAAGCCCCGTACTAAGGCGTTACAAGGGCAGCTGCTCAAGCCCTTCCGGTCGGAACGCCGCACCCTTTGCCCGTTTGGGTTAATACGCAGTCACGACCGCAGCGGTTCCTTTGTCGATCTTCGCGGTGGCGACCGCCGGGCCGGCTCGGGCCTGATGCGGATGGTGACGGGCCCCGCCGAGACCACGCAGCCATTCAGCGTCGTCCGAAAAGTGCCCTGCCCCAGCCGCTCCACCAGCCTTTCGACCGCCGAAAGCCCATGGGGCCTTTGCGCCCCCCCGACATCGCGGAGGAGCTTTGAGACGAGCCGTGTAGCCACTGCTTTGGGCAGGAGGGAGAGGTCTCGGCGCAGGACTGAGACGCCCAAGGGATCGATCGGCGTGACGAGCGCACGAGCCCTCTCCGCTTCAGCAGTCAGCGCCGCCTCGGCCTCGCCCGCACGCCGGGCGAAGGTGGTAATACGCTGCGCATCGAGCCCAAGCGCCGCAAGCTGCGGCAGCATCTGGCGCCAGCGCACGCGCTCGTAATCGGTGTCGGCGTTGGATGGATCGGCGGCAGGCACGAGGCCCTCGTCCCGGACCAGCGCCCTCAGTGCCTCGGGATCGACATGAAGGAGCGGACGGACGATCCGGAGACCGTCGATCACGGTGTCGCGGTCCATGCCCCGCAAGCCCTCGAGCCCGCTGCCGTGGGCCATGCGCATCATCACCGTCTCGGCCTGGTCGCCGAGGTGATGGGCCGTTGCGAGGGCTTCGCAGCCATCCTCTCGCATCGCCGCGTGGATGAGCTCATACCGAGCCGCCCGGGCCGCAGCCGACACACCGGTTGCAGGCTTGGGCCCCGTCCAGACGAGCCCTCTGGCTGGCAACCGGCGGGCGGCGGCCACAGCGAGCACCATCGCCACTTCGTCGGCCGCTTCGGGCCGTAGCCGGTGATCGACGGTATAGACGGTGTATCGACCGGGGTGGCCCAGTGCCGCCTCATGCCTCTGGGCGAGGAGCAGGAGGGCGAGGCTGTCGGCCCCTCCGGAAACGGCGAGGCCGACTTTGGTGAACCGCTCGAGCGGGGCGAGAAGCGCTTGGGCGTCGAGCCCGGCCGCCGCCATGCTCAGGCGGGGCACTGATGCCGGGTGCGTTCCTCGGCGAGCCGGTTGGCGAAGGCAGGCGAAACGCTGGTATAGCGCCGGCTGACTTCGGAAAAGGTGCGGCAGGCGGTTTCAGGCTCGCCCGCACCCGCAAGCGCGATGCCCAGCTTGAGCAGCAGGTCGGGTGCACGCGGCGATTCGGGATAGGCCTGGAAACCGGTCAGCAGCGCATCTGCCGCCTCTTCATAGGCCCCGCGCGCCATCAGCGCCTCGCCCAGCCAGTTGGTCGCATCGGGCGCCTGCGCATCCTGCGGATAGAGCGCCACGAACTGCCGGAACTGTTCCTCGGCAAACCCGTAGTCGCCCCGCACGATGGCGTCGTAGCCGGCTTCGTACTGCGCCCGCGCATCGCCGTTGGAGACATCCTGTCCGCCATCGAGGCTGAGATTGAGCGGTCGTCCGCGCCCGAGATTGGCGAGATCCTCCTCGCTCAGCGTGCCCAGCGCACTCTCGCGGCCCGGTCCGCCCAGAAGCGGATCGCGGCTGTCGCCCAGCCCATCGCCCGGCTGGGCCAGAGGCACGGGCGAGAGCGCCGGGTTAGCCGGCGGTTCGGCCGGAAGACGATCGGGGATCTGCGGCAGCCCCGCGGCTGGCACAGCGCCGCCGGATTGGACTGCCGCATCAGTTTTTCCCGCGTCACCGCCTTCCAGGGCCGTGAGCCGCGCTTCGGTATCCTGGGCTGACCGGTCGACCATCTGCTTGAGCTGGTTGACTTCGTATTGCAGCGTCTCGACCTGGCCGGTGAGGCTGCGGATCGACTCTTCCATCTGCTGCATGCGGAAGATGAGCTGCGCCAGCTCCTGGCTCTGCGCCATCGCGCTTGTCGGGATCATGGTGGTCGAGATCAGGGCAAGCAGCCCGATCCGTGCGCACCAGCGTCTCGTGGTCGATCGTTTCAACGCGCCCATGGGCACCTCTCGTCATTGCCTCTGATCGGGGCATATAGGCACCGATCATGGTCAAAACAAAGCGCCGGACACAAGACGTGCCCGGCGCCAGACTGTTGATATCGCCGGAATTACTGGACGACGGTGACGGCGCGGCGGTTCTGCGAGAAGCAGCTCTCCTGCGAGCAGATCGCCACCGGACGCTCCTTGCCGAAGGACTTGGACGTGATGCGGTTGGCGCTCACGCCGCGGCTGACGAGATAATTCACCACCACGGCAGCACGGCGTGCACCAAGCGCGATATTGTATTCGCGCGTGCCCATCTCGTCGGCATGGCCTTCGATCATCACGCGGTAATTGCCGTAGCGATTGAGCCAGGCGGCCTGCTTGTCCAGCGTTGCCTGGGCCTCGGCGGTGAGGCTCGAGGAATCGACCGTGAAGAAGACGCGGTCGCCGACGGTGACGAGGAATTCCTGCTGGCTGCCCGGAGCGGCGCCGCCGGGCCCGAGATTGCCGACGCCGGTGGCCGGATTGCGCGAACAGGCGGCCAGAACGACGACGAGGGCGACCATCGCGACAGCGCGGATGAAGCCGAAGGGGGGCGTGATGGAACGCATCCGCTTATGTCTCCTGAATTCGATAAGAACTTAGGCACGCTGTTTACTGCGCGTAACCTTAAGCCCGCGTGTGCCGATAGGGTTAATCTTGCGTCAATCGGGCCCAAATGTGGCCGGAAACCGGGGTTTGAGCTGCCGTTGCAAATGCGCAACAGGCCGCCGCCTCATCGCGAGATGGTTAGGATCGGTCGTCCACGCCGGTGAGCGTGCCCTGCGCAACGGCAGTCTCGAGCTGCTCCACTGCGTCGGCGAGCTTTTCGTCGATGATGGCGAGATACCGCGTCCAGTCGGCGAGCCCGCCCAGTTCGGCATCGCCATCAGAGATGCCCCTGAGCCCGATGAGCGGCAGCCCGAAATGCCGGGAGACGCGGGCCACGGCATAGGTTTCCATATCCACCATATCGTCGGCGATCGCGTCATAGGCCTTGCCCGAGACGATGTCCGAGCCGCTTGACAGGGTGGCGCGGGATAATCCGGGAATGAACGGCCCCAGCCTGAGGGTGGGCGGCAGGTCCAAAAACGGTACGACGCCCCGCGCAAATCCCAGTGGCGTCGCATCCATGTCGCGCCAGCTGACGGCGCTGGCTTGATGAAGGCTGCAGGGCGGCAGGCGGGCGGACCCTGCCGACCCCAGAGACACCACGAACTTTGGCATGCTGCCGGCAAAGTGCCGCCGGGTCAGCGCCTCGGTCAGATGCAGCGTCGTCTCGACGAGTCCGACGCCCGTGATCAAGGGATCGATGCGGCCGCGCAGCGACGGGCCATATTCCTGCGCCGTCGCCATCACGTAGAGGATATCCGCCATCGTCGGCCGCCCGAAATCAGGCGCGCAGCGGCGACCAGGCCGGGTCCGATGCAAAGCTTTCGGTGCGGATCTGCAGCTCGTTGCGGCCCCAGATGTCGATGGAATGGAGGCTCGGCCCGCCATCCCCACCGGGATCCTTGAAGAACATGATCACCCGGCCATTGGGCGCCCAGGTCGGCCCCTCGGCGCGGAAGCTCGAGACGAGGATACGCTCGTTCGAGCCATCCGGCGCCATCGTGCCGATGTGGAATTGCCCGCCTGACTGGCGGGTGAAGGCGATGAGATCGCCCTTGGGCGACCAGACCGGGGTGGAATAGCTCCCCTGCCCGTAGGAAATGCGCTGCGCCCCGCCGCCGCCGGCGCTCATCACATAGACCTGCGGATTGCCGCCGCGATCGCTCTCGAACACGATGCGCGAACCGTCCGGCGAATAGCAGGGGCTGGTATCGATGGCTGCCCCGCTGGTCAGTTGCTGGGGTTGGCTCGATCCGATCGGCAAAACGAAGAGATTGGTGGTACCCGCCCGTTCCACCGAGAACACGACATTGCGGCCATCGGGCGAAAAGCGCGGGGCGAAGGTCATCTGGCCGAATGAGCCCAGCCGCTGCTGGCTGCCCGTCGCCAGATCGAGCAGATAGACCTGCGGATTGCCCTCGTCGAAATTCATGTAGGTCAGCATCTGCTGGTTGGGCGAAAAGCGCGGCGTCAGCACCAGCGAGCGGCCCGAGGTGATGTACTGCACGTTGGCGCCATCCTGATCCATGATGGCGAGGCGCTTGACGCGATTGGCCTTGGGCCCGCTTTCGGCGACATAGACGACGCGGGTGTCGAAATACCCGGTCTCGCCGGCAAGCGCCTCATAGATGGCGTCCGAAATGATATGCCCGATGCGGCGATAGCTTTGCGGGCTCGTGGCATAGGAGCGGCCGACCACCTGCTGGGCCTGGGCGATGTCCCAGATGCGCACCGCGCCGTCGATCTGGCCACCGCGCTCGGCCGACCCCATCACAAGGCCTTCGGCCCCGGTATTGCGCCAGGCGGCGAAATCGGGCTGGGCAGCCACATCGCCCACCTGCTGCGGCAACCGGCCGGGATCGACGACGGCGAAGAGCCCCGAGCGCGACAGGTTGTTGCGCACGATATCGGCCACTTCGCGCCCGAAGGCGGGGTCCGAGGATGCGAAATCGGGGATGGCGACGGGGAGCGGCTGGAAGTTTGCGCCCTCCACCACGATCTGTAACTGGGCCAGGGCCGGCAGGCCACCTGCGAGCAGCGCCCCGCCGGCAAGGCCGAGCTTGAGCGCGTTCCGGCGCGTCATGAGGGTCATCTCGTCTCTCCGTTTCAGCGCAGCCTTCTGGCCACGGCATTCGTCATCAGGGTCTGAGTTCAACGTCGATCTGCCGCCATTGGTCGTAGGAGGCAGGAGAAAGCATGGTGTAGGGCCCGCACTGGGTCACGGCGCGCGCGGCAGCGCGGGCGATCTGCCCGCCCTGCGGGGAGGGATCGGCGCGCAGAATCTGCGGTTGCCCCGAGACCGACCCGTCGGGGTTGAGATCGACAAGGAGCCGCACCGCGAGCCCGCTGCCGATATCGCTGGGCAGAAGGGTCCAGCAGGTGCGGATCTTGGCGATGAGCCCGGCGATCTCGGACTGGCTCAGCGTCGCCGAGGTGCCGGTTTCACGGCCCAGCGTCGGCGTGCCGCCGGCCCCGGTCGTGGCGCCGCGCGAAGTCTCGTTGTTGATCAGTTCCGAAATGCGATCCGCGTCGCGCTGTTGCTGCTGCTGGGCCTGGCGCTGGCGTTCGGCTTCGGCGGCACGGTCGCGCTCGGCCTGCTGGGTGCGCTGGCGCTCCTGCTCGGCACGACGCTTGGCCTCTTCCTCCTCGCGCTTCTTGCGCTCGGCGGCCTCCTGCACGGCACGTTCCTGCTGTCGCTTGTATTCGGCGCGCTTCTGGTCGATCGAGGCCGTCCGCATCACGGGGCGCGGCGCAACCTCGCGCGGCTCTTCCACCGTGGTGGGCGCGGCAAGTTCGGGCGTCTGGGGCGCCGGCTCGGGCTCCGGGGCAGGCTCGGGCTCTGGGGCAGGAGGCGGCGGCTCGGGAACCGGCGCGGGCTGGGGCGCCGGCGGTTCGGGCGCGGGCGGCTCGGGTTCGGGCTCAGGCGGTGTCGGCTCGGGCTCCGGTGCCGGGGGCGGCGGAGGCGGCTCGGGCACCGGCACGGGGTCGGGCTCCGGCTCGGGCTGGGCCTCGGGCGCGCTCGATATGGTAGGGGCCGGCGTCGGCGTGGCCGTCGCCTCGGGGGTCGGCTGGTCCTCGCTGGTATTGCCGGTCGGCTCGGCGATCTCGGCGGGCTGGTCGCTCTCCACGATCGCTGGCGTCTCCGTCTCCACAATGGTGGAATCGAGCACGCCGCGGCGGATGTTGGAAAAATCGGAGATGGGCACGAGGTCGACGGCGATGGCTTCCATCGGAGGCGTCTGCAGGCGGTCGGCCGCGCCCAGGCCCATCAGCCCGAACGCGATCAGTGCCACATGCGAAACTGCTGATACCGTGAGCCCGGTGCGCATGTTAGCGGGCCTGCTCCTGCTCGGTGATCAGCCCGATCCGCGCGAATCCGGCAGCCGAAAGCACGCCCATCACGCGCATGACCGAACCATAATCGGCAGTCATGTCTCCGCGCACATAGATGCGGTCCTCGGTGCCGTTGGCGGCGACCGCGGTGACCTGCTCGACGAGCGTTTCGAGCGACGAGGGATCCTCCCCGACAAAGACGGCACCGTCCGGCGTCACCGAAACGGTGATCGGCTGCTGCTCGGTATTCATCTGCCGGGCCTGCGTCTGCGGCAGGTCGATCGGCACGCCCACCGTCATCAGCGGGGCGGCCACCATGAAAACGATGAGCAGCACGAGCATCACGTCGACCAGCGGGGTGACGTTGATCTCGCTCATCGGGGCCTTGCCGCCGCGACGCCGGCCGCGCCGTCGGCCGCCCGCTCCGCCCCCGCCTGCTGCTGCCATGCCCATCAGCGCTGGCCCCGCGCTTCGAGCTGGCGGGACAGGATGGTGGAGAACTCGTCGGCGAAGCCTTCAAGCCGCGAGATCATCTTGTTGGCGTCGGCCGAGAGCTTGTTATAGGCGATAACGGCGGGAATGGCGGCGAGAAGGCCGATGGCCGTGGCAAACAGCGCCTCGGCGATCGGGCCGGCGACGACGGCCAGATTGGTGCTCGAGGCGGCTGCGATGGCCGTGAACGCGTTCATGATGCCCCATACCGTGCCAAAAAGGCCGATGAATGGCGATGCCGAGCCGACGGTCGCAAGGAAACCAAGGCGCTTCTCCAGCATCTCGCTTTCCCGCGCGATGGCCACGTCGAGCACCTTGTCGAGCCGGCTCTGCATGCCGATGGGCGAGGCGGCGTTCTGCTCGTGGCTGCGCTTCCATTCCTTCATGGCGGCGACGAACACCGTGCCCAGCCCCATGCTCGGGCGCTCGGAAAGTTGCTGATAGAGCTCTTCGAGCGACTGACCCGACCAGAAGACGCGCTCGAACTGGTTCATCTGCCGCCTGACGCGGGAATAGAGCATCGACTTGTCGACGATGATGGCCCACGACCAGATCGACGCCAGGAGCAGTCCGAGCATGACCGACTTGACCACCAGGTCGGCCTGCATGAACAGTCCCCAGATGGAGAGGTCGGTATGCGCGGCAGCCGAGCCTACGGCTTCGAGTTCCATTGGAAATCCCTTTTCGGCCTGGTCATTCCGGCCCTGAGAGCCGGTCGTTGCGGTTCGAATTTGTCAATTTTAAGAGAAATGCCCGGCAGTTCCGGCACTGGCGTCCCTGGGCACGGCTCACGGCCACACTTATGGTCAAGAAGGGGTTAACATTCCGACTCCGTCCCGGCGGCGGAACGGATGGCTGCTATGCGAAATGCGCGACCAGCTGTCGCGGCAGGCGCGTCGCACCCCCGCCGATGCGGATGGCAACCACCGTCAGCGTCACATCGCAGAGCAGCGTCTCGCCGCGAAAGACCTTCTGGCTCAATCTCAGCCGGGCACCCGTCGCGCCAAGGCTTTCCGTCACGACGGCGAGTTCGTTGTCGATCCGCCCGGCTGCAAGAAACCGCAGCTGCATCTCGGTGACGGCAAAGGCGATCCCCTGCCCCGCAAGCTCGGCATGATGGACGCCGGCCGCGCGCAGCATCTCGGTCCGCGCCCGTTCGCAGAATTTGAGATAGGCGGCGTGATAGATGCTGCCGGAAAAATCCGTGTCTTCGTAATAGACGCGGACCGTGAAGCGATGCGGCTCAGTCACGTGCCAGGCCCCGGTCATCGAGGATCAGGTGCTCCGGCGTATCGGGCAGCGACGCGAGACGCATCTGCAACCAGGCCGGCAACAGATTGGCGCGGGCAAGGAACGCGGGCTCGATCGGGATCCAAGAGAAGCGCAGCACATGCCCCTCATCGGGCCGGGTGAGCGCCACCGCCTCGGGGACGAAGGGAAAGGCCTCGGTCAGCGCCACGCGGTAATAGCGCGACAGCTCGTGGAAAACGATCCCATCGCGCTCGAAGATGTTTTCCACCGAATAGGCCAGCGGCCCGAGCGCCGCTTCAAAGCCGGTTTCCTCGGCGATCTCGCGCAGCAGCGCCTCGTCGCTGCGCTCACCCAGTTCCACCCGCCCGCCGGGCAGGAGCAGATAGGGGTCGTCATCCTCGCGGCAGGCAAGCACATGCCCGTCGCGGATTGCGATGCCGGCGGTCCGGAACTGGAAGCGCCAGGGCTGTGGCCGCTCGATATCGAAGGACAGCATGCGGCGGGCGGGATCAGGCATCGCCTGCCTCTGCCTCTTCGAAAAGGCTCGATTGCAGCCCCATGAAGCCCTGCGGCACGGCCAGCCCCATATGCTGGAAGGCGATCGCCGTCAAAAGTCGCCCGCGCGGGGTACGCTGGATGAAGCCCTGCTGAATGAGATAGGGTTCGACGATCTCTTCGAGCGCATCGCGCGGCTCGCTCAATGCCGCCGCCAGCGTATCGATGCCCACCGGCCCGCCGCCATAATGGGTCGCGATGACATCGAGATAGCGCCGGTCGAGCTGGTCGAGCCCGCGCTGGTCGACATCGAGCCGCAGCAGCGCCTTGTCTGCAACGCTCGCCGTCACCCTGTGCGAGCCTTCCACCAGCGCAAAATCGGTCACCCGGCGCAGGAGGCGGCCGGCGATGCGCGGGGTGCCGCGCGAACGTCGGGCCACCTCCATTGCGCCATCGGTCGTCATCTCAACGCCCAAGAGGCGCGCGCCGCGCTCGACGATGAGCACGAGTTCCTCAGGCGTGTAAAAATTGAGCCGCACCGGAATGCCGAAGCGGTCGCGCAGCGGTGTCGTCAGCAGCCCGGCGCGCGTCGTCGCGCCCACCAGCGTGAACTTGGCGAGGTCGATGCGCACCGAACGCGCAGCCGGCCCCTCCCCGATGATCAGGTCGAGCTGGTAATCCTCCATGGCCGGATAGAGGATTTCCTCCACCGCCGGGTTGAGCCGGTGGATCTCGTCGATGAAGAGCACGTCGCGCTCCTCGAGATTGGTGAGCAGCGCCGCAAGGTCGCCCGCCTTGGCAATCACGGGGCCGGAGGTGGCGCGAAAGCCCACGCCCAGCTCGCGCGCCACGATCTGCGCCAGCGTCGTCTTGCCCAGTCCTGGCGGCCCCACAAACAGCACATGATCAAGCGCCGTGCCGCGCGTCCGCGCCGCCTTGATGAACACTTCCAGATTAGCCCGCGCCGCCGCCTGCCCGATGAATTCGGAAAAGCCGGAAGGCCGGAGCGCCACATCGAGCGGCTCGTCCCGGCCGGCGGAGGCTGAGGTGAGGGAGGTCAAAGGCAATCCTCTACCGCAATCATGGCGTCAAGCCGCTGCGCTCGGATGTCAAACGTCGCCGTTGCCCGGCATCCGCGGGCAACATGGGAACGCGCGATGATTGCATCGGCCAGTCCGCAGCCAAGGCGTTCGCAATCTTCGAGCCCCTCGCGGACGATGTCGGCATCTTCAACCACAAACACATCAGAGCGCAGAACCATCCGCAGGGCCGAAATCACGCGGTCGGCTGGAAATTTCTTTACCCGCGTCAACACGGTATACGTCTCCGCCATGACCACGAGCCCGACATAATAGGGATGATTGGCTTCCTGCCCGACAAGGCGGATCGCAAGCGGGGTCTGAACGGGATCGTCGTCGGCCAGAAACCGGACGAGGATGTTGGTGTCAACGCCCAGCACGAATGCGCTCGTCGTCTTCGGCGAGCTCGTCTTCAATGGCCTTGTCCATTTCCTCGACGGTAAGGGCGCGCGCGACAGGCGGTATGCCCAGGACGCGGACAAGATCCGCGATGCGCGCGGTCCTCGGCTTCAGTACGTATTCCCCGTCCTTCTTGACGAAATCGATCTTGTCGCCGGGCCCGATCTTCAATTCGTCCCGTACCGATTTGGGGAGGGTCATCTGGCCTTTTGACGTCAACGTGGCTGTCGCCATGCATTTCCTCCGTTCATCCTTACCGATCTCAAATAGTAAGGAACCGCAGTTCACGCAACCTTACTGGCTCAACTCCCGCAACCCCAACCGGATGAGCTTTTCGGTCGAAATCTCCTCGCCCTCTCGCGCGATCACCCGCGCCACAGCGGCCGAGGCCTGGGCGCCCTGATAGCCCAGATTGACGAGGGCCGAGACCGCATCGGCCACCGGGCCACGGGCGACGCCTTCGCCGATGGCCGATTGCAGGCCCAGCACCCCGGCTTCGGGCGCATCGAGCTCCGGAATACGGCCCTTGAGCTCGGTGACGATGCGGGTCGCAAGCTTGGGTCCGACGCCATTGGCCCGCCCGATCATCGCCTTGTCCTGCAAGGCGATGGCGCTCGCCAACTCGCTCGGGCGCAACACCGAGAGGATCGAGAGCGCCACCCGCGACCCCACCCCCTGCACCGTCATCAGCGTGCCGAACCAGGTCTTTTCGGCTGGCGTAGCAAAGCCGTAGAGCCGGATCATGTCCTCGCGCACCATCATCTCGATCTCGATAACGGCCGCCTCGCCGACGCGCGGCAGGGATTGCAGCGTGCGCGCGGAACAGAACGCTTCGTAGACCACGCCCTGCACGTCGATGAGGACGTAATCCTCGCCGAACCCGTCGATGATGCCCTTGAGCCGCCCGATCATCGCACGGCCGCCTGTATGCGCAGCGCCGTGCGGTGATGGGCATGGCAGATGGCGATGGCAAGCGCATCGGCCGCATCGGCGCCTTCGAACCGCGCCGCCGGCAGCAGCAGCTTCACCATGGTCTGGATCTGCGTCTTGTCGGCATGGCCGGTGCCGACCACCGATTTCTTGACGAGATTGGCGGCATATTCGCTGACCGCGAGCCCCAGAAGCGCCGGCGTCATCAGCGCTACGCCGCGGGCTTGCCCCAATTGCAGGGCCGAGCGCGCGCCGGCGGAAACGAAGGTCTCCTCGACCGCCGCCTCGGCCGGATCGAACCGGCCGATCAGCGCCCGCAATTCCTCGTGCAATATGCGCAGGCGCTCGGCCAGCGCGGCATCGGCAGGCGGCTGCACTGTGCCGGAGGCGACAAAGCTCAGCCGGTTGCCGGCGGCCTCGATGACACCCCAGCCGCAGCGCCTGAGGCCGGGGTCGATGCCGATGATGCGCACAGGAGCGTGCAGGTGAGCCTCCCCGGACTTGAATCGCCGGGGCACTCTAATCCGGCGCGGTCACACTTACCAAGCCGAAAGTGAACAAACCGAAAACGAAAATCAGCCGGCGAGCTTGGCCATGTCCTCGTCGCTCATCTCGTAATTGGCATAGACGTTCTGCACGTCGTCGTCTTCCTCGAGCGTCTCGATGAGCTTCATCAGGGTCGCGCCCTTGTCGGCATCGATGGGCGTCGAGTTCTGCGGCTTCCAGATCGCCTTGACCGATTCCGCCTCGCCCAGCACCTTCTCGAGCGCCGCCGAAACTTCGACCATGGCCTCGAAGCTGGTGTAGATATAGTGGCCCTCTTCGTCGCTTTCGACGTCGTCGGCACCGGCCTCGATGGCCGCTTCCATCACCTTGTCCTCGCTGCCCACGGCAGCCTTGTAGGTGATCTCCCCGACGCGGTCGAACATGAAGCCGACCGAGTTCGTCTCGCCCAGGGCGCCGCCGTTCTTGGAGAAATAGGAACGGACGTTGGACGCGGTGCGGTTGCGATTGTCGGTCAGCGCCTCGACGATGATGGCAACCCCACCCGGCCCATAGCCCTCATAGCGAATCTCGTCGAAATTCTCGCCATCATTGCCCGACGCCTTCTTGATGGCGCGGTCGATATTGTCCTTGGGCATCGACTGGGCGCGGGCATTGGCCACCGCGAGACGCAGGCGCGAATTGAAGGCCGGGTCGGGCATGCCCATCTTGGCGGCCACGGTGATTTCGCGGGCGAGCTTGGAAAAGACTTTCGAGCGCGCCGCATCGGACTTGCCCTTGCGGTGCATGATGTTCTTGGCATGCGAATGGCCGGCCATCGGAGACCCCGTCTGCGGTGCTGTTGAATGTGGTTGGGCCTTATAGGGAGGGGCGCGAAAAAAGAAAAGCGCCGCCGCGCAACTGCCGGCTCGCGATCAGAAATCGGGCCAGGTCTCGGCAAGGCTTCCGCCCACCCGCAGCGCCCCTTGCCTTACCGCGAGCCCAGTGCGCGGATCGGTTTCGACCATGACGCCGCACAGCGTCGCCGGCCCTTCTGCGGGGGTGAAACGCCCCACGGCCACCCCGGTCAAAAACCGGTTGAGCGGCTCGTCGGCTTCCATGCCGATGACGGAATCGAAATCCCCGCACATGCCGGCATCGGCCATCAGCGCCGTACCGCCCTTGAGGATGCGGTTGTCGGCGGTGGGGATATGGGTGTGGGTGCCCACCACCAGCGTCGCCTTGCCATCGAGGAAATGCCCCATGGCCTGGATCTCGGAGGTCGCCTCGGTGTGGAAATCCACCACGATCGCATCGGCCTGCTCGCCCAACGGACACGCCGCGATCGCCGCCTCGACGGCCCTGAACGGATCATCCATGGGTTGCATGAAAACGCGCCCAAGGGCATTGATGACCAGCACGCGGTGCCCGTTGCGCCCCTCGATCAGCGTCGCCCCGCGGCCCGGCGTGCCCGCGGGCATGTTGAGCGGGCGCAGCAGCCCCTCCTCCCGCGCGATATAGGACAGCGTGTCGCGCTGGTCGAAGGCATGATCGCCCAGGGTCACCACATCGGCGCCCGCGCTGCGCAGATCGGCATGGTGCCCCTCGGTCAGACCCCGGCCGTGACTGGCATTTTCGCCATTGATGACGACGAAATCGAGCCTCAACCGCTCGATGAGGCCGGGCAGGCGGTCACTGATCGCGTCGCGTCCGGCGCGGCCCATGACATCGCCGAGAAAGAGAAGTCTCAAGCGGTTCGTCCTTGCTGATCCTGGGGAGCATCGAAAATGACGGTTCCGTCCTCGGTCACCACCCTGTCAAGCGGCAGGTCGTGAGGCCCGCGCGGAATGCTGTCGAGTTGCTGGGCGGCAAATGCGAGCCCCACGCGCAAAGGCCGCTGCGCGAAGGCTGCGAGGGTCCGGTCGTAATAGCCCCCGCCATAGCCGAGCCGTGTGCCTTTGGCGTCAAAGCCCAGAAGCGGAATGATCACCACGGCCGGCTCCACCCGTGGCGCGGCCTCACCGGGGGCGAGCGAGCCGAAGCCGGCCGGATAAAGCTCGGCATCCGCCTCCCAGAGCCGCATCTGAAGCGGCGCATCGGCTGCAGTCACCACCGGCAGGCAGATGGGCTGCCCCATCGCCATGAGCTGGGTAAGGATAGGCAGGCAGTCGATCTCGTCGCGGATCCGCCAGTATCCGGCAACCACGCCGGCCGGGCCGAGCGGAATGTCCTCAAGAAAAAAGCGCGCCGCCTGATGCGCCGCTTCGCGACGATAGACCTCGCCCAGCGCCGCCCGACGCCGGCGCGCTGTTTCGCGAAGCTGCGCCTTGCGGCTCTCGATATCGGCCTCTGCCATGCGGTGGGGTCGAAAAGCCTTCTTTTGCCACCCATCGCCCGAAGCGGTGACGCGGTCGGAATAAGGTGCCGCCCTGGCCGTGGGACAGACGATCCCGGGAACCTACTCACGTAGGTGGGCGCCGTATGTCCGAGCCCACGGGCCCGGTCAGGGACAGCTCCCTTAAGGATCGATAAGGCCCCGGGGATACTGGTGTCCATCACGCACCGGGCAGCGCCACCAATATAGGCTGGCTTGATGCGCCGTGCAAAGGGTCAGAATGCGTCGCCAACATCCTGGTGGCCGTGCAGCACGCGCAGGACGACGATCTCATTTTCATCGACGCGGTAGATAACGTGATGGGATCCGTAGCGGCTCAGCCGCAGATTGCCGAGGTCGGGCCTCAGCGTTCCGTATGAGGGAAACCGCGCGATATGCTGAAGGTGCCTGTCGAGGCCATCATAATATCTGTCGGCCTGCGCAAGACCAAAGTTGAGAATGCTGGCCCGATAGAGGCGCTTGATATCCGTCTTCGCCGGAAGGCTGGTTCTAAGCCGCATCGGCATCGGCGATGCCCAGTTCGGCACGAACTTCGGCGCGAAGCGTATCCATATCCAGATCCACCACCGGGCTTGCCAGCCCTTCGTCGATCAGCGCCTGCATGCGGGCGATGGCGTCGGCCCGCCCCTGCTCCTTGCGGATGAGATCTCGCATCAGGTCACTGGCATTGGCGTATCGGCCGGTGGCCACCTGCGCCTCGACCCAGGCCTTCATCGCATCGGGCAGGGAGATATTCATCGTCGCCATGGCAAACTCCTTCAGCCCACCCTAGCACAGGCGGCGGTCTTGGCAAAGTTTGCCAAACCCTGCCATCAGCCTTGCGGCTGGGGTGCGCCGGTGTCGTCGATGGCGGTTGCGATGGCTTCAACCTTTCGAGCGGCTTCTGCCAGCCGGCGGGCAAAGCGGCGCTCGAGATCCTCGGCCTCCTGCGACAGCGCCTCGCCGGCCGCGGTAAGGTCGGCGACATCCTGCTTGAGCGAGGCGATCCGGCGCTCGGCTTCCCCCAACTCGTCGAGCACCGCGATGCCAGCCATGACGGTGAGGCGGTTGTCCCCGATCTCCCCGAATGCGCCCTTGAGCTGCTCGATCTGCCGGTTGAAGCGCTCGGCAAGGCTCAGCAGATGCGGCTCCTGCCCGTCCTCGCAGGCCATGCGATATTTGCGGCCATTGATCTCGACATTGACTTCCGGCATCGGCGTCCTCCTGTTCGGGGCGAAGTCCCGGCCCCTCGCGGGCAGCTGCTCAGCGCGACAAGACCGCGCGCACATCCTCCATCGCCGCCACGAGACGGCGCGACACATCCTCGGCGCCTTCGTCGAGCCGGCGCATCCGGGCATTGGCCTTGTCGAGTTCGCTCGCAAAACGGGCCCGCTCGGCCACGAGCTTTTGCGTGTCGGCCTCGATGCGGGCATGGGTGCGCATGCGGCCATTAAGGCTGCGCACGCTGGCCTCGAGCCGCGCAAAGGCCCGGTCGAGCCGTGCAGAGGCCGACTCGAAGCCCTCTTCTTCTCTGTTCTCGCTCAATCGAGCACACCCGAAAGCTCGTGCAGGGGAAGCCCATTATTGCCCGAAGCTGCCACGAAGATGCAACAGCGGGTGGGTCCGGCTGGGCATTTCCCCCCGCTTGCCCCACAGATTGACAGGGGGTTGGAACCTGTTAAGCGTCAACCCGCCTTGCCGCCCGGCCATTTCCAAGGCATCCCGGCCGGTAAGGATCAGCGGATGGAGGACCCGGCTATGCCCAACACCAAGACCCAGAACGACCTGGCAAATGCCATCCGGTCCCTCTCCATGGATGCAGTGGAGAAGGCCAATTCCGGCCATCCCGGCCTGCCCATGGGCTGCGCCGATATCGCCACCGTGCTCTTTACCAAGGTCATGAAGTTCGATCCGTCCCAGCCCTGGTGGGCCGATCGCGATCGCTTCGTCCTTTCGGCCGGCCATGGCTCGATGCTGCTCTACTCCTCGCTCTATCTCCTGGGCTACGAGGACATGACCATCGAGCAGATCCGGAATTTCCGCCAGCTCGGCTCCAAGACGGCCGGTCACCCCGAATATCACTTCGCCCCCGGCATCGAGACCACCACCGGCCCGCTCGGCCAGGGGCTCGGCAATGCCGTCGGCATGGCGATTGCCGAAGCCAAGCTCTCGGCCGAATTCGGCGCCGATCTCGTCGATCACCACACCTGGGTGCTTGCCGGCGATGGCTGCCTGATGGAGGGCATCGCGCAGGAGGCGATCTCGCTTGCCGGGCACCTCAAGCTCAACAAGCTCACCGTCATCTGGGACAATAATGACATC
The DNA here is from genome assembly GCF_900119845.1 of Devosia enhydra. GTDB lineage: Bacteria > Pseudomonadota > Alphaproteobacteria > Rhizobiales > Devosiaceae > FPKU01. Next base: position 1,797,098 of record NZ_FPKU01000001.1, read on the forward strand.
ACCATCGACGGTTCGGTCTCGAACGCCGATTCCACCGACCAGATCGCGCGCTTCAAGGCCGTCGGCTGGAACACGATCGAAGTCGATGGCCACGATCAGGATGCGCTCGAAAAGGCGCTGCTGACTGCCAAAGCGAGCGATCGCCCCACCCTGATTGCCGCAAAGACCACCATCGGCTTCGGCGCGCCCAACAAGGCCGGCAGCCACGCCGTGCACGGCTCGCCGCTGGGCAAGGACGAGCTTGCCGCCGCCAAGGCGCAGCTGGGCATCGACTATCCCGCCTTCGAAATCCCCGCCGCGATCCTTGAATCCTGGCGCGCCGCCGGCACCCGTTCGGCCAATGCGCGCGGGGCCTGGGAAGGCCGCCTCGCCGCTGCCGATGCCTCCCTGCGCAGCGAGTTCGAGCGCCGCATGGAAGGCAAGCTGCCCGAGGGTTTTGCCGAGGCCATCAACGAGGCCAAGCGCAAGCTCGTCGCCGACAAGCCCAAGGTGGCCACCCGCAAGGCAGGCCAGATGGCGCTCGAGGTCATCAACGGCCTTCTGCCCGAGACCATCGGCGGCTCGGCCGACCTCACTGGTTCCAACCTCACCAATACCAGCCACACCAAGCCCTTCACCGCCACCGACCGGCTCGGCCGCTACATGCGCTACGGCATTCGCGAGCACGAGATGGCGGCGGCCATGAACGGCATTGCGCTCCATGGCGGGTTTTTGCCCTATGGCGGCACCTTCCTCGTCTTTACCGACTATGCCCGCCCCTCCATCCGCCTCTCGGCGCTGATGGAACAGCGCGTGGTCTATGTCATGACCCATGATTCCATCGGTCTGGGCGAAGACGGGCCGACCCACCAGCCGGTCGAGCACCTGACGGCGCTGCGTGCCATTCCCAACCTGCTCGTCATGCGCCCCGCCGATGCGGTGGAGACGCTCGAATGCTGGCAGATCGCGGTGGAAAGCAGCGATGCGCCCGCGATCCTCGCGCTTTCGCGCCAGAACCTGCCGGCCCTGCGCATAACCGACAGCAGCGAAAACCTCTCTGCGCGGGGCGCCTACCGCATAGCCGGAGAGGCGGGTGCGGCTGCCGCGATCTTTGCCACCGGCTCGGAAGTTGCCATCGCCGTCGAGGCGCAGAAGACACTGGCCGAACAGGGCATGTCTGCCCAGGTCATCTCCGTGCCCTCGATGGAGCTCTTTGCCCGCCAGCCGCAATCCTATCGCGACGACCTGCTCGCCGGCGTCAAGGCCAGGGTCGCCATCGAGGCCGGGCTCGGCATGAGCTGGTGGAAGCTTCTGGGCGACAAGGGGCGCTTTGTCGGCATGGAGGGCTTTGGCGCCAGCGCGCCGGCCGAGGCGCTCTACGCCCATTTCGGCATCACCGCCCAGCACGTTGTTGAAGCCGTCACCGCGCAGTTGTAAGAGCGGCGGCAGCCGCCCCGTTCCTCTTAATCCGCCAAGGAGAGCCCCATGGCCGTCCGCGTCGCAATCAATGGCTTTGGCCGCATCGGACGCAACATCCTGCGTGCCATCGTCGAAAACGGCCGTACCGACATCGAGGTCGTGGCCATCAACGATCTCGGTCCGGTCGAGACCAATGCGCACCTGATCCGCTTCGACAGCGTGCATGGCCGCTTCCCCGGCGTCGTTACTGTCGAGGGCGACACCATCAATGTCGGCACCGGACCGATCCGGGTGACCGCCATCCGCAATCCCGCCGAGCTGCCGCACAAGGAGCTTGGCGTCGATATCGTGCTCGAATGCACGGGCCTGTTCACCACGCGCGAGAAGGCTGCCGCCCATCTCGCCGCCGGCGCAAAGAAGGTGCTGGTTTCGGCCCCCGCCGATGGCGCTGACCTGACCGTGGTCTATGGCGTCAACCACGACAAGCTCGCCTCCGAGCATATCGTGGTCTCCAACGCCTCGTGCACCACCAATTGCCTGGCGCCGCTCGCCAAGGTGCTCAACGACACCGTCGGCATCGAGAAGGGAATGATGACCACCATTCATTCCTATACCGGTGACCAGCCGACGCTCGACACGATGCACAAGGATCTCTATCGCGGCCGCGCCGCCGCGCTGAGCCAGATCCCGACCTCGACCGGTGCGGCCAAGGCCATCGGCCTCGTGCTGCCCGAGCTCAAGGGCAAGCTCGATGGCGTCTCGGTGCGCGTGCCGACGCCCAACGTCTCGCTGGTCGATCTCAAGTTCATCGCCAACCGCTCGACCACCGTCGAAGAGATCAACGATGCGCTGAGCGCCGCCGCTTCGGGCGCCCTCAAGGGCGTGCTCGCCGTCACCCGCCACCCCAATGTCTCGATCGATTTCAACCACGACCCGCATTCCTCCACCGTGGCGCTCGACCAGACCAAGGTGATGGGCGGCAATTTCGTCTGCGTTTTGTCGTGGTACGACAATGAGTGGGGCTTCTCGAACCGCATGTGCGACACCGTCGCCGCGCTCGGCCGGACGCTTTAAGACTTCGGCCGCAGAGGCGGCCGCGATCCACAGGTTCGAAGGGCCCGCCGGCATCGCCGCGGGCCCTTCGCATTGAGGGAGGATACCCACGATGCCCGATCATCTGCTGCGCTGGCGCGGGCTCGAAACCGTGGGGCTCGAGCACTGCCATGTGCGCGAAGCCGAAAACGGGGTCACCGTCGAAAGCCTGCTGATCGCTTCGGCCGGTCCAAACCCCATTGCTGCCGCCTACACGATGGTGCTCATGCCGGACTGGACGTTCCGCAGCATCCGCATCGAGCGCCCGGGCCATGCACTCTGGCGCCTTGCCCACGACGCAACCGGCCGCTGGACCATCAACGACACCCCCGCCCCTCATCTTGAGGGCTGCATCGATATCGACCTGTCGGGCTCCCCGCTCACCAACACCCTGCCGATCCGGCGCGCCCGCCTCCTCGCCAATGTTCCGCAACGCTTCGAGATGGCGTGGATCGACGTTGCGGACCTCAGCGTGCATCGCGATGGCCAGATCTACACCCGCCTCGATGCTCATCGCGTCCGCTACCAGTCGGCCGACAGCGAATTCGAGGCGGTGCTGACCCTCGATGACCACGGCTTTGTGCGCGACTATCCGGGGCTCTTCACCCGGCTCGGATGATCGCTCACCCGTTCCGCTCGGCAGCCCACCCTGCTATACCCGCCGCGATTGCATCCAGCGGAGACCGGCAATGGCCAGCTTCAAGACCCTCGAGGACGCCGACCTTTCCGGCAAGACCGTCATCGTGCGCGCCGATCTCAACGTGCCGGTCGAAAACGGCGAGGTCACCGACGCCACACGCATCGAGCGGCTGGTGCCGACCCTCAACGAAATCCTCAAGCGCGACGGCAAGGTGGTGCTGCTCTCCCATTTCGGCCGCCCCAAGGGCAAGGTCGATCCCGAATTCAGCCTCGAGATCGTCGCCCCTGTTCTGGCCGAGCTCGCCCATGCACCGGTCGGCTTCGTGCCCACCGACTGGGTCGACCTCGCGGAGGCCCGCAAGGCGATCGCCGAAGCCCCGGCCGGCGCGATCCTCCTGATGGAAAACACCCGCTTCCACCCCGGCGAGGAAAAGAACGACATCGAGCTCGCCCGCCGCATGGCGTCGCTGGGCGAAATCTATGTCAACGACGCCTTTTCGGCGGCCCACCGCGCCCACGCCTCCACCGAGGCGCTGGCCCATCTCCTGCCCGCCTTTGCCGGCCGCTCCATGGCCGACGAGCTTCTGGCCCTCGAAAAAGGCCTTGGCGCGCCGCGCCGCCCGGTGATCGCGCTGGTCGGCGGGGCCAAGGTCTCCTCCAAGATCGACCTGCTCGAAAACCTCGTCACCAAGGTCGAGGCGCTGGTGATCGGCGGGGGCATGGCCAACACCTTCCTTCACGCGCTGGGCATGGGCGTCGGCCGCTCGCTCTGCGAAAAAGACCTCAAGGACACCGCCCTGCGCATCATGGACAAGGCCGAGACGGCGCGCTGCGCCATCATCCTGCCTATCGATGCCACCGTTGCGTGGAAATTCGAGGCCGAAGCCCCGCACCGCTTCTATGGCGTCGATGCCATCGATCCCGACGGCATGATCCTCGACATCGGCCCCGGCTCTATCGAGCGGGTCAAGGCCGCCATCGACGAGGCCGGCACGCTGGTGTGGAACGGCCCGATGGGCGCCTTCGAGATGCATCCCTTCGATACCGGCACGCTCGACATCGCCCATCACGTCGCAAAGCGCACCAAGGCGGGCAAGCTCGTCTCGGTCGCCGGCGGTGGTGACACGGTTGCGGCCCTCGCCAAGGCTGGCGTCAAGGATGAGCTGAGCTATGTCTCCACCGCAGGCGGGGCCTTCCTCGAATGGATGGAAGGCAAGCCGCTCCCGGGCGTCGAGGCCCTGAAACAGGCCTGAGACCGCGGCTCGGGCGGCACGATCGGCGCGCAGGCCAGGAATTTCGCCTGCGCGCAGAAAGTTCCGCGCCCCGCCATCAAACCAATGTCTAATCGCGCCCGGCCCGGCCTGTGCCTATTTTCCGCGCAGGTCCCAGCAACCCGGAGCAGCACACAGATGGCGTCCCTCAACGCGATAGCCCAGAAACTCGTTGAAAGCGGTAAGGGCATTCTCGCTGCCGACGAATCGGAGGGCACCATCGCCAAGCGCTTCGCGCTGATCGGGCTGCCGGTGACGCTGGAAAGCCGCCGCGATTATCGCGAGATGCTGTTCCGCTCGACCGAGGCGATGACCAATTACATCTCCGGTGTCATCCTGACCGAGGAAACGCTGGAACAGTCCGCCGCCGACGGCACCCATTTCCGCGACATCCTCGCCGAAGCCGGCTGCATCCCCGGCATCAAGGTTGACCGCGGCACGATGCCGATGCCCGGCAGCAAGGACGAGAAAATCACCGAGGGCCTCGATGGCCTGCGCCAGCGTCTCGGCCATTATGCCCGCCTGGGCGCGGGCTTTGCCAAGTGGCGCGGCGTCATCGCCATCACCGGCTATGCCCCCACCCGCAACGGCATCCGCTCCAATGCCCATGTGCTGGCCCGCTACGCCGCCCTTTGCCAGGAGGCCGGCATCGTGCCGGTGGTCGAGCCCGAGGTTCTGGCTGATGGCGAGCCCGGCGATCACGACATCGCCCGCTGCGAGGAAGTGACAGGCGAGACCTTGGAGGCCGTGTTCAGCGAACTGCGCCTTGCCGGCGTCGATCTCTCGGGCATGCTCCTGAAGCCCAACATGGTGCTGGCCGGCACCCGCGCCAAGGATCGCCCCTCGGTCGAGGAGGTCGCGCGCCGCACCGTCGCCACCCTGCGCGCCCATGTGCCGGCCGCCGTGCCGGGCATCGCCTTCCTCTCGGGCGGCCAGTCCGACGAGGAAGCCACCGCCCATCTCTCGGCCATGAACCAGAGCGCCAACCTGCCCTGGAAGCTGACCTATTCCTATGGCCGCGCGCTGCAGACCGCTGCGCTCGTCACCTGGGGTGGCGATCCGGCCAATGTCGCCAAGGCGCAGGAGGCCTTCACCCACCGCGCCCGCATGAATTCCCTGGCCTCTCTCGGCCAGTGGCGGCCCGAGCTCGATCTGGCCGCCTGACCCCCTATTCAGAGCTACGTCTTCCCGACGTAACCTTGGGGCGCCTCGCAAGGGGCGCCCTTTTTCTTGGTCCACGCGCTTGAAGCTCCACGAAAACCTGCGGCATCGCTGCCGGGCGCGCGTGCCCCCGTGCATTCCCCATTGGCCTCGGTTATAACCCCCGCCATGTCAGACGCCTCGCTCTCAACCCAGATCTATCTCGTCATGCCCCGCCAGGGCTCGGCCGGCGACCTCCTGCCGCGTCTCTCGGCGGCGCTTGCCGCCCATCCCGTCGCGGCCGTGCTCGTTCAGCGCGGCGAGCGGCCCGAGGCGGCCTACAAGACCCTTGTGAAATCCCTGCGCGAACCTGTGCAGCAGGCCGGCGCCGCCCTCATCATCGAGGGTGAGCCGGGCTTCGTGCGCCTCCTGGGCGCCGATGGGCTGCATGTCACGGGCGGCACGGGCGCCGTGCGCGAGGCGATCGAGACGCTGCGGCCCGATTTCATCGTCGGGGCCGGCGATGTGCGCACCCGCCACGATGCCATGGCCAAGGGCGAGCTCGAGGTCGACTACATCCTATTTGGGCCGCTTTCCGGGTCTATCTCGGACGAAAGCCGCGAAATGGCGCGGTGGTGGGCTGAGACGATGGAAATACCGAGCGTGCTTGCCGATCCCGAGGCCGATCTGGCCGATCTCGACCCGGGCGTGTGCGAATTTGTCGGCGTCGGGCTTGCGGCGCTGGAGCGCGGCTGAGATGGCGCGGCGCCTTGCCGCCCTCGGGCTTGCGGTGCTGCCCCTGCTCTTTCCGGCAAGCCTGCTCGCCCAGCAGGGCGGCGATGCCGAACAGGCCGAGCAGGCCCGCTCGATCAGCGAGCAGATTTTCGGCGCACCCGAGCCGTCGGGCGGGACACCCGTGGCGCCGGCCCTCCCCACTGCGAGCGATGCGCCGACCCTGCCGTCCCCCACGGAGCCTGCCCCCGCCGCCGCACCCGCTGCCCCGGCCAACGAAGTGACGCCCGAAGTGCCGCAGGCACCGGCCCGTCCGATCGACGAGGCCTATGGCGCCTTCCAGCGCGGCTATTTCCTCACTGCGCTGGCCATCGCTCTGCCCCGCGCCGAAGCCAATGATGCCGCCGCCCAGACCCTCATCGCCGAAATCTACGCCAAGGGCCTCGGGGTGGGCCAGAATTTCGAGCGCGCTGCCGGCTGGTACACGCTGGCAAGCCGCAATGGCGACCGGCTCGCGACGTTCGAGCTCGCCATGATGTATAATGAGGGGCTGGGCGTGACACGCGACCGGGCGCGCGCCGCCGAACTCTTCCGCCAGGCCGCCGACCAGGGCTATCCGCCCGCCAAGTACAATCTCGCCCTGCTCCATGTCGAAGGCCAGTACGCCACCCCCAGCCTCACCCGCGCTGCCGAGCTCATGGCCGAGGCCGCCGCTGCCGGTCTCCCCGAAGCCCAGTATGATTATGGCATCATGCTGATGGAAGGCGCCGGCATTGCCCCCGATGCCGCCGCCGGCGCGGCCCAGATCGAGCTCAGCGCCCAGCAGGGCTATGTCGCCGCCCAGGTCGAATATGCCACGCTGCTCTATCTCGGGCGCGGCGTCGAGCGTGACCGCGCAGGCGCGGTGAACTGGTATCGCGAGGCCGCCAATGCCGGCAATGCCGTGGCCCAGAACCGCCTTGCCAAGCTGCTCGCCGTCGGCGAAGGCGTCACCCTCGACCTCGAGGACGCCGCAATGTGGCGCGCCCTCGCCCGACGGCAGGGCCTCAACGATCCCGAGCTCGATCGCCTGCTCGTCTCGATCCCCGAGGCCGATCGTGCCCGTGCCGAGGAACGCGCCCGCTTTTGGCCCTCCCAGCCCCCCACTGCCACCGCCGATGCGGGCACGCCCGTGCCCGATTTTGGCGGCGTCGAGCTCGCAACGCCCTGATCTCGCGCAACCGGCCTTGAACCGCGCCCCGATCTGGGGCACAAGGCCGGCCCATCCCCCTTTTCACCGATTTCGAGGCAGAAGATGCGTTCCGCCCTGCTCAATGTCATGGTCCAGGCCGCCCTTGCTGCCGGCAAGTCGCTGGTGCGCGATTTCGGCGAGGTCGAGCATCTGCAGGTCTCGCGCAAGGGCCCGGCCGATTTCGTCTCCAATGCCGACCGCCGCGCCGAGCAGGTCGTCTTCGACGCGCTGCGCAAGGCCCGCCCCACCTATGCCTTCCTGATGGAAGAAGGCGGCGAGGTCGCCGGCACCGATGGCCAGCATCGCTGGATCGTCGACCCCCTCGACGGCACCACCAATTTCCTCCACGGCATCCCGATGTTCGCCGTCGCCATCGCGCTTGAGCGCGGCGACGAGATCGTCGCCTCGGTCATCTACAACCCGGTGATGGACGAGCTCTACACCGCCGAAAAGGGCGGCGGCGCCTGGCTCAACGATCGTCGGCGCCTGCGCGTCGCGGGTCGCCGCCATCTCGCCGACGCCGTGGTCTGCACCGGCATCAAGGTCACCGGCACCGAGAACGATACCCTCACCCTGCGCCAGCTCGGACAGATCGCTCCGGCGGTGGCCGGAATCCGCCGCACCGGCAGCGCATCCACCGACCTCGCCTGGCTTGCCTCTGGGCGCTTCGATGGCTTCTGGGAAGCCAGGCTCGCCCCCTGGGACGTGGCGCCGGGCCTGTTGATGGTGCGCGAGGCCGGCGGCAAGGTCACCGATTACGCCGGCTCCACCGGCGCGATCTGGAACGGCCAGGTCGTTGCCGGCAACGAGCAGATCCAGGGCCAGCTCCTCAAGCTCGTCCAGGGCGTCCGCTGAACCGGCTGTGACCGCTCCGACCGTCAAATGCGCCGGCCCGTGCCCCAGCGGCATGGCCGCCAAGCCATTGTCACGCCTTGATGGTGTGACTAAGGTCCTCTTAACCTCTTCTCATCGCGGGCCCGGCAATGTCGCAGAGCTATGATCCCTATCATCTGGCCAGCCCGACGATCTACCTGATCAAGATCATCGTCTTCCTCGTGCTCGTCGCGCTGGTCGGTGCCATCCTCTACAGCCAGATCCTGACCTTCTTCTGGGCCAACCCGTTCATCAACGGGCTGATCTTCATCACGCTGTTCATCGGCATCATCCTGAGCTTCCGGCAGGTCATACGGCTCTTTCCCGAGATCGCCTGGGTCAATTCCCTGCAGGATGGGCAGATTCCGCAGCAGCAGCCCGTGCTGCTCGCGCCCGTCGCCGGCATCCTGCGCAATCGTCTGGGCGAGGCGATCATCACGCCGGCCTCGATGCGCTCGATCCTCGATTCGGTGGGCAACCGGCTCGATGAAGCCAAGGATACCTCGCGCTATCTCACCGGCCTGCTCGTCTTCCTGGGCCTGATGGGCACCTTTTACGGCCTGCTCGAAACCGTCACCTCTGTGGCCGGCGTCATCCAGGCCCTCGATGTCACCGGGCGCGACACCACCACGCTCTTTGCCGATCTCAAGGATGGGCTGGCGGCGCCTCTGGGCGGCATGGGCACGGCCTTCTCGTCCTCGCTGTTCGGGCTCGCCGGCTCGCTGGTCCTCGGCTTTCTCGACCTCCAGACCAGCCAGGCGCAGAACGCCTTCTATACCGATCTCGAGGACTGGATGACCTCGATGACCGAGCTCGACCATCCCATGACCCAGATGCAGGCCACCGGCCTCGGGCTTTCGGGCGATGAGATGAGCGAGATGTTCGAGCGGCTGGGCACCACCATGCAGTCCTCCAATTCCTCACAGAACGCCATCCGCGCCATGGCGGAGCTGGCGCGCGGCATCGATGGGCTCGTCAAGCATATCCGCGCCGAACAGGCCGATCTGCGCACCCACATCACCGAGCAGGGCGAGACCAACCGGCGCCTGCGCGAGCTGATCGAAGCCATGCTGCGCGAAGACGAGAAGGACAGGCGCACGTGACCGCGCTGCTGCCGGCCCCGGCGAAAGGGCGCTGAGCCATGGCATCGCTCTCGCGCAATCGTCGCTCGCAAAGCGCCAATTACTGGCCCGGCTTCGTTGATGCGCTGTCGAGCCTCCTGCTCGTCATCATCTTCCTGCTCTCGCTGTTCATGCTCACCCAGTTCTTCCTCAACCAGGAGATTCTGGGGCGCGATAGCGCGATGGCGCAGCTCAATTCGCAGATCGCCGAACTGACCGAGATGCTGCAGCTCGAGCGCGCCGATGCCGAGGATTTCGAGACCTCCATCGCCACCCTCAGCGCCACGCTGATGGATACCGAGGCGCAGCGCGACAGCCTGTCCGCCCAGCTTGCGGCGCTGGGGTCCGGCGAGACCGACAAGGACGCGACCATCGCCGGCCTTTCGAGCGATCTCGAGGCCGAGCGCGATCTCTCGCGCGAAGCCTCGGCCCAGGTGGCGCTGCTCAACCAGCAGCTGGCCGCCCTGCGCACCCAGATCGCAGCGCTCGAACAGGCGCTCGAGGCTACGGAGGCGCGCGACACCGAAAATCGCGGCCAGATCGCCGATCTCGGGCGGCGGCTCAACATCGCGCTGGCCCAGCGCGTGCAGGATCTTTCGCGCTATCGTTCGGATTTCTTCGGGCGCCTGCGCGAGATCCTTGAGGGCCGCGCCGATGTGCGTGTGGTGGGCGACCGCTTCGTCTTCCAGTCCGAGCTGCTCTTTGATGCCGGCCTTGCGGAGGTTTCGCCCGAGGGCATACCCGGCCTGCAATCGCTCGCCCAGGCTATCCTCCAGCTCCAGACCGAGATCCCGCCCGAGATCAACTGGGTGCTGCGCATCGACGGGCACACCGACGTCAGGCCCATCAACACCCCGCAATTCCCCTCAAACTGGGAATTGTCGGCGGCCCGTGCCATCTCGGTGGCGAAATATCTCGTCTCGCAGGGCGTCCCCGCCAACCGGCTGGTCCCCGCCGGCTTCGGCGAATTCGCCCCCATCGATCCCGGCAACACCGACGAAGCCTACCGCCGCAACCGCCGCATCGAGTTCAAGCTCACCGAGGGGTGACTCTATTGAGAACCTCATGGTGAGGAGCGCCGCAAGGCGCGTCTCGAACCACGAGGGCCGGGCACTCCACGATTCCTGCCCCCGCAAGTCGCCCCTGCGAAAGCAGGGGCCTCAGTTTACAATGCGTTCCCGGTCAACAGAGATTCCTGTTTTCGCAGGAATGACACCGCGAATGTAGCAACACCACGCCCCCCGCCCTCGTGGTTCGAAACGCCTCTTCGAGGCTCCTCACCATGAGATCGATCGAGCCCTGCGCCAGTCAGACCCTCACCCCGAGGAGGCCCGCAAGGGGCGTCTCGAAGGGCGAGGTGCGGGCACGCCCCCCTACCCTGCCTGCGCCAGCTCGCCCCGGAACTGCAGCTTCGCCAGCTCGGCATAGCGCCCGCCCTTGGCGACCAGCGCGTCATGGGTGCCCTGGTCGATGAGCCGGCCCTTTTCGAGCACGAGGATGCGGTCAGCGTCGCGGATGGTGGCGAGGCGGTGGGCGATCACCAGGGTCGTGCGCCCCTCCATCAGCCGCTCCAGCGCCGTCTGCACCAGTTGCTCGCTCTGGGCGTCGAGGGCGCTCGTCGCCTCGTCCAGCAGAAGGATGGGCGCGTCCTTGAGCAAGGCCCGGGCGATGGCGAGGCGCTGCTTTTGCCCGCCCGAGAGCATCACGCCGCGCTCGCCCACCAGCGACTGGTAGCCATTTTCGAGCGCAACGACGAAATCATGCACCAGCGCCGCGCGCGACGCCGCCTCGACTTCGGCATCGGTGGCATCGGGCCGGCCGAAGCGGATGTTTTCCGCGATCGTGCCGGCAAAGATCGTCGGCTCCTGCTCCACATAAGCAAAGCGCTTGCGCAATTCGGCGGGCCGCACCTGCCGCACATCGATGCCATCGACGAGAATGGCGCCTGCCGTCACGTCGTAAAAGCGCTGCACCAGCGAGAACACGGTGGATTTTCCGGCGCCCGACGCGCCAACCAGCGCCACCGTCTCCCCCTTTGCCACGCTGAACGAGAGATCGGTCAGCACCCGGTCGTCGTCGCGCGTGCGATAGGCGAAATCGGCGTGGCGGAACTCAACCGTGCCCCTGGGCGGCACCGGCAGCGGCAGCGGATTGGCAGGCGCCTCGATGGTCGACTTGGTATCGAGGATCTCGATCAGCCGCTCGGTGGCGCCGGCAACGCTCGCCAGCGTGCCGGCCAGTTCCGAAAGCGCCGTCAGCGCATTGGTCGCCATCAGCGCATAGATGATGAACTGCGCCAGTTCGCCGGCCGTCACCGCACCATCAAAGACCGATTTGGCGCCCCACCAGATCAGCACCACGAGCGCCGTGGTCACCATGAACATGATGCCGCCCATGAGGCCGGCGCGCGCCCCCAGGCGCGTCACCTCGGCGACATAGCTCTCCTCGGCGCGCTGCGAATAGAGCTGGCCCTGCACCGGCTCCTGCACGAAGCTCTTGATGGTCTTGGTCGCGCCCAGCGCCTCGGTCGCCATGGCCGACATCTCGGCGAGCGCATCCTGTGTCCGCCGCGACATCCTGCGCAGCCGCCGGGCCAGCAGGATCACCGGAATGATGAGGCTCGGCGCCACCACCACCACACCCATCGCAAGGAAGGGGCTGGTGAGGAACATCATGATCACCGCGCCCGTCATCGTCACGATGCCGCGCAGGATCATCGAGAGGCTCGAGCCGATGGCGCCACGGATCGTCGCCACGTCGCCATTGAGCCGCGAAGTCAGCTCGCCCACCCGATGAGTATCAAAGAAGGTCGCATCCAGCGTCAGGAGGTGCTCGAACACGGCGCGCCGCAAATCGGTCAGCACCCGCTCGCCCAGAAGCGAAACGAAATAGAAGCGCGCCGCGCTCGCGGCCGCCATCACCGCGGCGATGGAAATGATCAGCCAGCCATAGCTCGCCACCATTTCGAGATTCTGGGCGATGAAGCCCTGGTCGATCACCCGACCCGCGATCGCCGGGATGCCCAGCGAAGCGATGGCCGCGACCAGCAGGAACAGCAGGGTGAAGGTCAGCCGCCACGGATAGCGCAGCACGAAAGGCAGCAGCCGCCGCAGCGGCTTCAGCGATCGGCGCCTCGCCGCCTCGGCGGCATCGGGCTCATTGGGGCCGGCCGATCTTTGCCGACGGCCGAAGACGTTTGGTGCGGTTCTCAAGGCGCCATCGGTATAAGGAGGTTCCCGCTCCCCCGCAAGCGCGGCGGCGCCGCAGGCAGGCATCGGGCCTGCCTCTGCGCCAAAGGCCGCATGCCGGCCCGCCAGCCCTTGCGGAGGCCGGTGTTTTTCTCTAAGGAGACGCCCAAGATCACGCAACGGCTTTGCGGGCGCCTTGGCGCCCGTTTGATTTGAGGCAGCGCCATGAAGAAAGACATCCACCCGGACTACCACGAGATCACCGTGGCGATGACCAACGGCACGACCTACAAGACCCGCTCGACTTACGGCAAGGCCGGCGACGTGCTGCAGCTCGATATCGACCCCTCCACCCATCCGGCGTGGACCGGTGGCACGGGCCAGCTCACCGATCGCGGCGGCCGCGTCTCGCGCTTCAAGGAAAAGTTCAAGGGCTTCCTGGGCAACTGAGCCCGGCGCAGCACTTTCGAAAATGCGAAAGCCCGGCCATCGCGCCGGGCTTTTTGTTGGTCCTTGCCCTGGCGGTCTGCCGGGAGGGCGCCGCTCAGCCCTGCCGGCCGAAAGCGGCCTTGAGCCGGGCCATCTGGTCGGCGAGGTCGTTGGCATGCAGGGTCGCGCGCTCGGGCATGCTGCCGCGCTCGAGCCTGTCGAACTGCACCACCCGCTCGAAGAGCCTGTCGCCGCGCCCGATGAAGACGCGCAGCGTTTCGGGCAGTTCGGAAAAACCGGGGCCGCCCCGCTCCGATGGTGTGGCGGAAAATTTCACCTTCTCTTTTTCCTTGCGGGCATTTTCGGGCGTGATCTCGCCCTCGTTCACCGCCCGCTGCAGCAGCAGCCATGAGGCCAGTTGCATCAGCCGCGTCGTCAGCCGCATCGATTCGGTGGCGTAGAGAAAAGCGCATTCGCGCGACAGCGCCAGGCTTTGCGAGCGTCCGTCGCCATCGAGATAGGCGGCCACCTCCTCGATCAGCGCCATGCCTTCCTGATAGAGCCCGGCAAACCCTCCCGAGGACACGATGCGCGGGCCGATCGCCACTGCGGAGGGAAGATCTTGTGTCATGAAAAGCCGATATCCTGCCTGTTCGGGCCTTGGGCCAGCAGAAACCTGCCCGAAGGTCGCCGCGACAGCATAAACCGCAAAGCGTTGACCAAGCATTGACTTGCCGGCAATTTTGGCCTTGCCGATGCAGCATTGCTGGACAAAGAAAAAGAGCCGCTGAAGACAGCGGCCCTTGAAAGTTAACAGGGAGGCGTCAAACAGAGAGAAAACCGCTCTGCAAGAGTCCAAGCTGGACACTGCTCAATTTAGAGGCAAAAACTTAACCGGCGATTAAGGGCAGAGGATTTCTTAACCCTGATGCGCCTCAGAGCTTGAACAGTGCCTCGGCCGCTGCACGCGTCGACCGGCGTTCGCCGATCGCGGCCCTGAGCCGGGCGATCTCGGCCTCGAGCAGCCCGATGCGCCATTCGAGTTCCTCAGCCGAGAGCGTGTCGATCACCATGCCCAGATCGTGGCTGACGGGTTTGCCCCTGCGCGCGTCCTCATCCATCCTCGCCTCCTCACCATCCTTGCGTCAGACTCTAGCGTGCCCGATCGCGCCTGCAAGCGCCGCGGGGCAAAACAGTGGAATCGGCTGCCAAACCCGCCTGGAGCGGGGACAATTCAATTGAAATGCTGAGGTCCTCCGCCTATATTGGCGCTCGTTCCCCCTCAGCACTGCGCAAGAGGCGGAGCGGTCCGGAAGCTCCCGGGCCGCGCCAGAAGGAGAAGTATTACCATGGCTACGCCGCTGCTTATGCCCAAGGCCACCGCCGTATGGCTGGTCGACAACACGGCCCTGAGCTTCGAGCAGATCGCCGCCTTCTGTGCCCTGCATCCGCTCGAGGTCCAGGCCGTGGCCGATGGCGATGTCGCCGGCGGCATCATGGGCGTCAACCCCGTCCAGAACGGCCAGCTGACCCGCGAGGAGATCGCCAAGGCCGAGGCCGATCCGAGCTACCGCATGAAGATGAGCGAGCCCAAGGTGCGCGTCGCCGCCGCCAAGCGCAAGGGCCCCCGCTATACCCCGATTTCGCGCCGCAACGAGCGCCCCAACGCCATCAAGTGGCTGTTGCGCAACCATCCCGAAATGAAGGATGCGCAGCTCATGCGGCTCGTGGGCACCACCAAGTCCACCATCGATTCCGTGCGTGACAACACCCACTGGAACTCGGCAAATCTGGTCGCGATGGACCCGGTGACGCTCGGGCTGTGCAGCCAGATCGATCTCGACCTCGAGGTCAAGCGCGCCTCCAAGGGCCAGGCCGTGCCCGAGGAAAGCGATGGCGGCACGCGCCTGCTCACCGCCGAGGAAGCCCTCGCCAATGCCGCAGCGCGCAGCGGCGCCACCGAGCATGGCGGGGATCGGGAGGATGTGCGGCGCGAGGAAGAGCTCGATGCCGCCTCAGTCTTCGCCCGCCTCAAGTCGCTGAAGTCGAGCGACGACGAGTAAGCCCGTCCCTGTCCGCGATACGAAAAAGGCCACCGCGCCGCCGCGCGATGGCCTCCGATAAAACCCTAGAACCGGCGAAAATTTCGGCGCCGGCAGCCCGGCAGAAGGTCAGGCGGCGACCTTCATGCGGGCGAGTTCGTCCTTGATTTCGAGTTTCTTGCGCTTGAGGGCCCTGATCAGCAGCTCGTCGCGGGTGGGCCTCAGCATTTCCGCGTCGATCTGGCGGTCCAGTTCATTATGCCGTCTTTCCAGAGCGGCGATATGGCCTTCAGTCGTCATGACAACTCCTTTCAGGGGTTTGGACGAAACGATCGTCACAGAACTTTCATCTGTTGTCGATGGGCTCCCGTCCTTCGCGATCGCGTCGCGCCATCGAATGCTGATGCAATTCCGTTACCGATCCCTTAACCACTTGGGGACGAAATACGAGGCTTCAACCCCGCCGCGAGACGATTCTCATGCTGCCGCTGACACGGGAACAGGAAGCTGCCCTCGGTCTCGAACTGGCCGCCAAGCGGCAGGAGCATGCCGATCTCGATGCGGCCATTCACACCCTCGTGACCTCGGGCGTTGCCGACCGCATGCTCATCCAGCGGCTCAAGAAGCGCAAGCTGACCCTCAAGGACCGCATCGTCCAACTCGAGAAGATCCTGCTCCCCGACATCATCGCCTGAGCCCTCAGCCTTTCGGCTGGCTTGAACGCCGGGCGGCTTTCCGCTATTGCCCGATTTTGCCGCGTCCGGGGGCCTGCCGATGCTCGAATCTCCGCCCGTCGCCATTGTCATGGGCAGCCAGTCGGACTGGCCGACCATGCGGCATGCCGCAGACACGCTCGACACGCTCAAGATCGACTATGAGGCGCGCATCGTCTCGGCCCATCGCACGCCCGAGCGGCTGGTCGATTTCGCCACGCGCGCCAAGACCGATGGATTTCGCATCATCATCGCGGGGGCCGGCGGCGCTGCGCACCTGCCCGGCATGATCGCGGCGATGACCCCCCTGCCCGTCTTTGGCGTGCCGGTGGAATCCAAGGCGCTGTCGGGGCAGGACAGTCTCCTCTCCATCGTGCAGATGCCCGGTGGCATTCCCGTGGGTACGCTCGCCATCGGCAAGGCCGGTGCCATCAATGCCGCGCTGCTTGCTGCGGCCGTGCTCGCACTGTCTGATGAGGACATCGCAGACCGCCTCGACGCGTTCCGCCGCGAGCAGACCGAATCGGTTGCGCTGTTCCCAGCCGATGAGGGCTGAGCCCGCAACCGCGCCCCCTCTCCGCTTCGCGCTGACCCCTTTCACCCGCGCATTCCACTCGCCCTGTCTCAAGGTTTGCCCATGTCTGCTCTTCCCCTCGGCGCCACCATCGGAATTCTGGGCGGCGGACAGCTGGGCCGCATGCTGGCCCTCGCGGCGAGCCGGCTCGGGGTTAAAAGCCATATCTATTGCCCCGATCCGGCCAGCCCGGCCTTCGACGTCACCCCGCTCAAGACGGTTGCGGCCTATGAGGATGAAGAGGCGCTGCGCCGCTTTGCCGCCTCGGTCGATGTCGTGACCTATGAATTCGAGAACGTGCCGGCCGAGACAGCCCGCATCATCGCCGGCATCGTGCCGCTGCGCCCCGGCGCCGAGGCCCTCGCGGTCTCGCAGGACCGGCTGGCCGAAAAGCAGTTCATTTCCGGCGTCGGCATTCCCGTCGCCCCGTTCTGCAAGGTCGAAAGCCTTGCCGATCTCGACGCGGCCATCGCGGCGCTTGGGCTTCCCGCCGTGCTCAAGACCACGCGGCTCGGCTATGACGGCAAGGGCCAGCGCACGATCCACAAGCCCGAGGATGCGGCCGAGGCCTTCGCTGCGCTCTCGCCCAAGCCGCTGGTCCTCGAAGCCTTCATCCCCTTCGAGCAGGAGATTTCGGTGGTCGTCGCGCGAGGGCTCGATGGCGCGCTCGCCGCCTTCGATCCGGCAGAAAACCTCCACCGCCACCACATTCTCAAGACCAGCACCGTGCCGGCCGCCATCCCCGCTTCGCTGGCCGCCGAGGCGGTGCGAACCGCCGGCGCCATCGCCACCGCGCTCGACTATGTCGGGGTCATGGGGGTCGAGTTCTTCGTTGCACCGGGCACACCGGGCGGGCTCATCGTCAACGAGATCGCGCCGCGCGTGCACAATTCGGGCCATTGGACCGAGGCCGTCTGCGTCACCGACCAGTTCGAGCAGCATATCCGGGCGATTTTGGGCTGGCCGCTGGGCGATCCGATGCGGCTGGCCGATGTCGTGATGGAAAATCTCGTCGGCGACGAGATCGCCGCCATCCCCGATTCCCTGGGGCCCGGCATGCGCCCGCACGCCTATGGCAAGGCCGAATCCCGCCTAGGCCGCAAGATGGGCCACATCAACCGGATCATCCGGCGGACCGGCGCAAAATAGGCGAATTTCGGCGTTTCGGGGGAGTGGACAAGGCAGGGGCGGTGCTCTATATACGCCCACCAACGGTGACTGGCATTGCTGGTCGGCGCCCGGCCCTTTGGCCCGGACGTTTATCCTCATAGACCCGAGATGGATGAAGGGCGGTAGCGCTTGCAAGTAGTTGTTCGCGATAACAATGTCGATCAGGCCCTCCGGGCACTGAAGAAGAAGCTCCAGCGCGAAGGCGTCTTCCGCGAGATGAAGCTTCGCAACTATTACGAGAAGCCGTCTGAGAAGAAGGCGCGCCAGAAGGCCGAGGCCGTTCGCCGCGCCCGCAAGCTGGCTCGCAAGCGCGCCCAGCGTGAAGGCAGCCTGCCCACGCCGGTTCGTGCCGCCCGGCCGTAAGATTCGGTCACCTGGAATTTGAAGACGCCGTTCCGCAAGGGGCGGCGTTTTTGTTTGCGCCACCCTGCCCTGCCGATGGATGGCATTGCATCTTTCGCGTTCAGCCGCCGTTCAGTGGCAGCGGTGCAGATGAAGGCCGACCATTCGCGGCCTCACCAAGCCGCGACTGGTGGCGGACGTCCTGATGCGGGAGCCGCAGTGTCGGGGGGCAGGCGCAGCTTGCTTCCCTAATCTGCGCATCTCGAATAGAATTTCCGCCATTGGGGCATCATTCACCGAGGGACTACCCATGAAGAAGATCATTGCCGCGGCCGTCGCGGCGCTCGTTATTGCCGCGTCCGGCACAGCCGCCCAGGCGCAGTCGCGCGTGGAAGTTGGCCGCCTGTCCTGCGATGTCGCTGGCGGCATCGGCTTTATCATCGGCTCGTCCAAGGACATGACCTGCCGGTTCATCCGCAAGGGGCACCGCACCGAGGTCTATCAGGGCCGCATCGACAAGATCGGCTTCGATATCGGCGTCACCGGCCGCACGCAGATCGAATGGCTGGTGTTTTCCGGCTCCACCAACCGCGTCGGCCCCCGCTCGCTGGCCGGCACCTATGCCGGGGCCTCGGCTGAAGCCACGCTCGGCGTCGGCCTCGGCGCCAACTGGCTCGTCGGCGGCTCGCAGCGCGGCTTTGCCCTCCAGCCCTGGAGCATCCAGGGCCAGACCGGCCTCAACTACTCCGTCGCCCTTGCCGGCCTGACGCTCTACTGATCGCAGCGCGTCGTATTCTGAGCGCACTACGATCCTCATCCTGAGCCTGTCGAAGGACGAGGATCGTCTTCCCCGATGACGGTTACAGGCCGGTCTAGCGACCGGCCGTTTTCATTGCGCCATGGCGCTTTCGATGAAGGGCTCCGCCTCGGCCCAGATACCGCGATCCCACAGGTCGCTGTGCCCGGCACCCTGCACGATCCACAACGGCCCCGGATTGCGCAGCCGCTGGTGCACCCGCTCGCCATGGGACACCCCGATGGTCTCGTCGGCGGTGCCATGCCCCACAAAGGTCGGCTCATCGACCATCTCGATCCAGCGCTCCACAGGGAACTGGTCGAACATCAGCCATTCCACCGGGAAGAACCAGTACCGGTCCCGCGCCACCGAAACCGCTGACAAGAACGGGGTTTCGAGAATGAGCGCACGGGCATCCCGTTCGCTCGCCAGATAGCTGGCCGGCCCTGATCCCAGCGACCGGCCCCAGATGACGATGGGAGCACCCTTCTCCGCCAGCCAGTCATAGGCAATGAGCGAATCGGCCAGAATATTGGTCTGGCTGATCTCGCCCGGCGATCCCGGAAAGCCGCGATAGTCGAAGGAGAGGAAGCCGTAGCCGGCCTCCTGGAAGGCCTCGAACCGGTAGTGCTCGAAGGTGTAGCTGCCCGCATTGCCGCGCAAATAGAGGATCACCGGCTTGCCCGGCTCCCTCGGCGGCGCATACCAGCCGGCCACCACCTGTCCGTCGCTCACCGGCAGGCTGATGGTCTCGACGCCGGTAAGCGTCGTCTCGCTCAGCGCATAGACGCGGCCGGTGGGGTCGTACTGAAACTGCCGCTGCAGCACATAGAGCCCCACGAGCCCGGCCAGATAGGCGAGCACGGCGACGAGCCCCAGCCCCACTATGATTCGGCGTATGATCTTCACGCGATCCTCCCGCGAGCGCAGCGTGGTCGCATGCGATTACATCGTCATGCGTGGACGTGGGAAGGGCTCTCAGGCGGCGGGCACGCTCTCTTGAAGGGCGCGGGCCAGCGCCTGGTCGAAGACATCGGCCGGCTGGCAGCCGGACATGGCGAGCCGCCGCTGGAAGATGAAGAACGGCACCCCGTTGATCCCCTGCCGCGCCGCGTCGAGCGCCAGATCCTCGGTTTCGCCCAGCGCATCGGCATCGCCGACGACCTGCAGCGCCTCCTGCCGGTCAAAGCCGAAGCGGATTGCAATCTCGGCGAGGATATCGGGGTCATTGATCTGGCGATGCTCGAGAAAATAGGCCTCGGTGATCGCCGTCGCCAACCCATGCTGGGTGCCCTTGGCCCGCGCGGCCCGGATGAGCGTATGAGCCCTGGCAGTGGGATAGGCCCGCGGCTGCTTGGAAAGATCGAGCGCGATACCCGTCGCCCGGGCCTCACCTTCGACCCGCTCCCACATCTCCTTAGGCTCACGTCCATACTTCTGGCGGAGCATGTCGGCCACCACCACGCCCTCGGCCGGCGCGTTGGGGTCGAGATAGAAGGGGTGGTTCTCGATATCCACCGTCACATCCGGCCCGAGCCGAGCGATGGCCTGATCGAGCCGGGCCGATCCCACGAGGCACCAGGGGCAAACGATATCGGTAAAAACGTCGATTTTCAGGGACGTGGCCACACTATTCTCCGGGTTGCAGCGCGGCACATGGGTGCCATGAGACGGCTTCGCAAGGAGGCACACCGGTGTTTCCGGCTACGCTCAGCCCCAATAGGGCGCCTCGCCCCGCGCCGCCTTCAATGCCCTGCCCCACCACGCCATGCGCTCGAACATCACCTGCGCGGCAGCCCTGGTCGCAGCCAGATCCAGCGGTTGCCCGTCCTCGCCGAAGGTGCGGCTCGACCCGTGAAAGCTCAAGCCCTCCCGCACGTTGACCGCATGCATCTCGACGAACACCTGCCGCAATTGCTCCACCGCCCGCAAGCCGCCAGACATCCCGCCATAGGAGGCGAAGGCCACCGGCTTGGCCGCCCATTCCCGCACCGTCTGGTCGATGGCATGCTTGAGCCCGGCTGGATAGCCGTGATTGTATTCCGGCGTCACGACAAGGAAGGCATCGGCCTCGGCCAGTTGATCGCGGAATGCCGCGACGCCTTCGACTGAGAGATCCCAGCGGCCCTGGATCGGCAGCGAATCGGGCGGGTTGAGCCCCATCACCCTCACATCGAAGAGCCCGCTCTGCTGGGCTTCCCCGGCAAGCCAGCGGCCCAGCACGTCGCCGAAGCGGCCCTCTCCCGTCGTTCCGATGATGAGGGCGAGCCTGAGCCGGTCGGGCATGGATAATCCTTTGAATTGCCTTGCTTCGGCGCTTCCGTTACAACCTCAACTAATGTTGAGGTCAAGGGGTTTCTCACCATGCCGAGGGAATTGTCGGTGGGCGAGGTGGCACAGCGCAGCGGCGTTCCCGTCTCGACGCTGCATTTTTACGAATCGCGCGGGCTGATCCGCAGCCACCGCACCAAAGGCAACCAGCGCCGCTTTGATCGCGATGTGCTGCGTCGGGTCTCCATCATCCGCGTGGCGCAGGAGGTCGGTATTCCGCTGGCGGAAATCGGGGCAGCGCTGGCCGCGCTGCCTGATGCTCGTACGCCGACGCGCGATGACTGGATCGCCCTGTCGCAGCGCTGGGCGGCCGATCTCGATCGCCGCATCGCCCAGTTGCAGAAGCTGCGCGATGGCCTGGGCGACTGCATCGGCTGCGGCTGCCTGTCACTCGAAAGCTGCCCCATCCGCAATGGCGACGATCGTCTCGCCAATGAGGGGCCGGGGCCGCGATGGCTGCTGGCAGGCGGTTCAGCCCCGGGTTGACCAGGCCAGCCAGCCTGCCACGACGACCAGCAGGCCCGCAAAGATCAGGCCCATGCGCCGACGCGGCCCGGCCTGCGTCAGCAGCGGTTGCAGGCTGCCTGCGCCCAGCACCACGCCGGCATGGATCGCCGTCGCAACCGCGACGAAGATGAGACTGAGCACCGCCGTCTCCGAGCGGATGGCGCGTGTGGGGTCGGTGAAGCCGGGCAGCACGGTGAGATAAAACAGCGCCGCCTTGGGGTTGAGCAGATTGCTGATCAGCCCGCGGCGGAAAAAGCGCATGAGGCTGCCGCCGGCATCCTCGTCCAGCGGGCGCCGGGCATCCCTCCAGGCTTCCCACGCGAGCCAGAACAGATACGCCACCCCGCCCCACCGCAACCCCTGATAGAGCAGGCGGTTCTCCATGATCAGGGGGCCAAGCCCCAGACCGACGATGGCAGCGAGGAGCGTCAGCCCGAGAGCGACACCTGCGACGGCGGCGAGACCCGGCCGGGGTCCGCGCGCCGCCGATACGATGGCGAGATAGGCCATGTTGGGGCCCGGCGTCAGCTCGATTGCAATCGCCGTCGCTGCAAACGCCAGGAGGGTGGAGGTGTCGGGCATCGGGCCGGGCCGGCCGGGCGCTCGGCGCCCGGTGTCAGTGCGCCATGGCCTTGACGATCTCCTCGGTCACCTTCTTGGCGTCACCGAAGAGCATCATGGTGTTGTCGCGGAAGAACAATTCGTTCTGCACGCCGGCATAACCAGCCGCCATGCCGCGCTTGATGAAGAGCACGGTGCCGGCATCCTCGACGTTCAGGACCGGCATGCCGTAGATCGGCGAGGTCTTGTCGGTCTTGGCCGCCGGGTTGGTCACGTCATTGGCGCCGATGACGAAGGCGATGTCGGACTGGGCAAACTCGGAGTTGATGTCCTCGAGCTCGAAGACTTCCTCATAGGGCACGTTGGCTTCGGCCAGCAGCACGTTCATGTGCCCGGGCATACGGCCAGCTACCGGATGGATGGCATATTTGACCGTGATGCCTTCCTTCTTGAGCAGGTCGGCCATTTCACGCAGCGCGTGCTGGGCCTGCGCCACCGCCATGCCATAGCCGGGCACGATGATGACCTTGCCGGCATTCTTCATCATGAAGGCGGCGTCATCGGCCGAGCCCTGCTTGACCGGCCGGGTTTCTTCTTCGCCCGATGCCGAAGCGACCTCGGCGCCGAAGCCGCCCAGGATCACGGAGATGAAGCTGCGGTTCATCGCCTTGCACATGATGTAGGACAAGATGGCGCCCGAGGACCCCACCAGCGCGCCCGTGATGATCAGCGCCGTATTGCCCAACGTGAAGCCGATGCCCGCCGCCGCCCAGCCCGAATAGGAGTTGAGCATCGAGACCACCACCGGCATGTCGGCGCCGCCGATGGGGATGATCATCAGCCCGCCCAGCACCAGCGCGACGATGGTGATGAGCCAGAACCAGACCGGGTCGGCGGTCACCGCGAAGAGATAGACCAGCACCAGCAGCACGGCGCCCAGACCCAGATGGATCATGTGACGGCCCGGCAGGATGATCGGCTTGCCCGACATGCGACCATCGAGCTTGAGGAAGGCGATGACCGAACCGGTGAAGGTGAAGGCGCCGATCGCCACGCCAAGGCTCATCTCGATGATCGCCTGCATGTGGATATGGCCGGTCGAGCCGATGCCGAAGGCCTCGGGCGCATAGAGCGCCGCCGCCGCCACGAACACCGCCGCGAGACCGACCAGCGAGTGGAACGCCGCCACCAGCTGCGGCATGTCGGTCATCTTCACCCGCCGCGCCAGCACCGCCCCGATGCCGCCACCGATGGCAAGCCCGCCGATGATCAGCGCCCAGGACACGAGGTCGCGGGGGCCGGCCACGGCCAGCGTCGTCACCATGGCGATGGCCATGCCAATCATGCCGAAGCGGTTGCCCTGCCGCGCCGAGGCCGGGCTCGAAAGCCCGCGCAGCGCCAGGATGAAGAGCACGCCCGATACGAGGTAGAGCAGCGCTGCGATATCGGCCGAGATCATCTCATTTCCCCCTGCGCAAGAGCCTGTCGGCAGCCCTGCGGAAATTCTCGAGTATCTGTTCGTCGCTCGGCGTCCTCGGCAGCTTCGGCCAAGGCTCGTCGAGCCGTGTGATCAACCGTCGGGCTGCATCGCGCAGGCCCGCCTCGTCGAGGTCGTTCTCGCCCCTCAGCGCTGGATCGGCGCAATAGGCGTCCACCTCGTAAAACATCAGGTCGGCAGCGTAAGGAACGCGTTCCCCCCGCGCGGTGGCGTCCCGGCTGGCCGCCAGAAATTCATCCTGAAACTGCGGCCCGTCCATCTCACCATCGAGCAGCGCCTGCATCAGGCGCTCCCAGGGCTGCTTGTCCGGCGCCGGCAGCATCAGGGCCCAGCCTCGCCCCGGCCCCGCAGCAGGAGCCCGGCGGCGACCAGAAGTCCCGCAACCAGCACCCCGCCGCCCGCCACCATGAACATCTCGGCGCCCGCCCCGAGGCTCGTTGCGCCCGTGGCCTGCGACAGCGCGAAGGCCGAAACAGCCAGCGCGATCAGCGAGAAGGCGGTGAGCCGGCCCGAAAGGCTGCGGATTGAAGGCCGGCCCACCGTGCCCACCACCAGCACGATGAAGAAGATCAGCCCGGTGAGGATCTGGAAGAGCGGCGGCAGCATGTCGCGCATGGCTCAGCCCTTCTTGCGATACATCGCCAGCATGCGTTGCGTGACGAGGAACCCCCCGAAGATATTCACGCTCGCAAAGATCAGCGCGATGAAACCGAAGAGCTTGGAAAGCCAGCTCGAATCGCCGGCCAGCGACACGCCCACTGCCAAGAGCGCACCCACCACGATCACCGAGGAGATCGCGTTGGTCACGCTCATCAGCGGAGTATGCAGCGCCGGGGTCACCGACCACACGACGTAATACCCCACGAAGATCGCGAGCACGAAGATCGCGAGGCGGAAGATGAAGGGATCGATGGCCCCGCCTGTCGCGGCGGCGGCGATCGCTGCCGTCGTATCGGCGGCATGAGCGGCTGCAGTGCTGTCCATGACGGGCGTCCTAGGCTGCGGTGCCGGCAGGGGCCGGATCGACCTTGATGTTGGGGTGGACCACGAGGCCGTCGCGCGTCAGGACCGTCGCCTTGACGAGCTCGTCATCCCAGTTGATCGCGAGTGCCTTGGCCTTCTTGTCGATCAGCGTCTCGACGAAGGCGAGGAGGTTGCGCGCATAAAGCTGGCTGGCGCTGGTGGCGAGCCGACCCGGCACGTTGCGGTGCCCCACGATGGTCACGCCACCCACTTCGACCACCGAACCGGGCACGGTCAGCTCGCAATTGCCGCCGCGCTCGGCCGCCAGATCGATGATCACCGAACCCGGCTGCATGCTTTCCACCATGGCGCGCGTGATCAGCCGTGGCGCCGGACGCCCCGGAATGAGCGCGGTGGTGATGACGATGTCCTGCTTGGCGATATGCGCGGCCGTCAGTTCCGCCTGCTTCTGCTGATAGGCGGCCGACATCTGCTTGGCGTAGCCGCCGGCCGTCTCGGCCTGCTTGAATTCCTCGTCCTCGACGGCGATGAACTTGCCCCCGAGGCTTTCGACCTGCTCCTTGGCGGCGGGGCGCACGTCATTGGCCGAAACCACGGCACCGAGCCGCTTGGCCGTCGCGATGGCCTGGAGGCCGGCAACGCCCGCCCCCATCACGAAGACCTTGGCGGGCCGCACGGTGCCGGCGGCCGTCATCATCATCGGCATGGCGCGGTCGAAGGCGGCGGCGGCATCGATCACCGCCTGGTAACCGGCGAGGTTCGCCTGGCTCGAGAGCACGTCCATCACCTGTGCACGGGTGATGCGGGGCATGAATTCCATCGCCACCGCAACGGCGCCGCTGCGCCCGATGGCCGCCACGTCGGCCTCGTTACCATAGGGGTCCATGATGCCGATGACGAGCGCGCCCGGCGCCACGCCCGCAAGTTCGGCCAGCCGCGGCCGCCGCACGCCGAGCACGATGGCGGCGCCCGCCAGTGCTTCGGCCGCGCTCGGCACGATGGTCGCACCGGCGGCGGCGAAGGCCGCATCGGGTATGCGTGCCCCCTCGCCCGCACCGGCTTCGATGCTGACGCTCGCCCCCAGAGTGGCGAATTTGGTCACGGTCTCAGGCGTGGCGGCGACGCGGGTTTCCCCCTCGGCGCGCTCGCGCAGCACGGCAATCTTCATCGGCGCCCCCAGGCCGGTTGTCACCAGTTCAGCCCGGGCGCCCTGCCCGGCCGATCAGGCGATGATCAGGAAATACAAAACC
The DNA here is from genome assembly GCF_900119845.1 of Devosia enhydra. Lineage (GTDB taxonomy): Bacteria > Pseudomonadota > Alphaproteobacteria > Rhizobiales > Devosiaceae > FPKU01. The sequence goes on from NZ_FPKU01000001.1 coordinate 1,822,980, forward strand.
ACCAGCAGGACAGCGACACTGATGATGCTCCACTTCAGGAACACCATGAAACCCGAATAGGTCCGCTCGATCATGGGATAGTCCATGGCGGGCGGCTGGGTATCGGCGGCGGCGTGCGGCATCTTTGCCATTGGGTCCTCAGTTCAATCGAGTGTCAGGATGGAGCGGTTGCGGCCAGCTCGTCAATCAGCCTTTCGACCATACCCAGCCCCAGCGACCAGAAGCCCGGGTCGCGGGCATCGAGGCCGAAGGGCTTGAGCAGTTCGGAGTGATGCTTGCTGCCTCCTGCACGCAGAAGGTCGAGATAGCGCTCCGCGAACCCCTCGCTGGCCGTCTCATACTGCGCGTAGAGGGAGTTCACAAGGCAGTCCCCGAACGCATAGGCGTAGACGTAGAAGGGGGAGTGGATGAAGTGCGGGATATAGGCCCAGAACACTTCATAACCCTCGTTGAGGGTGATCGCCGGCCCCAGGCTCTGGGCCTGCACCTCGAGCCAGAAGCGGTTGAGATCCTCGGTCTTGAGCTCGCCCTTGCGGCGCGCCGCATGCACCTTGCGCTCGAAACTGTAGAAGGCAATCTGCCGCACCACGGTGTTGAGCATGTCCTCCACCTTGCTCGACAGCATGGCAAAGCGCAGCCGCTTGTCGGTGGTCTTGTCGAGCATGGAGCGGAAGGTCAGCATCTCGCCAAAGACGCTCGCGGTTTCGGCCAGCGTCAGGGGCGTCGGCGCCATCAGCGGCCCCTGCGGCCCGGCGAGCACCTGGTGCACGCCATGGCCCAGCTCATGGGCCAGCGTCATCACATCGCGCGGTTTGCCGAGGTAATTGAGCATCAGATAGGGGTGCACCGATGGCACGGTGGGGTGGGCGAAGGCGCCCGGCCCCTTGCCCTCGGTCACCGGCGCATCGATCCAGCCCTTCGCGAAAAACGGCTCGGCGACCTTGGCCAGTTCGGGCGAAAAGGCCGAATAGGCCTCCATCACCGTGTCGCGCGCGCTCGCCCAGTCGAACACCCGGTCATCGCTGGTGGGCAGGGGGGCGTTGCGATCCCAGGCGTTCAGCGTCTCCTTGCCGAACCACTTGGCCTTCATGGCGTAATAGCGGTGCGAGAGGCGCGGATGGGCCTCCTGCACGGCCTTTTCGAGCGCATCCACCACCTCGCGCTCGACCGAATTGGCCAGGTGCCGGCTGTCGGCGATATCCTCGAAACCGCGCCAGCGATCCGAGATTTCCTTGTCCTTGGCCAGCACATTGGTGATGTGGGTAAAGAGCCGGGCATTGGCGCCCAGCGTCTTGGAGAGCCCATGGAACGCCGCTTCGCGCTTGGCCTCGCGCTTGTCGGTGAGAAGGTTCAGCGTCCCCTCGAGCCCCAGCGTCTGGTTGTCGACCTCGAATTTGAGGCTCGCCATCGTGTCATCGAAGAGCCGGTTCCATGCCGTGGCGCCCGAGACGGACTTGTCGTGGAAAAGCTGCTCCACCCGGTCTTCGAGCTGATAGCGCTTGGCCTTGCGCAGCTCGGCGAACCAGGGGCGGTAGCGCGCCAGTTCGGGGTCGGCGGCAAAGGCCGCTTCGAGCACGCCATCATCGATCCGGTTGAGTTCGAGCTCGAAGAAGATGAGGCCCGAGGAGAGCTCGGTCAGCGCCTCGCCCATGTCGCCGAGGAATTTGGCGCGATCGGGGTCGGCGGTGTTCTGCACATAGTAGAGATAGGAGTAGGAGCCGATGCGCCCGGTCTTTTCGCCCAGCGCCTCGGTGCGACGGATCGCCTCGATCAGCCGGCCCTCCCGCGTCAGCGTCTCGAGCTTGCCCTGATAGTCGGAGGCGAAGGCCTTGGCCTCGGCCCGGGCCCAGTCGAGGTCGGCGATCCGCTCGGGCGCCTCGGGGCCTGTGTAGAGATCATCGAGGTTCCAGCGCGGCAGGGCGCCCAGCTCCGGCGACGGATCGGCGGCGGGCGCAGCGTCGGCCGCCATGCGGGGAAAATCGATCATCGGGACTATCGGGCTCCACTCGTCAACGCGCGGACCATAGCCAGCCCGCCCCCGAGCGACAAGCATGCGCGCCCCGATTGGCGAAAGGCCGCAGGGTTAAAGGAGGCTTAACCCGAGGGCCCGAAAGTGACCCAGAACGGCACGGGCGATTCGCCTGGCCCCATCCCGACCATCCACGACCCGCTACAGCAATCTTCCATGGCCCGCATCCTCGTCGTCGATGACGATCACGCCCAGCGTCTCCACCTCTCCGCCCTCGTCGCAGCGCTCGGCCATGAGGCCATCCCTGCTCAGGGCGGCGACGAAGCGCTCGCGCTGATCGCGCAGGATGGCGACCTTGCCCTTATGCTGCTCGATCTGGTGATGCCCGAGCGCGACGGCATGGCCGTTCTCGATGCCCTCTCGCGGCACGGGGCCTCCCTGCCCGTCATCGTGCTCAGCGGCCACCCGAGCCGCGACGTCATCGCGACGGCGCGCCAGCGCGGGGCAATCGACTATCTCGCCAAGCCGGTGGTGCCCGAGCGGCTCGAAATGTCGATCGATACCGCGCTCGCCCACGCCGCCCTCCGCCGCCAGCTCGAAGCCGAGCGTCATCGCAGCGGCGGCGAATGTGACCTCTCCCGCGTCGAAAGCGTCGATCCGGCCATGCGCCGCGTCATCGCCCAGCTTGGCAAGGCGGCCCGCTCGGGGCTGCCGGTGCTGCTCGAAGGCGAGGCCGGCACCGGCAAGAGCCTCGTCGCCCGCGCCCTTCACGGACAGAGCGATCGCGCCGGCCGGCAGTGCCTGGCGCTGTCGCTTACCACCATCGCTCCCGAGCGCATGGAAGACGCCCTTTTTGGCAGCACCGCCGCCGGGTCCGACGCGCGCGGCCTCTTGCGCGCCGCCCATGGCGGCACGCTCATCATCGAGGATATCGCCCGCCTGCCGCTTGCGGCGCAGGCCCGGCTCGCGACCTATCTTGCCACGGGCAACGCCGCCCCGGCCGGCCAGCGTCCGGATCGGCCGAATACGCGGATCATCGCCACCACGCGCCGCCGGCTGCTCAATCTCGCCCGGCTGGGCACGCTGCGCGAGGATCTCTACAACCGGCTCAACCTCATGCCGGTCTATCTGCCCCCTCTGCGCCAGAGGCCGGGCGACATCCTCGCCCTGGCCGAGACTGCCGCCCGCCGCATCGGCGCCGAAGAGGGCCGCATCCTGCGCGGGCTCACCGCCGACGCCGAGGCGCTGCTGATGGCGCATGACTGGCCCGGCAATGTCGCCGAGCTCTTGCGGCACGTCGCCCGTGCCGTTGCGATCAGCGAAGGCGAAAGGCTGCGGCCCGCCGATTTTCCTGCGCTTCTCCGGCTCCTGCGGGGGCCGGCTGCAGCTGCCCAGCATCTGTCGGAGGCGGCACGGCCTTCAGCGCCCGTTCATATCGATGCTGCCATCCTCTCGAGCATCGAAACAGCGGAGATCTCTGCAACCGGGACCGCACCCGCCATGTCCGACCGCTTCATCGGCGCGGATGGCACGCTTGCGAGCCTTGCCCAAATCGAGCGCGAGCTGATCGTCTTTGCCCTCGAGCGTCACGCCGGCCACATGTCGAAAGTGGCGCGCACGCTCGGCATTGGCCGATCGACCCTTTATCGCAAGCTGCGCGACTATGGCATCGATGGCGGCTGGGCGGCCGATGCCGCCTGACCCCGTTGCACCTTGGACACAGAGCAGGCTCACAAAACGGTGAGCAATTGTCAGCGTTAAACTTTCTACGCTAAGCCGAAATCATCGCGCGGATTCCATTCAAAGTATCCGCAAAGGCCGGAGTTTCGAATGAACAGACGCAAGGCAGCCCTTCTCATCGGTACGGCCTTCATCGCGCCGGCGACCCTCGCCTCCGGCCAGGAAGTCGTGAAGGTCGCAGGCGTCGAGGCCACCCGCGTGGTGATCGCGCCGCCGCGCACCGAACTGGCCCGCCTCATCCGGGCCGGCCTCTCCGCCGCCTATCACGGCACGCCCAAGGATGCGCCGGGCTATGAACAGGCCCAGAAGCTCTATTTCTTCTATGGCGCGCGCGGCTTCGAGCCCCTCTGGCTCTCGGAGGACGAGAGCGGCACCATCCGCTTCTCGGACAATGCCAGCAAGGTCATCGCGCTGTTCGAAAAGGCAACGTTCGAGGGCTTCCGCCCCTCCGACTATCTCACCCCCGCGCTCGACATCGCCGCCGCCGGCACCGATCCCGCACGGCTCGCCGCGCTCGAAACCGCATTCTCGGCCGCCGCCACGCTTTATGGCCAGCACGCCTATGCCGGCCGCCTCAAGCCCACCGATGTGAGTTCGGTCTGGACCATCACGCCCAAGCGCATCGATGAGGCGGATTTGCTGATCCGGCTGGCCGAAAGCGACACGCCCGACCAGATCCTGCGCGATCTTTCGCCCAAGCACCGCGAGTTCGTCCGCCTGCGCGAGGCGCTCGCCCGCTTCTACGACGGCAGCGTCGTCGATGAAGCCGTAAAGATCCCCGAGGGTCCGCTGCTCAAGCCCGGCATGCGCGACGAGCGCGTCACGCTCCTGCGCCAGCGGCTCGATGTGCCCGAGCCCGACATTCCGGAAACGGCCGGCACAGCCGCCGCCCCCGACTTCACTTATGACGAGCCGCTGGTCGCCGCCGTCCGCGCCTTCCAGGAAGGCCTGGGCCTCACCGTCGATGGCGTCATCGGGCCGGCCACCGTTGCCGCGCTCAATGGCGGCACGGCCACGACGCGCGAAGACATCGTCGCCAACATGGAGCGCTGGCGCTGGGAGCCCGACGCGTTCGGGGATTTCCACGTCTTCGTCAACATTCCCGAGTTCCGCCTCGCGATCATCAACCGCGATCAGGTGCACTACACCACCCGCGTGGTGGTCGGCACGCCCAAGCACCAGACCCCGGTGTTCTCGGACATGATCCGCCACATCGTGGTCAATCCCTACTGGAACGTGCCCGCCTCCATCGCCCGCAACGAGATCGCGCCCAAGCTCGCCGCCAATCCCTATTACCTAGACAGCCAGAACATGGAGATGCTCTATGGCGGCCAGGTGATCAACGCGGCGGCGATCGACTGGCGCAGCACCAATGTCAACCGCTTCCACATCCGGCAGCGGCCGGGCCCGAGCAACGCGCTGGGGGCGGTGAAATTCCTCTTCCCCAACCAGCACGACGTCTATCTGCACGATACCCCGTCCAAGTCGCTGTTCGCGCGCTCCTTCCGCGCCTACAGCCATGGCTGCGTGCGTGTGGAAAACCCGATGCAGTTCGCCGATGCCCTGCTCGCCAACGAGCCCGAGATGAGCGCCGCGCGGCTCGAAGCCATGTATGGCCCCAACGAGCGCTGGGTGAACCTCAAGACGCGCGTGCCGGTGCATCTGAGCTATTTCACCCTGCGTGTCGACGCCGATGGCACCATCCGCTCCTATGGCGACGTCTATGGCGCCAACAAGCGCGTCATCGAGCTGCTCGAAGCCTGATCGGCCGCTGTTCTTCGTGATCTGAGGCGACCCGGTGGTGGATACACATGTCTACCGCCGGGTCGTTCGTTCGAAAGGCCTTGGTTCGGCCCCGTTTTTTGCCTACACATTTGCGCGAGGGTGGCGTTTCACGCTGCCGGGTCTGGCCGTTCCGTCAGCGTTAAGGGTCCGTAATGGACTTGGGTCTAGGCTGGCGCGATCGGACCAACCACGAACGGGTTCTGGGGCGTGACGGGCAGAACAAGCGACGCGATCACGAGGCCTTTGCGCCTTCTGGCTCTGGCGATGGCAGCGATGATGTCGCTGCTCGTCGTAACCGGCGCGGCTCTGGCCGCTTCCGGCGACCGGACACTGACCTTCTATTACACCCATACCCGCGAGACCGGCACCTTCACCTTCCGCCGCAATGGCCAGTATGACCAGAAGGTCCTGGGCCAGCTCAACCAGTTCCTGCGCGACTGGCGCCGCAACGAGCCGGCCAAGATGGATCCGGCGCTCTTCGATCTCATCTGGGAAGTCTATCAGGATGTGCGGGGCAGCCAGCCCATCCACATCGTCTCGGCCTATCGCTCGCCCAAGACCAACGAGATGCTGCGCTCCAAATCCTCGGGCGTGGCCGAAAATTCCCAGCACATGCGCGGCCATGCCATGGATTTCTTCATCCCCGGCGTGCCGCTCAACCGCCTGCGCGAGGCCGCGATGCGCCGCCAGGTCGGCGGCGTCGGCTATTACCCCACCTCGGGCAGCCCCTTCGTGCATCTCGATACCGGCACCGTCCGCGCCTGGCCGCGGATGACGCGGGCCCAGCTTAAATCCGTCTTCCCCGATGGCCGCACCCTGCACCTGCCCACCGATGGCAAGCCGCTCTCCAACGAAGGCCGGCGCTATGCCGAAGCCGAGTGGAACAAGTGCCGCATGGTGCCGTGCAGCGGCGCCGCGCGCCCCGCCACCACCATGCTTGCATCCTCGGGCGAACCGCCCGTTCCCGCGCGACCCAGCCGCACGCTTGCCAGCATGCTGTTCGGCAATGGCCAGCAGCAGCCGGCCCAGCCCGTGGTTGCCGAAGTCGCCGCCCAGGAGCCGGCGCAGCGCAGCGTGCAGACGGTTGCCATCGCCGCGCCCATCCCTGCGCCCCTGCCCGCCCAGCGCGCCGCCTTGCGTGACGACGAGGTTGCGCCCGATACGACGCCCGCCGTGATGGTCACGGCCCTCGTGGCCCCCGTCCCGGCCCGCAAATCCTCAACCATGATGCTCGCGACCCGCGCGCCCTTGCCGCGCGAAAGCGCCGTGACCGCGGTGGCCGCCTTTGGTGGCGCCACGGCGTCCCCGCCCGGGTCCGCCGAGGGTCTCATGGCCGCCTATGCGCCGCCCATGGCGCAGGATCCCGATGCCCAGCGCGCCCTGCGCATGCTGATCGAGCGCGAGACTGCCGCTGCCGCACGCCCCGCCAGCGTGCCGCGCGCTCCCGTGCTGTCGCCCGTATCCGCCCCCGAGATCGGCATCGATTCCATCCGCACAGCTTCGATCGGTTCTTCGGCCATCGATGCGGTCAAGGGCCTCTTCGATACGACCTGGTCGGCCGTGAGCCGGGTCGGCGCTCCCGACCAGATGAGCGTCGCCCTGCAATCGCTCGTCGAGCGCCGCAGGCCCGTTGCCAGCCTCCAGACCCGCCCGGTGACGCTGATCGCGCCCGAAGTCGACCATGTCAACGAGACCCTCGTCCATCCGGTCTTGATGTCGGACGGGCATTTCGCCGTGCTCTATGATGCCGAGGGGTATCTCGACAAGGCCACGGAACTGGGCCCGCGCACCGCCAGTTTCGGCTTCGTGCCGGAGACCACCCCGCTCCCGGTCTCGGATCGCTTCGTGGGCAACACTCCCCAGTTTCTCGCAATCCGCTGAGACCGGCGCGGTTGCAATGGCTCGCGGGCCTCTCTAAACCAAGCAAGGTGCTCTGCCGTAGCAGAGCTTGAGGGGAGTGTCCCCTGCCGTTTCGAGGGGCTGCCGTGTCGGATAAACCAAAGACGCCACTGCTCGACAAGGTCAGCTATCCTGCAGACCTCAAGGGCCTGAGCCGCGAAGAGCTCAAACAGGTCGCGGACGAGTTGCGCACCGAGGTCATCGACGCCGTGTCGGTCACCGGCGGGCATCTGGGCGCCGGGCTCGGCGTCATCGAGCTCACCGTCGCGCTGCACGCCGTGTTCGACACCCCCGAGGATCGGCTGATCTGGGACGTCGGCCACCAGGCCTACCCCCACAAGGTGCTCACGGGGCGTCGCGACCGCATCCGCACCCTGCGCCAGAAGAACGGGCTCTCCGGCTTCACCCGCCGCGTCGAAAGCGAATACGATCCCTTCGGCGCCGCCCATTCCTCGACCTCCATTTCCGCCGGCCTGGGCATGGCCGTGGGCGCACAGCTTTCCGGCAAGAAGCGCAATGTCGTCGCCGTCATCGGCGATGGCGCCATCACCGCCGGCATGGCCTATGAGGCGATGAACAATGCCGGCGCCATGGATGCGCGGCTCATCGTGGTGCTCAACGACAACGATATGTCGATTGCCGCACCCACCGGCGCCATGCGCGCCCATCTGGCCAAGCTCGTCTCGGGCCCCACCTATCGCGGCCTGCGCCACACCGCCAAGCAGATCGCCAAGGCCCTGCCCCCGATTTTCCACGAGCCGGCGCGCCGCGCCGAGGAATTCACGCGCGGCTTCTTCACCGGCGGCACGCTCTTTGAAGAGCTCGGCTTCTACTATGTCGGCCCCATCGACGGGCACAATCTCGACCACCTGATCCCGGTGCTCGAGAACGTCCGCGATGCCGAGGAAGGGCCGATCCTCGTCCACGCCATCACCAAGAAGGGCAAGGGCTACGGCCCGGCCGAAGCGGCCGCCGACAAATATCACGGCGTCAACAAGTTCAACGTCATCACCGGGGCGCAGGCCAAGGCGCCCTCGAACGCCCCTTCCTACACCTCGGTCTTTGCCCAGAGCCTCATCACCGAGGCGCGCGAGGACGAGCGCATCGTGGCGGTCACAGCCGCCATGCCGTCGGGCACCGGGCTCGACAAGTTCGCCGAGCACTTCCCAACCCGCACCTTCGATGTCGGCATCGCCGAACAGCATGCGGTCACCTTTGCGGCAGGGCTCGCCTGCGAGGGGCTCAAGCCCTTCGTTGCGATCTACTCCACCTTCCTCCAGCGCGCCTATGACCAGGTGGTGCACGACGTGGCTCTGCAGGGCCTGCCCGTGCGCTTTGCCATCGATCGCGCCGGCCATGTCGGGGCGGATGGCCCCACCCATGCCGGCAATTATGATTCGGCCTATCTTGGCGCCATCCCCGGCATGGTGCTGATGGCGGCCGGCGACGAGGCCGAACTCAAGCACATGGTGGCCACCGCCGCCGCCTATGATCAGGGCCCCATCGCGTTCCGCTATCCGCGTGGCGACGGGCTCGGCGTCGAGATGCCCGAGCGTGGGCTGGTGCTGCCCATTGGCAAAGGCCGCATCCTGCGCGAGGGCTCGACTGTCGCCATCCTGTCCTATGGCACGCGACTGGGCGAAGTTCTGGCCGCCGCCGAGCGGCTCGCTGCTTTCGGGCTCAACCCCACCATTGCCGATGCGCGCTTCATGAAGCCGCTCGACGAGGTGCTGATCCGCCGGCTCGCCGCCGAGCATGAGGTGCTGCTGACCGTCGAGGAAGGCAGCATCGGCGGCTTCAGCAGCCATGTGGCCACCTATCTCGCCGCCAATGGCCTGCTCGATTCGGGCCATCTGCGCTTCCGCCCGATGATGATCGGGGATCGCTATGCCGAGCAGGGCTCGGTCGATGGCATGTATGGCGAGGACCATCTCGACCGCAACGGCATCGTCGCCACGGTGCTGCGCGCGCTCGGCAACGAAGCCGAGGCCATGCGCATCCTCAACGCCGGCCGCGACTGACAGACGGCCTAGAGCGTTTCCAGGCGAACTGGGTACCGGTCCGCCGTCCGAAAACGCGACGAAAAAGCTATAGATGTAAGTGTGGCGACGCGCAGAGCGTCGCCCGGGCGCTCCGGCGGCAGAAGCAGAGCCCCCGCCGCCAGCATAAGCGCGATCAGAACCGCTACTTCACCGCCGCGAGCGCATCGAGCACCCGCACCCAGGAGCGGATGCCCTTGTGGAAGCTCTTGAGGTTGTACTTCTCGTTGGGCGAATGAATGCGGTCGTCGATGCGGGCAAAGCCGATCAGCAGCGTATCCATGCCCAGCCGGCGCTTGAATTCGCCCACCACGGGGATCGAGCCGCCTGAGCCGACAACCACAGCCGGCTTGTTCCACTCATCGGTAAGCGCCGCAAGCGCCGGGGCGAGATAGGGGCCATCGACCGGCACGGTGATGGCCGGCGAGCCGCCATGGGGCTTGAAACTGACCGTGCAGTCGGCGGGCAGCCGGGCTTCGACATGGGCGCGGAAGGCGGCGCGGATCTTGACCGGATCCTGCCCCGAAACGAGGCGGAAGGAAATCTTGGCGGAGGCCTTGGACGGAATCACCGTCTTGAAGCCATCCCCGGTATAGCCGCCCCACATGCCGTTGATCTCGCAGGTCGGGCGCGACCAGATCTGCTCGAGCACGCTGCGTCCGGCCTCCCCCGCCGGCGTCTTGAGCCCCACGCTGCCGAGATAGCCGGCTTCGCTGAACCCCAGATTGCGCCACTGCTCGGCAACCGCCGCCGGCACTTCGGCGACATCGTCGTAAAAGCCCTCGATGGCGACGCTGCCATCGGGGTTCCGCAGGCTGGCGATGATCTCGGCCAGAACCTGGTTGGGGTTGCGGGCCGCCGAGCCGAACATACCCGAATGCAGGTCCTTGTCGGCGCAGGTGATGGTGAGTTCCTCGCCCACCAGCCCGCGCAGCATCGAATTGATCGAGGGTGTGTCGGGTCCCCACATGTCGGTGTCGCAAACCAGCGCGACATCGGCACGCAGTTCGTCGCCGGTGGCATCGAGGAAGGGCAAAAGGCTCGGGCTGCCGCTCTCCTCCTCACCCTCGAAGAGGAAGGTGACGCGCAAAGGCAGCGTGCCGTGCACGGCCTTCCACGCGCGGCAGGCCTCGACGAAGGTCAAGAGCTGCCCCTTGTCATCCGAGGTGCCGCGACCGGTGATTTCCTTCTCGCCATCGGGCCCCTCGCGCAGCGCCGGTTCGAACGGGTCCGAGCTCCAGAGGCCGATGGGGTCGACCGGCTGCACGTCGTAATGGCCATAAAACAGCACATGCGGGCCCGAGGTCGCGCCCTTGTCATGGGCCACCACCATCGGGTGCCCCGCGGTCTGGCGCAGCGAGGCATCATAGCCCTGCCCCGCCAGATCATCGACGAGCCACTGGCCGGCCTTGGTGCACTGGGCCGCATAGGCCGGGTCGGTCGAGATCGAAGGAATGCGCACCAGCGCCATCAGGCGCTCGAGGCTCTCCCCGATATGGGCATCGACATGTGCGAGGACGGGATCGACGGCGGCGGACATGGGGAACTCCGGAAGAGGCCCCCATGGCGCGACAGGCTCACCATGAGGGGTGCGGAACGTTGTGAGGACCTCATCCTGAGCCTGTCGAAGGACGAGGTCCGGACACAAATCAGAGGCTCACGACGAGCCGGCGCCATCCTGCCGCACGAAGGCGATGCGCAGCATGTTGGTGGCGCCGGGGGTGCCGAGCGGCACGCCGGCGGTGATGGCGATGCGGTCGCCCGGGCGGGCGAAGCCCTCCTGATAGGCGATGACGCAGGCGCGATCGACCATGTCCTCGAGGTTCACCGCATCCTGGGTTTCGACGCAATGGACGCCCCACACCACCGAAAGCCGGCGCACGGTGCGCAAATTCGGCGAGAGCGCGAGGATGGGCTTGGAGGGCCGCTCGCGCGCCGCGCGGATGGCCGTCGAGCCCGACGAGGTATAAGTGACGATGGCCGCCAGATCGAGCGTTTCGGCGACCTGCCGCGTGGCGGCGGAGATCGCGTCGGCGGCCGTCGCCTCGGGCTCGGTGGCCTGGGCGCGAATGATGCCGCGATAGTTGATGTCGGTCTCGACCGCGCTCGCCACCTTGCTCATCATGGTCACAGCTTCGACCGGATACTGGCCGGAGGCGCTTTCGGCCGAGAGCATCACGGCGTCGGCGCCCTCGAACACCGCGATCGACACGTCCGACACTTCGGCGCGGGTCGGCACGGGCGAGGAAATCATCGATTCCAGCATCTGGGTGGCCACCACCACCGGCTTGCCATAGCGGCGCGCCACGCGGATCATGCGCTTTTGCAGGCCCGGCACGGTCTCGAGCGGCAGCTCGACACCCAGATCGCCGCGCGCCACCATGAAGGCATCGCACAGCTTGATGATCTCCTCGAGCCGCTCGACGGCCTGGGGCTTCTCGATCTTGGCCATCACGCCGGCGCGGCCCTGCACCACCTTGCGGATATCGATGATATCCTCGGGGCGCTGCACGAAGCTCACCGCGATCCAGTCGGCCTCGTTCTCGAGCGCCTTGAGCAGGTCCGCATGGTCCTTCTCGGTGAGCGAGCCCATGGCCAGCAGCGTATCGGGCAGGCTGACGCCCTTGCGATCGCTGAGCTTGCCGCCATAGATCACCTCGGTCTCGATGGCCCCGCCACCGACCTTCACGGTGCGCAGCTGCAGCTTGCCGTCGTCGAGCAGCAGCCGGTCGCCCACGCCCACCGATTCGATGATTTCGGGATGGGGCATGAACACGCGATCGACGGTGCCCGGCGCGTCGGAGCTGTCGAGCGTGAAGCGGGCGCCGGCGGCCAGCTGGATGCTGCCTTCGGCGAAGCGCCCGATGCGCAGCTTGGGGCCCTGCAGGTCGACCAGCACCCCCAGCGGATGCCCCAGCCGCGTCTCGACCGCGCGGATGCGGTTGACGGTCTGGGCGAGGAGCTCATGGCTGGCATGGCTCATGTTGATGCGGAACACATCGGCACCGGCGCGGGCGAGATCCTCGATGGTCTTCTCGTCCTGCGAAGCCGGTCCGAGGGTCGCGACGATCTTCACGCGTCTCGAGCGTTTCATGGATTGGTGCGCCTTCCCGGTTCGACTGGGCTGCCGGCAAGAGGGGCCGGGCCCGCTGTTATTGGTGCAGACCTTCCGTTCTGATGCGGAAATATCGTGCTTTTCTGGTCTTGAAGTTCCCGGGATCGACGGATCAGCCCGCCCGGAAACGGTTACGGTCCTCGTCACGACACGCGTCCGGAGCGACGGCGTCGTCTCTCCGTTCCGGAGATGCCGGGAGCCTTTTCACCGCCCTGTCGGGATGGCGATAGGCCCCAGCGCCTCGTCTGGTCGCCGTTCCCAATCGCAGAACCGCTGCCGGTTCTGCTGGAAACGCTCTAGTCCGCCGCCCCCTCGTCATCCGGCCCGATCCCGTCTTCCATCGGAACATCCTCGTCTCCCGCAGAGACGGTGGCGCCCGATGCTGACGGCTCGGTCAGTTGCAGCATCCAGTTGCTTCGGTTCTGCGTGTCGACCTCGAAGAACCCTGTTCGTTCGTAGCCGCGCGCCAGACAATCCTCAACCCCGAATATGGTGAAAGTCTCGTCGCGGGTGCACATGTACACCTGCCCGTCCCACGAGCCGCCGCCGATGTCATCGGCTGCGTACACATAGTAGTAGCGTGCATCCAGCCGGCCATTATAGACGGTCTGGCATTCGCCGGGGCCCGCGACCCACCACCCTTCCGATTGCCAGCCGCGCTCGGCCCGATAGCCGAAGGCGATCGATACCGGATTACCCGTCTGGTTGCAGACGCGGAAGCTGCCATCGGTGGAATCGGCCTGGATCGGCTGGTTTGCGGCCGCAGGCGCCTGCGGCGATGCCGCATCGGCGGCCGGAGCGGGCACGCTGGCCTGCGCGACGATCACCTGGGGTTGCGCCGCATTCACCGGGGCGGGCGAACGGCTCATGAAGAACCAGGTCGAAAGTGTCGCCAGGATCGCGACGGAAACGGCTGAAAGGATAAGGAGTGGGCGCACGCTCAGGTCCGGTCGAGGCTCGTTGATCATCCCGACGCCAGCGTTTTCGCGGGCACGGCGGGGAGTGTCAACGGGTAACGAACGCTTTTGTCGGAAATGGGGGTGAAGAGGACGCAATGATTCGCGTCCCCGGCCTTGAACCCGCCCTCGCCTTAGGGTTCAAGGACCCCACAATCTAGGACGCCCAGAGCAAGGAGTAGCCATGGATACCGATAGCGTTGCACAGGACCAGCTGAGGGCCTTCGTCGAGCGGATCGAGCGCATGGAGGAAGAAAAAGCCGCCATTGCTGAGGATATCAAGGAAATCTACGCTGAGGCCAAGGGCAACGGCTTCGACACCAAGGTCCTGCGGCAGATCATCCGCATCCGCAAGCAGGACCACAACGAGCGCATGGAGCAGGAGGCCATCCTCGAACTCTACCTCGCCGCCCTCGGCATGCAGGCCGCCCCGCCCGAGCGCTGAGGCGTGATTTGACCGGAGGACGGGTGGGCATGACGCTGCCCGCCTTCTTACTTTCCCACCCCGGTCATCCCTGCGAGAGCAGGGCCGACCGGGGTGGGACCAGAACCGTGCTCCCGCCCTCGTGGTTCGAGACGCCTCTTCGAGGCTCCTGACCATGAGGTCTCTCCCAAAATTCACAAAGGTCCTCATCCTGAGGAGCCCGCAGGGGCGTCTCGAAGGACGAGGGCCGGGCGCAGATGCCTCGGCTCCATCGTCCCTCTCCCTTTGGAGGAGAGGGCCAGGGTGAGGGGGCCTTGCCCCACGCGAGATCGCGAGGCTCCCTCACCCGGCCTTCGGCCGACCTCTCCCCCAAAGGGAGAGGTAAGGTGGGCGCGAGCCTCCGGAGTCGAGACAGTTCCGGCAGGCTACCGGGCATGACACCTCTCTTCACCTCTCCCTTCGGGGGAGAGGTCGGCGCGTCAGCGCCGGGTGAGGGGGCCGTGGCCACAGGCACGAAATTCCGTATGTCACTGAGATCGCTACTGGATTCCCGCTTTCGCGGGAATGAACCGGTGGGGAGGCGTCTAGCACCGTGCTCCCGACCTCGTGGTTCGAGACGCCTCTTCGAGTCTCCTCACCATGAGGTCGCTTCCAAAATTCACAAAGGTCCTCATCCTGAGGAGCCCCGCAGGGGCGTCTCGAAGGACGAGGGCCGGGCACAGATGACTCGGCTCCACCGTCCCCTCTCCCTTTGGAGGAGAGGGCCAAGGTAAGGGGGCCTTGCCCCACGCAAGATCGCAAGGCCCCCTCACCCGGCCTTCGGCCGACCTCTCCCCCAAAGGGAGAGGTAAGGTGGCGCGAGCCTCCGGAGTCGAGACAGTTCCGGCAGGCTACCGGGCATGATACCTCTCTTCACCTCTCCCTTCGGGTGAGAGGTCGGCGCGTCAGCGCCGGGTGAGGGGGCCTTAGCCGCAGGCACGAAATTCCGTATGTCACTGAGATCGCTACTGGATTTCCGCTTTCGCGGAATGACCCGGTGGGTGGGACCAGAACCGTGCTCCCGACCTCGTGGTTCGAGACGCCTCTTCGAGGCTCCTCACCATGAGGTCTCTCCCAAAATTCACAAAGGTCCTCATCCTGAGGAGCCCCGCAGGGGCGTCTCGAAGGACGAGGACCGGGCACAAGACTCCTCGCATTTCACGGTCGTTCCTGCGCAAGCGGGAACCTCCGTTTCCGATGCAGATCCAGTCAACAGAGGCTACAGCTTTCGCAGGACCGACTTGGTGGGGCTTACCACCGCCCCCCCCCGAAATCGGTGACCTCCGCCCCCCAAAACAAAAAGGCCCGCCGAAGCGGGCCTTTTGCATGTCTTAGCCGATGCGGCCGATCAGCCCTGGCGGGCCTTGTAGCGCTTGTCGACCTTGTTGATGATGTAGACACGCCCGCGACGGCGGACGAGCTTGTTGGCACGGTGACGGGTCATCAGTGCCTTGAGCGAATTCCGGACTTTCATCGTCGAACCTCAATACGAACAAAAAGAGGCGCGACGCGCCCTCAGGGATTGGCCGGACTGATACGGGCAAACCGGCCTCCTGTCAACGCTCGGCCGCCTGTTTCCGGCGCTTTCCAAGCCAATGGCGCGCGCCGATTAACCGTCTCGAAACACCCCCGCCCTAGCGTTGTCTCAAAACCGCGGGTGCCCATGTCCACACCGTCCATCGAACGCCTCAGCGTGCTGATCGTCGAGCCTTCCCCGCAGATGGCCTCGCTGGTGGCCTCCATGCTGCGCACGCTGCGCATCCGGCTGATCCAGGATTGCGCCGATGCCAAGTCGGCCGGCCGGCTGGTGCAGACCCGGGCCTTCGATGTGATCATCATTGATGATGCTACTCCGCCGATCGGCGGGGTGGGCTTCGTAAAGGGGTTGCGGGGCTCCACCGATTCGCCCTCGCGCCAGGCCGCGGTGATCATGATGTCCTCGGCGCCCGATACGGCCAACATCATCGCGGCGCGAGATGCGGGCGTCACCGAATTCCTGCGCAAGCCCTTCGCGACCGACCACCTGCGCACGCGGCTCGTCTCCATCGTCAGCCGCCCGCGCGACTTCGTGGAAAGCCCGGCCTATGTCGGGCCGGACCGGCGTCGGCGGGAACAAGGTCCCGAGGGCGAGGAGCGTCGGGCGCCCAAGCCCGACTGACCTTGCTTCAGGCGCGTTCGACCAAGGCCGCCACGCCCATGCCGCCGGCGGTGCAGACCGAGATCAGCGCCCGCTGCTTCTGCTCAGCCTGCAGCAGCTTGGCGGTGAGCCCGAGAATGCGCGCCCCAGTCGCCGCGAAGGGATGGCCATAGGCAAGGCTCGAGCCCTTGACGTTGATCTTTTCGACCGGAATGGCACCCATGGGTGTCTCGCGCCCCAGAACCGTGCGGCAATAGTCAGGGTCTTCCCAGGCCCTGAGTGTGCACAGCACCTGCGCCGCGAAGGCCTCGTGGAGCTCAAAGAAGTCGATATCGTCGAAGCCGAGACCGGCCCGGGCCAGAAGCTCGGAGACCGCGATGGTGGGGGCCATCAACAGCCCGTCGCCATGGGCGAAATCATTGGCCGCCACCCGCCCCATGGTGAGATAGGCCAGAACCGGCAGGCCGCGTTGCCGCGCCCAGTCTTCGGAAGCCAGCAGCACGGCGGCAGCGCCATCGGTCAGCGGGGTGGAATTGGCTGCCGTCAGCGTACCCTGCCCCGATTGGCGATCGAAAGCGGGCTTGAGGCTCGCCATCTTCTCCAGCGTCGAATCGGCTCGCACATTGTTGTCCTTGAGCACCCCGGCATGGGGCACCACGAGGTCGTCGTGGAAGCCTTCGTCATAGGCGCGCGCCGCGTTGAGATGGCTGCGCAGCGCCAGCTGGTCCTGCGCCTCGCGGGTGATGCCCCATTGCCTGGCCATCAGTTCGCAATGTTCGCCCATCGAGAGGCCGGTCCGAGGCTCGCCGGCCGTCGGCGCTACGGGCTTGACCTCGCCGAAGGAGAACCCCTTGAACGTCTCGAGCCGCTCCTTGGCCGTCCGCGAGCGCGACAGCGCGATCATGCGATGGGCGAAGCGGTCCGAGAACACGACCGGGCTGTCCGAGACGGTGTCGGAGCCGGCCGCGATGCCGCTCTCGATCTCGCCCGAGGCGATCTTGCTGCCCAGCATCAGCGCTGCCTGCAAGGATGTGCCGCAGGCGATCTGAAGATTGGTGCCGGGGGTGGAGGGCGAAAATCCGGCGTCGAGAAGCGCCTCGCGGGCGAGGTTGAAGTCGCGCGTATGGGCCAACACGGCTCCGGCCACGACTTCATCGATTTTGGCACCTGAAAGTGCGTGTTTCTCACCTAATCCCGCAAGCGCGCGTGCGAGCATCGAGAGGTTGGTTTCGCGCCCATAGGCGGTATGGGCGCGGCAGAACGGGATACGGGAGGAGCCGATAATGGCGACCCTGCGTAACTCAGCCATGGCGATCTCCTATGCCCTTCCGTCCTTGCGCGCCTGCAGCGGCCCGCCGAGGAACGGGGCGAAGCCCGTTCCGAGGATAACGCCGATATCGGCCAGGTCGTCATTGGCGACAACGCCCTCGCGCACGACGATTTCTGTCGTATCCACAAGGGGTTGAACCAGTTCCCGGCCCAGCGCCACGAGGTTGGGATGGTCGGGCGGATCGGCCTTTTGCACCTTGCCCTTCTCCCATTTGTAAAAGCCCTCGCCGGTCTTGCGACCGAGCTTGCCCTCGGCGATCAGGCGGGCGAACTGGCTGTTGTCGGGCACCGAATGGCCCAGTTCCAGGGCCACGAACTTGCCGACGTCGAGCCCGATCGTATCCATCAGCTCGATTGGCCCCATCGGCATGCCGAAAGCCACGGCGGCTGCGTCAAGTAGTTCTTTATTCTCGCCTTTTTCCACCCGCTCCACCGCCGCCATCATATAGGGCAGCAGCACCCGGTTGACGAGGAAACCCGGAGCCGAGCGGACCACCACGGGGCTCTTGCCGATGGCGAGGGCGAAGCTGGAACCAAGGGCGATCTGGCGGTCGGTGTTGAAGCGGGAACGGATGATCTCGACCAGCGGCAGCTGCGCGACGGGATTGAAAAAGTGCAGCCCGATCAGGCGGTTGGGATCCTTGAGGGCCTCGGCGATACGCTCGAGTTCGATCGATGAGGTGTTGGTGGCGAGAATGGCGTTGGGGCCGGCCTTGGCTTCGGCTTCGGCGAAGATCTTCTGCTTGATCTCGAGCTTTTCGACCACCGCCTCGATGACGACATCGGCGCGGGCGAGCCCCTTGCCGGCAGGATCGGCCTCGAGGCGGGCTACGGCCGCGTCGATTTCTTCTTTTGTTTTCAGTCGCTTGCGAAAGAGAGACTTGGCGCGGGCGAGCGCCGGCTTGATGCGATCGAGATCGAGATCCTGAAGCGTCACGCCCATGCCGCGCAAGGCGCACCAGGCAGCGATATCGCCCCCCATGACGCCCGCGCCGACAACATGCACGCGCGTGAAATTCGGCTTTTCCACGCCCCGCAAACCCTGTTTTTTGAGGCTTTCCGTGAGAAAGAACACGCGCCGCAGGTTGGTCGCCGTTTCGGACGACAGCAGCGGCACGAAGGCCTCGACTTCGCCGGCAATCATCGCCCGCCAGTCATTGCCCTTCTTCTCGAAGAGCTCGATCAGCGCCCAGGGCGCCGGGTAGTTGAGCCGCGGCGCTTTTCGCGCGACGGACTTGCGCATCTGGTTGGCGACATAGTCGCGCATGGGTCCCATGGCCATGACGCGCTTGGCAAAGCCGGCCGGCTTGGCGCGCCGGTCCTGCAGCACCGCCTTGCGGCCTTCCCAGCGCAGCATGTCGCGATGGCGGACGAGCTTGTCGACAAAGCCCTTGGCCCGGGCTTCGCTCGCACGCATCGGCTTGCCGGTGAGCATGGCGGTCATCGCATCGACGGGCCCGGCCTGGCGGATCGAGCGGCCCGTGCCACCAAAGCCCGGGAAGATGCCGAGATTGACCTCGGGGAAACCGATGCGGGTCTTTTCGTCGTTGACCGCGATGCGATAGTGGCAGGCCAGTGCCAGTTCCAGCCCGCCGCCGAGGCAGAAGCCATGGATGCCGGCAACCACCGGCACCTTGAGCATCTCGATCCGCGCGAAGAGGGAATGCGTGCGCCGCAGCATGTCGGGCAGGATCGAGAAATCGGCCATGGAGTCGAATTCGGAGATATCGGCCCCGGCGATGAAGCCGCTCTCCTTGCCCGACAGCAGCACCACGCCCTTGATCTGCCCGGAAGCAGCAAGGTCCTCGATGCGGGTGACCATGGTCTCGAGCTCGGCCAGGGCCTGCCGGCTCAGCGTGTTGACCGGCCCCTTGGGGGCATCGATGGTCAGCCAGCCGATGCCCTCGACATCCGTCTCGAAACGCCAGTGCTGGGTTGCGGGCAATTGGGAGTCGGGCATGGCGCGTTCCTGAACCTCTTACTCGGCAGCCGTACCGGAATAGCGAGTCAATTGACGGGGCGCCAGTTCATCCGGATCGAAATCATCAACGCGGATAACGCGATCGGTCGCCTGATCGGCCAGCCGCAGCAGCGCGGCCTCGGCCTCGGTGAGGATGCCGGCATCCACCGCATCGGAGATCGCATCGCGGTCGAGGCGGCGCTCCACCTGCCCTTTCTTGATGGCACGCACGAACTTGGTCTCGATCTCCTCGGCGCGCGCCACCTTGATCAGGGCATCCTCGAGAACGCCCGTCACGTCCTTGGGGTTGCTGGTCTGATAGGTGCCCGCCGTCAACCGGTCGCGGAAGCCGCCGGGGCGAAGCACCGAGCGCACGAGGCGATAGGTCTCCTTGTCGGACGCAGGCTTGGCATGCCGACCCAGCGGAAAGACGAGGACGCGCATCAGGGTCGCCAGCACCGGATTGGGAAAATTGGCGAAGACGGCGGCGAACTGGGTTTCCATGGCATGGATGCAGTCGCGCGCGATGGCATCGACCAGAGGCCGATCCTCGGCCTGACGCCCCTCGTCCTCATAGCGCTTGAGAACTGCGGAAAGCAGATAGAGCTCGGAGAGGATATCGGCCATGCGGCCCGAGAGCCGCTGCTTGCGCTTGAGATCGCCCCCGAGGAACGCCACAGTCCAGTCGCCGACAAGCGCGAAGCTCTGCGCGTAGCGGGCCAGTTGCCGATACCAGCGCGACATTTCGTGATTGACCGGAGTGGACGCGAAAGCGCCACCCGAAAGTCCGTGGAGGAAACTGCCCGTCATGTTGCGCAGCATGAAGCCGACATGGCCGGAAAACGCGGTGTCGAAGGCGCGTAGGCCTGCCTTGCGGTCGGCGTTCTGGGCCGCTGCGATCTCGGCATAGAGATAGGGATGAGCCCGCAGGGCCCCCTGCGCGAAGGTGATGAGCGAGCGCGTCAGGATATTGGCGCCCTCGACGGTGATGGCCACCGGCGTCGTGGCATAGCCGGCAAAGAGATAATTGGTCGGACCATCCTGGATAGCGCGCCCGCCATGGATATCCATGGCATCGTTGACGGCAAGCCGCATGGCTTCGGTTGTGCGATATTTGAGCAGGGCCGACAGCACCGAGGGCTTCTGGCCTTCATCGACCATGGATGCGGTGAGGGCCCGGGCCGCCTCATAGGTATAGGCGGTGCGCACCATGCGCGAGAGCGGCTCGGCGACCCCTTCCATCAGGCCCACCGGAATGCCGAACTGCCGGCGAATGCGGGCATAGGCGGAGGTGACGCGCAGGGCGTGCTTGATCGAGACCGTGCCGATTGCCGGGAGCGAAATGGCGCGGCCGGTGGCAAGACACTCCATCAGCATGCGCCAGCCCTGCCCCGCAAAGGCCGGACCGCCGATGAGATAATCCATCGGCACGAAGACGCTGCGGCCGCGGGTCGGGCCATTCATGAAGGCCGAGCGCGCCGGGAAATGCCGGCGGCCGATCTCGACGCCCGAATGATTGGCCGGAATCAGCGCCAAGGTGATGCCGATATTTTCTTCGCCACCCAAGAGACGTTCGGGATCGCGGAGGTGGAAGGCGAGGCCCAGCAGCGTCGCGACAGGGGCGAGCGTGATATAGCGCTTGTCCCAGGAGATCTTGACGCCAAGCGTCTTCTTGCCCTGGTAGAGTTCGTGACAGACCACCCCGATGTCGCGCATGCCGGCCGCATCGGAACCCGCATGCGGGCCGGTGAGCGCAAAGCAGGGGATTTCCTGTCCCGTGGCGAGGCGGCGCAGATATTTCTTCTTCTGCTCGGGCGTTCCGTATTTTTCGAGAAGCTCGCCCGGCCCGAGCGAATTGGGCACCATCACGGTGATGCCGGCAGCAACCGAGCGACTCGCGATCTTCGAGACCACCATCGACTGGGCCTGGGCAGAAAAGCCCAGCCCGCCATGCTCCTTGCCGATGAGCATGCCGAAAAAGCCCTTGTCCTTGATGAAGCGCCAGACTTCGGGCGCAAGATCGGCGCGGTTGTGCCGGCTGTCCCAATCGTCGATCATGGCGCAGAGTTCGTTGACCGGTCCGTCAAGAAAGGCCTGCTCTTCAGGGGTAAGGGTCGGCTTGCGCACGCCGAGAAGCTTTTTCCACCCAGGGCGGCCCGAAAACAGCTCGGCATCCCAGCCGACGGTGCCGGCATCGAGCGCCTCCTGCTCGGTGCGGCTGACGCGCGGCAGGATCTTGCGCACCATGCCATAGGCCGGGCCGGTGACGAGCGCCATGCGAATGGCGGGAATGGCGAGAAGGCAGAGGATGATGCCGGGCAGAAGCGCGATGACCCAGCCCGCAAGGCCCGTGGCGATCACGGGCCCGGCCTCAGTCCAGCCCAGACGGGACAGCGCACCGATGACGAGGGCGGCGAGCCCCCAGTGCCAGACCGGCGACCGGCGCATCGCGAGACCTGCCGCAGCGATCAGGGCGAGAGCAACGAGCACAAGGGCCACGGCAATACCTCCTCAAAATCGCCGCACCCGAACAGAGGTGGCGCAGGCGCGGCGTCATCGCAACAGTTAAGCATGATTGACGTATACGTCAACGTCCGGTCGCGAGGCTTCCGGTCACGCTTGCGGCAAGACCCGGGACCGCTGCGGACAGCCGAAGATGGCACGGATCGCCGCATGACGCTGCGCCTCACAATTGACGCTTGGGTAAGGCCATGAAATGGTTTGGCAAAGCGCGATGGCGCGAGGGCCGAATGGCTGGAGGAGAATGGTGACCATGACGGATGTTTCGGAGACCGGTCATGCCCGCCCCTGGGTCGACAACTATCCGCCCGGCATCAGATGGGACACGCCCATCGAGACCACGCCGATCCATGAGCAGGTGCTGGCCGTGTGCCGGCGGACCCCGCAGGCTCCGGCGCTCGACTTTTTGGGCGCTGTAACGACCTATGCAGAGCTCGGCGACGCCATCGAAGCCTTTGCCGGCGCGTTGCAGCAGCGCTTCGGCATCGGCAAGGGCAGCCGCGTGGCGCTGCTCTTGCCCAACACGCCCTTTTTCGTGATTGCCTATTACGGCATCCTCCGGGCCGGCGGCACGGTGGTGAACTGCAACCCGCTCTACACGGTATCCGAGCTCTCGCACATCGTGGCCCATTCCCGTGCGGACCTGATGATCACGCTCGACCTGACCCAGCTGTTCGAAAAGGCGCAGGCGCTGGTCGAGGCGGGGCACGCGCGCAAGCTCATCGTCTGCCACTTTCCCGAAGCGCTGTCCTTCGTGAAGAAATGGCTGTTCCGCATCGTCAAGGGCAAGGAACTGACAAAGGTGGGCGCCAGCCCCATCGCCGATCGCTGCACCGATTTCGGCAGTCTGGTGAGGCTCGGGCTGAAGCCGGCGGCGGTGACGATCGATGCCACGCGTGATGTTGCCGTGCAGCAATATACCGGGGGCACGACGGGCCTGCCCAAGGGCGCGCTTCTGAGCCACGCCAATGTCGCGGCCAATGTCAGCCAGATCAACGCCTGGGGGGAACAGTTGTTCTTTCCGCCCAGCAAGGTGGTGGCGGTGCTGCCCTTCTTCCACATCTTCGCCATGACCACCTGCATGAATCTGCCTTTGCGCAACGGCGCGCAGGTGGTGATGCTGCCCCGCTTTGAACTCAAGGCGCTGGTCGACCTCATCGCCCGGACAGAGGCCAATGTATTGATGGCGGTGCCGACGCTGCTGGCGGCGCTGGCCAAGGGCGTCAAGGAGCCCGCAAAGCTCGCCTCCATCAAGGTGGCGGTTTCGGGCGGTGCGCCGCTGTCGGAGGAGACGCGCACGCGCTTTGCCAAGATATCGGCGGCGCTTCTGGCCGAGGGCTATGGGCTGACGGAGGCGTCGCCGGTGGTGTGCTGCGCGGCGCTGCGGGTGCCCTCCAAGCCGATGTCGATCGGCCAGCCCCTGCCCGGCACGGACCTGCGCTTCGTCGGTGTCGACAGTGGCGAGGTGCAGGCACCGGGCGGGCGCGGCGAAATCCAGGTCAAGGGCAAGCAGGTGATGCTGGGCTATTTCGAGGATGAGGAGGCCAGCCGGTCGGCCTTCGCCGATGGCTGGCTGCGCACCGGCGATGTCGGCTATGTCGACGAGGATGGCTATGTGTTCATCGTCGATCGCATCAAGGACCTGATCATCGTCTCCGGCTTCAACGTCTATCCCCGCGTGATCGAGGAAGCACTGGTTCGCCACGAGGCGGTGGACGAATGCACGGTGATCGGAGCCCCGGACCCCTATCGTGGCGAAGTGCCGGTGGCATTTGTCAAGCTCAAGGACGGCAAGAGCGCGACCGAGGAAGAGATCAAGCGCTTCCTGTCCGAGACGCTCAACAAGCTCGAAATGCCGCGCGAGATCATCTTCAGGGACGCATTGCCCAAGACGCTGATCGGCAAGCTCTCGAAAAAAGAGTTGCGCGAGGAATACCGGCAGAAAAAGGCGGGGCCCGGCGCATGAACAAGCCCGCAGCGGCGGAGCGCGATCTTTATGCCATTGCCGATCTCGCCAAGGAGTTCGGCATCTCGACGCGCACCATCCGCTTCTACGAGGCCAAGGGCCTGCTCGCGCCCGAGCGGGTTGGAGCGACGCGGGTGTTCCGCCGTCGCGACCGGGCACGGCTGATGCTGATCCTGCGCGGCAAGCGGCTGGGGTTTTCGCTGCGCGACATCGCCGAATATCTCAGCCTCTATGACGCGCAGGCCCAGGCCCCGCAGGTCAAGCTGCTGGTGGCAAAAGTGCGCGAGCGCATCGGGCTTCTGGAGCGGCAGAAGGTCGATCTCGAAACGACGCTGAGGGAGCTGCGCGAAATCGAGGCGCTGGCGCGCGAAAGGCTGGGCCCGAGCGTGTGAGGCCAAGGCCGCTGGCGGCGCCGGCGTCTCATGAGCAGATGAACCGGAGGTCGCGATGCGCGCCATGGGTCTTGTGCTGGGGATGGTGATGGCGGGCATCCTGCTCGCGGGCTGCACCATCTCCTCAACCGATCTGCTGATCGCGCCTGAACATCTCGCGACACCCCTGCCCGCGGCCTTTGCGCTCACACCCTACAAGAGCGAGGACGGCACCCTCTATCTCGCTGACCGCGAGGCGGGAGCGCGCGCGTTCAAGCTCGAAGATGGGGCCTATGTCAGCGAAGACGGCAGCCTGGCGCTGCGCTTTGAGGCCCGCGAGGCGGAAGGCTTCACCGTCGCCGCCTCGTCCCCGGATGGCGAACATCTTTACGGGTGGGGCACGATTTCGGGCGACATCCTCGTGCTCGAGATGATCCTCGACAATCCCGAAGACGCGATCGCGCTTCTGGCCGAGGCTGAGGCGCGGGGCGAGACCCGGGCCGCCGCAGCCGCCATCGAGGCAACGCCGGACGGGATCCGGGTCTCGGACCCGCAAGGCCTCGCCCTCGTCATCTCGTGGGTGGCCGAAGGGGCGTTGCGCGCCGAACCCATGGTGGTCCATGTCGGCCGAGAGGGCGAGACCGCGCCTGAGAGCATTGCGCAAGAGGGCGACAGCTGGCGAGCGCAGTAGGCGCTGGATCGGGCGCGCTTTGCCTATTTGCGACCGCGCGTCATGGGATCGGGCTTTTTCGGGGGCGTCCAACCCTTGGGCGGGGCGACGACGGGGATGTGGGTACCCAGCCCCATTTCGCCCGGGGGCGGCTTGCGCACGGCTGGTGCACCGCCGTCTTCGCCGCGCAAGGCAGCGATCTCGTTGCGCAGGCGCGCTGCCAGCTCGAAATCCTCAGCTTCCGCCGCCGCCAGCATGCGCTTTTCAAGCTCGGCGATCTTGCGCGAAATCGCGCTCAGCGACATGTCGGTCTCCTTCAGCTGGCCGGAATGAAAGCGAGCATTTCGTCGATCGTGGCGGCCTCGCCCGCCGGCTTGTCCCAGCGGATGCGGTTGATGCGCGGAAAGCGCAGCGCCACGCCGGATTTATGGCGATTGGAGGTCTGGGCGCTGTCGAAGGCGACCTCGAACACCAGCTCCTTGCGCACTTCGCGCACCGGGCCGAAACTGGCGATCGTGTTGTTGCGGATCCAGCGATCCAGCTCCTTCAATTCGGCATCGGTGAAGCCGAAATAGGCCTTGCCCACCGGTACGATCTCGTTGCCCTTCCAGACCCCGAATGTGTAGTCCGAATAAAAGCTCGAGCGCTTGCCATGGCCGCGCTGGGCATACATGAGCACGGTATCGACCACATTGGGATCGCGCTTCCACTTGTACCAGAGGCCCTTGGGGCGGCCGGGCACATAGGGCGAGGACCGGAGCTTAAGCATGACGCCCTCATGCCCCTCCTCGTCAGCGCCGCGACGACGGATGGCCGCCAGCATTTCGGCATCGGACCAGTCGATCACCGGCGAAATGTCGATGACATGCTGCTTTTCGCGCGAGAGGAAGGCTTCGAGCCGGGCCCGCCGTTCGGTCCAGGGCAGAGCGCGGATATCCTCGGCGCCATCAAAGAGCATGTCATAGGCCCGGATGAAGGCCGGCAGTTCGGCAATGTGCTTGGCCGAGGCCGTCTTGCGATTGAGCCGCTGCTGCAGATCGTTGAAGGTTGCGGGAACGAAATCCCTGCCCACCAGCAATTCGCCATCGAGCACCGCATCGCCGAAAACCCGGTCCACCACGTCGGGGAAGGCATTGGCGATGTCGTCGCCGGTGCGCGAAAACAGCGATACCCGGCCGCCCGAGGCAATCAGCTGCACCCGGATGCCGTCCCATTTCCATTCGGCGGCATAGTCGGCCGGAGAGAGCGCCGGCAGGTCCCTGGCCTCGTCGATGGGGTTGGAGAGCATCATCGGGTGGAAGCGGGCGGCGTGGTCGATGTCGGGCCGGTCCGAGCGCCCTTCGAGCCAGTCGAACAGTTCGGAATAAGGCATTGAAATGCCGTGCCAGACTTCTTCGATGGCCTGAAGGTCGCGCCCGCTCATGTCGGCCAGCGCTGTCTTGGCCAGCCGCGCGGAGAGCCCGATGCGCAAGGCCCCGGTTGTCATTTTGACCAGCGCCCAGCGCTCATTGATCTCGGCGCGAGTCAGAAGCGAGCCGATCAGCCCCGGCAGCTTGGGCTTGGGCGTGATGGTGAAGAGCTCGACCAGTTCGGCGAGCGAGGGGAGTTCCTCGGTGCCGCCATGATGGGGCCAGATGAGCGCGATGGTCTCGCCCAGATCCCCGACATAGTCATAGGAGAGCGCGAACAGATGCGGGTCGACCTCGGCCAGCACCGTTTCCTTGAGCAGCGCCGGCTTGACGTTCTTGAAGCTCATCGCGCCCGTGAGGATCGCCAGCGCATAACCGCGATCGGGATCGGGCGTCGTGGCGAAATAGCGCGACAGCGCCTCGATCTTGCGATTGCGCGAGGGGGTGAGCGCGAGGATTTCGAGCAGCTGGGCGAAGGCTTTCATGGGTGGGCCTGCCTCACGGGGCCTTGCCGAAAGCTCGCAGCCCCCCACCCTGCCCCTCCCCGCGAGGGGGAGGGAACGCCCATATGATGTTCAGTGCGCCGGTCGGAATTGCCACTGAAGCCTGCGCTCCCCTCCCCCTCGCGGGGAGGGGCCGGGGGTGGGGGACCTGGATCTGTCAACTGATGATCGCCGACCCTCATTCCACATCCTCCGGGCCGTCATCATAGGCGGTGATGTTGAGCGGTTCGGCGGCAAGGCCCTGCTGCTGGCAATAATAGACCAGCGCATCCTCGCGGCCGTGGGTGACCCAGACGGTCTGGGCGCGGGTTTCGGCGACGGTCTGGCGCAGCTCGTTCCAGTCGACATGGTCGGAGATGACGAGGGGCAGTTCCACCCCGCTCTGGCGCGCCCGCTGCTTGACGCTCATCCAGCCCGAAGCCACGGCGAGAACCGGATCGGGCAGCCGCCGGCTCCAGCGATCCTTGACCGCGGAAGGCGGAGCGATGACGATCCGGCCTTCGAGCCCGGCCTTGGGCACATCGAGCGCCGGGAGCAGCGGGCCAAGCGGAATGCCAAGCTCTTCGTAAAGCGCGCAGAGCCGGATCATCGCGCCGTGGAGATAGATTGGGGCATCATATCCGCCTTCGCGCAGGAGCGAGATGACGCGCTGCGCCTTGCCCAGCGCATAGCAGCCGATGACATGGGCCCGCGACGGATAGGCGGCTACCGAGGCCAGCAGCCGGCGGATTTCAAGGGCCGGATCGGGATGCTGGAAGACCGGGAGGCCGAAGGTAGCTTCGGTCACGAGGAGATCGCATTCCAGGAGTTCGAAGGGCTGGGCCGTGCGGTCGGGCAGGCGCTTGTAGTCGCCGGTGACGACAATCCGCTGGCCGCCAAATTCCATCAGCACCTGGGCCGAGCCCAGAATGTGCCCGGCCGGATGAAGGCTGATGCGCATGCCATCCATTTCAAGCACCTCGCCATAGGGCAAGGGCTGGAAGGTGCGGGCACAGTCCTCGCCATACCGGGTCTTCATGATGGCGATGGTGTCGGGGGTTGCGAGCACCGCCCCATGGCCCGAGCGTGCGTGATCGCCATGGCCATGTGTGATGATGGCGCGCTCGCGCGGCACCGGCGGGTCGATATAGGCATCGATGGGGCGGACGCGCAGGTCGCGGTCGAGAAAGGGCTGGGCCATGGCAGTGCCTATAACGCCGCGCGATCGAGGGTGGTTCAGCCCCATCGGCTGGCCTTTTTCGCGGCTTTTTCCTTGTCGCGCAGGGGGGCGAGCGGGTAAAGCCCTGCGCCATGACCGTGACAGAACCCCATGCCGACCGCCCGCTCCGCACCAAGCGCCCGCCCCACGAGACGCGGCGGACCTTCGCCATCATCTCGCACCCGGACGCCGGCAAGACGACGCTGACCGAAAAGCTGCTCGCATCCTCGGGTGCGATCCAGCAGGCGGGCATGGTGCGCGGACGCGCCAACACCCGCGCCACCCGCTCGGACTGGATGGAAATCGAGCAGCAGCGCGGCATTTCCATCACCTCGTCGGTAATGACCTTCGAACATGACGGGCTGACCTTCAACCTGCTCGATACGCCGGGCCACTCGGACTTTTCCGAGGACACCTATCGCACCCTGACGGCGGTGGATGCGGCAGTGATGGTGATCGACGTGGCCAAGGGCATCGAAAGCCAGACCCTCAAGCTCTTCGAGGTCTGCCGGCTGCGCGATATTCCCATTATCACCTTTGCCAACAAGGTGGACCGCGAAGGCAAGGACCCGCTCGAAATCCTCGACGAGATCGCCGATACGCTCGCGCTCGACGTGACGCCCATCGTCTGGCCGCTGGGCCAGGGCGTGGACTTCAAGGGCACGGTGGATCTGGTGGGCGGCCGCGTGCTGCATCCCGATGGCACCGAATGGCGGCGTTTCTCGGACCCCGAGGAGTTGCTGAGCGATGCCGAGCTCAATGCCGATCCCGTGGTCGCCACGTCGCTCGAAAACCTCGAACTGGTGCGCGACGGCCTGCCCGCCTTCGATCTCGAGACCTATCGCGCCGGACATCTGACCCCGGTGATCTTCGGGTCGGCGCTGAAGACGATCTCGGTGGCCGAGTTGCTGCGCGCGCTCGGGCAATGGGCGCCCGATCCGCGTCCGCAGCCGGCAGAACCCGCCCCGATCGATCCGGCCGACCCCAAGGTCACCGGCTTTGTGTTCAAGGTGCAGGCGAACATGGACGCCAACCACCGCGACCGCATCGCCTTCGTGCGGCTCGCCTCGGGCACCTTCCGGCGCGGCATGAAGCTGAGAAATGTGCGCTCGGGCAAGGAGCTGGCCGTTTCCAACCCGATGTTCTTTTTTGGCCATGATCGCGAACTGGCCGAAGAAGCGGTGGCCGGCGACATCGTCGGCATCCCCAATCACGGCACGCTGAGCGTGGGCGACACGCTGGTGGAAGGCACGCAGATCATCAAGGTCACGGGCATCCCCAATTTCGCCCCCGAGATCATCCGGCGCGTGCGCCTGACCGATCCGATCAAGGCCAAGCAGCTGGGCAAGGCCCTCTCCGATCTGGCCGAGGAAGGCGTGGCGCAGGTTTTCCGCCGCATGATCGGGGCGGACTGGATCGTGGGCGTCGTGGGCCAGCTGCAGCTCGAAGTGCTGCAGGCCCGCATCGCCAAGGAATACAATACGCCCATCAGCTTCGAGAGCATCAATTTCGAACTGGCTCGCTGGGTGGCCTGCGACGACAAGCTCGAACTCAAGCGCTTCGTCGATGCCTCCAAGATGGAGATGGCCGAAGACAAGGATGGCGACCCGGTCTATCTGGCCCAGAGCAGCTGGT
Organism: Devosia enhydra; assembly: GCF_900119845.1. GTDB lineage: Bacteria > Pseudomonadota > Alphaproteobacteria > Rhizobiales > Devosiaceae > FPKU01. The sequence continues at coordinate 1,852,644 of NZ_FPKU01000001.1, forward strand.
GGCTGGGCCGGGCCGAGCGCGACTGGCCCAAGATCAAGTTTCTCTCGACCAAGGAACGGGCTTGAACTGAACTCTCGAGCCCCTCATCCTGAGCCTGTCGAAGGACGAGGGGCGTCGCGGGATGGTGATCGCCGTCTATATTCTGAGATGTTGCGATGGCAGCTACTATGTCGGCAACACGCGCAAGCCGATCGAGGCGCGATTGTGGGAGCATCAGCAGGGGCTGGGCAACGGCTTTACCGCCGGGCGACGGCCGGTAGAGCTTGTTTATTGCGAAGCCGCCGATAGTCTTTTGGCAGCCTTTGCCCGGGAACGGCAGTTAAAGGGGTGGTCGCGGCGCAAAAAGGAAGCCCTGATCGCAGGCGATTACGACGCGTTGCCGGGGCTGGCGCGAACTGCAAACACCGGTGCCACAGAACCTCCTCCTTCGACAGGCTCAGGATGAGGTTCTGTGGCGCAGCCGAAACAGCGAGGACACCGCAATGAACAAGCGCAGGCTCGGCAAGACCGGCTACGAGGTTTCAGAGATCGGGCTGGGCTGCTGGCAGCTCGGGGGGGATTTCGGGCCGGTGGACGACGGCACGGCCTATTCCATCCTTGGCCGCGCCGCCGATCTCGGGGTGAATTTTTGGGATACGGCCGATGTCTATGGCAGCGGGCTCTCGGAAACGCGCATCGGCAGCTTTCCCCGCAAGGCCGGGGTGCGGGTGGCCACCAAGGTGGGGCGCGGCTCGGCGCTGTTTCCCGATAAATACACCCGCCAGAAACTGCGCGAGAACATCGAAGCCTCGCTGCGGCGGCTCGGGACCGAGCGGCTCGATCTCGTGCAGCTCCATTGCGTGCCGCGCCCCGTGCTCGAGGATGGCGAGATCTTCGCGTGGATGGATGGGCTCAAGCGCGACGGGCTCGTGGCCCATTATGGCGCGAGCGTCGAGACCATCGAGGAGGGCATGATCTGCCTCCGGCATGACGGGGTTTCGACGCTGCAGATCATCTTCAACCTCTTCCGCCAGGATGCGGCCGAGGACTTGCTGCCTGCCGCGGCCGAAAAGGATGTCGGCATCATCGTGCGCCTGCCGCTGGCGTCGGGGCTGCTCTCGGGCAAATATTCCGCTACAACGGCATTTACCGCCCATGATCACCGCCATTTCAATCGCGACGGGCAGGCCTTCTCGGTGGGCGAGACCTTCTCGGGCATTCCCTTCGAGACCGGGCTGGCTCTCGTCGATGCGCTGCGGCCGGTGGTGCCCGAAGGCTGGCCGATGAGCCATCTGGCGCTGCGCTGGATTCTCGATCATCCGGGGGTTTCCACCATCATCGCCGGGGTGACGCGGCCCGACCAGCTCTCTGACAATGTGGCGGCCGCCGGCCTGCCCAACCTCCCCGAGGCGTACCGTTTCAAGCTCGCCGAATGGTATTACGAGCATGTGCGGCCGCAGGTGCGCGGCGACATCTGAGTTCGCCGCTTTTCCCGCGACCTTGATGGCCTGGCAGCGCCCGCGCCCCTAGCCAGCGCGAACTTGCATGCCTAAGTGAAGGCCAGATTTCAGCCTCTTTAAGATCGGATTGCCGATGACTCACCCCGCCTTCGACCTCGTCCGCGAGACAACCATCCCCGAGATCGCCTCCGGCGCGACACTCTACCGGCACAAAAAGACCGGGGCCGAGGTGCTGTCTCTGGCCAATGACGACGAGAACAAGGTGTTCGGCATCACCTTCCGCACCCCGCCGGCAGACTCGACCGGCGTGGCGCACATTCTCGAGCATTCGGTGCTGTGCGGCAGCCGCAAATATCCGGTCAAGAAGCCGTTCGTGGAGCTGCTCAAGGGCTCGCTCCAGACCTTCCTCAACGCCATGACCTATCCGGACAAGACCGCTTATCCGGTGGCGAGCCAGAACCTCCAGGATTTCTACAACCTGGTCGATGTCTATCTTGATGCCGTCTTCTTCCCGCTGATCTCGGAGGACACCTTCCGGCAGGAGGGCTGGCACTACGAGCTCGATTCCACCCAGGGGCCGATGGTCTACAAGGGCGTGGTGTTCAACGAGATGAAGGGCGCCTATTCCTCGCCCGCCGCCGTGCTCGCCAAGGCCAGCCAGCAATCGCTTTATCCCGAAACCACCTATGGCGTGAATTCGGGTGGCGACCCCAAGGCCATTCCGGACCTCACCTATGAGGATTTCAAGGCCTTCCACGCCCGCTTCTATCATCCCTCGAACGCCCGCATCGTGTTCTATGGCGATGACGCGCCCGAACAGCGCCTCGCGATCCTCGAGGAGTATCTGAGCCAGTTCGAGCCGATCCGTCCCGTCTCCGACATCGCGCTGCAGCCGCGCTGGCAGAGCCCGCGCAAGGAGGTGGTGACCTATTCGGCGAGCGAAGCCGAGGCCGGCAAGAAGACGGGCATGATCTCGGTCAACTGGATGCTCGACGAGATCGCCGATCCCGGCGAATTGCTGGTGCTCAACGTGCTCGAGCAGGCCTTGGTCGGCACGGCAGCCTCGCCGCTGCGCAAGGCGCTGACCGATTCCGGGCTGGGCGAAGGCCTCACCGGCTCGGGCTTTGCGGAGGAATATCGCCAGCCCTATTTCACCGTCGGGCTCAAGGGCATCGACGAGGCCGATGGCGATGCGGTCGAGGCGCTGATCCTTTCGACGCTCGAACGGCTTGCCCGCGAAGGCCTCGATGCCGAGACGGTGGAAGCGGCGCTCAACACCATCGAGTTCCGTCTGCGCGAGAACAATACCGGTTCCTATCCGCGCGGGCTGGCCGTGATGTTCCGCTCCATGCGCTCATGGCTCTACGAGCAGGATCCGCTGTCCCCGCTCGCCTTCGAAAAGCCGCTCGCCGACCTCAAGGCCCGGCTGGCCGCGGGCGAACGTGTGTTCGAGGATCTGATCGCGCGCCACATCGTCAACAACTCCCATCGCAGCACCGTGCTGCTCAAGGCCGATACCGGCCAGGCCGCGCGCGAGGCGGCCGAGGAGCGCGCCCGGCTCGATGCGGCGCGGGCCCGTATGGATGCCGCCGCCGCCCAGGAGGTTGCCGAGATCACGCGCAACCTCAAGGCCTTGCAGGAGGCCGAAGATGCGCCCGAAGCACTGGCACAGATCCCCGCGCTCGGGCTTGCCGACCTGCCCCGGACCAACAAGCCGATCCCCTCGGCCTGGGACGAGATCGCCGGCATCCCGGTGATGACCCATGACCTGCCCACGGGCGGCATCGTCTATCTCGACCTCGCCTTCGACATGCGCGTGCTGCCGGCCCGGCTCCTGCCGCTTATGCCGATCTTTTCGCGCGCCCTGTTCCAGACCGGCACGGCCAAGGAAGATTTCGTCTCGCTGAGCCAGCGCATGGGGCGCTCCACCGGCGGCATCGGAGCGATGCGCTGGGCCTCGGCGCGGCGCGACACCGGCGAAGCGGCGGCGCGCCTCTTCCTGCGCGGCAAGGCGGTGCCCGACAAGGTCGGCGAGATGCTCGCCATCATCACCGACGTGGTGGGCTCGGCGCGGCTCGACAACAAGGCGCGCATCCGCCAGCTCGTGCTCGAAGACAAGGCCGGGTTTGAGAGCGGCCTCGCCGGACGCGGCAACGGTATCGTCAACATGCGCCTGCGGGCCCGCTTCAACGAGGCCGATTGGGCAACCGAAGAGATGAGCGGCGTGCAGTCGCTGTTCTTCCTGCGCGAGCTGATCACCCGCATCGATACGGACTGGGAGAGCGTCGAGGCCGATCTCGAAGCCATCCGCACCGTCCTGCTCGGGCGCGCCGGCCTTATCGGCAATCTCACCACCGATGCGGCAACGTTGGGCACCGTCCGGCCGCTGCTGGGCGACTTCCTTTCGGCGCTGCCCGCCGGCTCGGGGGCGATCGCGCCCTGGCAGACCGACGCGACCAAGGGCGCCGAGGCGCTCACCTTCCCCGGACAGGTCAATTATGTGGGCAAGGGCGCCGACCTGTCGGCCCTGGGCTTCGAACCGACCGGCGCTTCGGCCGTCGCGGTGCGGCACATGAACACCACCTATATGTGGGACAAGGTGCGCGTGCAGGGCGGCGCCTATGGCGGCTCGGCGAGCCTTGATCCGCAGGCCAAGACGCTGAGCTTCCTCTCCTATCGCGATCCCAACCTGCTCGAGACCCTCGCCGTCTATGACAAGGCCGCCGCCTTCATGGCCAAGGGCATCGGCGAGCAGGACCTCGTGCGCTCGGTGATCGGGGTCATCGGCTCGATCGACGCGCATCGCCTGCCCGACGCCAAGGGTTTTGCGGCGCTGATGTTCCACCTGATGGGTGAGACCGATGAGAGCCGCCAGGCGCGCCGCGAAGAGGTGCTGGGCACCACCGCGGCCGATTTCAGGCGCTTCGCCGAGGTTCTGGGCGAAGTCGCGAACCGGGGCGAAGTGGTGGTGCTGGGTTCGGCCGAGGCTGCAGCCAAGGCCAATGAAGATAAGGCGCTGTTTGCCAGGATCACCAGGGTGCTCTGAGCAGCAGACCCTTGCCATCTATGAAAAAGGGCCGCTCCAAGGAGCGGCCCTTTCCGATTTCGCAAGGATGCCGAGGCCTTGCCGGACTTGGAAAGCCCGGCGGACCATTCGCTCAGCGCGGGAACTGCCCCACGCGATCGGAGACTCCAAGACCTTCGGAAACCTGCGAGTTCGCAAAAGACATTGGATCACCTCCTTCCGTTTGTTGACGATGCCCCGATGCTGAACCGCTTCGGGTCGACTGGCAAGTGGCAAGGCTGCAACGGGCGGCGCCCCGAGGTGCTCCTTGGAGCGGGACCTGCCGGCTCACACCGGGTCGTTCCTGCGAAGCAGGACCCTCTGTTTGCAGGCGAAGAAAACGGAGGTCCCTGCTTTTGCAGAGACGACTTGGCAGGGTATGGCGAAACTTCGTGCCCTTTGGCGCTGCCATGCGTCCAATCAGGACGAGGGCTGTCTGCTCAAGGGCCTTGCAGCCCTGCGAGCATAGCGCTCCGGGCCTTAGCCTATCAAATCCCTCCACCGGAGGGATTCGCCGGCAGGGCCTCGCCGCCCTTCGACCATAGGTCTCAGGGCCTTCGTCGCTCGCGTCGCTCCACCGGAGCGACGCGTTCCTGCGGACCCTGCCCAAGCCCTGCGAGCATAGCTCTTCGGGCCTGAGCCTCTCAAATCCCTCCACCGGAGGGATTTGCCGGCAGGGCCGGACGAGGCTCAGTCCTTCGCGCGTTCGACGTAGGAGCCGTCGGCGGTCATGATGACGACGCGGGTGCCGACGCCGATATGGGGGGGCACCATGGTGCGCACGCCATTGTTGAGCGTGGCGGGCTTGAAGGAGGAGGACGCCGTCTGGCCCTTCACCACCGGCTCGGTCTCGACGATCTCGAGGGTGACGCGCGCCGGCAGTTCGATGGCGATGGCATTGCCCTCGAAGGTCTTGAGATAGACCTTCATGCCGTCGGCGAGATAGGCCTTCTGGTCGCCCACCACGTCGTCGCCCACCACCAACTGCTCGTAATTCTCGGGCTCCATGAAATGGTGCCCCTCGCCATCCGAATAGAGGTAATCATATTCGCGCTCGTCGACATCGGCCTTCTCGACCATCTCGACAGTGCGCCAGCGGCCGATGACCTTAACGCCATCGGAGATGCGGCGCATGTTGACGTTGGTGACCGAGTTTCCCTTGCCGGGATGGACGTTTTCGGCGGTGAGAACGACGTGCAGGGCGCCGTCCTGCTCCACCACATTGCCCTTGCGCAGCGAAGAGGCGATGACCTTGACCATTATTTCTTCCTTGTGGGTTCGTGCGGCGCGTCGTAGAGGCAGGGCCGTCGCGCGCCAGGATGCAAATCCTTCGGAGCGCCCACTATCGCATTCTGGCGAAAATCTCCAGCCCGCGAACGCGAAAGGTCGCGACACATGGTGAGCACGCCAATCCCCGCTCCCTCGCCTTGGTGGTCGCCATCCCGGCATGAGGATCGCCGCCCGCTGCTTCTGGCACGCAACCGTATCGTAACGGCCTTCCGCGCCCATCTCGAAGCGCAGGATTTCCTCTTCGTCGATCCCCCTGCCCTGCAGCGCTCGCCGGGCAACGAGACGCATCTGCATGCCTTTGCCACCGAAATGATCGGCAATGACGGCAGGGGCCATGCCGCTTATCTCCACACCTCCCCCGAATTCTCGATGAAAAAGCTCTTGGCGGCGGGGGAAAGCCGCATTGCCAGCTTCGGGCATGTGTTCCGCAACCGCGAGCGCGGGCCGCTGCATCACCCCGAATTCACCATGCTCGAATGGTATCGGGCCGGCGAGGATTACGATGCGGTGATCGATGATTGCGTCGCCCTGGTGCGCCTCGCTGCCGAAACGGCGGGCACGACCACGCTGCGCCATCGCCAGCGCACGGCCGATGCCTTTGCCGCGCCGCAGCGCCTGTCGGTGGCCGATGCCTTTGCCGAATTCGCCGGCATCGACCTGATGGCGACCATCGATGCGACGGGCCGGCTGGATGCGGAGGCGCTGGCCGAGGCGATGCGGCGCACAGGCCTTGCCCTGCCGCACGACATTACGTGGAGCTATCTCTTCTCACGCGTGCTGGTGGAAAAGATCGAGCCGATGCTGGGCGATGGTCGGATCACGGTGCTCGATCGCTACCCCCTCTGCGAGGCGGCGCTGGCCCGGCCGGCCGCCGACGATCCGCGCGTCGCCGAACGCTTCGAGCTTTATGGCTGCGGAGTGGAACTGGCCAATGGCTTCGGGGAATTGACCGATGCCGGCATCCAGCGCGAGCGCTTTTCGGCCGAAATGGCGGAAAAGGAGCGGCTCTATGGCGAGCGCTATCCGATCGACGAGGATCTGCTCGCTGCCCTGCCCCTGATGAAGCCGACAAGCGGCGTGGCGCTCGGCTTTGATCGGCTGGTGATGCTGGTGACCGGCGCCCCGCATATCGAGCAGGTCATCTGGGTGCCGGTGATGGAGCCGGGCCGATGAAGCTTGATCGCACGCTGCGCAATCCGGCCGACCTCGTGGCCGCCGGCCTGCTGCCAGAGGCGCGACAGGCCGAGGCAGACGCCGTTGCGGTGCGCTATGCCGTGGCCGTGACCCCGGCGATGGCAGCACTGATCGACCGGGGTGATCCTGCCGACCCGATCGCGCGCCAGTTCGTGCCCGATGCGCGTGAGTTGCAGACCACCCCGGAAGAGCGCGACGACCCTATCGGCGATCTCAGCCACTCGCCGGTCGAGGGCATCGTGCATCGCTATCCCGACCGGGTGCTGCTCAAGGCCGTGCATGTGTGTCCGGTCTATTGCCGCTTCTGCTTCCGCCGCGAAATGGTGGGGCCCGAAGGGCTGGGCACGCTCTCGCCCGACGCGCTCGACCGGGCAATCGGCTACATCGCTGCGCATCCCGAGATCTGGGAGGTGATCCTCACCGGCGGCGATCCGCTGGTGCTGTCGGCGCGCCGGCTGCGCGAGATGATGGAGCGTTTGGCTACCATCGACCATGTCCGGATCGTGCGCATCCACACCCGCGTGCCCGTGGTTGCGCCGGAGCGGATCGATGCGGGCCTCGTTGCCGCCATAAGGTCATCGGGCAAGGCCAGCTACCTTGCCGTGCATGCCAACCATGCCCGCGAGCTGACCCCCGAGGCACGCGCCGCCTGCGCGCAGCTTTCGGATGCCGGCATCGTGCTCCTCGGCCAGACTGTGCTGCTGCGGGGCGTGAATGATGATGTGGAGACGATGGCTGCCCTGATGCGCGCCATGGTCGAGACCCGCATCAAGCCCTATTACCTGCACCACCCCGATCTTGCGCCCGGCACGGCGCATTTCCGCGTGCCGATCGCCGAAGGGCAGGCGCTGGTCGCGGCGCTGCGCGGGCGCATCTCGGGGCTCTGCCAGCCGACCTATATCCTCGATATTCCGGGCGGGCACGGCAAGGCGCCGATCGCGGCGAACCCGATCGAGGAGGTCGCGCCGGGCTGCCATGCGGTCACCGACTTCCGCGGTCAACGCCACCTCTATCCGCCGGCCCCCGAAAGCAGCGGCGACAGCACGTCGTAGGAGAGCTTGAACGCGAGGCCGGTGAGCACCACCAGCACGATCCGGCCAAAGGCCCCGGGGTCCATGCGGGTGCCCAGCCAGTTGCCGAAGGTCATGCCGGCAAAGACCGGCGCGATGGCCATGGCGCTCAGCAGCAGCCAGTCGGTTCGCAACTGCCCGAGGCCGAACAGCGTCAGGGTCTGAACGCTGCCGAACATGAGGAACAGGGTCGAGACCGAAACCACGAACTGCGGGCGGGGAATGCCGAGCGCATTGAGATAGGGCAGCGAGGCGGGCGCCGAGAGCCCGGAGGCGCCCTGCAGCAGCCCCGAGATCCAGCCCGCCGGCAGGGCAAGGCGCTTGGCGGCCTGAGGGCTCAAGGCCCAATGCGGCTTGAGCAGCCGAAAGATGACGTAACTGACCAACGCCGCGGCAAGCACCCCGGTCAGCGCCGTGATCGGCAGGCCCACCAGCATGAAGCTGCCCATCAACACCCCGATGAAAGCAGCGATGACGAAGGGCGCGAGGAAAGGCAGGCCGACGAAATTCCGCCTGTAGGCCACAAGCTGCCAGGCATTGGTGACGATCGTAGGCAGGAGCATAGTCACCACTGCCAGCCGCACATCGTAGATCGCAGAGATCGCCGGCACGGCCAGGAGCGGCGCGCCGGCGCCCGTTGCGCCTTTCAGCACACCGCCAATGGCGAGGCAGAAGGCGATGATGGCAAGATCGATCGGTGACACGAAGCGCGGCGTCCTTGGGCTTGGCCCGCTCTATAGCGCCGCGAGCCGGGCCCAGGCTACCGCGCCAAAGGGCTTAAGGCTTCAGCGCCGCGCCACCACCGGCACATAGTCGTCGAGCACCTCACCGGCCCTGACCGTGCGGCCCTCTTCGGCCGATTTGTAGAGCGCCATCAGCATCTCGGTCACCGCCACGCCATCATGGAAGGTCTCCATCGGCATCTGGCCCTTGCGGAAGGCCTCCACCATGTGGCGGTTTTCCTCGGTATAACCATAGACGCCGGCTTCGTCCTCGAGCACCGGCATCAGCCCCTGCTCGGCATTCTGCTTTTCGACGAGGTCTTCGCCCTCGGCGCCCTCGACGGCACGCGACATGAACACCTTGAGCCCGCTCGAAAGCGAGGAAAACTCCATCGCATATTCTGGCCCCAGCAGTTCGAGCTGGATGCGCAGCCCTGCCCCGACATAGGCCCAGGAGGTGGTGGCCTCGACGATCACCTCCGAGCCATCCTCTGCCTCGAAGGTGATCATGCCGCGCGCAAAATCCTCCGACGGGTGGCGGGTATAGTCGACGCCCTTCATCCGCCGTGCCAGATCGGCAGCGTAATGGGGCTTGGTCCATTTGAGCATGGCGATGGCGCCGGTGGCATTCTTGAAGGTCAGCGACGACCGGGGCGCGCCCGGCGCTGTCAGCATGAAGCGCGCCACTTCTATGGAGTGGCACATCATGTCGAGCAGCGCACCGCCGCCCTGCTCGTCGCCCTGCCAGAACCAGGGCTCGTGCGGGCCCGAATGCTCTTCGGCAGCACGCGCGAGATAGGGGCGGCCGGTTGCCGGCACGGCGCGGCGCCAGATGATCTCCTTGCCCCGGAGCACGGCGGTCGAGAACAGCTGGTTTTCGAGATAGCCGTGCAGCAGGCCCGACCCCTCGGCCAGCGCCAGCATCGCCTTGGCCTCCTTGAGGGTGCGGGCGAGCGGCTTTTCGCAGGCCACCGCGAAGACCTGCGAGCGCTTGGCCGCAACGGCATCGGCAATGGTCTGCATCACGCCGAGCCGCGTCGGGTTGGGCGAGAGGATCCAGATGGCATCGACGTCATCGGCCTCGACGAGGGCCTCGAGGCTCTCATGCACGCGGCAGGCCCCGAGATCGAGTTCACCCACCGCATCGGCAAAGGCCTGGCGCTTGGCCGGGGTGGGCGAATAGACGCCCGTGACCTCGACATTGCGCACCCCAAGCAGCGACTTGAGATGGAAATGGGCGATGAAGCCCGAGCCGACAAAGCCGATGCGGAGCGTCTTGCGGGGGAAGGAGGTGGTCATCGCAAAAGAGCCCTTCTTGCGTTCACGGTACAGGGAGCGGCGGAAGCCCGTTCGACGAGTTCGACGGGCAGGATGGCGTTGGCGGGATCGGCACGGCCTTCCAGCAGGTCGATCATCATCGCCATCGACGCACGGCCGATCTCGCGGCGCGGCTGGCGCACGCTGGTCAAAGGCGGATCGGAGGCGGTGGCAAAGACGATGTCGTCAAACCCCACCACCGAGATATCGCCCGGCACGCTGAGACCGCGGGCGCGCAGCGCGTTGATCGCGCCGACAGCCATTTCGTCATTGGAGCAAAAGAGCGCCGTGAAGGCGGCAGCGCCCGACAGCAGCTGTTCGACTGCCCTCTGCCCGCCCTCGTAATGGAAATCGGCGTGGACGGTGAGAGCCGGGTCGACAGGCAGTCCGGCCGCAGCCAGCGCGGCGCGGTAGCCCTCATGCCGCTGGCGCGGCATCACATCTGTCATCGGGCCGGTGATATGGGCGATGCGGCTGTGGCCAAGCCCGACGAGGTAATTGATGGCAAGGGCGGCGGCGGCGCGATTGTCGATGGCAATGGTGGGCAGGCGCACGCCATCGACCAGTTCGAGCGAGACGACGATGGGCGGCAGGGGCGCCGAATGGATGGCCTCGGGCACCCGGCCGGTCATCAGGATCAGACCATCGGCCTGCCGGTTCCGCACCATTTCGACATAGCGAAGGATGCGCTGGTCATCATGGCCGGCATCGCCCATCAGCACGCGATAGCCATTGGCATAGGCGTGCTCTTCCACGCCGCGATAGATATCGAGATAGAAGGGGTTGGAGATGTCGCGCACGAGCAGCACGACATTGCCGGTGGAGCGGCGGCGAAAATCCACCGCCTGCCGATTGGGGATGAAGCCCGTGGCCTTGACGGCGGCCAAGACCTTTTCGCGCGTCGCGTCGGTAACCTTGTCGGGGTGCGACAGCGCCCTGGAAACCGTGGCGATCGACACGCCGGCCAGTTCGGCGACCGCCCTGATGGTGGGCGCGCTCATGCCCTGAGGCGCCCGGCCCGGCCGTAAAGCAGCATCAGCATCAGCAGCACGGCGCCAAAGATCAGCTGACGGCCCCAGAATTCGAGCTGGAGGGTGGTCAGCACGCTGGTCAGAAGCGTCAGCGCGATGGCCCCGAGCATGGCGCCGAAATAATTGCCCTGCCCGCCGGCCAGCGAAATGCCGCCGATGACCACCGCGATCACCGAGGGCAGCACATATTGGTCGCCCACCGAGACGAAGCTGTTGCCGGTATAGCCGATGACGATGACGCCGGTCAGGCCGGCAAACAGCCCTGACAGCCCATAGAGCAGCGTGCGGATGGCGCGCACCGGCAGGCCGGTGAGTTCGGCGGCCCGCTCGTTCGAGCCTATGGCGTAGATGGCGTAGCCGAGCCGCGTGCGGCGCAAAAGCACCCACATCAGCACGCCCACCAGCGCCCAGAGGATGAGGATGCCGGGCAGGCCGAACACCAGCGGCCGATTGACGAAGGCCATCAGCGCCGGGGCGGCATTGCCCGAGGGGATGCCGCGTGAGATCACGATCAGCGCGCCCTGCACCACACCGGTCATGCCCAGCGTCATCACGAGCGGGGGGATGCGCAGCATCGTGACACCCAGCCCGTTGATAAGCCCGATGAGGAAGGTCGCCCCGCCCGCCACCAGCACGGCGAGGAAAATAGAACCATCCTGCCCCGCCATGACATTGCCGGCGAGCACGGCGCCGAGTGAAATCGAGGCGCCGACCGACAGATCGATGCCCTCGCGACCGCCAATGACGACGAGCGACTGCCCGGCCGCGACGAGCCCGAGAATGGCGGAGACGACGAGGAGCCGCACAATCTGGTCGCCGCGCGCAAAGCCGGGAGACAGGGCCTCGCCGGCCGCCAGCAGCACGAGGATGGAGAGCGTCGCGAGAACCAGCGGATCGGTGAGGGTGGAGCGCAGGCGGTTCATCATCTGGCTCCTAGCGCCGCGCCACCAGCACGCCGCCGGCCAGCGCCAGCAGGGTGATGAGGCCCTGGATGAGGGTCTGGTACTCGAACGGGAAGCGGGCAAAGAAGATGACATTGCCGATCATGCCCAGCACCAGCGCGCCGAGCACCGCGCCGAAGGCGGAGCCCGATCCGCCCGCGAGCGCAGCGCCGCCGAGCACGACCGCAGAGATCGAAGAGAGGGCGAGAAGGCGGCCCATCAGCGGATCCCCGCTCGCGGTCTCTCCCGTAAGACACAGGCTGGCAAAGGCGGCAAAGAGGCCGGCGAGCACATAGGCAAGGATGCGGATGCGCGCCACCGGAAGCCCGCTCTGGAAGGCGGCCTGCCGCAACCCGCCCACGGCCGAGAGATGCTTGATGAAGGGGCGTCGCGCAATGATCGCGATGATGACGAGCGCAAGGATCAGCACCCAGAGCACCACCGGCAGGCCGAGCACGGCTCCACCATAGGTGCGCCAGTATTCGGCCGGCACCGGCAGTCCGGCCGTCGGCAGGATGCGCAGCGCCAGTCCGCCGAAGATGATGCCGGTGGCAAAGGTGGTGACGATAGCCTGGAAGCGCAGGCCGGCGATCAGGAGCCCGTTGACGAGCCCGCAGGCGACCCCGGTGAGGATGCCCGCCCCGATCCCTGCGAAAATCGCCGGCACCCCGCCGCCCAGCGCCGCGATGACCGAAACGGTGACCACATTGACCAGCGCCACAATGGAGCCCACCGACAGGTCGATATCGCCGCCGAGGATCACATAGCTCTGCCCGATCGCGACCAGCACCACCGGCAGGAACACGGTGAGGTTGGACTTGAGCACATTGGGCGTGACGAGATTGGGCTGGAGGATCCAGTTGATGACAAAGAGCGCAATGAGCGCGCTCAGCGTCACCAGCCAGACGCGATTGCGCAGCGCGGCCATGGCAGGGTTTGTGCGGGCCGGGGTCATGCGGCCCTCCCATAGGCGGCGTTCGTAAGGTTGTAGGCGGTCAGCGCCTCGCCCTCGAGTTCGCCGGCCACGGCGCCGGAATTGAACACCAGGATGCGATCGCAAAGGCTGAGCAATTCGGCATCCTCGGAGGAGTAGAACAGGATCGCCGCGCCCTCATCGGCCAGCCGCCGCGCCAACGCGAAGAAATCGGCCTTGGCGCCCAGATCGATGCCCTTGGTGGGGTCGTCGAGGAGCAGAACCGAGGGCTGGGTGGCAAGCCAGCGGGCGATGAAGATCTTCTGCTGGTTGCCGCCCGACAGCGAGCCGATGGGGGCGGAAAGGCCGGCATATTTGGTGGACAGCGTCGCTGCGGCCTTGGTGAATCGCTCGCGCAGCCGGCCCGGCCAGACCATGGCCGGCCGTTCCTTGGAAAAGCTTGCCGCCGCGATGTTCTCGAAGATCGAGCGGCCGTGAAAGGCGGCATCCCGGCCCCGGTCGCCCGAGACATAGGCGATGCCCTTGCCGATCGCGTGGCTGGGCCGGGAAATGCGGACCTGCTCGCCATCGAGCCTGATCGTGCCCGAGGTGAAGGGCGCCGCGCCGAACAGCCCCTGCAAGAGGCTCGACTGCCCCTGCCCTTGCAAGCCACCGAGCCCGACGATCTCGCCGGGCCGGAGCGACAACGAGACTTGCTGCACGCGCTTGTTGCCCACGCTTTCGAGAACGAGCCGGGCCGGCTTGTCCGATCTCGGCCGGGCGGCGGGGCGCTCGGCGAGTGCCGTCACATCGCCGACCATGGCATGGACCACGGCCTGCCGGTCGGTCTCGGCGGTGACGAAGCGCGCCACGGTTGCGCCATTGCGCATCACCGTGATGCGGTCGGTAATCTCGAAGACTTCATCCATTCTATGGGTGATGAAGATCGAGGAGACGCCTTCGGCCTTCAGTTCGCGCAGAATGGCAAAGAACAGCGCCACCTGGTTGCGGTCGAGCGCGGCAGTGGCTTCATCGAAGATGATGATGCGCGGCTTGCGCGCCAGGACCTTGAGGATCTCGACGATCTGCCGCTGGTCGGGCGACAGATCGGACACAAGCGCATCGGCCGAAAAGCCGGCGCCGGCAACCTCGGCAAACCGGGCGATCAACTGTTCGGTATCGCGCCTCAGCGCGCGGGCATCGAGAAAGCCGGCGCCTGAGCGCTGCTCGCGCCCGAGGAAGATATTGTCGGCCACCGAGAGCTGCGGAACGAGCGACAGTTCCTGGTAAAAGAGCGCCACCCCCAGCGCCTCGGCTTCGCGCGGCCCGCCGATCTCGACCGCGCGGCCGAGGATGGAGAGCGTGCCGCTGTTCTTGGCCACCGTGCCGGCGATGATCTTGCACAATGTGGATTTGCCGCAGCCATTGGCGCCCAGAAGCGCGTGGATCTCGCCCTGTTCGAGCTCGAGCCCGCCATCACTGAGGGCGACGACGGCGCCATAGCGCTTGGTGATGCTTTCGGCCTTGAGCAGAAGGGTCATCGCGGCGTCTCACCAGGGCTCGATGGGATCGGCATGAGAATGGGCACGCCGGAACGCCGGCGTGCAAGAGGGTTCGGCCAAGGCCGACACCCATCGCAGTGCATGTGAAAGGGGCCGGCAGCCTTGGCCGCCGGCCGATCGCCAGCTTTACTGGAAGAACGCCTCGGCGTCCTCGACGCTGAGCTCGTCGGTCACCGACCAATGGCCGGGCTTGCCATCGGCCGCCGCCACGGCATCGGCCAGAGTGTCATTGTTGATGAAGGGGATGTCGAGGAAGATGGCGTTGCCATAGACGCCGCCGAAGATGCCTTCCTTGAATTCCTTGCCCTGGAGCTTGAGCACCGCGACGTTGAGGGCCGAAGCCATCACGCCCGGCGGATTGACCGAGGCGCCAGAGGTGTAGTTGCCCGCCGACCAGAGGTCGAGGAAGTCCTTGCGGACCTCGCCGGTGGCGGCGATGTCGGCGGTCTTGCCGGCCGCCTCGATGGCGCGCCAGGCGCCGGCAGCCATGCCGTCCTGCACATAGACGCCATCGATCTCGGGATAGGTGGCGAGCAGGTTCTGCATGGTCTGCTGGCCCTGCGCCTGATCCCAGTTGGCGTTGGTCTCGTTGAGCACGGTGATGCCCGGAGCGGCAGCCAGCGACTCGCGGCAGCCGGCAACGCGCATCTCGTTGGCCGGGTGGCCCGAAACGCCGTTGATGGTCACCACATTGCCCTGCCCGCCAAGGGTCTCGGCCAGCCAGGCGCAGCCCTTGCGACCGTAATCGGTCTGGTCGATGCCGACATAGATGGCGTCGGGCGAGGACACTTCGGCGTCCGTCGCGACGACGAGGATGCCGGCGGCAGCGGCCTGCGCGAAGATCGGATCGAAGGCGGTGGGGCTGTTGGGGTTGATGATGATGGCGTTGACGCCTTCATTGATCATGTTGCGCACGGCGCCGATCTGGCCCTGCACATCGACGTCAGAGCTCTGGATCACGAGCTCGATATTGACCCCGCGCTCGGCCCAGGCGGCGGCCGCGGCCTGCGCTTCCTCGATCATCTGGGTGCGCCATTCGGAGCCGACCCAGCCATTGCTGAGGCCGATCTTGTAGTCTTGTGCCAGTGCCGTGCCGCCCATGAGCGCGACGAGGCCAGCTGCAAGCCATGCAGACTTCATGTTCTTGACTCCTCCCGTAGCCGGGAGCCATTTCCCGGCATCCCTGGTCCGACAAGCGAACCTTGGGATGCAATGTAACCGGTTACATGGATGAGTCAATCGGTCGCGTTGCTGATTTCGTTATCACCGGGCCGGAGGGTCAGCGGCGGCCGAGCCGCGCCACGAGGCTGGAGGTATCCCAGCGCCCGCCGCCCATCGCCTGCACATCGGCGTAGAACTGGTCGACCAGCGCGGAAACGGGCAGCGCCGCACCGTTGCGGCGGGCTTCGGCCAACACGATGCCCAGGTCCTTGCGCATCCAGTCCACCGCGAAGCCGAAGTCGAACTCGCCCCTGTTCATGGTGGCGGCACGGTTCTCCATCTGCCACGAGCCGGCGGCGCCCTTGGAGATCACGTCGATGACCGCATCGACATCGAGACCCGCCGACTGCGCGAAATGCACGCCTTCGGCCAATCCCTGTACCAGGCCCGCGATGCAAATCTGGTTCACCATCTTGGTCAACTGGCCGGACCCGACCGGGCCCATCAGCCGCACTGCGCGGGCAAAGGCGGAAATCACCGGCTCGGCCTTGGCGAAGGTTTCGGCCTCGCCGCCGCACATCACGGTCAGCACGCCATTGCGCGCGCCGGCCTCGCCGCCCGAGACGGGTGCATCGATGAAGCCGACGCCACGCGCCGCGCAGGCCTCGGCCAGTTCGCGCGCCACGTCGGCGGAGGCCGTGGTGTTGTCGACAAGGATCGCGCCGGCTTGCATGGCGGCGATGGCGCCATCGGCACCCAGCATCACCTCGCGCAGGTCATCGTCATTGCCGAGGCAGGCAAAGACGAAATCCTGCCCCCGCGCAGCCTCGGCGGGGGTTGCAGCGCTGCGGCCACCGGTCTCGGCAACCCAGGCTTCCGCCTTGGCCGCCGTGCGGTTGTAGACGGTGAGGTCGTGGCCGCCCTTGTCCTTGAGGTGCCGCGCCATGTGCCGGCCCATCACGCCAAGTCCGAGAAATGCCACCTTCATCGTCGCCTGCTCCGTCTGTGTGCCTGCCCCGGTGATGGCATGGCAGAACGCCGCCTGTCAGCCCCCGAAGGTGACGGTGATCGGCGAAAATCCGGCGCAGCTGGCCGTGGCCTTGCCCGACGGGACGGGGATCGGCCCGATGCGGGCGCCGGTGATGACTACGTCGCCCTTGCGGATCGGGCGACCGCGACGGGCGGCTTCCTCGGCCATCCAGCGCAGCGCCTTGAGCAGCGCGTCCCGATCAAAACGGGTATGGACGACAACCGGATCGGCGCCGCTTTCGAAGCTGAGCTCGATCGTCTTGTCCCCGGT
This sequence comes from Devosia enhydra, assembly GCF_900119845.1. GTDB lineage: Bacteria > Pseudomonadota > Alphaproteobacteria > Rhizobiales > Devosiaceae > FPKU01. The sequence goes on from NZ_FPKU01000001.1 coordinate 1,869,648, forward strand.
CTCGGGCATGTCGCGCGCGACCCCAAGGATGATGCCGGCGCTCGACTGGAAATCGGCAAAGCGCGAGGCATCCGGCCAGCTCTTGGGATTGCTCAGCCGCGAGGCCACGAGTTCATAGACGAGCGCCACCTCGACCACCGTAGCGGGGTCGAGCGGATCGCCCTGCGGGAGAAGAGCGAATTCCACCTCGAGCCCGCCGATCGGCGGGGCCGGCAGGGAGACGCCGTCGCCGTAGATCCAGGCGGTCGGAATGGGCGCGCAGGCCGGCACCTTGCCCTCGACCCAGGGTCCAACCTTCCAGGCGCGGCTCTCGCCCAGTTCGGCCAGCACAGCCTCCTGCACGTCATAGGCCTGAGCCATGTCGGCAGGCTGCTCGCTGACGCTGGCGGGATCGACGGGTGTTCCGCTCCTGTGCGCGGCGAGAAGGGCTTGGGCGAGGCTTTGGGTGGTCATCGGGGCACCAGCTGGAACTCATGTCGGCCGGAGACCAATCGCTCCGGCATCGCGGCGGCACTATCTGCGAGTCGGAAGTTGGGCGGAAGGCTTACTTGCCCTTCGGTCCCCGGTGGCAGCAGCACCGACCACGACACCGTGCCCTCCGCACCACACTGCCAGCGGCTTTCGACCAAGCCGCGCGTCGAGCGATAGCGCGCCTCGCACTGCCCGATGCGCGGCTCGAACCAGGGCGAAAGCGCGATGACCCGATAGCCGGGGGCCGCCTCCGTTGCGTCGATGCCGGCAAGGCGCGACCAGAGCCACTCCCCGACCGATCCATAGGCGTAGTGGTTGAAGGAGTTCATGTTGGCGCTCTGGAAGCCGCGCTCAGGCGTCCAGCCATCCCATCGCTCCCAGATGGTGGTAGCGCCGTGGCCGATCGAAAAGCCCCAGCTGGGATAGCTGTCCTTGAGGACGAGGTCGATGGCGAGGTCGTCACGCCCGATGCCACTGAGCACGGGACAGAGATGGCGAACGCCGAGGAACCCGGTCTGCAAATGCCCATCAGCGGCAGTGATGAGCGCGACAAGCCGGTCCGCCGCGCGGTCGCGATCGGGGCCCGAAAGAAGACCGAAATCGAGCGCCAGCAGGTAGGCCGTCTGCGTGTCGCCCAGAAGCCGGCCGTCGGAGCCAAGAAATTCACGGCGAAAGGCGTCGCCGATGGCATTCGCCAGTTGCCGATAGCGCGCCGCATCGGACATGCGGCCGAGCACGTTCGCGAGCTTTTCCATGAGATGGGCGATACGATACCAATAAGCGGTCGCCACGAGGGTTCGATCCGAAGCGGGCCCGACGCTCAGCCAGTCGCCATAATTGTTGTAGACGGCGTTGCGGCGCAGAAAATCGGGGTTGGGTGCGCCGATATGGGCCATCCAGCGTTCGAAGGCGGGGTAATAGGCTTCGACGAGCTCGCGATCGGCATGGCGCAGCCAATGCTCCCAGGCAAGGATGATGGGCGCATCGCCCCAGCCGGGCGCCCCGGGCTGAGGGGTCAGCCGATAGGGGTTGAGCGGCTTGGTGGGCGCCACGTCGGGAAAGGCGCCCTCCGGGCTCTGGCCATCTGCGATGTCGAGCATCCATTTGGCGAGGAAGGCCGAGCAATCGGCGAAATAACCCGCTGTCTTCCAGAACACCTGCGCGTCGGCGGTCCAGCCATAGCGCTCGTCGCGCTGCGGGCAATCGGTGGGCACGGCGATGAAATTGTCGCGCTGGCTCCAGTTTATATTGCTGACCAACCTGTCGAGCATCTCGTGCCCGAAACTCAGCGTGCCCGTCTGCGGCGTGGCGGTGCTGATGGCGATGCCCGAAAGCCGGACGTCCTCAGGGCTCAAACCATCGGGCAGGGTCAGCTCGACATAGCGGAAGCCATGGAAGGTGAAGCGCGGACAAAAGCGCTCCTCGCCCTGCCCCGCCGCAATGAAGATGTCGGTCGCCACCGCGTGGCGCAGATTGGCGACATAGAGTTCGCCCGCGCCATCGAGGATTTCGCCATGGCGCAGGACAAATCGCGCCCCGGCTGGTGCAAAGACGGTCAACGCGCAATAACCGGCGATATTCTGCCCCAGATCGAAGAGCGCAGCGCCCGAGGCCGAATAACGCAGGAACCGCGCCTCGAGGCGGGCAATCTCGCGCACGGGCTGGGCTCGGGCGGCTTCGAGCAGCGGTGGGCGCGGATCCGGCACGAAGCATTCGACCGGCTGCCAGCCCTCGAGACGGCCGGGCCGTTCGCTCCAGCCCTCCAGCGCCAGACGGGCATCATACATCTCGCCCATGAGGAAATCCGAATAGCAGATCGGCCCCTGCCGGGTCTGCCACTGGTCGTCGCTGGCGATGATCTCGACCCGGCCATCGGCATGGTGCAGATGCAGCGCACAGATGAGCGCCGGCCGTCCGCCATAGTGATTGCCGGCCCGCCGCTGATTGTGCCCGACGCGGCCCGAATACCAGCCCTCGCCGAGTATGGCACCGATGACGTTCTCGCCCGCTACGACATGGTCGGTGACGTCGTGGACCTGATACTCCACACGCGTGTGATAATCGGTCCAGCCGGGCGCGAGCACATCCTCCCCCACCCGCTGCCCGTTGAGCCAGGGCTCGTAAAGCCCGAGTGCGCTGATATAGAGCAGCGCCCGCACCGGCCGATCGGCAACCGCGAAGCTGCGCCTCACATAGTCGGCGGGCCGTGCCTGCCAGCGATTGTCGTAGATTGTGTCGGCGGGCACTTCACGACCGGCCGGCAGCACGAAATAGCGCGCGATCCACTGGCCGGCCCAGTCCTCCTGCCGGAGGCCGGTGAAGATCGGTGCCGGGGGCCGCGCGTCCGAAAGCGCGCCCGTCTCGTCCCAGACCGACAGCTGCCAGGTGAGCACCGCATCGCGCGGCAAGGGCGGCCCGGCATAGGGCACGTGCTGGCTTTGCGGCGAAGCCACCCTGCCGCTGTCCCAGAGGAGGGTTTCGCCGCCGAGGGTCACCTCGAACACGCGGATGCGCCAGGCCGTCTGGTGCGCACCCATACGCTCGGATGCGAGCGCCCAGCTGAACCGCGGCGTTGCGGTGTTGAGACCCCTGGGCTCGGCGAGATGTTCGACGCGCAGGTCGAGGGCCGAGAGCCCGCTCATAGTTCCATCGCCCGTTCGCGGGCGTTCATGATGTGGCGATCCATGGCATCCATGGCGGCATGAGGATCGCGCGAACGGATCGCGGCGATCACAGCGAGGTGGTCATTGAAGGCGGAGGGCAGCACGTTGGCCGACAGCGTGATGCGGTCGAGCTTGATGAGCCGGATGCGGATGGCATTGACCGCATGGGCCTGGATGAGGAGATCGTTCTGGGTGGCGACGATGAGCAGGGTGTGGAACCCGTCATCGACCCGCTGGCCGCGCTCGAAGACTTCGGCCGGAGCGCCCGCGGTCACCTCGGCCATGATGGCGCGATGCAGTGCCTCCTGCTGGGCGAGCGTACCGTCATCGAGCTTGCGCACCGCATGCAGCACCGCCTCGCGCTCGAGAGCCATGCGCATCTGGAAGGCCTGCCGGATCATCGGCAGATCGATCTGGGTGATCTGGATGCCGCGCTGCGGCATCACGTTGAGCAGCCCCTCGAATTGCAGCCGCGGCAGCAATTCGCGCAGCGCCCCGATCGAAAGGCCGAGGAGGGCCACGAGTTCGCGCTGCGACACGAACTGGCCCGGCCGCAGGCGCCCATCGAACAGCGCCTCGCGGAAGCGTTCATAGGCCGCCTGCTTGACCGACCGCAGTTCTGCCGGTTCGACGGCAGGGGTCTGTGGTTCGGCAATCGACATCAGGCGTCCTCCAGCGCAGCCGCCCCTCAGGCGGCGCGTTCAAACCCGCTTTCGGCGAAACGTGCGATCAGCCCAGCGCGCTCTGCGGCCTCGAGCGCGCGCAAGGGCGGCAGAGCCCGGGCATAGTTTTCATCGCCCAGATAATGCGCCAGAGCGGCCTTGAGAGCCACCAGCGATCCGTTGCTGTCCACCGCCTCGATGCGCAGAGCCTGCTTGTCGAGCAGGTCGGTGCGGCCGGGGGCGTCGTAAAGGCTGCGCAGGTCGCGGGCAAAGACGTTGGGCATGCCCCCGATCATCCCGGCCCCGCCATTGGCCAGAAGCGTCGGCAGAACGCGATCATCGCCGGTGAACACCGACAGCTCGGGGAAGCTGCGCGCCAGCATCACGCCGTTCTCGATATCCCCGGTGCTGTCCTTGATCCCGACGATGCGGCTGCCATGGCGCGAGAGGATCGCCCGGACGAGCTCGGGGGTGAAGCGCACGCGGCTGAGCTTGGGGATGTTGTAAAGCAGCAGGTCGATGCGCGTGGTACCCTCGGTGCGCGCCACGAGTGCGTCGAACCAGTCGGCAATGCCGGCTTCGGAGGTGCCATAATAGAAGGGCGGCAGCACGAGCGCTGCGCGGCAGCCGAGGGCGGCGATGCCGGTGACCATTTCGGCGGCGTCATCGAGCGTCGGGGTCATCACGCCGGGGATCTGCCGCGACATGTCGGCGCCTGCCGCCTTGAGTGCGCCGAGCGCGGCGAGCTTTTCGCGCGTCGAAAAGGACGCGCCCTCCCCGGTGGTGCCGAACGTCGAGACGAAGCTGCACCCATCGTTCAGGAGCCGGGCGGCATGGGCCGCAAGGCGCGGCACGTCGACGCCGAGTTCGGGGGTCACGGGGGTGATGGAGGCGGCGATGACGCCCCTCAGGTCGGCTGCGGCCACGGCGGGTCTCCTCATTGGCAACTGATACAATCAGTCAGCACATCAGTCGTTAGATCACTGTTTACACCAGCCGGAGTTTATTGCAAGGTGCGCCCGGTTAGAGGCGCCCGGGAGGCATGGCGCCGCGCTCATCGCCCCTTTGGAGGAGGGATCATGACCCATCTCAGAACGCTCGCTTTGTCCGCCGTCTCGGTTATCGCACTGGCTGGCGCTGCCCTGGCGCAGGACAAGATCGAACTCAAATACACCGTGCCCAGCGTCCCCACCGACCTGCACACCCAGGCGATGAAGGTCTTTGCCGAAAAGCTCGAGGAACTGGCGCCGAGCCGCTTCGACATCCAGCTGTTCGATTCGGGTTCGCTCTTCGGCCAGGGCGCCGATCTCGACGCGCTACAGCGCGGCAATGCGGAAATGACCTACGTGTCGTTCCAGCTCATCGCCGACGCCATTCCCGAATACGGCCTGCTGACCGCCGGCTACCTGTTCCAGAGCCCGGCCCATTACCGCGCCTTCATGGCCAGCGACATCGGCACGGAATTCCGGCAGCGCGTCTCCGACGAGATGGGCATCCAGCTGCTCGACACCTGCTATCTGGGCACCCGCCAGCTCAACCTGCGCCAGGAGCGGGATGTGAAGACCCCGGCCGATCTGGCCGGCGTCAAGCTGCGCATGCCCTCTTCCGATGCCTGGCTCTTCCTGGGCCAGGCGCTCGGCGCCAATCCCACGCCGCTTCCGTTCGGCGAAGTCTATCTCGGCCTTCAGGCCGGCACGATCGACGCGCAGGACAATCCCCTGCCCACCGTCGAGGCGGCCAAGTTCTATGAAGTCACCGAGCAGATCGTGCTCACCAGCCACCTGGTCGACGGCATCAACGTCGCGGTCAACAACCAGACCTGGGAAAAGCTGAGCGACGCCGAAAAGTCGGCAATGACCGAGGCGGCGGTTGCGTCCTGCGACTGGAATAACGAGAAGCGCAGCGAGAACGAAGAGCGTCTCGTGGGCTTTTTCGAAGAGCAGGGCCTGACGATCACCACGCCGGACGTCGCCGCGTTCCGCGAGCACGTGCAGAACTTCTATCTGCAGTCCGATCGCGCCGCCGCCTGGCCGGAAGGCTGGATCGAGCAGATCAACGCGCTGGCGGCCCAGTAATGTCGCAAGCCCAGCAGATGGCTCGGCCGCTGCCGGGCTGGCTCCTCACGCTCAAGAAGGGCGCCGATCTCGTCGGCGTCCTGCTGTTCACCGCCGCGTTTCTGGGCTTCATCGCCCAGATCTTTTTCCGCTACGTCGTCAACCGCCCCATTCTGTGGACGGAGGAGGCGACGATGATCGCCTTCATCTGGACGGTGTTCTGGGCTGCCGCCTTCATGGTCAATATCCGCGAGCACGTCGCATTCGACGTGGTCTATGAAGCGGTTTCGCCACGGATCAAGCGCATCATGGCGATCTTTTCCATGCTCGTGCTCATCGGCTGCTTCCTGCTGCTCATCCCCGCGACGGTGGATTACCTCGAGTTCCTGCTGCGCAAGCGCAGCCCGGTTCTGCGGATACCGATGACCTGGATTTACGGCTGCTACCTGCTGTTCGTGGTCAACTTCACCATTCAGGCCGCGCTGCGGCTCTGGCGCCTGTTCACGCCCGGCTGGCAGACCCAGGTCTAGCGCCAAGCGAGGTTCACAATGCTGGCCGAATACGCCCTCCCCATCATGCTCGTCGTTCTGGTGGCCACCACGGTGGCCGGCCTGCCGATGGGCATCGCCATGATCGCCTCGAGCGTGCTCTATCTCTTCATCTCGGGCCGCGACATCGGGCTGGGCGCCGAGATGGTGCTCAACGGCATCTTCGGTAATTTCGCCGCCGTGGCCGTGCCGCTCTTCATCTTTGCCGCCAACATCATGGATGCGGGCAAGATTTCAGACCGGCTGCTGCACTTCTGCCTCGCGCTTGTCGGGCGCAGCCCAGGCGGCATGGCGCAGGTGAACATCCTCACCAGCCTCATCTTTTCGGGCATGAGCGGTTCGGCCATTTCTGACGCGGCCGGGGTGGGCAAGGTCGTCAACGACATGATGATGCGCGAGAACCGCTATCCGCCCGGCTATGCCGGCGCGCTGACGGCGGCAACCGCCGTGGTGGGGCCAATCTTCCCGCCCTCGATCCCGATGGTCTATTACGCGCTGGTCTCGTCCGCCTCGATCGGAGCGCTGTTCCTCGGCGGCGTCGTCCCGGCCCTGCTCATCGTCGCCTTCCAGATGGTGGCGGCCTACTTCACGGCCAAGCGGCGCGGCTTTCCGGTTGAAGACGCCATTCCCTTCCGCCAGTTCCCGATGATCTTCCTCCGGGCCTTCCCGGCGCTGATGATGCCGGTGATCCTTCTGGGCGGCATCTATACCGGCGTCTTCACCCCGACCGAGGCCGCGGCCGTCTCGGCCTTCTACGCCCTGCTTCTGGCGCTCTTTGCCTATCGCACACTCGGGCCCCGGAGCTTTTTCGCCGTGGTCTATGCGACGGTCAAGACCACGGCGGTGGTCTCCATCGTGCTCTGCGGCGCCTTCGTCTTCAACTATGTCATCGCCGTCGAGCGCATTCCGCAGATGGTCTACGAGTTTTTCGCCTATTATCAGATGGAAGCGTGGCTGTTCCTGCTGCTGCTGAACATCCTCTTCCTGATCCTGGGCTGCTTTCTCGATGTTTCGACCATCCAGCTCGTCATCGTGCCGCTCTTCATCCCGACCGCGCTGGCGCTTGGCATCGACCTCGTGCATCTGGGCGTCGTGCTGGTGCTCAACATGATGATCGGCCTCATCACCCCGCCGATGGGCATGCTGCTCTTCGTGATCAAGGCAGTGAACGGCATTCCGATCAGAGACATGATCAACGAGCTCTGGCCGCACCTGCTGCTTCTCGTGGCCGTGCTCTTTCTCATAACCTACATCCCCGACATCGTGCTCTGGCTGCCGCGACAGGCCGGCGCGATGCAATGAGAAAAGGGGCCGGAATGATCCGGCCCCTTCGCTTTTCGCAGCACCCTCGGGCTCAGTAGACGATCTTTTGCCCGATCACCGGGATCTCGCGGGGCGCGAGCCCCAGCGTCAGCAGGCGATAGCCGGTCTCGGTCACCACCAGCAGGTCCTCGGTGTGATAGGCGACGCGGTTCTCGTCGAAGGTCGAGGGCTCGATGTTGAACACCATGCCGGGCTTGAGCACGGTCTTCTCGCCGGCGCGCAGCATGGGCGCTTCGTGCAGTTCGAGCCCGAAGCTGTGGCCCACATGCGGCATGTAGAATTGCAGCCCGTGCTTTTTGAACTGGTCGCGGCAGAAAAAGAATACGTCCTCGGCGAGGATACCCGGGCGGATGATGTCGATCGTCGCCGTCTCGATATCGATGAGGGTCGAATAGGTCTGCTTCTGGAGGTCGGTCGGGCTGCCGGCCGAATAGGTGCGGGCAAAATCCGATGACCAGGCACCATATTGCCCGCCCACATCGAAGCGGATGATGTCGCCTTCCGACACATGCGCCCAATCGAAGGCCGGCGCGTGGAAGAGATGGGTGTATTTGCCGCTGCCAAAGCACATGAAGGCCGTGCCGTCGGCACCGTTCGCGATCATGTTTGCGGCGATGCGGTCCGATATGACCTTCTCGGTCTCCCCCACCCGCGCCGCTTCCATGGCATCGAGCACCGCCTTGTGCGTGCCCTTGGCCGCCTTTTCGAGAATGGCGACCTCGGCATCCGACTTGTGGGCCCGGAACGCGCCGAGGGCCGCCGTCGTATCTACGAACTGGGCCTGCGGCAGGGCGTTGCGCAGGAGCATGAAGGCGGCCGCCGGCAGATAGTGCAGGTCGAGCCCGATGCGGCCCTTGCCCAACCCTTCGGCCCGCAGCTCCTCGGCGAAGCGCTCGACCGGCTGGTCGGTGAACTCCACATAGGTGCGGATATCAGAGATCGGCGTCTCGGAGGAGAGCAGGTTCTTTTCGAGGTTCACCACCACGAGGAACTGCTTGCCTGAGGCGGTCGTGACCGCAAAGCCATGCCGGGTGGGAATGGTGCGGGCGGTGGGCACATGCGCGCCGGTGACATAGCCGAAATTTTCGGGCGACGTCGCGGCGATCGCCTCGAGGCCGAGCTCGCCGATGAGGCTCTGGACGTTTGCACCGGCGGCGGGGTTGAGGCCGTGGCTCATGGGATTTCCTTTATGCTCAGCGGCCGGCATAGCCGACGGGGACTTCGAGATTCTTGCGCACGATATTGCCCAGGATCTGCACGATGGAGATCGAGGTCTCGCCATCGAGCCCGTCGACGAGGAAGTCGGCGGTGAACGCCGAGGCCTCGAGCACGCCGGCCTCGAAACAGCGCCGCAAAATGCGCTCTTCCATCTCGGGCGGATGCATCAGCTCGGGGCGCTTGAGGAGGAAAGCGAGGCACGCCTCGATGCCATAGGCACCCCAGTTCGAGGTCATGGCCGGCAGCACGAGATCGGCGGAAACCGTGGTGGCCAGTTTCTCGCCATGCGGCATGGTTGCGACCACGGTATCATAGATGGTGCCGAAGCCCAGTTCGTTGCCATGGTCGCCGATACCGATGGTGAGCGCCCCGGCCGCCTTGGCCGCCGGCATGACACCTGAAATATCGACCAGCCCCTCATTGATGGCATTGGGCCCCGACAGCGGCAGGCCCTTGGCGGCATAGATGGCGCCATCCTTGCCCGGCGACAGCCGCTCGCAACCGATGACGGCCGCCGGCTTCATCTCATCGACGATGCTCGCGATCCATCCGGGCACCGCGTACTGACTATCGGGCGCGATGGCGAAGGCGGCGCCCATTTTTTGGTCGCGCGCATGGACGAACTTGCGCAGGCCCAGCCCAGCAGCGGTCGCGGCCGCCGACATGACGTCGACATGGTTGGCTTCCATCACGAAGACCGGCACGGCGCCGAGCCCCTTCTGAAGCACCCGCGCCAGCGCGGCGGCGCCCGGAGGGCCATCGCTCTCGCCTTTTTCCATCGTCGGCACATAGCCGGCGCCCGTGACGATGAAGACCGTGTCGCCCGGCCTGATCCTGGCTTTCAGCGCCTCGGCGATGAGTGCCGTGAGCGGCCGACCGCCATGCAGGGTGCGTGCGGCTTTATAGAGCGGCGCGAGAATGCCATGCGGGCCGCCCCGGTTCTTGACCTCTATGGTGATCAGCTGGTCGACGGCTTCGCCGATATAGTCGGGCATGAGACTTCCTTGAAAATTCAGCGCCGGGCGATGGCGCGGCGCTCGAGCCGGGAGGCAAGGCGCACCGCCGGCCAGAGCAGGATGAGATAGATCACCGCCGCGGCGATCAGCGGCGTGGCGTTGTAAGTGTTGCCCTGGGCGATACGCGCGCTGCGCAAAAGCTCTGGCATCGCCACCACGGACGCCAGCGACGTCGCCTTGACAAGCTCGATGATGTTGCCGGTGAGCGGGGCCAGCACGTTGCGGATCGCCTGGGGCAGGACGACATGGATCATCGCCTGCAACGGGGTAAGCCCGCTCGCAACCGCAGCCTCATACTGCCCGCGCGGGATGGACGCGATGCCGGCCCGGAAGATCTCGCCGAAATAGGCGGCCCCGTTGAGCGTCGCGGCAAGCACGAAGGACACGAATTCCGAAAAGCGGATGCCCAGGAACGGCAGGCCGAAGAAGATGAAGATGATGAGCACGAGCGGCGGAAAGGCGCGGAAGAGGTCGATATAGACCACCAGCAGCGCATTGAGCCATTTCTGCCGGAGATCGAACAGCATGGCGATAACGAGGCCGGCGATCATCGCGAGCGGAACGATTGAGATACTGAGCCAGAGCGTCAGTATCAATCCGTTCTGGAGATAAGGAAGCGCCTGCCGCAGCACCGAGAGATTGAAATAGGACGAGATGATCTGGTCCATGGCTCAGCGGCCCTTGCCATAGTGATGTTCGAGATACCGGCTGAGAAACACCAGCGGCAGGAACATCAGGATGTAGAGGATGGCCGCAAGCGTCAGCGGCGTCGGATTGGCCAGCTGCGCCTGCTGGGTCGAGGCCTGGTTGAGGATCTCGGGCACCGAGACCGCCGAGGCGATGGCGGTATATTTGGTGATCGCGATGGTGCGGTTGGTCAGCGGCGGAATGACCATGCGGATCGCCTGCCCCAGAACCACATGGCGCAGCGTCTGGGTGAAGGTGAGGCCGGTCGAGCGCGCCGCCTCCCACTGCCCCGGATTGACCGCCGTGATGCCAGCCCAGAAGATCTCGAGCGAAAACGCCGCGAGGACGAGGCTCAGCGTGATCACGACGCTGGTGATCGACGAAAAGGTGATGCCCACCGATGGCAGCGCGAAATAGACCAGCATCAGGATCACGAGAGCCGGGATCGCGCGGAAGATGTCGGCAAAGGCGATGATGAAGATGTTGAGGATGCGGATCTGGAAGGCCCGCACCACCGCCAGCCCCAGCCCCAGCGTCAGCCCGCAGGCGATCACCATCAGCGCGATGCCGATGGTGAGCCAGAGCCCGTTGAGCAGGAACGGCAGGCTCTGCCGCATCACGTCGAGGTTGAAGAAGTAGCGGTAGATATTGTCCATGGCCGCTAATGCCCGAGCCCCTTGGAGAGGAAGTCGCGCAACCTCTCCGACTTGGGCGCCGAAAAGATCTGGGCGGGCGGCCCCTGCTCGACGATCTGGCCGTGATCCATGAAGATCACATGGTCGGCCACGTCGCGGGCAAAGCCCATTTCGTGGGTGACCACCACCATGGTGTAGCCCAGCGCCTTGAGATCGCGGATGACCGCCAGCACGCCGGAGACCAGTTCCGGATCGAGCGCGGAGGTGGGCTCGTCGAACAGCACGACCTTGGGCTCCATGGCGAGCGCCCGGGCAATGCCGACGCGCTGCTGCTGGCCGCCCGAGAGCTGGGCCGGAAAGGCGGTGAACTTTTCAGCAAGACCCACGCGCGACAGCGTCTTTTCGGCCGTTGCGTAGGCCGTGGCCTTGCTCTGCCTCAGCACCTTGCGCAGCGCCAGGGCGACATTGTCGCGTGCGTTGAGGTGCGGGTAGAGGTTGAACTGCTGGAACACCATGCCGATGTTGCGGCGCAATTCGTTGAGCCTGGCGTTGCGCGCCGTGATCTCGTCGCGGCCCAGGAAGATGCGGCCGCTATTGGGTTCCTCGAGCCGGTTGATGCAGCGCAGCATGGTCGACTTGCCCGAGCCCGAAGGCCCGATGACCGCAACCACCTGATGCTCGGCGACGGTGAGCGAGACGCCCTTGAGCACCTCGAGCTCGCCATAGGATTTGCGGATATCCTCGATGCGCAGCAGCGGCTGGCCCGAGGTCTCCCCGGCAGTGCCGGGGAGAGAAGTCGCGCTGGCGCTCATCACTTGCAGGCAGGCGCGTGGTAGGCGGCGGCGTCATAGCCTTCGAAACCGACCGGCCCGATACCGACGAACACCTGGTTCATCACGGTATCGACGCCCGGCGGCACGCCGAACCACTTCTGGTGGATTTCGGCGAACTTGCCGGTGAGCTTCATGCACTCGATGGCGCTCTCGACCGTGCCGAGGAATTCGGCATCGTCCTTGCGCAGGGCCAGACCGACCTGGGTCTGGGTGTTCATCACATAGGCCACCTTGATCTGGTCACCGGCCGAGGCGACGGTGTAGCGGCCGCGATAGACGTCGGTGAGGGCGGCATAGGCGCGGTTGGTAATCACCGCCTGCACGGCATCGGTGTCCTTGTCGTAGCGCTGAACCGACCAGCCGTATTTTTCAGCGTTCTCGGTCAGGTACTTGTCGGCGGTGCTGCCGCTGTTGGTGGCCACTTCCTTGCCGCGCAGAGTCTCGAGATCGGTGAAATCGGCCTCGCTGCCCTTGGTGATGAAGGCTTGGCCGTTGGAGACGAAGGCTTCGGTGAAGGCCATCTCCTTGGCGCGCTCGGCGGTGATGGCGATGGGCGAACCGATCAGCTCATAGCGATTGGCAAAGAGGCCGGCAAAGATCGCCGAGAAATTGGTGTCGATCACCTCAATGCCCGGACGGCCAAGCTGGCGGGCGATCTCGTTCATCACGTCGACCTGGAAGCCCTCGGTCTTGCCGTCGGGCGACTGCATGGCCCAGGGCGCATAGCCCACATCCATGGCCACGACGAGCGGACCGGAGGCGTTGTGGCTGCCATCCTGGGCCGAGGCGGCCAGCGAGCCACCTGCGATCAACGCTGCCGAAGCCAGCGCCAGCCCCAGCCGGCGGAAGGATTTGGAAGTCCCGAACATGATTTGAAGTCCCCTGTGAGAACCCGCCGCGGAGCGGGCATGCCGATGAAATCTGCTGGCGGTGCGGGGCGAGAGTGCTGCCGCATCTCCACTGGCGCCGAGGGCGTCGATGGCAGCTATGCTAACGTATCCTGTTCGTATACGTCTAGTACACGTGCTGGAAATTTGCAGTCGAAGAGGCTGAAACGGAGTGGCGGCCGGCAGGACCCGAACCCCGCCGGGGAGGACGGGCAGCCTGCGAGACGCCCTCGCCGAGCAAGCGGCGGGCGGGTCTCGGGGCCAAAGAGGGGATGTTGCCGATCTCGATTGGCTGATAAGCCGGCACGAAGCGCGCCGTGTGGCGCGTGCACATAACAGGGCTCACGCCTGACCCATCGCGCTGAGGAAGGACTGGAAATGGATCTTGGCATCGCTGGCAAGCATGCATTGGTGACGGCATCGAGCCGCGGGCTTGGGCTTGGCATTGCGCGCGCGATCGCGGCAGAAGGCGCCGAGGTGCTGCTCACCGGCCGCGACGCCGAAAAGCTCAAGGCCGAGGCCGCGACCCTTTCCAGCGAGACCGGCCGCACAGTGCCGTTCTTTGCCGCCGATCTCGCTTCTGCCGAAGGCCGGGCAGCGCTCGGCGCCGAGGCTGAACGGCTCTGGGGCGGGGTGGATATCCTCGTCAACAATACCGGCGGCCCGCCGAATATGCCGACGCTCTCCATTCCCTCCGACCAGTGGCTCTCGCATATCCAGTCGATGGTGCTGCCGGTAACCGAGCTTACGGCGCGCTTCGTGTCCGGCATGAAGGAGCGGGGCTGGGGCCGGATCCTGACCGTGGGTTCTTCCGGCGTCGTGCAGCCGATCCCGGGACTGGGCCTGTCGAACGCGCTGCGGGCCGCGATCCAGGGCTGGTCGAAGACGCTGTCGGCCGAGCTCGCGCCCGCCGGAATCACCGTCAACATGATCCTGCCGGGCCGTATCCACACCGAGCGCGTCGATCAGTTGGATGCGCTGGCCGCCGGCCGCACGGGCAAGACCGCCGAGGAAGTCGCCAAGGCCTCGCGGGCAACCATCGCCGCCGGCCGATACGGAAAAGTCGAGGAATTTGCGTCGGTTGCGGCGTTTCTCGTCAGCGCGCCGGCGAGCTATGTGACCGGGTCTTCGGTGCGTGTCGATGGCGGCATCATGAGGTCTGTGTAATGAGCGCCCGCCCCGATCTCGTCATCTGCGGAGATATCGTCACGCCCTCGGGCATTCTCGAGGGCGGCTGGCTGGCGATCACCGGCGGCACCATCACCGCCCTCGGCACCGGTGCGCCGCCGGAGGCCGGGCGGACGGAGCGTTACGGCAACGCGCTGGTGTTGCCCGGGGCGATCGATGGGCAGGTGCATGCGTGCAGTGCCGGGGGGCTGGCGGGGCTGAAGCCGACGACGCGGTCGGCGGCGGCGGGGGGCATCACGACCATCGTGGACATGCCCTATGACGACCCGGAGCCGTTGCAGACGCTGGCGGCGCTGAGCCGAAAAGTCGAGGCAATTGAAGAGCTTGCGAGTGTCGACGTGGCGCTTTACGCCACCGTTCCGCGCAAAAGCTGCGATGCGGTGCTCGATCTGGTGGCGGCTGGGTGCTGCGCGGTGAAGATCTCGCATTTCGAGAGCCACCCGACGCGGTTTCCCCGCATACCGATGGACGAAACCCTTGATCTGCTTGAGGTTTTGGCGCCGACAGATATTCCCGTCGGGCTCCATAACGAGGATCAGGAGATCGTGCTGGCCCGCATCGCGCGGTTCAAGGCCGAGGGGCGAATCGGGGCAGAGTACCACTCCCCGAGCCGCCCGGAAGCTGCCGAACTGGTTGATACAGCTGCGTTTTTGGAGCTTGGCGCAGTCACCGGCGCGCATGTGCACATCGTGCATATCTCGACGCCGAGGGGGTACGACCTCGTCCGCCACTATGCCGAAAGCGGGCATCGGGCGACCGGGGAAATGTGTGCCCACTACCTTCATTTCGATGCGGAAATCGACATTCCGCGGCTGGGCAATCTGCTCAAGGTGAACCCGCCGATTCGCGCCGGGGTGAAAGAACAGCTGTGGGATCGCTATCGGCGCGGCGACTTCGCCTTCATCTCGTCTGACCACGGCAGCTGGCCGCTGGAGCGCAAGCTGACGGCATCGGTGTTCGATGCCGGGGCGGGCATTACAGGCTTGGAAACATTGGTACTTTCGTACTTCACCGATCTCAGCGAACGCTTCGATGATCCGGCGCAGAGGCTGGCGCGCGACCTTTCGGAGAACCCGGCGAAGTTCTTCGGGCTCTATCCCCGCAAAGGCGTGTTGCAGCCGGGTTCGGATGCAGATGTCACCATCCTGACACGCAGCACCGTGCAATTCGATGCTTCACGCACGCAGGACGGCCTGAATTGGAGCCCTTACGATAAAGAAATGTTCGCCGCCTCGATCGCGGCGACCTATGTGCGCGGCAAGCAGGTTTTCGATGGCAAAAACGTGGCGGAGGTGGCCGGACACGGCCGTTTCGTCCGCCGCCATTGACGCTGTCTGACGACTGACGGGGCGCGCCGACGACGCGCCCCCTCCACCCTGCCCCGCCGGACGAGCGGGCTACAGGGCGAGGGCTTCGAGAATGCCCTTTTTCACATTATCGATATGGCTGCGCATGGCCTCGGCGGCGCGCGGCGCGTCGCCGGCCAATAGCGCATCGATGAGCTCAAGATGCTCGTCGCGCCCGGGGAAGAAGCGGCCCGGCACCTTCTTGAGATTGAAGAGCCGCGTCATGCGGCGCAGGTCGACGATGAGCTGCACCAGATGATCATTGCCGCTGCCGCGCGCGATGGTGAGGTGTATATCCTCATCGAGCTGCCAGTGATCGGCCGGGGTGATGGCCTTGGGGTCGGTGAGGGCAGCAACGCGGGTGCGCAGCGCCAGCAGCGCGTCGGGCTCCAGATTGCCGGCAGCGAGGGTTGCCGCCTCGGTCTCGAGCAGGCGCCGCAGGTGCAGCACCTCGAGATAGTCCTTGATGGTGACGCTGCGCACGGTGAGCACCCGCCCGTCGCGCTGCAACAGCCCCTCGCCCTCGAGCCGGCCCAACGCCTCGCGCACCGGGGTGCGGGAGAGGTTGAGCGTTGCGGCGAGCTTTGCCTCCTGCAGCACCTGCCCGCCCAGGAAGCGATGGGTGACGATGCCCGACAGGATCGCCTCATAGGCGACATCGACCATGGTGAGCGAGGGCCGCTCTTCAGGGAACAGAGGGTCCTGGCGTGCGGGTTCCTCGATCATGGTCAATGACACTTCCCCAAGTGGCAGCGCTGCACCGACACACAGTACTTCACATCACCACATCGCTTTAGCCATCGGGCTATCCAGACGCCCGTGCGCCCTTCGTATTCTTATCGTATACGCCTTGTGCCCCGAATGGAATAGGTTGGAGTTTGATAAGGGTGCGACTCGAAGCCAACTTCTGAGCCGTCGGTCATGCGGCATAAAGCGGCAGATCGGCCGCCGTCGCCATCCAGTTTTGCGCGGCGAGACTGCACCCTGGTAAAACCGCTGAGCCATCGTCCAAGACTGCATTTCGGCACCCAAGGACGCTGCATTCAATCCAAATTACTCGAGCATCATCGGTACGTCTTTATAACCGACTCGCCGATTGTAACGAATATTCTGACGCATTGACCCGACACAACTTTTTGCCACTCATGCTCGATCAGCGACAGTGATGCATCAATTCGCGCCACTGCCATTGGCTTTGGGCATTCAAAGCGCAGCAGGCCAAGCTTTTTGAAGCGAGCCGGAGTGATGCCATGCCCTTTCGCCAAACTCTTCATGTCGTGGTCGGCAGCAACGAGGATAGCGTCACTCGACTCCGCCGCAACGCATACAACGGGGTCGGCGCTTCCCTTGGCAAGCCCGCTTTCATTGAAGAGAATCACCTCGTGCCCTGCGTCTCTCAAGACGAAGCCGACGGATACTGGAACCCCCTCATCCAGCAAAAACTTCATGCAGCGCTGCGCTCGCCCCCAAATGCCAAAGCGGCCTCAACGTCATCTTCGTTCAGCGACGGATATTCTAGAAGAATCTGCGGCACCGTATAACCAGCATCTGCAAACTCCTTGATCGTGGCAACCGGAATTCGGGTACCGGCAATCACAGCCTGACTGTGGACGACCCCGCGCTGCCGGACGATTTGCCCGATCTCATCGCTATTGCGCTTGTTGAACTCCTGAATACGCTCGCGCATACCACCCACCACGACCCTCAGCGGTATGCGGAAGACTTCCTGCCCCGATCCAGCCTCGTGACGCGAGTCATCGTCACGCGCGATAACAACGCGCTTGCCAAGCAGATATAGTGTGCTCTTGACCCACATGTCCTCGCCAAGATGAGCAAGATCGTTTTTCACCTTTTTCAAGTGATCCATGCTCACTTGGGTCTCATTGCGAAGCTGGTTCAGCACCTTGAGGGACAGGAGGTCGCGAAAGGAGTAAAAGCGGGTATAGGCGCTTCTGGCTTCCCCGGCGATTATGCTGGGAGAAAAGAAGCCGTTGCGATGCCAGGCGGAAAGTTGGCGGCGACTGACGCCCGTGAGGCGTGCCGCCTGCACGGTGGTGAACGCGCCAACAATGTTACTCGATTCAGCTGGCAATCCAACCTCCAGAAATTACTCTAATTCTTAGATCATGCCGCGCAAGAGGCCATCTCGACGTGATGCAAAGAACCTGGCATCACGCAGAGCATTGCAAGACGGTTATTTTGGGCCGTTTGGCATGCTGAGATCACGCGCGCGATACGATGTCTGCCGTCTATTAACGCTGATTAAGGCATCTGGCTTTGGTGCCTACGCGTCAACTCCTCACACCACCAGCCCCGGATACCCCTCCCGCGCCCGCGACAGAACCGCGAGGGTAAAGGAGAGGTGCTCGTGCATGGCGCTGCCGGCCGCGTCGGCATTGCCTGAGGCAATGGCCTCTGCAACGCGGGCGTGAAGCGCGATGACCTTAGGCATGCCCACATTGGGCAGGTTGAGGCGGCGCAGGCGATCGAGATTGCCGCTGTTGCGGCGGATGATGGGCCAGAGGGCCAGTAGCCCGGCCTCGACGAAAATGACGTGGTGGAAGGCCCTGTCGGCCAAAAGGAACGCGGTGAGATCGTCGGCGCGCGCGGTTTCGGCCAGCGCGGCATTGGCGCGGGTGAGCGCCTCGGCCGCAGCGGGCCGCTCGCGCGCTAGAAGCCTTACTGCATCGACCTCTATGGCGCGGCGCATGAAATGGGCCTGCCGGGCCTGCTCGACATCGATGAGGGAGACCAGTGTCTTGTATTGCGGGTAGATGGTGACGAGCCCCTCCTCCTCGAGCTTGAGCAGGGCATCGCGCAGAGGCGTCTGGCTCAGGCCGAACTGCTTTTGCAGCTGCGGCCGCGACAGGGTGGTGCCGGGCCCAAGATCGAGCGAAAGAATGCGCTCGCGCAGATGTTCGAGCAGCTGCGGCGCAATCTGGCGGGTGCGATCGAAGGCGAGGCGGCCGGTTTCGGCACGGTCTGTCATAAGGGGCGCGCCTCCGCTGCCGGGGTCAGAAAATCTCCGGCTCGGGCACCTTGCCGCCAAAGCCGGTTTCGAGGAAATCGAAATCGCAGCCCTTGTCGGCCTGGGTGACGTGGGTGATGTAGAGCTTGCCATAGCCGCGCTCGTAACGCGGGGGCGGCGCCACCCATCGGGCACGGCGGGCGGCGAGCTCGGCTTCATCGACCAGCATGTCGAGCCGGCGATTGGGCACATCGACGGCGATGATATCGCCGGTGCGCACCAGCGCCAGCGGCCCGCCCACATGCGCCTCGGGTGCCAAATGCAGCACGCAGGCGCCGTAGCTGGTGCCGCTCATGCGCGCATCGGAAAGCCGCAGCATATCGCGCACGCCCTGGCGCAACAGCTTGCGCGGAATGGGCAGCATGCCCCATTCGGGCATGCCCGGCCCGCCCTGCGGCCCGGCATTGCGCAGGATGAGCACGGTATCGGCGGTGACATCGAGATCGTCGCGATCGATGACCGCCTTCATCTCGGGATAGGAATCGAACACCAGCGCCGGGCCCCGATGGACCAGAAGCCTCGGCAGGCAGGCGGAGGGCTTGATGACCGCGCCATCAGGCGCGATGTTGCCACGCAGCACCGCCAGCGAGCCTTCGTGATAGATGGGATTGTCGATGGGGCGGATGACATCGGTGTTGTGGATTTCGGCGCCCTCGAGCGTCTCGCCCAGGGTGCGGCCCGATACGGTCATGGCGTTGAGGGCCAGCCGATCGGTGAGCTGGGCCATGAGCGCGCACAGGCCGCCGGCAAAGTAGAAATCCTCCATGAGGTACGTCTTGCCCGACGGCCTGATATTGGCGAGCACAGGCGTGGTGCGGCTGGCGCGATCGAAATCATCGAGGCAAAGCGGAATGCCGGCGCGACGCGCCATGGCGAGCAGATGCACCACCGCATTGGTGGAACAGCCCGTGGCCATGGCCACGACCAGCGCATTATCGATAGCGGCGCGGGTGACGATGCGATCGGGCGTGAGCCCCTCGCGCACCATCTCGACGGCGCGCCGCCCGGTCTGGGTCGACATGCGGATATGGGCGGCGTCGGCGGCGGGGATGGAGGTGGCGCCGGGCAGCGTCAGCCCCATCGCCTCGGCGATCGCCGTCATGGTGGAGGCGGTGCCAAAGGTCATGCAATGGCCGTAGGAGCGGGCGATGCCGCCCTCGACATCCTTCCACTCGGCCTCACCGATGGTGCCGGCGCGCCGCTCATCCCAGTATTTCCACGCATCGGACCCCGAGCCCAGCGCCTGGCCCTTGTAATTGCCGCGCAGCATGGGCCCGGCGGGCAGGAAGATCATCGGGTAGCCGGCGCTGATGGCGCCCAGGATGAGGGCCGGCGTGGTCTTGTCGCAGCCCCCCATCAACACCGCCCCATCGACGGGGTGGGCGCGCAGCATCTCCTCGGTCTCCATCGCCAGCATGTTGCGATAGAGCATGGAGGTGGGCTTGAGCTGACTTTCGGACAGCGCGAGGCCCGGCAGCTCGATGGGAAAGCCGCCCGCCTGCAGCACGCCGCGCTTCACGTCCTCGACGCGCTGCTTGAAATGGGAATGGCACGGATTGGTATCGGACCAGGTGTTGACGATGGCGATCACCGGCTTGCCGAGGAAATCGGCCTCGTCATAGCCCATCTGCAACATGCGCGAGCGATGCCCCATTGAGCGCAGATCATCGGGCACGAACCACCTGTCGCTGCGCAGACCGGCGCCGTGATCGTCACTGCCCATGGGCGTTTCTCCCGCGACTGCTGGTGTGGACGCATGGTGGTAGCGGGGTTTTGGGAGCTGTGCAACACTAATGCATCAGTGGGTTGCGCCCAGTGGTACTTCCGGACTTAGCGGAACTTTTCGTTCGTAGCTGGTACCTTTCTGAACGGAGATCCTCGCTTTCGCCTGGACGAAAGGGGGAGGTCACGCTTTGGGGACAAAGCGGCGCCGATCACACTTCCCTTGAGCCTTTGGTACGCCACCCGCACGCGCAACGCCCCGATGTCATTCCCGCGCAAGCGGGAATGACGCCGTGTTGAGGCGGCTCGACACCATCGGCCGCTTGCCCCCTCAAACCCCCAGATAGCGGTCCTGCAATTGGGGAGAGAGCTCGCCGGCCTTGCCGGTCCAGACGCTCGTGCCTTTTTCGAGGATGGTGCAGCGGTCGGCTACGGGGAGGAGTTCGGACAGGGATTTGTCGACCACGATGATGGCCTGGCCGCCGGATTTGAGAGCGCGGAGCGCGGCCCAGATGTCCTGCCGGATGATGGGGGCGAGGCCTTCGGTGGCTTCGTCGAGGACGAGGAGCTGGGGGTTGGTCATCAGCGCGCGGCCGATGGCGAGCATCTGCTGTTCGCCGCCCGAGAGCGTGCGGGCCAGCTGGCGGCGGCGTTCGGCGAGGCGGGGGAAAAGTTCGGCGACGCTGGCCTGCGTCCACCGGCCCGGCCGTGCGGCGACGACGAGATTTTCTTCCACCGTGAGATTGGGAAAACAGCGCCGCCCCTCTGGCACGAGCCCGAGCCCCAGTTGCGCAATGCGGTGCGGGGCAAGGCGCGCGATCTCGCGCCCGGCAAAGCTGACGCGGCCGCCCGAGGCCGGGGTAAGCCCGAAGAGCGCGCGGATGGTGGTGGTCTTGCCCATGCCGTTGCGCCCCAGAAGCGCCAGCATCTCGCCTTCGGCGACGGCAAGATCGACCCCGAACAGCGCCTGCACGGGCCCGTAGGATGCGGTGAGGCCGGAGATTTCGAGCAGCATCAGGCGGCATCCCCCAGATAGGCGCGGCGCACTTCGGGATCGCGGCGGATCTCCTCGACGCTGCCGGTGGCGATGATGCGGCCATAGACAAGAACCGAAATGCGGTCGGCCAGCGCAAAGACCGCATCCATATCGTGTTCGACGAGAAGGATGGGAAGCGCGTGGCCGAGCTGGGCCAACAGCGCCGTCATCGCCTTGGAGCCTTCGGGCCCCATGCCGGCCATCGGCTCATCGAGCAGCAGGAGGCGCGGGGAGAGCGCCAGCGCCATGGCGAGCTCGAGCTGCCGACGCTCGCCATGCGACAGTTCGGCGGCAATGACATGGGCGCGGGCCGCTAGCCCGACCCGATCGAGCAGCGACAGAGCCGGATCGCGCAGCGAGGCATCGGCCATGACGGGCAGGAAGAAGCGGAAACTCGAGCCCTGCCGCGCCTGCACCGCCAGCATGACATTGCGCAGCGCCGAGAATTCGGGAAAGAGCGAGGAAATCTGGTAGGTGCGCCCGAGCCCCAGCCGCGCCCGCGCGCTGACCCCGAGGCGGGTGACGTCCATGCCGCCCAGATGCACCGAGCCGGCATCGGGCGACAGCGCGCCGCTGATGAGGTTGATGAGGGTGGACTTGCCGGCGCCATTGGGGCCGATGAGCGCGTGGATCTCGCCGGGGCGCAGATCGAGCGTCACCTCATCGGTGGCCTTGAGGGCGCCGAAGCTGCGCGAGAGGCCAGTGACCGACAGCACGGGATCAGCCATGGCGCGGCTTTCCGGCCAGAAGCCCGATGAGCCCGCCGCGGGCAAAGAGCACGACGCCTAAAAGCATCAGACCCAAGAACAGCTGCCAGCGCTCGGTAATGCCGCCCAGCCAGTATTCGAGCAGCACATAGAGCCCTGCCCCGACCACCGGGCCGAAGCGGCGCCCGACCCCGCCCAGAACGATGAGCACGATCAATTCGCCCGACATGTGCCAGGAGAGCATGGCCGGGCTGACGAAGCGGTTGAGATCGGCATAAAGCGCGCCGGCAACCCCGGTGATCATGGCCCAAATCACGAAGGCGACGAGGCGGATGCGATAGGGCGAAATGCCGGTGGCGGCGACACGCACCTCGTTCTGCCGGGCGCCCTGCAAGGCCGCCCCGAAGCGGGACTTGCGCAGGACCTGGAAGAGGATGAGCCCGAGCGCCAGGAGCGCGTAGCAGATGAGGAGGAACGGCAGGGGCTTGAGCGTATCGACGCCCGGAAAGCCGTTGCGGACGTAAAAAGAGAGCCCATCCTCCCCGCCATAGGCGGGCCAGGAGATGGCGAAATAATAGATCATCTGCGCGAAGGCGAGCGTGATCATGATGAAGTAGACGCCCGATGTGCGCAGCGTCAAAGCGCCGATGCCGAGCGCCACGAGGCCCGAAACGAGGATGGCGACGATCCAGATGAACGGCATCAGCTTGGTGCCGGGAAGGCCGAGCAGCATCGGGGTGCCGTTGAAGGCGTGGATGGCGAGCACCCCGGCGACATAGCCCCCGACCCCGAAAAAGGCGGCATGCCCGAACGAGACGAGCCCGCCCAGCCCCAGCGCGATATTGAGCCCCACGGCGGCGAGCCCGAGAATGGCGACGCGGGTGGCCAGCGTCAGGTAAAACGGTTCGTTGAGCAGCTGCGCGGCAATTGGCACGGCGGCGAGCAGCAGGACGAGGGTGATTTCGACGAGGCGTTCGCGGGTGATCATGGCTCAGGACCCGGCCGGAAAGAGGCCGCGCGGCCGGAAGACGAGGATGACCACCATGACGAGGTAGATGAGCATGGAGGCGAGCGAGGAGCCGGTGGTGGCCGCAGCCGAGGGCCCGAGCAGGCCGGACAACACGCCGGGCAGCAGGGCCCGCCCCATCGTATCGACCACGCCCACGAGGATGGCGCCGATGAGCGCCCCGCGATTGGAACCGATGCCGCCGATGACGATGACGACGAAGGCGAGGATGAGCACCGGCTCGCCCATGCCCACCTGCACCGATTGCAAGGGCCCGATCATCGCCCCGGCCAGGCCGGCAAGCCCGGCCCCGAGCGCGAAGACGACGGTGTAAAGGGTGCGGATATCGACCCCGAGCGCGGCGATCATCTCGCGGTCGCTCTCGCCGGCGCGGATGCGCATGCCCAGCCGTGTGCGCGAGATGAGAAGATAGAGACCGATGGCGACGGCAATGCCCACCCCGATGATGGCGAGCCGGTAGATCTGGTAGCGCGAGCCGCCCGGCAGCGGAACGGTGCCCTGCAGGATGGCGGGAATATCGAGATAAAGCGGGAACGGGCCGAAGAGCCAGCGGGTGGCTTCGGAAAAGACGAGGATGAGCGCGAAGGTGGCCAGCACCTGATCGAGATGGTCACGGCCGTAAAGCCTGCGGATGACGAGGATTTCCATCAGCGCGCCGGCCGCGGCGGCGGCAATCAGGGCGCCGATCAGCGCGAGAAAGAACGAGCCCGTCCACGCCGCGACGGCGGCGCAGGCAAAGGCGCCCACCATGTAGAGCGAGCCATGGGCGAGGTTGATCAGCCCCATCACCCCGAAGATCAGGGTGAGGCCGGCCGCCATGAGATAAAGCATAACCCCGAGCTGGAGCCCGTTGAGCAGCTGTTCGACGAGAAGGGCGCTGGACAAGGGGCTCCACTCTTGGGTTTGGGCGGCGGCATTCGGGCGAGGCTGCGGAGAATGCCGCCCCGCATCGGGTCGTCCCTGCGAAAGCAGGGACCCCTGTTTACGCCTCGCGATCCCGGAACGGAGGTCCCTGCTTTCGCAGGGACGACAGGGTGGGGAGGGCGACCCGGTAGGCCGGGACGCCCCCGTGGCGATGGGCGGGTTTTAGAGGCTGCAATCCTTGGCGTAGGCGTCGCCATGGTCGGTAAAGACGGTGGCGATGATCTTGTTGGTGATCACGTCACCCTCTTTCACCACCTCGCGCATGTAGAGATCCTGGATCGGATGCTGGTTGGTGTTGAAGGAGAACTTGCCGCGCACCGAGGCGAAATCGGCTTCCTTGAGGGCAGCGCGGAAGGCATCCTTGTCGGTGACGCTGGCCTTGGCGGCGGCCGAGAGGATGAGGTTGGCCGTATCAAAGGACTGGGCGGCATAGACCGACGGCAGGCGGCCATATTCGGCCTGGAACGCTTCGACAAAGGCCGCATTGGCCGGATTGTCGAGATCGGGCGACCAGGAGGCGGAGTTCTTCACCCCGACCGCCGCATCGCCGATGGCGCCGAGCACATCCTGCGAGAAGGAGAAGCCGGGCCCGAGCAGCGGGATGCCGACATCGGACTGGGCGTATTGCTTGGTGAAGGCGATGCCCATGCCGCCGGGCAGGAAGATGAAGACGGAATCGGCGCCCGAGGCGCGGATCTGGGCGATTTCGGCGGCGTAGTCGGTCTGGCCGACCTGGGTGTAGACCTCGCCGGCCAGCGTGCCCTTGTAATAGCGCTTGAAGCCGGTGAGCGCATCCTGCCCGGCCGGATAGTTGGGCGCCATGATGAAGGTGTTGGAATAATCGATATTGGCGTATTCGCCCGCCGCTTCGTGGAAATTGTCGTTCTGGTAGGCGACGTTGAAATAGTTGGCGTTGCAGGCGGCGCCGGCCAGCGGCGACGGCCCGGCATTGGGCGAAAGATAGATGATCTCCTGCGCGGTGACCGAGGGCACGACCGCCATGGCGAGGTTGGACCAGATGATGCCGGTCAGCAGATCCACCTTGTCGGACTGGATCATCTTGTCGGCGATCTGCACGGCCAGTTCGGGCTTTTGCGCATCATCCTCGACGACGAGCTCGATCTCGGCATTGCCGGCCTGCTTAAGGGCGAGCTGGAAGGCGTCGCGGACATCGATGCCGAGGCCGGCGCCACCGCCCGACAGCGTCGTGATCATGCCGATCTTGATGGGCTCGGCCAATGCCTGCCCCGCAACGCCGGCCGAAAGCGCGAACGCCAGTGCCGCCAGAATCTTCCCCATGACAATCCTCCAGAAAATCGTTTTGCCGAATTGGCCCTAACATGCCTGATTGGTCGGGCATTTCCAGCCCAATTGCGGCCCGGCCGGTACGCTTGCCCGGCTCATTGCGCCATGAGCGCCCGGCAGAGCGGATGATCGGGGTCGGAAAGCCCGTCGATGACGTTGAAATGGTGCCGGTCGGGCTCCTCGACCGCGTCGGTTGCGGCGCCGAGGCCCTTCCAAATATTGGCCAGAAGCGCGTTCTGGCGCAGGAATTCCGAGCGCTCGGCCGCCCCGACCCAGCAGATGAGCCGCGTGCCCGGAAGGGGCGCAAGCAGCGCCGGGCTTTCGGCTGCCGCCATGGCATCGAGCCCGATGGTTGCGTTCATGCCGGTGTTGAGCAGCGGGCGCAGATCATGGAGGCCCGAAAGCGAGAGCGTGAGCGCGATGCGGGCCCAGAGCGCCTCGGGCAGCGGTGAGGTGTGCGACACCATGCGGGTGACGAGCTGACCTCCGGCCGAGTGACCGACGAGGCGGATGGGGCCGGGCACGAGATCGGCGGCCCCAGCTATGGCATGCGCCATTTCGAGCGTGATTGCGGCGATGTTGGCTTCGGGGCAGAGGGTGTAGCTGGGCATCGCGACGGCATGGCCATGGGCCAGCGGACCGGCGGCGAGGTGGGACCAGTAGGATTTGTCGAGCCTCAGCCAGAAGCCGCCATGGATGAAGACGACGAGGCCCTTCGGCGTCCCCTCTGGCAAGAAGAGATCGAAGCGGTTGCGGGGCGCTTCGCCATAGGCGAGATCGAGGCGGGCGCGACCTTCGGCCAGGAGGCGCTCGCGAAACGCGGCGGCCGGGGCGACCCAGGCGGACGGCCAGCGTTCGCCTCCCGGAATGTTGGGCCCGTTGGCGTAGGCATCGTCCCAATCTGTGATCGCGTGCAGCATGTGGCCCCCTGCCCTGCGCTTCGTCGCGTTTCCGGACGGCGAACCGGTGTCCACTCACCTGGAAACGCTTTTGCGGCCGGGACGATAGGCAGGCAATGCCGGCTTGGCAACCGATGCCGGAGCTAGGGCCTGCGCCCGCTGGTCCAGCCCAGCCGGGCCTCGATGCGGCGGGCGCTCGATTTGACCAGTTCGATGAGGTCGGGATCGGATTGCCCCACCTTGCTCTCGGGCACGACGATGGAGATCGTGGCCTGGCAGGCACCCGACCGGTCGCGGATGGGGGCGGCGATGCAGGCGACGGAAAAATCCGATTCGCCGGCCTGGATCGAAAGGCCCTGATCGAGCGCCTCGCGGGCCGAGCGGGCCAGCACGTCGGGGTCGAGTTCGGCCCGGCCGGTGGGCGAGCGGCGCGCCGAGCGCTGGAAGATGGTGCGCAGCTCATCCTCGGGCAGGTGCCCGACGAGCAGGCGCCCAGAGGCGGTCCAGTTCAAGGGGCTGCGCGTGCCGATGCGCGAGGTGACCTGGAAATGGTCGGCGCCCTCTTCCATGGCGATCACCACAATATTGTCCTGATCGCGGCCGCAGACCTGCACGGTCTCGCGCGAGGCGCGGGCCAGCTCGTGCATCTCGTGGGTCGCGACCTGGAGCAGATCGAGGTTGCGGGCATAGGTCAGCCCGTAGTGATAAAGCCGTGGCCCCAGCCAGATAAGGCCGTTGCCGTCGCGGGTCAGCAGGTCTTTTTCGACGAGATCGTCGATGATGGCATAGATGGTGGAGAGGGGAGCGCCCACCGCCTGGGCGATCTCATAGGCGGTGGCGGCGCGCTCTTCGCCCTGCAGGTGATCGAAGATCTGCAGGGCCCGGTCGATGCCGCTGGTGCGCGAGCGCCTGGCATGCGGCTCGGCGGGATCGAGGGTCTTGATGGCGGCCATGAACGGGTTCCTTGCGTGACCCGACAGATGCACCCTCAATCGGGCCAGTTCAATATGCTCGCTTCGCGGGCCAGCCAGAACTGATCGAGGGGGGTCACGACCGGCTCGTTGGCGCCGCGCACCTTCTCGAACTCCTCGCCCAGCCTTTCGGCCACGACGAATTCCTCGCCCGGATGCAGGTTGCAGGGATCGAGGAAGATATAGCCATGCTCGGCCTCGTGATCGCGCACGATGACCGGACGGTCCCCCTGCCCCATGCGGGTGGCAAAATCCCAGGCGGAGATGCGCGCGATCTCGGGATCGATGGCGAGCTTGAGGCGGTCGAGGGGATTGTTGGTGGGGTCGGGCACGATGGTGGCGGTGACGCCGGGCCGGTCGGCCAGCGCCTTCAGCCACACATCGAGCGCCGCCTGCTCGCGGGCGCGGATGCCGGCATGATCGCGCGTCTTCCACGCCTCGAGCGCGGCGATGACACCGGCGATGCTTTCCTTGCCCACCTTGATGCCGCGCCCGATGCCGCGGTTCTGGAGGTAAACGGCGCGTACCAGATCCTTGGAGCCGGCAACGATGCCGCTGGTCGGTCCGCCGAGGAATTTATGGCCCGAATAGAGCGCGAGGTCGGCGCCCTGGGCGAGAAAGCCGCGCAGATCATATTCGGAGGCCGCATCGACGATGACCGGCACGCCGCGCTCATGGCAGATCTTGGCGAAGGTGGTGAGCGGGATCTGCCCGTAATCGACGACGTGATGGGAGACGACGAACACGGCGGCCGCCGTGCGCTCGGTGATCGCGCCAGCCAGCTGATAGGCATGGGCGCTGGTGGCCTGGCCCACCGGCACGACCTTGCCGCCGGCCATGCGGATGGCCTGCTCGACGGGGGCGCCATAGGAAACCATGTGGCCCGTCTGGATGACGACCTCGTTTGGCCGGGTGCCGGTGTCGGGCAATTGCTCGATGGCATAGAGGTCGGTGCCGGTGATGGCGGCGGCGACCGACAGCGTGATGGCGGCCGAGCAGGAGGCGGTGACAAAGCCCGCCTCGGCGCCGGTGAGTTCGGCGATGGTGCGGCTCGCGACCCGGTGCAGGTCGCCCATCTCGGTCCATTCGGTGAGGACGGCGCGGACGGCTTCGACCGCCTCGGGCACGACGATGGAGGCCCCGAGCGAGGTCATGGTGCCCGAGACGTTGATGACGGGGCGAAGGCCGAGGCGACTGCGGATATCGGAGGACATGAGCGTGACGGGTCCGAATGAGGAGGGATCAGCGGAAGGCGACGATGGCTTCGATTTCCACCGTAATGCGGTTGGGCAGCGAGCCAAAGCCGACGGCGGAGCGGGCATGCACGCCCTTTTCGCCGAAGATGGCGTTCAGAAGGTCCGAGCAGCCATTGATGACGGCCGGATGCTCGCCGAAATCGGGGGTGGCATTGACCATGCCCAGAAGCTTGACGATGCGGGTGACGCGCCCGAGATCGCCCAGTGCCGCATGCATCACCGAGATCAGGTTGATGCCGGTGAGGCGGGCATGGGCATAGGCATCGGCGACCGACACATCCTCGCCCACACGGCCGGTATGCAGGGTGCCATCGG
This sequence comes from Devosia enhydra, assembly GCF_900119845.1. Lineage (GTDB taxonomy): Bacteria > Pseudomonadota > Alphaproteobacteria > Rhizobiales > Devosiaceae > FPKU01. The sequence goes on from NZ_FPKU01000001.1 coordinate 1,898,369, forward strand.
CTTCGAGCGGCCCCTGCCCCGAGAGGAACAGCAGATTGCCCTCGATGACATGGGTGACGAAATTGGCGATGGGCGCCGGCGCCGGCGGCAGGATGATGCCCTCGGCCGCGAGCCGGTCATAAGGGGTCGGGTCGGGCTGGAGGGCGCGCTCGGGGCGGGTCATGGGGTACTCCGGGAAAGTCACGTCTGGCCCTCAGGCCAGTTCGGCATGGCGGATGCAGGCGACGTGGTGATCGCCCCCCAGATGGGCCACCGGCGGCACGATATCGGCGCAGGCGGGGATCGCCATGGGGCAACGGGTGCGAAAGACGCAGCCCGAGGGCGGGTCGAGCGGGGACGGGATGTCGCCCTGAAGCGGCACGCGCTCGCGCCGCCGCGTCGGATCGGGGATGGGCGCGGTGGCGAGCAGCGCGCGGGTATAGGGATGACGGGACGCCGCATAGACCTTGCGGCTCGGTCCCCGCTCCATGACGCGCCCCAGATACATCACCACCACATCGTCGCAAAGATATTCGACCACCGAGAGATCGTGGGCGATGAACAGCATCGAGAGGTTGAAGCGCTTCTGCAGGTCGCCCATGAGGTTGAGCACCTGGGCCTGCACCGAAACGTCGAGCGCCGAGACCGGCTCGTCGGCGACGATGAAATCGGGCTCGACGGCCAGCGCCCGGGCAATGCCGATGCGCTGGCGCTGGCCGCCCGAAAATTCATGCGGAAAGCGCCGCGCGTGATCGGGCGAAAGCCCGACGATGGACAGGAGCTCGGCCACCCGGTCCTTGCGGGCGGAGCCGCGCGGAAAGCGCGCGGCATCGAGCGCTTCGCCCAGGATCGCATCAATGCGCATGCGCGGATTGAGCGAGGAGAACGGGTCCTGGAAAATGATCTGAAGGCGCTTGCGATAGGCCTTCATCTCGCGCTCGGAGAGCGAGAAGAGATCGACCCCGTCAAACACCGCCTTGCCGCCCGAGGGTTCGATAAGGCGCAGCACGGTGCGGCCGGCGGTGGTCTTGCCCGAGCCGGATTCGCCCACGAGCCCCACCGTCGTGCCCTTGCGGACCGAAAAGCTGACATCGGAGACCGCGTGCACGACGCGGCCATTGCGGGCGAGGAACCTCTTGCTGAGGCCTTCGACGGAAAGCAGCGGCGCCTCGACGGGGCTCATATCTCGTGGCTCCTGATGCAGCGCGACACGGTGTTGGCGCCCACTCGGACGAGCGGCGGCAGCGCTTCGGTGCAGGCCGGGATGCGGTAGGCGCAGCGCGGCTCGAAGGCGCAGCCGGGCGGCAGCGCGGTGATGGGCGGCACCGAGCCGGGGATGGAATAGAGCGCGCGGCGGGCGCCATCGGCACAAAGATCGCGCTCGGCATCGGGGGTGCAGGCGAGGAGCCCGCGCGTATAGGGATGGGCCTGATGGGCGAAGAGATCGAGCACCGGCGCCTGCTCGACAACGCGCCCGGCATACATCACCACCACCTCATGGGCGATCTCGGCGACCACGCCAAGATTGTGGGTGACGAACAGGATCGACATGCCGAACTGCGCCTGGAGGCGCCGGAGGAGATCGAGTATCTGCGCCTGGATGGTGACATCGAGCGCGGTGGTGGGCTCGTCGGCGATCAGCAGCGAGGGCGAACAGGCGAGCGCCATGGCGATCATGACGCGCTGGCGCATGCCGCCCGACATCTGGTGCGGATAATCATCGAGCCGGCTGGCGGCATCGGGAATTTCGACATGGCGCAGCATGTCGAGAGCGCGCTTGCGGGCCTCGGCCCGGCTTACCGGCTCGTGCAGCGCGATCATCTCGCCGATCTGGTCGCCCACGGTATAGAGCGGGTTGAGGCTCGTCATCGGCTCCTGGAAGATCATGGCGATCTCGCGCCCGCGCAGGGCGCGGAACTGGCGCGGGGCGAACCGCGCCAGATCGTGGACGCTGCCCGTGCGGTCGCGAAACAGGATCTCCCCGCTCTCGATGGCCCCGGGCTTGGCCAGCAGCCCCATGATCGAGAGGCTGGTGACGGACTTGCCGGACCCCGATTCTCCCACCACCGCGAGGGTCTGGCCGCGCTTGAGGTCGAAGGTGACGCCATCCACCGCCTTGGCGGTGGAGCGCTTGGCCTTGAACCACGTCCGAAGATCGCGGACCGAGAGAATGGTGTCCTCGGGCAGGGTCATGAGATCCACCCGCAATGCGGGCAGGCATGGCCACCCTCATCGTGCCGGTGTGGCTGGTGGCGCGAGGCCGGCACGGCTTCGGCCCCGAGGATCGCCCAGCGCGGCTCGAAGATGGCTTCGATGGTGGAGCGGGCGCCCTGGCTGTCCTTGACCTCGAGGGTGGAGGGCACGAGATCGAACAGTGTGAACTCGGCCGGCTTGCCCTTGGCGAGCAGATCGGCATGGGGCCGGTTGATGGCCTTTTTCGGCGCCGTGGTGGCGGCAACCACCGTATCCTCGAAGCCCATGCCGAGCGCGTGCAGCTTGGAGATGGTTGTGGCCAGATCCCACACCGCGCCATCGAGCGAGCGATTGTGCAGATCGGTGGAAATCGTGGTGGGCTTCAAGCCGCGTTCGAGCGCGATGCGGCCGACATCGAAGGAAAAGCTCGCCCCGCCATGGCCGACATCGAGCACGATGCCACGCTTTGCCGCATCCTCGGCCAGCCGGTAGAGATCGTCATCCTCGATGATCGAGCCGCCATGCTTGCCATTGAAGCAATGCGTGACGATGTCGCCTTCGGTCAAAAGCGGCAGGATGTCGTCATAGAGCGGGGGCGGCTCGCCCACATGCACCATGATGGGGAGCTTTGTGATGCGCCCGATCTTCTTGGCGAGCTTGACCGGAACGAGATCCCAGCCCCCGGTGATCACCGCGCTGGCGCGGACCTTCAACCCGACGATGACGTCGCGATTGGCCTCGATGACGGCGATGGTGCGATCGATGTCGATCGAGCGCATGTCCATGAGCTCGCTGACCCGATTGCAGGCCACGAGCCCGATCGAGCCCAGATTGAGGAAGGCGTAGACGTTCTCGCGCGCCGGCTCGATGATGAATTCGCGCAGGCCCTGGAAATTGCCTTCGCCCGCCGAGCCGGCATCGACGATGGTGGTGACCCCGCGCGCCGCCCCGCCCTGTTCGGGCCGTATGGAAATGTCGGTGCCGCCATACCAGACATGGGCGTGAAGATCGGTCCAGCCTGGCGAGATATAGGCGCCGGCGGCGTCGATGCGCTGTGCGTCGATGCTGCCATCGGACCCCAGCGATGGGCCGAAATCGAGGATGGCGCCATCGGTGCCGATGAGCACGTCGAGGCGCTCGGGCAGGCCGGGCTGGCCGAAGGCCAAGGGCCGGGCGTTGGCAATGAGGAGCTTCTGCTCCTGCGGTTTGAAGCGGTTATCGAACATCACACATCCTTGGCGAGGCGCGGGTCGAGGAAGTCGCGCAGGCCGTCTCCGAGAAGCTGAAGGCTGAGCACCGTCAAGATGATGGCGCTGCCGGGGAACCACATGATCCACGGCGCCTGATCGAGGAACTGGCGGCCCACCGAGATCATCGTGCCCCAGGTGGGAATGTCGGGCGAAATGCCGACCCCGAGGAAGGACAGCCCGGCTTCGGCCAGAATGGCATTGGCGAAAATGAAGGTCGCCTGCACCAGCAATGGCGAGGTGACGTTGCGCAGGACGTGCCGCACGAGGATCACCGGCGTCGGTACCCCAAGCGCCCGTGCCGCCTCGACATAGGGCAGTTCGCGGATGACGAGGGTGGAGGCGCGCACGACGCGGGCGAGGCGCGGCGCATAGACGATGCCGAGCGCGATGACCACATTGGTCGCCGACGGCCCGAGCGCGGCCACCAGCGCAATGGCGAGGAGGATGTCGGGGAAGGCCATCATCGCATCGATGAGGCGCGAGACCGGCGCATCGAAGCGGCGGAAAAACCCCGCCACGAGCCCCAGCGTCACCCCGATCAAAGAGGCGAAGATCACCACCGCAAAGCCCACCCCCAGCGAGGTGCGGCCCGAATGGAGCACGCGCGAGAAGACGTCGCGGCCCAGCTCGTCGGTACCCATCAGATGCGCAAGGCTCGGCCCCTGCAGGCGGAAGCGCACGGCGATCTGCCCCGGCGCATAGGGCGCGATCAGCGGGGCCAGCACCGAGAGCACGATGACGATGGTGACGATGATGAGCCCGATCAGCGCCGTGGGGCGGCTGGCGATGCGCATCAGGAGATTGGGTTCGCGCGCCATGCCGGCGCCAGCTGTCGCGGCCATCAGTAGCGCACCCTCGGGTCAACGAGCAGATAGAGCATGTCGATGATGAAATTGACGAGCACATAAAGCCCCGCCACCACCAGCAGCGCGCCCTGGATGACGGGATAATCGCGCCGCAGCACCGCCGAGACGATGAGGCTGCCCACCCCGGGCAGGCCGAACACGGTTTCGGTGACGATGGCGCCTGAGATCAGCAGCGCGGCGGTCAACCCGACTACTGTGAGGATGGGGATCAGCGCGTTCTTGAAGGCGTGGCGGACGACGACGCGCCATTCGCCCATGCCCTTGGAGCGGGCGGTGCGGACATAATCGTCATTGAGCACATCCAGCATCGCGGCGCGGGTGAAGCGGGTGATCAGCGCGGACGATATCAGCCCCAGCGTGAAGGCGGGCAGCACGAGGTGATGCATGCGCTCGGCAAAGCTCGCCCCCGGCCCGCCAAAGCCGGAGGTGTTGAACCAGCCCAGCTGCACGGCAAAGACCTGCATGAAGATCAGCCCGAGCCAGAAGCTGGGGATGGAAGCCGCGAGCATCGCGAGGGTCGTCGCCGCCTGGTCGAACAGCGTGCCGCGCCAATAGGCCGAGAGCACTCCGACCGGCAGGGCGATGGCGGTGGCGATCAGAAGCGAGAAGATGGTGAGAAAAAAGGTCGGTTCGGCGCGCAGCCACAGCGCCTGCGCCACGGGGATATTGAGGAAGATCGAGGTGCCGAGATCGCCCCTCAGCAATCCGCCGAGATAGGTGACGAACTGCTCGGGGATCGAGGCATCGAGCCCCAGCCGCTGCCGGAGGCTGGCAATGTCTGCGGCGGTCGCATCGGGCCCGAGCATCACGGCAGCGGGATCACCGGGGGTGACGCGGACGATGATGAAGACGATGGTGACGACCAGCGCCATCACGATCGCCATGCCGAGGAGCCGGTTGAGGGCAGCGCGGAGCATGTGGGATGACCTCGGGGAACGGGGTAGCCCCACCGCAGCCAATTTTTAGCGTTTCCGGACGGCGAACCGGTATCCACTTCGCCTGGAAACGCTCCGGCCGCGGCGGGAGCGATCAGCGAAGGGCCTTATTCGGTGAGATAGGCGTTCCAGAAATACGGCCAGGGCGAAACGGTGACGCCTTCGAGCTTGGGCGACTGGGCGGCCAGGGCGTTGAAATTGCCGACCTTGTAGGCGGGCACTTCATCATAGATCACCTGCTGCACCGCCTCGAACAGGGCGACGCGCTTGGTCGGGTCGCTCTCGGCGTTGAAGGCGTTGACGGCCGCATGCTTGGCATCGGTGGCCCACCAGCCCGGCGAGGTATCGGACATGATGCCCATCAGGGACGGCTCGGGCAGGAAGGGGCTGTGGGTGATGTAGATATCCCAGAGCGCGGGGTTGGCCCGGTTCTGGGTGAGGGTCGCCCACTCCACCACATCCATCTGCACGGTAAAGCCGGCGGCCTCGAGATAGGCCTGGGCGACCTGCGCCATCTTGTAGTGATATTCGTACTGGCGCGAGGTGAGGATGCGCAGCGGCTGGCCGCTATAGCCCGCTTCGGCCAGGAGCGCCTTGGCCGCCTCGGTGTCGCCGGCCGGCTTGTAGGGCTCGGTCGCGGTTTCGGTGTGCCAGACATAGCCTTCGGGATACCAGGCGCCGTCGACGGCAAAGAAATTCTCCGAGCCGAAGGCGGCCAGCAGCATATCCTCGGGGGCGAGGGCCGCCTGGATGGCCTTGCGGACGCGGATGTCGGAGTTGAGCCCTTCTTGGGTGTTCATCACGAACACCGGCCAGCCGAACGGCGCCAGCACCACCGGCTCGGTGGCCCCGGACGACACGCGGTCGAAGGCCTCGACCGGCAGCTGGTCGACATAGGCGAACTGCCCGGCCACCGCGCCCTCGACGCGGGTGTTGGGATCGGGCACCGGCACGAAGCGGATTTCATCGAGATATTGCAGGCGCGCACCGCCGAAGCCATTGGGCTCGCCATCGCGCGAGGCATACTCATCAAAGCGCACGAGCTGGATATACTGATCGGGCACGCGGGCTTCGAGCTTGTAGGGCCCGGTGCCGACATAGGCCTCGAGCGGGTCCTGCGCGGCGTTTTCCTCGGGGATGATGATCGCCGCCGCATTGTTGAGCGAGAGCAGCGAGAGGAGCGGCGCGTAGGGGGTGTTGAGCGTGATGGTGACGGTGGCATCATCGGTGGCGGCGACGGTCTCGATCACCGCATCGGCCTGCTTGCCGCGGCTGGCAATGCGCATCCAGCGCTCGAGCGAGGCCACGACGTCGGCCGAAGTCATCTCCGAGCCATCATGGAAGGTGACGCCGGTGCGCAGCGGGATGGTGTAGGTCAGCCCATCCTCGGAGATCTGCGGCATGTCGGCAGCGAGCAGCGGGGTCGCCGTCCAGTCCTCGGCGAAGGTGTAGAGGGTCTCGTAGATGTGCTGGGTGATGATGCCGACGAGATCGGCGGTGGAGGCCATGGGGTCGAGGGTGGGCGGCTCGCCGATGGTCGCCACGTCGATCACCCCGCCAGCGGTCTGGGCAAGAGCGGAACCATTGGCGGACATCAGCGCGATGACGGATGTGGCAAGCGCCAGGGCAAAAGGCTTCATGTCGTTCCCTTCCTTATATTCCCTTATAGTGGAATATATCCTCTAGTTACGGATTAAGCTTGCATGGGGTGGATGATCCGTCAAGCGGGTGTGGGGCTGGCTTGCGAAACGCCTCTGAGCGATCGACGTCTCTCTCTTGAAGGAAGGGAGTTGGGTAAAGGGTGCGCGGGCTCGGCTGGAGGCGATGGTCTGAACCCCTCATCCGGCCCTGCGGGCCACCTTCTCCCCTCAGGGGAGAAGGGAAAGGGGGGCCCGTTCGCCCCCAGCGTTCGCCCGATTTCAGGCTCTATCGCTCCCTCTCCCAGCCGGGGAGAGGGCTGGGGTGAGGGGTGCGGGCTTTCGGCTCAATCACCGAGTCTGAACCCCTCATCCGGCCCTGCGGGCCACCTTCTCCCGCAGGGGAGAAGGGAAAGAGGAGAAAAACGAAAGGCCCACGCGAGGGGTCGCGTGGGCCGTTGTGTGGGGCTGGCGTTCAGTCGAGGATCAGACGCGGGCCTTCTGGACGAGGTTGGCGAGGAGGCGGAAGGCGCCGGGGGTGAGTTTGTCGAGCTGGTGGTGCAGCACGAGGCTCGTATGGGTGTGGCGGCCCTCCCCGATCTCGGCCGAAAGCAGCGAGCCTTCGAGCGGCTCCTCGCCCGGATCGCTCATGGCGAGCAGCGGCACATAGACCGGGTCCCATTCGGAAGCGAAATAGAGCCCGCGCTCCTTGTCCCAATTGGCCCAATCTTCCGCCCCGATGACGTTGGGGTGGTTGAGCAGCGGATGGTCGGGGGCAAGGACTTTGACCTCGGCCTCGGCATCGGTGACGCGATAGCGGATCGAGGGCGTGCCGATGGTGATGGGCGCGAGCGGCACGGTATCGACGTTCCAGCCATCGGACGGGCGATGGTAAAGCGTGACGAGGTGGCCGCCATTGCGCACCCATTCATGCACGCCGGGCAGCGCCGCGACGAGATCGGGCCGGCGCCCGAAGGAGAAGATGCCGACCACGAGACTGTCGAGATCGCGATAGGCGCCCGCCTCCATGTCGGCCGGCGTCAGCTCCCTGAGGTCGACCCCGAGGCGCCGGAGCCAGGTGGCGACATTGTCGTTGCCGCCCCCGATATAGCCGACCTTCGCGTCGGGCAGCACCGCGCCCACCGACTGCACCGGCACTGCCACCTCGGTGGGTACCACCGACCGCCCGATATGGGGATAGGTGAAGACGTTGATGGCATAGGCCTGCTTGTCGAGCAGCTTGGGCGAGATGGTGATGCGGGTGGTGCCGAGGTCCGAGGGCGGGGCAAGCTCGAAGGTCCCGGCCTCGCGCCCGGTCTCGCCGGTGGCCGTGATGGTCCAGCCGGCGGGGAGGTCGAAATCGAGATCGGCCGTGGTGGCACCGGCAACGACGGCGGTCATCTCGACCGGGCTGATCGCCTGCTCGGTGTTGAACACCACCGCATCGGGCTTGAGCTCGAGCGAGGCCTCGGGAAGGATGCGCAGCGCATCCTCGAGATCGATGTCGAGCACCGCCTTGTGGCCCTCGATGTCGACGGCGAGCCGCACGAAGGCGTCGCCATTGCCCCCGAGCGGATCGAACTGCTCGGCCAGAGGATTGGTGAGCGCGGCATCGCCGGCGACCGACACCTTGACGCCATCGGCGGTGGTTTCGCCGGCGATACCCTCACGGGCGACAACCGCGATGCTGTCGATGGTGATGGCATCGGGGGCATCGACGATGGTCTTGACCACGATATCCTGGCCTGGCCGCAGATCGCCCCCATCGGTGAAGGCGCGGATATGCATGCCGGCGGCAGTGGCCAGCGCCAGATCGATCTCGCGGATCTTGCGATCGAGCCGGTGGGCGGTGACGTCCTCGAGCTCGGCGGGCAGCTGGGCGCGGGCCTCGCCGACGGCCTTGGCGATCTCGACGAGACGCGTGGTGACCGCGACCGGATCGCCATAATCGGCAATGGCTTCCTCGATCAGCCCCTGCGCGTTGCGCAGCGCATCGGCGGCGGAGGCCGGCATGCCATCGATATCGGCGATATGGCCGACCGTGGCGATGAGGCCCTCGCGGATATCGGCTTCCTCGCGCCCGGCATTGCCATCAGCCGCCCAGGAGAGGTTGAGCTCCCACTCGGTCTGCGGATCGGGGCGCCAGCGGCCCATGCCCTGGGTGAGGTGGCACGAACGCGACCACTCGCCCATCTGCGGGAAAGTGGCGCCGGAGATCGGGTCGCGCTCGGGCGCCTTGATCACGAGGGTCTTGGGCGGGGGCGGAATCTGGTCGTCATAGACGCCACCGCCGCCGCCATAGGCCGGCTGGTAGATCTTGGGCACGCGCCAGGGCTTGAGGCCCGAGGCGATCTGATCGGGGAATTCGGCCGGGTTGTCGGAGATTTCGGCGACCACGAAGGTCGCGACATTGGCGGCGCGGTGATGCCCGTGCTGGCCCGGCACATCGAGGAAGCAGTTCATGATGACGTCGGGCTTGTACTGCCGGTACGCCCAGGTCATGCGCTCGATGACGCGGTCGCGGCCCCAGCGGTCGATGGTCTGGTTGGGGTCCTTGGAGAAGCCGAAATCATGCATGTGGTCGTTGTGACCCTGGCTGCCGAAGGCCAGTGACGCATCGAGCGAACGGGAGGCTTCGGTCATCTCGCGGGTGCGCAGCACGCCCAGCACCGAGCCGCGCTCGGGGCCGATGGCGTTCTGGCCGCCCTCGCCGCGCGTAATGCAATAGAGAACCGAATGAATGCCATAAACGTGGCGCAGGGCCGCCAGCATGCCGCTGGGCTCGTCATCGGGATGGGCGCCGGTGGTCATCAGCGTCACCGTCGAGGTGAGCCGCTCCAGCTGCCGGTAGAGCTTGACGATGGCCGGCTCGGCCTTCTGCGCCGCGATCAGTTCCAGATGGGAGGCCGGGGCCGCGAAGGCCGGAATCTGGCTTGCAGCCAGAAGCGCCGGCACCGATGCGACGAATGTCCGCCGAGTCAATCGTGTCATCTTGATCCTCACTTTCTCAAGCCGGCCGCGTCGCGAATTCCCCCTCGGACGCCGCCAGCATTCAGGACTATGAGCGCGTCATTAACTTAACTCAAGTGTGTTAATCTGATGATCACGTTGTCTTTCCAGACACATAGACCGAACACCCGAAGATGCGGACTGCCGATGAGCCGCGGGCGCAAGCGGATTAATCCGGCGCAGAGATGGGGACACATGACGATTTCGTCACAATCGACTCGCCCTGCAGGCGGGGCTTGATTAGAGACGGCGCACGATCTCCGTCTGCCCCGGGAAAGCACATGTCGAAGCCCGCCATCGACAAGGACCTCAAGCGTGTGTCGCAATTGGGCGGCGCCGCTACCGCCAATGCCCGCGCCATTGCCGCGCCGGGGGTGGCACTGCTCTTTCTGGCGGCCGCGCTGGTCTGGGCCAGCTGGGCGACGGCGGGCGGACCGCAGGGCTATTTCATCGTCATCGCGACGGTGATCGCCGCCTATATGGCGCTCAATATCGGCGCCAACGACGTGGCCAACAACATGGGCCCCGCCGTCGGCGCCAAGGCGCTGACCATGGGCGGGGCGCTGGCGATCGCCGCGATCTGCGAGGCGGCGGGCGCGCTGCTGGCGGGCGGCGACGTGGTCACCACCATCTCCAAGGACATCATCGTCGCCGAAGCGACGCTCGATGGGCGCAGCTTCGTGCTGGTGATGATGGCGGCCCTGCTGGCCTCGGCGCTCTGGGTCAATCTCGCGACGATCCTTGGCGCGCCGGTCTCCACCACCCATTCGGTGGTGGGCGGGGTGGTAGGCGCCGGCGTCGCCGCGATGGGCTTTTCCGCCATCGCCTGGCCGACGCTGGGCCGCATCGGTGCAAGCTGGGTCATCTCGCCGCTGACCGGCGGGCTGCTAGCTGCGGTGTTTCTGGTCATCATCAACGCCACCATCCTCAGCAAGCAGGATCGGACGGCGGCAGCCCGTATCTGGGTGCCGGTCTTCGTGGCGCTGATGAGCGGCATCTTTGCCATGTACATGGCCGAGAAGGGATTGAGCCGCATGTGGTCCCCTGCCCCGACCACGGTATTGGCCATCGGGCTGGGGATTGGCGGGCTGGGCTGGCTCGTCGCCATCCCCTGGGTGCGGCACGGCACGGCCGAGGCCGACAATTCGAAAAAGCATGTCGGCCGGCTCTTCCGCCTGCCGCTGATCATCGCCACCGCGCTGCTCTCGTTCGCGCATGGCGCCAACGACGTGGCCAATGCCGTGGGGCCGCTCGCGGCGATCGTTTCGACCATCGGCGGTAACGGGGCCGGCGATGCGGTGGAATTGCCGCTCTGGGTGCTGGCCATCGGCGCCATCGGCATCGCTCTGGGGCTTGCGCTGTTCGGGCCGCGCCTCATCCGCACGGTGGGCGAAAAGATCACCAAGCTCAACGAGATCCGCGGCTTCTGCGTGGCGCTGGCGGCGGCCGCCACGGTGCTGGTCGCCTCGGCGCTGGGGCTGCCCGTGTCATCGACCCATATCGCCATCGGCGCGGTGTTCGGCGTGGGCTTTCTGCGCGAGGGGGTCTCGAACCGCAACATTCGCAACAAGGCGGTGAGCCCGGACGGGGTCTTTCTCAAGACCGACCATCTCAACCGCACACCCGAGGAAGCGATCGCCAATTTCCAGAAGCGGCAGCGGCGCTACCTGGTGCGGCGCCAGCATGCGCTGTCGATCGCGACGGCGTGGATCGTGACGGTGCCGGCCGCGGCGCTGCTGTCCGCAGTGGTCTACTGGCTGATGGCGGCCCTGTTCGCCGGCTGAGCCCGGCCGCGACCCAGCTCGCGCTGGGCGAGCGCCACCGCGACATCGGCCAGCCCCTCATGGGTGATCAGGCGGCGCGCTTCGGCGAGAACAGCCCAGTGGCGATAGCGCTGGCCCTGCTCCTTCCAATCCTCGCGCTGGTGGGTGACGCGCAGCGGAAAGATCTGCACTTCCACCGGCTTGGGCCGCTCGGCGGTGACGGGCAGGACATAGGAGCCGATGGGCACCTGCTCGATCTCGCCTTCGACCCCGGCTTCCTCATAGGCCTCGAGGGCAGCGCTCTCCCACGGCGTCATCCCCTCGATCCGGCCGCCCTTTGGAAAGATCCACTTGCCGCGCCCGCGCGAGGTGATGAGCAGCACGACGAGCTGCCCGTCGCGCACGGTATAGGGCAGCGCGCCGAATTGCGGGCCGGCCGGCTCCTGACGGGCCGGAAAAAAGGATCGGAATAACGCAGTCAGTCTCTTGAACATCCAACCGGTGCCGCACGCGAATCGCTAGGCGATACAATGTGGCTAGCCCGGAGTCGGAGGCAAGGGCCTCGATGGCCCGGCGGGGGTGCTGGGAGGTGCCATCCGCTACGTCACAGGCGCCGAGATTGACGCTTGCGCTGCAATTTAAGTAATGTAATATCATTACATACACCGCCGCCGACGGGCTGTTGGGGTCCGCCTCGACTTGCAAGAACAGCGCGCGGATATCCGGCTGCGCCAAGGCCGCAGCATCCCTCGGGCGGACACCCGCCCTCCCCTCACCAAGGCACGAGACCCATGAAAAAGCTGCCCGTAACCGTGCTCTCCGGCTTTCTGGGCGCCGGCAAGACGACGCTGCTCAACCACATTCTCAACAATCGCGAAGGCCGGCGCGTCGCGGTCATCGTCAACGACATGAGCGAGGTCAATATCGACGCCGCGCTGGTGCGCGACGGCGGCGCCAATCTCAGCCGCACCGACGAAAAGCTCGTCGAATTCTCCAATGGCTGCATCTGCTGCACGCTGCGCGACGACCTTCTGAGCGAGGTGCGGCGCCTGGCCGAAAGCGGCCGTTATGATTACCTGCTGATCGAAGGCACCGGCATCGCCGAGCCGCTGCCCATCGCCACCACCTTCGATTTCCGCGATGAAACGGGGCGCAGCCTCTCCGACCTCACGCGGCTCGACACCATGGTCACCGTGGTCGATGCCGCCAATCTGCTCAAGGACTACGCATCGTCGGATTTCCTGCGCGATCGTGGGCAGACGGCGGGAGACGGCGACGACAGGGCCCTTGTCGACCTACTGGTCGAGCAGATCGAGTTCGCCGATGTCATCGTGCTCAACAAGATCTCCGAGGCCGGCCCTGAGGCGCAGGCCGCGGCCCGCACGATCATCAGGGCACTCAACCCCGGTGCCCAACTGATCGAGACCGATTTCGCCCACGTTCCGCTCGATCGCGTGCTCGATACCGGGCTCTTCAGCCTCGAACGGGCCGAGACCAACCCGCTGTGGTTCAAGGAACTCAACGGCTTTTCGGACCATGTGCCCGAAACCGAAGAGTATGGCATCCGCGCGTTCGTCTACCGCGCCCGCCAGCCCTTCAACCCGGTGCTGCTGGCAAAATTCATCGCCCGCCCCTGGCCCGGCGTGGTGCGAGCCAAGGGGTTTTTCTGGCTGGCGACGCGGCCCGACCATGTCGGCGAACTGAGCCAGGCCGGCGCTCTGGTGCGCACCGGGCGGCGCGGGTTGTGGTGGGCTGCGGTACCGCGCCGCCGCTGGCCGGACGATCCGGACTGGCTCGCCGCGATGCAGCCCTATATCGACCCGGTCTGGGGCGACCGCCGGCAGGAGCTCGTGTTCATCGGCACCAACCCGATGGACGAAGCGCGCATCCGCCGCGACCTCGATGCCTGCCTCGTGCCGGCCCGCCAGATGCTGCCCGACGTCTGGAGCCAGTTGCCTGATCCTTTTCCCAGCTGGAGGGCGGGGTGATCGCCGGCTGGGATAGTGCTTGATGCCTTCGCGAAGGTTTGATCCACGCCCCTGTGGGAGGGGTGACGAGGCAGACAGCATTGTCGCAGTCGCCGATGCCACGTTTCGATCCACGCCCCTTTGGGAGGGGCGACGACGGCCTCGCTTGGGCCTTTCTCGATCCAGCCGTTTCGATCCACGCCCCTGTGGCAGGGGCGACAGTCCGGCACGATGTGGGCGAAGTTCTCGTGGCGCCAGTTTCGATCCACGCCCCTGTGGGAGGGGCGACGCGGCCGGGGATGGCGAGATCACCCGCGTATGGGGGTTTCGATCCACGCCCCTGTGGGAGGGGCGACCGCAGCCTTCGCCCAATCGCCACAAAGCACGCGGTTTCGATCCACGCCCCTGTGGGAGGGGCGACCCGAGCTCGAACGGATCGCAGCCAAGATGGCTGAGTTTCGATCCACGCCCCTGTGGGAGGGGCGACCGACCGCTTCGAAGGGGTCCGAAAGGGTGTCGAGGTTTCGATCCACGCCCCTGTGGGAGGGGCGACGACGGGTGGGAGGATGCCCAAGCACCCGTGCATATCGTTTCGATCCACGCCCCTGTGGGAGGGGCGACCCCCCGCTGTCAGCGAGCCCGTGTTCCGCTTTGCCGTGTTTCGATCCACGCCCCTGTGGGAGGGGCGACACGCCTGCCCCGTGCGCTTCACGTCGTTGATGCGACGTTTCGATCCACGCCCCTGTGGGAGGGGCGACCGCTCGTGGCACTTTGGGCGGCCGGCGCGGATGTAGTTTCGATCCACGCCCCTGTGGGAGGGGCGACACGCCTGCCCCGTGCGCTTCACGTCGTTGATGCGACGTTTCGATCCACGCCCCTGTGGGAGGGGCGACCGCTCGTGGCACTTTGGGCGGCCGGCGCGGATGTAGTTTCGATCCACGCCCCTGTGGGAGGGGCGAC
>NZ_FPKU01000001.1:1913123-1913415 GCF_900119845.1 Devosia enhydra
GTTTCGATCCACGCCCCTGTGGGAGGGGCGACGCGAGGGAGATAGCGGGCCTGCCGATGCTGCCGTTTCGATCCACGCCCCTGTGGGGAGGGGCGACCGAAGTTCGTGGTGGTCGCGCCATGCGTCCAGTAGTTTCGATCCACGCCCCTGTGGGAGGGGCGACGCTATGATTACGCCTACAGTCCGCTTCGGCTTGGGTTTCGATCCACGCCCCTGTGGGAGGGGCGACCCTGCGTGGCGTTGAGGTCGACGAGGTATTCATCGACGTTTCGATCCACGCCCCTGTGGGAGG